>NZ_FOPV01000009.1 GCF_900113575.1 Nitrosospira sp. Nsp14
CGGCAACGAGGTATGCGCGAATTTCGAATTTTTAGAGATGCCCTAAAGAGCGTAGGCCCGGCAACTATACAGCTTTACAATTTACATGTCCATGGTGAAAATCATCGAAATAGCATTGATGTGAAAAGGGTTTTTCGAGACAGTAAACCTCCCGTCATGAATATCCACCGTCATATCCACCGTCGTAACGGGTTCACATAAAACTTGACGTGCGACAGCATTCAAATTGCAAACTGGGTGCTTTATCTGCCCTTAGTGCGTCAACCACGAGCCCCATTGATATAAGCGGCGGTAAGTTCATGCGCAGGCGCTTCAAAAATCTGCCGGCAATGACCAAATTCAACCAGCCGTCCGGCATCGCCCCTGGTCCAGAAAAATGCCGCATAGTGGGCGATACGCCGAGCCTGCGCCAGGTTGTGGGTGACGATAACGATGGTGTAGCGTCCGCACAAGCGCGTGATGAGATCCTCCACCACCCCCGAGGCGATCGGGTCGAGGGCACTGCATGGCTCATCCATCAGCAGAATCTGAGGAGTTAATGCCAGTGCGCGCGCAATGCAGAGGCGCTGCTGCTGTCCACCTGACAGGCTGAGCGCGGGACTATGCAGCCGGTCATGCACCTCTTCCCACAATCCAACGTCCTGCAGGACGCGCTGAATGATGCCATCAGCTTCGGCACGCCGGGTAATACCATGTTCGCGCAAAGGCAGCTCAATATTACGGTGGATTGAGAGCGGGAAAGGCGTGGGCTTCTGGAAGACCATGCCAATCTTCCGCCGCAACGCGCGGAGGTCGCACTCCGGGTCATGTATGTCGCAATTGTCAATGCGAATACGACCACCGACCCGGCAACCGGGAATCAGATCAGTCAGCCGGTTGATCGAGGACAGGAAACTGGTTTTCCCGCATCCGGAAGGACCGATAAGGGCGGTAATGCAGCCACGATAGATATTCAGGGAGAGGTTTTCCAACACGGTCCTGGCGCCATAGCTAAGAGAGAAGTTCTCCGCCTCGATCAAGGACTGGGGTTCGCAACATGCCGGGCCGGACTGCATGGGTCCGAGGGTATACGTGTCGTCCTGGCCCATGAATCGGCCAGACGCGGTTGTGCCGGCTTGGTGTTTTGTATTCATTCCGTCACTATCTTTCCTCGTTGCCAGCCTGTTGCCATCTCCATGGCGAGAAGGTTGATAAGCAGCAATACAACAATCAGCACCAGTGCCGAGGCGTGGGCTGCCACATCCCCGCCCGGAATATTCATCGATAAGTCAAGGATATGCACCGCCAGCGTGCGTCCGGAGTCCAGCAAAGATCCCGGCATGCGGTCGACATATCCGCTGGTGAATAATAGAGCCGCGGTTTCCGCCATCGCACGGCCGATGCCCAGCAGCAAACCGGCGACCAGCGCAGGCGCGGCGGCCGGTAGCAGTACATGAAACACAGTTGCCGCGCGTGACATGCCCAGCGCCACGGCTAACGAACGGTACGTGTCAGGCAGCGCTCGCAAACCAGCCTCGGCCGTGCTGACAAGAATGGGCAGGAGCATACAGGCCAAGGTCAGCCCTCCGGATAAAATGGAAAACCCGAGACCGAGATAAATGCTGAAAAAAGCATTGCCAAACAGGCCAAAAACGATGGACGGCACCGCGGCGAGAATCTGCAGACTATTGCGCACGGTATAGCCAAAGCGGCTGCCGGAGGAAACATATTCGGCAAGCATGACAGCCGCAGCCCAGCCCAGCGGGAGGGCCACGACCAAAGCGATCAGGAGGACCAGGATGGTGGAAACCAGGATCGAACCGATGCCCCCGCCGCGCCCGGCATTCTGCGGTGGATCCAGCAGGAAGCTCCAGGAGAGATGTTCAATTCCGCCGCGTGCAAGATCACCGAATATCCACAGAAAAACGGCGCTGATCAGCAAAGCAACGGCGTATACGCTCCATTCCGCCAGCCGGTCGTGCCAACCATTGCTGGAGGGCATAGCCCTTGTCGAAGCTGTTTCAGCTTTTCCCACCTCAATTCCTTCCGATCCGCGCTGCGGCGCTCCATAGCGCGACCACCAGCAGCATGAGCACTAGGCCGGATACAAACAAAGCAGCCCTGTGGTCGCCTAACGCGTAAGGCATTTCCAATGCAATGTTGGCAGCGAGCGTGCGTATCGGATCGTACACAGTGGACGCGTGCTGCACTACATTGCCCGTTACCATCAGCACAGCCATCGTTTCGCCGATGGCGCGGCCCGCCGCAAGGATGACGCCCGCGGTGACACCCATCCTCGCCGCAGGCAGGACCACACCGCGAATGATGCTCCAACGTGACATCCCAAGCGCTGCCGCACCGCGCAAGTATTCATCCGGCACAGCCAGAAGCGCCGCGTGCGCCGTCAACGCGACGGTTGGCAGGATCATCAACGTCAGCACCAGGATTCCAGCCAGTAAACTGGCGCCCGGGGGATGCAATTCATTAATCAGCGGTACCAGAGTCGTCAATGCCCAAAAGCCATACACCACCGAGGGAATGCCCGCGAGCAATTCGATCAGACGCCGGTAAACGCCAGCCGCCGGGGGCGGGGCATAGTAGGCAACAAATAAGGCCGAGGCTATACCAAGCGGCGTGGCCAGGAATAACGCCCCTCCCGCGGCGTAAAGCGTACCGGACAGCATGGGCGCGAGGTTGTACGCACCTTCGCTGGGTTGCCACGAGCTATCTGTGACGAAGCGCACAGCCGAGACCTCCCTCAGAAGAGGCAAGGACTCGGCAAGAAGGAAGAAGAGAATCAATAACACCATGCCAGCCGCTATACCGGAGGCTATCCGCAGCAGCCAGAGAATCAGTGTATCAACGGATGCTGATGGGAACAAAATATTGCGCTTCGACCAGATCATGTGCCTCCGGGGAGCGTGCGAATTCGATGAACTTTCTTGCCAGCCCTTCCGGAAAGACCCGGGTCACCAGGTTCAGCGGCCGTGATAGTGGAAACGTACCACTACGCACATTCGCCACCGTGGCGGCAACGCCATCAAGAGGCAACAGCTTGATTGGCGTCCCATGCTCTGCTTCGTATGCAGCCGCGCCTATCGAAACGTAACCAATGGCATTCCGGTTGCCCACAACTGTTTTAATACCTTGGGCGTTATCCCCTATGACTACGTGCGGTTTAATCTGGCTGTTCTTTAGATTAAGATAGCTCAAAAACAATTCAAGCGTGGAACGTCCCTCGGCCTTGTTCACCACGGTGATAGGCGAATTTACCCCTCCCACTTCCTTCCAGTTCGCGATTTTTCCGGTATAAATATCGATAAGCTGCCGCCGGTGTAGCATAACGACCGGGTTGCTAGCGTGGACGATTATTCCGACTCCGTCCAAAGCGATAGCGTAGGCGTGCAAACCCTTCTCCTCCGGCTTCAGGTCACGCGAGACCATGCCGATATCGGCCGTCCCGTTGCGGACGTCGTTGATTCCCCGCGAGGAGCCGCCAGTCTGCACATCTATTCGTGTTCCAGGATGCCGTGATTCGAAACGCCGCGCAATCTCTCCAGCTAAGGGCGCGATTGTGCTGGCCCCTGTCAACACCAGTTTTTGCGCTGCAGTGTTCCCCGACGGGCTCCAGACCAGTCCAACGGCGAACATGATAGTGCCCACGACTGCAACTCCCGCAAGTTTCATTCCGTTCTCCCTATCCTCTCCGCCAAGCGTGGTATTTTTCCACCAAGTCAAGCACGCAGCCGGGCAAATGCTCACTCCGCCACTGTCCCGCGGCATACTTGTTCGCCTCGGACCAGGTCGGGTAGGTATGGATCGTACCCAGAATCTTCTTGAGGCCGATGCCATGTTTCATGGCAAGGACGAATTCCGCCAGCAGGTCGCTGGCATGCTCACCGACAATGGTGACGCCCAGAATGTGATCCCTTCCCGGCGGGCTGAGAACTTTGACAAACCCGAACGCCGCTTCGTCCGTAATTGCCCGGTCTAGATCTTCCAGACTGTAGCGCGTTGCCTCATACTTAATGCCGCGCCTGCTGGCTTCAGCCTCGGAAAGCCCGACGCGAGCGAGCTCGGGATGGGTAAACGTGGTCCATGGAATGACCGAGTAGTCCACCTTGAAGCGCTTCACGCTCCCGAACAAAGCATTCACGGACGCGTACCACCCCTGATGCCCCGCAACGTGAGTGAACTGATAGGGACCGGCCACGTCGCCGCAGGCATAGATGTTGGGATAAAGCGTCTGCAACCACGCATCGGTCTCGATATGGCCCTTTTTTGAAACCGGAATTCCCAACTCCTCCAGGCCCAACCCTTCGGTATGTGCCGTTCTTCCTACAGCGCATAGCAGGGCATCAAAAGGAAGCGAATTTTCGGCTCCGTCCTTGTGACGTACGATCAAATGCTGTTCCCCTGCTTCGCATTCGCAACGAACAGCATCGGTTTGAGTCAGCAGGCGGACGCCATCCATGCGCAACGCGGTTTCAATCACCGCAACAGCATCGGCATCTTCTCTCACCAGCAAACCGTTGTTCGCCACCAGCGTGACCTCACAATCGAGAAGTGCGAACGCCTGAGCCAATTCGCAGCCGATCGGCCCGGCGCCCAATACCACCAGCCGCGTGGGACGCTCAGTCAACGACCAGATGGTGTCGGATGTATAGTAGCGCACCCGCTCCAGGCCCGGGATGGACGGGATGACCGGGCGCGAGCCGGTAGCGAGGACAATCGCGCGCGTGGTGATGGATCGTCCGTTAACCTCCACCGTCCAGGGAGAGGTAACCCGGGCCTTGCCATGGATGACCTCCACTCCCAGTTCGGCGTAGCGCTGCGCGGAGTCATGGGGTTCGACGGTTGTTATAACTCGGCGCACACGTGCCATTATGTCAGCGAAACTGTATTCGACGGCTGCGTACGCAATGCCCAGCGCTCTAGCCCGGCGCGTCTCCCGCAGGAACGCGGCGGAACGGATCAGCGCTTTCGAAGGTACGCAACCATAATTAAGACAGTCGCCGCCCATCCTGTTTGCTTCGATGAGGGTCACTCTGGCCCGCGTAGCAGCGGCGACATAGGATGTGACCAGGCCGGCGGCGCCGGCACCGATGACCACGAGATTACGCTCGAAACGGTTTGGTTTAGTCCAGTTTTTGCCCCTCATCCTACTCATTCTCGTCATCCGAACGTGTTCAAGACCCCACCTCGCCACCCAGGGAAAGGCAGCCAGCAACGCAAGGGAACCGATCAATCCCGGCGAGAGGATCCCTGAAAAGCTGGTGAGCAAACCCAACTGCGTCCCGGCATTAACATAAATCGCGGTCCCGGCCAGCATGCCCAACAGGCTGACCCAAAAGAAAGTGCCGGTCTGCATAGCGGTGAGGCCCATTAGCAGATTAATCATGAAAAAAGGAAAGATGGGTATCAGGCGCAAAGTGAAAAGATAGAATGCGCCATCCCGCTGGACGCCTTCGTCGATCGCCACCATGCGTTCCCCGAAGCGTTGCTGGACGGCAACGCGAAACACGTACCGCGACATCCAGAAAGCAAATGTCGCCCCAATACTGGCGGAAATGACCGCGACCGGAATGCCGACCCACAACCCGAAAATTGCGCCGGCCGCCAGCGTCATCATCGCCGCCCCGGGCAGGGAAAGGGCAGCGATAATAATATAGACGCTGGCGTAGTATCCTATTAAGCGCAGTGGCTGCGTCAGATAGGCCCGTTGCAGTTCGTCGCGACTGTTCTTGAGGGTTTCGAGGGTAATGAAACGCTGGAGATCAAAGGCAAAAAACAATCCGCCCAACAATATCAGCAACAAGAGCAACCACCAGCGTTTCATCGTCGGTGCCTCTAACAATCATTCTTCGCGACATGGGGGATTCTGCCCGCGCTGGCGTTAATCAACACCGCGCTTCACTTCGCTGCACGACGCACCGTATTTAAAGCAACTATAGCATCGATGATGTTTCATGCTCACAGGTGCTTGCAGAGCTTCGGTCAGTGTTTGCGCAAGGATGTAATCGGGATCGTCATCCACAAGCGTGCAGGCGTAAACATACGTGCAGCCGTTGCTTTTTACGACCATCCTACTGAAAGAACACATGAAAGATCGTCTTGTCTCTTCAGAATGGAAGTCGGCCATGCAGCGTCCGGTAATCTGCGGCACTGCCACATCCGCGTGTGGGGGATGAAGTTCTGGAAACTCGATCAGCGTCAACTGCTCGGGTAGCCCGGCGGAGCGAAAAATCTCGGCGAAGCGAGCAGCAACGGCATCCTGTGCCATGTCGGACAGCTTTTGGTGCGCCACCGACACATGAAATCCCATCTCGTGGAGCGCCCGCAGGCCTTCCAAAGCACGCGCAAACATACCTGCTCCGCGGGCCGCGTCATGGCGTACCGGATCCGCATAGTCCAGGCTTATGCGGAAATGCAATTCCGATGAATGGTCGCGTAGCGGTTTTAGCTGCTGGAGACGTTTTATCAATGGCTCGGTCGCGTTGGTCAACACCAGACAGGACCGGTGCCGCAATGCATAATCCAGGATGCGTATGATGTCCTTGTTGACGAAAGGCTCACCGCCGGTAAAAGAAAACCGCTTGACGCCGAGCCTGAGCGCTTCGTCTATATAGGGCATCGCGTCATCGAAGCGCAACAGCTGCAGGCGGTTGTCGCCCGGCTTCGACCCCTCAAGGCAGAAAGGGCAGGCAAGATTGCAGGCGGTGCCGGTATGAAACCAAAGTTCGTCCAATGCATGCGCCCGGATAGCACCACGCGGTTCTCCGCTCGGAGTCAGCCACCAGTCGTTGGAACGGATGGTCCGGTCCGCCTCAAGCTCGAGCCGCGTACCCATCGCTAACAGCATCCACCGGCTCGTGCTGTCCCGCTGTCATTGACGTTGTCGTCATAGGGAAGCCCCATGCCGCAACCGGGAAAAATGCCGTAATGCCGCTCGAAGTTGCCATAGAACTCAAAATGCGCGGCGAACCGGCTGTCGCGCAGCATGCGCCAAGTGTTCCCGCAGACCGGAAAATGCTTTCCCGTTTCGATGCGGTGATGCTTGTCGAGCACGAACACATGGGGGTGATGTGGTATCGTGCCGCGATAAACGACCGCCTGGCCATAGTTCTCGCATGCCGGCTCCAGATTGTCCATTTTGAACAAGCGGTAAGTCGCGGAGAAAAAACGGATGTTGCCAGTGCGGGAGGCCAGCTCTGCGTTGCGCAGGACAACCCTGCGATCGTATATCAGGCGTGGGTCGTCAAACCCATGCTTCAGGGAAAGGTTGATGAAATCGTTCCAATACAGGGCGCCGCTTAGGCATTCCCCATATAGAACAGGATCGGTGCTGAGTGTTGCAGGTACCCGACGGTCCGTATAAATATCGGAAAAGTATAATTCGCCGCCGGGCTTCAGCACGCGCCAAGCCTCACGCAGCACCGCTGCCTTGTCGGGCGCAAGGTTGAGCACGCAATTCGAAACAATCACATCCACGCTCGCATCGGCCAGTTTGAGCTCCGACAGGCGCTCGATGTAGCCGTGCAGAAAACGCACATTGCTGACGGCATAACCGAATACTTTACGATGGTATTCCTCATGCTGCCGCGCGACAGCCAATTGCTCTTCGGTCATATCGACCCCCACTACGCGGCCATTTTCTCCCACCAGTTTCGACAACACGTATACGTCACGCCCGGCACCGCAGCCCAGATCGAGCACGGTCAGATCTTCAAGCAGTTCGGGCAGCACCAGCCCACAGCCGTAGTAGCGAGTAAGCACCTCGCTGTGTATCCGGGCGAGTATCGGCTTGACATATTCGGGCAAGTTATCCCCGGTTGTACAAGCATTGGTCTGAAGATCGAGCGACGAGCTTAGGGTCGCTCCATAGTACTGCTGGACAATATCATGCATGAATCCACCTCCTGCGAAAATCAGTTGGTTTTCGACCGATAGCGTGCCGCCAATCTATCAGGCGAGACACCCCGGGCAAAAGCAAGCGCAAGATTGCGATTGACCCAGGTACGGCGCCACCATCCATCCCGATGCCAGCGGCGCGGATCGACATGGATTGGCTGGCGCACGGGCACAAAGCGTCCCTGCCGGCGCAGCCCCTCAATCAAGGCGACCTCCTCGAACAAGGGCCAGGGTGAATGGCCACCCGCGTTCCAATAGGCATTCCGCCGCATGAACAAACCCTGATCACCGTAGGGCACCCCGAACCGGCAACGGAAGGCGATTGCTGGTTCCAGCAGCAGCGCAGGCCAAGCGCGAGGACGATCAAAACGAAAGCGGAAATAGCCACCCACCGCCCCTTGGTCGAATGCAAGCTGCATTGCACTCAGCGGGTCGGGAGGCAACCGGTTGTCGGCATGCAGGAACCATAGTGCATCCCCTCTCGCTACCGCGGCGCCCATGCGTAATTGTTGTCCACGGCAAGGTTCGGCCGCCAGCCACTGCGCCCCATACTGCTGACATACTCTGCCGCAGGCCGCGTCGCGCGCACCGTCCACGACGATGGTTTCAAGCGACGAATCTGGCAACTGTTGCAGCTGGCGGAGCAGATCTGCCAGCTTGCTCTCATCATGGTAACAAGGAATGATCACGCTAAACCTGGGCATGGCCCAGTGCCCCCACGCTGACGATATCGCAAGTCAACTGGCACAATGCCTGCCGGGCCGGCCGCGGGTCGGCCTTCAAGGCGGCGATTAAATGAAGCATATCCTGCTCTTCATCCACGTCGAAACTCTGCGCAAGCGTGGCAAGAGACTGTCCAGCCGCTTGGCAGCAGTCGGCCAGCGCCGACCCCAGATGCGATGTGCTCCACGGCAGCGCGTCCAGCATCGGCCAACTGCGGCGGCTCCCCATCAACACGACGCCGCCATCGGCAGCAGGCTTCAAAACAGTATCATGGTTCAGCAAAGCCTCCCGCGCCGCCGCGTAGTCGGCTGCCACCAGCGCGGGCGCGTCGCTGCCGATGTAAATCAGGTGTTCCAGCCCCCGTTCGCGCAGGCTATGGTCCACTGCGTTTAGCCGCTGTCCCAGATTGCCCTCGATTTGGGGGATGATATGAATTCTTGGCTGTAACTGGGGTAATAAGGAAGCGGCCCAGGCGTAATTGGAGGCGTGCGCTGGCGCGATGACCACCGGACCCGGCCATTCGCGCGCATCCTCCAGCGCACAGGCGAGCAATGCCTCGGCAATGCGCCTGGCTCCTTCCTGTCCCACGCTCGCGGCCAGCCGTTGCTTGGCGATGCCCAATGTTGGCCGTTTGCATACCAATACCAAAACAAGCTCAGTCATGACGCTGCAGGTGCGTAGCGTAGTATTTGAACGATAGGATTTGCTGACTAGACAGCATGGCCATCTTTTGCGCCACCGTTAGCGCTTACATTGCTGACGTCCCCGCGTATCACGAGATTGCCTCCGCGCTTATAACGTTAGCAGTTCGCGGTCTTGCCCTTTGTAATTACATCATAGACAGCATTTGATCGTGAAGCACTAGATTTTTTTGAAACCGCTGTGCCGCATGGCGGTATTTGTCAGGAACGAGCACGATAAGTGCGTAACCGCCTGTGACTCACCTCGTCGTACGGCTGAATAGTGGACGATACTTCGCGACAATTGGGGAAACACTACTCTCAGTCCTAAGGTTACCCAACGAAGGTAGAGGGTACTGGCGGCTCGGGCGGCCTCCGTGAGGGAGACGCCTATAAGTGGGTTCCGCTGAAAGCGGAAGCATTTTGCAGAAAGAATACGGCGTTCAAGTCCCTCGACAGAACGGCACCGACATTTACTGCCGGCAACGGACGAGGGGTAAAAACGTGTTCATTCCACAGGTCTTACCCCTGTCCGCGCCGTATTGTCTGCTTCTGGATCGAATCAGGATAGGGAACTGCGTGACATGAAACCGAGCAAACCCAAACCTGCAAGAAACATGGCGTAGGTTTCTGGCTCCGGCACAACGGCAATGCTGAAACTGCCACTCAGCAAGGCCCCTGCTTCAACAAGCGTATAGGGCGAAGCGTTGGGGGCAAGATAAGCATTCTCAAGGCTGGCGCCCGTAAGCATAAAACTGCTGAAGCTGAGTTCCTCGCCGACGACGCCCGCGAAGCTGAAACTCACCGGTTGATCGCCTCCTTGCTGCACGTCCCATAGATATTCCCCAACCACGTCATTGCCCCGGGAGACGGACAGGCCAAGCCCGAGACAGCCGCCGCTTACCATGCTATGTACATCGTAGAGCGCGCTGGCATCCCCCGCGAAGCTGACTTGTACGGCAGAACCATTGGCTTCCCCAAGGCCAGCCACTATTGTGAGGGTCGCCGCAGTAAGATCAATGAAAGCGTCCTGCTGATGACTGGGAACATTGAGTCCACCGCTCGACGCCGCGCTCAACGAGTGGCTAAGGGTCATTGTCAGGTCCATGCTCGCCACCGAAAAACTCAGGAACGCATCCGTGGCGTAGCTATGCTCCAGCAAACCGCCGGTTAAGGAAGCGTTATATAGATTGGCGCCAAACAGAGCCACGTCGCTCCATGCCGGGGATAAATCCGTTACGGCGTCACTGACGCTGTCGCCGTTCGTCGCGGCGCTATAGCCACCCGTCGCCAGATAATCGACCCGTTCGAAATAGGCAGCGTGTGCGCCGGCGCTTAACCCCGCCATGAACAGGCCGGCCAGCAGGGGTTGGACCCTGGTTTTCATTATATTTTTACCCGGCTTATTTCAGCTATGCTCATTGACGTATTATGCGGTTTTGCGGTCCGGGGACGACGCCGGTAGGATTAGCCATCAGGTAGGCTTCCAGCGCATCGGTATCCACTGCGCCCCCCAAACGGTTCGTGCCCTCACGCAATACGGTGAAGGTGCCGCCGCCGTCCGCGAGGAAGCTGTTGACGGTGACACGGTAGCTTGCGGACGGGCTTATCGCGGCGCCATCGATCATGACCGAGCGGGGCACCACGTAATTGTGTCCACGTACCGAGTTGGTGAATTGCGCCCCTTCGGCTTCATCCAGATTGCGGTTAAGTGGCAGCGGGAAAGTATGTGCGTAGGTGAAGCCATTCGATACCTGGAGAATCCGCGGGAAGGGCTGCGCAGTGCCCCATTGCTGCTCAAGCAGTGCATAGAGTTGCGCACCAGTCAGGGTCATGGTCACCAGCGAATTGCCAAAAGGCTGCACGGTAAAGGCTTCGCCATAGGTGACGGTGCCATCCACCTTGCCCGGAGCGGAGAATGGCAGGTCAGCCCGGATACCGCCGGGGTTCATGAACGCTACCACCGCGCTACCCGTACCGGCGCTTCGGGTCGCTGCAAGCTGTGCGTCGGCGATCACGTCACCCAGCGCCGATTCGCCGGAGTTGTTGTTATCGCGGGCGATGGTTGCCGTAATGTTGCCGATCACGCGCGTTGCGGGCATAGCTGACAGGGCGGCATAATGGTCGACCAATTCCAGCAGGCTGGGGTCCTGCACCACGGCACTGGTGCTGCTGCCGACATTGATGTTGTTGGCACTGACAGCGACAACATCCTTGCTGCGGGTGTCTATAATCATGTCGACGTCGCTCAGCACACGAGCATATTGACCCGCTGAGGTTACACGCACCGACTGATCCGCGGAGTTGTTAATGAGGCAGTTATAAACCTTATGGGTATGTCCGGAGATCACAAGATCCACTTCCGTGTGAAGTCGATTGACGATATCCAAGATGGGTCCCGATAGGCCAGTGCAATTGCCTCCCTCCAGGGTGGGAAAACCGCCTTCGTGAATCAGCACGACTATCGCTTCGATACCTTGTGCCTTGAGCTGCGGAATCATCGCATTGACGGTATCCGTTTCATCGTGAAATTCCAGACCGGCAACGCCTGAGGGTGACACAATAGTCGGCGTGCCCTCCAGCGTCATGCCGATGAAGGCGACTTTGATGCCCGGAAAGCTCTTGATGCCTACCCCGGGGAAGAGCGTGCTGTTGGTAGCGCTATCCACCACGTTGGCCGCCAGGAACTTGAATTCTGCGCCACGAGATACACCTTCCTTCAGGTCGGCGGGAAGGCCTTTTCCGTGTACGGGTCGGTTGGATGATTGCCGCCATTCTGCATGCGCAGCAACTCAGTCTTGCCTTCGTCGAACTCGGTTGCCAACGGCGTTGAAGTCGACGCCAATGCGGTTCATCGCTTCTATGGTGGGCTCATCCTTGAACAGCGCAGAGGTAAGGGGACTTGCGCCAATCAGATCTCCCGCTGAGACGACGGCATGCGACTCATTGGCAAGCTCTCAATTCCTTGATCGTCGTGGCAAAACGGGCGACGCCAGGATTGCTGGAAGAGCCTTCGCCCGATTTAATATTGCCGTGAAAGTCGTTGAAAGCTATCAGCTTGATCTTCAGAGTTGTTCCAACGCCAGATTTCAGGGCACCGACCATGAGCCTATTGCGTTCTACAGCCGTGATTTTGCGTTGCTTGAACAGATCGAAGCTAACTTTTGACGCGTGGGTGAGGAATGCCTGCTGGCTACCCCAGGGTTGCTCGTCTTTGATGAGATCATCGATCGTACAGACGCCATCGACCGCCCGGTTGGCGACCTCGGTATCGTAATTGCCGAACGCAACCGTGGGGGGATGTATCAGGTGTCGTGCAGGCGCCATGCGCCAGCGTTGGAATAAAGGCAGCCAGCAGCGCTGCCAAAAATGCCTTTTTGTTCATTCGGTAGCTCCACCGTTCGTTAAAGTCGGCCATCAATCGGCATCCCCCGCACCGACGCCGGAGGCTTGGGCGGCAACCATGAGCTTGCTGCGCTCAGCGGCAGTGATCTTCTTCTGTTTGAGCAGATCAAAACTTACTTTCGATACATGGGCGAGGAAGGCGGTCTGGCTGATCCATGCCTGCTCGTCCAGTATCAAGTCATCAATGGTGCAACCTTTGTCGATCACGCGGTTGACAACCCCGCTGCTGGCGTTGCCCAGGACTACGATGGGCGACGCGTCAGGACTGGTGCAAGTACCGAGCGGCGCCAGCTTCAGGCCGACGATAACCGGGTCGTGGTCGGAATTGCGGAAAGGATCGGGGGCGAACAGGCTATTGATCTGCGCGGGCGTCTTGAAGTTAGTGTTATAGTCGAGCACATTCGGCTCATCCGCATTGACGTGCCATTCTGCTACGCTCACCACCTGAGATGCCAGGGAAGGCGTCGCCAAAGCATGATCGAGATAACCCCACTGACCATCGAAAACGTAGCTGTACGCGTCCAGCCCGCGGTAGGCTTCGGTTAGATTCACCCAGCCATTGCTCGTGAATGCCCTCACCGGATCTTCCTTGGCGTATGCATTGAGGTCGCCAATGATCAGGACGTCCGGATCCGCCGTGTCGGTGGGATTGCTAGCCAACCAGCTTCGAAGCTCGTTCGCGGCATTCAGTCTCACGGCATTGCAATTGCCCTGACCGTCGCCAGCGTCTGGCGCGTCACAGGCGCTGCCTTTGCTCTTGAAATGATTCACTACCGCGATGAAACGTTCTCCATCCCCGGCATCACCGATCTGCTGAAAAGACTGCGCCAGCGCCGGACGATTGCGGGGGGCACTATCGCCCCCACTCTGGAATGCCGCACTGTTGAGCGCGGAAGTCGTCCCCACTAGCGCAAGCTTTGCCGGACGATAGATAAAGCCGACCTTGATAGCATCGGTACCCAACGCATTGGTCTGCCCGGTGCGGGCATCGACATCCACAATGTCATAATTGCCGGGCATGGTTGCGGCGTTCAGGGCAGCCACCAAATTGCGAATCGCGCTGTTGCCGCCGTAGCCGTCATTCTCGATCTCGATCAGACCGACAATATCGGCTTCCATCTCCACGAGGGCGGCGATGGTCTTCGCCTGCTGACGGGTAAACTCTTCGCTGTTCTCGGCGCCACGACAATCCATCGGACTGCCCGATACGCCTCCAGTGCACTCGCCGAAGCTATTGAAATAGTTCAATACATTCATGCCTGCGACGCGCAGCGTACCGCCCACGTTGGGACTGAACTCCGGTCTTGGGTTTTCGGTATGGAACTCGGGCATGCTGGCGGCCAGCGCATTGACCGGCCGCACCCGCCAGGCGTTACCGCTGGCAGCGTTACCGCTCCAGGCGTACGTCATGACGCCCACGATACCGGTGGCAGAATCTCCACCGCGCAGCGTGTTGACTGCCGACAGGGGCTGAGCATTGCGCGCAAACACGATCGGATCGGGGTTTTGACCGTTCGATCCATCGTCAAGGATGATGCGGTTGAGATTGTTCTGTGCCTGTACCGCCAGCGCGGCCGCGCCGGGTAGGGCGACATTCGTCGGCTGCGGCAGACGCGCGCTGGATGACAGTACGACCTGACCGAAACGTCCCAACTGGAAGTGCTCGGTGACATACAGGATTTGCGGCAGGCGCACCACCATCCCCTCGTAACGCTCGAAGTCCTCGCTCGACGCCATGGGCAACATTACATCCACCGGCGCCACGCTTCCGGTGCCGCACTGCTGAATACTGGTCGCGCTTAGCTGCGTCTGGTTCTGAAATTCTCCAACAGTGCCGGTAACGCGAACAACCTGACCCAATTGGACGCTATCGTTGTTACCATTGAAAACAAATACCGCGTCCGAGGTGGTGGAGTCGTTATCGCCGACAAGATCCTGCAGGTAGAAGCCGCGCAGCGCGGGCGAAGGTCCCTCGTAGTCCCCCACGACTACGCCCTTGGTTGTCACCACGCCGCTAAGGGGCGTGGCGCTTCCGCTCCCCTGAATCAGAAAGGCCGCCGTGTAGGGCCCGTCACATCCCGTCTCCGTTCCCGCAACGCTGAAGCTGGCGGTGTAGTTGGCCGCCATCGAATCGGGCCCATCTGCCGTGTCCTGATCGGTCACACTGGCGCCCACAACCGTCAGCGTGCAGGTCTCACCTGCCATGAAATCGTCAACCGGGTCCAGCGTGAGATTAGAAGCGCCACCGCTGGTTATTGCGGTCTTCATACCACTGCTCGAACAGCTCAATGAATACCAGCTGCCACTAACATTTACCGGCTCGGAAAAGTTGACTGTCACGCTGGCATCCGCCGCCACCCCCGCCGCCGCATTGGCGGGCACGGTGCTGGCCACAACCGGGGCCGTATCGCCCCCATTAGTGCCGCCCTCATACGCAGCCAGATCGGAGAAGTCGTCGGCGGCAAAACCTTCCCACTCCAGCGCCGGATTGAAGGCGTCGTTGGGGTTGGTGTCCCCCTCCGTCACAACCGACTTTCGGCGCAATGTGTTGTCTTGCGTGCTGACCAGGCCACTGCCCCATTCGCTACCGGGATCAACGCCGACCTGGCCGATGGAATCGACCACGGCTGTTCCCTTGACCAGCACCAGCGCATCGTCGCCGTTGTACCAGCTTGAGGTGTCTGTCTGGTCAGCCTTGCTGAGTATCGCCGCGGATGCGCTGCCATGCGCGAGCACGAAGACCCCGCCGGCGGGCACTGTCCCATTCAGGCTGATTGTCAACCCAGGTGTAGCCGACCCATTAAAATATATTCTTAAACCATATCGGCCGGCAGCCAGGTCAACGTTGGACGCCGTACCATTGAATAACTCAATTGCCTTGTTGTTGCTGCTGCCCTCGATATACTCGGAAATGTATAGGTCCGTAGCCGCCATTGCTGCGGAGCCAGCCGTACATGCCAAACCCACAATCATGGTCAGCGCCAGCCTGCGCAAGCGACCAAAATAAATAAATACGTTATCCAGCCTCATGTGGTCTCTCCCCGGAAATGATAGCGGCAGCAAATGACGCGCAGTAGCTTCGCGGGGTAGAGAGGGCGCGTTACACGCCTTCAATCGGATAATTGGCGGAAAATAGTCTGAAAGGGCTCTGAAGGAGAGGATCTTCAGCCACATCAGTAGGCTTCTCGGAGGAGAAGGCGGGTGGACCGATATTCTCACTGAAATGGTAGCAGAGCATCGCGGCGCGTCGGTCTAAACCGATACAACCATTCCACTCCACTCTGCCCCATCCAACCTCGACACGTTTCAACCGCGCAAGGGATGCAGCATCGGCGCCGATTGCTTAACAAGCGAGGTTGGATCAGGATGGGGATGAAGCCCAATTAATATCACTGATTGTGGGTTCCCCGCTGCCGGTACCACTGCTCCAGCATCATCAGGACCCAAACCATGGTGCCGTGGTAGCCAGCATGCTCATCCAGATGCTTCCCGAGCAGGTTGTCGATGAAGTCGGCACGGACAATATTTCGCGACCTGAGGCTGCTCAGGCTGTCCGAGGCCAAAGCCTGCAAACCCCGATGCTGTTGCAGCCAGACGCCGAAAGGCAAGCCGAATCCGTGCTTTTGCTTGGTGATAATATCGTCGGGAAGAAATCCCCGCAGCGCTTCCTTGAAAAAATAACGTAGCTTGGTGCCATTGAGTTTCAGATGAGGCTCCAGCCGCAGCGAGAACGCGACGATCTCGTCGCTGATCAGGGGAAAGGCGACTTCCATCGCCGCCAGCTCGCAAGCCTTGGCCACTTTGGGCAAGTCGTTGTCAGCGAGCGTGAACTTGCGGTCAAAAGCAAGCATACGATTGATGAGGCTGCTAGCCTTGTTCTCGTGATACACGTTTTCCAGCAGCGCAGCTGGATTACCGGGATTAACGGTTTCAAGAAATTCACGCGTAAAAACTTCTGCAGGCCCATACCGCTCCAGCAGATTATAGGTCTCCGTCCGCGCCGGCATCGGTATGGACGCCTGCTCGATGTAGCTGCGCGCCTTCTGTACCAACGGCAATGCGCTCCCCCCGGGTAGACCAAAGACCAGCGGCTCGAGGATACCCTTGCGCACAAGGACTGGAGTCTTTTCATAAAGTGAAAACAGGTGTTGTTTCGCGTAACGCGCATTGCCGCCAAACAGCTCGTCCCCGCCGTCACCGCCGAGCATCCTGGTCACCCCGTCGGCTTTCGCCATTCGTGCGCAATAGAAGGCAGGGATAGCGGAAGCATTGCCGAAAGGCTGATCAAAAATGGCGGCGACTTGGGGGATTGTGCTTACGATGTCATCGGGGGTAACGTAATACTCATGATGACGCGTGGAAAAATGACGGGCTGCAATGCGCGCATACTCCATTTCGTCATACCCAGACGCATCGAAACCGATGGAGTAGGTGCGGGCAGGCGCGCCGCAAACTTCTCCCAATATTCCTGCGATGGTCGAGCTATCGGTGCCGCCGCTGAGAAAAGCGCCAGCTTGATGATCGCCGACCGCATCGCGTACGCTTGAGCGCAACACGCTCAGAAAGTCGTTTTTGAGCTCCTGAAAGGGGCGCTTCTCGTTTTCCAGGAATTGCATTTGCCAGTATTTGCGAGTCTCGGCATGACCCTTGCGATAAAACAGATACTCGCCCGGCAGGAGACGTTTCTGGCCCTGGTAAATAGTATCCGGACCGGGAACCATGTGAAAGTACACATAGTTATAAAGGCTTTGAGGAGAAATTTCGGATTTCGCGCGGGTGTGTATGTTGATTGCGTCCGCCGATGAGCCGAAGACGAGCCCTCCGTCATACACTTGATAGGTGAGCGGATTCACACCCATGCGGTCTATCGCAAGGAAGGCCTCATGCGCGACCTCATCAATTATGCACAAAGAAAACGCGCCCGCCAAACCTTCAAGGGCTTTTTCGCCGCGCTCGCGCCAATCGTGGCCGAGGGTCTTTGCCGTTCCGTTGGTAAGCGCAAGCTGGATTAAGCGCGGCTCACGAAAGCGGGGTTGCCCCCATAGCGCGACCAAAAGCCCATCCTGTTTATGAATATGTCTGCTATCGCTGCTGGCTGCAACCGCAGCGGCGCTGTTTCCTCCAGCATCAGCCGCAATATCGCTGGCATCAAAGCGCATCAGCGGGCCGCACATTTGCCGCACAAGCTGCATATTTTCAGTAACGGAGGCGCTATGGCCCATCCAACCGCACAATCCGCTCAATACAGTTCTCCCGTTTTTTTGTATCGTTTCGCTATTGTCATTGGTTCTGGCTGCTACGCGCGGAATGCTAGCCGGTAGGAAAGCATGCCGTCCGCTGGGTGAAGAAGTGGAACAGGTATTAAACCAGCACTTCGACCGGCGCGGGATGGCTCAGGAATGCCGTGGGACTTGCGGTCAGGCCATAAGCGCCGGACTGAAGAACGACGATTAAATCGCCGGTTTCCGCTTTGCCCATTTCCATCCGATCCGCCAATAAATCTAACGGCGTGCAAAGCGGTCCCACAACCGAGACTGTTTCTTTTACGCTATTTTGAGCCTTGTTGCCGACGATGACCGGGTAATTCTTGCGGATTACCTGTCCGAAGTTGCCAGAGGCGGCAAGATGGTGGTGCAAGCCACCGTCCGTGATGAGAAAAGTCTGACCTCTCGACTCCTTGCGCTCCAGCACCCGGCACACATAAATTCCGGCCTCGGCCACCATATAGCGCCCGAGCTCGATCACAATACGCGCCTCCGGCAGTTCTCGCTTCGCTTCCGGGAGCAAGCGCCGGAGGTTGTCGCCCACGCTTGCCAAGTCCAGAGCGTCGTCGCCCGGGAAATAAGGCACGCCGAATCCGCCGCCTATATTCAGCATTCGGACTGGGGCCGGCGCGTACCGCGCAAGCGAGACGCCAAGCTGCACCGTTTTCTCGTGGGCTTCCTGCAGGGCCCCTGCCTTAAGGTTCTGTGAACCGCTGAAGATGTGAAATCCTTCGAAATCAAGGCCGAGCTGCCCCAACCGCTTAAGCATTGCCGGTACGCGCTCCGCATCGACGCCGAACTGTTTTGCGCCGCCACCCATTTTCATGCTGGAGGATTTAAGTTCGAAATCAGGATTGACGCGAACCGCCACTTTCGGACAAACGCCAAGATGGTAACCGAGGCTGGCGATACGCTCCATTTCCTGCTCCGACTCCAAATTCACGACCACGCCAGCCGCAATCGCGCAGGAAAGCTCGGCGTCGGTCTTCCCCGGTCCCGCAAAACTGATTCGCCCGGGGACCATCGGCGTATCAAGCGCGACGCGCATCTCGCCCGCTGACGCGACGTCGATGCCATCGACCAACCCGGCCATATGCTGCACCACAGCCGGCATCGGGTTCGCCTTCATTGCATAGTGGAGATGAATTTCAGCCGGCAGACATTGCCGCAGCAACGCGACCCGTTCAGTAATCCGCTGTCTGTCATAGGCGTAGAAAGGAGTTCTCCCCACGCGTTGCGCCAGCTGCGTGAGAGCAATGCCACCAATTTGCAGGCAATTGTCACGCACCGGGAATTGATCCATGGATGCATGCTTCGGACGGATATTACTCATGCGCAGGCTCTATAAAGGTATTCTGGAACTCCTGAGCAAGCAGTTTGCGATCGATTTTACCGTTGGGGTTGCGTGGCAGGCTGCCTTCCCGAACCTCGACCCGGCTCGGTAGCATAAAAGCAGGGAGATGAAGCTTGCAGGCTGATAGCAATTCGTCTTGTTCAAGATTGCGTCCCGTCCGCGCTGTAACGATCAAGACGATAGCCTGGCCGAGCATCGGATGCGCGACGCCGATTGCCGCCGCTTCCCCCACCAGCTCTGTCGCATAGATCACCTCTTCGATTTCGGTGGGGCTGACCCGGTAACCGGATGTTTTGATCATTTCGTCCCGGCGACCGATGAAATATAGGAAACCTTCTTCATCCGTGCGCACAGTGTCGCCCGACCAGACCGCCAATTCCTGTATGGGCAGCCCGGACTGCCGGGTAGGAAGCGGCTTGAAACGCTCCGCGGTTTTTTCCGGGTCGTTCCAGTATCCCATGGATACCAGCGCGCCGCGGTGGACAAGCTCGCCCGGCTCTCCCGGCGCGCAAAGCGACCCGTCTTCACGCACGACCAGGACTTCAGCATTTGGAATCGCTTTGCCCATCGAGTCGGGACGCGCCTCGACTTCTTCAGGCGGCAGAAAAGTCGAGCGGAACGCCTCGGTCAGCCCGTACATCAGGTATATCGCAGTATTGGGTAGATTGTCCCGCAACAGATCAAGCGTCGCCCTGGGCATCGCGCCGCCGGAGTTGGTGATATAACGTAATGATGTATTAGTTGGCCAGTTCAGTTGAGCCAGCTGAATCCACAAGGGGGGAACCGCCGCCAAGCCGGTAATGCTTTCCGCTTCCACAGCCCCGATAATATCCCGCGGCAAGAGGTAGTTCATCAGTATGCCCGTTGCGCCGACGTGAAACGCGGTGGTGAGCTGGCTTAGGCCATAGTCGAAGCTGAGCGGCAGCACTGATAAAATTCGATCCTCCCGTCCGTTCTTGAGATATTGCGCCACGCTCATCGCGCCGGCGATCAAGTTGCGGTGAGAAAGAACCACGCCTTTTGGCTTGCCTGTGCTTCCTGAGGTGTAGAGAATTGCAGCCATATCGTCATCGATACTGCGGTGGCTCCCCACCGCAACAGCCGCTATCAGCGCGTCGTTCCAAGGTATGACACGCAGGGCGGCAAGTGTGCGCGAGAGGTCGGTTATGCTGTGTTGAGCGTCTGCCGAACCGATGACCATTACGGTGTGCAGATCATGGCACTGGGGTAAAACAGGGAGAAGCACCTTCAATCGGTCTGCCGAGGTGACCAGAATCCTGACATTGCAGTCCCGTAATATATAGGCCACCTGTTCCGCCTTTAGCAGCGGGTTGACCGGAACGAAAACTCCCCCCGCAGCGGACGCTCCGAACAGTGCCGCAATCGTCTCCAGGCGCTTCTCAAGATAGACCGCGACACGGTCGCCGCGATCCAGACCCAAAACCAGCATGGCCTTAGCAACCACGTCGATGTCGTTTGCCAACTCAGCGTAGCTTACCCGGCTTTGCCGGTATACCAAGGCTTCCTCGTCGGGAAATCGGTTGGCGGAGTTGAAAACAAGCTCTTGTACGAGGTGTGCCATTACGAAGATTTAATTTTTTGAGAAAGTTTCAAAAAGATCCGTGATCCATGCAAGGGCGTCATTTTATCCCGTGACGATTCATCAGATCATAAATTGTGGGACGGCTGACTCCGAGCAGCTCGGCCGCCTTCACTACATTTCCGTTCACTCTTGCCAGCGCTTTCATAAGCGCATCGGATTCAGCCTTATCGCGTATCTGACGAAGATTGATGGGTTCAGCCGACCCTGATGACGTCTGCAGTCCGAGATCCTCGGCGGTAATGATCGGACCTTCAGCCATAATCACCGCCCGCTTGATGCAATTTTCCATCTCGCGAACATTACCGGGCCAGGGATGGATTTCGATGGCGGCAAGAGCATCCTGACTAAAGCTGAGCGACGCGCGCTTTTCCTGTGCGCAAAATTTATTCTTGAAGTGATGCGCAAGTAGTGCCGCGTCACCCACCCGGTCTCTCAAGGGTGGAATGGTAATAACGATTTCGCTGAGACGATAATAGAGGTCTTCCCTAAAACGCGATTCCTCGATCAGTTTCTTGAGATTCTGATGCGTCGCGCACACAATACGAACATCAACCGGAATCTCCTTTCGACCGCCGACTCGTTCGATTACTCTTTCCTGCAAGAAACGGAGAAGTTTGGCCTGTAGTGCCATAGGTAAATCACCGACCTCATCGAGAAAGAAAGTACCTTCATGGGCCAGTTCGATTTTGCCGGGGGTCTGCTTGACCGCTCCAGTATAGGCTCCCTTTTCATAGCCGAATAGTTCACTTTCCAACAGCGCTTCCGGGATTGCCGCGCAATTAATAGCCATGAAGCGCTTTTCCCTTCTGGCACTAGACTGGTGTAGCGCCCTCGCCAGTATCTCCTTGCCGGTGCCGCTCTCACCCAGGAGAATGACCGTCGCATCCGACGGCGCGACCTTCTCGACATTGCGACACACCTTCAACACTACCGGATCGCGAGTAATTACTCCGGTGATAAGCGAGTGCGTCTGCGTTTGCAGCAGCCGGCGGTTTTCCTGCTGCAATGCGTGCAAGTAATATGCTCTTTCCACCACGAGATGCAACATGTCCGGGTCGAAGGGCTTCTGGTGAAAATCATAAGCCCCGGCAGCGACAGCCTTCAGCGCATTCCCGTGATCCTGATTCCCGGTCAGCACGATCACCTTGGTGTCCGGCGCAAGCTCAAGTATCTGCACAAGTGTGGCCAGCCCTTCTGAAGCGCCGTCCGGATCCGGAGGCAGCCCCAAGTCCATGGTGACGACCGCCGGCTCATGCCGTCTCAGCAATGCAAGCGCACTTTCACGGTCACTCGCGACTAGTACCTCATACGAATCAAAGCTCCAGCGCAGCTGTTTCTGCAGCCCGGGGTCATCTTCGATTACCAGCAAACTCTTTTTATCCTGACTCACTTACATACCCCTTCGGTTGTATTCTCTTGATCGAGTTTTTGTAGCAATCTCTACTTTACGGTAGCCGCGTTGAGTGCTTGAACGTTTTGACAGAGTGGCAGAAGGATACGGAATACAGTACCATCCGATTCGCGGCTGGTAACTTCCAGCTTGCCGCCCAGTTCAGACACATATTCCCTGCTTTCGAATACACCAATTCCCATCCCGGCTGACTTGGTGGAAACAAATGGCTTGAAAAGCTTCTCGCGGATGAACTCTTCGCTCATGCCGTGCCCGGTATCCTTTATTTCGATGATCGCGAAATCCTGTTCCCTCTGCAGCCGAATTCGAACTTGGCCCTCGCGTGGCGTAGCTTCGATCGCATTCTGAATGAGATGTCCTACAACCCGTTCCAGCCGGGTGGAATTCGCATAAACCGTGAGGTTGGAATCCTGCACTTCGAGAACAGGCTTGGGTTCGGCAATCGATTTGCTCTTAACCGCTTCCTGTAGCAGCCGGGCGATGGAAAGGGGGGCCGGTGTCTCAGCTGAATCGCTACCGCTTAATTTCTCCAAAAGCCGTTTCATCTTTTGGACGGACAGGTAGACCGTTTCAACCATATCCTGCTGGAATTCCGGATTTTGCTTATGTTTTTCAGCGTTGGATAGCAGCAGGGATAACTGTGAAACAAGGTTTTTCAAATCGTGGACTACAAAGGTTGACATGCGGTTGAACGACTCAAACTGACGCGCCACCATGAGCGCGTTGGCGGCCTCGTGTTGTGCCAAATAACTCGCAGCCTGATTCCCGGCCACCTTGAGCAGATCACTTACCTCCCAGTTCAGCTTTACTTTACTCCTCGGTTGTGCCAGCACCACAAAACCGAATAACTTCCGATGCTGTATGAGAGGTACCACCAGCCACGCCTTGGAAATAGCTAGCAACCATGGGGGCAACGTAATTGCCGAGTATTTTTCCGGGCTGGTGCGATACTCCTGCAAGTCGATCACCCACTCCCTGTGCTCTAGAAACTGGCAGAAGGAGCTTGCAACCGGCTCCATCCCAGTCGCCGAGGGCATATTCCAATGAGTGACATGCTCGAAGTTTCCTGAATCCCGCGCGATCCAGACGCTGCCCCCAGGGCTCTCCACCAACTGCGCTAAAGCCTGAATCACGCGCTCACCCAATCCATGGCCGCTCTCCGAAAGAGTGCGCGTAAAGTGCAGCCACTCTTCGCGATAGTCGTAGTTGTAGCTAAAGAAGTGCTTGCTAATAAAGACTCTGAGCCAGGAACGTAACGTACCTGAGAACAGCACGGCCATCAGCAGGACGACCGCGCCGAAGAGGAAACTCACCTGCATGACCGTACCCCAGCTGCCCCCGAAAAAACGAAGATAGTAGCCGGCAGCGGCCATAGCCAGTAAATACGCGGCCGCGCCAAATAATGCCGCGGAATAAAACAGGATGCGACGAGATACTGTAATTCCGACTGACCATTGGGGATTTCGCGCGGCCGACACCGCGATCAACGGAACAACAAACGCGTTCACAATGCCGCGGGCTGCCCAGATTTCTGGATTGACATGCCGCAGCAGCAACGCGTCGCTATAGAGATAAAAATCGTACGCAAAAACACCGCCAATACCCAGACAGGCGAATTTTATTCCCCAACGCTGCTTAACCGGCGTGTTCCTGTACAGCTGTTCCACTAGTATCATTCCGAGCAGCGCCATTGCCACACTGGTAATGATACTGTTGGTATAGTCGGACGTGTGCGCTGGAAAAATGCCAAGGTTTCCATGCGCATAAAAAGTGGCAATAACGCACCCCACATACAACGCCACGATAATGGACATGGCGGGATTCATCCTGCCGTTGAAGAAGCCGTCACGATTCAGCCCCAACAGGGTGATCAGGAACGCCGACCAGCCCGCGTTCCTGGCGATTTCCAGAATATCGGTCACGAGCGAAAGGGCGAAGTCGTGGGACGCTTGGTACGCTAGCGCCGCCGCCCAAAGCACGGACAAAAGGCAAGCGATAGGCAGTACCATGCCGTGCAAACGGCCCCGCCAGCTTGTCAGCAAAAGCACACCTAACACCAGGTACGCAACCGCGGCCAGCGTATAGCTGGCGGCCGCTATGTTCGTCACCATTTTGTGCGGCTGCGCCCGGATATCATCTCCCGCCCTTGCCCAACACTACCACTTCGATGGTATCGATAAGGATAATGACATCAAGAAAAAGACTGTGGTTTTTAACGTAATACAAATCGTACTGAAGCTTTTCGATGGCGTCCTCGACCGAGGCGCCGTAGCGGTAACGAACCTGTGCCCATCCTGTTATTCCGGGCTTGATGCTGTGTCTCACATTGTAAAAAGGTATTTCCGCGCAGAGCTGGTTCACAAAATAGGGTCTTTCCGGACGAGGGCCGACAAAACTCATATCTCCATTCAGAACATTGAATATCTGGGGAAGCTCATCGATTCTCAACTTGCGGATGATTCTGCCTACGCGCGTTATGCGCGGATCGTCGGTCGATGCCCACTGGGGTTTCCCGCCTTTCTCCGCATCATTTCGCATACTTCTGAATTTAAGAACCATAAAGGTTTTACCGCCTTTTCCCACCCTTTCCTGACGATAAAAAATTGGGGGACCATCCTCTAAAAGGATACAAATGGCAGTGATGACCATGATCGGCAACGTAGCGACCAGCAGAATCCCGCTCGCTACCAGGTCGAAGATGCGCTTGATCCCTGAACGAAGCAGGCTTTGATCGAAACCGCCGCCAAAAACAAGCCAACTGGGATAAAGGGAATTTACCCTGATCTGGCCTCGCTCCCGTTCAAAAAAAGCGGATGAGTCCGTAACCTTGATACCGTTCAGCTTACATTCAAGCAGATCTTGAATGGGAAAACAGCCCCCGCGCCGCTCCTGAATCGCAATAATGATTTCCTGCGCCCGGTACCGATTAGCCAGAGATATTAAAGAACCCATCTGGGGCAACACCGACGAAGCAGGGATATGCAGCTCTTCGTCGGACACCGAAACAAAACCGATGATCTTGAGGCCGCGTCGGGCGGAATCGTTTTTTGCCTGCTCGACAAATTCCTTCGCCTTCCCCCCTACACCCAGTACGATGGCTTGGGACTCCATGATTCCCAAACTCGACCATTTCAGGAACGCCGCGCGGGTCAAGAGAATTCCAGCCAAGGCAAGCAACATGACTAGCCCAAGAATGCCACGGCCGAGATAAAGATCAGGCAGTAGATAAAAAATTAAGGTGATGATCCCGAATCCCAGCATCATCGATGGCATCAAACGGAATAAGATTTCTTTTATATCGAGCCGGGAATCGAGTTGGTACAATCCCATCGCCGCCATGCTTAAAATCATGACGAAAGTAAACGTGCAAGCTTCCGGGAACAAAGACGACAACGAGAAAGGGAATGGTTCGACTTGATCGAAAAAGCGAAGGCTCGCTCCAAAATAAACCATGAATATCAGCACCATGATTTCCGTACTGATTAGAAAAATTGCCGTTCTGGAGATGTAGTGATTATATATGCGAAGCAATTTCGATCCCTTATCAGCGCTCTTCAGGAAAGAACACAACTGCAATCAGCGTTGTTATTGCGGCTATTAAGCGCGCGCGACCACTTGTGCAACAGCTCGTGCCAGCACACGCATAAACCTCATATTGCGTGCTCGAATTAAAACTTTTGACCCATCATTATTTTGACTCGATATACCAGACATTGGCTATAACCTGATATATAACCGAGCGGGTTCTTCTCCGCCGGATAGTGGGGACGCTGAAAAATATTCGTAATCGCAACGCTCGCTAAGCGAGCGTATTGAGTGTATTGCGTTGCTTCGAACCACCTATCAATTTAAGCACCAGCAACGCCGGAGCGGAACCTTGTAGCGCATGCGGTAATCATAATGATGAGACAGCTCTTATTATGGATAGTCATCCTAATGCATTACAGTTATCGCATGATATCAACTTAGCCTGCAGGAACAATTGGACTTTGGTACGCCAATCCAGAAATGAACGATAGTCTCACCTTTCGCCAACCCGCGTCGGCAAAATCTTTTTGAACAAGCGGAAGCGGCACAACATTCACCGGTAACATTTTCTAGCGAAAGTCGGGGGCGCAGAACGGAGATTGTAGTCTATGCAACGATGAAAGGACGTCCAAGGGCGCCTCTGCAGCCAAAGGCAACCAGTCGTACCGTGGCCTTTAACTGAACGAAACTCTATCACTCCGCCCCGGGTCAGCACTTGGAGCAGCGTAGCCAGCTAATGCCCTATTTGTGACGAGTCGTGAGGAGAAATCGATCCCTTGACGATTAATGCTAATTTGAGCCGGTCTGCCACGTCCAACTTTCGAAAAACTTCGGTAAGGTGGGCCTTTACCGTTCGCTCGGTAATATCTAGGCGCCGCACGATTTGTTTATTGGTTTCGCCGTTGCCTACCAGAGTAGCGATCTCGTACTCGCGTCGGGTCAGATTAGCCAGCAGCTCGCCGACCGCCTGTTTGATTCTGTTTTTTTCTTGAGTAATCGTAACCAGTTCGTTTAGCAAATGCCAACTAAGCGATCGCCGTATCCATAACTCGCCTTGCTGAACCGCCATCATTACGCTTTTGAGCTGCTCACGCTCGGTTTCACGACGGCAGCAACCCCGTACACCGGTTCGGAACAAAGCCCACTCGGTTTCGTCCGAAAAAGGACCGCCTAAAATAACGACTTTGGCCTCCGGGTTCAAATTCATGAGGCCTGTCAGACCATTTACCCCGTCCAGATTTGGTAAATCGTAATCAAGCATCAGAATCTGGGGTTTTATCCGGACCAGTTCCGCCCTGAGGGAATCCAGATTGGTTGAGCAGAAGACAGGACCAAGGCTGTTCACCGCCTGTTCCCAGCGATAAAGGTTTTCCTGAGACCAACTAGCAAGCAAAATCAAGGAACTCTCCGATCACATCCAGGAATGGTCAGTGCAATACCTTATCCATAATTTTACCAAGCATTCGCCGTGTCACCCATATCTCGCCACGGTCGATGACGCGCACGGCCTTCAAGAAATAAAATGGCTCTGCTTCATGGCTCAAGCAACCGCGCGCGCCACTTGCGAGGGCTTGCATGATCAGCTCTTCCTTGACGGTTTTATCGGTTAACAGCACGACGAACGTCTCCGGGCACTGCCGGTGCAGTGTCTCTAGCAAGGCAAAATCCGCACCCGCCGACGGGTCCAAATGGAAAAAGAGAATTCGGGGCTTCATCCGACCAATTCGTTCAACCATGTCCTTCCCGTTAACAGCCGCATCAGGCTCACCCGGCTGATCCATCAGGTACCTCCCTTCCCCAGGCAGAATGTTCGTCAGGACCTTTATGTCCGGCCCTTCTTGGAGGACTTGTTCCACCCTCGCACGCCGTCCCGGATCGGTATCGGCGATTGCCACCGTGACCATTTGCATTGTTTCCCCCTGTACCCTGTATACGGGCTATCGAGATAATTAAGCGATCTATAATCCCGTTCGGTTGAATTCCACCTATATCCCCAGATTACCGCCAGCCCGACCTACTCCACTGGCCTACCCTTCCCCTGCCATCCTCTGCCAAGCCGCTAAATTCTCAATCGCTATTAAGTCAAGCCGGGTCGGTCACTTATTTACGGCGCAGCAAGTCAATGATGTAGCTCGCGGGAATCGCATAAGTGATGCCGCTCGGATTGCTGAGAGCAGCCTCTTTCTTCCCTTTGACAAACACCATATTGATGACACCGTAAACCCAGCCTGTCTCAGGATCGTAAAGCGGGCTTCCGCTGCTGCCCGGATAGGCAGTTCCATCCAGCTGAAACACTGCATACGCGGGCTTTTGCAACTGTCCGATCATCTTCGCATTGAGTTGCCTCGAATTGTGCGCTGGCAGAATTATAGGTGTAATCGAAGAAACCATTGCCCGATGAGTGACCGGGTAAAATCCGAGTATCATTCCAATCGGAAATCCGGTGAAAATCAGGGACTGTCCCTCGCGAACTTTGCTCGCGTCCCCCAGTCGCATTGCCGGCAGCGGAGAACCGCTAATCCTCAACAGCGCCAGGTCATGTTCCTTGTCGACGGCAACAACCGTCGCATCCCTTAGTTCCGGCTCCTTGCCCTTGCCGGTGATGACGGTATATGCCTCCTTATTGGCAGCGTCCAGCACTTCCGGAACAACATGAGCATTAGTTATTACATGGAGACCGTCATCCACGATGAAGCCGGTGCCCAAAAAATTCAGCGGGGGGGACCGTGTCTTCTGAAAGGTTCCCACTCCAACTATCGATGGCTTACTGTACTCGATAGTTTTTACCAGTTCGCTACCCCAAAGCGGAGAAATACATAGGACGCCCGGGAGCCCTACTTGAGCGAAGCCGAGGAGGATGCGCCGACAAATTCGTGTGATATTCATTGTTGTTTTTTATTGATCACACTTCCGCAATATGTCTATCGCTACCTTTACGACCAGATGAGAACTAACTGCAGCCTTCCATCTTGTAGATGAAATATCCGTCCTTGTTGATCGCATCGGCAACGTTGGCCGGCGCGCTCTGACTATGGCAAAAACTACATTCTCTGCTTGTAACCGTTGCGTCGCCTTCGCCGATCGAGGTCAACCATTGTTTTGCATATTCGACTGCTTTCTTGTCGTCTTTTACCGCAGTGAATACGTCGAAGTGCATGGTGTGACCATCCTTGGCCTTAACATAAGTGTCATAGACGTGAATTTCCATGTGGGCCTCTATAGTTTTAATAAGGTCTAGGGAAGATTTAAGCATGTTCGCTTGCTGAATCAACTTCACGCATAGACTATCACGGCACGGCTAAAAGTGGAATGTTGAGGTCCAGGGGAAAACCTCACGGTTTTCCGCAACTGCGCTTGTTTTGTGGCTCGGATCGCGCCATTTTAATACTTTGCCATCCTATTAAACCAAACTCATCAGAACTGTCATCAAACTGTTATAAAAGTGCAATAAAACCGACACTTCTGGCCGGTAACCTCTCTGCAGTTTTTAACTAAAAACCGGGAAAGGGGTTATTGAATGAAGTTATCCAAAGTTACGCTAGCCATGGCCGCCATCTTAGGTACCGGCGCACCATCCACGATTTTCGCCCTCGATCTTTACGTGGATAAAAAAACCCAGCAGATTTTCGCCACTCCCGGTCCTGGACGGGTACATCTAGGGTCCTTCGTAAAAGAAGACGCTGAGGCCAAGGCGACTGGTGCCGGTATCGCGGCTGGTGCCGGTGTCGCGACTGGTGCCGGTGTCGCTACTAGTGCCGATGTCGCGGCTGAACAAGCGGAAGCAGTCGACGTAGCGGCGCTAAGGAAGGATATTGAAATGAAGGCCAAGATGCGCGAAGCGCGCCTTGTCAGCGATATGGCTTCGCTGGAGGAGCGGGTGAAGGAAAGCGAAAAGGTTCACATTGAATTTCACGATGGGGCGCCGCATTTTGCCAGCAAGGATGGCAATTTCACATTTGCGGTCAATGGACGGGCACAGGTTGGGTCGCAATACAACTTTATTAATGAGGTTGCGCCCCCTACCGGCAACAATACGCCAAACGAGTGGAACAGCGGTGCAACCCTGCGCCGTGCTCGCCTTGGTGTTGAAGGCACGTTCATGAAAATCTGGGATTACAAGTTCGAATACGACTTCAGTCGCGGCAATGGTTCGGTAACCTCGGGGATCACGGACGCCTTCGTGCGGCTGAATGTAACCAAGCCATTCTCCGTGAAGGTCGGTTCCTTCAAGGAACCGTTCAGCCTGGAAGAAGCCGCAAGCAACCGCTTCCTCACATTCATCGAACGTCACATGTCGGTCAATTCATTCGTCGACAATCCCAACACTTACAAAACCGGTATCGGCGCCAATTATGCGGTTCCTCGTTTCCAATTTGGCGTCGCTTTTCAAACAGAACCGGTCGGGCCTTGGTCGTCCGCCTCAACCTCGGTTAATAACGCCGGCAACCAGAGCCGCAATAACGGATCGGGTGATACCAGCTGGGAAGGCATCGGCCGTATATCGGGCAGACCCTGGATGGAGGACGAAACGAAATTCTTGCACGTGGGTATTTCAGCCGGACATACGGATGTCAATACGCAATACACTGCCGCCGGCGATATTGCGGCCACGCCCTCGGCTCAGGGAGGTGGAGGCGGCGGAATGGCATTCTTCGCCTTTCCGGGAACTAACGTGGACCGCACGAACATGCTCAATACCGGCAACCTGAGCATCGGGAACCGGAATGACCCTAACGCGCGCCGGATCGATAGTTATGACCGCTTTGGAGCGGAAGGGTGGCTGGTTCATGGTCCATTCTCGGTTCAAGGAGAATATTTAAGAACCAATATCAACGGCTTGGGATATGACAACGAACATTTCACCGGCTATTATGGTTTTGCCAGTTACTTCCTGACGGGCGAGTCGAAAGCCTATCATGTCAGAAATGGCGCGGCGAACCGGATAAAACCCAAGCAGAACTTTCAGTGGAACGGTAAAGGCTGGGGAGCATGGGAAGTCGCTGCCGGCTATGATTATATCAACCTGAACAGCGGTGTGGTGAGGGGAGGACAAGCCGATATGGTGAGGTTCGCCCTGAACTGGTATCCGCACCCCAATGTCAAGTTACAGAACAACATTATTTATACTCTGAATGTAGATACGAGTGGCTCCCCGATCGCGCGCACCGCGGGCTTTAATAATGCCGAGTTGGCTGCTTGGTTGACTCAGCTTCAGTTCGATTTTTAATTTCTTTAGACGGGAGATAAAGTCGCTGTCGATCCAGAATGGTTGAGGAACTTCGGAACAAGCTTGATAGACGCCTTTGCGGAACCTACACTTAACCCATGCGTTCTGCGAAGGCCACTCAGTTTTTCCGCGGCACGGGGCTGTCATCTGAGCGAAAATTCCACCTTGCTGCCAGATTTCTTTGCATCCGATTCCACTTCGACTTTTGGCTCCAGGACAAATATCCGTTCGCTTGGAATACCGCCGTACTCAACTAACCAGTTGAGTGCAGCCGCGGCACGCTGCTCAGCGAGTTCGCGCATTTCGTTGTCGTCGGCGTTTATGTTCGCCAGCAATAGTTGCTCCATTTCCGGTACTGGCAGGCTCTTTGTCAGACCGACAAGATTTTTCGGCTTTGCGAACTTTGCCTCCTTGTAAGCCAGCGTCAAATATTTGGGATACTCGTCCGGCATGAGCTCGACCTCGTCGATATCTCCAGTTGCCTGACCTTTTTTGACTTGCTCCGCCAATTTTTGAACTTTAACCTTGCGTTCGAGCATTCTGTGCTTCAGGGCTTCCGGGTCATGCGAAGGATCCGCTCGACCGGTAATCTCAAGTTCAAGCGGCGGTCGATCTACCAATGCCTTGGATAAGGTTTTCAGCCGGTTCTCGGACTCAGCCGTAATCGCTGCATCGCCAGGGGCAAAACTGATCTCGGATAACTCTTCTCCGCCGAAAAGCGACCCCAGCACAGTGAAGGGCGCCGTTACTGCCTTGGTAAGCAGATTGATAATCGCGTTAACGATCACCCCGCCAAGGCTGAATTGCGGGTCGTTGATGGAGCCGCTTATCGGCAAATGGACGTCAATTTCTCCCGCGCTGTTTTTCAGCACTGCCAACGCGAGACCCACCGGGATCGACAGCGCATCGGGACTTTCAATTTTTTCACCCAGGGTTAGTTGATCGAGAAATATATTGTTTTCCGCTCTCAGCTCACCTTTCTCAACATGGTAATGTATGTCAACTGATAGTTTCCCTTTCTCGATAGCGTAGCCGATGTATTTTCCCGAGTAAGGACTGAAGGTTGGCATATCGATACCCTTCGCGGTCGCCTTGATGTCCAGGAAGAGCTCCCTCCCAAAGGTGTCAATTTTCCCAACGATTGTCAGCGGGGCGGTTTTGTCCACCGCGCCGCGTATATCGATCTCCCCCGGCTTTCTAGGATCCAAAGGGCCGATCCTCCCGGCCAGCCCTGTCAACCTAGCTCTGTAATTGGGTTTGATGAACTGATCCTGGAAGTTCACGTTTCCCCCCTGCAGAAGAATCCGGCGAATTTGCACGGGTATGTCCTTGCGGACTGATATCGGCGCACGGGCTAAATCAGGCGCAGGGGAAGATGCGGAAGATTTCGTTTCGGGTGGCGCTGGAGGCGAGTCGGCATCATCTTGCCGAATAAGGCGCTTGAGATTGAGCTGTCCCTGGGGAGTAAGGATCACGCGAGCAAAGAAATCGGCAAGCGCTACGGACTCGATATTGATGCCTAAGGGTTCACTGGAAAATTGCATTCGGGTGATGTCCATGCTGCGCCAGCGCATGAGATCCGCCATATCTGACTTGTCCAGGGCGTTAAGATTGCTGAGTCGGCTGTCACCGTTCAGCACTACTGTCGCAGGCGTGCCATCCGTCGCCGCTGCTTTAACGCTCCCCTGAAACGATAGTTCACCACGCGTGAGCACCGCGTTCAATCGATCACCAGCCCAACCTTGCAGGGGGACAAGATTGATATCTTTTGCGTCTACCACCAGATCGACCATCAAGGGCGCCCAACCGAACGAACCGTTCGTTTGCAGGCTGCCGCCGTTATTTATCTCGGCTTTCAACTCCAGCTTCAGCGGTCTCGCTCCGTCGAAGTCGATCTCGCTTACTGTTAAATTAAGCGGGTCAGCGACCATGGGCGCCACGTTCGACAATGTGGCGTCCTCGAAACGAAGAGCAGCGGCAACAATATTTAAACTTCCAAGCTTGGCCGTCCAGGGCTTGCTCGCCTCAGTTTTTTCAGTTTGGGTTGCCGCCGCTTCGGGGGCAGGCTCCCCCTCCTTACGGGCGGCAGAAAATAATTTGGCAAGATCGAGGCGGCCATCGGATTCGCGACGCGCTGATGCATTAAACCGCTCCAGTATCACCGACCCGATAGCCAGGCTCTGGCGCCTAGAGTCGACCGCTATGTCAGTCACGCGCAACTGCGGCAGGCGCAGTGCCGGTACCGGATCGCCTGCACGAACTACGGTCGCCTCAGTCAATATGAGACCGCCTTGCGATGGTTTCGCGCCGTTGAGATTGATCTCGGTTAAGTCGATATCAAGCTGTCCAAGCTTCGCTGTGTAGGGCACCTCTGTCGCCTGGTTCTCAACTTCCAGCTTCCTTAAGGCGGTGTGACCGGTTAAAACGAGATTTGCCGGCTCGCCCGGAATTTGGCTAAAAGTAAGCAATAACTTAGCGTCGAAAAAACCGGACATCAGTTTGATGCCGACCGGAATGGGAGAATATTCGTCCAATCGTGTGAGATCGATGCCGTTGAGTTCCAGCTCAAACTTAGCTTGGCGGTTCTGCGCGAAAGGAAGGGCCTGTCCTTCGATCAAGATCGGGGCGCCGTTGACCACGGCGCTGAAATGCGGTTCTACCCAGGTTTCCTCACTACTTTCAAGGTTGGCGACAAACGGGATTCCAATACGGATATCGGAAATTTCCTGCTGGCTTTTTTTTAACCGATCAACAAATTCGAAGCGGCCGCCTTCGATGACGACATTGCTTACCGAAAACAGTGTGGGCGTTTCATCCTTCGGCTGTTTCAAAAAATCTTCGATCAGATCGCTGATATTGAACTGCTGTTCGCCTTCCCGAACCAGCCGTACGGCGGGCCCGAGTATCGATATTGAACTGATTACGGGCGCACGGTGAGCAATCGAAGCAATGCTGAGGTTTACGTACAGTTTGTCCACGGACAGCAGGGCCTTGTCGGCGTCCGTGCTCCCCGGTTTTTCGCCCACACGGACGCCATGCACGGCCAGTTCCAGCGTATACGGTTGAATATCCACCGATTGCACGACCACGGGACGGTGCAACGCTTCTGACAACGCCGTTTCAAGCTTGGCCTTGGCATAACCAGGCAACCAGAAATAGGCGAGCAGGCCGAATAATACAAAAATTGCGGCGAAAACACTCAGGCCGATTCCTAAACGTTTATGGGCGGCGAAACGATGGCGTAGTGAGGCCAGGGACATGGTGGTGTTTGGTACAGATCGTCTAGATTGTTGACGTAATGGATATACAGCAGGGTTACATGGAAGTTAAGAATGCTATCGGCGTAGCGGGCGGCTTTTAGCCATCGAACTTTACGCTGAGCAGAAAGACGGGTCAATCATGAGACGGTTTTGGCAATTGGTTCAGACCCGGCGTCGGTGCGGCGGCACCAGTTTGTAGGTTGCAGCGACCAGAAGGGCAAACAGCACATAAATCGCCGTAAGTACGCCTTCTGGGAAATCGTAGAAAAGGATGCGATGCAGCCACCGCTGAATGAATCCGCTTTCCGTTTGTGTGCCCCGCAACGAATCTTCCATCCATGTAAGCGGACAGACCATGCCGAGCAGCGACTCTCCGACCACGAACAGGATTGCGCTAAGATGTGCGACCCGGAAGCGGGGATTTCGCACGAACGGGGCTCTCATCCATGCACCGATCCAAATCAATGGCAAACTGCCAACGACAAATAGCACAAAAAGAAAATGAGTGACAAGTATGATATCCGCCAGCATGAACGCTCGCATCCCGGATTAAAGCTCAGGTTGTTTTATATTTGGAACATGGGTGACTGGAACCGTTCCGTGCGTGCTTTTCCATAAAAAAGCAACAATTAGTCAATTCCTATTCCTCGCCCGTATTGCAAGTGCCACAAAGCTCCTCACCGATCAGCCCGCAATGGCAATAGAATAAACTTATTCTATTGCGTTATTAAATATATTCTATTAGGTTATTTCTGGATGTGTATGCGTATAGGTATAGTGTCGCGCAAAGGAAAACAGGCTGAACAAAATAAATGAAGATTCGCAATCTGGATCTGACGGGTAATCCGGTCAACGCAGAGCATCAGGAGCTGGGGCTTCCACCCATAGAGGAGCCAATATCTCACCCTGGAGCGCATCCGTTTCTTCAGGCCGCGATGTGGATTGCCATTGTGGTTTTGATCGCGCTCGTGATTTTTCTGATCGGTCGGTTCTTTTTTTCCAATAACTGGTCGGGCGGCTGGCAGATTGTCGGGGAAACCCTGAGCGGGAATGTTTTTTGGAGCGCCGCGATGGTCGGGTTTCTGGCGCAAGTGATCGACGGCGCGCTGGGAATGGCTTACGGCGTTACCGCAACCACCTTTCTCTTGGCGACGGGCGCAACACCGGGTGCCGCGAGCGCAAGCGTTCATATCGCGGAAATTTTCACAACCGGTGTTTCCGGTATCTCGCACGTGAAATTCTGAAATGTAAACAAGGACTTGTTCATGCGGTTGCTGGTGCCAGGGATCCTCGGGGGAATCATCGGCGCAATCCTCGTTACTCAGATCGACGGCGCGGCCTTCAAACCGTATATATCGGCTTATTTGTTGCTGCTGGGAATTTATATTTTGAGCAAAGCATTTCGGCCGCTCCGTCTTCGTAACAAAGACAAAGCACCTGAACATGTAGGCAAATTGGCCTTGTTCGGCGGGTTCGTGGATGCCGCGGGCGGCGGCGGCTGGGGCCCGGTTGTTACATCAACATTAGTGGGTTCGGGCAATGATCCGCGTACGACTATCGGCTCGGTAAATTTCGCCGAATTCTTTCTTACACTAACCGGCGCTGCTGTTTTCACGCTGCTGATGGAAACCAACAGTTGGACCATAATTATGGGGTTGGTTTTCGGCGGTCTATTCGCGGCGCCTTTCGCTGCGGTATTGTGCAAGACGCTTCACGCGCGAACATTGCTGATATTAGTGGGGATGCTGATAGTCGTCATCAGCCTGTATAACCTGCATCGCGCGCTGTTCAGCTAAAATTGGGACGAGAGATGAATTTGGTATTCCTGTACGTCTTGTTCACCCTTGTGAAGTAGGAAAAGCTGTCCCCCGAAAATGCTGGAAGTATGCTTTCTAAAGCTCAGGCTTGACAAATTCCTCACATCGGCACGATACTTTTTTCAGATAAGCTGTGATAAGTTGCGACACGTTATTGTTTCGGATTCATCCAGTCCAGTCGGCCCCTGGGGGTAGGTGCCTAAATAGCGCGGCTGTGCAGTTAACCGCCTCCAAGTTAATGTGGCCACGTTTCTTGCAGTCGCATTTAGCGCAAGCAATTATCCGGTAACGCATGAACGGCGGATTCTGGTTTGACATTTACATTTTTTAATAATATCCATGGGAGAGAAAACGATGCGAAAGCAATTTGGGACTGCTCTGTTACTGTCTAGCCTGGCAATTTCAGGGACCGCCTCGGCTCAACAATTTGACGATGATGTTTCAGATTTTGGAGTGTGGGGCGCTGCGACTGCGACCGGCAATTTTGGCTTTGTCAATCCGGATAATCCGATATTGGGGAAAGTGAAGTGGTGGGCGGAAGGGCAGGGGCGTTTTGCGGATGATGCATCGAAGTTTTCCCAGGCTATCGTACGTCCCGGTATAGGTTACCAACTCAACGAAAAGATGAGTATTTGGGTCGGATACGCTTGGACACCGACTACAACTCCCTACGTCAAGAATACCTACGATGAGCACCGTGCCTGGCAACAATTCATATACGCCGACACATACTCATGGGGGAAGTTTCAAAGCCGCAGCCGCCTGGAAGAACGCTTTGTCCCCGACCATATAGGGTCAGCATCCAACCCAGGGGATGGAAATCCCAACAACGCGTCGTGGGTGGGTTTTCGTTATCGGCACTTGCTCAAAGCGTCCATTCCACTCTCGTTTGCACCGGGCTTCAGTTACATTGTTCAGGACGAGGCGTTTGTGAGTCTTAACGACACCGATTGGGTTCCCCGGCAAGGATTCGATCAAAACCGGTTCTTTACGGGTGTGGGCTACGCCTTTACCAAAAATATCACCGGCGAGATCGGATACATGAACCAGTACATTATTCGCCGCGGGGCCAACTACATGGGGCACAACCTAGTAGTCAACCTGCTTGCAAATTTCTGAGAATCTCTTTTCGCCACGGGGTAGGAAAAAAATATACGCTCTTTCTGGTTATTCCGTGGCGAACCCACCCGCTTTGATTTTGAATTCAAATTCCTTCTCATTCCCGAGCTTAATTATCTGGTCGTTGTCGCTCGCGATATCCCTGGATGCTTCTGCTCCAAGTCATGCCGCGACGGACGATTATAATCAATGCATCGATAGATCAGCCAAAGGAAGGAGCGGACAGAATACGGCTTCAGCAACTGAAGCAGGTTGCGAGCAGCGATCGGAGAACGTGAGGACTGAAGAACTCGACCTGCCAGCCGATGCGCTCGGCAGGCTGGACGTAAGCGCGGGATTCGGTTGGGGGATTTTCAGCGGGACCATTTTTAACGGAAATAAGGACTACGCGCTGACAGGTGTTACCGTCCTTCTCACTCCGCCAACAAATAAATCTGATCAAACCCCGGTGAACGGCAGGGAATATGACATCGCTTTAGCTTTGGAACCCTTGGCGAAAGGCTCTCTTTCCATGCCTGTTCCGTCCGACAATACCCTTGAATATACGTGGAAGATCACGAAGGCACGAGGTTACAAAGCGCGATAATACCGGCCGTTAAGTATTGAAGATGGCTCTATAACAGAGGTTTTAACATCCCCTCGAGCTTGCTTCGGCTGAGGCGTCCCAGTTTTGACCCTGTGATGTTCCCGCTGCGGTCGATAACAACCGTGAACGGCAGCGCGCCTTGCCGGTTTCCAGCCGCATCAGCCAGCGCCATGACACTCAGGTCTCCTACCAGCACGGGATAATTGATACCGATTTGCTTACTGAAGGCAGCTGCCCGTTCTATCTGATCCACGGCGATGCCGACAAAAACCACTCCCCGATCGCCAAATTTTTTCTGAAGCTCAATGAACTCGGGAATTTCCTCCCGACAAGGCCCGCACCAACTTGCCCAGAAGTTCACCACCATAACCTTGCCGCGCCATTGAGAAATGGGTTGAAGCGTGTTCGTAAGGTCCGGCAGGCTAGCCGCGAAAATTGTCTCCGATCCTTTCCGTGCCGTATCGGCCGGCACCTCGAGCGAGCCATTACTGCTCGTCAGCTGACCACGCAAGAGAACACCCGCAGTCAATGCAAGTATTGCAACACCCGCATACAACAACACTTGCTGTAATTTTGTCATCAACCAGATCTCGAAAAGTTTTGCTGAAACTCCGCCGGGCACTCTTCGCGTTGCAGGCACACCGACGATCCTGTCCTAAATTCCTAGTGAGTTGAACCTGTCTTGAGATGAGATTGGACCCAAGGGACAAGCCCCATGTGCGCAACTGTGCATCCGCGGGACTTGGCCCGAGAAACCTAGATCAATACCGCGTTGAGGATCGATAGGAAACTATCCTTATCCTGATACCCGATGAGCCTCACGCCTGGAATCTCGCGCCCCTGCCGGTCGAGAAACAAAATGCCCGGCGGTCCAAATAACCTGAAGCGCTTGAGTAAAGCACCGTCATCCGGGGTACCCGCGGTCACGTCCACCTGTAGTAGCACCACGTCTTTCAAGCGCGATTGCACTTTAGCATCGGTAAACGTGAAGCGCTCCATTTCCTTACACGAAATACACCAATCTGCGGAAAAATCCAACATGACATACTTGTCCTTCGATTGGGCGATTCGCTGTTCAAGTTCGTCGATGGATTTCACTTTTTGAAACGGTAAATGACGGGTTTGCTCCATCCCGGTTTGGTTCGTTCCATTTCCACCCGCTCCAGCGATGCTTATCCTTGAAAGGGGTTGCAAAATATCGCGACTGCCCGAGAACACACCGATCAGCAGCGCAATACCAGTCAGCAATGCGATCATGCCCAGACCTTTCAGGAGTTTTTGCGTGCCGGAAGCATCGGGATGCAGCGGATCAACGGCACGCAAATAAATGGCTGATACGATCAACAACGCTGCCCATAGCAGCATATGCGCCACGGCGGAGATCACCGGCGATATCAGCCAGATCGCGACACCGAGGAGTAAAACACCGAAAAAGTTTTTGACTGACTCCATCCAAGGGCCTACCCTGGGTAGAAGCGCCCCTGCGGATGCGCCCAGCAGCAGCAGAGGAACACCCATCCCCAAAGCCATGACAAACAATGCTGACCCGCCCAGAACGACGTCACCGGTCTGGCTGATATAAAGCAACGCCCCCGCCAGCGGAGCTGCCACGCAAGGGCCGACAATCAATGCCGACAACGCACCCATTCCAAATACTCCGGTCAGGTGGCCGCCCTTCAAATGCCCCGCCTCCTCCGAGACCTTGCTCTGCAGGAAGGTGGGCAATTGCAGTTCATAAAAACCGAACATGGAGAAGGCAAGCACCACAAAAACCAAAGCAAATGTTCCCAATACCCAGGCATTCTGCAAAGTTGCGGAGAGCATCGCGCCGGAGAGGCCCGCGGCTACGCCAGCGCACGCATAGGTAATTGCCATGCCCATGACATAGGCGAGCGAGAGGACGAATCCCCACCTCTTGGTGATGTGTTCCCCCTTCTTGGCAATAATGCCCGATAGGATTGGAAACATCGGAAATACGCAGGGAGTAAAGGAGAGCAGGAGGCCGATGCCAAAAAAACCGGTCAGAATCAGCCAGAAGTTGCCACTATCGAACATCCGCTCGATCTTGGCTGATTCCGTCTCAATGGCGGGTGACGGCGATGACTGAAAGAGTTCCGCCGTTGGATCCGCCTTTTCCGGCTTTGCCGCGGCGAAGGCAGGCGCCGCCATCGCGTTGTTGCTGATGGCATTGGCCGCTGACCCTGCCGCAGCTTTAGCCATGGGCAGGGTCAGCTCAACCACCTTGTTTATCGGCGCGTAGCAGACACCTATCGGTTCGTTGCAGCCTTGGTAAGTTGCAACGAGAGTGAGTTTGTCACTTGATGACCCATCGCGTTTCAAGGACACGACCGCCTCGAATGGCTGGTGAAAAACCTCGACTTGACCAAAGGTAACATCGCTTTTCAACTTACCCGGGGGAAGAGATATCTTCTCGATAGAGGTTTCCGTATTCTGGGGCTTGAATGCAACCTTATCTTTATAGAGATAATAGTTTTTAGCCGGCTCGAATTGCGCCACCAGCGTATTCTCGTCTCGTACTCTGACTGTCAGCTTGAAAGCCTGATCAGGGGGCAGCAATTCCTCCTCATCACTTTTATCGAAGCTCGTGCCGAGCTGCTTTAAGCCTGAAAGAAACCCGAATGGCTTCGTCTCTTCAGCGAAAATGCTCGTGCTGGAGAAGCAGAGCAAAAGCAGCCAAACGCGGCTCAAGCGCATTGAAAAACTGGTCCGGTTCATTTTTGGTCCGAGGCTGATGTTTCTTCGGCGATCCACTTCAGATAGGCGGGCAAACCACTGATGATTGGGACAGCAATGATCTCTGGTAGTTCGTAGGGATGGGCAGCCTTGATTAACTGCTCTAACTGCGCATAATGCTCCGCAAGCGTTTTAATGAGCACCGGGACTTCACTTACACTTTCATTTCTTCCTTCCCAGCGATATACAGAAGTACAGTCAGCCAGCACGTTAACGCAGGCCGCCACGCGCTCATCCACCAGTTTTTGCGCAAGCCCCATCGCGGCCGCTCGGTCGGGTAAATTGGTAAAAATGAGTATGGGTTCCATGCGTGAATTGTACTCGCGAGACTCGCATTTTATCTACCTTCGCCAGCAGCCGCATTCCCCTTAGCCGCCTTCCGCGAAACAGTCACGCACAGTGGGGTAGCGCAGGTCTACGTGCAACTCATGTTTTAACCGGGTGTTTATCAGCCGCCGCGACTCCCGCATGAATGACAACATGCCGGGCGATATCTGCCCCTCGGCCTCGGCGCGCGAAACGCGCGGTGGCCGCGGCAAGCCGAACCGGTCGGCTATCAAGTCAAAATACTCGCCCATTTTCAAATGCGAGTCATCGCAGGCGTGGTAGACCCGGCCGGGTCTGCCCAAGCGCAGTGCGGCCACAACGATCCGTGCAAGATCGTCAGCGTGTATATGATTTGTAAAGCTATCCTGTTCCGGCAGTAACGCCGGGATGCCGTCACGCAGGCGCGCCAGCGGCAACCGGTTACCGGCATAAATCCCTGGCACCCGCAGGATCGAAACGCTCACTCCGGTGCGCAAGCCCCAGCTGCGCAGCTGTCTTTCCGCATCAACGCGGCGCAATGCGCGTTCGGTCTGCGGGTTGAGCACATGCGTCTCATCTACCAGCCTTCCCTCGCAATCACCATACACGCCACTGGTGCTGATGTACACAAGTCGTTGTGGTAACATTGCCGCCTTTATCTTTGTCTTTGGACGCCTTGTTCTGGTCAGCGCTGCCAGGAGATTTGCGGTGCGGCTGTCGTGCCGGCCCAAGTTGGGTGGCGGCGCCAGATGCAGCACCGCATGAGCCAAGCCGGAAATTTTGCTCAGACTATCAGGTATGTCTAGATCGCCAAATACGGGCGTAATACCCTGCAAACGCAGGGACTCGCGGTTCTCCGGTCTGCGGTACATGCCCAGCAACCGGTAATGCGCCTGTAGCAGGGGCGCCGCCCGTAACGCCACATCGCCGCAACCGGCTATCAAGAGTGTCTGCTTCATAAATGTTCAGTTCACCGCCACCGATTTATTTGCCGATGCATCCGTAATCCATGCCTTATCAAATCACTATTCAGCCGAGCGGACATGTTTTCTTCGCCGAAGCCGACGAAACCATCCTGCAGGCCGCGCTTCGCGAAGGTTTTCCCCTCCCGTACGGCTGCCGCAACGGTGCATGCGGGACGTGCAAGGGCAAAATCATACAGGGAACAGTGGATTTCGGCAGCTACAACGAAAGCGCGCTGTCGGAAGTTGAGAAAAAGGCCGGCATGGCGTTGTTCTGCCGCGCGGTGCCGCTGACGGACCTGGTAATTGAATGCCGTGAGATCGGAGCGATAAAAGATATCAAGGTCAAAACACTCCCGTGCCGCATCCAGAAACTGGAGCGGGTGGCGCCGGACGTAATGATCATTTCCCTGAAGCTCCCCCCCAACGAACGTTTGCAGTTTCTCGCAGGACAATACATCGACATCCTCATGAAAAATGGCAAGCGCCGGAGTTTTTCACTGGCTAACGCCCCCCATGACGATGAGTTGCTGCAACTGCATGTGCGCAACTACCGTGGTGGCACATTCGCCGAGCATGTGTTCACCCAAATGAAGGAAAGAGACATCCTGCGCTTTGAAGGACCCCTGGGCACGTTTTTTCTGCGCGAGGATTCGGACAAACCAATAATATTCGTTGCCAGTGGGACCGGCTTCGCGCCGGTCAAGAGCATACTTGAGCATGTGTTCCACGTACGCAACTCGAGCGGCAATGAACGGCAAATGGTGCTTTATTGGGGCAACCGGACCAAGGCAGATCTTTACCTCGCAAACCTCGCGGGCAACTGGCAACAGGCACATGACAACTTCACCTTTATTCCGGTGTTATCCGAGGCATTGCCATCGGATAACTGGAGCGGAAGAACCGGACTGGTGCATGAGGCAGTAATGCAGGATTTTGACGACCTCGCCGGTTATCAGATCTACGCTTGCGGTGCGCCTGGCATGGTTGAAGCCGCGCATCGGGATTTCACCCAGTTGCGCAGGCTCCCTGAGGAAGAGTTTTTTTCAGACGCGTTTACTGTTTCCTCCGGTGAATCCAAATCCTGACGCGTCGAGCGAAATTCTGACTGCTGGGCTACCTCGCGTTCCAAAGCAGACTGCCCGATGGGTGGGAAAAACGCCTCGTCTGGATCTTATCTTCCGCAACCAAGTCCCGCTAATCCGATTCCAAACGCCTTAACGCAAGTTTTAGCCCCTCGTCATAGTGATGCCTAGCCGGCTCGGATCGGCCGATTTTCTCGTATAGCCGCGCCAACGCCAGATGAGCTGTATAGCTGGGCTCCACCGACAGGCTCGCCTCAAGATAGTTCTGAGCTTTGCCCCATAGCCCGCAATGAGCACAAAGCTTTCCGAGCGCCAGGAGGAGGGAAGCATCGTTAGGATGAGACTTAAGCCATCCTTCCGCGCGTTCAATTTGCCGGATAGCGTCACCCTCCGGACATTCGCCATAAAGCTCGGCTAATTCCGAATCCCATTGGTTATCCAGGCTCTGCTCAATGATTTGATGAGCTGTCGGGCAATCGCCTAGAGCCGCAGACGCGCTCGCAGCGGCAGCAGCCAGCTTGCTGTCCTTTTTATCCGACGATGAAATATTTTGCCAATATTCCTTTAGTGCCTGGGAGTCCCGCGTTCTGCTTTTGAAACCCTCCAAATAGGCATAGCGGCGCCATTGGGTGATCAGGTTCGTGTCGAGCGCGTTTCGGCTCTCTAGCTGCCTGAGCAGATCCAGTACCGCGACCCAGTTCCTGCCCAGCTGCTGCGCTTTCAACTCCAGGCGCAATGCCGCGGTGTGCTGTCGATCGCCCTTCATGCGCAACGACCCTAAAATTTTCAGGGCTTCTTCAGGCCGCCGTTCATCCAGCAACAGTTCAGCGTGAGTCATAACCCGCAGCGTCGTTTCATCCGGCGCGCTGGATTCCGCTTTACTGATAAATTCATCCCGCTGCGAATACCTTCTTAGTTCATGCGCAGAACGCGCGGCGATCATAGCGTTGATTGCAGCGGCCTCGGGAGACTGGTCCATTTCCAGTGCCGCCGCCGACGCGCTCTCGGCCTTGGCATAACGCCCTTCGAAGTACGCCCTGAGGCCATCCATCATGGCGGCATGCGCTTTCTCGCGGCGCCGCCGGGCGCGGAAATCGCTCACTTCAGTTGGCAACCGGATGGTAATGACAGCCAGCCGTACCACAAAATAAGCAATGAAAAGCAAGGCCAGGAGTACCGCCACCAGCAAGTTAAGCGATAGCTCGATACGATAAGGGGGGGACACCACCAGCACATATCCGCTGTTGTAGCGAGCCCCAAGGGTAACTGCCACTGCAAAGAAAAACAATGCCAGAACCCAGAACGCTACTTTCACCTGTTTCCCCGGTCACGGGCTAAACGGTAGTTGCGCACGGCATCCAGACTGGCGGAAATACGAGGCAATTCGATACCGACTTCGCTTGCGCGCAACTGGTGCAGTGCTTCGAGCATGGCGACAGTGGGTCTCGATTTATTATCGTAGTAGCGACCGATCCAATCCAGAGATGCGTCGATATCGGCGTTAAAACTTGCACCGTCGCGCGCAAGCAGTGCCAGCCGCGCCGATAACAGGCGCAATTTCAGATTTTCTCGCAGGAAATAAGCCTGCGATGGCGAGAGCAGGGGAATATCGGGCTTATCCATATGTTGAATACGCACCAGCCGCTTCATGTCTTCCCACATTTCCCGCGCGAATCTGAGCCATACACCTTCCGTTGCTGGCGCCTGATGCTCAGAAGCTCCGGGTTCCGGGGGGCGAAGTTCCATCGCAAGGGGCAGCGCATCAACCGCAGCGGCAAGATTGTCGAGACGCAGGCTGATCCCCACGGTATCGAGATACGGCGCGGCGTTCAAAACATCCATGTCTTTGGATAGAATCTTGCGCAGCGGGGCTAATTGAGGGCGATCAATGCGCTGGAGGCGGGCATCGGCCTCCTGCATCGCGATCAGGGCAGCTTTTACATTACTCGCCAGTTGCAGCTGTTGATTGGCAATGAGTAGCAATTGCTCAACTTCCTCCAGCGTCGCCTCGTCACGCGTTCGCGTAAGCTCCTGGTAAAGCGCCTCCATCGCAAGTTGCTGGCTTTGCGATTCAGCGAGCTTGGCTTCGAGCAGACTAAGCTTTGTATCCAGCCTGCGTCCCGACTCGGTTGCCTCGGTCGCGAGATTTTGCGTCCCCTTTCCCAAGGCGTCCGCATCCGCCAGCCTTTTTGCCAGCTCATGTTGCAAATCGGTGATCTGGTTGCGCGTGTCGTACCATTGCCAAGCTACTACGGCGATAATGATGATTGCAAAAATCCAGATCGGGTTGAAACGCCTGGGCGGTTCTTGCCGCAGGTCCTGTGGTTCAGTATTCTCCGCAGGCTGAAGTTCCGCACTCATTGTCGGGATGAAAAGCTGTCCTTACCAGTGGCTTGCACCCGAAGATAATTCGAGATGCCCTCAAGGAGACCGCGATCACCCGGGGCCGTGAGAATCACCCGAGTGAATCCCAGCGTCCTGGCAGTTTGGGCGATACGCTCATGGGAGACAAACAAGGACACTCTTTTTAAGCATGGCTGTCCCGCCGCCCCGACCATTTCGCACAAGTTGCGCAGCCCCTCGCTGCTGGTCATGATTATCGCATCAAGCTTGCCGCTGGCTGCTGTCCTCAGCAGCGGCGCAGTATCGGCCTCCGGCTTAACCCGGCGGTAGCACTCCACATAGGTAACAGTAGCGCCGCGTTTCAGCAAGGTTTCACCAAGCAGTTCACGTCCGCTGTCTCCACGGAATATCACGAAGCGCTTACCCGTCACCTCTCTCAATTCCCGCAGCTCAAGCAACGCCTCGCTATCGAAACGCGCAGACGGCACGATCACTTTGTCGATGCCGAAGTGGCCCAACGCGTTACGCGTGCCCTGACCAACTGCGACGGCCGTTAAACTGGGGGGAAATGGACGGATTGCGTTTATCCGCGTCATCGCCTTCTCAACCGCGTTGGGACTGATGAAAATTGCGAAATCGAATTCATCCAAGCGTGCGATTATATCAAGGAGCGGTCCGAGGTTGTTTGTATCCCGGATCTCCAGTACTGGAAACAAAACGGGATTTCCGCCTGCGAGGCGTACTTTCGCTGCGAGTTCGCCCGCCTGGTGTGCCGGACGCGTGACCAGGATATTCATCCCGGCCAGAGCGGTACTCACGGATGACTCACTGGTTCCGTTGCTCTCGGACCCAATGCCGCCAATATTTCGTCAGCACCCTGCAGCTTCAGGTTCTGTGCCAGTCGTGCGCCCATCGCCGCACCCGTTTGCGGATCGCCGCTCAATTCGTCGCTTATGATACGCATCCCGTCCGGGCTTGCGACGAAGCCGCGCAACCGAAGGACCCCGGCTTTGATTTCCGCGAACCCGCCCAGCGGAACCTGGCAGCTTCCGTCGAGCGCCCGGCTCATGGCCCGCTCGGCCTCGACGCATTGTGCCGTTTCTGCATGGTGCAACGGTTCCACGAGCTTAAGCAAGTCCGTTCTATCGGATCGGCACTCGATGCCCAACGCACCTTGTCCCACAGCCGGCAAACTCAGTTCCGGGCTCAACAATGCGGCAATACGGTCGCCCAGCCCCAACCGTTTCAATCCTGCGGCGGCCAGGATAATAGCCGAGAACTGCCCCTCGTCCAGCTTGCGCAACCGCGTTTGCACATTGCCGCGCAAGGGCCGGACTTGCAAATGAGGGAAGCGGGCGCGCAATTGACTTTCGCGCCGCAGGCTGGAAGTGCCCACCACGCTGTCCGGAGGAAGCTCATCAAGGCTCGCGTATTGATTCGAGACCAGGGCATCGCGCGGATCCTCACGCTCCGCAATTGCCGCCAGGGAAAACCCCTCCGGCATATCCATTGGTACATCCTTCATCGAGTGCACGGCAATATCCGCGCGACCGTCCTCAAGCGCCTGTTCCAGCTCTTTGATGAACAGTCCCTTGCCGCCGATTTTCGAGAGGGATACGTCAAGAATCTGATCTCCGCGCGTTGTCATGCCAAATATGCTGAATTCGGTTTGCAGGTATAATTTCGAGAGGCGGTCGCAAATGAAATTCGCCTGCCACAGGGCAAGCGCGCTCTCCCGCGTAGCAATAACGACTTTTGTAGGTGTGAATGAATTGGGCATTATTACAATGAGAAAATTAATGAATTATTTCCAGCGGCTCATTTTAGCATGGCGGGCCCCCAGCCGGATTGACGCGCAAACAACAGATCGAAGCGTGCTTTTCCTCGAAGAGGTTGCGTTATGACACTCCTCGTTTCCCAAAGCGAAAACCTCGGCAAGAATCAAGCCGTGGATAAAGACACGATGGTCAAGGATGATCCCCTTCGAGAAGATATCCGGCTGCTGGGCCGGATGCTGGGCGATACCCTGCGTGAGCAAGAAGGTGAACCAACGTTTGAGCTGATTGAGAACATCCGTCAGACCGCGATCCGATTTCGCCGCGAGCAGGACCTGGAAGCACGGCACGAGCTCGACTTGATACTGAACCAGCTCAGCAACAAGGCGACTGAAGCAGTCGTACGCGCGTTCAGTCATTTCTCGCAGCTGTCAAACATTGCCGAGGATTTGCATCACAACCGCCGCCGCCGCATGCATCTGCGAGCCGGATCCCCACCCCAGGCGGGGAGCATAGCGCTGGCGCTGGATCGAGTGCTCGCCAGTGGCACAGACGGCGAAGCGTTGAAAAAATTTCTCTCCAAGGCCCTGGTTTCCCCGGTTTTAACCGCCCATCCAACCGAAGTGCAGCGCAGGAGCATACTGGATTGCCAGTTGACCATCGCGCATCTCTTGAATGAGCGCGACCGTATGCAGCTGACGCCGGACGAAGTACGCAACAATGAGGAGGGGCTGCGAGCGGCCATTCAAATATTGTGGCAGACCCGGATGCTGCGCTCAGAACGTCTTTCCGTGTTCGATGAGATCAAAAACGGGCTGGCCTATTACCATTATACGTTTTTGACGGAAGTACCGCGCCTTTATGCGGAAATCGAAGACTTGCTTGAACGTCGGATGGGGAGCGACGCGCCGCATATTCCGCCGTTTTTGCGTATCGGAAGCTGGATCGGAGCGGACCGGGACGGTAATCCCTTTGTGACTGATGAGGTGATGTTGCATGCGGCTGAGCGCCAGTCGGCACTGGTGCTGGACTTTTACATGGGCGAAGTGCACCAGATAGGGCGTCAGCTTAGCCTGACGGAGCGTCTCGTCGACGTGGACGATGAATTGATCGCGTTAGCTGAGGCCTCCCCCGATAGGGCACCTAGCCGTGCGGACGAGCCATACCGGCGTGCGCTGATTGGAATCTATGCCCGGCTCGCCGCTACCAGTCAAGGACTCGGACATGTGATTAGGCAGCGCCGGCCGGTCGGGTCTGCCGCCCCGTACGTCGACAGCACGGAGTTCGTTCGCGAACTCGATAGCGTCATCCATTCGCTGAAGCAGCACAAGGCGGCATTACTGGCTCGCGGCGACTTGCGCCATGTCCGGCGTGCGGCCGAGGTATTCGGCTTTCATCTCGCGCCGCTCGACATGCGCCAGCACAGCAACATTCACGAGCAAGTCGTGGCCGAGTTGTTCGATTACGGCGCGCAGCCCAAGGGTTATTCTGATCTGCCCGAGGCAGAACGCGTACGGTGGCTGCTGGCCGAAATCAGCAGCCCGCGGCCCCTGCGTTCGCCGTATCTGGAATATTCCGAACTCGTCCAAAGCGAGCTGGCCATACTTCAAACCGCAGCGGATATTCACCGTCGCTTCGGCGCAGCAGCGTTGCCAAACTATATCGTTTCCAAAACGGATGGCGTTTCCGACTTACTGGAGATTGCATTGTTGCTGAAAGAGGTGGGGCTCCTGCGCGTTGGGGAAAAAGCGCATCTCCATCTCAACATCATTCCGCTTTTCGAAACCATTGCTGACCTTCGCGGCTGCGGCAAAGTGATGGACGAACTGTTCTCGTTGCCGTATTACCGCAAACTCCTGGCGTCGCGACAGAATGTTCAGGAAGTGATGCTGGGGTACTCGGACAGCAATAAGGACGGGGGCTTCCTCGCTGCTAACTGGGAACTTTACAAGGCGGAAACTGAACTTACGAAAGTATTCGCTAAGCACGAGGTTGAATTACGCCTGTTCCATGGACGCGGGGGTAGTGTCGGGCGGGGTGGGGGACCCAGCTACCAGGCCATATTGGCGCAGCCGCCGGCGAGTGTTAACGGTCAGATACGGATCACCGAACAGGGCGAAGTCATTGGCAGCAAATATGCAGACCCGGAGATAGGCCGACGCAACCTTGAGACCCTCGTAGCCGCGACAGTCGAGGCCACGCTTCTAAGCCATGATACCTTGGGGGGACGTGCGCCTGCATACTATGAGATCATGGAAGCGCTGGCACAAGATGCGCTCGCCGCTTACCGCAACCTCGTGTACGAAACGCCAGGGTTTAACCGCTATTTTCAGGAAACGACGCCGATAAGGGAAATTGCAGGGCTTAATATTGGTAGCAGGCCGCCATCGCGCAAGAAGTCGGATTTGATAGAAGACTTGCGGGCCATACCCTGGGTGTTCAGCTGGAGCGTCAATCGCTCCATGATCCCGGGCTGGTATGGCTTCGGCACGGCGGTGGAAATGTTCGTGCAGCGCGAAAACAAAGGCGAAAAGGGCTTGGCCCTCCTGCAGGAAATGCATCGGGACTGGCCATTCTTGCAAACGCTTCTTTCCAACATGGATATGGTGCTGGGCAAAACGGATATGGGCATCGCCTCGCGCTATGCTGAGCTGGTAGCGGACGTCGGTTTACGAGAGGAAATCTTCGGACGCATTCAGGCCGAATGGGACCGCAGCGTAAAATGGCTATTCGCCGTCACAGGTCGAACGGAATTTTTACAGGACAATCCGACCCTGGCCCGCAGTATTCGCAACCGCACGCCGTATATCGATCCGCTCAATCATTTGCAAGTGGAGCTGTTAAGGCGTTATCGTTCCGGCGATGCCACAGACGCGGTAAAGCGCGCTATTCAACTCACCATAAATGGGGTGGCAGCAGGACTTCGAAACAGCGGATAAGTGGTGTGCGGAATTTCTAGCAAGCAATAGCAAAATTCAAATACGGGCCGTGGCGAAAAAACTTTATATAAAAACATTTGGCTGCCAGATGAACGAGTACGACTCGGAAAAGATGGCGGACTTGCTTCGCACCGCGCAGGGCATGGAAAAGACCAACGATCCAGCCCACGCCGATGTGATTCTGTTCAATACCTGTTCTGTGCGCGAAAAGGCGCAGGAAAAGATCTTTCACGACCTGGGACGCATCAGGCATCTTAAAAGCCTGAAACCGGACCTGCTCATAGGCGTGGGCGGGTGTGTCGCCAGCCAGGAAGGGGCGGAGATCGTGAAGCGTGCGCCATATGTGGATTTAGTGTTTGGTCCGCAAACTCTGCATCGGCTGCCGGAACTCATTTCAGCACGGCGCGCTACGGGCCATCCCCAGGTTGACATTTCTTTCCCCGAAATCGAAAAATTTGACCATCTGCCTCCCGCCCGGACCGAAGGCGTAACCGCATTCGTGTCGATTATGGAAGGGTGCAGCAAATATTGCAGCTTTTGCGTCGTGCCTTATACGCGCGGAGAGGAAATTTCGCGTCCGCTCGGTGACGTCTTAGCGGAAATCGCGGGGCTGGCAGATCAGGGGGTCCAGGAAGTGACGCTGCTCGGACAGAACGTCAACGCTTACCGCGGTGTCGCTGATTATGGGGAGGAAGACGAAATCATCGATTTCGCGTTGTTGCTTGAATACGTCCATGAGATTCCTGGCATCGAGCGCATCCGCTATACAACTTCCCATCCCCGGGAATTTACCGGACGGCTGATCGAGGCGTACTCAAAATTGCCCAAGCTGGTCAGTCACGTACACCTGCCGGTTCAGTCGGGTTCGGATCGAATACTGGCGGCAATGAAGCGCGGCTACACCGCGCTGGAGTATAAATCCATTATCCGCCGCCTACGCGCTGCTCGGCCCGGCATTTCTCTTACGTCCGATTTCATAATTGGTTTTCCCGGGGAAACAGCGGCCGACTTTGAGACCACCTTGAAACTGATAGAGGATGTCGGTTTTGACGATTCCTTCAGTTTCATATACAGCCCCCGTCCTGGCACACCTGCCGCCGATTTGCCGGATAGCACGCCACAGGAAATAAAACTTGAACGGTTGCGACGCCTGCAGGAAAAAATCACGCAACAGGCGCAGGCTATCAGTCAAAGCATGGTTGGCACAACACAACGTATCCTGATCGAGGGTGTTTCCAAAAAGAACCACGATGAACTTTGCGGGCGTACGGATAATAATCGAATGGTGAATTTTCCGGGCAGGCTGGAAGAGATCGACGGCTTTACCAATGTAAAAATTACCGCGGCTTTAACGCATTCGTTGCGCGGAGAAATCGTGGCGGGCGTAATACGGGATAGCGGACGGAAAGGCCACAATGGGATTCGGGGCGGAACAGCAACCGTAAATGAATCTGCCGAAAAATAGCTGGGAGGACTTTTCAGGAGTTCATTTCTTGCAAAGTAGGTGTGTCGCTGCCAGAATTAAGCACCTCAAACCGATTTAATGGACGCTTCACTGCGCCTTTGAAACCAAAGCCTGTCGAAATTTCCTTTTCTCCTGTCGAAAACCAGCGCCTCGCGAATCTCTGCGGGGCGTTGGATGAAAACCTCAGGCAAATTGAAACCGTGCTTGATGTCACTATCGCCCGGCGCGGAGAACATTTCACTTTACGTGGGAAGGCAAGTCAAACCGCGCTTGCGGCAGCGGTACTGCAAAATTTCTACAGCCACGCACAGCATCATCTGAGCATCGAGCAAGTTCAGTTGGGCTTGATCGAAGCGATGAATCCTCGTCATGCGCTACATCCGCCTGCCGATGATACAACAGTGATAACGGAACCGGCGCTGCTGACACGTCGCAAGGACTTGCGCGGCCGCACACCCCGCCAAGTTGAATATCTGCAACAAATTCAGACCCACGATATTACGTTTTCCATTGGACCGGCGGGGACGGGTAAAACGTATCTCGCGGTAGCGAGCGCAGTCGACGCCCTCGAACGCGATGTCGTCGCGCGAATCGTGCTCGTGCGACCAGCAGTCGAAGCTGGCGAACGGCTGGGCTTTCTGCCTGGCGACATGGTGCAGAAAGTAGATCCTTATCTCCGTCCGTTGTATGACGCGCTGTATGATTTGATGGGTTTTGACAAAACCAGCAAGCAGTTCGAGCGCAGCGCGATCGAGGTGGCGCCCCTCGCCTTTATGCGCGGACGCACACTGAACCAGTCCTTTATCATCCTCGATGAAGCGCAGAACACTACACCCGAACAGATGAAAATGTTTCTGACCCGTATCGGCTTCGGGTCGAAGGCTGTGGTAACCGGCGATATTACCCAGATTGATCTCGCAAAACATCAGAAAAGCGGGCTCATCGAAGCCAAACAGGTATTGGAAAAAGTGCGCGGCATTGCCTTTACGCATTTCGACGCAGAGGATGTAGTGCGGCATCCCCTCGTGCAGCGAATTGTCAATGCCTACCAAGAGTATGAGAAGCAGCAGTAATGTAGCCGAGTCCGCGGCTGCGGTTGCCGGCAAGACGCCCAAGCTGAAACTGGAGGTCCAGTATGCGACAAAAGACCCGCAGGCACCTTCCCGCACAGAGTTCCGCAAATGGATCAGATCCGCGCTGAAGCAGGATGCGGAGATAGTGTTGCGTCTTGTTGGTGCAACTGAGGGTCGCGATCTCAACCGCAATTTCCGCGGGAGGGACTATGCGACCAATGTGCTGACCTTCGTGTATGACGATGCTGAGCGCGACGCCCAAACTCTGGCTGGAGATATCGTGCTGTGCGCACCGGTGATAGAAAGCGAGGCGAGCCAACAACACAAAATGCCGATCGCACATTACGCGCACCTCACCGTACACGGCGTACTGCACCTTCAGGGCTACGATCACCAGACTGACGGTGACGCGGCTGAAATGGAGCGGCTGGAGACGCATATCGTCGAAAACTTGGGATATAAAGACCCTTACAGTGGAACGGTCGAATAAGCATGTGTATGAAATCCGACAATTTAGTTGCAGGCGAATTTACATGCGCGTTGGCGGCGTCGCATGGATGAGCTTCCGAAACTTGGCTGGCTAGACCGTATCACTGCGTTGATTCTCCGCCAACCGGGGGACCGGGAACAACTGGTGGAGCTGTTGCGTGCCGCTTTTCAACGCAATCTGTTCGACTCCGATGCGTTGAGCATGATTGAAGGCGTAATACAGGTATCGGAAATTCAGGCGCGGGACATCATGATTCCCCGTTCTCAAATGGAGGTAATCGATATTAGCGAAACGCCGGACAAGTTTATTCCCTTTGTCATTGAGACCGCGCATTCGCGCTTCCCGGTAACCGAGAACGATAAAAACAACGTCATCGGCATTCTGCTGGCGAAGGATTTGTTGCGCTACTACGCGGGGGAAGAGGAGTTTGACGTACGCGAAATGCTGCGACCAGTGGTCTTTATTCCCGAATCAAAGCGCCTTAACGTGCTGCTCAAGGATTTCCGGACAAATCGCAATCACATTGCCATTGTTGTGGATGAGTACGGCGGCGTAGCCGGCTTGGTCACTATCGAGGATGTGCTGGAGCAAATCGTTGGCGAGATCGAGGATGAACACGACTTTGATGAAGCTGAAGACAATATTGTGCAGGACCCGGACGGCCATTACCGGGTCAAGGCAAGTACCGAAATTGCAGATTTTAACGAAAAGCTCGGTGCGGAACTAAGCGATGAAGATTACGACACAATCGGGGGTCTCGTACTGCATACCTTCGGGCGCCTCCCGAAACGGGGCGAAGCGGTATCAGTTGGCGATTTCAAGTTTACTGTGTTGCGCGCAGACAGCCGCCGGCTGTACACACTGATGGTCGAAAGGAGTATCGCCGAGATTGAGCAGGAATATTGATGCTTCGGGAGCGGGGTGCCGCTTTAAACTCTCCTCTTGTCGTCGCTCTTTACAACGGGATGAGTAGAAGCTGTGCGGCGTCGGGCGGCTATGTGGGGGCTCAGGTAGCGTTAACCCGCAGTATTTCGACCGCTGCGAACAATGAGCAACAATCGCACTTTCGTGAAATATCCGAGCCGTCTTCGGTAGAGGTGGTTATTGAAATTCCGCAGGGTAGCTTTCTCAAACGCGGATCCACCGGTAAAGTCGACTTTATTTCACCCCTGCCTTGTCCATTCAATTACGGCTCAGTACCAAATTACATCGGTCTTGACGGCGATCTTCTGGATGCGGTGGTGCTTGGACCGCGCCTTCCGTTGGGCACGAAGCTCCGCGTCAAGCCTTGGGGCGCGGTTATGATGACCGATCGCGGCCTGATGGACGATAAACTTATCTGTGCCGAACATTCTCCAGATGCGGCGCAACGCGAAAAGGTATTGCGTTTTTTTCGATTCTACGCGAAGTGCAAGGGTTGGCTGAATATGTGGAGGGGCCGACCGGGGCGCAACGCATGCGAAGGCTGGTGCAAAGCGGATGATGCGCTAGCTCGCGCACAGCCACGACACGATTCCTGGCAGGCCCCACCCCTTGAGTTCTGATCGGCGCGGATATTCAATTTTTGCCAATGCCGGCGCGCCATGGCAAAATTGCGCCCCTACTCAAGAATCTTTGAACAAGTCGTCCGCCGAGGAGTGTTCGGCTTGTTTAAAGGTTCCTTTCCGAATACGCTGAAGCCCGCCACCGTCTTATGCCTCTGCTTACCCTTGAAAAAATTTGTCTTGCTTTTGGGCATCATGCACTGCTCGATCATGTCGACTTGCAGCTCGATGCGGGCGAACGTATCGGCCTGATCGGTAGAAATGGCGGCGGCAAATCCAGCCTGCTGCGCATCGTGGCAGGAGAAGCCAAGCCCGACGATGGGAAAATTTGGCGCGCGCCCGGGCTGAAGCTGGCCTATGTATCTCAGGAACCGGCGCTCGACCCAGAGCTTACCGTCTTTGAAGAAGTTTCGAAAGGAATCGGCGCAGTCAGCCAGGTGCTGATTCGTTATCACGAGACGTCTCATCTCTTGAGCGACGGCGCGGGGGACACCGAAGCGCTTCTTTCCCGCCTGCAGGATTTGCAGGCCGAGCTTGAAGCACACGACGGCTGGAGCATTCAAGCCAAGGTGGAAACAGCAATCGACAAGCTTAGCCTTCCTACCGATGCATTGGTGGGGCAGCTTTCCGGAGGGCAAAAAAAACGCGTCGCGCTTGCACGCGCGCTGGTACTATCGCCCGATGTGCTGCTATTGGATGAACCGACCAATCATCTGGACTTTCTCTCTATCGAATGGCTGGAAGAACTTCTTAAGGATTTTTCAGGGAGCGTGGTATTCGTGACGCATGACCGCCGCTTTCTGAGCAATGTGGCGACGCGGATAATCGAGCTTGATCGAGGCAAACTGACAAGCTTCCAAGGAGATTTTGCGGACTATCAGCGAAAGAAATTGGAAATGCTCGAAATTGAAGCGGTGCAAAATCAGAAGTTTGACAAGGTCTTGGCACAAGAGGAGATCTGGATACGCAAAGGAATTCAGGCGCGCTGTACCCGAAACGAAGGACGGGTACGCCGGCTGGAAGCATTAAGACTAGAGCGTGGCGCGCGCCGTGAACGCTCGGGGAATGTCAATCTAAATGTAGACGATGGCGCAAAGTCAGGCCGCATAGTGGCTGAGTTGGAGCATGTCAGTAAAAGCTATGGTGACAAGGAAATCATCAAGAATTTCTCTTGCAGAATCATGCGCGGCGATCGTGTGGGACTGCTGGGGCCGAATGGCGCGGGGAAATCGACCCTGTTAAAGCTGATATTGGGGTCCATGCCACCCGACACCGGCAATATCAGACTGGGCACGAAACTTTCCGTAGCGTATTTCGACCAGATGCGCGAGCAATTAAATGACAACGAAACTCTGATCGACACGATTAGTCAAGGCTCTGATTTCATCGACATCGGTGGGACCAGAAAGCACGTTATAAGCTATCTTGAAGACTTCTTGTTCTCGCCGCAACGCGCTCGCTCTCCGGTAAAGTCGCTCTCGGGTGGCGAGCGCAACCGGCTGTTGCTGGCAAGGTTATTCACGCGCCCGGCTAATGTGCTGGTTCTGGATGAGCCAACCAACGACCTTGATATAGAGACGCTGGAATTGCTTGAGGCATTGCTGCAAAGCTATTCCGGCACACTTTTCCTCGTGAGTCATGACCGGGAGTTTCTCGACAACGTCGTTACCCAGGTTATTGCATTCGAAGGTGACGGCAATCTGCGGGAATACGTGGGCGGCTACGACGACTGGATGCGGGCGAAAAACTTTGAAAGAACAACGCCAAGGCAAAAGGAGCCGCAACCCGCGGCCCCGAAGGTGTCCGCTTCTCTTCCCCGGGTTAAGCTGGCATACCGGGACACGCGGGAACTCGATCAACTGCCCGGAAAGATCGAGGCGCTTGAACGGGAACAGGCGGGTATCAGAGACCAGTTATGTTCGCCAGATATTTACCGGGATTGCCCGGAAAAAGCCAAGGCCTTGCAACAACGCCTCACGGCCCTCGACGAGGAACTCATGAGCCAGCTTGCCCGATGGGAGGAGCTGGAAGGTAAACTTTCAGCCGGACACAACAATTGAGAATAAGTTCCCGGATGTCATGAATTTTATTTTATTCATTGACCAGAAATGGCACATCGTTTAGAGTCGCTCTTTTTAAAAAGAGGGCACTGATAATGAAACGACCAGCAATAATAGGCTTATTTGCGTGGGGTCTGCTTCTGGCAGTAGGCGGTACCGCTCAGGCAGCCGGTGACCCGGCCGCAGGGAAGCAGAAGAATGCTATGTGCATTGGTTGTCATGGAATCGAAGGGTATCGGACATCTTATCCTACCGTGTACCAAGTCCCAAGATTGGGCGGTCAGCACGCCGAGTATCTGGTCAAGGCGCTACAGGCTTATAAAACCGATGCCCGGAACCATCCCAGCATGAAAGGTATTGCCGCTACGCTATCCCAGCAGGATATGGAAGATCTGGCTGCCTATTACGCCGCCGGCGGAAAATAATCAATTCATTACGCAAGGAAAGAAGCCTCATGAAAAATCATATTATCGCCGCGGCAAGCGGCGCGCTGCTGCTGATTTCCGGACAGGGAATAGCAGCTGACCTTGAAGCTGGCAAGAAAAAAGCGGCTGAGGTTTGTGCCGCATGCCACGGTCCGGATGGTAATAGTCCCGCTCCTGCCTTTCCCAAGCTGGCTGGGCAGCATGCGAGTTATCTAGCAAAAAGCCTGAATGAGTATAAGTCAGGCGCGAGAAAGGACCCAATCATGGCTGGCATGGCTGCCGCCCTGAGCAAGGAAGACATTGAAAACGTAGCTGCATATTACGCTAGCCAGTCCGGTCTCAAGACCAAATATTAAGCAGGAAAGCAGGCAGGAAATACGCGTCCTGTCTGCTTTACCCATCTAAATCGGTGATTCTGCTTTAACCTGATATATTCTCCTGCCGGTCCAGGCATTCGAAGTACACCGTCGCATCCAGCGCTTTCTGATCGCGTTGCGCCTGCCAGATCATTTCCGCAAGACACTCCATGAGTTGATGTACGGCGACGTGTTCGTCACCGGTTTTTAGTAGCAGTCGCTGAAAACGCTGGCGGATTCCGGACGGCTGATCGATCGAAAGCTGCTCCTTGACGGCAACGTGCATGCTCATATGGAGGAAAGGGTTGATATCGCCCATTTCGGGCAAATAGTCCTTATGCTGAAATCGTTCCGGCATTTCAAGCACTCGCTGGTATTCGGGATGCAATAGAATGACCTCCAGCGCCATGTCTTCCATGGCGGAAAGCATTTCTCGTCGCTGGTATTTTCGCCATGCATCGAAAAAGAGCTGACGCGCCTGATCTCGGGAAGGGCTGAACATCTAGGAATCCCTTGATAAATCAACGGAATGGGACATCTCTGTTACCACAGCACGTCATTGCGCAAACTCATTTGCTCGATGAGGCCGGCGTAGCGGACGGCCCGGAGGGCTCGTACGCGGCTTCGTGCGCCAATACCAACGCACCTGGATAGCTGCTGTCGGTTTTGCCGAAATTTTTTTCCTTGTATTCGCATAGATCGTTGATGATGCAAATGGCGCATTTGGGTTTCCTGGCGACGCAGATATAACGCCCGTGCAGGATAAGCCAATGATGAGCATCATGGCGAAAACTCGGCGGTACGTTCTTCAAAAGCTTCAGCTCTACTTCCAGCACGGTTTTTCCAGGGGCGATTCCGGTACGATTTGCAACACGAAAAATGTGCGTATCCACGGCGATCGTCGGTTCACCAAAGGCTGTGTTTAAAATCACGTTAGCGGTTTTCCGTCCCACGCCGGGCAGTTGCTCCAACTGATCCCGTGTCTGAGGAACTTTCCCGCCATGATGCTGAATCAGCAGCTTGCACGTGGCGAGTATATTTTTTGCCTTGGTCTTGTATAGACCAATGCTCTTGATGATCTCGCGCAAGCCCGTTTCTCCCAGCGCTAGCATTTTTTCAGGTGTATTGGCTTGGGGAAAAAGTTTGCGCGTTGCCACGTTTACGCTCTTGTCAGTCGCTTGCGCAGACAGAATCACCGCAATCAGTAATTCAAACGGCGAGGCGTACTCCAGCTCGGTGGTGGGGTGGGGATTGGCCGACTTAAAGCGGGTGAAAATTTCCTTTCGTTTGCTTGAATTCATGGAAGTTGATTAAATGCCAGTGAACGGCATGTTTCCCTATGTTTCCCTATGTTTCCCTAGTTTCCGTTGGCCCTTGAGTTCGCGTGGCCCTGGCACGCGCCAGCGCCGCTTGAATAGCTGCTTTTTTAGGATCATTCCGCGCGGAAACATCGGCGACCGTCACCGCTTCAGCCTGCGCCAATCTCACATCGTTTTCGCATTTTTCCCGCTCAAGCCGCTGCAGCCGGTACCGGTAACGCGCACGAGCATGATCTGCCGAGGCATCGCCACGATGCCTGGAACCGTCATTTGTGCCAGCGTCCCCATCCGGCGCGCCGGCATCTGCAATTTTCCCAGGCATCATCCTGATACAGTCAACTGGACAAGGAGCAAGGCATAACTCACAGCCGGTGCACTCGTCCGCGATTACAGTATGCGCCTGCTTGGCGGCACCCACGATCGCGTCTACCGGGCAGGCTTGAATACAGAGTGTGCAGCCTATGCACGCCTCCTCATCGATCATCGCAACGGTGCAGGGTTGATAAGAACCATGAACAGGATTGAGGGGTATGGGACGCTTGTCCAGCAAAACGGCCAACCTGCGGATACCATCATCGCCACCTGGAGGACATTGGTTGATGTCCGCGCGCCCTTCGGCGATGGCCTCCGCATAAGGCAGACAGCCTGAATACCCGCATCGCCGGCATTGGGTTTGCGGCAATATCGAGTCGATTTCTTCAACCAGTGCGTTCTCTTTCATCGAAGCTCGGCTACGAAGAAGCTTCCGTCCTGCATAAGGCTTGTGCGATCTCGCCTACCAGCACGGGACCTCGATAGATCAGCCCGCTGTAGATTTGTATCAGACTCGCCCCGGCTTCCATTTTTTCCTTTGCATCTGCCGCGCTCATAATACCACCTACCCCAATGATCGGTAGCGCCCCTTGCAGGGCCGCGTGCAGGCGGCGTATCACCGCGGTGGCACGCTGTCTCAGAGGCGCTCCGCTCATGCCTCCAACCTCGTCCCGATGGCGCAGTGTTTCGACGCCAGATCTGGAAAGCGTGGTATTGGTAGCGATAACCCCGTCGACCTGATGCTTCATTAACAACGCTGCGATTGCATCGATCTGTGCTGGCTCAAGATCGGGCGCAATTTTTACCGCTATCGGTGTATATTTCCCGTGTTCATCAGCCAGCTTTTGCTGATTCAGCTTCAACAAGTATAATAATTCACTTAACTCCTCGGCGTTCTGCAGCTGGCGAAGATGCGGCGTGTTGGGTGACGAGATGTTGACGGCGATATATCCGGCATAACGATACGCCTTCCGCAGGCAAACCAAATAATCCTCGGCTGCATTTTCCACTGGGGTATAAAAATTTTTTCCGATATTGATACCAAGTATGCCTCGATAATCAGCTTGCCTGACGTTCGCCAACAGCCTGTCTATGCCTTGATTATTAAACCCCATCCGGTTGATAATGGCCTCGGCCTGCGGTAGTCGGAACAATCGCGGTTTCGGATTTCCCGCCTGGGGACGCGGCGTCACCGTGCCGATTTCGATAAAGCCGAAGCCGAGGGCGGCGAGCGCGTCGATGTGCTCGCCATCCTTGTCCAGTCCGGCGGCCATGCCAACGGGATTGGGGAAATCCAAGCCCATGATAGTTCGCGGCGGGCATGGCACCGGCTCTGCAAGTGGAAGGCCCAGCCTTCGAGCTGCCTCCAGGGCCTTAAAGGTAACACGATGAGCTGTCTCGGGATCGAGACTAAATAACAACGGACGGATCAAGGAATAATGCATGGGCGTCATTTTAACATCCAGGGACTGTTAACCTCACAGCTCAAAAAACTCATACGGCGGCGCCGCGTGTCCGGTGCGGCGGTTCTAAAGTTGTTGTTTATCCATCTCCCTCAGTTACCACCATCATTGCAGGAATTCCATGAAAAAATTTGGGCTATACCTGGTCTGGATTCTGATGACGATGTCCTCAAGCACCTTTGCGACGACGGACTGGGAGACACTTAACCAGGAGTTGGAGGCACTCTACCAGCAGGGGAATTATGCGCGTGCCACGGCGGTAGCGAAAAAAGCCTTTCAGACAGCTGAACAAACATTGGACGCTAGTCACCCCGACATCGCCACCAGTTTGAATAGCCTGGCGCTGCTGTACAGTGACCAAGCGCAATACGCACAGGCCGAACCGCTACTCAAGCGTGCACAGATAATTTTCGAGACAGCGGTTGGGGAGGAAAGTCCGGAGGTGGCGGCCACCTTGAACAACTTGGCGATGGTTCACAGGAAGCAGGGGCAGTTTGCCCAGGCAGAGCCCTTATATAAGCGCGCTCTGGCAATTGATGAGAAGGCGCATGGGCCGGATCACCCAAATGTCGCCATCAGTCTTAACAATCTTGCTCAGCTCTATCAGGCGCAGGAGCAATACGACCGGGCAGAACCGCTACTCAAACGCGCACTGGCGATTCTGGAAAAGACGCTTGGGCCGAATCACCCGAATGTCGCCATGAGCCTCAACAACCTTGCGCTGCTCTACAACGCTCAAAAGCAGTATTCGCAAGCCGAGCCGCTCTACAAGCGGGTGCTCGCCATCTCCAGAAAGACGCTAGGTCCGGATCACCCGAATGTGGCCTTAAGCTTGAACAACCTCGCCGGGTTATATAAAGATCAAGGCAAGTACCCGCACGCGGAGCCACTTTTCAGGCGAGCTCTGGCTATCTCGGAAAAAACATTGGGCCGGGATCACCCGGATGTCGCAACCAGCCTCGAAAATCTGGCGCAGCTTTATCGGGAAGTCGGGCACGCAGATAAAGCGGAGCCCCTGGATAAACGCGCCGCGGCAATAAGGTCTGCGCAGAACTAGGCTGATTTCTCGCAGCGCCTTGAACACGTCATGGCAGTTGCCTGCGCTGTACAGGCACAGATCTAGGCGTGATCGGAAGCTTCCAAACTGCTGAGGGGCTCCCACTGGCCATTAATCAAGCGCTGCAATGGCCGGAAAGCCGCTTTGTACGCCATCTTCCGGCTATCCTTGATCCAATATCCCAGATAAAGATAAGGCAGCTCCAGTGTCAGGCAAAGTTGTGCCTGCCAAATGATGTTGTAGGTGCCATAGCTTGCTCCCGGCACATCCGGGTCGAAAAAGGTATACACCGACGATATTCCGTCGGGCAGCTCATCAATGATGCTGATCATGCGCAGCTCACCATTTTCACGAAACTCGACCAGGCGTGAGTTCACGTTGCTAGGAAGCAGGAAATGCCGGTATTGCTCGCGGCTGTCACGGTCCATTCCTCCACCGGCATGGCGCCTCGCCTGGTAGCGCAGATAGAGCGCGTAGTGATCCGGGTGATAATACAAGTCGTGTTGTATAGCCACCAACTTCTGATGGCGTTTCCACGAACGCCGCTGCGTGCGACTGAGCGTCAACTGGTCAGCCACTACCCGCACCGGCATGCAGGCGCAGCAGTTGTCGCAGTGTGGACGATAAGTGAAAGCGCCGCTGCGCCGGAAACCGGCTTGCACCAGTTCGCCATAAACGCCGGTGTCGATAAGGTGGCTGGGTGTAGCTACCTGAGAACGCGCCAATTGCTCCGGCAGGTAACTGCATGGATAAGACGCTGTCGTGTAAAACTGCAGCGCTGAAGAAGGAAGATCATTTAACTTGCTCATGATCAAGACACCATTTTTTGCCTCGTTCAGGATAGTGTACCAATTCTTTTAATTTCTGCCTAAATTCCTTCCGGGAAATTTCGCGCGCACCCAGCGAGGCGAGATGTTCTGTTTTCATCTGGCAGTCGATCATTTCAAATCCCCAGCGCTGCAGTTGTGTTACCAGGTGTACAAACGCAATTTTGGAGGCGTCGGAAACACGGAAAAACATTGATTCGCCGAAAAACATCTTACCCTGCCCGATGCCATACAAACCGCCAACCAGTTCTCCCTCTATCCACGTTTCCATTGAGTGGGCCATGCCCATCTCGTGGAGCTTTTCGTAGGCCGCGATCATCTCCGCGTGAATCCAGGTGCCCGCCTGATCCCCGCGCGGAGCGGCGCAGGCTTCCATCACCTGTTTGAAAGCGCTGTCAGCGCGTATCTCGTAGTTTCCCCTCTTGAGGGCTTTGCGCAGGGAGCGCGAAATCTTTAGTTCTTGCGGGAACAACACCATGCGCGGATCGGGGCTCCACCATAAGATGGGCTCGCCTTCATTAAACCACGGGAAAATTCCGCGGCGGTACGCGTCTATTAACCGCGAAGGCGAAAGGTCTCCGCCGACCGCGAGCAACCCATTCGGCCGCGCGAGCGCGGTCTCCAATGGAGGAAAAGGCGATTCAGGATCCAGCCAGGGAATCATCAATACACCGTGAAATTGATAAACGTTTTATTTTAAAACGGCTCGCCTAGCGGCGGAACTATGGGAACGGTGTCTGATAATGCGTGGGATCAGGCACCTGGGCCGATTGAAATCCTGTTTGCCGTATCCGGCATGAATCGCACACGCCGCACGCCCGTCCAGCTTCGTCAGCCTGATAGCAGGACACGGTCAGGCTGTAATCGAGGCCTAGCGAAGCACCTTGTTTAATTATCTGGGCCTTGGACAGATGCATGAGGGGGGCATGGATATGTATTTTAGCGCCTTCGATTCCGGCTTTGGTGGCGAGGTTCGCCATGTTTTCGAATGCCGTTATGTATTCGGGACGGCAATCGGGATAGCCGGAATAATCCACCGCGTTGACCCCGATAAAAATATGACGACTCTCGAGTACTTCTGCCCAGGCGAGCGCAAGAGACAGCATAATGGTATTTCGGGCAGGCACATAGGTGACCGGTATTCCCGGTTTGATTCCCTCGGCGGGAACAACGCGTGATGGATCGGTCAGAGCCGAACCGCCGAAGGCGGAGAGGTCGACTGCAATTACCTTATGATCGCGTGCCCTGACCGACTCCACAAGCTTTGCAGCGGCGGCAAGTTCTGACACATGGCGCTGGCCGTAATCAATACTTAACGCGAAACATTCATAGCCGCTACTACGGGCAATGGCGAGCGTAGTACCCGAGTCCAGACCCCCGGACAACAGCACGACGGCCTTAGTCATCAACTCCGGGGTAATGGATTCTTCCCATCATCATCGCCCGGGGCCCTCACCCCAGAGCAACTTGTGCAACTGGACCTGCACCCGTACCGGCAGGCGGTCGCGCAGCACCCATTCAGCCAGCGAAGCCGGGTCAAGGCTGCCATATACCGGTGAAAATAAAATCGGGCAAATCCGATCGAGCTCGTGCTCGCGCATCACTGCGACGGACCATTCATAGTCGCTTTTATCGCACAGCACAAACTTCACTTCATCATGGGATGTCAGATGGTGGAGATTGGACCAACGGTTCTTATCCAGCTCGCCCGAACCGGGGGTCTTGATATCCACGATTCTGGATACGCGCAGGTCCAGTTTGGATATATCCATAGCGCCGCTGGTTTCGAGCGATACCGAATAGCCGGCGTCGCACAATAATTTGAGCAAGGTCGGGCACTCTCTTTGCGCAAGGGGCTCGCCTCCGGTCACGGTGACGTGACGGACGGCATAGCTCGCGATCTCATCAAGAATGGCGGAAATCGCGATGCGCTGGCCACCATAAAAAGCGTATTCGGTATCGCAATAATGACAGCGCAACGGGCAGCCGGTCAGCCGCACAAATATCGTTGGCAGGCCGACGCGGCTGGTTTCCCCCTGCAGGGAAAGGAAAATCTCGCTGATGCGCAAATGGCCGTGCTCCGGCGACGCATAGGCCGGGTTTACAAGCTCGAATGAAGTTTGGATCATGTCGGGCAATGTGGGTCCACAGCACGAAATGTCAAGTAGAGGCATGTCGGTATCAGCCCATCGCGTGCACGACCGCGCCTGGCTGGTGAATTCACCAGCACGCTACTTCGAGTTGGCAAGCCGACGCTTTGCTTTCTCGGCGGCGTCGCTTCCAGGATATCTCGCGATAAGGGTTTCGAGAGTTTTTTTTGCGGCGGTTTTTTTACCCATTTCCTGCTGACTGCTGGCAATGTTGAGCATCGCATCCGGGGCCTTGGCGCTGTCCGGATAACTACTCAACAATTTCTCCTGAGCGGTAATTGCGTTTTTAAAGTCGCGCAGCGCGAAATACGAGTTACCGATCCAGTATTGGGCACTCGGCAGATAACTTGAGGCCGGGTAACTTTTGATGAACTTGTTGAAATGAGAAATAGCATCCTTGTATTTGGCCGACTTGAACAGGGCGTAGGCTGTCTCATACGCCTGCGCCTCGCTGCTGTCAGCTGGCGCGGCGCTTCCATTCGAAACCGGAGCGGAAGAAGAGACCCCAGGAGCTGCTGCGGAAGCCATGGCAGTAGTCTCTGCATCCGTGTCCGGCGCGCTGCCGGCATCAACGGATGAATGCATGTCAGCCTCCTTCTCTTTGGGGGCGAGTGCAGAGGAGTGCGAACCCATGGTTTCGCCGTGCTGCTCGATGCGCCTTACCCGATCATCCAGGTCAATGTAAAAATCCTTCTGACGCTTCTGCGTCAGCTCACTCTCATTGCCCAACACCTCGATCTGGCCCTGTAATTTATTCAGATCCACTCTCAGGTGCTCGATCTGATTATGCAGGTCCAACAGCGGTTGGTTGCTCAGCGCTTCATCGAGTTTGATAATGCGCGCCTCCAGCGCCTGAACCTGGCTGCGCAGTTCCGTTATCAGGGCCTGCTGCGCCGCGATCTGCTTGCGCGCCTCTTCGTCGTTGAACAGGCCCGCGTAAGCTGGGTTACCGCCGATCAGAAGCAACAATAAAAAAGCGCGCAACCGCATCGTTACTCGCCCTGATAGCGGATATCGACGCGGCGGTTTTCTGCCCAGGAAGCCTCATCGTGACCACTGGCTCGCGGCTTTTCCTCGCCAAGACTGACAGACTCGATCTGGGATTCCTTGGCACCCGACAGCGTCATCGCATAGCGCACCGCATCGGCCCGTTTTTGTCCCAGTGCCAGGTTGTATTCACGGCTACCACGCTCGTCAGTATTACCTTGCAAAAGAACCCTGGCGTTTGGATTGCTGCGGAGGTACCCAGCATGGGCGCCGACGAGGGATTTATATTCATCCTTTACCACGAAGCTGTCGAATTCGAAATATACGCTGCGCCGGGAAAGAATATTATTCGGATCCGTGAGTGGATTGAGAGTCGGCGCAGCTTCCGTGGTCGCTCGAGGCGCTTCCGTCGCGGGTTTCGTTCCCACTGACTTGTCTTCGACCTCGGCGTCCGATTTCTTGGTCTGGCTCGCGCATGCCGTTAAAAGACTGATCAATAATACAGCTACAACTTTTTTCATTTCATTTCCTTTGAGGTTGACTAAAAATGCGGATGCTAGTTTTGCGGCCTTCGCATGGGTCCCCATGCCGGCTCTCTCATATCTCCAGCTTGCGTTGAAAGCTGTTGTCTTGTTCTGCCATCGCTGGATACAGCGGATAATATACCACGGCCTTTTATTTCAGTTGCATAGAGTATGATCCTGCCATTGGGCGCGAAGCTGGGAGACTCGTCAAATCGCGAATCAGTAAGCAAATGTACCTGGCGTGTCGCCAAATCCTGTATCGCAACATTGAATCCTCCTCCGCCACGGTGGATAAACGTAAAGCTTTTTCCGTCAGGGCTGTAACGCGGGCTGACGTTATAGCTGCCCTCGAACGTAAGGCGTTCAGCCGACCTGGACGCACTCTCGGCTACCGGCATGCGATAAATCTGAGGACTGCCTCCGCGGTCAGAGGTAAAAATGATATAACGGCCATCCGGGGAAAAACTTGGCTCGGTATCGATACCGGAACTCTGACTAAGCCGCTGCAATCCCCCGCCATCGGCATTTATAAGGAAGATCTGCGACCCCCCCATCAGTGATAACACCACCGCAAGCTTGCTGCCATCCGGCGACCAGGCGGGTGCGCTGTTACTGCCCCGGAAATTGGCCACCGCTTTGCGCGCCCGTGTCGCCAGGGTCTGCACATAAACCACCGGTTTCTTGTTTTCGAACGACACATAGGCCAGCTTGGTACCGTCTGGAGACCAGGAGGGGGAGATGATCGGCTCAGTGTATTCGATCACCGGCTGGGAGTTATAGCCATCGGCGTCCGCCACCTGCAACGAATATTTCTTGCCTTGCTTCACGACATAGGCAATGCGCGTGCTGAATACGCCCACATCGCCCGTCAGTTTTTCGTAGATCATATCGGCAATGCGATGCGCGGCGGCGCGCAATTGTTCCGCGGGCACGGTTTCCGCATAGCTCGCCAGTTGCTCCTGTTTTGCAACGTCCAGCAACTGGAACCGGATTGCGACCTGGCCGCCTGCCAGGGTTGTGGTGCTTCCAATCACCAGAGCGCCCGCGCCACGGTTTACCCAATCGGGATAACTCACCTCGACCGGTTCATGCGGCCTGAGACCCGCCGGATCTACCAGCCTGAACAACCCGCTGCGCTGCAAATCCGCTGCCACCACGGGTGTAATACTCTGGCTGAGTTTTTCTTCGGCGGCGAAGGGAACAATGGCGATCGGAATCTGGGTTGCGCCACCACCGAAAATTTCAATATTGAGTGTGGCGTACGCATTCGCGCCCGCCAACCACAGAAAAAGGACAACAGCATAGCTGTAAAATCTGCACAGGCGAACTTGCATGGGTATGGCCTTCAGGGGAATTCGCGGGAAGACGTAAATTATACCAGTCATTCTTGGTAATGCACCTTGACGTTCAAATTGCGGAATTTCAAGAACAGCGCGGGATCGGAAGGCAGCGGAAGCGGCTTGGACATAAAGATGCCGCGCTCCACGGCGCTATCGAAAGCGGGGTATCCACTCGTCCTGCGCATCTTCACCTCAAGGATATCCCCTCCGGGAAGCAGCGTAACGTCGAATTCCACAGCTGGATTTCCTGGGAGATCGGGCGGCATGACAATGTTCCTTCTGATCTTGGCCATGATCTTCGCCTTGTACTCGGCCATCTCATCCGCCAAACGGGATTGTGCCGCCGCCAGTTGCTGCCGCTTGTCATTTGCTTCCTGCTCCCGTTGAAGCTGCTCCACCTCGGCGGCGATTCTCGCTTTCTGCTCTTTCTCCTTCTGCTCTTTGTCCTTCAGCTCTTTCTCTTTCCGCTCCTTTTCCTTCTGCTCTTTCGCCTTCGATTCCCTCTCCGCCTGCTCCTTTAGTTCCTTTTCTTTCTTCGGCGGCTGCTTCTGCTCCACCGGCTTCTTTTCCGGCTTGGGTTTTTCGATTTTTTCCTTGAGAACAATATCGGGCTTCGCCGGGGGCGGAACCTCCGGCTCGGGTGGCAACGGCTTTGCCTCAGGAGGTGGAGGTGGAGGAGGCGGAGGCGGTGCGGGTGCCGGGGGCGCTGCTTTAGCCGCGGGCTGAACCGGCGGCGGGGGGGGCGGCAAGCTGCTCCACAAGTCCACGGTCATGCTTTCGGGAGGAGATGTTTTCCAGTTGAGGCCGAAAATCATAAACGCAAAGAAAACGATATGTACCACCACCGCCAGCACGCCCGCTCGCAACCGTCCCGGTTCAAGTTGCACCGAATTGCGCAATGCTATGCCGCCTGTCACGTCGCACCGTTCATTTGGGTCTGGCCAGCAGCCCCACCTTCTTCACCTGCTGCTGTTGCAGAATATCCATTACATTTATCACTTCTTCGTAGCGGACGCTCTTATCGCCCGCAATTACCACCGGTTGTTCGGTGTTTACGGCCTGCTTCCGTTTGATTGCTTCGACAAGTTCGTCCCGGCTGATTTTCCGTTCGCCGCCGGCCACGGAACGGTCGTGCAGCCTGAGGCTGCCATCCGCCTTGACGATCACCTCGAGCGGCGCTACGGGCGGCGCCAGAGATTTGCCGATCTCGGGCAACTCGATCTGGCCGGGCGTGATCAGAGGGGCGGTAATCATGAAAATCACCAGCAGCACGAGCATTACGTCAATGTATGGAACGACGTTTATCTCATTCATCAGGCGGCGTCGGCTGCGGCGCTCAGTCACGATAACCGCCCTACGAAGTAATACTCATCCCTCATCCGGAAGCCTGCCGCTGCAATACGTTGGACAATTCTTCCATGAAACTCTCAAAGCGGGTTGCGAGACGATCGATGTGGCTTGCGTAACGGTTATAGGCGATCACCGCGGGGATGGCGGCAAATAGTCCCATGGCGGTCGCGATCAGCGCCTCGGCGATGCCCGGTGCGACATGAGCGATGGTAGCCTGGGAAACGTTGGACAATCCGCGGAAAGAGTTCATGATGCCCCAGACCGTGCCAAACAGTCCCACGTAGGGACTCACCGAACCAACTGTTGCCAGAAAGGAGAGATGGGACTCCAGGTTGTCCATTTCGCGCTGGTAAGTCGCCCGCATTGCCCGGCGCGTGCCGTCCATGACTACGCTGATATCCATGCCAGGTTGCCGCTTGTGCTTGATGAATTCGCGGAAGCCTGCCTCGAAAATCCGCTCCATACTCCCCGCAGTATGACGCGACGCCGCGGCGCTTTGAAAAAGCGTGTTGAGGTCCGGGCCTTTCCAAAAGACATTCTCGAATTCGTCGCTCTGCTGCATCGCCTGACGGATCGCAAACAGCTTGCGAAAGATGTACCACCACGACAGAAAGGAAGTCAGCAGCAGCAACGCCATGACCAGTTGGACCGGCAGACTGGCGCTGCCGATGAGATGAAACATGGACATGTCCTGCGTAACCGCTGGGCTCATGACCGAGCTCCCAGTTTTTGGCGCAACGGCGCCGGCACGCTCACCGGCCGGAGGCTCTCGGCTCCCACGCAAACCGCTTGCACCGTCGCGTTGGCCAGCAGAGTTGTCCCGCGCAGCACATGCTGCGAGATAGTAATGCGGCTTCTGCCCAACTCCGCCGCCTGTGCAGTGATGTGCAGCAAATCGTCCAGCAACGCCGGTTTGAAATATTCGATACTGAGGGAGCGAACCATGAAAACCACCTTGTGAACCTGAACCAATGAATGAATATCGAAGCCTAGCTCCCGCAGCCATTCGTAACGGGCACGCTCCATGAAATTGAGATAAGTGGAATGATAAACCACTCCGCCAGCATCGGTATCCTGATAATAAACGCGCAACGGCAGAGTAAAAATCGGATAAGTCGGGGAATTATCCATCTATCTCAGGTATTGAACTTCTCGCGCACTTGCCCGCGAAAACCACGCACAATTTTTCGGGCTACTGACTATCATCCCACAACTCTCCACTCAACCCGTTTTTCGGCAGCGCGATACCAAAGTGCTGATAAGCGATCATGGTCGCCATGCGGCCGCGCGGCGTACGTTTCATGTAGCCCTGCTGGATCAGGTAGGGTTCCAGCACGTCCTCGATGGTGCCCCGCTCTTCGCTAATCGCGGCGGCAAGGTTGTCCACCCCAACCGGACCTCCCCCGAATTTTTCCATCACCGCCAGGAGCAGCTTTCTATCCATCACGTCCAGGCCAATGGAATCCACATCCAGCATGAGTAATGCCGCGTCCGCCACCTGCCGGGTAATGCCGCCGTCAGCCCTGACCTGGGCGAAATCGCGCACGCGCCGCAGCAGTCGATTAACAATGCGCGGCGTGCCGCGCGAACGGCGGGCGATTTCCACGGCCCCATCGATTGAGATTTCCGCACTTAACAACGCGGCCGATCGCACTACGATCTTGGTCAGCTCTTCAGCCGTATAAAATTCAAGGCGTGAGATGATGCCAAAACGGTCGCGCAAGGGATTGGTAAGCATGCCCGCGCGGGTAGTGGCCCCGACCAGGGTGAACGGCGGCAGATCGAGCTTGACCGAACGCGCGGCCGGCCCTTCACCAATCATGATATCGAGCTGGTAATCCTCCAGCGCTGGATAAAGAATTTCCTCCACCACCGGAGAGAGACGGTGAATTTCGTCTATGAACAGCACGTCATTAGGTTCGAGATTAGTCAGCAATGCCGCCAGATCTCCCGGGCGCTCCAGCACTGGACCAGAAGTATGGCGCAGGCTTACGCCCATTTCCCGCGCAATGATGTGGGCAAGGGTAGTCTTGCCTAACCCGGGCGGACCAAACAGCAACACGTGGTCAAGCGCTTCCTGACGGCGCCGCGCCGCCTCGATGAAAATCTGCAACTGTCCGCGGATTTTTTCCTGACCGATGTATTCGGCCAAATGCTTGGGACGCAGCGCCCGCTCGAGTTCCTCTTCCCTCTGGGAAACGGGCGCGGAGGCGATGAGCCGATCTGTTTCAATCATTCAGTGCATACCCGATGCGCACGCCGCCGGATATTCCTGATAACGGAAATGTTAAGTCGAGCGAGCCGCCGATACCGGCGTGGCTACTATTGCGCATCTTCGGGTGCTACTTTTCTTTAGATAGGATTTTCAACGCCTGCCGTATACCGTCGGCCACATTAAGGTCCACGGGTAACTGCCTGATGGCCCAACTGGCCTCGCGGTCATTATACCCCAGAGACAACAGGGCATTAAGCACGTCGCTGCCGCTGCTTGCCACACGCACCCCTCCTGCCGCCTCTGATGCGCCGTTCGCGCCGGTGCCGAGCTTGTCGCGTAACTCCAGCAATAGACGTTCCGCGGTTTTTTTTCCGACGCCCGGGATTTTGGTCAACCGCCCGCTATCCTGCGCCGCCACTGCCTGATGCAGGTCGGCCACGCTCAAGCCGGACAGCAGTGCAAGGGCGGTTCTGGCTCCAACGCCCGAGATTTTCACCAGCTGGCGAAATACCGATCGCTCCGCTTCCGTGGCGAAGCCGAAAAGCAGATGCACATCTTCGCGCACGACAAGATGGGTGTGAAGCACGATTTCGGTCCCGATGGCGGGCAGGTTATAGAATGTACTCATTGGCACGTCGATCTCATAGCCGACTCCGCGCACGTCCACGAGCACCAATGGCGGAATTTTCTCCAATAGCAAACCCGTTATTCTGCCGATCATACCAATCGTCCTCGCTTCATGCGGTAACCCGCGGTAGACATGCCGCCCAGTCCCAACCCGCCATGAGCGTGGCATATCGCGCAGGCAAGGGCATCGGCCGCGTCTGTGCTGGGGTTGCCGCCAAGCTGCAGCAAGCGCTTGACCATTTCCTGAACCTGCTCTTTTTTCGCATGACCCTTGCCGACCACCGCCTGCTTGATCTGCAAGGCGGTATATTCAGCCACCACCAGATTATTCAGCACTGCGGTGCAGATTGCCGCCCCCCGCGCCTGTCCCAGCATCAACGTGGACCGTGGATTGACATTGACGAATACTTGTTCCACCGCGACTTGATCGGGGCGGTGTTGAACGATAACCTCGTTGAGATGATCCATAATCGACTTCAGGCGTAATGGCAGCTCGCCATCCTGTGTCTTGATACATCCGCTGCTGACGTAGGCAAGCTTGCTGGCTGTTTTGTCGATGACCCCAAAACCTGTAATTCGCAAGCCGGGGTCAATCCCAAGGATACGGATTTTGATTACCTCAAGTAATGGGGCCCCAAGGCTCCGGGCAGGGAAATCAATATACTAGACTTCGCGCGTGGATTCGTCGGGCACCGTGCGTGACGAAAACTATTCATCCATTACGGCGGTCGTGTAAACCTCTTGCACATCGTCAATGTTTTCCAACGCATCGAGCAGTTTTTGCATTCTTGTCGCATCATCGCCCGCCAACGCGGTCTCGTTGACCGGCTTCATCGTCACTTCAGCCAGTTCCGCCTTGAACCCCGACTTCTCCAGCGCTTCCCTGATTGCGACAAATTCGTAAGGCGCGGTGACGACTTCGATGCTGCCGTCCTCATGCGTGACGATGTCTTCGGCGCCGGCTTCGAGGGCAACTTCCATCAGCTTATCTTCATCGGTTCCGGGCGCAAAAAGAAGTTGTCCGCAGTGCTTGAACAGGAACGCCACCGAGCCATCCGTGCCGAGATTGCCGCCATACTTGGTGAAAGCGTGGCGCACATCCGCAACGGTACGGACGCGGTTGTCCGTCATGCAATCGACCAGCACGGCCGCGCCTGCGGTGCCATAGCCTTCGTAGCGTATTTCTTCGTAGTTGACGCCCTCCAGACCGCCGCTGCCGCGCTTGATGGCGCGTTCTACGTTGTCCTTGGGCATGTTTTGCTCGTATGCCTTATCTACAGCCAGGCGCAGCCGCGGATTACTATTGGGATCGCCCCCACCTAGCCTCGCGGCGACAGTGATCTCCTTGATGAGCCGGGTGAAAATCTTGCCGCGCTTGGCGTCCTGCGCGGCTTTCTTATGCTTGATATTAGCCCACTTGCTGTGACCCGCCATGATATGCCCTTTACCCTCGTCCTCTTGTTGAGTAGTGCAATGGTATCACCGCGTGCCACGAGCATAAAGCGCGGAGCAGAGTGTGTTACGGCGCGTATATATTGCTCCCAGCGGAGACCCGAGAGGCGAGGGAATCCCTGAATAGGTCCTCCGCCTAGCGCATCTCGGGAATCGGGATCGCGAAATCCGCGTTCTGCCACCCACAGCGACTTTTGTCCACTTAAGGAAAACGGCAATACGGCTCCGCCAAGGCGGCAGGTCGATTTAACGATATTCAGACGGGCCAGAGATAGGGGGTAATGTCGATTGGCTGGGGTGCGCCCGAAATGACGTTCGATATAAGCCGGGCGCTACCAGGCGCCATGGTAACGCCATATCGGTAATGGCCGCTATTGAGATAGAGGTTGGGGATTGTCGGATGATGATCGATAACCGGGACATTACCAGGCGATCCCGGACGCAAACCGGCCCAGTGCGCGGAAAGGACGTCTTCGTTTAATTCCGGCACCAGCGCGCGCGCCTTTGCAAGTAGCATCTCCCGGGCCTCGGCGGTAGGGCCCTTGTCGAACCCGGCATCCTCCAGCGTACTACCAGCCAGAATGTGCCCATCCCGACGGGGAATCAAATAGAATTTTTCCGGTTCCTTCAACACGATGACATCGAGGAGGCCGGGATCTGCCCTGAAAAGCAGGATTTGGCCGCGCACCGGCCAAATGTCGAGCTTTAGCGCGAGTTGATGCAGAAGCCTGCCGCTCCATGCCCCAGCGGTCACGACATAATTGGCCGCAGCGTGGTCCTCTCCCCGGCTGGTGCTGACTGACTCAACCCGGCCTCCCGCCATATTCCAGCGCGTGGCCTCTGTATCTTCAACGATGACGCCTCCACGCAGTTCCACTGCCTTCATTAGCGCTTGTAACAGGCGAGGATTGCGCACCTGGCATACGCTGGACAGCCAAAGCGCCGCTGCATCGTGTGAAAGTGCTGGTGCAACTTCATGAGAACGAACCCTGCTCATGGGAAAATTAAATCGTGCGCACCAGGCTTGCGCTACGCGTATTCGGGCATCCAGCCGTCTCGCTTCTGGCTCGCTGCATTGCTCCGTAAGCACCAGCATTCCGGTCGCCTGATACTCGGGATCAATCCCCGTTTCAGTTCGTACGGCTTCGATAAATTCCGGATATAGCTGGTTGCTCAACTGCGTGAGCTGCGTGACAGCGTCAGGGTAATCCCAGGGCAATAACGGAGACAGGATACCCGCGCCTGCCCATGACGACTCCTGCCCGCAGCGATTACGTTCCAGTAGGGTTACCGTCGCCCCCTGCCGCAACAATTCGTAAGCAGTAGCCAACCCGACGATTCCGCCGCCGATGATAAGAACGTCGCTCAAAAATCAATCCTTCGCATCGCCGGCAGTTTAAAGCAATTTTTCCACCGAAGCAGCGCAAGCTGGCGTTGGTCATAAAGATGAGCCTGGTCCAAAAAACTTTATATCGGGAGGGTGAGCCGGTATAATGCACGTCCCTTGGGAATCAGTGGGTCGTTAGCTCAGCCGGTAGAGCAGCGGACTTTTAATCCGTTGGTCGCCAGTTCGAATCTGGCACGGCCTACCAATACAATCAGTAGTTTACCTTGATAGTGACTTGGTATCATGCGCCGCGTGGGACACTGTTGGGGCACTTGAGGTGAACTGTATCCCCTCTGCCGCTTCTATACGTTTTGTCTTCTCTGTACCTATATCTGTATCTAGCAGTCGTCACCGTTACGTCGTTACCCCTATCGAGCGCCTAGGGGACCGGGATACCTTTGAGGCTACGCGTCCTGCTCACAAAGGGCCCGGCAGAAAGTGATGTATCAGATCGTTACGCTCACGCCCCATCAGCTCTAAATTGGCACATTTGGACATGCGAAAGTCGCTGTGGCCAGTGCTTGTGAAGGTGAACGACATCCGCGGTTGCGTAATCTCTTCCGTCTCCTTTCGGGGCTCACCTGCATCTGACAGGATGGCGTCGCCATACTGCCTGATCAGCTTGCCCATCATCTGCGTCTCGATTTTTTCCGCCCGCTTCGCGCGGCGCTCCACAAAATCAATTGTGGTGCCGTCTGCATGGTGATTAGCTATCAGCAATTTTAGCAATCTCTCGATTGCCTGGAACAGCAGCACATTGGGCCCAATCTTGCGAAGCACATCATCGCTCAAGGTCTTCATATGCGACACCTGATCATTTTTGTCCATTACCCGAAATCCTGTTGTCATATTCTAGACTTATTTCTCGAACCTCGAGGAAAACTGGCTGAATTTTTTTATCATGCATCGGTAGCAAGCCCATGCTTCTTGGCCCTTCTACGCGGCGATTAGCGAGAGAACTCTCTCTGATCAATGAGGGGGAAAGAAGTGCAGGATTACTTTCTCTTCTCTACTTCAAGCTTGTTGATGTAGCGTTGAATTAACGATAGGGTAATATCGTCTACGTCGACATATTCACAACTGACACGCTGGCGGGGGATATCATTCACCCGCTGGAGCTCGACGCGCGTTACCCGGACGCTGGCCTTGAGGGTGCCCATTTCAGGAAGCATGATGCGGCAATTGGGGTAGATGGGACCTTTTTCGAAGACGACTTCGCATCCATAGTCCAGGAACGCCATTCCACCACAACTGATATTCTGCAGAACAACGTCCACTGAAGAAGCCGATATATTTTGGAGCAAAGGAATGACGCACTTCACCGGCGAGACGATAGGCGTCGCAATCCGGTAATACTCTCTTTTCTGGATCTGGAGAAGGCTTTCCGGTACTTCAGCAAGGAAAGCCTCCTTGCCTTCAAACAAGGTTTTACGCAGTTTCTGGCACATGAACTGGATCTTCACCTTGTTGGGGAATGCGACGATACTCAAGTCGCTGGTTTTGAGCGCTTTCTCATTGACTAAGCCATCCGCGCCGCAGTCCATAACCATTTCATTTTGATGGGCATCTACGCTTAAGATGGTGGTCAGAAAAAAGCTGCCGCTCTCGCCAAAGTAACAAGTGGCAAGCGAACGGCTCCGCACCATTAGGCGAAGTACAGAGAGAATTGCGATTTTGGAATGGGTACGGTATTTCTCATTGCTATCAAGGACCTCGGGTTTGTTTTCCTGTTTTAGCATGAACTTGCTCTCTGCTGACCGGGATTGCCGATTTATGTTGAATATAACGATTACGTTGCTTTAAAGGCTGGCTTTAGAAGCCTCCCTGCAGTATGGTTTGCACAAGGTGTGCCATGGAGGGTAATAACGGCAGTAATGGGGGGAGAATTAAAGCGTCGATATGGCAAAAATTTTGAAACGCTCATTCCTATTCATTCTTTTCCTCTCTGAATGGCTTCTAGCGCACTTAAACGTCGTTCCGGGTCTTCGTCAGCTCTTGTACCGTGTGATGTTTTGCAGGCTCCGCACGAACAATCAGAACAGACTGACATGCATCTGTTGCGAGGGTCTGCTGCACGGCTACAAGAGTCCACCGGGAGTAATGAACGTCTTCGGACTGGTGCCTCAATGGTGAGGGGTCGTTCCGCGGCCAGCGTGCGCCCGGCCAATTGTTTCTTGAGCTCGCCGGCCAGCCCGGATTCTCCCGGAATCGATTCGGCATCCTTGTTCTTGAACTGGGCCAGCAGTTAATCAATCAGTTCATCCGGGAATAGCTTGGACGCCTTCGCTTTGGTCTTCCTGCTCTTGATGTTCATCGTATTTGTCATGTTGTTTCCCTTTCGAGATCATCTCATGACCTTCCCATACAAAATAACTGACAGGCTCGGCGGGGCCCATTCTTTTGCTTTGAATGATCATTTGTTCATAAGAGACGGAATGCTCATCGACGTTACGCGCGTATTGCAACAGTGAATCCACCCAGTCGTTAAATAGCCTGAAGACACGATCGACAACCACCTCTGCTTTCTCGCGTTCGTCGTCGTTAAGAGCCGGAAGATCTAAATCGGCGAACCCGGGACCATTGATTGCGTGTGACGATTCCGCGATATAGTGCTTCGTGCCAAAGAATTCGCATTCTTCGCCGTTTTGCATAGTGATGCCTTGGCAGCTTCTGAAGAGGACTATTGACACAGCTTCAATCGCCTCCATCAACGCGAACAAACCATAGGATTCCAACTGTGTCGCTGTTGCGGTCAGTTCCAGAGACAACCGGCGGGAATGTTCAAATCCGGCACCCCATAAGACTCGGGTGGCGTCGGAAAGAGGCATCTTCATGTCGGCGTTGACCTTATCGAGGTCGCGCAACAACCATTGCCAATGGAAATCCTCCTCATACGTGTGAGCATTCAACATGGCCTGAATGGGGTCAGCAACGCCGCCGGGCTTTTCTTTTCGGAAGACGTAGGTGTTCAGATCAGCGTACGCCATGATAAAAGGAATGGTGCTGGGAGCCCAGGATAGGCGTTTTTCTCCCGGCAAGTCGGTGTCGGATAGAAACTGCGTGAAAAACGGATGTCTCTCAAATTCATTTCTCGCGGTTTCGATATAGTCGATGATATTTTTCATGTTCTGGGCACCATTAAAACGTTTAGGGAACTGAATAAAAACCGCACTACGCCGCGGCTGACATGCAGCACAAGTACCTCCTGGAAAAAGGGCCGTTAGCTGCCTCGTGACACGTGAACGAGCAAGGGAAGGCGGGCTTCCAGACTGTGTTATCGGCAAACCTTTGTTTTTTCTTTAACGAAAATACGGCGCGGCAGTGAAGCGGACGCCGGAATGATGCTAGTCGCAAGTGCAAAGGTGCAGACCCGCGAATAGAAGTTCAATCAGGCCAAATCCTGGCTACGCGAGATAAGCTACGGCCGGCAGCGGCACGGAAGATGATCGTAGGGTTACGATTCTGGAGACGTTTGTAAGACATTATCATGCATGGCGGCAATCTTGACGGCTGCAATCCCTGACCTTTGAAACGGTTCGGCCAGATGTTCAAGTATCTGGTTGGTGCGCTGCAGTTCCTGTAGCCCGCTTCAGTGCGCGTCACCACTCAGCAAGACGCCTCGTGAGTTCTTCCTGGGCTATAGATGGTGGCGATGAACGTCTAGTGCGAAAAGCCGGAGATGACACCATCGCTCAGAAGGAAGAAACCACCTGCAAATATTGCGTGTGTGAGCCACCACATGTGATTCCGGAGCCCGACCGAGGATGAAGGCAAGCGACGAGAGCGCGTGCCGTAGATCAGCGAAGTACTGATCAGTCGCTGCAACAAGATGACTGATCCGGTTTTCCTAAAGCAGATCAGTATGTCGCACTGGCCGGGTAACGGGTAAGACGAAGGGGAAAATAATTGTATTCTCGCTAATTGGTTTTAACGATTTAAATAATTAACCAATCCCTGCACTTATAGAATTAATAACCTATTATTAATTCTGTATCACCCTTTTTTCAGCATCACTGACGGATGTGTATCAATTGTCCAATAGATGCGTTTCTTTAAACAAGAATGATAGGAGATCAAAATGAAAATGAAATTCGGTGGGTTCGGGTCTCTTCTGATCTTGGCGTTAGTAAATTTTCCGGCGGTGGCGGCACCATCCGCGCCATGTACTAAAGAGATCGGGGAAGTTGTTCCTGACGTCGGTACTTATGTTAACGCCACGGCTGATACCAATTATTTTATTAAACCGGGCGAGTGCCTGGTCTCCCCGAACAAGCAATATATGGCTGTGCTTCAGCCTGATGGAAATTTTGTGGTGTACGAAACCCACCACATCGATTCTAAATCCGATTATTGGAATAGTGGAACGCGGGATAATCGCAAGGCGGGTCTCTTAGTCCAGCCGGATGGGCGTTTCGTGATATATAAAGAGAAAGGGATCAAGCAAGGAACCGATGGCAAGTTTTATGGCGATCCATCGCGGGCTGTTTTCGTTTCAACTGTACGATCCGCACCATCGGATTATTATTTGGCCATAAAGAACGATGGTAATTTAGTCCTTTATCGTGGTACTCCCCCTGGGGTAAAGATGGTACCCGTTTGGGATTCCTTTACGTATCCTGCAATGAGGCGCTACTGCATCACGTTGAGTCAGCCCCATCGCGGCGTGGTTGGTATGAGAGAAGTCGACACCGCTAGCCCCGGCACTAAGGCTCCATATTATCTGGAGCAGCATAACAATATGTCTCTTCCCTCGTTTCGCGCCACTTCTTTTAGTACTGAACGTGGCAATTGTCCCTAGGAAATTAGGTGTGGGGGTAAATCCAGTACACGTTTACCCCCTTTCAAATCAGTACCTTCGCATGAACCTTGTTTTGTCCTGACCTGAATCGCGGGTTTATAGCGTTACCAATGCAGGCGCCGTAGCAATGAACGTTTTTTCCACTGGTGCCCCTGCATGCGTTGCAGGATGCTATCCAACATCTGGATCGCCTCTATAATGTGCGGCCCTTTGTTGAGCATGACACACTCGGCACGCTCTCCCATCGCAGCATCAGTAACTTCGGCGCGACTCGGCCTGCCTGTTTTGACCAACCCTTCCAGAACCTGAGTAGCCCAAATTACGGGAAGGTGCGCGGCCTCGGCCAGCCATAAAATTTCCTCTTGCAACTCGGCCAGTCGTTCATAACCACATTCCACGGCCAGATCGCCACGCGCGATCATGACCCCAGCGACCGGTGAGCCGAGGAGAGAAAATATCAGCTCCGGCAATTGCTCGAAAGCGGTACGTGTCTCAATCTTGATCACGATTCCCAGCTTTTCGGCATCAAGCCGTTTCAGCTGTTGCTGCAACAATGCGATATCCGAGGGCTTTCGCACGAAGGAAAGTCCAACCATATCCGCGTGACGGGCGACAAATTTTAGGTCGATTATGTCCTGGACTGTCAGGCCATCCAGATCAAGATCGCTATCCGGCAGATTGATGCCCTTGTCAGCCAGCAGCTTTTCTCCGCAATCACGAGCCTGGGTGATCTCAACCCTAATCTCGCCAGCGTTGACGTCGCGAATTACTCCGCCGATACGGCCATCATCGATCAGAATCCGCTCACCTGGGCGAACACCTGCGAAGACTTCTGGTAGAGAACAAGCAATACTGGCGGCACGTAACATCCGACCGCCATCGTCGAACTGAGCGGGACGCCCTGGAATCGAGTCACGCGTTATAATGAGGCTGTCGCCGCGATAAAGCCGAATAATTCCCGCCATTTCGGGAACCACACCTATCTCTCCGGCATAGTCATGATGTATCCCCCGTGCGGCCCCGGGGTCTGGTGCTCGCAACAGGTCAAGCGACAGGCCAGGCTTGACATATGCAGTTTGGGAAGACTCTCCCCAGCAACCAAAGCTCGCCTGCCCAACGACTTGTATGCTGCGCAACTTACCTCTAGCGTCGGTGAATTCAATATTGTCGCCTGCCATTACCTGCGCTAGCCAGTTTCCCTTGACTGGAATGCAAGCATCAGCTTCGACGCAGGAAGCGGCTTGCTCCTCGGGATACAACCAGATGCGAGCAGGCCGGAGCACTTTGCCGTACGCGTCGCGTTTCGGACGCCATTTGAGTACCGCGTGCCCAGACGCGATTTCGCCAGTACGTAGTTTAGGGCCACCCAAATCCATCAGGATGCGGCACTGACGTCCCGTTTCACGACGCGCCCGCTTGATCTGTCGGAGCAAGCGCATCCAAACGCTCATGTCGTCGTGCGCGCAATTGATACGCGCGCAGTCCATCCCTTGCAGGATCATTTTTTTGATCAGGGAATAGTCGTCCGCTGCCTCGCCGGGCAATGTGACCAGAATGCGAACGCGCCTCTGTGCCGGAGGTTTACCAAGAAGGTTATAAGTGTTGGCTTCCAGCGGCGCGGGTCCCGTTGCCGGAGAATCGGCGAGGGAAGAGTAGAATTGCGATGACTGCTTACCCAAAACACATTCCAAGAGTGTGATGATGGCGTCCAGATTGTGAAGGACATGGGACTCCGCACGTCCCAGGGACGATAATCCAGCCGCCGCGAGTTTTTCCTGCAAGGGACGTATATCGCGCCGCCGCAAGCCCAAATAATGAATCAGATTGGCGGCGCTGGGCCGATGGCGCGCCGCCACCTTCTCCAAGATCTCGGCGGATTCGCTTTCCAAGGTCATAAGGTCCTGTCGCAGGGCCGTCAATTCCCGCAACAAATCCGCGTAAGAATTTTTTTTGCTACGCTTAGATGAAGAGGTTTGCCGGTCTGGGCGGGACGGGTTCATGCTAGCTCTCCATAGGGGTCGGAAATATTGTCATTGCATTGTTGCAAAGATATGACAATAAACCCGCGCGTCAACGTCGTTTTTTCTAATCAATCATTATAAGAATCAGAGGCTTATCCAGATAGCGTTCGAGTATGGCCCCCAGTTATGGGGGGTCTTTTTTTCCATCTCTTTAAAGTCTCACCACTGAAGTACTTACCCTTTCGCCTATAGACCAACCCCACGGGAATAGCCCGTGGTCGAATTTTCTGCCATCGACTTGAGTAGTGCCCGGCGCCGCCGGTACTCACCTGCCAGACGCCAGAACAGTTACCTCGCGGGATCACTGGGCCGGATCACTGAGGGTGTCCGTTTCTGTTACGGGAATGGGAAAATTGCTCTTTCCTGTTACTGTTGCAGGAGCCGGGGGTTAGCCCTACGGTTCCGCTTTAGGAAGAATCAGGAGATTTGGTCCTGTTATGGTAGCAGGACCGTTTGAAGAGATTGATTGATGCAGTCGCAGATGCTGATTCTTCTGTGCGCAGACCATCACCCGCGTACCGTCACCCGCGCGGGTCCTGCATTTGATCTTCCGATTCCGATTACGGATATTGTATCCGTTACCGGTACAGCTAGCGGTTTCTGTTTCTTATTATCGCTCCCCGGCGGGATAACAGGGTGTATCTTCAGTGCAAGATTGCAGAGGGCGGAGGGCTCGCACCGCATGCGCGGGATTCTGGAACAGGACTGTAGCACGACCATACGGCCAAAATGTTTTCCAACCTGCCCAACTACGTCATTCTGGATCCGGACACCATTGGCGCGCGGCTGCGCTGTATGACGGTATCCTTTAGTTCCCAACCTGAACATGAGCGGGGCCGGAAACCTGCAAGTCCGCTTTCATTCGAGAATTCCCGACCCTGCTTCAGTCCACCAAAAACGAAGATACTATTTTTTCTCCTTGTACGGTTTCTTGTCCATTACTTCCTGATCTCTGTATTCGTATTTCACCCCCGGCGGCACATCGTCGGGTACCTTTTCGCGCATGATCTCGCTGGTTGAGCTTGGCTGTTTCCCATAATATTTGTCCCCGTCCTTTTTGCTGGACCCGGTGCTCGTCGTCGTTTCCTTGCCCTTGTCATGCGATTCAGCGGACACGCCGAAGCTACAAACAGCCGTAAAGGCGGCGAGAATAACAGTCGATATGAGTTTGTTCATTTCAGGCTCCTATTAGTGAGCTACGTGATAGATAAAAACATCGATCGCCCGTTTTGGTGCGTGGTAAGCATGTTCTTTGAATCCTGCGCCGAGCAGACCTTTCGCCTGGTTTCCCACAACGTTCATAAACAATACGAATGCTCTTCGATATATTCGGTGCGCTAACGCACCGATCCATGCATTACCGTTAATAGGAAGGGAGCGAAAAGGAAAGGTTTTTTTGTCCATTTAGCTGTCGGTAATGCTGAGCTTGTTTACACGGCAGATGATGACTGATCGATGCCCGCGCGTACGAAGTGCGAGCTGCCTTATGCGCGAAAGAGACTTCATGTGAAGTCTCAATAATCGCCTTCAGCGCTAGGGATTCGCGATGTCTTCAACCAGCAGCAGTTACGATTGGAGAAATATATTCGTTGGTCGGTAGAGAGGAGCATTGCGTCTCCCTATAACTGCTAACGTAACGAGACGCCAAAGCGTCTCATACTCTGCCAAAAAGGGTCGCGCGTGGCCTGAACGAAGTCATCAGACCATTGGATTGCGAGGGAGCGAAGCGTTAGCGGCGAGCCCATGATGGGGTGTTTAGACCATGTGCTTGGTGCGACAACGTACGGAACAACTCTTGGGCTAGCGTATCATTTTAATACAGCAATTTTGCTGGATTGAAACGGGGAACGGCTATGAAAAATACTTCGGCTTTAAAAAATACAACTCGATCGATCCTGATTGCCAGCGTTATGTTCGGCGTTACGGGCATGGTGCATGCTCAAAGCTCCACCGCCAAAACCGCCAAAAAACCGGGCAGCTCCATGTCGAGCCCGGCCGCGCACACATACGGTAAAGATGCAGCACGGGACTATGCAATCTCGCAAGGATCAGGCTCACATACGTATGGAAAAGACCAATCGGCCGACTATGCGCAGTCGCAAGGTTCGGGATTTCACGCGTATGGAAAAGATTCAGCAAGCGATTACTCAATGTCGCAAGGATCAAGCTCCACCGGACGGTCCACTGGGATGGGATCGAGTTCCTCGCAAGGCTCGAGCACCTCAGGAGGGGATTAACTACGGTCTGTTTCTTTAAGATCCGACCAGGTAGGCAGGCCGCCGGTAATCCGGTGTTTCCGGGGCTCCTTGGCGGAAACGCCGGATTGGTTCCGATCTATTGTTGGCGGGCCAATTTGTGTGTAAAAGCTTGCCGTTCCCGGTGTCGAACGGACGAAGCGACGCTGCGCGGTAATGCGATTCCCAGCTATTTTTATGGAAACAGATGCGGAGGAAGTATATAGCAAAGCGAAATCCCTCTGCGCCCCGTCCGGCATCGGCTTGACGAGAACTTGTTAAAGTCCTGTTGTAAGCCCACGCATCTCTTCCCCGAACGAATCTTAAAAATCAATCCGAGCGCTAATGGCGTCGTATACCTTTGAACTGAATGCGGCTGCCTGGTGAATTATTTCGCCCTCTGCCTGATCTTGAACCCTTCCTGTTTTGTATAGTTTTTCTCCGATTCTGAATGCATTTTCCCATGCCGCATTACATATGGGATTGCCGAAGATTTTTTTCTTTTCTGCAATATGAGCGGCCAGTCCACTTAAGAACTTATCGTGGGTGCCGGAAAAATAGCCCCCTACGGTACAGAGTCGATAATCCTGTTCAGCTGCGATGCTGGAGCTCGAAAAGCCTACGAAAAGAACAGTTGCAATCCACCACATTCTCATAATATCCCTCGAATTAAGTGTTGATATTAGGCGGACACACCCGCCAGCGTACCGGCCATTCACACCGCGGCGTCTCAGTTCTACCAAATTCCGTAGTTCATTTCATCCTGCTGCTTCGGGGCGATTCCAGCATATTGCCCTGAAACTGTGGTACGGGTATCCGGTAGCACCGCAGTTTTCAATATTGCGCCCGGCGGCCTTTAAAAACAAGAATCGTTATATGAAACGCCGCAACCATATTGACGGAGCAGACCATCCTTCCCGATGGTTATCTCCGTATTGCCGGCTCGACCCTTCCGTTGGCCCGCCGCCGAATAAACGTATTATTCAAATCTTTCCTGCCAGATTTCCCGCGCTCGGATTTGACGGGTTTTTACATCGCTGTTTGTTAAAAAGCCCCCATTTTTCGAGCATAAGATGGACCTACAGTTGAACAAACCGAGATCCGGAAAATCCGGATAAGTTTCGCCCGGTACAAGGGGCTTTTGCGGACGGACCCCATGGCGGAGGCAGGGTAGCATGGGTCCGAATTAGCCCAAGGGAACGGACGAAAAAAATGACCTTGAATGTTTTCAGCAAAGCCACCGGGCTGAAGGCCATCTGATCCGTAATCGCCGCTGCCGAGACAAGCCTATGCTTGGACCTACGTGGCATTTGGTTGACCGCTTTTGGTCGAGCCTCGGTCATGCCCGCCCTTTCAATACTCGCTGCGGAGATACTATCGGAGGCTTTGTTACTACCCGTACCACACGGCCTGATTTATTTGGCCGCTGCGACAAAGAAAACGGCGGAATAACCGTTAACTGAATGTGATTCATTTGCAGAGCGCGCCGACCATTTACCAAGGGATTCGCAGCGAAAGTTCGCCACACATCGCGTCAGCACGCACTGTCAGGGACTCTTGGTGATTCTTATATGTTGCACATCATTAGCTCGATTAATCGGCAGGATTTCATATGACGATCCGCAAATTGAGCCACATCTTTTACCTTGTAACGGGTTTTCTCATTCTTCTGCTTACACTGTTTGTCACACTCCGCTTCAATGAGCAGCGCAAGCTTACGCATGCGCAGGATGCCCGTCATGCCTCCTCCCGTGTTGCGGACGGGCTGCGGCAATCCTCCGATAACCTGACACGTTTGGCTCGCAGCTTCGCCACTACCGGAAATCCGAAGTTCGAGCACATGTATTGGCAAACGCTTGCCATCCGCAACGGCGACCTGGCAACGCCACGCAACTACGAACGAGGTTACTGGGATCTCGCCATCGGGGATCCCAATTTTCGTGCAGAGTATGAAAGTACAAAAATCTCCATGCGTACGCGATGGGAAAATCTTACGCTCACGCAGGCGGAGACCGCTAAATTGGAGGAAGCTGAAAGCACGTCAAATTGGCTGGTACAGTCGGAACGAACCGCATTGAACGCAATGAAAGGCCTCTTTCAAGACGAGGCCGGGCACTTTGTCATCAAGGACAAGCCCAACATCGAACTTGCTCGTTTTATCTTGAACGACGAGACATATGATGCGGCCAAGGCGAGAATATCGCGGTCTATCAATGAATTTCATGAGCTGAACGACGCGCATACACGCGATATTATTGATCTTGCCCAAGAACGCACAAAGCTTTACGTTGCTGGCGTCTTCCTTACGTTGGCGGTTCTACTGGTGTGGTTTGTTCTTTCTTATTTTATAGTGAGGCGAAAAGTAGCAAGTTTGGAGTTGCTGGAACGACATACCAAGAATAATACATCCCAGGGGAACGATACACCTCAATTTGACCTTGCGACGGAAGATGAGATTGGCCGGCTTTCACGCACAGTCGCCACGGCTCACTTCGAACGGGACCGCTACAACAGGGAACTGGAAGCCATGGTGGCGTCACGAACTGCGGAACTGGAGCATGCCCGGCGCGACGCGGAGCAGGCGAACCGAGCCAAATCGAGTTTTCTCGCTGCAATGAGTCACGAGATTCGCACGCCCATGAACGGCGTGATCGGCATGATCGATGTGCTGCATGAGACCAGCCTGCGCAAAGACCAGGTGGAAATGGTCGATCTTGTGCGCGAATCAGCCTTGTCATTACTGAGTATCATTGATGACATTCTCGATTTTTCAAAAATCGAGGCGGGCAAGCTCCAGATCGAGCACGTGCCGCTTCCCATCGACGACGTGGCAGAGAAGGCCTGCAGCATCCTGGACCAACTCGCTCAGAAGAAGGGCGTGGAACTTACCTTATTCATCGAACCCAACCTTCCTGCCGAAGTGGTCGGGGATGCGCTGCGGCTGCGTCAGGTTCTTCTTAATCTGGTCAGTAACGCCATAAAATTTTCCGCCAACCAGCGACGACAAGGGAAGGTTTCAGTGCGCGTGTTGCTAGCCCACCAGAACCCGGAACGGATAATTGTCGAGTTCCAGGTGGTCGACAATGGCCTTGGCATGAATGAAGAAACCCAGAAAAAATTATTCACGCCTTTTACGCAAGCCGATATTTCGACGACCCGGCGCTTCGGCGGAACCGGGCTGGGACTGGTCATCTCACGTAATCTGGTTGAACTGATGGGGGGAGAAATCAGCGTCGAAAGTTCGATAGGGCAAGGCAGCACGTTTACCGTCCGCCTGCCTTTCAAGCCAAAGCCAGCGGGCACAGGCGACACATCTGCTACGACATCTGAAATCACCGGCTTGTCATGTCTCGTTGCCGGCGACGCGAAAGGATTGGCGCCCGATCTTGGCATTTATCTTGAACGCGGGGACGCAAAGTTGGAGCGCGTCCACGATCTTTCCGCCATCCCGGAGTGGATCCGCCACTGCCCCCCCGGTCTGTGGGTAGTGGTGATCGATGCTGAAGATACGGCTCCGCAGTTGGATAACCTCAATGCCGCGGGTCGCGAGCGGCCCGACCTGGACCTTCGTTTTGTCGTTATCGGCCGTGGAAAACGCCGCTGGCCGCGCTTGCGGGAAAATGGAGTTGTAACGGTGGATGGGAACCTGTTGCCCCGTCGCGCTTTGATCAAGGCGGTAGCTCTTGCGGCCAACAGGACACGGGATGAAGCCAAACAACCGCTTCCCGCGCACGAGGCGTCTCTAGATCTTTCACCACGCATCCAGGCAGGGGAACGACCTCAGGTAATCCTGGTAGCCGAGGACAACGAGACCAATCAGGAGGTGATCCGGCGCCAGCTCGCCCTGCTGGGTTATGCGATCGCCGTGGCGGGCAACGGGCGGGAAGCATGGGAGCTGTGGAAAACCGGCAGGTACTCGTTACTACTGACCGATGTGCACATGCCTGAAATGGACGGCTATGAGCTGTGTGCCGCTATCCGAGCCAGCGAAACCGGGATGACTCATATTCCCATCATCGCTGTCACTGCCAACGCGCTTAAGGGTGAAGCGGAGCATTGCCGCGCCATAGGAATGGATGATTACCTGAGCAAACCACTTCAGCTAACGGATTTGAGGAAAGCATTGGAAAAATGGCTCCCACCTGCGATACCTGACAGATCTGCGGCAGAATCAACGGCGTACAGCGGTACGCTACCGACTCCAACGTCCGCTCCCGATGCGCGGACAGGTTCGGGGCTGATCGATATCGCCGTTCTCCAAAGACTGGTAGGAAATGACCCAGCGGTAATCAACGAGTGCCTGCTGAGCTTTCGAAAAACGGCAACCAAGACGAGCGCTGAATTAAAAGCGGCCTATCGTGCTGGGCAAACGGCGCAGGTCGGAGCGGCGGCGCACAAGCTCAAGTCTTCGGCCCGCTCCGTTGGGGCTGTCTCGCTCGGAGAGTTATGCGCCAGCATGGAAGATGCCTGTTCTGCTAAAACGAACATAGAGCTGGATACTGTTATCCAACGTTTCGAGGCGGAAATAGCCGCCCTGGATGAATATCTTGGCTCCTCTTAACAAAAATGCGGAGACCTTCCAAAAACAGAAGGGGATTACATGGTCGCAGGGCCTTTATGACACGTAAATCTTCGAGACCGGCGGCAACCATACTTATCGCGTCTGACAACATTGCCGACGGAGAACTGATAAAAACGATACTTGACGCAGAATTCGACAATGTTTTCATCTCCACTTCCCCCGACCGAATAGTAGAAGATTTCGAGCTGCACCTCCCTAATGTGCTGCTGCTTGCCTTCGATACTCTCGAAAAGTCGGAGCACTTCTATCGCAGTCTCAGAACGCGCAGCGAGGCGGCCGGGTCTTCGGAACACAGGGTCATCGTGCTCTGCGACAAGAATAATATCGGTCGGGCTTACCAGCTATGCAAGATGGAGCGCTTCCACGATTATGTGTTTTTTTGGCCGATGACACATGATGCACCACGTTTGCTCATGTCCTTGCATCTGGCGATACGTGAACTCACACTGTTGGACGCTAGCCCGACGGTGGAAGAGTTTGCCGCTCAGGCGCGACGCTTGAGTGAAATGGAAGCCCTTTTGCATAAACACATGGCGCACGGAAATCGGGAAATCGAGATCGCGGATTCCGTTATGCGCAAAGCCGAGCAAGAAATAGGTGCGGCTCTAGATGAATTCTCCCGGCAGCTTGCCCAGGAGGACCCGCCGGCTGGCGAATACGCCATAACGGAAAAATTTGCCTGGTTTAAGCAAAACGAAATCGACCCCCGCCTGCGCAGTTTTGAGGAAGTCACCCAACCACTGAAATTATGGATAGATGGCTTCAAGCAGGAGTGTGCTCCTCACATAAAAACCGCCCGCGTGCTCAACGCAATGGCTGACCGGCTGCAACCGACGGTATTGGTTGTGGATGATGATAATTTCCAGTGGACAATCATAGCGAAGATACTGGAACCCTTGAAATATCGCGTGCTCTACGCCGAAAGCGGTCTGGCTGCGCTCGAACTTTTGCGGAACGTACGACCAGATCTTGTTCTGATGGACCTCATGATGCCCGATGTCAATGGTATCGACACCACGCGCCGGCTAAAAGCGATCCCTGCCTTGGCAAACCTGCCGGTGATGATGATGACGGGAAAAAGCGAAGGCGATATTGTTATTCAGAGCCTTCGGGCGGGCGCGATCGACTTCGTCGTAAAACCGGTGGAGCGCGAGATCCTCGTCGGCAAAGTGGCCCAAATTCTGCGGATGATGAAGATGAACAGGGCGTTGGTTAAAAAAAAATGGGACGACATTTAGGGAGTCTCTTCTAAGACGAGAAACTCAAGCTCACGTTAGTTTGCTGGTGCTCTGGTTTTTTTGTTATAGTTCTATGCAGGGTAATACGGCTTTTTCATACTCAGGCACCGCTTGACTCCCGCAGAGCCTTACAAGACTTAGCGTGAAAATCTCCTCTTTCCCTCTGTGCGCCAGGCCTTATGCGGCTCCTGCTTGGCTTCGCGGTGCGCATGCGCAAACCATCTACCCTTACTTTCTCGCACGTCCTGCCATCATTTACCGTCGTGAGCGCTGGGAACTGGACGATGGTGATTTCATTGATATCGACTGGCTTGATAACGTCGCCGATGCACCGCTGGTTGTCCTGTTTCATGGACTTGAGGGAAGCTCATCCAGCCACTATGCGCTGAGCATCATGGCGCTGCTCCGGCAATTGGGTTGGCGGGGCGCAGTGGTGCACTTCCGGGGTTGCTCCGGATCACCCAATCGGCTCGAACGCGCCTATCATGCCGGCGACTCAAACGAAATCGACTTCATACTGCGCCGGATCAGCGAACAGAGCAAACGGCCGGGCTTCCGTTTACCGCTTTACGCCGTAGGTGTTTCCCTGGGTGGTAACGCCTTGCTGAAATGGCTGGGCGAGCAAGGACGACAGGCATGTCAAGTGGTAGATGGCGTGGTGGCGGTTTCAGTGCCGCTGGATCTTGCAGCTGCTGGGGGTGCCCTGGCTTCGGGCTTTAACCTGCTCTACACTCGCCATTTTCTCGACACCCTGAAGCACAAGGCGCTTGAGAAACTCGATCGCTTTCCGAGCCTTTTTGACTCCGAGGCGGTAGCCGCATGCAAGACGCTGTACGAGTTTGACAATCTGGTAACCGCTCCCCTGCACGGTTTTCGCGACACCGAAGACTACTGGGAGCAATCAAGTAGCAAGCCCTGGCTGCGGCAGATCGAGGTGCCCACCCTCCTCATCAATGCCTTGAACGATCCTTTCATGCCCGCTTCCGTGCTCCCACGATCCCAGGAAGTTTCCTCTGCCGTTGTTCGGGAATTCCCCGAGGAAGGCGGACATGCCGGATTTTTACATGCGCCGTTTCCGGGAAAGCTGACGTGGCTTCCCGAGAGAATTGTCAGTTTCTTTGGCCAGCAGGGCGGCCGAACGGCACTCCGGCCCATTGATACAGTTGATACCGTACCCGAGCTCCAAATTTCCTGAGCGCGCCATTTCTCGCCCCCGCTTTTCTCCCGCGTTTTTCCGAGGCTTGTGGCGCGAGAGACGGTAGTACGTCACGTCTAACCCGCCACACAGGAACCGGCAGCAATATCGCTCACCGGCCCTTTTATATTTAAATCGATAGCGAGCCCGACCCTTGCCGAAGGTGTAAAATCAAAACCCAGTTCAGCTCTAATCGGAATAAAGTCTATTCCCGACGTTGACGTACTGGCTTAACCGCAATGTATCGCTATCAGCCAGCCAATCAGTCTTACCCCCGTTATGCCCATACACCCAACCTTCATTCACCTGCGGATGCACAGCGAGTATTCCGTCGTCGATGGCATTGTGCGTATCGACGAGGTGGTGGCAAAAGCAGCTGCCGAGGAGATGCCGGCGCTGGCGTTAACGGATCTCTGCAACCTGTTCGGCCTGGTCAAGTTTTATCAGGCGGCACGCAATAAGGGTATTAAACCGATTGTCGGCTGCGATGTGTGGATAAGCAATGAAGCCGACCGGGACAAGCCTTCCCGTATGTTGCTCTTGTGCCAGTCCCATGCCGGCTATCTGCTGTTGTGCCGTTTTCTTTCACGCGCCTACCGCGAGAATTATTATCGTGGGCGCGCCGAAATACGGAAATCCTGGTTAAGGGAAAGTGATATCGGCACAGACGGACTGATCGCTCTTTCGGGCGCAAATCTCGGGGAGATTGGTCTTGCACTGATACAGAACGATCTGACACAGGCCGATCTACTGGCCACGGAGTGGGCCGGCCTCTTCCCTGGCCGTTTTTATATCGAAATACAGCGTGCAGGGCATCCGAACACGGAGGCTGTCATGCAGCGCTCCCTGGTGCTGGCCTCAGCCCTGCATCTGCCAGTAGTTGCAACGCAGCCCGTACAGTTCCTGAATCCCGAAGACTACCGCGCGCACGAGGCAAGGGTATGCATCGCGGAAGGCTATGTGCTGGGTGACCGCCGCCGTCCGAGGCATTGCACGGAACAACAGTATTTTAAAAGCCAGGCAGAGATGGCGGAGTTGTTCACCGACGTTCCGGCGGCGCTTGCCAACACGGTGGAGATCGCCAAGCGGTGCAGCCTGACGCTGGAGCTTGGCGTGAACCGCCTGCCGCTGTTTCCCACCCCCAATAACCAGAGCCTGGAGCTGTACCTGCGCAATCAGGCGGTTGCGGGTCTGGAAGCCCGCATGAAGTCACTTTTTGCCGATACGGTCCAGCGGGAGGCAAAAATGCCCAGTTATCGCGCACGGCTGGATTTTGAGGCTGACATCATCGTGCAAATGGGGTTTGCAGGCTATTTTCTAATCGTCGCCGATTTCATCAATTGGGCCAAAAGCAACGGGGTGCCGGTCGGGCCGGGCCGTGGCTCTGGCGCTGGCTCGCTGGTTGCGTACTCCTTAGGAATTACCGACCTTGATCCGCTTCGCTATGATTTGCTATTCGAGCGCTTTCTGAACCCTGAGCGCGTCTCCATGCCTGACTTCGACATAGATTTCTGCCAGGACGGACGGGAACACGTGATCGAATACGTGAAACAGAAGTACGGCGCAGAGAGCGTGTCCCAGATTGCCACGTTCGGGACCATGGCGGCAAAGGCGGTAGTGCGCGATGTCGGCCGGGTGCTGGACTTGCCTTACAATTTTGTGGATCAATTGGCGAAGCTTGTGCCGTTCGAACTGGGCATGACGCTGAAAAAGGCACGTGAAGAGGAACCGCAACTGAACGAGCGCGCCGAAGCGGAGGAAGAGGTACGCAATCTGCTGGAGCTGGCAGAGCGCCTCGAAGGGCTTACGCGCAACGTTGGCATGCATGCGGGGGGCGTGCTGATCGCATCCGGAAAGATCACGGATTTTTGTCCGGTCTATTGTACCGATTCGGGCGCATCGGTCATAAGCCAGCTGGATAAGGATGATGTGGAAAAGATCGGGCTGGTGAAATTCGACTTCCTGGGTCTGCGGACGTTGACCATACTCGACTGGACCATTCGATACATCCGCCAGCGTGAGCAAGGCGCCTCGCACGAAATTACCGGTTCCACGGCCTTTTCCCTCGAAAATCTGCCCTTGGATGATCCTGCCACCTATGCGTTATTGCGGCAGGGTAACGCTGTGGGTGTATTCCAGTTTGAATCACGCGGCATGAAAGACCTATTGCAGCGGGCCCGACCCGACCGATTCGAGGATATCATCGCGCTGGTTGCTTTGTACCGTCCGGGCCCGATGTCCCTGATCCCCGAGTTTACGGACCGCAAGCACGGCAAGCGCGTGGAGTATCTCGATCCTCGTTTGCAACCCATACTCGAACCGACCTATGGGGTCATGGTCTATCAGGAACAGGTCATGCAGATCGCACAGGTCATTGGCGGGTATAGCCTCGGCAGCGCCGATTTGCTGCGACGAGCAATGGGCAAGAAAAAACCCGAAGAAATGGCCCTGCAACGCGACATTTTCGTCGCCGGCGCGGTTAAGAACGGCATGACTGATCGGGATGCGGCCGAGCTCTTTGATCTGATGGAAAAGTTCGCCGGATACGGATTTAACAAATCGCATGCGGCGGCTTACGCCCTGATCGCGTTTCAGACTGCCTACCTGAAAGCGCACTATCCGGCCGAGTTTATGGCCGCTACCCTTTCCGCGGACATGGACGATACCGACAAGGTGCACTCGTTCTTTGAGGACAGCGTTGCTAACGGGCTAGTCATGCTGCCGCCGGATATCAACCTGTCCGGTTACCGCTTTATTCCCGTGGACGCCAAAACCGTTCGGTACGGGCTGGGGGCGATAAAAGGAACGGGGGAATCGGCGATTGCGGCAATTATCAAAGCACGTGATATGGGCGGCCCTTACCAGGACTTGTTCGATTTCTGCCATCGGGTGGACAAGCGCATTGTAAACCGCCGCGTGTTGGAGTCGCTCGTCCGCGCGGGGGCGTTCGATTCCATCGATCCTCATCGGGCCGGCCTTCTCGCCTCCGTAGGTATTGCGCTCGAGTCGGCGGAGCAGGCCGGACGCGCAGCCAACCAGGTCAGTTTGTTCGGAGAGCGTGATACGCCGCTGGAAAGGTCGAGCCTCCTTAATGTGCCTGCGTGGCCGGAAAAGGAAAAGCTGAAGAATGAGAAAATGGCGCTGGGATTCTATTTGAGCGGCCACCCGTTCTACGCTTATGCAGAAGAGTTGAAACATTTCGTGCGTAACCGCCTTGACCGGCTGAACCCGCAACGAGAACCGCAGCTTCTGGCTGGGATTGTTTACGCGATGCGCACGCAGGTAACACGTCGGGGCAGGATGGGGATAATCGTACTGGACGATGGCAGCGCACGCGTGGAGCTGGTGGTATACAGCGAGTCATTCGAATCAGCGCGAAACTGGCTGAAAGAAGATCAGTTGCTGGTAGTGGAGGCCAGGGTTAGCAACAAGGGTGGAGAGGATGAGTATGGACTGCGGATTACGGCCGATCAGCTGTATGATTTAAGCAGCGCCCGCTCACGCTACGCAAAACGCGTTGAGCTTCGTTGCAATGGATCGTCGGATGCCCGGAAACTGAGAGAACTGCTGGCACCCCATCGCGGCAACTGTGGCAATGCGGGCGGAGCCGGTGCGGCAAATAAATTTTCCTGCCCCGTTTCTGTAATCTATCGCAACCGCGACGCGACATGCGAGGTTGAGCTGGGCGACACGTGGCGCGTAAGTCTGCACGACGATTTGCTGCAATCTCTGGCCGCTCATTTTGGGCCGGACTTGGTAAAAGTGATCTACTGAGATGCGGGGAGAAATCGAACAGCACGGACGGCGCCTGCATGAACAAGAGTCGGCTTGACCGTAGAGATGAGTGCCACTACTATGCGCATGCCCCGGCAACTATTTTTATTCTCGGGGGTAAATCGCCCGAGGTGGCAAGGTAAATAAAGAAGGAAAGAAATGGAACCAAACACGACAACCATCGCCTTGGGGCTTCAAAAGGTTAGAGCGCGCATCAAGGAAGTTGCAGAGAAAGCAGGCCGGCGGCCCGAGGCGATTACGCTTTTAGCTGCCAGCAAAACCAATCCGCCGGAGTGCCTGCGGGAAGCCTTTGCCGCCGGCCAGACTATTTTCGGCGAGAACTATCTCCAGGAGGCCCTGGTAAAGATCGCGGCACTCCCCGACTTACCCATTGAATGGCATTTCATCGGCCCGATACAAAGTAACAAGACGCGCCGAATCGCGGAAAATTTTACCTGGGTCCATAGCGTGGACCGGAAAAAAATTGCCGACCGGTTATCCAAGGATAGGCCTGAATCGTTGCCGCCGCTCCAAGTATGTCTGCAGGTAAACGTAAGCGGAGAGGATAGCAAGAGCGGCGTCGCGCCCGAGGAGGTCGTTGATCTCGCTGCACATATTGTCACGCTGCCTCGCCTGAAACTACGAGGCGTGATGGCTATTCCGGAACTTACCAAGGCGACCTCCCTGCAGCGTAGCCAGTTCAGTATGGTAAGAGAAGCGTATGATCTGTTAAACGGCGCCGGTTACGGTCTTGATACGATTTCCATGGGAATGACCGAGGACCTCGATGTTGCCATAGAAGAAGGTGCCACCCTCGTTCGCGTCGGCACCGCTATTTTCGGTCCCAGACGCTACGCTATCCCTGAGGAGCTGGCTGCCCGGAAAGACTGAGATATTTTTCGTACAGCTGCTCTTTTGTCTCGGCAATTTCCGGGTTAAGGACGATGCAATCCACCGGGCACACCTCCACGCATTGCGAAACCTCATGATGCCCTACGCATTCCGTGCACAGGGCAGCGTCGATCACGTAGATCTCCTCCCCTGCAGAAATCGCGTCATTCGGGCACTCCGGTTCACACACATCGCAATTTATACATTCGTCAGTGATTATTAAAGCCATATCAACCTCAGGGATTATGACTGGTTCTCATCCGCAACTGTTCCGCAATCAAAGGATGCACGAATTTATCCACGCTTCCGCCCAACAAGGCGATTTCCCGTACTATAGTCGCGGAAACGAACATGTATTGCTCCGACGGTGTCAGAAACAGGGTTTCGACACCCGGATATAGGCTACGGTTCATCCCAGCCATCTGAAACTCGAATTCGAAATCGGAAACTGCGCGCAGGCCGCGTAATATGACTCTCGCCTGCTGCTGCTGCGCAAACTCCATCAACAAGCCAGAAAACGACATTACCTCGACATTGGCGTAGTTCGCAAGTACCTGGCGTCCCATTCTTACCCGTTCCTCCTGAGTAAAAAAAGGCGCTTTGCCCCGGCTGGCCGCGACCGCGACCACCACCTGATCGAAAAGTCCCGACGCCCGCCGGACTAGATCCTCGTGTCCCCGGGTGATCGGGTCAAACGTCCCCGGGTAGATCGCTTTTTCCATTTTCTCGGGATTTCAAAAGTTGATAAAACACCTTGCCCGCGTGCCCCTGGCGCCATAACTGCCACTCAGCGCCAGGCTCAAGAACCTTTTCGTTTTCCACATAGACGAGCCCGCCGAGGGTAAGGTGGGAATGGAGTCGCGATAGCAGTTCGGGTAACAGCCCCAGCCGATAGGGGGGATCAAGAAAAATGACGTCGAAGCGGCGGTGGTCGGAATCGATGAAATTCGACACGTCCATTGCCACCAATTCCACCTGCCCGCCTCCGAGTTTCCGCAAACTCGTTCTCAACATTGCCATTATGCCAGGGTTGGATTCCACCATCACGACCTTCACGGCACCGCGTGACGCGGCCTCAAAACCCATGGCGCCGCTACCCGCGAATAAATCAAGGCAGCATTTGCCGCTCATATCCTGTCCCAGCCAGTTGAAGACGGTTTCACGCACACGATCGGGCGTGGGGCGCAAATCGGCATTCTCGGGAAATGTGATGATACGGCTTCGCCATTCGCCGGCTATTATGCGGACTTTGTTTTTCACCAATGCGAATGTCGAGAATTGAAGTGCTTTCGACTGGGAACGCGCCAGCGAAACCGCTTATTATTTCGGTGCCACAGCTCCGACCACGACAGTTACCATCCCTTCCGGGTTGATGCGGCGCTGAAAAGCATCCTTGACCTGGGGAACGGTTACCCGTTCCACCGCTTTTACGTAATCCTCCAAATAGGTCAGGGGAAGATTATAAAAACCGATCATGGCAAGAAATCCGATAATCTTCTTGTTGCTGTCGATGCGCAACGGAAAGCTGCCAATAATGTTCTGCTTGGCCTCCACAAGCTCTTTTTCTGTTGGACCACCTACCACAAAATCAGCCAGGACTTTTCGAGTCAGTACGAGCGCTTCGTCAGACTGTTCCTTCCTGGTCTGCAGTCCTATCTCGAAAGGCCCCTTTTCCCTGAGCGGGGCAAAATGGCTATGCACGCTATAGGCCAACCCTCGCTTCTGGCGGATCTCTTCCATTAGACGGGAGGTAAAGCCGCCCCCGCCGAGTATGTGATTGCCCACAAGCAATGGGAAATAGTCCGGATCGACGCGCTGGAGTCCCGGATACGCGAGCACGATATGGCTCTGCGTGGCAGGGTGGGCAATTTTTTGGACGCTTGGAACCGGCGCTATAACCTCTGGCAAAACATCGGCCGGCTTTCCTTGCGGCAGTTCCTTCGTTAGCGATTCCGCGATTGCTGCCGCTTCCGCGCGGCTCACATCGCCCATGATCGCGATCACCGCACCCCCAGCGGTATAGCGGGTGCGATAGAAATCAGCCAAATCGTCGCGCTGCAAGCCGCTTACGCTGCCGACTTCGCCCGAACCGCGCAACCCATAGGGATGGTTACCGTAGAGCATCTTCATCAATGCGCGATCAGCAATAGTGCCGGGCTTGGTGTCAGCTTCCTTCAATCCCGCGATGACCCGCGCCTTTTCCCGTTCCAGTACGTCCCCGGCGAACTCCGGGCGCTGGACGACACGACCGAAAATATCCAGTGCCTGCCTGCGCTCTCGCGCGCTGCTGAGCGTGCGCAACGTGACGCCAGCCCGATCCTGGTCGAAGTGGGCGCCGAGCTGGGCGCCAACGTCAGCCAAACCTTTCGCAATCTGGTCTTCGGTCAGACCGCCGGCGCCCAGACTCAACAGGTGTAGGGATAATCCGGCACGGCCTGATTTATCCGCCGTGTCAGTACTGCTGCCGGCGTTGAAATCGACGCTGACATCGAGTATCGGCAAATCACGGCTTTCTATGAAATATACCTGGGTGCCTGCGGGCGTCTGCCAATGCTGGATGGGCAGCGTAGCGGAGACCCACTGGGAACAGCAGCTTAACAGCAGGAAAAACATGAAGCGCATCACATGCATCGCGGCTCTCGTAAAAAACGCTTGGAATTCAACTTAGAAATGGGAATGGATCGGCATGCTTCCATCCTCTTAATGCCGCAATGCGGGGGGCGGAGCAGAGGGCGCTTTCTGCTCCAGCGGCTGCGGATCCAGTACCGCAACCGTGAGCACGTCATCCTTCAGGTATTTCTTTGCTACATCGCGTACCTGTTCGGCAGTAACCGCTTTCAATTTATCGAGTATCGTATCGACATCACGGTATGACAACCCGATGCTTTCGAGCTGGCCGATTTCCATCGCCTGAAAAAACATCGAGTCAAGCTGGAAGACGTGCGCGGCAACGACCTGAGCCTTGACACGAGCGAGTTCCTCCTCGGTCACGCCCTCGCGCACAATCTTTTCCACCTCGGCACGCAATGCCGTTTCAAGATCAACCGCTGTTTTTCCCTCGCTTGGGGTGCCATTCAGATAGAACATGCCTGGACCACGCGCGGTCGAATCGTAGCTCGCACCGGCGGAACTCGCAATCCGCTGCTCGCGCACCAGCGTCTTGTTGAGACGGGCCGACTCGTTGCCATCCAGCACCCCTGCGAGCATCTCCAGCGCGTAGGGTTCCCAATCGGTACTCGGGTTGCGCAACGCCGGAGCGTGGTAGACCATCATCAGATATGGCAGTTGCGCCGGCGCTTTCACTGTGAGCCGCTTGATCCCGACCTGTTGTGGCTCAATCTGGGGCTTGCGCTTATCCAGGGGTAATGGCTCCCCTCGCTTGATGGGCCCATAAAACTTTTGCGCCAAGGCAAAGACTTCCTTTGGGTTGACGTCGCCTACCACAACCAGCACAGCATTGTTTGGCGCATACCAGCGCTCATACCATGCCTTTGCATCGAGAAAGGTCATGTTTTCCAGATCGTTCATCCAGCCTATTATGGGATGGCGGTAAGGGTGCGCCTGATACGAAACCGCCATCAATTTTTCATGCACCAGAGAGCGTGCTTGATCATCGGTGCGCAAGCGCCGTTCTTCCATCACCACTTGGATTTCTTTGGTAAATTCTTCTTCCGTCAGGATCAGGTTGCGCATCCGGTCGGACTCCAGCTCCATCGCCAGTGGCAGCCGGGACTTATGCAGTTGCTGGAAATAAGCGGTATAGTCGCGGCTGGTGAAGGCGTTTTCGCGCCCGCCGGCGGCTGCGATGCGCCGAGAAAACTCGCCCCCGGGAATCTTTTTCGTTCCCTTGAACATCATATGCTCCAACACATGGGCCACGCCGGTCACGCCGTTCACTTCATCAATACTTCCGGCCTTGTACCAAATTTGCGAGATAACGACGGGAGAACGGTGATCTTCCCTGACAATCAGCCTAAGACCGTTGGCAAGCGTGTACTCATGCGTATGAGCGGTATTAGCAAAGAGGCTCCCCGGAAGCAGCAAAGCGAGCAGCATCGCAAACGACCGCAAACCCGTCCATAGCGAGGGAAGAGACGGAAAAGTCATCATTTTTTTAACAACCTAAAGCCGGGTAAACGGATAAAATCGAAATAAGATCGCAATTGACGTACTCGCCGGGATTTCGACAAATATGACAGCCTACCAGAATGCCGAGTTTCTTCAACTCCAAAAATAGCGCCGAGGCCGCCGGAGCCCCTTCCAACTGGGCCACAAGGGTGAGATCGGGTTTATCGCGTACCCGGCAAAACCTGGGCAAACACTTATCCGGCCTCTTCGGCAGCGGCAAGATCGACGAAGCGCTCTATGAGGAGTTGGAAACCGTCCTGCTCACGGCTGACGCCGGCGTGAGCGCGACCACATGGTTGCTCGATGAGCTGCGCAGGCAGGTCAAACGCAATGGCCTTACCGAGGCGATCGAACTCAAGGGAGCATTACAGGAAGCGCTCGTCGCGTTGCTTGAGCCTCTGTCGCAACCACTCGAAACCATTACGCACAAACCTTTCATCATCATGCTGGCGGGTGTGAACGGCGCCGGGAAAACCACCTCCATCGGCAAGCTCGCGCATCATTTTCAGCTGCAGGGAAAAACGGTGCTGCTTGCGGCCGGCGACACGTTTCGCGCCGCCGCGCGCGAGCAGCTGATGGCCTGGGGCGAGCGCAATAATATCGCGGTGATTGCGCAAGAGAATAGCGGGCAGCAAAAAGGGGACCCGGCCGCTGTTATATTCGATGCAGTTAATGCGGCAAAAGCCCGCGGAATCGACATTGTCCTGGCGGACACTGCCGGGCGGCTCGCCACGCAACTGCATCTCATGGAAGAAATCAAAAAAGTGAAGCGGGTTATTGCCAAGGCCGAGCCAAGTGCGCCGCATGAAACCCTGCTGGTGCTCGACGCGAACACCGGGCAGAATGCCGTTGCCCAGGTTAAAGCCTTCGATGATGCGCTCGGTTTGACCGGCCTCATCGTTACCAAGCTGGATGGTACCGCTAAAGGCGGGGTGATCGCCGCTATCGCGAGGCAACGCCACGATAAACAGCCGCTTCCGATCCGGTTTATCGGGGTAGGCGAGGGCATCGACGACTTGAGGCCGTTTGTTGCAAGTGAATTTGTCGAGGCGTTGTTTGATTGAAACAGCGCCATTATCGTAACGAAGCATGATTAGCTTCAGTCAGGTCTACAAACGCTACCCAAACGGCTTCGAAGCGCTCAGGAACGTTTCCTTTACCCTTGAAACAGGCGAGATGGGCCTCATCACCGGGCATTCAGGAGCGGGTAAGACCACGCTGCTAAGACTGATCGCCGCCATCGAGCGGCCGACAACCGGCAGCATTATCGTCAACGGGCAGAATATCAGCGCGATCAAGAGCGGTGCGATCCCATTCCTGCGGCGCAACCTCGGTCTTGTGTTTCAGGATCAGAAAATTCTATTCGACCGCACGGTTTTCCAAAATGTACTGCTCCCTCTGCAAATAAGCGGGTTCAGCTCGAGGGCGGCGACCGGACGAGTGCGCGCAGCGCTGGACAAAGTAGGGTTACTGAACCGGGAAAAAGCGCGCCCCATTACTCTGTCTGGCGGAGAGCAACAACGCCTTTGTATTGCCCGCGCGATCGTCAACAGGCCATCGATACTCATCGCCGATGAACCGACCAGCAATCTTGACCCAGATTATGCAAAAGATATCATGGAGATGTTTGTGTCATTTCACCAGGTGGGTGTCACGGTATTGATAGCGACCCACGACGTGCAGCTGCTGGGCAGCATGCAGCCGCGCATTTTCAGACTCAATCACGGTGAACTGGCGATATGAGCGTTTGGCTTTCTCATCATTTTCACGCGCTTGCCGCCGCGATCAAACGGTTGACACGCACCCCCACCGGCAGCCTGCTCAGCATCGCTGTGATCGGGATTGCTTTCAGCCTGCCGGCGGGTATTTACGTCCTGCTGGAAAATCTCCAGTCCCTTTCAGGGCAATTCTCGGGAGCGCCTCAATTGAGCCTGTTTCTGAAGCTGGATGCAGACTCGGAGGCCGTTGCCGAGATCGAATCGCGCTTGAAACAACACCCGGATGTGGGCCGCTTTACGTTCATTCCCAAGGGCGCTGCGCTTGAGCAGCTCAAGCAGAGCAACGACTGGGGGGATGTCATGGATGGCCTCGAACGAAATCCCCTGCCGGACGCTTTTGTACTCAGCACCAGAAATATCTCCCCGGAGCGCCTGGAAGCCTTGCGTACCGAACTGGTGAAGCTGCCGCAGGTCGAGCATGCGCAACTTGACTCGGCTTGGGCGAAGCGTCTGGACGCCTTGCTGAAGCTGGGCCGCGCAGGTGTACTGATGCTCGCCGCTTTGCTAAGCTTCTCCCTGGTCGCAGTGGCATTTAATACCATACGTCTGCAAATAATGACTATGAGGGATGAAATAGAAGTATCCAAGTTGATCGGCGCAACGAGGGGTTTCATCCGCCGCCCTTTTCTGTACTTTGGGGCGATTCAGGGAGCGGTTGGCGGCGCGGCGGCATGGCTCATCATTTCGTGGGGAATTCATATGGCGGATGAGCAACTGAAACACCTGATGAACCTTTATGAAGTGAATTTTCGTCTCTATCATCTCTCGCTGGAGGACAGCCTGAGCTTGTTGCTGTTATCCGCGCTGCTCGGCTGGATAGGGGCATGGTTGTCAGTGACATACCAATTGGGACGAATAGAACCTCGATAATTCATGACCTTAAAAGGTATTCAGGAGGGAACTTTCGTACGCTATTGGCTCTCTTAACCGAAAAGAATTAAGATTTAGCGAAAAACTAAGGAGGATACATGACTTTTGCTCTAGCCGTACCCTCAGCCAGCGGCAGCATTGAAAGCTACATCCAGTCGGTCGGTGGCTTTCGCATTCTTTCTCAGGAAGAAGAAATCCGTCTCGCGCGTTCGCTACGAGATGAAGGAAATATAGATGCTGCTCGCCAGCTGGTGCTGTCGCACTTGCGCGTGGTGGTCGCCATCGCGCGGGGCTACAAAGGCTATGGTCTGCCCCAGGCCGACCTGATACAGGAAGGCAATATCGGATTGATGAAAGCGGTCAAACGTTATGACCCCGAACGCGGGGTACGACTGGTTTCATTTGCAGTGCATTGGATCAAGGCCGAAATTCACGAATTCATACTGCGCAATTGGCGGCTGGTGAAAATCGCTACGACCAAGGCGCAGCGAAAACTATTTTTCAATCTGCGCAGCATGAAGACGGTCCTGGACACGATGAATACCGACGAGGTCAACGCCGTGGCTAGGCAGTTGGGGGTCAAGGCCGAAGAAGTCGTTGAAATGGAGACGCGTTTTAGTGGACGCGATATCTCGCTTGAACCGATGTGGGATGAAGACGAGGACGACACATTCAGTCCGATCGCTTATCTCACTGATGGCTTGGAACCGCAGCAACTCCTGGAAACAGAAGAGACCCGGAGAGTGCGCGGCGAAGGCCTGGAGCGCGCACTTGCAAGCCTCGACTCGCGCAGCAGGCGCATTATCGAAGCCCGCTGGTTGCGGGAAAAGGATACCGCCACCCTGCACGACCTTGCTGACGAGCTGGGAGTTTCTGCTGAGCGTGTCCGGCAGATCGAAGCCAAGGCCATGGAAAAAATGCGGACTGCCATGGGACCGAGCAGCTAACGGAAGCAATAGCTGCTTGCAGTCCATCAACGCGTGTTGAGGGACTCCTCTTATTACGGCTCAACGAAGATTTGTAGTCGGGTTGAGGCGACTGGGTCCGATACCCCCTGAACCCATCGTTTCCATATCGTCATGGATGGGATAGGCTGATGGCGATACGTTGCGCTTGACCTGTACGGCTCTTAAGTCTCTTACGCTGCGCAATGACCTTCAGTAGTTGACGTAGGTTGTTTTTAAGGAGTGTCATGATATTCTCATGCACGGTTGCAATCACCGTCCAGAGACTGTTCTGTTTCCTGCTCGTCCAATACGTTGCCATTAGCCCTGACTGCTCACTGCCCACTGTTCCGGGGTGAGCGTTTTCATGGACAGGGCATGGATTTCCTGTTTCATCCTGTCGCCAAGGGCGCCATAGACCATCTGGTGCTGCCGCACCATATTCTTTCCGCGGAATTCAGCGCTCACGATAATCGCGTTGAAATGATACCCGTCGTCGCCTTCGACGTGCACCAGGTCGCACGGCATACCCGCCTCGATCTGACTTTTTATGCTCTCTGCTGTAACCATTCTTCGTCCTGTAATAAAGTCAACTAAGGAACCGCTGCACAAGCCGCCCTTCACGGACCGCGTTGCTGTCAAAATCCGGTGCTCCCAAGGGCCCCCCCAAACCCTGCCGAGCTGCAGGTCGGTCTACGTCGCTCAGCAGTGCATACGGTGCCCGAATTTACCTCACCCCAGGGAACCCGATATATCGAGCCGCGAGGCTTGTCCAGAGTTTCCCTAGTGCCGGATTTTGTATCCGCTCTTCAGCATCCGCAACGTCACCCATGATACCGCCACAAAGCACACCACTACAATCCCGAGACTGATATAGGGTGAGATATCCGAGGCATTAAAAAAACCATAGCGGAAACCGTCGATCATATAGAAAAACGGATTCAGGTGAGACAACTGTTGCCAAAAAGGCGGCAATGAATGAAGGGAATAGAATACCCCGGATAAAAAAGTGAGCGGCAGAATGACAAAGTTTTGGAAGGCTGCGAGCTGATCGAACTTGTCCGCCCAAATGCCCGCGATAATCCCGATGGCCCCCAGCAGCGCGCTCCCCATAAAGGCGAATAGAAATACCCACGGGAATGAGGCCACGGCCACATCGAAGAAGCCGACTGTCACCAGATATACGCCCAGCCCGACCGCGAGCCCGCGTACAACCGATGCCAGGACGTAGGCGAAAAAGATTTCCCGGTAGGATAGCGGTGACAACAGAACAAAAACCAGGTTGCCAGTGATTTTTGACTGGATGAGGCTGGATGACGAATTGGCAAAAGCGTTCTGCAGCACCGCCATCATCACCAGGCCGGGGATCAGGAAGGCCGTATATGCCACGCCGGGGAAAGCCTCCACCTGCGCTTCCAGCACATGCGAGAAAATCATCAGGTAAAGTAGAGTGGACACCATCGGCGCGAATACTGTTTGAAATCCAACCTTCCAGAATCGCAACAACTCTTTGTATAGCAGAGTAAGAAACCCGGTCATGAAGCGAAGGCTGCGGCGCGCGTTACCCCGGCAGTGCCTGTGATAGTTACGAAGACTTCTTCCAGATCAGGTTGCAGAATTTCCATTTCGAGAATGCATGTTTTTTCCTCACGCAACGCAGCCAGTACGTCTTCTATTTGTGAATAGCCATTGAGCGTCAGAATGTGAAATCCCTCTTCCCGCTCGCTCATCAAAGGCTGCAGCACGGTCGGCAAAATATCCGGCGACAATCGCAACCGCATGGAGCACGTGGACACGCTGGAAATGAGATTCCTGATACTGTCGAGTGCAACAATATGGCCTTGCTTCAGCATTGCCACCCGGTTGCACAAGGCTTCCGCCTCATCAAGATAGTGCGTGGTAAGCACAATCGTGTGCCCGTCGCGATTCAATTGCCTGATGAACCGCCAGAGCCCCTGACGCAGCTCCACGTCCACCCCTGCGGTCGGTTCGTCAAGTACGATTACAGGTGGCTTGTGAACCAGCGACTGAGCCACCAGTACGCGGCGCTTCATGCCGCCGGATAACGCACGCATGTTTGCGTCCGCCTTGCTGACAAGATCGAGCTGGTGCAGTATTTCCTCTATCCACGCCTCGTTATTCTTCAGGCCGTAATATCCAGACTGGATGGTTAGGGTTTCACGGACCGTAAAGAACGGGTCATACACCAGCTCCTGTGGTACGACCCCCAGCATACGACGAGCTTGACGATAATCCAAGACTACGTCATGTCCCATGACACTGGCACTGCCGCTGGTCGCAAGGGTTAACCCGGCGATGATATTGATAAGCGTAGTTTTACCGGCACCGTTGGGGCCGAGCAGGGCGAAAAATTCCCCTGCTTCTATTTCGAGATCAACACCGCCCAATGCATGCAACGCGCCGAAACTCTTACGCAGTCGTTTGACTTCGATTGCCAGTGCCATTGAGAGCAGGGTATATGGGAGATAGGAATGGCAGGCACTCAGCAACAGCGCGAATTATTCTGGCCAGGCATCTCGGTGAGGGGAACGTTAGTCCGGTTCCCGGCGCGCTTCTGCCAGAGGCACCAGTTCAGCCACCCCGTATAGTTGAACCAGGTTCTGCAGTTTGGGCGGTATATTAGCGAAATATATCTGGCGTCGGCGCCGGCCGGTCCCTCGCTGCCATTCAAGCAGCATGCTAACGGCTGACGAGTCCACTTCGGTGACGCCCGCTAGATCCACCACCTGGTTCTCCTGGCTAAACAGGGCTGCGCCTCGAGCAACCGTCGCCACCACATTGTCGATGGTGACGGGGCCTGCAACGCTCAGTTCACCGCCTTCACGCACAGTCACTTCAGCATTCATCTCATTGAGCCAACGCAGCCTTCTTGTCCGAGGCAATCAGAGAGCGATTTTTGTCCGCGAGGGTCTTGATCAGTTTCTCCACACCGCCTTCGCGCACTTGGTTATTAAACGTGCTGCGGTAATTGGTCACCAGGCTCACACCTGCGACCGTAACGTCGTATACCTTCCATCCATCACCGGTTTTTTCCATGCTGTAGTCGATGGGGACCGGTTCCTGGCCCTGTTCCTGTATGACCCTGGTTTTTACAGTCGTATCGGTCTCGCCTCCCTTGCTTTTCAAGGGCTCGACCTTGATCGTTGCATCGCTGTAGTTCGACAGGGCGTTGGAATAGGTACGCACCAGCAACGTTCTGAACTCTTTCACCAGCTCCTGCTGTTGCTCAGGCGCAGCCTTCGACCAGTTCTTGCCCATCGCCAAACGGGTCATGCGGTTAAAGTTGAAGTGAGGGAGGATCTTCGCTTCCACCAGATCAAGAATTTTCGCTTTATTGCCCCCTTGAATGTCCTTATCCTGTCTCACGATCGCAAGAACTTCCTGGGCCGTATTGTCCACCAGCGTATCCGGATTGGTTTCAGCTATCGCCCATGCAGGGATCGCCAGCAGCCATGCCAAAAGCATTAGCGGGATGCCAAGATATTTTTTCATACGTTCCTCGTTTAAATTTACTTAGACCAAAAAAAGAATTGCTGTGCCAAAAGTGTCTCGTTAGTCCGCATCAGCCTTTTCCTTCCCATCACCTTCGGACGCCTTGTTGAACAGGAATCGTCCAATCATCTCTTCCAAGACCAGCGCTGAATTGGTTTTCATGATCTTGTCGCCGCTCTTCAGTAAAGCCTCGTCACCTCCCGCGGCGAGCCCGATGTACTGCTCGCCGATGAGACCAGACGTTAGGATACTCGCGAAGGTATCCTTTGGGAATTGGTAGCGGCTGTCGATGCTCATGATAACCTGGGCATCGAAAGTATCAGTGCTGAACTGTATGTCTGTCACTCGGCCTACTACCACCCCGGCGCTCTTTACCGGCGCCCTGACTTTCAAGCCCCCGATATTTTCAAAACTTCCTGTGACGGTATAGCTGTCGGATGCACTGTATGTTCCCAGATTCCCAACCTTGAAGGCCAGCACGAGCAGCGCCCCGATCCCGGCTATGACAAATATTCCCACCCATAAATCCATCGTAGATCGCTGCATCAGCTCATTCCCCTGAACATGAACGAGGTCAAAACAAAATCCAGGCCGAGAATTGCCAGCGACGAAGTCACGACAGTGCGCGTGGTTGCGCCGGATACACCCTCGGCCGTGGGTGACGCATCGTAGCCTTCGAACACTGCTATCGCAGTTACCGCGACGCCGAAAACGCAGGTTTTTATTACGCCATTGACGATGTCGTAGCGGAAATCCACCGCATCTTGCATTTGCGACCAGAATGAGCCCTCATCCACCCCGATAAGCACTACCGCTACCAGGTAACCGCCAAATACGCCGACCGCGGAAAACAGCGCCGCCAGCAGAGGCATGGAAATCACTCCCGCCCAGAATCGGGGAGCGACTACACGCGCAATAGGATCAACCGCCATCATTTCCATGGCCGCCAGTTGCTCGGTCGCTTTCATCAGGCCGATTTCCGCGGTAATTGCTGAGCCGGCACGGCTGGCAAACAATAGCGCCGCAACCACTGGCCCCAACTCACGCAACAGCGACAACGCCACCATTGTGCCCACGGCCGATTCCGCCCCGTATCTCTGCAGCGTTTCGTAGCCCTGCAACCCAAGGACCATGCCCACGAACAAACCCGACACCAGAATGATGATCAGCGACAATACACCGGTGAAATATACCTCACGGATGATCAGGCCGAAACGACGCAGGCTGGTGCCCGATTTCAGCATTGTCAGCAGGAAAAAACGGCTGGCGTAGCCCAATCGCCAGACACTGTCTATTACGCGATGACCGACGCCCCTGATGCCAATAACAATGCGTCTAGGCAAAACTGTTCTCCAGTCTCAAATCGCGGGCATACGCCTGGGCCGGGTAGTGGAACGTAACGGGCCCGTCTTCTTCGCCGTGTACGAACTGATGTACGAACGGTGCAACCGACTCGCGTACTTCCGACGGGGTCCCATGCGCCGCAATCACGCCATCCGCAATGAAATAAACATAATCCACGATTTTTAAGGACTCTTGTACATCGTGCGTGACGACGACCGACGTCATGCCCAATGCATCCGTCAGGCGGCGGATCAGATTACCGATGACTGTGAGCGAGATCGGGTCAAGCCCGGTAAAAGGCTCGTCATACATGATGAGAACCGGATCGAGCGCGATGGAGCGCGCCAGCGCCACTCGTCTCGCCATTCCTCCAGAAAGCTGCGCGGGCATCAGGTCGTGCGCTCCACGCAGGCCGACGGCCTGCAGTTTCATGAGGACCAGGTCGCGTATCATGGGGTCCGGCAGATCAGTGTGTTCCCGCATCTGGAACGCGACGTTGTCGAACACGGACAGATCGGTAAATAACGCCCCGAACTGGAACAGCATGCTCATTTTCCTGCGTATGCGGAAAAGCTCGTCCCGCGTCAGCTTATGCACGACATTGCCTTCGAGCTTGACATAACCTGAGGAAGGGCGAACCGCGCCCCCGATGAGACGCAGTAAAGTAGTCTTGCCGCTGCCGCTGCCACCCATGATGGCAATCACCTGGCCGCGGTGCATGTCCATATTGATCCCCTTGAGAATCGGGCGCTCTCCATAGGAGAAGTTCAGGTCCCTGATTTCAACCAAAGCGTCGAGTGCCATTCTGAAGGCGGATGAATGCGTAATTCGTAATGTCGATTTTAATCCAAATGCGCATACAGCACACCATTCTATCGCGCGCGGAGACGACACCATTCTCATCAAAAAAGTGGATAGGCCTGCGCCCCAGCCTGTGTTTTCGCCTGTTCAGTTCCTGCTCAGGGCATTTAACTGCCAGGATAAAGCAGCGACAGGCGATACCCGGCTGCGTTCAGGTCGCCACTGTCCAAATGGAGGCTGATGTTGATTTCGTTATTCGGCGCAATGGCATCTGTCGGCTCCACCTTGTGCCCGAGATACGCTTCGGGCAGGAAAGTGCGGCTGGCGAGCGGTCGGTCTTTAGCATCGATGAGGGTCAGCTGAAACAACGGAAACGCTTGAGGATAGGATGCGTGATTGCGTACGGTGGCGCTGAGCGTAATCACGCCCGGGCGTTGCGCGTCCGACTGCATGTCTGATGTTTCGATGTTCAGCAATTTGGTTCGCTGAGGCAAGCGGATGGTGCAGTCTAATAGCTCGCAGTAACGCGCAAGGTATGGCTTGGCGGCGGGGGCCATAACCGCCAACTCGGCACGATAGTGATAAGCAGCTTGCGCAGCCAGGAAAAAAAGCAGGATTAGACTGCCTAGGGCCCAGGCAAAAGTCCACGCGATGGTGTTTTGGCGGAACTCTGCTTTATCTGAAGCATACGCTCTCGACGAGTAGCTTTCTTCAGGAAAGTCTTCCTGATCCTGAGCAGTGGCCTCCGGCGTCCCCAAGACCGGCTCTTCCCGGCCATGGCCCGCGGTAAAAGCTCGCTGCTCCGGAGCGTTGGTCTCCTGCATCCGCCAGACGGGCTCTTTCCCGCCGACCTTCCTGTCAATCGAGCTCTCGTCGGACGCGGCCGCCGCTTCCCGTTCTCCACTTCGCGCTTCTTCGGCTGGCGGTTCCTCGACCGGCTGCTCCTTGGCGGACTGTCCCCCGGCGGCGGGTATGAACGAAGGCATAGCCGGTGCTGGCGGCACCCCGTGCTGTGCTTCTTCCGCGACTGTTTGCGCGGCGCTTGAATCGGCGGGCTGGGTCAGAGGGCTTCCGCTTTCGACCCCGCTTGCGTGCCGCAAAGCTGGCTCGGACGCATCATTTGGCTGCTCCATCTCGGCTGCGACGGCAATTCCCCGTGCCGTCTGCTCAGCCTCTGGCGGAGCCGGGCGCGCAGGCTCCAGTTCGCGTAATGTCGCGAGCATGGAATAACCATTGAATACGTGCGCACACCGACCGCAGCGCACATCGCCGCCATGCGCCTGCAAATCCAGCGGCGTTACGCGGAAAGCCGTCGCACAATTAGGACACTGCGTTATCAGGGACATATCTGTTCTGCTTTAGAGAAAATTGAATCACGTTCTCGTTCCCGTCAACAAAACCCAACCGTCCTGTTCTCGCGCAATCCGTATATCAAACGCGTGCCGATACGCTTGCGCGACTTCTTCGGCCTGTTCGGTTAATATCCCCGAAAGCGCGATGCGAGCTGCAGGTCGCGTAGCGCGCGTCAGTATGGGTTCCAGTACGATCAAAGGGCCGGCCAGGATGTTGGCGACAATCACATCCGCGCTGATCGCGTCTATTTCGCCCGTTCCACCCGCCCGGGCCGCATCGCCAGTCTCATGAAATTGCAATTGTGCTTCGCTGCAGCGATTGAGCAATGAATTTTGACGGCTGGCGTCAATTGCCTGCGGATCGATATCGATTCCAATGACGCGATGCGCGCCCAGTTTTGCGGCGGCAATGGCAAGTATGCCCGAACCACAGCCGTAATCCAGAACATCTTCTCCCCCGCGCAAGTTTTCGTCAAGCCATGCCAGGCAAAGTTGTGTAGTGGGATGACTACCCGTGCCGAAAGCCAGGCCGGGGTCGAGTATCAGATTCACTGCGTCTGGATCGGGTATCTGGTGCCAGCTTGGGACTACCCATAAGCGCGGGGATATTCGGATCGGACTGAACTGAGCCTGAGTAGCGCGGACCCAATCCTGCTCTTCCACGCGTGTCGTGCGATAGCTGGGCGGGAAAGGAAGCCCAACCGCATCCGTGGCAGCGTGCAAAATGGACGGTATGTCCGCTGCTTCATCGAATAAGGCGGTAACCTCCGATGCGACCCAAATCTGCCCTTTTGCCTCGCCGACTTCATCGAACAGGGGCTGTTCACCCGCGGTGCCCGCTGCGGCGTCATGCAGGTCAGTTGACAGGGCGCCCAGCTCCATTAATGCGTCACTCAAAACTTGTGCATGAGTGTCATCGGTTTCGATGGCGAGCGATATCCATGGCATAAGTTATAACCTCAAAAGATCCTGCACGTGCGCATTTAGGGTCGATTCGGACGACCGCAAACATTCTCGAATGCACAGCTTCCGGCTACTGACCGTATTGAGAATAGCGATATCAGGACCGGATAGCGCGATACCCCTGCCCAGCCGCAATGCGATCGCAAGCTGATCTATCCGGGCTTATTGTAGTTGGCGAGCTTTTGCTCCAGGTAATGGATACTGGTGCCGCCATTCAGGAATGCGGCATCGGATAGCAGATCGAGATGTAGGGGGATGTTGGTTTTGATTCCCCCCACCACCATTTCGGATAGGGCAATCCGCATACGGGCAATCGCCTGCTCGCGATTTTCCCCGTACGCTATCACTTTGCCGATCATGGAATCATAATTGGGGGGTACGAAGTAATTATGGTAGACGTGGGAGTCGACGCGGATTCCCGGCCCGCCGGGCGCGTGATATTGGGTAATGCGGCCCGCAGATGGCGTAAGCTTATAAGGATCTTCGGCATTGACGCGGCATTCGATGGCATGACCCTTCCAGGTAACGTCCCGCTGGCGAATATTCAATTTTTCCCCAGCCGCCACTCGAATCTGCGCCTGGACCAGATCAATTCCGGTTACCGCTTCGGTGACGGGATGTTCGACCTGCAGGCGCGTGTTCATTTCGATGAAATAAAACTCGTTTCGTTCGAAAAGAAACTCAAACGTGCCTACGCCACGATAACCAAAACGGCGGCAAGCGTCCGCGCAACGGGTGCCGATCCTGTCCCGCAAACGCGTAGGGATGCCGACCGCGGGCGATTCCTCGAGTATTTTCTGGTGACGGCGCTGCATCGAGCATTCCCGTTCTCCCAGGTGGATCGCATTGCGGTGTTCGTCAGCCAGCACTTGAAACTCAATGTGCCGAGGGTTTTCAAGGTATTTTTCTGCGTAAAGCGTCGGATTGCCGAACGCCGCCTGGGCTTCGTTCCGGGTAATGATAACCGCGTTGGACAATGCGGCTTCGGTATGTACCACCCGCATGCCCCGGCCGCCCCCGCCCGCAGCAGCCTTGATGATCACAGGGTAGCCAATAGCGCGCATAATCGCCTTGATTTCTTCCGGAGCATCGGGCAACGCGCCATTCGACCCGGGAACGCAGGGCACGCCCGCCTTTTTCATTGCCAACTTGGCGCTGACCTTATCGCCCATAAGCCGGATCGTGTCGGGCCGCGGCCCAATAAATACAAAGCCGCTCCGTTCCACACGTTCGGCAAAGTCGGCATTTTCCGACAGGAATCCGTAGCCAGGATGGATCGCCTCGGCGTCGGTTACTTCCGCCGCGCTGATGATCGCGGGGATATTAAGATAACTCTGAGCTGAAGGGGCGGGTCCGATACAGACAGATTCATCGGCGAGTTTGACATATTTCGCGTCGGCGTCCACCTCCGAGTGTACCGCTACCGTCTTGATACCCATCTCGCGGCACGCACGCTGTATCCGCAGTGCGATTTCACCACGATTGGCAATTAGTATTTTTCCGAACATGTTTACCTAGGTAACTCAGACGGGACCATATCAATCGATTACAAATAGCGGTTCGCCATACTCTACCGGCTGCCCGTTTTCCACCAGAACAGCCCTTATCACTCCGCTTTTGTCGGACTCGATTTCGTTTAAGAGCTTCATCGCCTCGACAATGCAGAGCGTATCGCCTTCCTTGACCGTCTGTCCTACCTCCACGAAGGCAGGGGCGCCCGGCGCAGAGCTACGGTAAAACGTTCCCACCATGGGTGATTTTACAACGTGGCCTTCGGGAATGGTTTCGGCAGGCTGGGGAGGCACGGAGCCCGCGCCCGTTTGGATGACGGAAGCGGGTGCCTGCGGCTGAGCCATGGTCACTGTTGGGGTGGCGGAACCTTGCGCCGGGTTTGCGGATTTGCTGATGCGAACTTTTTCTTCACCTTCAGTAATCTCCAGTTCGGCGATACCGGATTCCTCGACCAGGTCAATCAGCTTTTTGAGCTTTCTAAGATCCATAATAGCCTCCCGGGGAACACCCCAGATTTTTCTTAACTTGCTTAATCAATATTGTTTGTTATTGGACCGTGGTCTGGTCGAAATATTGGGAATGCAGCATCTGCTTTTGGTACAAGCCCATACCAGCCCACGCACTAGAATCGCCACTTGCCCTGCTCATCCCGATCCGTCTCCCTCGGCGACGCGTATGGACAGGACATAGTCCAGGGCGAGCTCATACCCTTTCGGTCCGAGGCCAGTGATTACACCCCGTGCAAGATCCGAGAAATACGACTTTTTGCGAAACGGCTCGCGCGCGAAGACGTTGGAAAGATGAACTTCAATGAAAGGAATCTCAGTCGCCGCAAGCGCATCCCTCAACGCAATGCTAGTGTGAGTAAAAGCGGCAGGATTGATGATAATAAAGTCGGTTTGTTCCCGACTCGCGTCCTGAACACGATCGATCAGCTCGGCTTCGGCATTACTTTGAAAGTACGTTAATCTCGTTCCCGCTTTTGCAGCCAATTTCGTCAAATTACTGTTAATTTCTTCGAGTGTCGCCCTTCCGTAGATATTCGGCTCGCGAGTCCCCAACATATTCAGGTTGGGTCCGTGCAGGACCAGAACGTGTTGTGCTTGAGTCGCCCCCTTTTTCATGGCCGCAAGTTTGACGCAAACCGGGAAAAAAGTCTAGCTGTGACGAACTTATCGGCGAAAATCGCGGAATATACGCGGATTTCAGAATAAATCGGTAGGGCAGCCGATCTGATATGCGAAAATCGAGTCAAGCCCGACTTGTCAGGAGCACATTACAGCGGTTGGGTGGAAACCAGCCCAGGACAACTGTTTCGCTGGCGGCTTACCGCGGTTTCATGATGGGGCTCTTCGGTTCGAATATACTTGGCCGTTTGCCCGCAGTTCTTCAAACCTCTATAATCCTATTTCGCTTCACGAGGCTGTTGTAGCTCAGTTGGTAGAGCAACTGATTCGTAATCAGTAGGTCGGAGGTTCGACTCCTCTCAACAGCACCATAAAAACAAAGCATTATCGGAATTGCCAAGGACGGGATGACACGCGGGGTAACGTAGGGGTAACTTCGTAGGGAACTACCGCTCTCGACTGGCAGGTTTCACCGCCGATGACCTCGTGGTTTCCCGTCTGCGTCTTATCAAACCGGCCGCCACGCTCGGCTCTAGACAACCAGACCGTAACCTCGAACGAATGCGCTGCTACTTGATGGCTCGGCTGTCGGTAAGATGACCCGTAGCTAGGAGCGGGTCGCTAGACGAGGTTGCGAGTGCCTTTTGTCCACACTTGGGACTGGCCGTGATCGATCAGCGCCATCACAGATGAACACACCCACCTGGAACTACCGCCACCTTCTGGGGGCATTTTGCGAAAGTACCATCCAGACAACGCCTTCTCTACTCGGACATTGATCCACGGCTTATGCTTTGCTTGAAGCTCGCCCGCCGTTCTGTGGTGCCGGGTGGGTAGTCGGACTAAAGCCGATGCACGCCAATCATGCGGCGTTTTGGAGAATCGGACACAGCGCGCCGTGCAGTGCGGCTTTCAGGAGGCGGCGGGTGGCAGCGGCTGTGATGGTAACTTGAGCTTCCAGTTGGTCACAAAGCTTCATCAACTCATCCACCTTCGCAACGATCCGATATTGCTCGGCGAGGGGTGGGAGTGCTACTAACATGTTCTTCAGCGCCGTCCCGTTAACATTCGCCTGTCCAGTTTGTTTTTTAATTAATGGAATAATCTGAGTTTCGCGAAACTCAGATGTGTTCATAGCCAAATTTAGGTAATGGGGACAGCCGGAAGTCGGCGATGAGCGAATCCGTATTAAATATGAGGCAAAAGTTCTGGCGTCATCCTCGTCAAGGTAAATACCAGTCTTCCCGACGAGTTCAGCGCTATTCGTCCGGTTGTACAGAATATCAAGCTTGCGCAGGTAAAGCGCCGGAAGTTCATTCGACGATTCTGGTATCCTTTTCTCACTTCTGTAAATGATTCGTCCATCCTGAATGTTACCCATTGTGAGAACAGGCACCCCATTGTCAGCAGTATGGGACTTCAGGGATGTTCCATACTGGGTGAACAGAACGGCGCTCCCGATACGCGCCCATATCCAGTTATCCGGAATTGCGAATGGATGGGCGTCCGGATGAACAGGTTCAAGGGGTGGTTCTCGGCGAATCGATCCTTTTTTAACAAGATCGGAGCGCTCTACTGCTACTCGGTGGAGCAATTCAGTCGCTGGTTCGTCGTCGGGGTCTTGGGGAACAAGTTTGCCTCGCACGGCGAGATTGAGGATAGTTTGACGCAGCTGCTTGATATGCGCTGGACGGGTGGTTAGGCGCGGCAGGTGGTCAAAGATGAAATGGTCGCCGGCGCAACACGGTTCGTTACCGCTAGGCTGGTTCAGCTGCTGCAAGCTGGCAGCTAGCAAACGGTCGCGCCCTTTCTCCCGCTCGTGAGTTGCCGCTTCTAACTGGTCGCACAGCGACATAAGTTCATCGACGCGACCCTGAACAGTTGGCGTAATGATGGGCACCGGTACTTCTGCGATTTTGCCAATTGTTAACGTCACGTTTGCGGTGCCATTCATTTTTGACACGAGCAACTCAGCCCTGAACGCCGTCAGGTATTCAAAAAGAAATCGAGCAGAAATCAACTTTTCATCAATGGGAAATACCGCGCACAGAATCGTTCCGAGTGCGAACTTGCCTTCTTGATAATGGAGCCGATTCAAACTGGCATGACCGTGCCCAGTAGATGAAACCATCGGAACAATGGCGGCCGTACCGTCGAAATCATAGTGATCACAGGTTGAACGCCCCTCCCCCGTAGTAACAAGGGGAAATTCGCCCGGGGTCGCGCCCTGAATTCCGGTCAGCCCTTTTTGGAGGCTTGCTAAGTTGCCGAGACGCTCAAATGTACGATGGGCCATATCTGGGCCCGGGAGTTCTTCTGACCTTATTGGATCCATTGCTTTCTGCTTCTTAAGCCTACCCTGCTTAATGAGTATGGCGGCTTTGGCTTCAATACGGTTGAGCATTTCCGACGCAGAAATATCCGCGTCCGGCCTTTCCAACAGCTTTCCTCGAATTGCCAAATTAACAATGTAGCGGCGGAGCAGTGGAATATTTTCAGGGTCATTGGTAACCAGATCAAAACGCTCCAAGAGGGCTCTTTCACTCATCGCAGCAAAGCTTCTTCAAGAATCGCCCTAAGTTGGTCACGAATAGCTTTTGTTTTTTGCTCGGTCGCTACGAGTTCGATTAGTAGTTGCTCTGGATCGGCGTGATCGTTGGGAATGATGCGCGGATTCTTAAAGTCTAGGTTGTAGTTGCGCGCCTTGATGTCGTCTATGCTGACTTTCCAGGCTAGATCTGTTTCCACCCGGTTCCCGCGTCCTGCCTCGCCCCACCACTCGAGACAGCCTTGCAGGTATTCCGTTTTCATGGGCTTTGTCATTGAGTAGGCTTGCTGCCCTTCTGGCACACGATGCTCGTAGAACCAAATTTCTTCCGTCGGCGTGCCCTTTTCGAAGAACAGCAGATTGGTGCCTATACTCGCGTAAGGTTTGAACACACTGTTGGGCAGGCGCACAACGGTGTGCAAGTTGCACTCTTCGAGCAGGTGTTCTTTTAGCCGCGTTTTCACGCCTTCACCAAACAGGGAGCCATCTGGCAACACAATAGCAGCGCGACCACCGGGTTTGAGCAGTCGGATAAACAGGGCCAGAAACAGATCGGCCGTTTCTTTGGTGCGAAAATGTGAGGGGAAATTAGACTCGATACCGTCTTCTTCCTTGCCCCCAAATGGCGGGTTAGTGAGGATGATGTCCACCCGGTCGGTTGGGCCATAGCTGATGTAAGGCCGCGCCAGTGTATTGTCGTGACGCACGAAGCTGGGTTCCTCAATGCCGTGCAGCAACATATTTGTGACGCAGAGCATGTGCGGGAGCTGTTTTTTTTCTACCGCTCGCAGGTTCGTCAGCATGCTTTGTTCATCCTCGACTGTTTTGACATAGCGGTCGCGCATATGTCGAATAGCGCAGGTGAGAAATCCACCAGTTCCACATGAGGGGTCAAGCAGGATTTCGCCCGGCTTAGGATCGATTCGATCGACCATGAAGGCGGTGACAGCACGAGGAGTGTAATATTCGCCCGCATTGCCAGCGCTTTGTAGATCGTTGAGCAATTGCTCGTAGATGGAGCCGAAATGCTTGCGCTCGGTCAGGTCATTGAAGTCCACGCGACTAATTTTATTGATGACCTGCCGCATGAGATGGCCAGACTTCATGTAGTTGTGGGCATCTTCAAAGACACTGCGGACCACGCGGCAGCGGTTAGCACTGTTGCCCGAGGCGGGAAGTGCCTTGAGCTTAGGGAATAACTCGATGTTAATGAAGGTTTGCAGCGCTTCCCCGGTGATACCCTCGGGATCACTCGCCCAAGCTCGCCATTGCAGAGCTTTCGGGATTGGCGACCGGTAATTGTCCTGCATCACCTCGAGCTGTTGATCCTGGTCATCGATTATTTTCAGGAAAAACATCCAGCAAAGCTGGGAGAGACGCTGGGCATCCCCATCGACACCCACATCCTGGCGCATGATATTTTGGATGGATTTAACCGTATTCCTGACTGACATGATTTAAACAATATCCTGATAAAGAGCGGTTTGCAGTTCATGAACCGCGTTCTCGAAACTGGTGCGAGACCCGAATTGCTTAATGAGCTGGAATGGTGTTCCCATCCTGTTGAAGGGCGAGATTTCCAGAATCTTGCTGTTATCCAGACCGCTGATAATGCCCTCGTCCTGATACTTGGCTAGGAGCGCTTCTAGCACAGCCCGTGCTTGTGCCCCGTACTTTGTGAATACATCGCGTTTGCGCACATTATTGGCTCGGTCGCGCCGTGTCAAAGGCGGCTGATCGAAAGCAATGTGACAAATCAGGTCGAAGGGATCAAGGTCTTTATCTACTTCTTCCAACAACGGGGCCAGCAACAATCCTGCTTCCGCCAGTTCTTCAATAATGGCTTCCTTCCGCTCGACAGATCTCCACCGACGCAGGAATTGATCAAGACTAATGTATTGCTGCCGAATTGCCTTACGACTGTAGTCGCGCAGAGATTCAGTAATTAATTTGCCGTCTTCATCCAGATATTCTACCCGCTCGGTGAGCACGGCCACCGGGTTGCCCTTGATATAGAACTTGCGAGGGCTGTCGCCATCGTCCGGCGGTAGATCGATAACCGGCGGGTCGCCATCGACTACCGTTTCATCCTCGCCAGGCTGTGGCGGAATAGGCTCTTCATTGTCGTCATCGGATGGCGGCACATCGTCCGGCGGGACGACAGGGTCGTCCTCACCGGGCTCGTAAATCTGGGCGGGCTCGCCGTCGAAATCGGGGTCGGCAAAATGGTTGGTCGCTCTGCGGAAGTCGACTAGGGTGAAATAGTACTTTTTCGTATCTTCATGCACCCGGGTGCCACGTCCCACGATCTGCTTGAACTCGGTCATGGAGCCGATTTCTCGGTCGAGCACAATCAACCGACAGGTTTGTGCATCGACTCCGGTGGACAGCAGGCGTGAGGTGGTGACAATAACTGGGTACGGCGCCTCGGGATCAATAAAATTGCCAATTTGCGCTGCCCCTTCGCTATCGTTCCCCGTGATCCGCATCACGTAGCGCACGTTTCGTTGGACAAGGTCCTGGTTCTCATTGATGAAGGCTTGGCGCATCCGAGCCGCATGTTCGGTATCGACGCAAAAAACAATCGTCTTCTGCATCCGATTGCCGCTTTGCTTCAGGTGGTCCGACACCCACTTGGCGACACGCCTCGTGCGTTCGTCAATCACGAGGTTGCGGTCAAAATCTTTTTGATTGTAGATGCGGTCTTCGATTTCATGGCCATAATCGTCCACTTCCGCTTGCTGGGGCCGATAACCTTCTGCATCAACGTCCAGATGTACCTTAATGACTTTATAGGGGGCAAGGAAGCCGTCGCGAATGCCCTGTCTCAGGGTGTAGGTGTATACCGGCGCCCCGAAGTAATGGATGTTTGAAACATACTCGGTTTCCTTGGGTGTGGCGGTAAGGCCAATTTGCGTAGCGGTGGAAAAATATTCGAGGATTTCCCGCCAAGTGGAATCTTCGGCCGCGCTGCCCCGATGACATTCGTCGATAACGATGAGATCGAAGAAGCTAGGCGAAAACTCGCGGAACAGTTTTTGTCGTTCGTCAGGGCCCGTAATTGCCTGATACAGCCCGAGATATATCTCATAAGACGTGTTGATGCGGCGGTGCTTGTCGACTGCAGTTGTAATGACCTCTAAATTCCCATCATCCCGTTCAATGGTTTTGGCACCGGTGCTAAGTTTGGCCATAGCCGCACCGAAAGGGCGGAAGTCGTTGACCATAGTTTGGTCGATCAGAACATTTCGGTCTGCCAAAAATAGGATGCGTTTCTTTAGCCCGACGTTCCATAGACGCCAGATGATCTGAAAAGCTGTGTAAGTTTTGCCGGTGCCGGTTGCCATGACGAGCAAAATACGATTTTGCCCTTTACTGACGGCTTCAACCGCGGCGTTGATAGCATTGCGCTGGTAGTAGCGTGGCTCCTTGCCACTGCCGTCGTCGTGATAAGGTTGCAGGACAATCTCTTCCTGTTCAGATTCCAGTCCTTTCCAGATACAGTATTGCTTCCATAAGGTTGCAGAGCTCGGAAATGCGTCGAGCGCAAGCGTGGTTTCCAGTTGGGCACTCAGGCCCGTGCGGTCATGAAACGCGAACCCATCGCCGTTGGAAGCGAATACAAAGGGGATATCGAGTGTGACGGCATAATCCAGCGCCTGCTGCATCCCATCGCCTACGGCAAAGTTATTGTCCTTCGCTTCTATCAGGGCGATAGGGAAGTGCTGATGATAGAGGATGTAATCAGCCCGCTTCGCCTTGCCTCGCGTGACCAGCTTGCCCCGGACGATGATGCGACCCTTAGTGAAAAAGACCTCGCGGCGAATCTGGGCTAACTCATTCCATCCCGCCTGTATAACTGCAGGTGTAATGTACTTGGCGCAAATGTCGGATTCGCTCAGCGTTTTTTTGCTCATGTTGCCCTATTTGAAACACGAGACCGTCGAGAGCAATACTGGGTAGGTCAGGCATATTCACCAAACCGTTGGGTTAGAGCTCTCACCTGTCGACAAACCGACCTCATGGGCCGTCTCAGCAATTCTATCAAACTCGGCAGTACACGCCATGGTCTAAGGTACACCGGAGCATTTCCTTTTCATCATAAAGGTAGCTTTTGCTATATCGGCGCCTGGTATACGTAACTTCGTATCTGCTTCGGCTATCAAAGCTGGCAATGGTTAGACGAAATTGGGCTTAACAATAGACTCAATTTCTTTTGCGAACTTAACGTCCAGTTTTTTGAAAGCGTCAATTACCTCTGGCCAACATACGCTTACGTATAGCCTTGCTTCGCACTCTTCGATAGTGGCGATGATCTCGTTGGCGGTTTTGATGTCTCGGAAATGTTCTAAGTTAGACCACCTTTTTCGCAACAACTTGCGCACGTAGATCGAGTAGACGCCTGCTTTAGTCCGGGTGGCGACAATATAGTCCGTCCAATCAGAGATCATATTGTCGCCTTCCTCCTCAAAAAGCAAAGCTGCAGGACAACGCGCGAATGCCAGCGGGTGTTCATTCACCATTATTTTTCCTTTTCGAATCAAGCAAACGGTCATAATCGTCAAATGAGGAGGCGAGCTATCCGGACTTGAACAATGTGCAGGGCTAGATCAGACCTGTAATATCAATCGCACCTACAACGCCGCCGCTGCTTCAATCTTCCGCGTTATTTCCTCAACATCCCCTAGCAGATTCATAGCATCGGATTTGTAACCCTTTAGTGGCGGCTCTAACTGCCGTCCCGACCATAGGCTATTGACGGAGTTCATGCTGTTTTTGCTGCCGTTTCAAATCGGATCGTGGTAACGTTATCCGGTTCGTCTACATCGATGCTGACGTTGCTCAGGTCTCTTCCAAACCCTCGAGCAAGTATTTGCGGGTGGGCAAGAAATCTTCAAACGCGAAGGCGAGAAGCAACCCGACAGAAAGATGCACTTTCGGTATCCATTACATCACCCTCGGTTGATTTGTCGTGGCTGGCAGGCGCCCTCCTACCAGCTGCACAAGCTCGTCACCTATTAAGCCACCTGTTGTTTATTAAATAAATCAGCCTTTTTTGGTCTTAACCATAGGACAGCGGAACAATAGCGTGTGGCCTGCTAACTGTATTACTGGCACAGGCTCGATCATACGGCTATGGAGATTAATGAACAGTGGACCTTAGTACAGCTTTTTCCGTGCAGGCAAACCTAGCCGGTGAACGTATCACGGTTGGACTTTCAAGCTGAGTAGTCGCGAGGTGTACGTCAGTCCAATAGTTATTTCTACAATAATTAGTAGACTCGCGTTTAGACATGCTTGAGCTAATGGACGTTTCAGAGTTAGTCAGGAAGGGCTTTTTGCTGTAGTCGTTCGGATCTAATTTGAGACTTGTCTTACAGAGTTGGGGTTGCTCCAGAAGTTTATCGCGTGACGTCCGCAGTTGCCCCGTTTATAAAAAGGGGAAGGAGGCGAGGAATGATTGATGAGGTATACGACCCGAATTGGACGGCAAAGGTTACGGTGCCTGTACGCAGGGTCGGAACTAAATGGGAATTCTTCTATGGTGGAGACGTCCCCGTACACGAAGGAACCATTGGCAACCTTGTTATCCCTATCGCGCAAATCATGGACAAAGCCTTTCTTAAAATGGTTAGTGACGAGACTGTTGTCAAGATCCTGGATGAGGGTACGAAATTATTGGTAGCCCTCAGTGACCGAGGCGCGGGTATGAGATATGTACGGGTAGGACGACCTTGGCCAGATGTTCCCATCGAAAACATGCCTCCAGGCACGACACGGTTCGAACAAATTGTGATTGGCCCGCCGAACATATCTATCCCCCGACAAAGGGAATTGGTCGCAAAAAAGATGGGGGGTGGACTTTGGATTCGGCTAAAGGGACTCGAGCGTTCAGAGCTGGAGTGCAGTACTGTACATGTGCCGGAAGAAGTATCTCATAAGGATGCGGTTAGCCTCAATCACGCGTTAACGCTGCTATCACAACATTACGAAACACATCGCATTTCACACACCGGTAATGTCTACGAACGGGTCTTTTACCAGGAAGAGAATAATAAGTGGTATCCCATCGGGCACCTCCGAGAGGGAGTCCGAGCGCGGGCAGAGAGGAGCGTTATTGCATCAGTTTGGGACAGAATTGAAGAGAAGTTAGGCTGGTGCCAGCTAATCCCTGAACCAAAGCCGATCAATGGGCGCCGTCGTTCACGTAAATAGCAAGGGGTAATTTACGGCGATTTATTACTTCCGCCTGTTTTCTACTCTGGAAGGGCCCGTACGCTAGCGGTTAAAAATCAACCGGTCTCTATAGATATAGAGTTGTTTTTGTCGTATCCAAATATGGCCGCTTCAGTCGAGATAACGAATGAATGTTGAATACTGTCCAGCATCGAAGGTAGGATCAAGCTTAAGGGCCAGATCGCGTAAAAAACCGTGATCGTCCGAGGCCCGACTTCTTGCCCAAGTTTGGCTGTTACTTTCTATCCCCTCAATGAGGTCAACGCAATCGCCGATCTCATACCGCCCCAACCTTGGCCGGATGGCCTCGCTAAAACGTCGATCCGCAGTATCGTAGCTGCCGCTGGCGACGTAATATTTATTGGCTAGCCGAACAACTACCTTATCCCATTCGGGGGACTCTGACAGTTCCTCAAGGGCTTTCCACATGTTGGTATCAATCTGCGGACTTTCTTGTCCAAGAATCCACTCGCCCAACCGCATACCATGCTCCTGCAAGCTCTCCGCTGTGAACCAGGCCATGCACCTCCCCCACACGCTATGTTCCGCAGCATGTTGAATTGCCGTTTTTGCGTGATTGGCCAATAATCGGTACAAATATGGTTCTTTTGAGAGGAAACCGATGAGATAGACGACGGGGCTACCAGTAGGCGCTATCTCGCTGAAATAGTCTTTGTCTGTTTCGACCAAGCTTCTGAAACCATGCGGGTTTCGCGAGAATAGCAACTTCAGCGCCCTGTAGTTAATGTCTCGGTTTTTCTCGCAACGCTCATTGGTGAGCCGAAACGCAAACCTCCATAATGCCCGAAACACAAGCTTCTCAACCTCCGGATTGAAGCGCGCGAAATACTTACTCTCCAAGTACGCTTTTAGTTGCTTGTCGTCGATCAGAATACTTGATGTCTGTTCGAGATTTTCAACAAGGTCATCTACGATTTGTTTGGACAGAATAGGTGCTTTAGTAAGCAAACCATCAAGGGTATTGCGAATCATTGCGCGGGCCGTTTCCCGGTTGGGTCGGTGCAACTGGAAGTTCGCGTTCACCACCGGATGTGCGGCGAGATGGCGCTGTCTCTGCAGATGCAACAAATTTTCCCGATCCGCGATATCGAGTAGCTGGGTTTGCTCGGCAACCGCCACAACCAGCTTAGTTTCCCAAATCGGCGACCGTTCGTTTTCCTGTTGCAGCTTACCGATCTCAGTCAGAATGTCCTTGGCCTTTGCATCGCCATAGAGGTCGTCGAGGTTCTGTAACTTGAAGAGGAGATCGCAGACGGCAACTGCCCACAGCATAACGACTGATGATCGGTAGTTACCCGACTCATAACAGCTCAACACCTCTAAAAAATATTCCTTGGTTCGTGCGTCGAAAATCTGGGTTGCACGCTGCTCAATAGAATACTCGTCAAACATCTACCACCTCTCTTTGGAAACATAGACGTTAGCAAAACGGCACTTCCCCATGTGTGAAGGGGCTTGCCGGATTGCCTTCGACGAAGGGATTGACGGGCGGGATAGTGCACTCAATCTCGAATCAAGGTTTGGAAAATTTGGGGCACGGAAATTAGCAGCCTCAAGCGCAAAGTTTTCCTGCCCACCGCCGTGGGAACTTTTTGTGACAATTGTTCTTTTTTTGCTGTCATTACGCTCACCATCGAACTAAGGCAAACTGTTCTATACCGAATTCCTGGCGAAGGTAATCACCCCAATACAACCAAGCCTCTAGGCCATTGTCGTTTGCTCGCATACTTTCGGGAAGCAGAAAACCATTTTCAGCGTTATCTTCCGCAGCAAACAGCTCCCGCAAACGCCTACCTGCATCGTTAATCGAAATGAATCCGTGATCGTCTTGAACGGTCCCAGCCACTTTCGCTAAGAAACTCGTCAAGCTAGTCCCAACATCGGGCAATGCGAGGGGGGAGTGGAAGCATAAATCTGAACCCCCCTCTGTAAAACTGTAGCTGTGCTTAGCGTCCGATACTATTGAGTGGGGTGGAATGGAAATATGCTCGCGCAATACAGGAACTTGATCGAATTTGATTTCGCCACTCGTACTGGAGATCAGGATTTCCTCCAATTCCCAAGGGCTGCTGCGCCAAAATATTGGCCACAACATTAACCCCGACATGTGGACATGAAACCTGTATGCAGACCGTTCGAGAAACAACGGGCAAACATACGCCGCATCCCCAACACCGGCAGAGAGCAGCCGCTTACGCAGACGGTACAAGACGTTGTGTTGGTAGTCGTAGTGCTGTTCCCGCTTCTTGCGCAACTCGAAGTACAAAGTGTGAGGCGACACGGGCAAACGTAGCTTTTCTCTGTCGGCAATGACCTTGGCTGTACTGATGTCGGGGTATGCAGATGGCCGTTTGAATTGCATGTAAAAAGGCTTGAAACTCTTCAGATACCCATCCAATCGCGCATCCGCTCCCAGCCATCGCTCCTGCCGCCGGGAAAACGGTTTGATTGAAAAACGAAGGCGGGGAAAACTCAATACGGACAAAAAGGATTCAATAGCGAAACCAACAGTGTCTTCGGTGAAGTCCGCATCGAGGCGAAAACTATTTTTATTCGTCTTTGCCAAATATATCTCTCTTTTGATCATGTTAGAAATTGTGAAACTCCTCAAGCAGCGAGAAGCCCCCGAGCGCGACATCGAGCGTCCCCCGGCTCTAAATTCTTCTCATAGACTCAATCCAACCATTTGTAGTCCCTGGTTTAGCTATATATTCTGAGCCCCTCGAATTCATGCGCAAATAAATGCTGGGAAGCCTCATTAGCTCATCTCAGGTTTTTTGTGCGCACGTCAAGGGGCCTGCCGTAATCACCGCGATCCTAATTGCACTACAGTTCATGTAAAACATACCCCTGCACGATGGGTTATATAACCAGAAATGGATACCCTAAATAATACGAAGGCTCCCACAACCACCGCTATGCTCAAGTCCACCGGATATTACTGCTGAGGTAGGATAATAACCCCTTTGAGCTAAGCAATTTGGATTTAAGCGTATCAAATGGAGAGGGTGTTCATGCCATCGCCGGACCGAACATCGAGCAAAAGCACGAGACGAATAACGAACAAGAAACGGCAAGAGAAAAGAGAAAATGACGTTTTAATAGTGGCGAATGATCGCCGTATTCGAATGACCCCAAATTTTAAATGAATCTCATACCAATACTCAGTACCAGCGCTAGGAGTAGGTGGAAATTAGATGCGCAGGGCTTTCAACTGACAAAGATAAAAGACCGGTTTACAATCCTTTCCACAAGCGACGGCTGGGGCCTGCCTGTCCTTCCCTATTCTGATATTCGCCTCCTTTGCTCTTTTAGCAACAGGGACAATTCGCGCAGCAAAGGACGTGTACCGCCCTTATATGCGTTACGTGCCACTTTTGCCTTGCCCTCCGGGGTTCGAGCCCCTATTGAATGCTCCCACGGTTTCCATTGCTGAATCAGCTCTGATTGCTTCGCCCGCTGGTTCCACGTCCATTTTCTCGCCGCCATGACCTACCTCTAATAGTTCGTTTTGCTGCATTTCATTTTTTCCCGGCCGCATCGCTGACAACGGCGCAGTTATCGCATTGTTAACCTGCTGGTGGCCATGCGCGATATTTGTTTGCCCTGAATATATTGTTGGTGGATTCTTGATTGCTGCCAAGGATTCAAGGGTAGCTCTGCACTGGGTTTGTGCTCTTAGCGCAACACGGATAAAACTGTCGAATGAGGTGGGGTGCGTGGCCGAAAAAGCTTTTTCCGTCAGTCGAGCGAAAAGGCTTTGCAACGCGGTCGCCTGATTCATAAGCATCGCCTCCGCTTGAGCCAGGTCGCCCTTGCTGGCCGTCGCAGCTTGGTCGCGTAAGATGTCCATCAATGTCGGCACGTCAATATGTTCACCCACCCCCGATTCATGTTCCACTTTATTAATAATTCGATGCGCTGCAAGCTCGGGCGAAATCACCAGCCTCGCATAATTGCGCCCCCTCTTTTCCCCGTTTTCGCCATCTTCGCACTGCACCGCCTTGCGCGGGTATTTCTCGGGCTCAGATTTTGCCACCTCTTGCTGTTGCTTGTTCCCCACTATTGGCTCCTTGTTGGATCAATGAACACGGCAATTAAAAGCATACTATCACTCCACCGTTCCGCACCCGCACATGTGATACTGCAGAGGTAGAATCAGGGCCACGCCACCACTGCTCGTTCCTCCGGTAACAGGTAACAATCCAGTATCTACGCTGGTTTCCGCGTTACCGAAGGGTTACCCGTTACTGACGATTCGGTAACATTACTCTCCGTTACTGGCGATTCGGTAACGGGTAGCAGCATCAGTAACATCAATAACCGCGCCCCTATTGAGTTTCGGAGAATTGTTACCCTGTGACCGAGGATCTTCTGGGATGGGCAGGTAGCGTGCGAACGCATCAGCAAACTGTCCTACCTCAAACCCCTTACAGCTGCTAAAACCGAAGCGGATGGTTTTCGACTTGATTCCATACGGTTTCAGTAAATTTGTCACCTGTCGCATTGTTATGGGCTTACCCCGGTTGTAAGTATCCCATGACTTTTCAGAGTCCTCTGCAAGCGAATCCATCAAATCCGTGTATCTAATCTTGGAAATGGGGCCATCAGGTCCATTCTCAAAAATTTCCCGAATGTCGGATAATAGCTCGTTAGTCGGACTGACCAATTCATGACTTTTGTTACCGGACAGTTTCAATGCAGCATCGGTTGCCCGTTTAGTCCATCTCGCGCCTGCGCATTCGGCTATTGCCAACAGCGGTTCCCAATTATCCTGTTCCCGATCTCCTAGCGAATCGGGGAGTATCGGTTGCGCCTGCTGGACCTGTTGTGAAAAGTCATCTGCGAAACGCGCCAGCTTTGATGCTAGATCCGCAAACAGATCATTCTCGGCATGCCGTAACCGCGAAACCTTTTCATTCGGTAATTTACGCCGGAGTTGAATTACTATTGCCCGACTCATCGTCGCCGGCGGCAAATGCCTTTCCAGGCTTATACCCGCAAACGCCTTCGCTCCCCACACACTGAAAGCCTTCGGTTCATGATCGTCGCCAACCAATCGCCATGCGAAGGCACTATCTCGGGTGTGGCCAGCATTTATCAGCCCGGACATTTCCTCATCAGTTTTGATGAACGTATCCGCCTCATCGATCATGATTGAAGGATGCCACTTTTCAGCAATTCGAAATAGCGTTGCCGACCTCATATTGGCTGTGCTGAGAGCCTTACGGGACAGCTTGAGTAGCAATGATAAAAGTTGCGACTTGCCACACTCCCTCTCGGGCGCATTGATGATGATCAAGGGCGCTACTTTCACCACGTCGATAAGCCATGTAAATGCCACCCATAGCGCCACCGCATGTGCCTGCTTTGAATCCAGAACGATGAAACGCCGAATGATCATTACTATTTCATTCAGAAGTTGAGCTGGGTGTATCGGTTCCGGCCACGGCTCGGGATCAGTAAAGGGGCTCTCATCAGTAGTCGTCGTCTCGTCTACTCCCCGGACAAGTTTGTCCAAGGTATCAGCGCGAATGCGCAGGATTTTGGCCTCGTCTTTGCGTACCCGGTCGTATTCAAACGGGGGTAACGCGGCAAGACGCTCAATGGCCTCATCCTTGCTCTCAGGATCCGGAGCAACCATGGATAGCGCCGAAACGGCGGCAGCGGTGGCATCGGGATTTTTTGCCAACCAGTCGACGCAATCTTCCTTCTCAGCTAAAGCCAACTCATCAATCTCGATGTGCTGCAATTTACAGCCGAGCGCCCTTAATTTACGTGTTATTGCCAGGGCCCAGCGCTTCCCGGCTTCGTCGTTGTCGCGCCATAACACAACGTTGCGGCCAGCCAATGGCTTGAAGTCCGCCTTTTCAAATGAATCGGCCCCGCCACTTGTAGTTGCGAGGAGCCCCAGTGTCTCGAGTTCGTCCGCGCACTTTTCGCCCTCCACCAAGAAGACGACGTCATTGGGGCGCAGATGCAGTTGATGTAGGCGATATAAAGGTTTCCCCGCTGGAAACTCGGGCACTCCCAGGACATAAGACTCAACTTCAAACTTCATGGGGAGGAAGCACTTCTCGCCCGTGGCAGGGTGTCTGAGACGCATACGGTGATAGACCGCACGGCCGTTTTGGTCCGTGTACTCGTGTAACGCTTCGGGTCGGTACCCTTTCGCTAGCATGAACCCAACGAGGCGCAGCGCTCCCTCCTTTGCGGTCTCAGTCATGGCCGTATACCCCATGCGCCCAGTTGCTTTGCGGCCTCCACAAAGCTCAGCCCAGGCAGTTGCCTATGAAAAGCCAGCACATCGCTTCCATGAGCACCGCAAGCCATACCGCGAACGCCGCCCGTGTCAACGTTGATACGCAAGCTCGGTCTGGTGTCATCTTGGAAAGGGCAGCGAGCGTATTTCCATTCCCCCTTGCCGGCTGGTTTCAGGTCCTGACCCTTATGATATTCGGATGGTATTGCGAGCTGGTCACGTCGAAACAAGAAGTAGTTTCGATTTCCTTCCCAAGTCTGAATCGTTAGTTTCATCGCTCCCCCCTTAAACCTTTTTCTTCAGTTTCCGAATACTCCTGAGAGTTGGGCTCGTCCGCTGCGTTGCCCCTGCATCTGTGGTAAGACTTGATGTCGGAGTGTTGGGGCAACGCTGAGCAAGACCCGTGCTGGTTTGCCTGGGATTTGTGCTTTTGCCTGATCTCGGCCGGAGGGCGCAACACCGTAGTGATAACCTCGCCTTTAATCTGGCCCTGGGTTCTGCGCGCGAGGAACGAATCGAGGTCCGACTTGCGATACCTGACTAGTCTGCCGACTTTTATATAGGGAACGTCATAACGTCCTGTGCTACGCCACACAGGAAGGGTGTTGTCAGCGAGACCGAGATATGAAGCAGCTTCCAGTGTCGAAAGCAGGGGGTCGGTGGGTCGGTTTTCTAGGAGAGATTCGGATAAAACTCTGGTATTCATAATATTCCCTCGGGTTTCGCTGTAAATGGCCAGCTACCGGGAGGAATATTAGGGAGGTAAAGCGGGATGGAAGTAGGAGGATTTTTTTACAATTTCATGATAAATCCTCCCTGGAGGATTATTGTAAAAAAAAGGATAAAATCCTCCTTCTAGTTTTTTACGAGTTTACTGACGTAATCCAGGTCGATCTCCGGCTGATCAAAGACAACCCCTGCAGTAGCAGCCACAACTTCATGCAGGGGTGTTCCATATTCTTCTTTAAGGTAACGGGACAGCTTACGGACAAAGTAATGTATAGCCGCGTTGTCTGAATTCGGTTTTCGTACTAATGGTGTTTTTTTTGAAAACTGAAGCGACTTGTCAGCAACGTCGCGAAGGATTTGATATATAGACGGAGCTCCCTCTGCCAGAAAAAAACGCCTTAGCTCGTCAATATCATCTTCGCCCCCCGGCCGGCTTATTTCGAGATTGAGTACATTTTGTAATGAATTAATGGACTCGGTGCTGATTAAATCCATAATTGAGTAATTGTGAAACTCTTCCGTCTCGTACATCATCTGCAATAACTCAAGGGCGTGATGATGCATTTTGAGGAAATGATCCCTGCGCTGCTTCGGACTCAGTTTCTGCGCACCCAGCCATCCCAAAATTGCTCGTTCACATTCGTGCCAGAAATAGAGGAGCTGTACCTCTTCCTTACTCCGCTTTGAAAGGGAAGCCCAGACGGGTTTCATTCTAAGGTCCGTAATCAACTTACCCAGCAGCTCTTTACCCTTTTCTGGGGGAAGGGCAAACTCCGTCCGGTGTAAACTGGTCCGATAGTTCTCCTGCCGTTGCTTGGACATTTGCTTAAACTGCTCGTCCTCCTCGAGAAGTTGGGCAATATGGCCGTCCGGATCAGATGGACAGGGCGGGTATTCGCCACCTGGGTATTCTCTAGGGTGCGGGTAGTGGTTATAAGTCCAAACCAAAAGGGCTGGTGCCCAGTCCGGAAAATTCATGAGTTCCTCTTCGCGGTTGGAAAAACGATTGCCTCACGTGACTAACCTCTGCTCCTGTTAAATTTCACTACACCCATATCCGGCGTCAATCCACCGGCCACCATCATTGCGCTCGTGGCCGCATTGACACTATCCCTTACCGGATCAAGGTCGAGGCGAGCATAAATCGCTGTAGTATTCTGACTTTTATGATTAAGACTTTTGCCAATTATGGCTAGGCTCGCGCCCTGCTTGGCCTGCCAGCTTCCCAAGGTTCGTCGTAAGTCATGAATCCGTAGGTCACCGAGACCTGCTCGGGAGAGAATTCGCTGCCAGCCTTTCTTAGGTTCGGCCAAATGGCCGGTCTTTCCCCTGCCTGGAAAAACGAAAACAGTCGGCTCCAACGGCAACCGGTCGCGTAGAATCTGGATTGCTTGGGGCGACAGGGTGACCGTTTGCGGAGTTCCGTTCTTTGTCGTTCTGAGACGCCACTCTGCTCGGTCCAGACTTATATCCTCCCACCGCATTGCCAATACGTTGGCTCGCCGGGCACCCGTAAGCAATGACAGCAGGAAAAAATCTCGCATGCTCGAGTTCTGTTCATCCGCCAAAGCGCGGAAGAATCTGGGCAATTCGTCTCCCTGGATGAAGCGATCGCGCGACTGCTCCTTATTATGTTTGATGCCCGTTGCCGGGTTCGTGTGCCACAGGCCCGCGGATATGGCCCAACCAAATATACTTGATACCAACGCTTTTACCCGATTGGCAGTGGTGGCTTGTCCCGCTTTGGTGATACTGCTGTGGATAGACGCTACGCTGCTCCGGTTAATGGCGGAAATCTTCTTGGGCCCTAACGTCGCCCGCAGATACGAATGGAATTGGGACTCGTCCTGAGCCCAGGTTTTCTTGTTGGGCTTGGAGTGTCGTTCGAGGTATTCCCCGAAGAGTTCAGAAAAGGTAAGCTCAGCCTTTCGTCCCCTTTTCACTTCAGCTGGATTTACGCTATTAGCAATGTCAGCATTAATCTCGGCAGCCTTCCGTCTTGCCTGCTCAATAGTTAGAGCGGGATAGCGACCCAGCGTAACGCGTTCGAGTCTTCCATGTATCCGACGTAATACAGAAAATGTCCGAGTACCGTTCGAACTTACTCGAACCTGTAAGCCTAGCGTCTTCGTGTCGTGGAAATCGATTCGCTTGCCTTGTTCGGGCAACGGCAAGCCTTCAATCATTGCTTTCGTGAAATTAATCTTATTCGCCATCTCATCCTCTGGGTAACTCTGGGGTAACTCCAGAGGTGAATTTAGCGTACACTCTGTGTTACAACATAAATGTCACTATAGGCTGAAGATGACCGTATATCAAGGGTTATAAACTTTAATCAATTTGGGGAAAACGGGGGGCATTCTGATTCGTAATCAGTAGGTCGGGGGTTCGACTCCTCTCAACAGCACCAATTAGTACATTCCTACATCCGTTACATCGCGCCACCGCTCAACGTCCCGGACATCGGGTTACACCGGGTAAGCGAAAACAGTTTGATGGAAATTCGGTACCTGGACGGCAACTTCCGCGGTATCCCCCACGCTATCGCTTAATATTCGCCTTGCTACCAGTCTCGCGCACGGCATTCTTTTGCAGACCAAGGCCCCACTTCGTATGTTGGGCGGTGGCGGCACTCGGGACAGTTGCGGGTCCGGACCATGCCCGTCGCCACCTGGCGTTTTCTGTGTTTAACGTAAATTCTCTTGGATCGAACACCTGATCCTCCCCGCACTCGCCCGGCTCGAGCTCAGGGGCGCTTTTCTGTTGTTATCCTTCTTTATTTTTGTTACCTCTCGGAGCGACACCGTCGGACTGCTTTCGAAGTGCAACGATCTACAGATTAGAACATGCCTTACTTGACATGTGTAACGAGCTCAAGAGTGTGAGGTGTTGCCAGGGTTCGGCGTCGGCTCGCGGACAGAGTTCCGCGCCGTAAAATCGTTGCGTGTCGCGTAAGCATTTTCGCTTGTAAAACGTTATGCCCTTATGGGACATCAAAGAGGGGGAAATTAGCTGGAGTTGTAGGCCTTGAGCAAGGCTAAGGTAGCACCTTATATGGTATCGGAGTGGTCTTGCTGAGATGGATAATGGGGAGGAAAGATTAGCTAGTGAATTATCTTTTGCGGGAAAGGGCCTGAGCTCGTTTATATTTGGAATGTTTATTATTTTGTTTGCCAAATAGCGCGAAATGAAGCTTTTTTTTACAGCGAAAATATTGGACATTGAGGGCTCCCGCCTCGTGTCGTTAGTGGTATGCCTGGTATTGGCTGCCTTGACGCCGCCAACCTTTGCGGACAACACCGTCAAATTAAGGATACTGGTGGTCACGACAGGCGGGGTCGCGGAAGATATGGGATTTGCTTATATCAAGCCCTTCCTTGAAGAAATGGGCGTGCCATATGATGTGTTAAACGTCAGGACACAGGATTTGACTGTGGCGTCTCTCTCCACTTCTCAAACCGGACCCGGCTGCAATGTGGAGGACGAAGGTTGCGTGGGCAACTACAACGGCATCATCCTTACGGATTCTGACCTGTCTCCCGCCTTCACCCCATCAGAATGGGACATCCTGCACAATTACGAGAGGAATTTCGGCGTCCGTGAAGCGGTGCTGTCAGGCTGGCCAGCCACTTATAAGGACTCGCGGCCTCCCCATGGGGTTTATCTGGATTATGGGCTGGTCTATTCGTCCAGCGGCGACGACTATGAAGGCCGGTGGTCAGTGTCCGCCGCATACAACAAGGAAGTGTTTGAGTATGTGAACCAGGCCAATTCACTTCCAGTTACTAACTTCGCGTTCGCGGGCAATCCCCGGAATGATGCTGCTGGCCCACGGGATGGTTCTGTCCCCCGGGTAGAGCCGCTCCTCAGAACGGAAAAAGGCGAAGCCCTGGTATCCATTGTCCGATACATGACGCCCGCGCGAAGCAAGCCCGTACGGGAGGTAATGATCTCGACGATTACCAACGCAGCGTTCCTTATCCATTCACAGGTTCTTGCCTATGAGTTCATCAACTGGGTGACGCAAGGAGTATTTGTGGGGGGGCGTCGTATACATATGGCAACTCATGTGGACGATTTGTTTCTTCGTAGCCTCGTTTGGGACACGGCCCTTAAGGCAAGTAACCCCGCGAATAGCTATCGCTTGAGCGGCGCTGACGTCAACAACGCGGTGAGCAAGCAACTCGCCTTTCGCGCCGCGCACCCGCTAGCGGGCGCCTTCAAGTTGGATTTTGCGTTTAATGGTGCGGGGGCCGTGGTTTACCCGAAAGCTGCGACGTTGATTGCAAACCTGAAGGACGACCTCGTGGCCGCAGTCGTCGTCAATAAGAGAAACTTCCGCTTCATCAACCACACCTTCAGTCACGCGACCCTGGATAAGGCGCGGGCTCGATCTGATGCGCCTTGTGATTACGCGACTCTTAACACAGTCGCGGCTATTAAAGCCGAGATTCTCAGGAACCGGGTAGTCTGGGGACTTCTGGGACTTCCCGACAGAGGTGAAAACGACCGGGTACTCCTGAGTGGAGAGCACTCGGGCCTCAAAGACCACAAGTGCACCGTTAAACCTGCTCTGCATCGGGATATGTTCGATGTCCAAGCGGATGATACGGAATTTGACGCCGGAGGCGCCAACCCGCTGTTCCTGGAAGCAGCAGCTAAAGCGGGAGTTCGCTATCTTGGCGCCGACTCAACGCAGCCCGCCCAGAACGTCGAACAGTTTATTACCCAGTACGAGGACGGCAGCCCGGCGGATCGCCTGTTGCTACCACGCTGGCCCACGGATATTTTTTTTAACGTGACGAATCCCATGCAACTGGAGGATGAGTACAACTACCTTTATCACGGGCGGTTCGTTGAGGTGGGACAAGACCCGTGTGACGTACCGCAGGCGCTCTGCTCACGCAGGAATTATGCTGAAATCCTCGTTGCGGAAGCCGATCTGGCCGTGCGACATATGCTGACGTTAAAAAAGTGGCCGCATTTTTTCCATCAGGCAAACCTCGCCAGATACGACGAGGAGGGTAGCACACTCCAGTTTGACTGGCTTAACGCCGTATTCGCAGGATATGAGGAGCTGTTGACGCTACCGGTCAAGAATATCCCCTATTATTTGATCGGTGATCGCACTGCGGCAAGGCTCAACGCGAAGTCGGCGGTTATTCATGGGACATGGGACCGCGCGAACGATCACGTTACCCTTTCTGCGGATAAGTCCATACCGAGCCTTGCTGTTACGGGTATCTCGGGCGGAGAGCTTTACGGGGGTCAATTCGTGCGGGAAGTCGCCATTGGCAACACCCCCAGGAAGTTTTCGATTGACAGGGCGCTGACCAAGTGAACGTGGGGTACTCTCCTCGATTGCTGGGCTTTGGGCTGCAGCGGTGCCGTTCCTTCAATGACGTTTTGAGTAGCCGTACTTCAGTCCAATGGTAAATCTCGTGCATGGGGTTAAGATGCGGTTTGTTTGTCGTGGGTATTGGGGGCAGGCTGGCAAACGAGTAATAGAGGCAGAGGCCCCGGTAGGGCGCAAAGGTTTTTACCCCGCTCGGTGATGAACAGGAGCGAGGTCGAGTGGTGTTAATCTTAAAGATAGAGAATGACTATGTCCGACATTTTGACGTTCGATCAGACCTATGAGCTGGCGGACATGCTGATAAGAAAAGCGACCAAAGAACAACTCGCGGAGTGTGCGCGACTGCTTGCCTTGAATCTTGCCCATCACCAGATAAAACAGGGGGAGATACCAATAGACGCCACGCTGGCTTCGTTACGATCGTTTGAACGCAACGACGAGCATCTCAAATTGCTAATGGAAGGAATGCTCAACCTGATAGGTGTTCTGCTGAATGTGTCCGGCGACCTGGGGCAGGTGAAGCACTAATAGTTCTGAACCGTCTGCTTCTCCGGAAGAATGCGGCGTAGGGATAAATCAGTATGGCGGTAACATATCCTGGGTCATTGCCCCTTCTTCCGTGTTGCTCCCCAATGCAAGCTAGCGCAGCACCCGTTAAGCATTAAGGCGGATCGCGCCCAAAACCGACATCACCGGGAAGCTTTTCAGACGGTGCGCGATATGGCGGGACCATATAGGGGTCGAGATCGGTTTTACGGTAATATCCGAATGCATGGGCTCCCGCTTTCCCAACTCCACGACTGAATATAATTGTTTTATCGCGCTTGAAAGTAGGCGCTCTCTTTTCGGATTCGTCGCGTCGAGCGCCCGCTTCCTACCGGTTTAGGTATCCCTTTGCGGTTTTGTGTTTGCACGTGAAGGGGGAGGCTATGGGCTCGTCGTATTTAATGGTGGGTTATGTCATCAGGTAACGAATCAAGGTATCTTGCTGCCGGCGTGAGCAAGCGGGAAGCGTGGTCGTGGGCGATGTTCGACTTTGCCAACTCCGGCTATACCACGGTGGTGATTACAGCAATTTTCAATGCTTACTTCGTTGGCGTAGTAACAAACAATGAGGACTGGGGAACGTTCGCATGGACTGCCTCGCTTGGGGTTTCATATGCGCTGATTATTGTCGCTGCACCGCTCCTTGGCGCCTATGCTGATGCCTATGCTGCAAAGAAACGGCTGCTGTTGCTGACGACTGTTGGATGCGTTTCATTTACCGCGCTGCTTTATTTTATCGGCCCCGGCGATCTCGGGCTGGCAATTTTGCTGATTATTCTGTCAAATTTTTTTTTCGGTTGCGGCGAAAATCTGATTGCCGCCTTTTTGCCGGAACTGGCTCAGAGCAGGGCGCTGGGAAAAGTGTCAGGCTGGGGTTGGAGCCTCGGTTATATCGGCGGGCTGGTCAGCTTGGGCGTATCGCTGGCGTATGTCACATGGGCCCAGAATATCGGCATGCGAGCCGATCAGTTTGTGCCCGTGACAATGCTTATAACAGCAGTAATTTTTGCTGTAGCCTGTATTCCCACCTTTCTTTTCCTTAAAGAACGCGCCTTACCTCAACCGCATCTTTTCGGAGGCAGCGCGCTGCGTGAAGCAGTGGCGCGTCTCGCGGGTACGCTTCATCAGGTCCGTGAGTTTCGCGACTTGTTGCGTTTTCTGGCCTGTCTCGTCTTTTATCAGGCTGGCATACAAACCGTCATCACGCTGGCGGCGATATATGCCCAACAAGTAATGCATTTCGATACGGGCGACACCATGTTTCTGGTGCTCGTGGTCAATGTCACCGCGTCAGTTGGGGCCCTTGCGTTCGGCAGCGTTCAGGACAGAATCGGCCATATTCCAACGATTGCATTGACGCTGTGTGGCTGGCTTCTGATGGTGTTGCTGGCCTGGTCGGCGGAAAGCCGGTCTACCTTCTGGCTGGCTGCCAACGTTGCCGGACTGTGTCTCGGGGCCTCGCAATCCGCCGGACGCGCGTTAGTGGGTTTTTTCAGCCCGAGTGCGAGGCGGGCTGAGTTTTTCGGATTATGGGGGCTGGCGGTCAAGCTGTCGTCAATAGTGGGACCGATCACCTACGGAGCGGTTAGCTGGATTTCAAGTGGCGACCATCGGCTGGCAATGTTGATAACGGGCGTTTATTTTGTTATCGGCCTGGCGATATTGATGAGCATCGATGTAAGGAGGGGGAGGGAGGCCGCGCTCCAATCCGACGCGGTACCCGTAAACGCAGTTTGACCGGCTTGAACGAAGACTGCGTCCTGTTGGACTTCCTGCCGTCCAAATTCCTCACTTCGCCCAGCTTTTCACCTGTCCTTCGTTACCTGCGTCTGCCGGTAGTTAATGATGCATGTGATGATGATCATGTCCGTTATTACCACCTGCGGGTTTTTTCTCCTGAGGTTTTTTGGCAGCTTTCGCCTTGGACTTGAGTGGCGTAAAACGGGCGGATTGCGCGTCCTGTTCTGGCAGTTTGATAAACGCGATGATGGTGGTTTCAGGGGTGACCGTGAAGTCTCCGGTACCTTTTAGTATGTTCTCACCCGCCGGCTGCAGCTTGATGGAGTTTTCTGGCTTGCCTTTGCCTATCTGGATGCTTACCTTCCCTACCCCGCCGCCGGTATTGATCTTGTTATCGCTATGATCTGCGACATACAGCAGAATTTCTTTGTCCTTTGTCACGAGTTCCAGGTGATAAGGTCCAGCCATGCGCATCTGCCCGCCATGTGGGGCAGCAATAGAGTCGAAATATTCCTCGGTGTGCGCGGCAACGGGAAGTGACACGGCCAACGCGGCAGCAGTAACAACGGTGGCCAGCAATTTACTCATTTTCTTCTCCTAGTGGAAACTAATTAAAGGGGTGTACAAAAAATGGATTTGCAGCCCGTTTGGGCTTTGTGCTCTCTCTTTCTGTCATTGAGCTTGGGAAACAAAGTCAATGCACGTGGTCACCTGGGGGAGGCAGTATTTCCTTTTCGCGGTTGAGCTGGGCGACCTGCTGCGTCAGCATCTGGGTATTGCTCCAGCCGGGGCCATCGGCCTCCGGAATCCAGCGCGCGCGCAGGTAGCCAAAGCGGTCCACCAGGAACTCCAGGTGATCGGGCAAGGTGCCCTGGCCCAGCAGGTCGGGCTTGCTCAAGGTGCGGCGGAACAGGGCATAGCTTCGCACCACCTCGTGGGCGCCTTCGGTTACCACCGGGAAGGGCACCTCGGCTGTGATCTCTGCCAGTTCCTTTGCGTCGGGATCATCCTCCGGCACCGCGAGCAGCACCGTATTGTCACGGGTCAGCTCGGGATAGAGCCCTGCGAGCTGCGCCAGGCGCTCGCGCGACTGTGGCCATGAGAACAGCACCAGCAGCACATTCTTCTGGCCGCGGAAGTCCTTCAGCGTGCCGCTTGAGCCGTCGTGCGCCACGTAGGAGAAATTGGGCGGGCTCATGGAAGGCTGGGGCTGGTCGGGCTTGACGCTGGGACTCATCAGGCGCGCCTGGTAGCCGCGCGACATGGCGTGCAGGTAATTGACCACGTCCCAGCGGTCCTCTTCGGAGAGCTTGTCGGCAAACACCGGCATGCCGGTATCGGGAATGCCAAAGGTGAGCCAGTGGAAGAAGTCGCCTGCGGTATGCTTGGCGGTATGCGGTTCGGTGAGCATGTCCACCGGCGGCTTCGGAAAGCTCTTGGCCATGACGCCATCGCCCTTGCCCTGGGTACCATGGCAGGCCACGCAGTTCTCGGCGAACAGGGCCGAGCCATTGGCAATGGAGATGGTGTCAAACGGCACCGGGGTCTTGCGGTAGGTTTCCGGGTAGGCGTCGATGGCAAGCGGGGGCAACCCTACGCCTGCAGCCAGGGCCAGCAGCAGCGCGGAGATGCCGAAGCGGCGCTTGTTGTTCCATTTTTTGATGCTGCCAAGGGTGAAGGTCACGCCTGCCAGCAGCAGGAGCGCAACACCGCTCCAGACGCGCATCATGACCATCTGGTCGCCCCAGGTGGCGGCGATGGAGAAGCGGAAGGAATAGGGCCAGGTCTGGATGAGGGCGTGCTTGGCGGGCACGGTGTTGGCCACGATGGTGGCCAGGAGCACAATCCCCAAGGCGAGCACGAATTCGAAGCTGACCCATTTGCGCAGCCGCTGACCGCCGGCCTGGGCGGAGCTCGAGTCGCCGCGCTGGGACAGCAGCGGCAGCCAGGTGGAGCGCGCGCGCGCGGCAATGATGAGTACGATGACCAGCAGGGCGATCTTGGCATCGAGCAGCCAACCGTAGGAGGTGGCAACAAGCGCTCCATAGCTGGTGTCGACCATGCGGTCGGTGATGATGACGCCGGTGGCAATCACCGCCAGCATGACCGGCAGGGCCATGGCGGAGAAACGCTTCAATGCCTGGGCATCGGCCATGACCGCTTCTTCGCGTGACTGGAACAGGGCATGGATGCGCTGGATGGACTCGGTCTGGATGCCCGCGCGCAGGGCAGGCTGTTTGCCCGGACTGCCGGGATTGCTTAAGCTCAAATTGGATGAGGCAGGCTCGGTGCAGGCATAGCACACCACCAGGAAGGCGGGCAGGGCGCCAAACCAGACGCTGGCCAGGATGATGTGCAAGGCATAGGGCAGGATCGACAGTACCGACAGTTCTTCGGCCGCAGCATGGCTGGCAAGGGAGCCCACGGTCAGGGTTACGGCGGCGGCAGTGGCGCACAACACGTATTTCCAGCGCGCGCGCTCGGAGTGGCGCAGGTAGAGGGCAATGGCGGTGACGATCAGGGCGCAGATCACCCGGCCTATCCAGATTTGCCCCATGCGGGTATTTTGCATGAGTGCCAGCCAGGCTTGCGGACGCCAGGCGTTCTCGCTGATGCCGGTAGCCTGTGCGGTGGTGGTGGCCAAAATGCCCAGCAGTCCGATCAGGAGGATCAAGCAGAGCCAGGGCAGCGAGCGCTCCAGGCGGGTGACCCAAGGGGAGTGGTAGGACCCGGCGATTGCCAGAAAGACGCAGCCGCCGACCAGGATCATGTTGGACGCGAGCTGTAACCAGCGCAGGAGCGTCGCGATGACCTCGATCATTTTTCTTGCGCTTTGCTCTTTACTGTGAAGTCGTAGGACGTGTCAACCACGTGGCCGTCCACCGACAGTACCCGGAACTTGACCGTGTATTTGCCCGGCGCCAATTCCGGCAATGTCAGAACGATGGCCTTGGGGTCGTCGGCGGCAATGGCGGGCTTGGCATCGGTCACCGCGGCCTTGGCCCCATCCAGCACGGCAAGCGAGGCATAATCCTTTTCGATTTCCTCGTTGAACCAGAGCCGCACCTGCGCCGGCGGCTGGGCGAGCACGGCGCGCCGCGCAGGCTCGGCCTTGACCAGCATGGCGTGCGCCAGCACCGGGGTGCTATTGAGGCAGGTTGCCAGCGCCACGATCAGGGCGCTGCCCATCATGAGCCGCTTCAGGTTCAGGGCCGGAATCATCAATGGTTGCATTCTTGCTCCTCGTTCTTGTCGCGCGCTCCCGGGCAAATGCCCCTGCTGGCAGCGCAGGTATGGTTGTTTGACTGTATCGCTTCAGTTTGGTTCGAGCACAGCCGCAGCCGTTCCAGCATCTGGGCCCTGGGCCCGGCCTGCGGCTGCGCCAGGCTTACGCGGCGCCCATGTTGCTCGATTTGCGCCCGCGCAGGAAGAATACCACGGCAGCGACCACGAGCGCGGCAATGCCGACGATGAGGTAGGGCGAGGTGCCTTTGGGCTCGCCTACCGAGAATGGGAAGCGGGAGACGTATTCGCCTTTTTCGCCCACGGTCACAAGACCTACGAATTTGCCGGGCTGGGCAAACTGGTATTCGAAATTGATGGAGCCGTTGGGGTAGACCTTGGCCGGAACGTGCAGGATGGTGATGCCCTCCAGGTTTTGTTGTTCTTCCGGTCCGGGCTGCCCGCCGCCGGGGCCGGTGTCGCGGATGATGCGCACTTCGGTGGGCAGGGGACGCAAGGCTTCTTCGATGTAGTCAAGGGCCACCACGGTGCGTCCGGTGGCCGGGATGTCTTCGCAGAATTCCTTCTCCTGGGTACTATCCGGCTGGTAGCCGGTAAAATGCATGGTGTAGGGGCCGATCGTGAGTTTGCATACGTCATCTGCCAGGGAGAGTCCGCCGTGGGCCTGCACCTGTGCGGTGTATGGGATGCCGATGGCCAGCATCAGGCATACGAAGGCAGGCTTGAGAAATTGTAAGGACATTATCAAAATCGCCTATAAGAATTGAAGAATCGTCTATCTGTTTTAGAGTTGTCTATCTGTTTTTGGTTGTCTATGAGCGGCGTCGGGCGCGCCAGCGCTCCACGCGTTTGGATTTCATGAGTTTATACCCCAGCAGGGTCAGGAGCAGCAGGCCGATGAGCGGTCCGACCGCAGTGCGGAATATGTTGCCATAGTTGACCATCTGCACCCGCAGAGGGTATTGGTAGCGCAAGGGCGGCAACCCCTCGGCGGTGATGATGACGGTGTAGAGTCCCTGATCGAGGCTCGTCTCTCCCCTGATGACGCCGTCCGGATGGTAGCTCGGACGCACGTAGGAGACGGTTTCGTCTTCCGTTTCGTTGGTGCCTTTTATGACCCGCATGCCGATGGGCATCTCGCGCATGGCCGGATCAATGAGGTCCACTACCAAGTAAGTGTCTCCAACCTTGGGTATTTCGGTGCAGTATTGGGCGCTCGTGTCAAATTGCGGCTGGTAGGCGCTCAGGTGCACCATGTTCTCGCCTATGCGGCGTACGCAACTGTCTTCTTCCATCGATTCTCGTCCATGCGCGGCCGCGTTGCCGGCATAGAGTGCCGCAATCAGGATGAGCGCGCCTGCCTGTGTCACTTGCCTAACCACGAAAGAATCCTCTCGCTTGCATGTTACAACGCCGTTCGCTCGGCTTACCGTTCCGCTATTTTATCGCTATAGCGGAGTCATTGCTGTTTCGGTTGCCGTTTTGTGTTTCTTACGCGTTAAAAAAACACCGATCCACCTTGCCGTCTGTCGACGGTGGCGGACCGGTGTTTTGAGGAACCTTTGCTGTCGCGGTTCCCCAGTTTGCTTAGAGCTTGGTGAAGACCGGTATGACCGCACCGGCTATGCTGTTGATGTTGCGATCACCAGCATCGTTCCAGGTCATGAGCAAGCCGCCAAACCGGCTTTCCGGATCGCCCAGGAGCGCCATCAGCCGTTGTACTTCCCACAGCGCATCTTTCGCTTCCATCTTGACTTCGCGCGTCTCGCCCGGTTGAATCGGGGTGTCGTTGTCAAACGAAAGTCCGGTGGCAACCAGTTCCTTCGGATAGCCGCGGTCCAGATGCTTCAGGCCCACCTTGTTGATGAAACGCACACCAGCCGTGGTGAACTCGCCAATACGGTAGGCGGTATCCCCGCTGTTGGTCACAGACATCGTCACCCGCAGTGCACGCCCCGGTACGTCGTAGTTGGCGTGGGTCACTTTGATGGCGATGGGGTTGGGTTTCACCGGCAGCGGTTGCACCTTGGACTCACCCGCCTGGATTGGCACGGTGTAGGGATGCTTGGTCTCGGTGTAACGATAGCCGCCCCATACGATGCCAAAGGTCAGGATGAGGATGATCCATGCCATCTTCTTGTCCATCGGATCGAGCAGAAGGTCGTCGCCATAGGCCAGCAGTACGCGGCTACGCGGCAGGAACATGGGCCGGGCAACGTAGTAGCCGATCCAGAAGCAGCCAAGACCCAGCCACAACAGGTGCCAGAAGATGCCGTTGCTGAAGTTGAAGGTCTCGGTGTCGATGGTCTCGCCCGTCAGCAGTTTGATCGGATTGGTGAAGTCATCCCAGCTGCCGGTGATGTTCATCCAGGCGGCAGGGCCTGCAATCGGGCCTGCATCCTTGATGTTGACCATGGCGTGCATGTGATGGCGTCCCGGGATCCGCGCTTTGAGCTTGGCTTCAAAGGCGTAGTCGCGGCCGATCTCGAGCGGGCCCGAGATCATGGTCGGTTCACCGTTCAGCTTGGTGCTCAGCCGTACAAACACCGGGCTGGGGCTGCCTACGTTGAAGAAGGCGCGTCCAGGCTTGCCAACGGCCCGCGGCCAGTCTTCGGCAAGGTGGAATTTGCCGGTCATGGACGCCATGTCGTTGACCTTGGTGGTCTCAGGCTGCCATTTCATGTCGTACCATTGGATGGTACGCATGCGCAGGAATGGCTCCTGCGAGCGTTCGCCATGCGCTGCCGCAGGCTGGATGTCGACCATCAGCCCCATGGCCAGCGCGGCTGCGCCGCACAGGCCTGCTACGCCCTGTTTGATGAGGTTTTTTGTGTTCATTTATTTGATCCCCTCGGGAAAGCCTTCTTCGCCAAATGCGGTGACGTCGTTCTTCATGCTGACGCGGCCACGCGCGCCTTTTACGTAGTAGAAGGCGGTGCAGTAGACTTTGCCAAAGTACCACCATACGCAGAACATGAGCATGGAGACGAAGGCGGAGAAGAATGCGGCAATGACGGTGGTGTGACCGCCAAAGGTTCGCAATGAGCCTTGTTCGATCAGGCGCACGTACTCGGGCGTGCCGGTGCGTACATACAGGAAGCCTGTGTAGTCGGCTACCGACAGCAGTACGCCTTCAGCCACCAGCGGCAGGTGGGTCGGGCCAAAAATGGGCCAATTGCCGGGGTAGAACAGAAGACCAAACGCGCCCCCGCCAATCAGGGCTGTAACCATCCAGTTGCGCGTGAGCAGCAAGACGGTGTCCATGACCAGCGCTCCAGGTATCATGGTGGAGGGGAATACAAAGTTGATGGGGTAGTGTGACCACCAGTAGAAGCCCCAGTAGCGCGTCAGCCATTCGCCTACCAGCAGGCAGACGATGCACAGCGTGGCTCCAAAGGGCAGTCTATAGTTGACCCACAGGTAGTACATGATGGCAGCACAGTAGGTGATGCCTACGATGGGCGTTACCACCGGCCACCATTGACGGTCCTTCCAGTCCAGCCAGAAGTCCCAGTCGCCTGCCAGCAGCATGAAGTGCATGTGGTAGGTTCCAACCAGCAGGATGCATAGAATCGGGAAATATACCGCGTCTATCATCCTGGACATCTTTACTGCTTCCGGCGGCATCTTGGCCGCCTTTAGTATTTCATCGGTTCTGCTCATCGCCTCGCCCTCCCCTAATATGTCTGCAATCTTTAAACATGTATGTTGTGCTGCTTTGCTGCTGTCTTGCCTGCGGCTTTTGCCCGGCTGCCTTCCCCTTGGTCTGTCTCTGGCTGCCCGCGCAGGCTATGATTCCTTTGCCGCTGTCGGCCGCGGCCGCCCTCCCGCTCTTGCCGGGGCGGGGCGGCCGCAGGCCCTCATTTCAGCCTCTTTGACCGATTACGGTACGATCCGGTTGTTGAGGATGACTTTGCTCTGGCCGTTCCAGACTACGTCCGTGAGGTTGGAGTAGCGGGTGATGATCTGGGCTGCAATGCC
>NZ_FOPV01000005.1 GCF_900113575.1 Nitrosospira sp. Nsp14
CGGGATCTCTTCATCGCTTCAAACTCCTTCAATAAGGGAGCCAGATGCGACTTTACTCTAATTTAGAACTGCCCTAGTTTTTGGGGATGACGTCAACTCCGTAGGCATGCCGAACAAGGCGTTTTTCCTCGCGTCGCGGGCGAATTCAGCGGGTGTGGCCCCCCGCAATGCAGAATGGGGACGAGCCTCATTATAGTACTGCCGCCACTCGTCAATCTTGCGTCTGGCATCGTCCGAAGACAAGAACCAATGGGCATTGAGGCGGTCCTGCCGCAACCGTCCGCTGAAGCTTTCCAACTTGGCGTTATCCGTAGGCCTGCCGGAACGGCTGAAGTCGAGTTCAAAGCCAGGCTCATAGGCTAATTTGTCAATGACCTTGGAAATGAATTCGCCATCATCGATCCTTGATGGTGGCGGGCAGCCCGCTTGTTGCGATGCGGTTAGGCGTGTTCACGACATCCTCTCCTGCCCTTCTTCCCGATACAGCCGGTAAACACGCTTGTGATTGTCTCTAAGGCCTTCCTGCTTGAGCAGGACATGCACGCGCCGGTAACCGTAGTGCGCCCGTGTAGCAGCGATTTCCCCATCCGCAGAGCAAAAGTGATGAATCACGGGCGCACGATTGGTAGACATAAACGGTGCGTGATCGTCGCAGCAATGCACAGGTTTTCCTTAAGCCGGCACGGTAGCGGTTGCGCAATTCATCGATCAGGACGCGCTTGCGGGAAGGCTTCAGAGCTTTTTTGACAGCACATCCTGCAGCATGGTCTTGTCCAGGCTCAAGTCTGCGACTAGCCGCTTGGCGTTCTCTTCCTCCAACTGCTTCAACCGCCTCCATCCCGAGGCCCGAGCCCGCCATACTTCTTCTTCAAAGTGTAGAAAGTTGCATCATTTATGCCCATCTTTCTGCGGACCTCTTCAGCGGGCGTCCTCAACTCGGCCTGCTACAGGGCAACCGCAATCTGCTGCTCGGTAAATTTGCTTCTCTTTACGTCATAACTCCTTTCCCTAAAGGTCAAAATCATGCCGGAAATTCTACTTTTACACGGGACGGGTTCAATTGGGGTAGAGTCACGACCTTCTCTTCGTACCGGGCAAGTTACGAAGCTAAGGTGGCGGATTCGCCTACGCTACCGGGAGTAATACTCTAGACTATGCGGCATTGCATTAACTAGGACGTGTTAATAAAACCGCCCCGTGGAATTTCTGATGGCTTTCCGATACCTAATTTTTGTTGCAACCGCTACAGCGATCTTGATATACGGGATCATGGAACCAGAGCGCAACTGGGACATGGTCGCATACGTAGCTGCTGCTTATCAAAAAGATGGCTACAGAGGCGCAGACTTAACCCAGGAAACGTATGGGGAAATAAAGAAAGAGGTGAGTGAAAAACCATTTTTTTCGCAACTGACAACAGGGGAGTATCGAGAAACGGTTTTTAAAGACCCGTCCTCTTTGGAGCAGCAACTCCCATTCTATTCCCCCAGAGTTGTATATATAGAATTAATACGTCTGTTCAAGCACTTAGGCTTGAGTTACGCGCAAGCGACATACGTGATCAGCGCAATCTTCGCTTCGTTGTCAGTCGTGGTGCTAGGCTTAATTATTGCAGAAACATCAGTCTCGATAGCGATTCTCCCGGTTGTTGTCGCGCTAACCGGCTACTGGGAAATAGCGCAGCTTTCCACACCTGACGCGATGGCCTGCTTCTTTTCGCTGCTGGGAATATATAGCTTAATTAGAAAAGGAAAGCTGGTGTTTTTTGTTGCGGCGATCCTTCCTTTGATCAGGACGGATTTCATATTGCTTTCGGGGCTATTAATGATATTTACCTATCGCCAGGGGGACAGGTATATTTCATTATTTTCTCTTTTGTCTGCTGCTGCTATTTATATTTCCGTTAATAAGTTAGCTGGAAACTATGGATACCTGACGCTTTTTAACTTCACCTTTATCCGCCCATTTAACCCGTATCCTGAAAATATCGTTATTTCTCATCAGGTGGGCGACTACTTAATCCCTTATGCACGATTGTTACGGAGCCTGATCTCGCATCCCCACGCCCTGGTCTACGCCGTAGCTCTTTACTTGTTCTGGCTAAACGGAGTTAAGGTTAAAGGGGATAAAGTACATTTTTACTGTTTATTTATCCTGCCGTTTGTTTTTAGTGCAGCCCATATGCTTCTATTCCCCTCAGATCACTTCCGATTCTTCGTTTTTTCCGCTTCCTTAATCTTTGTCTGGAGTCTGGCGGTTATAGCGCAATTAAAAGCGCAAGACCGAGCAGCGAAGATACGTCATGAACAGAGTGCTTCCGTCCGCTAGTCTTAGACCGCTTGTCGCCTTCTTACCCCCTAGAACTAATAGTTCTGCCAACGGCATTAAATAATGCCGCCGAAGTAATAGAGTGTCTCAAACCGTTGGGGCTGCGGCCCAGCAGGCCACGTCCTAGGCTGGCGCCGCCGGGGCTGATCTCAACAGTTTTATCGGCACTAGCATGGGTGATGCAGGCTGGGTGCTGATCGACGCAGGACATCAACGCCAAGGGGTGGATAATTGGGAACGTACACAATTCCGTCTCGGTTCATATCACGCTGTTCCCGCCGACACCTATTACCCAACCCGAGAATCCAATTCGAATTTGCACTGGAGGAGACCCAGCTTCGCCTGCCTTGACTTCTCAAATCCATCATCTATCTTGAGGAAATGGTTGCGCGGGTCCCGTCCCTTGGTACAAATCAAGTAGGTCTTCATCATGAAAATTACCTATGGCTCTACATGTCGCCAATTCCTCCTCGGGGCGGCCCTGCTCGCCGGCTTCGGTTTTGTTGCTCATGCTTCCGCCCAAACACGTTCCTACCTAATCGATCTTCACGGGAGAACGGCGGCCGACCTCGGCACTTTGGGCGGAGCTACCAGCAGCGCTTACGGGATCAACGATACCGGACATATAGTAGGTCATTCGTCCATAGCCACAGGAGACATGCATGCTTTCATCACCGGTCCGGATGGCGCAGGTGTAAGGGACCTCGGCACTTTAGGCGGAGCTAACAGCAGCGCTTATGGCATCAATGATACCGGACATGTGGCGGGCCATTCGTATACCGGCAAAGGAGAAATGCGTGCTTTCATCACTGGATCCCATGGCCAGGGCATGAAGCCCCTGGCCACGATCGGTGGAGCTCAGAACTGGGCCAACGCGATCAATGATGCCGGGCAGGTCGTGGGAGAATCAGCGGCCGCGAATGGCGCTTGGCATGCTTTCGTCACGGGGCCCCATGGTGCGGGTATGCGCGACCTTGGCACTCTGGGCGGCAATTACAGCGCGGCCTGGGGCATCAACAACACGGGGCAGGTAGTGGGGTCTTCTGATCTGTCTGCGGATGGCTTTGTTCGTGCTTTCATTACTGGTCCTGATGGAGTGGGCATGAGGGGGCTGGGCACTCTCGGCGGCGAATCCAGTTGGGCTTGGGGCATCAACGATGCTGGCCAGGTGATAGGCCACGCGGATACCAATGGCGCTAGTCATGCTTTCATTACTGGAGCCAATGGCATTGACATGAGAGACCTTGGCACCCTCGGCGGAGCTTCGAGCTGGGCCTTGGGTATCAACGATGCCGGGCAGGTGGTAGGATCATCCAGCGTCGACCCCACTGGCGCTGGACCTAATCATGCCTTCATCACTGGCCCCGATGGCATGGGTATGAGAGACCTGAATTCGCTGGTGGACCTTCCGGACGGAGTTTTTCTAAATTCGGCTCAAGACATCAATAACGCCGGGCAAGTCATCGCCACAGCAATCCCGGAGCTTGAGTCGTACGCTCTGATGCTGGCTGGCTTGGTTCTAATTCAATTCAGGGTGCGCCGGAAGCCGCTCGGGGCGCAGATGTAGATGGATGCAGGGCGACGTCGAGATTTTTCGCTTTTTCGCTTGCCGCTCTTCTCAGGTTAGGGGTTGCTTTGGCCTCGGATTAACTGGACCGACCGATCGGAGCCCGCAATGGTTAACTGCCCTGAGGTGGAGTCACATGACCGTTCGCTCTTCTTTTTAGTTTGCTGTGCCTCTTCAGTGCGGAATAGCTTCCTCCTGGCGCGCTTCTTACGCGAGGAAGATCACAAGTCGCCAAGCCACCTTGCTTAACTGCCGCTACAAGTGAAGTCGGTACCGAATACCACAGAAGAAACCTGACACAGCCGATCGATATTTTTCCCGTTCTTACTTTGAGCCAAACCAAGCAATTGTGCGTCGGGCACTACAAAAGGTAATGCCACGACGAGCGACAATCCGGGAGGCGGTCCGGTAAATTTTTCGCCATTGACGAAAACTCGAAACCCTTTGAAAAGGCTGATATGAGCAAGTTGCATTGTTTTCCGATATTGTTTGTATTGACGCTCGCGATAGCGGCATTCATTTCGGCCCCCGTCGGGGCAGAAGCCTGGAAGTTCGGCGTGATGGCCGATACCCAGTGGCAAGCGAATCTTGACGGGAAAAATCCTGAAACGGTCGCAGTCGGGATCATCAACCAGCTCAACAAGAAGTTTATCGCCGAGAAGGTCAAGTTTGTCATCCAGGTCGGAGATTTAGCTGAGGAAGAGACAAACACCCTCAACGGTCGGCCCTCGGAGCGCACCATGGACACCCGGGCCCTGGCTGCCGAGCCCCTCTATAACGCCGCCATCGATTTCTATCCGCTAAGGGGTAATCACGATGCATCGCAGACCGCCGCGCTGGAGTTGCCAAAGTTCTTCCCGCAAACCCTCGGCAGCGGCAGCTCTGTTTTCAACGCCCTCAATTTCAGCAGCCCGATCTTCTACGGCGACGCAAATCCCTACAAGCTGGAGGGATTAACCTATTCGTTCGATTACGACAACGCACGCTTCATTCTCATCGACCAGTTTACGCGAGCCGATGGAACCAGTTACCTGGGAAGCGTCCACACTAACACAATCGATCAGGTGGACTGGATCGACAATCGGCTTTCAACCAAACCAGCCGGCAGTCACGCCTTTGTCTTCAGCCACAAAAACCTGATTGGCCAGTACCACGGCGGCGATCTTTTCGGGACCCAACCCGCCGATAATAGCCACGGGAACGTGGCCGCGCGAAATGCCTTCTACGCAAGTATGAAGGAGAACGACGCCCGCTATTTCTTCGGCGGCCATGACCATATGCACCACCGCTCCTTGGTGACCAGCCCCGACGGTCAAGCGTCGGTCACGCAAATCATCAGCACGTCGGATGGGTACAAATTCCATATTCCGAACAGTACTTCCTTTGACCTGGCGTTCAACGTGCCCGCTTTCGGTGGTCGCCGGGAAATCCCTTTAGCGCAGGAACTGTTCACCATCGGCTACTATATTGTCACCGTCGACGGCCCACGAGTGACTGTGGATCACTATTCCTCTCCCAACGGCTGTTCGGGAGACTGCGAACTCAAGGTCACACCCGCGCTCAACTTCTCGAAGCGCGAGACCTTCGGCTATAGTCTGAACGGCCGGCAGTTTGTGGTGGATCAGGGTGAATCCTACACTGTGGTTCGCGACAGTTTTCGCAATACAACGGCCAGGGTCCTTGCCGGAACCAACGAAAGCGCGGCGAAGGTCTATGACGGCCGTCCAGTTTCCAAAGCTGTCAATACCGGCTGGGCTCCCCGCGACGACGAGGACGTTAGTCTTGCTAGCAACATCCTCACCCTCTGGGGTATGGCGGAACAACTGGGAAGCGAAAAAACGGATGTCTACGTACTCTCGCTGTCTTTTGACCGCACCGGGGTGCATCCCTCGGACCTGCTACTCGGCCACTTCGGGCTCGCCAGCAGGGATGCCGACGGCAATTGGAGAAATGCGGTGGATGCGAATTTTGGCGGAGGCAAGAGGTTTGTACTGGGTCCGTGGAAACCCGGCTTCAAACTGGGCACCTACGGCATCGATCTCCGCACCCATACCGCCTGGGCGGTGATAAACCATGTGGGTGATTTTGCTGTCTCACAAGATTTTTAGCCTTGTACGCCCGGAGGCCGCCGGGACTCAGGAACAGTCATCCCGGATATTACGCTCGCCCTGCGGCGCGGTGTGCGTCTCTATAAGATCTAATCGTGTAGCGTGCGCGGAGATAACTACTACTCGGCAAATGTACCAGCGGGCACGCTCATTATCGATTCCGAATTCACCCCGAGCTAATGGTGGAGATAATTCAACAACGTTAAGGTTCGTCGGAGTGGCAATGTAAGGCCAAGTATATGGGCGAGGGTCGCAGAATTCCTTTTGAGAAGACTAAAAAGGCTTTCATCATGAAAACCACTCATTGCTCTACATCTCGCAGGTTCTTCCTCGGCGCTGCCCTGTTCGCCGGCGCCGGTTTTGTTACTCAAGCCGCCGCTCAAGCCCAGGAACGGTCGTACCTCATTGATCTTAAAAGCAAGACGTTGACTGAGTTACGAAGTCCTGATGGAGGCCAGGCTCATGCTACTGCGATGAACGATGCCGGGCAGGTGGTGGGTTTTTCCTATACGCCCGCAGGCGACAAGAGCGCGTTCATCACCGGCTCCGATGGCGCGGGTGTGAGGAAGATTGACTCTTTGGACGGCAGCAGTTGGGCCAATGACATCAACTCTGCGGGGCAGGTAACGGGTGGCTCGGGAAGCGGTGCTTTTATTACCGGCGCCAATGGTGCCGGCATCAGTATCCTTAGCTATTTTTATGAGGCTCATGCCATCAACGATGCGGGGCATGTAGTGAGCGAGACTTCCGTTCCTAATTCCAAGTATTCCGTCGCGGTTATCGCTGGTCCCGGTATCATCGGCCCGGATGGCCCGGATGGTCCGGGCATCAGAGAATTTGGCTCCTTGGGGGGCAGCAGCTATGCCAGGGACATCAACAATACCGGGCAGGTGGTGGGATACTCGTCTCCAGCGCCCGACGACTCCTTTCCCACCGGTTTTATAACGGGGCCGGAGGGCTATGGCATGAAGGATATTGGATTCGGCAGAGTCGCCGAAGGCATCAATAATGCCGGGCAGGTGGTGGGCGTTACCATAGGGGGGACTCCCTTTATGACCGGTCCGGAGGGGTCGGGGGAGAGAATTTTTGATAATCCCGGACCAGGCGAGTTCTGGGGCTGGGCTAACGAAATCAACGATGCCGGGCAGGCAGTCGGAAGTTTCTATACTTCGGGGGACTACCATGCTTTCGTGACAGGCCCCGAGGGCAAGGGCACGACGGACCTTAATTCGCTGCTTGAGTTGCCCAGCGGAATGATCCTAAGGGAAGCAGTAGATATCAATAATGCGGGACAGCTCATCGCGATAGCGACAGTTGTCCCAGAGCCGCAATCCTATGTAATGCTTTTAACCGGGCTGGGTCTAATTGGATTTATGGTCCGGTTGAGACGCGTACTCATTTAGCGGCCTTCTACCCTTCCGTTTGATGCTTCACGCCCGCCCAGGAATCTTCAACCCTTTGGAATGGCTCCAAGGCGACCGACCTGGGCACGCTTCCGGGTGGGAGTGACAGCTTGGTCGGTGGTATCAACGAAGCCGGCCTAGCGGTAGGGGGAGGCAATTATTCTCCCGGCGGCGCTTCGTGGCACGCCGTCCTGTGGGATGGCACTAGGCTGCCGGACCTTAATAGTTTGCTGGATGCCAGCGTTGCGAATGCGGGTTGGGTACTGACTGGAGCAAATGGCATAAACGATAAGGGGTGGATTGTTGGAAATGCATACAATTCCATATCACATGTAGAGCATGCTTTCCTGATGACCCCCGTCCCGGAACCCGAAACATACGCCTTATTGCTGCCCGGTTAGGACTGCTGGGCTTTATGACACGGCGTCGCAAGGGCTAATTAAGGCTAGGCTGGGAGCGACTGCGTCTGCTTTCGGATTTTTGCTTTAACGGTAGATGATTTGCGTGCTAAAAGATCGGATGAAAGAGAGGGCTGCATCTCATCCTCCCTTTCCCGGGCAGCAGGCCCCCGTTCCAGACGCGAAATAGCGCGTCCTGTTTGACCACTTTACAATCGTTGCGCAATACCACAGTATTGTCGCGCTCCTCGCTGACACGCTTCAGCTCTGCCTTCAGACGACGAATCGTTCCCTGTCTTCACCCTCGGGCAAACTGTAGCGTTTGAGCCATGCGTACAGCGTATGCTGGGAAACGCCAATCCTGCTGGCCACCTCTGCCACCGGATGGCCCCTTTCGGTAATCTGCTTCACCGTATCAATCTTGAAGTCTTCCGGATAACGCTTGCTGCTCATGACTTCTCCTTCATGCCTTAGTTAAGGCTTCGGAGTGTCTACAGGTTCAGGGGCAATTCACTCTTTCTGTCAGACCGATCCGTTTGCGACTGCGTTTTCGCACTGCTAATCCCGCATTGCGGTACAGCCGGTAGACCCGCTTGACATTGACGCACAAGCCTTCGCGCCTGAGCAGAATGTGGATACGTCGATAGCCAAAGCGCTGCCTTTGTCCGGCAAGCGAAACAATACGCTCATGTAATTGCCTGGATGTGTCAGGCCGAGCGCGATAGCGAAATACGGAAGTGGAAATATTCATCAGCCCACAAGCCCTGCGTTCAGAGAACTGTCGTTTTGTCTTCAGAGCCACAACTGCTTCCCGCCGTGCTTGTGGGCTTACCACTTCCGTGAAACGACATCTTTCAATGCCGCATTGTCGAGTAGTGCATCAGCCAGCGGTCGCTTGAGCTTGCTGTTCTCCTCTTCCAAGGCCTTAAGCCGTTTGGCATCCGATACCGTCATTCCACCAAACTTGGCACGCCAAGTGTAAAACGACGAATCGGAAAAACCATGCTTGCGGCACAACTCCACCACAGGCATGCCCGCATCCGCTTCCTTCAAGAATCCAATAATCTGCTCCTCGCTAAATCGCTTCTTCATGGTCCGCTCCTCATCTTAGAATCGAACTCTACTACGTCATGAAGCTAATGAAAGGGGCAGGTCACCACAGCCCATAAATCATAATAAGTGTAGGCAGATATTAGGATAACCTCTTGATAACTCGGTGCGTGGAGCCGGAATCGAACCGGCATGGGCGGTTAAGCCCGAGGGATTTTAAGTCAACGCTTGCAGCGTTGCCCGATCAACGTAAGGGCGCAGAGCAAGAGGCAGAGCAGGGGCGCGGCGGAGGGGAGCAGGGAAGGAGACCAGGAGACGAAGCCGAAGGGAGGAGACCGGGCTGGGGCCAGGGCGCCGATACCGCTCCAGCGAAGCATGGATTCCGTTTTTTACCACGCCTTTCGGCTGCGCTCGCGCTCTATGTGGGTCAACGCACTGATGAGACGCGTTAAAAGGGTAAATATATAACCGTATTTTATATACATGCTTCGAATCTATTGAAAGGAGAGCGGCAATGAATAGCATCGCATCCTGGATAGCGTACATAGTGATACTGGTCGTCGGTTCGGGGTTATTAGGAATTGGTTGGGTCTAAAGGGGGTTGGATCTAAAGGGGGTTGGATCTAAAGGGGGTTGGATCTAAAGGGGGTTGGATCTAAAGGGGGTTGGATCTAAAGGGGGTTGGGTCTAAAGGGCTGCGTTGGGTTCGCAGGCCCCAGTAAATATTTGAGGAAGGAGATGACCATGAATCAAGATACGACAGATGTTTCCCTCGTTAAGTGGGCACTCGGCGGTGCTGCGCTCGGCGCGCTTACGATGTTTCTTATGGATCCCGACCGCGGCAACCGGCGCCGGGCATTGGCGAAGGACAAGGCGTACAGCATGGCAGTCCGGACACGCAAGCAGATCGATGCCAAGACACGCGATCTTGCCAACCGAGCAAAAGGCCTGCGGGCGGAGGCGAAGCACCTCGTGTCCGGGGATAGTTCCGGAAGTGACACCGCTGGCGATACGAATGCGAGCCCGAATGCGAAGTAAGGAGGAGCGACGGAAAACGGCGTGCGGAATGGGGATGACGTAGCCGGGGATGACATAACCCTATCCCGGCATTCCGCTAGACTATACGGCTACGGATTTGGGAGAGGATTGGAAGGAGGGGGCGCGCATTCACCCATTGGTTCCCCCAGGTCCTTACGCTCAACTCCAGGGACAGGCCACTTCTGCTATCGACACGAGTGGAGATCGGGGGCCCGTGTTGGTGGATCCCCGATCTCGCGGAATAAAAAAGTTGGCTGGCTTGCCCGGGAAAGGCTGGCTGGCTGAAAGGCCACTGGCGTAGGAGAAACCCAGTGGCAACGGATACGTGAATGCGTTTGGCTCGACCGATAGGGCAAGCCCCCTTACCCCCTTAACCGGGTTATTGGTTAAGGCAAATGCGGGTGACATCTGCGGGGCCATGGTTTACCAAGGTGCAAGCCTGTTGCCTGTATAATGTTAAACGATAATAAGAATGATTCGCATTATACATATCCTGCGTGATGAAGCAAGCGATTTCTTGATCTTCAAACGCTTTGGCTGATGCACAGCTTCCTTCATTTCCTTCAGCATGGCCGAATCAGGAAACATCCCCCTTTTTTTATGCCACGGGGTCAGGGCACGGTTTCAGCGCGGGAGGAGTTTAAATCGCGGTTGCGGCACAGCCTTACCGGGTCGTCCCTTTTATTTGTCCGTACACGATTTGCTCGAGTTCAGTGTTCGTGGTTTCAGCGGTGCAGCTTCCACCTTGCGCGCCGCGTAGGGTATCTTCTTTTACTTTACACACGCTTGCAGCCACGCGAGCCGGAATCTCGACCGTGGTCGGAATCTGCCTGACTTCAACTCTGAGATCTTTGGCAAGATTGGCTGCAACGCCACTGAGATCAACCCTGACCAGCCCCGGACTGTGCTGCGCGAAGGCAATTGGCGACAAACTGAAAATAAGTGCTGAGCCGGCTGCCGCCAGCATGAATTTAACATTTTTCATTCTTAACTCCTTTATTGGATGAACGGGGATGGCGGGACTGGCTGTCCTGCGCCGGGCATCCGGGTTGAGCGACCTTACAGACCGCGATGGCAAGGGAAAGTGTTCGAACAGACAGTTTTAGGGAAAACCCCCAGCCTGTTCCGTGCGCTGCCGCACGCTAGCGCTCGCCGCCGGGGGGAACCAGAGAGCAGGCATGCTGCTCTATATTCCGCAATTCCTCTAGGAACGATCATGAGCGGCATCAAGAGTCGGGGAGGGCGGTGGGGAGAGCAGTGATAAGCGATGAGCTTGACCACGCGCGGCGCAGGTGGCTGAAGACGCTTGCCGCCAGCGCTACGGCAGCGGTGCCAGTGGTGCTTAATGCGCGAGGCTCAACCATGGCAAGCGAGGTATTCACGGTGTACACATTCGGGGATTCCATCCTCGACTGTGCCCGGTACAACGAGTATGGGGTACACCCCGGCCAGCTGATCGTGCGGAATGATGATGGCCTGTTCCCTGATTTCAAAGGACGCGACTTGTCGTCATCCGCTCCCGCGCGGCTCGACCACCGCGCCCAGGATCGGGCCACGGTAGATGACCTGCCGCGGCAGGGACGCGTGCTCGACCTGTCCGGTCCTGCAGTGGCACTGGTGACAATTGGCGGAAACGACCTTCTCACCGGTTTGGCCGCGGACCGGGGCGGCGGTATGGTGCGCTTCGAGCAGGCGCTTGACACCTTCCTGCGCACGCTGCCCGTGCGCCCGGTCCTGCTTGGGACAGTCTTCGATCCCACCTTTGGCGACGACTCCCGCAATTTTTTGAGTATTGATGCGCGCATTGCCCGGCCCAATCTGAACCGCATCAATGCCATTATCGCGGAGCTGGCTGCGCGACATGGCCAGCTCGTCGATGTGCATCGTCACTTTCTGGGCGGAGACCCATCCTGGTTCACGCGCACGATCGAACCCAGCCTACGGGGCGCATCGGAAGTTCGCGCCGCATTTCTGCCTGCGGTGCTGAAGGCGCGCGAGGACCAGCCCGGCGCGGCACGGGCGGCACTTCCGACGAGGCGCCGTCGGTGGTGGATGTGGTGAGTGGTCCATTCGTCGCAAATAGACCCCGGCGTCCTCGGCGCGACGACAGGAGATATGGGGGTCGGGCATGAGCATACGCGTGGAGTGCTACAGCGGCTATCGCGGCGAACTGGAGCCATCAGCGTTCTGGCTGGGCGAGCGCCGGCTCGCGGTGCGCGCGCTGACCGACCGTTGGTACGCGCGGCAGCAGCGCTGGTTCAGAGTCGAGGCCGATGATGGAAGCATGTACGTCCTGCGGCATGATGAGTCAAGCGGAAATTGGGAAATTGCCGCATACCGCCGCGATGCCTGACCTCAATGTGATCCGGCGATCTGACAGGACTTTATGGGATGCCATGCTCACGCACCGTCGGAACGGCGGATAATTGAGCCGGCGGCGCTGCCGCAATGCCACGATGCCGCGTTCATGCAAAAAACTCGGGACCATTACCGGGCCATTCAGGGCTCAGTTCCGGGGAGCAGAGCCGGTTGACGATGCGGTAATGGTGGCGGAGCGGTAATAGATTTCGCTGGTATCCTCAAACCCCGAATCAATCCCAAACAACAACCACAAGGTTCCGGTTGCGTCGCTCCTGGCCATGAGGGGCGTGGCACTGGTCAGCGTTTTCCACTCGAATCGCGGCTGGTTGCACTCGGTGTTGGTTCCGGCGATGTTCCCCAGTACGACAGCATTTTTTCCTCCCCGGGCCTGGTTACCTTTATCGATGTTCATCCGATATTCAGTGTCGATGGCCACCGTGAGAGGCTCAACGGGCGTGGCCCCCGCCTTCAGAAACACTGACTCGCCCGGAGCCCCTCCGACGCCGACGCAGCCGGCGGGGGCATCGGTAAGAAACGTGACGCTAAAGGTAAGCAGGTAGTCCTGGTTGGGGGCGAATCCGGTGAATTTCTTCTTTATATAGATGAAAAGATCGTCGCTCCGGTTAGTGCCGGCGGTGTAGAGGCCATAGCCGCCGAATAGGTCGGGGAGCCGGCGAGGCTTGACGACTACATCGGTGGGTTGCGTGTCGGACGTATAGTCTGAATGCCCGCCGAGCCAGTCATTGGCGGTTTTATTGAAATTTTCGCTGATTTCCGGTGGTTTCGCGTCCGGACCTCGCATTCCATCACGCCCTTCCGGACCACCCTGTCCCATCGGTCGACCGGCACAACCGCCCAGAAGAACCGGCGCAAAAGCAATAAAGATCAACATCTTTGTTATACGCATGTGAGCGGACTCCTTTTCTGGATCAGAATGACCACGCCTCACACCCTTCCATATCTCCCATGCTGCATACGTACTTTGTACTTTCGGGGAGCGCAAGAAAGATAACCGGGAGCAGGCGAACGGATGGATATGATCTTCAGTGTAGCAAAAGGGAACAGGCGTGCAACCATGAAAGCGCACCAGGGCCAGTGAGCTCGTCCCAACGTTTCCACCCAATTCAATACCCCAGCTCTCCACATCCTGCTCATCCTGCCTTGACAGCTTTGGATGCATGGCCTACGGTGAAAACGAACCTTCGATGAACTGCCAATGATCCTTGCCAAACTGTTCGCCGGACAAGGTCTTTGGCGCTCCCACCTTTTGTGGTTTCATAGGAGAGCAGGCATGAAAACAAAAGATGACACCATGACTTCCCGGCGCCAGTTTGTCAGTGGCGTGACTGCGGGTCTGGCTGCGGCGCTGACTACCCCCGCACTTGCCCAGCAGGGAGCCGCGGCTTCCAGCTCAAGAGCGGATACGCCGGGCCGGCGCGGGCAATCCAGCAAACAGGACCCCACTACCCAATACCGGCGTCCTCCCTTTCCCCCGCAGCAGCAGGACCCTCCGGGGCTTGCCGGCAAAATGGACCCCCGTCCGGATCATGGCGAAACGAGCTACCGGGGGTCCGGTAAGCTGGTCGGCAGGAAAGCCCTTGTGACCGGGGGCGATTCCGGCATCGGCCGGGCCGCGGTTATCGCCTTTGCGCGGGAAGGCGCCGACGTTGCGATCAACTATCTGCCCGTAGAAGAGCCTGACGCGCGGGAGGTGGTCGAGCTGGTCCGGGCGGAAGGGCGCAAGGCGGTTGCCATCCCCGGCGATATCCGGGACGAGCGCTTCTGCGTCAAACTGGTGGCCGACGCGGTGCGGGAACTGGGCGGGCTGGATATCCTGGTCAACAACGCGGCGACGCAGGTAGCCCAGCATTCAATCGAGGAACTGACGACCGAACAGTTCGACTCCACGTTCAAAACCAACGTGTACGCAATGTTCTGGATCACCAAGGCGGCCATGCCGCACCTTGAACCCGGCTCGGCGATCATCAACACGTCGTCCGTGCAGGCTTACGATCCATCCCCTGGACTGCTGGATTATGCGCAGACGAAAGCGTGCATGGTGATCTTCACCAAGTCGCTGGCCAAGCAGGTCGCAAGGCGGGGCATTCGGGTAAATGCGGTGGCGCCGGGGCCGTTCTGGACGCCTCTGCAACCCACCGGCGGTCAACCTGCCGAAAAACTAATAGACTTCGGGGAACACACGCCTATGGGGCGCCCTGGCCAGCCCGCCGAACTGGGTGCTCTCTATGTGTACCTTGCATCGCAGGATGCGAGTTATGCGACAGGACAAGTGTACGGAGCGTCAGGCGGAGAGGGGAATCCCTAGCGTGTTGTCCGGAGGTCGCTTCCTTAACCAGCAGGGAATTACGTATGTCGACTGTCAAGGGCTGTCGAAGCCGGTTGAGGCTGATTTGACGTGGATTTCGGGTATCCATCCCATCTTCATATACGTCATAATTTGACATCATATTAATCGACGGAGCACGAGTCATGCAAAGCATTCAGAGGATTACGCCGTGTTTGTGGTTCGATCGTCAGGCGGAGGAGGCGGCTGGGTTTTATACCGGTATTTTCCGGAATTCAAAGATCCTGAACATCTCCTACTATGGAGAGGCAGGCCAGGATGTCCACGGGCAGGCGCCGGGAATCGTGATGACCGTCGCTTTCGAGCTCGATGGGTATAAATTCACCGCCCTTAATGGCGGGCCCCACTTTAAGTTCAACGAAGCGATCTCATTCCAGATCAATTGCGACGATCAGGAAGAGGTGGATTTTTACTGGGAGAAGCTGGGCGAGGGCGGTGACGAGAAAGCGCGGCAATGCGGCTGGTTAAAGGACAAGTATGGCGTTTCCTGGCAGGTGGTCCCCGTTGTTCTGATGGAAATGCTGAACGACTCCGATAAGCAGAAATCCCAAAAGGTAATGAAAGCGATGTTGCAAATGAAGAAAATCGACATCGCCGAACTGCATCGAGCCGCAGTCGCGGAATAGCTCAATTTCATCATGAAATCAATCGTAGGGGATAGCCTCCCTAGTCGGGGGCTACGGGCAATTCTGCAATAAATGGAACGCTGTTGAAAAGGTAATACACTCTATTTATCAGGCATGCTGTCTTTATGATGCTTCCCGGTATGTTCGCTATGCCACCGACCATGGTGCCCTTCCGAATCATCCTGTTCCCATGCAATTGCACGTTCGTTTCTTCCTAATTTTCGACAAGGAGAATAATCATGCCCAGAATTGAGGGAACAAATGGTGGCGATAACTTGATAGGCACGAGCGTTGATGACTCGATTTACGCTCTTGGTGACGCTGACTTTTTCGAAGCGGGCGCAGGCAACGACCATGTGGACCTCGGCGATGGCGATGACCTTGGCTCTGCTGGACCAGGTAACGATTATGTAGACGCCGGGAATGGCAACGACTTCGTAGACGGCTTGGACGGCAGCGACATACTGCGCGGCGGCGAGGGAAATGATTCACTCTTCGGGGGTTACCAAGTGAACTACACTGGTATCGTCGATAAACTCTACGGAGACGCTGGTAACGATTATTTAGTCACGTCTGACGGTAATGATTATCTAAACGGGGGAACCGGGCAGGATACGCTTAATGCAGGATCGGGAAACGATTCCCTCTACGGCGAAGCTGGTAACGATGCTCTGCTTGGGGGAGGCGGGAATGATTATCTAAACGGCGGGATGGGGCAGGATTCAGTTTATGGAGGAGCGGGAAGGGATACGTTCGATTTCGATTCTGCAAAAGAAAGCAAAACCCAGACACCGGACATCATAAGGGATTTTAGCGGTTCCCAAAGAGGAGAGGGCGATGTCATAGACCTTGCGGCCCTTAACATTACAAGCGTCGCGAGCCTCTCATATACTAATAGTGTGTTGGCCGCGAATGCGTCGGGCGGCAACCATATTGAAATATTTCTGGAAGGAAATCCCCCGTTGAACCTTTCAGTGGACGTAATATTGCAATGAACCGGTAGTGCTCTGCCAGTGGTTTTTCATACGCCATTGGTAGAGTGATTCTTTCGTAATGCAGCAAGCAGGGCGCAATTATCCGGCAGCTTCACGGGTTGATCTGCCGGGCGTGCCAGATCCTGTTTTATGATTTAGCGCCGTAATTTTATCTTTCCAGGCTTCCCTTCCGTCGATCTCGAACTGAAACTGATACAGGTCACAAATAAGCGCGTCGATGCATAAGCTGGCAACAGCCACAAATCGAGTATTTTTGACCCTGGTTCTAGCAGCCTATTGGCATGCCTTCAGCTTTTCCACGAGATGAGGTACCGCTTCGCTGCGAAGCTGAAGGGTCAGTCGTGATCCTGCTGTATCGCGAAAAACAAGCAGATAGTCTTCTTCAGTGAGTGAATGACACATTTCCAAGTCTTCAAGAGGCGTAGGGTATTGTTGAACAATGTTATTGCTATCTGACATCTTACCCAATTGATTCTCAAGCTCTACCACTTGCCTGCTTAGTCCTTCACAATTCCTTTGAATGCGCATCGCAGCGTTCTGAGCCGTACCGGCAAGTTCTTGCAATTTAGTAATTTTTTTCTGAACCTCAGGGTTGGGCTGCATTTCAATGATTTGTCGTAGTGCGACGATTTCCCGCGCAATGACATGTATATCGTCAAAGTTAATGCTCAGCTTGGTTTTTGGATCCATTATTTTCTCCCCATAAGCGTGTAAACACTACGCATTTTTTAAGTATTAAAGCAAAGTGAATAGTTGCAATAATGGATACTGTGATTGGCGGAGATTCAATCTCCACCGCATAGTCAACTCGGCAGACTCCCTTTGTCCCGGGTGGCTCGATCTATCATTTGCCCTTGCGGTCCATTAGATAACGGAGAGGGATTTCCGAATAGCTGTAAATTCTTACAGGTAGAAAAGTCCCAGTCAGTTTCTCGAAACGGGAGAAGATGCGTGGAAAGGCCGTTTCAAACATACAATGGTCCTTAAGGGTCGTGGTTCTAAAGAACCACTTAAATTCAACATAGATCACGCGATAAACGAATACAAGGCAGCTTGCACATGCCGAATTGCCTTAAAAAAGAAACCGAAGGAGTGCGTCTGGAGGATGCGTTGCCGCGAGCTATGGCTACGGGTAACCGAACGCGAACAAAGGGAGGGCTATCGACCTATGCATCGCTGCAGGTAAGGCCCTCCGCGATGATGCAAGCAGCGCGGCCCCACCGCGGGAGAACTACGGCGCACGTTGTCGAACTCACCGCAGGTAGAGCGGCGGTCCCGGGCAGAATTCTTCCCCAAAAAATTTAATCCTGCTGGGCTTGCTCTCCCATTTCCCGATTACTAAGCTGATTCATCCCGCCTGAAATGGCATACCGCATGTGCCACGGTAAAGACGCATGCGCCAAAGGCGCATGTGCGTGGGAATGGTATGCGGATGTTTGGCCGCGTATATTTGAATTGATCGGGCCGCGTACTTTTGCGGTTGACGGGGAGGTACATCATGACCGAAGACTTTACGGGGCTGCCTGTGGGCACCCGGCTCGATGATCAGCTGCCTGGCATAACGTTCTTGAAATATGGCGGGATCATTGGTGGAATCGTGGTCGACACGCCGAGCGGGCATGTCGCAAGCTTCAACGACGCGCCGGGCTGCGAGTTTTGCGGCAGTGGGGCGAGGATCACATTTTCCGCGTTACAGCGCAGCGTAAGTCTGCATGTTGGCCTGTTGCCGGTTACAGGGGTCACTGTCCAGCAGGACTTGCGCCTGACGGGACTGGACGCTGGCGGCATGACGGTAGCGACGGCAATCGCGAACGTGACGGCGGGGGCGGGCTTTGACAGGACCCTCGATCTTGCCATCGCCGAGCCTCGAATCGCCACGGTGGTGCTCGAGGCGGTCAACGATCCGGCACTGCTGGCCGCTATTGCCGTGCGCGACATTACTTTCGAGGAGACAACCGCCGGACAGGCCGATTTCTTTCTTACAGGTCCTTTGGGTGAGACGCTGGTCCAGGGGGGTGCGGCGGCCGATATTCCCGTCACCATCATGCGTATCGGCGGATCGAGCGGCGCTATCGCGTTTACGTTCAGCCAGCTGCCGGCAGGCGTAACCGGAAGCGTCGATCCCAATCCCTCGCTCGGCACGGGCATCACCCTGCGTGTGCAAGCGGATGCCAGTTCGATGCCGGAAACGCGGCTGGTCGTCCTTACCGGAACGCCCGCCCCCAGCGCCGGGCCGGCGCCGCGTAGCCTTGCGATGGTTATCGCGACGGCGCCGAAGCTGCGCATATTCGGCTCTGCCGATATCGACTTTGCCGGTTGCAACCCGCAAGGCGCGCGTGGCAGCGTCACGCGTGACTATTGGGTGATCCGCGACCCGAGCGTAACAGGTCCGATAGCTGTCTCGCTTGAAGGGCTGCCGACAGATGTCACGGGAACGGTCGATCCGCAGACGCTCTCGTTTCCCGGCAGCGCGATCGGCGAGCGCGTCACGGTCAATCTGAGCACGATAGCAGGACCGACGGTACCCGACACCGCGGCTACGCTGCACCTGGTCGGAAGCGGAATTGATCTGCCGTTTTCGGTCCTTGTTCACGGCAGCTGCCCCCAGCAGAACCGCAACTTCGTCATTCGCGGGCAGTTCGGCTATCTCAACGCCAACAGCGTGGAGCCGAGCGTGGGTTTCCAACCGTTGAAAGGGGCGCAAGTGGAGTTTTTCCGCTACCGTTCGGACTGGTACGACGACAAGGTGGGCGAGACCTACACGGATGAACAGGGGCTCTTTACCCTAGATCTCTACGCCTCCATCGACGGGGATTATTACGCGCGCCTGCGACTGTTCAGCCCCGAGGTGGAGGTCGAGGATGCGGATAACTCCAGTGTCTGGTCGATCGACACTGCGCATCAGTCAAACAGCGGCGGTCTCATCGAGGTTGGAACCATTCAGATTTCCCGCGACGGTGGCGAGGGGACGCCGCGGGCCGCGGTGTGGCAGGGCTTCCGCAATGCCGCGCGCGAGTTTCCGGACAAATTTGGCGAAGCCGTTCCCGGCGGATTTTTTAATGTCCAGATCTGGCGAGGCCATCTCACGCCGCTGACATGGTATGACGAAGTCCATTGGGCCCACGGTTATCGCACGGGCGAGAACGGGAATCCATACAGGGCAACTACGCACGAGTTCGCCCATGTCTTCAGGGACGTGCTGGATGGTCCCGAATCGCATTGGCATGGCGACGACCTCCTCTATGTGTATGGCCGCGGGCATGGCTCATGCATCGCCCCGGTGACAGGCTCAGCCAATGCGGGGTTCGCATTCCATGAAGGATGGGCGGAATTCTGGTCGAACGATACGACGTGCTGTCCCGGAGATGAAAGCAACCAGGACATCGAAGGCACTGTCGCGCACGATCTGGAGAACCTTGCGGGCAAGCTTCCCGGGAATGTTTCAGATCAGCGGAAAGGCATGCTGAGCGTGTTGCAGCGCGGCCCCAACCTGATCCATTCGGATGAAGAGTTCCGGCGCGAGTATGCGTTGCAGTTCCCCGGTATTCCGGTGGGGAATATCAGCGACGGCTGTTCGGGGGTCGAGAACAAGCAGGCATATTTTGAACTGGACCCTGCCTGGCAGCGAAAAAACCTCGTGGTGGCGATCGAGGCAAGGCAGAAGGCGATAGCGGCCTTCAAGGAACAGCAGCGCTATAGTACGGGATTGAGAACCTTCATGCTGAGGGCGGCGATCGAGGAAACCAGCGTCGTCATTCAACGCATGAACGAACAACTGGTCGAGCTTGACCGCGGCGGGCCTCCCGAGCGTTATCTGAAGCAAGCGCCCTTCCAGCGCCTGCGGCGCGCGGAATTCCTGAGCCTGCGCAGGGCTATCCAGGTGCGCGCGCTGCGAGATGCTTGCGGGTCGGTCCCCTCGGAACAACGCCGCGAGATTGAACGCCGGATTCGCCTGTTGGAGGAGAGCCGCATCGAGGATGCAGCGCTTGAGACGCTGCTGCCGTTGCGCGCCGTGGCCGGGGATGACGCTAGCCACCCCGTTCGAGAGGGCGGACAAATAGCTTAAAGGGCCATAGCGGGGCCATAGCGGAGGTATGACTATTGGGTCTACCCCTTATTGAGGCAATTCGCGCGCCCCTTTCGCCTTGACAATTCAAATCCTTTATCTACATTTGAAGCATGAGCATTGCTATTGAGAGGTTGGCAGTCCCTTTCTTTTGTTGAAAACCGAAGAGGATTCATCATGAAGGTCATCCGTGGCTTCAAAGTCCCTGGCTTTATCCTCGCTGCGGCATTTTCTGCTGGTCTGGGTTTCGGCACCAGCGCCTTCGCCCAAGTACAACATTCATATCTCATCGACCTCAACAGCAAGACGGCAACCGATCTTGGCACTTTGGGCGGTACTGGCATCTATGATTACGCTTATGCTACCGGAATCAACGACGCCGGGCGGGTGGTGGGCCGTTCCTCCACGGGCCCAGGTGGTCAGCGCGCCTTTATCACCGGCCCCAATGGCGTGGGCATGACCGATCTCGGGAGCCTCGATGGATTTGAAAGCTCCGCCTCTGGCATCAACGCTGCCGGCCAGGTGGTGTTGAATTCTTCGGGATTATTTGGCCCGCTGCAATCACCTGGCGGACATGCTTTTATCACCGGCCCTAATGGCGTGGGCTCGACCAATCTCGGTACGCTTGGGGGAGTGAACAGTTACGCTGTCGGCATCAACCGCACCGGACAGGTGGTGGGAGCCGCCGATCTACCTGTAGGTTTAGGTGAACCTCCCCCTCCCAAAGGCAACTATGCTACTCATGTTTTCATCACCGGTCCCAATGGAGTAGGCATGACGGGCCTTGCCCATTTGGGTGACGTAAAATTCGGGGGCGTCCAACCTGCGGGCATTAACGCTGCCGGACAGGTGGCGGGAACTGGTGGAGACTTTCTGCATCGGCATGCCGTCATTACAGGCCCCAATGGCATGGGCATGACCGATCTCGGTACGCTGGGGGGGAAAAACAGTTTCGCTTCCGGAATCAACGACACCGGGCAGGTGGTGGGGCGGTCCATCACGGCCGCAGGTTCTTATCACGCTTTTATCACCGGTCCCAATGGTGTGGGCATGACCGATCTCGGAACGCTGGGCGGAGGTTACAGTGAGGCCTCTGGCATCAACGACGCCGGGCAGGTGGTGGGGTACTCCAGGGCGGCCGCAGGTTCTTATCATGCTTTCATGACCGGCCCTAATGGCGTCGGTATGTCAGACCTTAATACGTTAGTGCATATGCCGGATGGGGTTGTGCTAACCAATGCAACCGGAATCAATAACGTGGGACAGATTATTGCCGTGACTACCCCTGTCCCTGAACCCGAAACCTACGCCCTGCTGCTGGCCGGCCTGGGTTTGATAGGGGGGGTCATGGCGCACCGCCGCAAGGCTGCCTGAACAACTCGACCGGACTCCTTAAAACCCTCTTGCCAGCTAAATGAGGTAATAATGCCGCCCGGCATATTGTTGCACAATGGCTTCCTTTTGCTACACTAAAACGACTATGCCGGGGTAGCGGCGTTTCTATCATAAGCTTTCTGGCTTTCAGGTATCCCCGATCTTTTGCTGAGCAACAGCCAGCTCATAGGATTTTTGCAGGTTCATCCATAAATTGGGGCCGGGACCGAAGAATACGCCAGGCGCATGGCGATATCATGCCGCGCTGCTCGTTGATCATTTCATAAAGACGGTTTTTAGGTACCCCGATTCGCACGTCAGGGCAGCAGCGGTCACGCCTATGGCTTCCAGCCCGTCGGCCAGGATTTCTCCCGGATGGGTTCTGCCAGGTTCTTCATATCTTGCTCCCTAAGTGATAGTCCACGATCTTGACGTTTTCTGCCCCCTCGTTCCAGGTAAAGCAGATGCGCCATTGCATATTGACGCGGATACTGTACTGTCCGGCCCTATTCCCGGGCAGTACGGCAGCGAATTTTCTAGAATACGGCCGCCTCGGCAGTACCGATCAGTGTGACGAGTGAATAAAATGCCTGCTGCCCGGGCCCTGGACCGGCAATTGTGGTTGGATGAGTGGCCGTAATTCCGGCGACCTCCACATCTATCGGCACGTTATGGTCAGTCACAGTAATCGCAGGCAAAACCAGGGTAAAGGTCACCACTTCCAAATCCGGAATTTGACTGAGTGTTACAGTTACCAACTGCCCAAGTAGCGTATTTTCAACTGTCAGTTCTTCGTTGGCGAAGCTTCGGTTCAGCTGGTCGTCACGATAGACGAGACTCGAACCAGTGAGGGTACCAGTCCCGTACTCTACGTTTATGGAATCGCCACTGAGGCTGAATAGATTGGCTGGGATACCTTCAGAACGTCCTTGCATGACAAATACCCTTATGAAGTTAGTCGATCAAATGTGCCCGGTGAGGAAACGACCGCCATCGCGACGTGCCATACCTGCCAGGGCCGCACGATGCGAGCTGCCTCTGTGTAGCGACACTGCCGGGTTAATCCGGGCCAGTCCATTTTTCATTTCAGGTTGCTCCGGGACAGATGCCACTGAGGCAAAAGTATTCTGCGGCTCGCAGGTCGTCCGTTCGATGTCGCACCCAGCGGACCGACGTCCCTGTTCGGGAGACTGACAGGAACTCATGACCAGACAACGCACGCCGTCTTACCTCAATTTCGATAAACACAGCTATCCCTGGAAACCCGATATCGACTATCGCAAGGAGCCGGAAACGTATCGCGTCGGTAAAGGCGAGCAGGGCGTATTGATCTGCGAGCCCTATAAAAGCGAGTTGACGCCGCACTGGCGTTTCAAGACACCCGAACTGGCAAACCGGAGCAGCGCGGTGCTTTACCAAATGTTCGAAGAGTATCTAAAAACGGGGGATTTCGTCGGCGCCGACATGGCCCGAAAATTCCTGCAGATGGGTTACACCCGCGCGAGGCGGTATGCCAATTACAAAGGCGGGATCAAGTATGACAAAAACAACGCTTACGCTTTACGCGAAAGAGGTACCGGCGACCCGGAGAAAGCGGAAAGCGCAACGATTTTCCACCAGAAATGGAAGCAGGCCGAAGCGCATCCGGAATATGCCACTCGAAAAAAGGCATGGCGGGAGCAATATGGATGAAGCTTATCCAAGCTTCCGGAATATTTGCCGATCCCGGTGGCCGTACAGAATCAACAGGTCAATGCGCCTCCCGCATTCCAAATTTCAAATGGCGGGCTCTTTACTAAGGCGCCTCGCCACTTCAATGACGTCTTTTCAGTGAATTTTTTTCCTTACATGGCGTTAAACTTCCACGGTCTCGCGTACCAGTAGATTGGTGCCGTGCGAGACTAATACTTCACATCAAAATAAGGCAGAACCAAGGGGTAGTCATGAACGAAGTTAGCGTATTTAAAAATCAAGAGCTTTCTTTACAGTTAAACGAAAAAACGCTTGCTGACCTGATTCTCAACTTTCTGGGGAAAAAAGAAAAATTAAATTATAGGGAAGGTTTGACATTCGTCTTGAGCCATAACGACATAGAGCAGTTTTATTATCTTCTCAATAAAAAAATCGAAAAAGAACAGAATATTCACATCGAACATTTTCTGGTCACGGTGTCCTACCATGATAATACGGAACGCGAAATCTCAGGTATAGAGGCACTAAACAAATATCTAGAAACGCGAGATGTTTATCCTGAAAGCGTAACCCTTACCTGGAATATTGTCGTCAAGTATCCAAACGCCGAAACAATAGAAAATCAAGTGATTGAGTTAACTTTTGTAACGACCGCCGAAAAGGAGTTAGGAAAAAAAGGTGACGAAGTAGATACCGATGGCGCTGTGATTTTATCCATTAGTCACACAAATCAAGCCTGGGGGATTGAGGTTCTGAATTTACTAAAAGACAAAATTCGTCAAGTAGCCCTGTTAAGGCCTCAACGCTATTTACTCGCTCGCAAAATATATTCTACATTCTATAGAAGGGAACGATTCAGTTTGTTTTTGACGACGATGATGATGATTGGTATGACCGCATCGATGTTTTTTGCAGAAGATAAGAAATCTGATCAGCCTTCACATTACAAGTTTTTAGAAGCTGTAAGTCAATCTGGACTAAGCTCCGAAGCAGCCGTCGCTATTATAGCGGTGGAAAAAATGCGACCCGAATATTTGGAAGCCACCGCTGATAAGTTAATTAAACACCCAGATTTAAAAGAGAGTTTGAGGACGATATCCCAAGTAAAAAATACTAAGGACTCATTAGCTAAACAAGTGTTATGGGGCTTTACGGCGCTAAATGCTTGTCTCTTCTTCTTTTACCCGTTCTACCTAAAAAAAGTAATGGCGCATTTTGGAGAACGAAGTCATATTCTTTTAACGAAAAGAGCGGGTTCAAATCGTATAAATGAATTAGCAGGGAAGAGCAAGGGAGAGTTTTACTCCCTAACATTTATAGCATTTTCCTTGGCAACAGGAATTGTTGGAAATTTTATTTATCAATTTCTTATCAGAAACTGATTAAGACGCGATAGCAAGTCGACTAGAGCATATTAACACTAAGAAAAGTTTCAACTCTGGCCCTCAGCGGTAACGGAGTAATATGTTTTACGAGTACCTAGAGCGATGGGGGTTAGAACCCGACGGCGACCCCATCATCACTCGCGGCAGCAGGCTTCTGCCGGTGCGCGCGGACGGGGCGCCGGCCATGCTCAAGGTAGCGATGGACGCCCAAGAGAAATTCGGTGGGTTGTTGTTGAGGTGGTGGGATGGGAAGGGGGCGGCGCGAGTGTTCGCGCACGATGGTGACGCATTGCTCCTGGAGAGGGCCGAGGGTCCTTCTTCGCTCGTTGAAATGGCTAAGGATATGGCGCCCGGCGGCCGCGACGATGATGCCAGCAGGCTCATTTGCCAGGTAGTCGCTGAGCTGCATACACCGAGACCGGGAGGGCGTCCCCATCTGGATACTGCGGATCTTGTTCCGCTTGCGCAATGGTTCAGGGAGTTGGAGCCTGCCGCAGCAAGGCATGGCGGAATTTTGACCGAGTGCGCCGCAGCCGCACATGAGCTGCTGGCGGCGCAGCAAGATATCGTGCCGTTGCATGGCGACATTCACCACGGCAATATCCTCGACTTCGGTCCTCGCGGATGGCTGGCTATCGATCCGAAGGGTTTGATCGGTGAACGCGGGTTCGACTACGCCAACCTGTTCTGCAATCCTGAGGCGGAAATTGCAGCAGCGCCAGGGCGGCTGGCTCGCCAGGTTGACGTCGTCGCGGAGGCCGCAGGTCTCGAGCGGCGACGGCTATTGAAGTGGATTATGGCATACGCAGGGCTTTCCGCCGCCTGGTTTCTTGGTGATGGAGAATGGGAGCCGGCAAAAACCCCTCTCGCGGTCGCCGAACTGGCGGCAGCAGAACTGGCGCGCACAGCGTCATGACTAAAAATTGCGCTCAGGCTGCAGTAGCGGTTTTTGCGAATCCTGATTCAATATTGGAAACTCAACGTTTGCCCGATGCGTCCACTATCGTTGGCTATCGTCGGCGCCCTAACATACGGAAATAGAGAAGAGCACGCCCATGCCAAAAGTATACAACTCCATTATTGTGCCTGCTCCGGTCGACGAGGTATGGTCGAGGATACGTGATTTCCATGACTTTTCCTGGGCACCCACCCTGGTTACTTCCTGTGAAAAAGTGGGTGAGGGTGATGGATCCACAGTAGGTGCACGGCGACTGTTGAACGGCATATTCCTGGATACGCTTATCGCCTATAGCGCAATCGACAGGCGGATGATGTACTCCCTTAATGACGGCCCGTCTCCGGTCTCATCCAGGGAGATCCACGATTATGTGGGCAACCTGCATCTGTTGCCGGTTACGGACGACAACATCACGTTTGCGGAATGGTCTGGAACGTGGGAATCGGACACAACGGATGCGGTCGAGTACATGAACGGCGTGTACCGTTCTCTTCTCCGTGACCTCGCAGCTGCATTTGGCGCCAAACGCTAGCAGCATCAAAGGCGCACCAAAGATTATGTGTTTCCCATACCCGTGAAGCTGGGGAAAAGCTGACCGAGTACGTGAAGGGTGTAGTTAACAGCGATCTACGCAGACTCCGCCTATCGCTTTATTGTGATGGTGGCGGGCTCACGGGAGAACGCGCGAAGTGATTCAGCAATATGTCGAACGAAAGGAAATCCGGGAACTTCGAATAGGAAGCAACGCAATCCCGAGTTGTTGTGTGCGCGTGCCAAGCGCGATGCTCTCGATGTAGCATCTATCCTTGCTTCTACAGGACGATTGCAGTCACGAAAGCGATCTTTGGGTTGCAACTGTCAGACGAGACTCCTCCGGTTCGGCTGTGGCAGGGTCCGCCGGAATGCCGGTTTCCTGTCCGTAGTACAGTACGCCCAGCTTGATGCGTTCGCGCCCCGTTGCGACGCGGTGGTTGTTGGTGTCACGCAACGAATAAGCACAGCCACAGTACTCCTGCTGGTAGAAATTCTCGCGCTTGCTGATCTCGATCATGCGTGCCGAACCGCCGCCCTTTCGCCAGTTGTAGTCCCAGTACAGCAGGCCCGGATAGCGTGCCGCGGCGCGGTGCCCGCTGTCGTTGATTTGTTGCATGTTCTTCCAGCGAGAGATGCCGAGCGAGCTAGTAATGACCGGAAAGGCGTGTTCGTGCGCATACAGCGCGGTGCGCTCGAAGCGCATGTCGAAGCACATGGTGCAGCGGATGCCCCTCTCCGGTTCGTTTTCCATGCCCTTGGCGCGCGCGAACCAATTGTCGCGGTCGTAGTCTGCGTCGATAAAGGGCACGCCAAACTGTTCCGCAAAACGGATGTTCTCGTTCTTGCGCAGTTCGTATTCCTTCAGTGGATGGATGTTCGGGTTATAAAAGAAAATGGTGAAATCGATGCCGGAGGCGAGCATTGCTTCCATCACTTCGCCGCTGCATGGCGCGCAACAGGAATGCAGCAGCACTTTGTCGTGGCCATTTGGCAAGGGCAGCGGATTACGCTTGAAGTCTGGTTTGTGGTGCATGTCGTTCACCTTGGCTGATTGCGATGCGCACGCGCCAGTTCGACGAAAGCGCGCAGGTAGTCAATATCGGCATCGCTATTGCGGATGCCCAGGAAAATCTGCTTGGTGATACCCTGTCGGCCCAGCTTAACTGGCGCGATGTCGAGCTTGTCGGCATATTCCTCGACCAGCCAGCGCGGCAGTGCGGCTACGCCGCGGCCGCTGGCGACCATTTGCAACATGATGTCAGTAGTCTCGATGGGTTTGTGCCGTTTCGGGCTGATACCGGCGGGCATCAGGAACTGCGTATAGATATCAAGACGGTCGATAGCGACAGGATAGGTGATCAGCGTCTCATCGGCAAGCTGCTCTGCTTGTACGTAAGCCGCATGGCGCAGCGGATGCTGTGGGCCGACGCCCAGCACCTGCTCGTAGTCAAACACGGGCTCGAAATGCAGGCCGGTCCTGTAGAGCGGGTCGGGTGTCACCAGGATGTCGATTTCATAGCCGAAGAGGGCGCCGAGGCCACCAAACTGAAATTTTTGCTTGACATCCACATCCACTGCCGGCCAGGCGGCGAGGTAGGGCGACACGAGCTTGAGCAGCCATTGGTAGCAGGGGTGGCATTCCATACCGATACGCAATGTGCCGCGTTCGCCCTGCGCAAACTGTACGAGGCGCTCCTCCGCATACAAGAGTTGTGGCACCAGTCGGTTGGCCACCGCAAGTAGATATTCTCCTGCCTGTGTGGAGCGCAGGCTACGGCCCTCGCGATGCCATATTGCCACGCCGAGCTGATCCTCCAGCTTGCGCACGGCATGGCTCAACGCCGATTGCGTGAGATGCAGTTTTTTTGCTGCGGCGGTCAACGAGCCGTGTTGCTCGACCGCGCGAACGATTTCAAGGTGGTCGCGTTCAAGAATGGCCATGCCGTATCGTTATGTATGAGTGAGGTTAATTGATGGATGAAATAATACCATTTTTATTCATGAATTATGCGGCCTAGAATGGCGCTACTTTCCACTCGCTCAAGGCTAAACACCATGACACTCACGCACAACCTCGGCTTTCCGCGCATTGGCGCCAAGCGCGAACTGAAATTCGCTCTCGAATCCTATTGGAAAGGGCAATCTTCTCGTGACGAATTGAAGACATTGGGCGCCGAGCTTCGCCGCCGGCATTGGCAGGATCAGGCAGCGTTGGATCTCGTGCCGGTCGGCGACTTCGCCTTTTACGATCAGGTGTTGGACATGAGTTTCACGCTCAGCAACCTTCCGGAGCGCGTGCGCAGCTTTCACGGGGATGCGCTGGACAACTACTTCCGTGTGGCGCGTGGACGTTCGGCCGAGTCGGCCGATGAGCATGCCCACTGCTGCGGTGGTGTCGCAGCCGGCGAAATGACTAAATGGTTCGATACCAACTACCACTACATCGTCCCCGAGTTCAGCGCTACTACCGAGTTCAAGCTGGATCCCTCGCGTCTACTGGAGCAACTGGCGGAAGCCAAGGCGCAGGGCGTCAAGGCCAAGCCGGTGATCGTCGGTCCGGTTACTTATTTGTGGTTGGGCAAAGCCAAGGATGATTCTGACAAGCTGGCCCTGCTGGAGCGGCTACTGCCCGTCTATGCCGAACTGCTGGAGAGTCTGGCGGCCGCAGGCGCGGAATGGGTGCAGATCGACGAGCCTGTGCTTGTTACCGAGCTCGATGACGCTTGGGCGCACGCCTTCAACCTGGCGTACCGCCACCTCAAGTCTTGCCGCGTGAAGCTTTTGCTGGCCACCTACTTCGGCGCTCTGCAGGGGAACCTGCATCTGGCCGCCAACTTGCCCGTGGCTGGTCTGCACGTCGACACGATCAATGCGGGCAGCGAAGTGCGGAGCCTGCTCGATCTGCTGCCTTCCAATAAAGTCCTTTCGCTGGGCGTTATCAACGGTCGCAACATCTGGAAGACCGACTTGAACGCGGCGCTCGACTGGCTGCAGCCGCTGCACGAGCGCCTGGGCGAACGTCTGTGGATCGCACCGTCGTGCTCGCTGCTGCACGTGCCGGTCGATCTGGATAGCGAGCAAAAGCTCGACGGCGAGATAAAGTCCTGGCTCGCTTTCGCGAAGCAGAAGCTCGATGAACTGAGCGTGCTCGCCACCGCCCTCAATCAGGGACGCGCCGCGGTACAAGCCGAGCTGGAAATCAACCGCGCCGCCATCGCAGCGCGTCGCAACTCGCCCCGGGTCAACAACCCCGCGGTCAAGGCGGCCATCGCCAAAATCGACGGCAAACTCGGCGAACGCAAGAGCCTCTATGCCCAACGCGCTGCCAAGCAGTCCGCGCGGCTGAAGCTGCCGAAATTCCCCACCACCACCATCGGCTCCTTCCCACAGACGGCGGAAATCCGCCAGGCACGCAGCCAGTTCAAGGCCGGCGAGATTAACGAGGCGGCTTACAAGGCAGCCATGCAAGCGGAAATAGCCCGCAGTGTGCGCGAGCAGGAAGCACTGGGATTGGACGTGTTCGTGCACGGCGAGGCCGAGCGCAACGACATGGTCGAATACTTCGGCGAGCAGCTTGATGGTTACGCTTTCAGCCAGTTCGGCTGGGTGCAGTCCTACGGCTCTCGCTGTGTGAAGCCACCCATCCTGTTTGGCGACATCAGCCGCCCCAAGGCCATGACGATCGAGTGGATCAAGTACGCGCAATCCCTCACCGACAAACCCATGAAGGGCATGCTGACCGGCCCGGTCACAATTCTGAACTGGTCGTTTGTGCGCGACGACCAGCCGCGCTCAGTGTCTTGCTACCAACTTGCGCTAGCGATGCGTGAGGAAGTGCTGGACCTGGAAAAAGCAGGCGTGCGCGTGATCCAGATCGATGAAGCCGCCCTGCGCGAAGGACTGCCGCTGCGAAAGTCGCAGTGGAAGGAGTACCTTGACTGGGCCGTCGAATCGTTCCGCATCACTGCCAACGGCGTGGAAGACGAGACTCAGATCCACACCCACATGTGCTATTCGGAATTCAACGACATCATCGCGTCAATTGCCAACATGGATGCCGATGTGATCACCATGGAAACCTCGCGTTCCGACATGGAGCTGCTAGACGTCTTCGACAACTTCAAATATCCAAACGAGATCGGCCCTGGTGTCTATGACATTCATTCGCCCAACATCCCAAGCGAGCAGCACATCGTCGAGCTGATGAAAAAAGCGGCCGAGCGCATTCCCCCCGAGCGCTTGTGGGTCAATCCGGACTGCGGCCTCAAGACCCGCCAATGGAATGAAGTGATTCCGGCGCTGACTAACCTCGTTGCAGCGGCAAAAACCTTGCGCGCCACGGTTGCCTGATCGTTTCACTCCTTGCGTCCGCGCCGAGAACAGCAGTCTTACCTTTCCTAGTCCACTGCTTCAGTCCGTGTACCGCCCGGTCCACGGACAACATTGGCGCGGTAGCCTTAGTCGATTCGGTGTTACTGACACTTCGTTGCTTCTACGGTTATGTCGCCCCTCTACTAACGGAAAAGGCCGCCAAGCGGCTGAACTCCGGCCTTATGAATTGAGGTTGGTTTTTTTAACGCAATCCCAGGAAACTCAAAACGGCGATAATGACCACAATCAATCCGACCCACCAGATAATGCTGTTCATGGCGTCTCCTTAATAGTAGTTATAGGTTGAAAATCGCTGAATCTTGAACAGCTTCAACACTACTCTTCCGCGCAGCAGTTTTCTGCGCGTCAGCGCACATAACGCTCATCAATAAGTCTCGAGGACCTAGAAGAACACCCGCGAGGCGCTGCCACTCAGGCGCGTTACCGTAAAAAAATCGCGCTGTCCGCTCGCCGGAACGATCGAGAACCGGTGGAGGGTTGTAATTCCAATTGTACGGACGGATACCATCTGTTCCCCCGGAATATTGATTCTGGGCAATAGAATTCTGAAGGTGGTGCCGCCTGTATCGACTGTCATCCGGATTGTGACGGTGACGAGCGTGCCGATTTCGTTATCGGCCTGACCGATCTCGGCGCCACTGAAATTGAGTGTCTGCTGCAGGTCCTGGTAGGTGAAATGCCGCTTGCCGTTTATGCCCATTGTCAAATAGACCACGTGAAGACGTTTACCGCGCAGTTCGTAGGGGTTTGCCGCTGCGCCGATAACCGGGTTTGTTGCCGTGGGTCGCTTCTTTGTTTAAACCTTCGCAGCGCGGAGGGCGCTGCTTCCTTCATGCCCTTTTCATACCTTCTCTCCGTTTATAGGCTGGCGACAGGAAATTACAAGGCAGCGCCGGTCAATACTTTAACGCGCGATTCGCACTTTGAAGAGGACCGGAGCACCAATCGGCATTGACGCGACGTCATGTTTTTGGTTAAATCGGGGAGACAGAACAATCGTTCTGTGTCAGTTCATCAGATAGAACCATGCATGCGATGATCCTGGTAGCCCGGTAGGGGCCGTGATCCCGCTGCTTGAGCTGGCTATCGCGTGTACCCGGAGGGAACTTGAACAATTTGGTAGAGCTGGGTCGGGAGCGCGGCGCGGTGGCGGAGCAGGGGGCGGAGCTGGCCGACGTGAGCGGGCTGGTGCCCGCGCTCAAACGGCGCCATGCGCAGCGTATCACGGGTGAGCTCATGATTCCCGCACGCGCCGCACGTTTCGCGGAATTTCCAGATGGGCTTGACGCGCGGATTGCCGAGGGTTTGATCCAGCGCGGCATCAGGCAACTCTACAGCCATCAGCGCGAGGCGTGGGACCGCATCACGGCTGGCGAGCATGTTGTCGTCGTCACCCCGACAGCCTCCGGCAAGACGCTGTGCTACAACCTGCCGGTGATCCAGGCGGTGCTGCAACAGCGGTCCAAGGCTCTCTATCTTTTTCCCACCAAGGCGCTGGCCCAGGATCAGGTGGCGGAGCTGCTGGAACTCAACCTGGCGGGCAACCTCGGCATCCGTGCTTACACCTTCGATGGCGACACGCCGGGCGATGCGCGCAAGGCGGTGCGCACCCACGGGGATATCGTCATCTCCAATCCCGACATGCTGCACCAGGGCATCCTCCCGCACCATACGAAGTGGGCGCAGTTCTTCGAGAACCTGAAATTCGTGGTCATAGACGAGATGCATACCTACCGCGGGGTGTTCGGCTCGCACGTCGCCAACGTCATCCGGCGCCTGAATCGCATCTGCGGGTTCTATGGCGTCAGCCCCATCTATATTTTTTGCTCGGCGACGATCGCGAATCCGGGGGAACTGGCGAGCGGGCTGCTTGGCCAGCCCGTCGGGGTGATCGACCAGTCGGGCGCCCCGGCGGGGGAAAAGCACCTGCTGTTCTGGAACCCGCCCATGATCAACGCGGATCTCGGTCTGCGCGCCTCGGCCCGCTCCCAAACCACCCGCATCGCCCGCAGCGCCATCAAAGCGGGGCTCAAGACCATCGTATTCGCCAATACCCGTCTGATGGTGGAAGTGCTGACCAAGTACCTGAAGGATGTGTTCGACAGCGACCCACGCCAGGCGCCGCGCATTGCTGCTTATCGCGGCGGCTACCTGCCCACGGCGCGGCGCGATACCGCAACGCGGCTGCGGGGAGGCGAGCTCGACTGCGTGGTGACGACCAACGCGCTGGAGCTGGGGGTGGATATCGGCGGCCTGGATGTGTGCCTGCTCAATGGCTTCCCCGGAACCATTGCAGGCACATGGCAGCGGCTCGGGCGGGCAGGGCGGCGCAATCGGCCCGCGATGGGTGTGCTGATCGCGACCAGCGACCCGCTCGATCAATACATCATCCGCAATCCGGAATTCTTCACGGCTGCCTCGCCCGAGCGCGGCTGCATCGATCCCGACCAGTTGTTGATCCTGATGGACCATATCCGTTGCGCAGCATTCGAGCTGGCGTTCCAGGACGGTGAACGCTTCGGCAGCGAGCCGCTGGCCGAGATGCTCGGCTATCTCGAATCGCAAGGCGTGCTGCATCATGAAGGGCAGCGCTGGCACTGGATGGCGGACAGCTATCCCGCCAGCAGCGTGAGTCTGCGCTCGGTGGCGGACGGCAATTTCGTGGTGGTGGATGTGACTGGCGGCAAGCAGGACGTCATTGCCGAGGTCGATTATTCCAGCGCGGCATTGACGCTGTACGAGGGAGCGATCTACCTGATCCAGGCCAACCCGTGGCAGGTGGAGAAGCTGGACTGGGAAGGGCGCAAGGCCTTCGTCACCCGCACGCAGGCCGATTATTACACCGATGCGATCGACTACACCAAACTCAAGATACTGGACTGCTTTGAAGAAGATAAGCCGTCAAAAGGGGCAAACGGGGCAAACGGGACGAACGGCATAGGCGCCGCAAACGAGGCGGGTGGGCTTTGCAGCCGCGGCGAGGTGCATCTGGTGCGCCGCGTTGCGGGCTACAAGAAGATACGCTACTACACGCACGAAAACGTCGGTTACGGCAAGGTGAACCTGCCGGATCACGAGATGCACACGACGGCGGTATGGTGGCAGGTCAATCCCGGCGTGCTGGAAGCTGCATTTCATGCCCGCTGGCAGGCGCTGGACGGGTTTCTCGGCGCCGCCTATGCATTGCATCACGTGGCGGCGTTGCTGACGCTATCGGAGCGGCATGACCTCGGGCGCGCCGTGGGCGATGGCGAAGGCACTTGGTTTGCGAGCGTCGACCAGAATGGCCGCGGCAATCCCAGGAGCATCTCAGGCGAAACAGTCGAGATCAACGAGCGGCAATTCGTCCCCACCGTTTTCCTGTATGACAATTACGCGGGCGGCATCGGCCTTTCCGCGCCGCTGTTTGACCTGCGCCATGAAATCGTTTCGCGCACCATAGAACTGGTGCAGGACTGCGGCTGCCTGTCCGGTTGCCCCGCGTGCGTCGGCCCCATCCTCGCCTCGGACGAGAGCCGGGGTTACGCCCCCAAGCAGGCTGCCCTCACGGTGCTGAAACTGATATCGAATTCATGTGAGCGCCAAACCCAAACATTGGAGCCGGAGACGCCATGAGCCTGGCCCAGCGTCTCGCCCTGCTGAAAGGGAACAGGAATCCCAACCCCAATGCCGACGGTACAGCGGACGGCAGAACAGACACCAACCGCGATGGGGCGGATGACGGCGGGATTCGGGCTGCGCCGTTACCGGAGCCGGCATCCGCTATTGTTCCGCTGGTTTCCCGCCTGAGGCGCCTTTACCTCGACGGCGGGAGCGACGGTTCGTCCTATACATCCCGGCGGGCAAAACGCAGCGACGCCGAGGTTGCCGCGCACCTGCGCGGTGACGTGATTGCGCCGGGCCTGATCCAGGTGATTCAGCATATTCCACTTGCAAGTTGGCATGGCAAGGTCGCATTTTCAGAGTTGGCGCAAGTGTCCCTCGCGGCGCTCGGCATGCCGGGTGAGGCCCTGCCGGATGGATTGCTGTTCCTGGATACCGAGACCACGGGCCTTGCCGGCGGCACCGGCACCTTGCCGTTCATGGTATGCCTTGCGCGTATCCAGGCGGAACAGTTGCAGCTCGGGCAATGGATACTGACCGGGTTCGCGGGGGAAGCAGCTTTGCTGGCGACGGTCTCCGGCTGGATCAGGCCCGCGGCTCACTTGGTTTCGTACAATGGCAAGAGTTTCGATGTGCCGCTGCTGGTTACCCGCTATCGGCTTGCCCGGCAAGCCGATCCGTTCGCGAACAAGGACAAGGCCCATATCGACCTGCTGCATCTTACACGCCGCGCCTGCGGGCACGGGTGGGAAGATTGCCGCTTGCAGACTGCGGAGCGGCGGCTGCTGGGGTTTATCCGGGAGGACGATTTCCCCAGTCACCTGATACCCCAGGCCTGGAGCGACTTTGTGCGCGGAGGAGGGGTGGAATCGTTGAACGCCATCGCGGAGCACAACCGTCATGACGTGCTGTCGCTCGGCGCGCTGCTGGCGACGATCGCCAGAATCTACGCCGAGCCTGGGCACGAAGCGGCCCATGCGCTCAAAATCGCGCAGAGCCATGCTGTTCGCGGCAATGCGCCGCATGCCATCGACCATCTCACCCGCGCCTGCCGCGAGCTGGACGAAGCGGCGCTTCTATTCCTGGCGAAGCTGCACCGGCAGCAGGGCCAGGACGAACAGGCGCTCGCCATCTGGCGCCAGCTCAGACAGAACAGCTGTGTTGCGGGGATTGAGGCCCTGGCCAAATACCAAGAACATGTCACACGTGAGTTCGAGGCTGCGCTGGAACTGGCGGAGGAATTGCTACGGTTGGACCCTGCCAGCCACATTCATGCAAAGCGGCGCGATCGGCTGTGCCAGCGGCTGGCGAGGCCGAAGGCATGAAGAATGTGTAATGGAGAGAACCGCGGGAGCAAAGGAGAAACCTGGGGGGAAACCCCGGGGGAAACGTCGGGGTCTGATGGCCTACCCCGACGCGGAAGCTATCTTGGCGATGAATCACTCCACTATCGACCTCGACCTTAATCGCGACCGATGCCGCAAAAGCATCCGGTCAATGTTCAAACCTGGTTACAGCGCTTGGCAGCAGCCAGTTGCCGATCAACCGGCATTGAGCACGCGGGCGTCGCTATTTCCTCGCACTATGGTTTTCTTGTGTAAATGATCTCCATCATCTTCATTTCCTTACCACCATGATGAGTCCCGAACATATCAAACGTCTGGGTATTGTTATCGACAATCGTCCAGACGGCGCGATGGGTCATGTGTCCTCCGCCCGGCTCGGCATGTTTTCCCTTCAACGTGATGGTCTTGCCATCGGCGCTCGCCGGACCTTCCATGATGAAGGTACCGGTACCCATGGTACTCATCCAGGACGTTACATAGTGCTTGAGAAGATTGTCGTAGCCGATTATCTCAAGTCCGGAGAAGGCCTGCCCCATCATCTGGCCGCTGTATTCCTGCTGAAGAAAACGGCCGTCCAGCAACATCTTCATTTCTGCGGAACCGGTGGATTCGACCGGCGGTTTACCGGGTTCCATCCATTCTTTCGTTTTGGTAGTCCAACTTCCGGCAAGGCTGGCTAACAGCTTATGGGGTTCGCCGGGCGTGGCCAGTTTCTTATAGAGTTCCATCTCGGCCTGCGGGTCCCTAGGTTGCGCCGCCTTGTCATCCTTCGCGTAAGCAACCGATGTCATCAGCACAACGTAGAGAGTAGCGAGGGTAAGTTGTATGGGTCGCATAGTATCCTCCTTTATAGAGTGAATCGGTTGATGGCACCAATTTCGCAATTTCCATACCGCCTTTGTCCACGTTTTTGTTACTTCCTGGGCGTAGCCGCTAGGGTAACGAGTACATAGGGGAAAAAACTGCCGTTGGTATTATATTACTGTTATTTAAGAACATCTCTGTGCGGTCTCATGCAGAATAGCCCAGGATTAGTGAACTCCTCAGTCTCGCCTTACTTTAAGGGGTGATCCAGGAACTAACGTCGGCCGCCTTCGCTTGACCATTCCTGTGAGAATCCGTGCGTGTGAAGACCTAAATAGAACCGGACGCTGACCGATCAAGCCGTCCCGATTTCACAACCGTGTAGACCGCCAGCGAGACCGCAGCGCAGTCTCAGAAACTGATCGCCAATGACGTCGTTATGACTGCCGGGAGGCGCGCCGCTCTTTCTTCCAGATATCGAGAAAGAGTTTCAGCTTGTCTCGCTTGGTTAAGCGCTCATTGGCAAGCGTTTCGAGAAACTCTGCAAGTCGTTTCGATTTCACGACCGTGTAAACCGTCAATGCAACAGATGGAATGAATACCAGCATGAAGTAGAGGAGCTTGGTGCCGAGCGGATTGTCGGCGGCAGCGATCACGTTCATTCCCAGAAAACCGGTGGTCACCGTACCGATCAGGCCGAACGTGGTTACCACAGTCAGCCGCACGACCGAATCCGTTTGTCGCCGCAACTGGTCTCTTTCCAGATAATCATTCATGTCCAGGATACGCACCCGAGTACGATTGTAAAGTTCGTCGGTACCGAGGTGCTTTCCCATCATGCTAAACAGATCGCGAGCCTGCGCCTGGTCAGACACTTCATGAAACCAATAACGATGGGTGAACCGCAAAAAAATCTCTGTTAGTTGCTTTATGTCGCGCCTGAAGGTTTGCACCGACTTGGGCTGGCGAATATCCATCTGGCTAAGCTCGGCAACGAGCCGGTTGGAGAGCATTAGCAAGGCGGCCTTGTGAAAATGCGTAATCAGAAAGAACAGAAAATACTGATGGCGGAACTGTCCCAACATGCCGCTTTCCGCCTCAGTGAAGAACGGTTCGGATGCTTCGCCTACCATCGTAAAATCATGGCCGTTGGAAATCAGGCGCACATTGTTGAAATCGTGCTCCCGTCCTTCTTCCCAATAGCGATCGTAGCAATAGCGTCGCTCGAAATCCTCAAGGAACCGCTCTGAAAAGGGTAGCGTCTGCGCATTCCCTGGGCCCGTGACCAACCCGAATCTCACTAGATCACCGCGGGTCAGCCGACTGGTTTCGTCCAAAGCGAGGTAACTCATCAACGGCATGCGTTGATATTCGATTTCCCGGTAACGAACGTTCCCCTCCCGCGGCGATTGATAAAGCACCAGAGGTTCCATAAGAAATTCCCAATGGGACGCGACGCACGGAGCCCGATGTTCGCTGACAAAGCGCAGATATCGCCCCTTGTTCTCATAGTCCGACACAGCAAGGACAGCACCACTATGAGAGAGCCACTCAACCCGCTCCGCACAGTGCCCGCCACGGCTGCTGGGCTCCCAGTGGGTGGGGTAAGTGCGCCCGAAGCGGTACAAGGTATCAAGCGCCTGCCGCAACGACAATTTTTCGCCGGCGATTTCCACCACCAGGATTGCAATGTCTATGTCATAAAAGAAATACAGGTCGATGTGCGCGACATCGAACGACATGGGCGCAGTATCGCCGGGAAGGGTAATTCGCACCTGCGCAATATCACTGCGGCGAAACACATGAATTGGGGAACGTCCGGACTTTTCGTCGCTGCCCGTACCCTCGCCATATAAAAAACGCTGTACAAATGGCAGGAAGGTTACGAATTCCTTGTAGTGCCTTTCCTTGAATTCACCCGGGTCGCCGCCGAACTCGTCCACCACCTCATTCCAGACAGAATCAGCGCTTGTCGCATTCAGACATTCCCAATGGTTTTGTATCTGGGTTCCTTCATAACGCGGCAATAGCTGCACCGGCCAAAGGGCGATTTCCCTGAATTTTTCGACGCTTGCCAATTGAAGCGGTTCAGTGGGATTCATCTCATCCTTGTGTGTTGAGAGAACTGGATCATTGCCATTAGCCTAGCATAGCAGGGGCCAGGCTATCCAAACCGCGGGCTTGGCATATACGGAATATATGGAATGATGTTACGGTCCCAGCCGCCCTATCGAATCGCGATCCGGTCCAGCCGGTCATGCGCCGACGTACACAATCTAAAAGACAGCAAGATTGGCCATGGCATTATCCGCGTCCGCCAACTCTATGCATGAGTTTGATGTTCATCAATGATGGTTCTTGAATTGTCCTATGGAGGCAGGGCAGGGATTCGTTCTTCTAGCAGGTCACAAGCCCTTCGAATGGAATTAACGATGCCTGGAAGCAACATTTGAGGGCAAAAATGTCCTAATGGGCTGGTAACACGTCCTACCTTCCCATCTTCCCACTTCAGACCTTGCGACCTTTAGGTCTTGAAACCTTCCGGAAAACGCTCTTATTTCAGGTTATCCCCCAGCGGTAATATTTCATTTAAAAGAGGACAGATCAGATTCTTTATTACTGCCAACCACATAGATCTAGTACTCATACGGGCAGACTATATGCCTCCCGCACTAATGGACTATGACGCGGTTCATAGCTGAGTCATACGGCTGTGTAATTATCGCCGCTGTTAAATATCCTGATTGATTATCTGGCCAGGTTCATAGGTCTCAGAAACCCGTTCCGCGGGCTTCCAAAGAAGACCCATCTGCTGAAAAACAGTCTTTGCCGGTAGGGGGCAGGGGCTGAAACAATCAATAACAATAAACAAAAAGCCGACGTGCTGAAGTCGGGATTGCTGTCAGGAAGAAGTGAAGCGCGCCTATGCGCGGCCGTTCGAAAGGCATCGATAAGGTTGTGCGATCGTGGCGCAGGAGAGCGCCAAGAGTATCAGGTTTTTGATGTGGTTTCATTTGACATAAACGATGCTTTTATCCGGCTATTCGGAAGATATGTCAGAACGCTGTTTCCTATACTACGGAGGTTTTATGAAAGCTTCATACAAGAAATTATTGATCGTCGGAATGCTTGGTTTTATGCCCATTATGGGAGTGCAGGCGCACGGAGTGCGGCCTTATTTTCCGCCAGCGGAAACAGAGCAGAGCGGAGAAGTAACCAAGAATCACGAATATGTCAAATTGGAAGAAACACGAAAGATTGCGCGGGATTCGACAAACGATGTTCAGGTCATTGCTCCGCATATTAGTGAGACATATGAAAGCAGCGTGAATTCAGACAGTTCCGGGGTGGGCGCGCCGTCATCTGGGAGCGTCTACTGATCTCGTCCGTTTTTGCGGTTCCGCTTCATGGCGGAATCGACAAAATCCATCGAAAGATGGTGATTTTCAAGTCTGGTACGTCATAACTGTAGTAAGTATCTCGATCTGGTTTTCCTGAGCGCCTGAAAGATGATTTTCAGGCACTCGGGAATTTAATAAATAAAAATATCGTCAATAGGGAGTTAAAGTGATTGTAATGAAGCGATTTTTTAATCTGGTTTCGGTGGCTGCGATGGGCGCGGCCATGCTATCAGGCGGTGCTGTCAGCGCGAGCGGTAACGACCAATCGCCGTGGACACCCGTTCAGTCCCCGAATATCTACAATAATTATCTGCAGCCCGTGGCGACCGCCATCGACTATCATACGCGGATGCTCTATCTCTTCAATTATGAAAATGACAAACTGATAACAATCGATCCGCAAAGCATACCCGGGTGGCCGGGAAACGTTCCGTTACAGCATACTGTTGTCATGCCTGAGGGGAACCGCATCTATATAACGTCGGATAATACGGCGGAACATGCTTCCTACATCATTGCCCTCAACGTCAATCATATCGACTGGCATTCGGGCCTGGTTTCTCTGACAGTGGATTCGGTGTTGCCGGTCGATGTCCCGAATACGCCATCGGAATTGCCGTTCGTACAGCCGGTCAATCCCGTCCAGGCGGTCCCCAACTGGGTAATTGGCAGGGGAACCCAGATTCATGGTCCCACGATATTGCCCTATTCCGATTATCTTTATTTCACGGAATTCACCTCGAACAGGGTGCGCGTGGTCAATCACAAGCTGAACCAACTGGCGAGCGTGGACCCCATTGTCATTCCCGGATACACCGAGCAGACACATGGCGTGAATTTCAACAAGTCGGGCACCGTTGGACTTGGCACAGGGTACTTTTTCGACAACAGCGTGATCGATGTATATAAATCCAACCGGGAAACCGGCGCCCTGGAGACGGTCGGCCAGATCATGCTCGGAAATGAGAAAAAGCATGCCGCTTTCACCCACTTCGTGTACTGGCTGGATGAACGCTATGCGCTCACCGCTTCCATGCAGTTCGATAAGACTTCGCTGACCCCTTCAAGCACCAATCACATCATTCCGCCCAGCGTGTGGCTGATCGATTCAGTGGCGGGAACGGCAAAAAAGATTCTCGACCATACCGATCAGGTCAATGGCAAAGGCGTGTTCCGCTCCGCCTCCGATCTGGCGGTGGTGAACGGCAAACTCTATATCGCGGAGGAAGATACGCTTGACCCCACCTTCGCCAATGACGGCTACATTTCCGTTTTTGACCTGTCCGACCGCGAAAAGCCGCGCTTCATCAAAAGGCTCAAGCCGGGCTTCGAATTGCCGGCGGGATACACCGTTGCTCATACGATCAGCCCGACTCCGGATAACCGTTTCCTGATGGTGGCAAGCTGGGTATCGGGCTACGTGATAAAGATCGATACCGCGACCGATACGGTCACCAAGGCGTGGGGTCCGAGCGACGGTCTGGTGCAACCACATGGCATTTACGCCGCCGGTGGGCTGCGCTGAGTTTTGGCAGGTTTTAGCCGGTCTTAGCTGTATTCATAGCTGGTCCACCTGGTTTTCCGCCATGACTCACCATGGATGCGATCCATGGTGGACCGCTTCAAGTCTGAAAATAAAAGATTACCAGATTGATTCAGGAAGGATGAACTGAATGAAGCAGAGGATCCTACGGAAACAGCGCTTTCTCGCCGCTGTGGCCATATTCTTTCTTTTTTGCCAAGCCAATGGCAGCGCGGCAACAATTGTCCTGCGCCGCCCGGTGTCTCTGCAAGCGGAAACGGTTACTCATTTGCGGCAAGCACACGCTCTGGATGGCAGCCAGTGGCAACTCGTTGTTTTTGGATTTACGCATTGCAAGGATGTTTGTCCAGTTTCGCTCTCCAATCTATCCATGCTGATGAAGGCGGCGACCAGGGAGCAAATCAAGCTGGATGGCACGTTCGTCACCGTGGACCCGGAGCGGGACACGAATGAGATTCTGGCCAAATACACCACAAACTTTGGGCCTGACATTTCATATTTACGCTTCGAAGGGGAAGAACTGGAGCGGTTCAAGGCGGCTTTCAGCGTGGAAACGATTTTCTATACGAAGAATGCCGGCAACAAGAATAATTACCAGGTCGATCACAGCACTTCGGCATTCCTGATCGATCCTGAAGGGAAAATCAGGGTCATATTCGATGCGTTAAAAGATGCCGATAGCATGGCAAGGATATTCCGGGAAAACAAGGAATTGTTCAAGTCATGAAGTGGGCCAAATTACTCGTATTGCTGTGCTCTATGATAGGGGGGCTATCCGTATCGGCCATGCAAGTGGAGCCGGATCCCCGGATGATCATATCGTCCATGGACAGGTCTGTTTCCCCCGAGCTCGATATCCTGCGGGTGACGGCAGATGTTTCCCCCGATAATCGCCTCGTGTTTGAGGTGAAGACGAGGGGAGAACGAATCGACGGAATCGATGGCGGGGGCGACGATTATTTGCTCCTGCAGATTTTGCACGAAAAGGCTTATGTTCTTTTTATCCCGGTGAGCAAGAAAAAAGGGGGTAGGGTATTGATATATGAGGGCAGCCTGCAAGCTGAAAGCCAAACGTTGCCAAAGGTGCTGACAGTATCCACGGAGCCCAGCCTGCAGGCGGGATCTGATGTCCGGCACATATTTCGTGGGGCGGAATTCACGGTGCCTGTCGACTGGATCGATTTTGGCGGCGATTTCAGCTTTGATGCCTACACCGTTAAAGCGAGCATACAGGGAAATACTTTGATCGTCGGCGACGTATACGATCAGGCACGAAAAGGCCGTGCCGGGGAGAAGCGGTTTTCCGCCATTACTTTGTTGAATAAAATTTGCACGCCGCGCGGATTGCGATCAGCTCAGTGATCGCTTAAAAAATGACCATTCTGATTTCCCCGCCGGTTTCAATCTTCTCGAATCCCCATCGGGAGACGCGTTTGAGCTAGTCATTCCCGCTTATAGTTCTTCCGCCTGCGCCACCTCAAAACGGTTCCGTTTCCCGGCCTGCGCCTTCGTTATTCCCGGATATTCGTTCGGTCTTAATGACTATTTGTTCTTTGTTATTATCCCATATAATGACAACGTCATCATCTTGACATATTTTTATGAGATATTTATCGCGGTGTCTATCTCCTCTCCTTGATAGATGCCTTAGGCGTTTATCCGATGGGTGACACGCCAGCCCGGTCCAGGGGGAACGAGTTCTGTACCGGGCTTCTTTTTTTCAGTAAGCATGCTGGTGCCCGCCTCAAGGGTCTTGCAGCCGGCCGATGGCAACGGGATGAACACGATGGTGATGGTTTCCCGCCTGACCTTTTGCCACGCTCGTCCAATCGCAGCAGCCTATGAACCGGCAGAGAAGGCAGCTACTGACTTTTATTTCGCTGATTCGGCCGCTTTGGCATACAAGCGTCATGTCGCAGGACTGTCAATGCGACAACCGTCGGAATTCAGCGGCTTTCTATCATTAATGCTCAGGGAGACGACGAATGAGAAGTGCCATCAGGAAAATGCAGGATGTATCAGGAAAGCGGGCGAGAAAACACCTGGTAGTACAGTTCGATCCAAACAGGAAGGCCCGCAATTTTTACGTCAGGGCCGCAAGATTGGCGCTGGCGGCAGGTTTTCTGTCGTTCCTGCCGGAGGCGTTCGCGATGAACGGCCTGGGCCATCCGGAAATCAAACCTAAATGGGCTATCGATGACAGCCGGTGGATCACCCTCGGCGCCGGCTTTCGCGGCTCGGGCGTGTGGGTGGAGAACCCGTCGGCGGATAATTTCAAGACGCTTTTCAGCATCGACAATGCCCGTGTTTTTCTAAACGGGCAGATCCATAAATATATCAAATTTGAAAGCTACACCGATTGTACTTTCTGCAATAACACCGATCCGGGAGACAATCCCAAGATGTCCTATACGGTCCTGGCGGCCATAGGAAAGGTGGAATTCAACCGGTATATCAATGTCTGGGGCGGACGCATGCAGATCCCCACAGAGCGGGGCGAGTTGGCCGGACCTTTTCACCAGGCGACCCATGACCCCTTCAAGACGCCATCTTTTCCGCAGGGTTTCAGCACAAAATTTGGCAGCGGCGGGGCAGGGCGTTATGGCCATGATGAAGGCGTCACTTTTTGGGGTAACCTCGAGCCAGGGTTTGTTCGCGGCACGCTCGGGTATGCTGGCGGTATCTATCGGGGACTCCAGTCATCTACGCCCATGCGCATGGGACCCAACCAGGAAAACAGCGTGTCTTTTGCCGGGCGCCTGACGTATAACTTCCTTAATCCTGAAATCAATCCGGGCTTTTATACCCGCAGTACTTATTTCGGAAAGGCGGGGGATATTCTCGCAGCTGCAGTCGGCACGTCCTACCAAAAGGATGGCGCGGGATCATTCGCCCATCCCAGCGATTTCCTCGGTCTTGTCGGCGATATCCTGTTGGAAAAAGTTTTACCGCGAAATACGGGCGTAGTTACTGTCAATGGAGAATACAAAAAGTTCTACGCCAATTATTCCCCCCTGGCCTTTGCCAACCCGGATTGTTTTTGCATATTCGATGGGCAATCGTGGACGGTAACAGGACTTTATTTGATACCCGCCCACATAGGAATCGGACAACTCCAGCCGTACGGAAGGTTTACCAGTATTCAACCTGACCACAGCAGCAAACGGGAGGAAGTCGAGGCGGGTGTAAACTATATTATCAATGGCTTTAATGCGCGTATTTCAGCCTACTACCAGCACGGAGATCTGCGGACCAAAGGTACCAATTATGCGCCTGATGTGGTGGGCGACAAGGTGGATGTTTTCAAACTGTCATTCCAGCTGCAAATGTGACCCGCTTGTTCGCTGCCTTGATGCCCAACCCCACGTCCGGTTCCAGGCACCGGACGAGGCCAGGTTAGGTAGGTTAGATATAGGTTTCGGCGGGTTTCGGCTACGCTAAATCCACTCCCGCAGTTCCTCGTTCAGCGCGAGTAACGTTATTCCTGATCTTCCGTGCCGGCTTGCGGCGGGGTTGGCGCTACCTGCTCCCAGCCGTCCGGACATTCCTTGACGTAGGGGTAGTAGCCCTCGGCAGAGCGACAGTAATGCCAGTAATTCCCTTGAGATCCGGTAGCAGGTTGGGCCGGTTGGGCCACGTCTTTTCGCTCGATGTATACCGCGGGTGGAACGAACCTGCCGGCTGCGGGCGGATAGCCGTAATACGCGGGCGGGTAGTAGGGCGGCATATAGCCGAACGCACCAAAGCCGAAACCCCAGGCCGGCCAGCCGCCATAATATGGATGGACATGATGGTGATGATGTTTTCCATGGTGTCCGTGCCCTCCCTTATGGCCGTGCCCATCCCCATCCTTATCCGGCTGCCCATCGCCGTCCTTGTCCTGATCGTTGTCGCCGTCCCCCGGCTCGTCCATTCCGCCGTCCTCAAACCCTCCATCATCGGAGCCGCCATCATCTCCGCCATCCTGGGCTAACGCGGGGACCGTCGAGTTTAATCCCAGCAGCGCGGCCACCAAGCATGCGAGACATAACCGTTTGAGTTTTTCCACAGGAACTCCCGTTTTCAGGCACGCGAAATCGAACCAAAACCGGAACTATTTTCCCAAGCCATGCAAATCGCAACGTCAATCCGAATGTCTCGATATAACCGTATTTAAATCAATGAACGCATATCGACACGTTCAGATGACATGTTCCGGCGGTTGCTATGACAGGCAGGGGTTGGAAAAATTCGCTAGCCGGAAAGTGACGGGAAGTGACAGTACATCACGGGCACGGTGGCGCCTGATGGTGGAATAGCGGAAAGCGGAATAATGAATGGCGCCGCGCTTGCTTCCCCGTTCCGTGTGTCCCATTACCCCATTACCCCCATTACCCCCATTACCCCCGTTACCGAAGCGGGACGCAAACATGAATGGATTTCTGCGACTCGCTGTACTCGACGTACGGGTGCCTGACGGGGCTTGGCGAGGGGCGCTAACAGGACGATCGCGACTGCCTATGCGGTTGGCTTTGGCTGCTATGGCTCTCAGGTCTGGATATCTGTGGCCTTGGCAACAGACCATCGGCTCCGGGTTGTGCCATCGTCTACTGTAGAGGGTATGAGAAACGACCGATTTCAGCTACGCCGTTGGTTCGAAGAAATGGGGGAGCAAGGAATCCCGATTAAATGATGTCGACGGGAATGACGACTAACTTTTAGCGGAAGGGTGGTTAAAATGACTATGCCAGGATTTACGGCGGAAGCATCGTTATATGAAAGCAGGCGCCGCTATCGGCGCTATAGCGGCCCGAATGGCGCCGGCCAGATTGGCTATCACGCACTGGTTGCGCCTCAGGCGTGCGGAGCGTTCAAGTCTCTGGCGTGTAACGGCTTGATCCTGGGGTGCGTAGGCTGCACTGCGTTCTTTCCAAACGTACCTGCCATGGTGGGCTGTTTTGCGGCCTGCCTGGGCGGGTTCTATGGATATTGCCGCGATTGCATAGACGTACTTGACGTCCCCGAGAACGGCGGTGGTGGTGGCGGTGGGGGCGGCGGGGGCGGAAGCCCTGCCGGCGGCACCTGCTTTCCCAACAAATGCTGTGAGTGGGGTGACAACGGCGAATGCACGCTTTGCATTCCAAGGAATGCTGCGTGCCCCTGACGCCTGACGTCTGAACGCAATCCTACGAAGGGAATCGCTAGCTGGGGCGCCGAATGGCGTCTCCCGTTCAGCGCACTATGCGCCTTGCCAGTTTGCTCAGCTCGCGCAGCCAGAGTACCGAACTGGCGGCAAGCGTGCACAACATCCAATCGCCGAGGCTCAAGCTAACGGTCGAAAATGCCTTTTGCAGAAAGGGCAGATAAACGACGGCCATCTGCAACAGAACTGATAGGGCGATGGAGGCCCACAGCCATTTATTGGAAAACAGGCCGGTGAAAGCGCTCTGCTCATCCGAACGCGCATTGATCACGTTGAAGAGGGACGCCAGCACAATCGTCGTGAACGCCATGGTCTGGGCGTAACGCATGCTGCCGGAACCTTCTATGAGCCCGCCCGGCAGGGATGCGTCCAGCACCACCAGCGTGCTCGCAGCCATGATAAAGCCGACGTAAACAATACCCCACCACATTTGCGGCGTAATCACTCCTTCGCCTTTTGCACGCGGTGGTTTGCGCATCACGCCGGCATCCGGCGGATCGACGCCAAGCGCGAGCGCGGGCGCGCCATCCGTTACCAGATTGATCCATAGGAGCTGGGTTGCAAGCAACGGAAGCACGATGAGTTGCTCTTCGGCTTTAAGGCCGATGATATCCGCCAGAACCACGCCGAAGAACATGGCCAGCACTTCACCGATGTTGGATGAGAGCAGGTAGCGCAGGAACTTGCGGATGTTGGCGAAAATGGCGCGTCCTTCTTCCACGGCCGCGATGATGGACGCGTAGTTGTCATCGGCCAACACCATGTCGGCGGCTTCCTTGGACACGTCAGTACCCGTGATACCCATCGCTACGCCAATGTCCGCGGTCTTCAGGGCAGGCGCGTCGTTTACCCCGTCCCCTGTCATCGCTACCACCTCGTCGCCGCGCTGCAAAGCCCTGACGATGCGCAGTTTGTGTTCCGGGCTGACGCGGGCGTACACCGATACTTCCTTGACGGTCTGGTCCAGCGTCTCGTCCGACATCTTCTCCAGCTCGGCGCCGGTTACTGCCCGCGCCTTCAGGTGACCGGTGATACCGAGCTGGGTGGCGATAACGGCCGCGGTGATGGGATGGTCGCCGGTGATCATGATGGTGCGTATGCCCGCCATCTTCGCGCGCGTGACCGCTTCTTTCGCCTCTTCGCGCGCGGGGTCGATCATGCCAATCAAGCCCGCGAAAACGAGATCCTGCTCAAGACTCTCATCCACTTCTTTGATTTCGAGCGCATCCGCAGGCAGCGAGCGGAAGGCCACGCCCAGCGAGCGCAGCGCCTCGCTCGCAAGTTCCTCATTCTGCTTCAATATGGCGGTGCGTCGCGGGTCGGTCAGGGGCTTTGTCTCTTCTCCCACCAGCTCGAATGTGCAGCACTCGAGCAACAAGTCGGGTGCGCCTTTGGTGAAGACAAGCAGCCGCTCATGCAGCTGAGCATCGGCATCGGTATGAATCGTCGTCATCAGCTTGCGCTGGGAGGAGAAGGGAATTTCTCCGACGCGCTCGAAGCGCGCGTCCAGCGCTTCCTTTTCCAGTCCTGCCTTGCGCGCGGCAACGAGAAGCGCTCCTTCGGTAGGGTCGCCCTTTACTGTCCAATTTCCCTCGTGCTCTTGCAGGACGGCATTGCTGGCTCGGTCGCCCACTGCGAGCGCGCGTTCCAATTCGATTCGCAAGGCGCCGTCTATCTTCGTTTGGCGATCCGCGGGGTTTTCCGTATTTGCGGCATCTTCCTCGCGCCGTACTTCGCCTTGCGGCGCGTAGCCCGACCCGCCGAACGCCACCCTGCCGCTCGCCGTGACCACCGCGAGCACCGTCATCTCATTCCGCGTGAGGGTGCCGGTTTTATCCGAAGCAACCAACGTGGCGGAGCCCAGTGTTTCCACCGCCGGAAGACGCCGCACGATCGCGTTCCTGCGCGCCATCCGCTGCACGCCGAGGGACAAGACGGCGGTGACGACCGCCGGCAGTCCCTCCGGTATCGCCGCGACCGCCAGGGCCACACCCAGGATGAGCGCGTCCACGATAGCGGCAAAACCGCTTACATGCTCCACAAGAATAATCGTTGCGATCATGACAACAGCGATGACAACGACGATGATTCCCAGCAGTTTGCCTACATGCGCAAGCTCCTTCTGAAGGGAAGTCGCCTCTTGCGGCGTTTCTTCGAGCATGCCGGCGATATGGCCCATCTGGGTGTGCATTCCCGTTGCCACCACCACTGCCCGGCCTCGGCCAAAAGTCGCCGCCGTGCCGCTGAACAGCATGTTGCGCTGGTCGCCCAGTTCGACTTCTTCTGGAATTGTCTCGGTATATTTCGATACCGGCGTGCTCTCGCCCGTAAGGGCGGCCTCCGCCGTTTCCAGCGCCACCGAATGAATCAGCCGCGCGTCGGCGGGAATGGTATCGCCTTCCTCGATAAGGATGATATCGCCGGGCACGAGTCGAGCTGCGGGCAGGGTCTGGTGTTCGCCACTGCGCACAACGCTGGCCTGTGCCGCCGACATTTGCCGCAAGGCCGCCACCGCTTCCTCTGCCTTCGATTCCTGGATATAGCCCATGAGGGCGTTAAGAAGCACCACGGCAAAAATGGCGATGGCCTCATAGGGCAGGGCCGCGTCGCGCTCATACAACCACAGTCCGGCTGAGATGGCAGTGGCGATAAGCAGCAGGACCACCAGCACATTCTGGAACTGGGCGAGAAACTTTCTCCATCCGGGGACAGGCTGTTTCGCCTTCAGCTCATTTGTGCCGTACTTATCCAGCCGCGCCCGTGCTTCGCTCTCGCTCAAGCCATGCCTGGAATCCGACGCGAACGCCGCCAATACCTCATCGGGAGATTGCTGATAAGGATTCTTCTGCTGGTGCCGGGGGCCTGGATCAATCATGACTTGAGTCCAGGAATCGCTGATCGGAGAATCGGCGAGCCTGTTCCGGGTTGCCGTTATTTGTTCAGGGAGTCCTGAATCTGCTGGGCATACTCAAGATGATCAGATAACGGCGCGAACATTTTGTACAACAGCGCCTTCAATTCTTCACTCTTAGCGCTGGGCATCAGCCTGTTGTCTATCGTGTCCAGCACATGCTGGTAGAGAACGACATTCCGCTCGATGTATGCCTGGTCGAATTCGATCCCCTGCATTGCCGCGAGACTGGTAAAGCCCATTTCGCCATCGGTCCGCAGCTCCTGGTTGATCATGCTGTCTCGCAGCGCCAGTTGAAGCTTGTCGACCAGTTCGGCAGCTTCTTTATTCAGGCTTTCGTGGCCGCGTATCTTTCGCTGTGCGTATTCCCTGACTGCCGCGTTGGAAGATTTTGAGTCCGCGAGCAGGCCGGTCTCGATGGCAACCCGGTGCGCGGTAATCACGACGTTGGCGATTTGCGCATCGTCCAACTCACGGATTTCGGCAAACGCAAACACGGGAGCGATCAGTCCAGCGGCTACAACGGATAGATTCTTCATGGATTCCCCATAATGAGAGTTTGTGGATAAATCGGCGGCTGCATTCGACCCCCAAGTCAGCCGCTTGATCAGTGAGTCAGCGCATGTCCCGGTTCAGTTGTTGCTGCTTTTCAGCGCTGGCCGGCAGGGTGATCACGATCCTGGGCGGGCTGAGAACTTGCACCCTGGCTCCGGCCGCGGTTAGCGGCTCGATCAGCGACGACATTTCCTCCAGGCCTTTAACGCTTGCGATCTCCGCCAGGAGTTGGGGACTGCCTGAGGCGCGGATGTCTTCAACCCGGCCGGGCGCATCGTCACCATGCAGCAGCGAAAACAAGGAATGATTATAGTTTGACGGGAGCGTAATCTCTATCTCCAGCGCATCGTCAAGCAGTGCCGGTATGGACTCGATCGTTTCGTGCCCGTGCCAGGGTAATGAGACCAGCGGTTTTTTTTCCATCTTCTTTTCCATCTTTGCCCTCGGTTGTCATCAGCGGGAGTGCCGGGCAGAAAAACCGGCACCGGCCTTGCGCCTGTTATATACCAGCGTAATAAATAAACGCCCTTTACCCTTTACCGGCCACCGGCCACCGGCCACCGGCCACCGGCCACCGGCCACCGGCCACCGGCCACCGGCCGGTAAATCAGTATGCACGGTCGCTGCATCTGGTTTCGGTTCGTTTTAGCACAGAATAAGCACTACGCGAGCATTATGTGGCCCTCGCCCAGCAAGCATCAAAGCCTTCCGGATGCTTTGCCTTCATGAATGACATTAACGCTGCTATTGCAGTAATGCTCTTGCAGCCTCGCCAACATCTATCTTACGTCTGATTATAAACCTGCAGCGACATGAGTATCTCTTCCCCATCAGGAGCGGACATCATTCCAAGGCCCCGCGTCTGCGTTGGCGCCCAAGCTTGACCATGGGATCATTATGGTCATTTTTATTGCTAAGGGTTTCACCTAGCATAAAACCAAGGTTTCCCCAATATACTCGTGGCATTGACCGGGTTAGGATGCAGCTACTTTCTCCTCTTTGGTTCGCCGCTACCATGAAAACAAAATCCGGGAACTATTTGGCAGCATTCATAATAGCTCTGTTGGCCTTGCTGAATCCTTTCGCGACGGCGGCGCAGTCGCTTGACACTCCCGAGATTCACGCGGCAGCCGCGAATGCAACCAGCCAAAGTGATCACGAGGACGTCGCAAAGCAGTATGAAGATGCCGCTGCGCAGATGCAGGCAAAAGCAGCAGAAAAAAAAGAGCTGTTGGAGCATTACGAAGATAAAAGCTACCTTTATGGCAGGCGCGCACAAGACCTGCAATCCCATACTCACGCCTTGATCCGCAATTACGAAAAGGCCGTCGCTGAAAATATGCGCGCGGCGGCGTTCCATCGTCAGATGGCGTCACAGCTCAATGAAAATCACGCCGCGTCCGCTCCGCGAACGCCCGACGCGGTGAGCGGGCTTTAGAGGTGGCTATAGCGGTGCGAGGCGTCATGGGGGAAAAACAACCTGCATCCTTGCCTCTGCGGCCCTCCCGGATTTTGCCGCCAGTATCCTTGGCGCAGCGTTCTCCTTATGGGTTAGAACGGAAGCGTAGCATCCACTGAGAACAGGAATTGGTCCTTCCTGCCGTCAAATGGCCGGAACGCCATATCGATGCCGTCTGCCCGGTCATAACGAATGTTCGGTCGAATGTTTACTTTCTGTACTGGCTTCCAGCCAATTCCCATTCTTTTGGCGGGTTTCCAGTTCATGCCCAGGGTGACTGCGTAATAGTCCGCGGGTGCGCTGATAAAGGGAATGTTGCCCGCATAGCTGACGCCTTTATTATTCATGGCGGATAGTATGCGATAGGGCGAAAAAACGCGCCACCCGTTCCGATCGTGAAACCGCTCAGCCCGGATGCCCACGGACAGATCATGGAGAAGGTCGTAGGTCAGGTGCGTATTGATGCTGTACCATGCGGCATTCTTGATTCCGTCCGGCAGATTGATGTTCGCCGCCCAGCCGTTGGTATGGTGCAGGACCACATGGGTCCTCGGTGTGATCCGATGCTGCAGGACAACGCTGTACATCATCCACGGTTCACCTATCGCAGTCTCTCCGTAGGTTCCACCGAGAGTAGCCGAGGTTCTTTTATCGTCGCTGCTCCATAGGACGCCGGCCAGGCCACCCCAATTGTCCAGCTGTTTATCAAAGACGCCATCCCAGCCGCCGGTTGCGCTGCCTGTGGTTGCCGCACCCAAAACGGACCAATTCTGGTTGACAGTGTAATTCCCGAGCAATCCCACGTGCGTGAACGGCTCGCCGCTGTTAAGAATATAACCGCGCGTATAAAAGAAGTTATCGGGGGCGGGCACTGTTTCATACCCAAGCGGGGTATAAAAATGCCCGGCCTTGATATTAAGACCATTGCCGATCGGCACGTAAGCCTCAAAATAGGCCTGCGGAAGGGCAATACCGTAGGTGCGGGTCGATTTACAGCATATATTAAGATCCCAGTTGCCTCTGTCAGCCGGCGCACCGGTATTCTCGTCGAACGCGGAAATGCCAAAAGCCTGAGCGTAGATGGCGTCCGTCCCAAACAAAAAATCGACGCGGGCGCCAAAGTCCCATTCTTTGCCTTCCGATGTTACCGGACGCTGTAAAAATAAATTCAACTGGTTCAGCTGAAACCGGTTGGCTCTGTCCGCGAAAGTAACCGTCCCATTGAATCCATCCGATGGGTTATTTGCGTTATAGGTAATGCCGCCGTTGATCCAGCCACCAAATTCCAACCCGTTTTCCTTGAACAGATTTGTCAGGTTATTGGCATGTACATCCTTTAGGCCAAAGACGATAACCAACAGGAGGATGCCGATGCCGGCGAATGTTGCTTGGTTTTTATTTTTTGACATAGCGACCATTGATGTAATCATTCTTTAAGGGCGCAACACGACGTCGTATAAGAATCCGTCGGCAACGCGATCGGGTTTTTATCAGTCGTTGAAGCGGGTTCGGCTTGGCTTTCGAATCGGCCTGTGTGAATCATGCCCTAGCATTGCACAAAAAAAAACGCTGATCGCGGCAGGGTTTTTTAGGACTGGGGGACGCCGATTCGGGTTATGTTTCGCCCAGGATCTGCAAAGAGCCCTCAACGCACAGCCATCAATCCCTCAGAAAAGACGGTATTCCTTTGGCTGGTAGTGCCTGCCATCGGCGCGGGCAGCGCACCTTGCGGAGAGCAAGGGCGTCACTATCAGTAAAAGTGTCGAACTTTATCCTACGTGCCGTCGAGCCAGCGCCCCCGCTCACGACAACGATTACCTTTACGGCGGCGGGGGCAACGACGTTCTCAAAGGCGGCAATGGCAATGATTATGTCGATGGCGGGCACCGGGAAAGATATCTTCGATTACAACTGGGTGGGCGAAAGCCCGGCGCCGGAACCGCTTCGGTACAACACCAGTATGACATCATCTTGGATTTCAACCGCTTGGAAGGGATAAGCTCGACCTCTCCGGCATCAATGCGAATGCCTACGTGCCTGATAACCAGGCGTTCAGTTCGAGCCAGCTTTCATACAACGCCGGGATCGGCGTCTTCATTGCCCACGTTCATGACGGCGGAGACCTGCAAATACAGTTCGTGGCGACTGGGGCATTCATCCCGACTCTGGACGTCATCCCGGAAAAGCGCGAAGCGTAGCCCGCAGGCATGTTCTCGCGCTACTGGCCATCGCCGGTCCTGGCGCTCGCCTGCTCCAGTTCGTCGATGGCCCGGTCGAGTGCGTCGGTGTCATCGCCGCTTTCGATCCGGACCTCGTTGAGCGGCTCGAAGTAGACATTGGCGATATTCTCGCTGGTGATGACAAGCAGCGGCTTCGTCTGCAGGCTTTCGCCACGGATATCCAGCGGGGTGGAGGTGTCGGAATGCAGGGTGCCGCTGCCGGTTATCTCGATCGTCGAGGTCCGGGCGGCGTGCAGAACCACATAGCTGATGGTGCCGTCGGCCTTGGCGAAAAAATCCTGAAGAATGCCGTCATAAAAGATGACGTTGTTCAGGTTTTGCGTGCGCGAGAGGACGTGCGCGCGCACCAGTTCTGCCCCCTTCTTTTTTCTTCCCCGCTCCAGCATGAACAGGTAGCGATGACGGGTAAACCCGCTGAGATATCCGTTTTCGATTAGTTTGCCGGCGGCGAACCCGAGCAAGCCGGTGATGGCGCCAGTGGCGGCGAAATAAACGAGAATCCAGCCTGCATAACTGTCGAGCATGCTGCGGAATGTTCGCGGCGGGGTGCCCGGCAGCGTGAAGGCCTCAATGCGCAGCAAGGCGGCAAACTCGTCGAAATCCACGCACGGCATGGCGGGCAGCGCCCCTGACCCGGCACAAAGGCGGGTATTGATTACAAAGTAGGCACAGGCGTGAACCAGGAAGCTGATGACCACGACGCCTGCCAGTTGCGCCAGCGGGCTTGCGGGCGACACTTCGCGCGTGACCTGGTTGGGAGAGTAGAGTCCCCAGAAAAAAGCGAATCCGGGAAGCAGCAGGACAACAATGACGACCGTTGCCCACGCGATGGACATGGATGGTTGGGGTTGGAGTAGGGTTTAAGCGGGTGCTGCCTGGGACATCGAAGGCGCGGCGGACGTTGTTTGACTGTTGCGCAATGCTTCAATTTCCTTGATGGCGGTTCTCAGATCGACGGAAGATCTATGCGGATTGGAAAGTACCTTGAGCACGATTTGCGAGTTGCCGCCCGCGAGGCGCACCAGCTTGTCATACAGGACCCGGTCTTTATCCTTAAGAACTCGCATTGTTGCCGCCCGCTCCGACTATTCCGTTAAATGATGTTTGAATTAGTAGCACAATAACATGGAGATGTCAAGGTTTATGCGGGGGTTGGCGGATTATGCGGCCTTGATCTGCCCTGCGGAGTTCCGACGGAATAGGCCGAATGCACGAAGGCGCTCCTCGCTTCGCGCTACCGGCTCATCGCCCCTTTCGCTACGGAGGGCGCTATGGTGGGCGGCGGCGTTACGTCTGCCGCAAGGGAAGTGTTGCTGGGCTATCCCGATCCTTCTGGTTACCAAGGCTAGATTATCGTAACGCCCGGGTCCAAGGGCGACCTAGGGTACCCGATCACCAGCCTTCTCTTTGGCTATCCACTGGATTTATACAGTGCGATTATATGGGGAAACCTTCTTCGGTAAAGAGCCGCTCGGCACCTGGGAGAGGCTGCTTGGGATCATTCCGATTATCGGGACTGTACACAAGGTCGATAAGGGATTGGATGCTGCAAAGTTACTAGGAGTGAATCCATTCAAGGGCAAAACGTCTAAGGATGTTTCTGAAATGCTTCAGAAGAAGGGTTATGCTCTAAAGAGACCGGACCCCACTCTGGGTCGAGGTACATATGTAAATCCAAAGACAGGTTGAGGTTGGAATCTTGCGCTGAGGCTTCCACGCGTTTCTCATTTTCAGCGGGCACAATGGACGACAGATACATAGTTACTATAATCTGAGGATATTGCGGTCCGCAGCTAGAAGGGGGATAGCTCCCGGCTGGAACGCATCACCTCTATGGATATGGTGGGGAAAATTGAGGGACGTCACTTGCACAGACCGTCCCAAAGGAGAGCTAAAATGGAGAACCGAAAAATCGTATCTCGCAGCGAATGGCTGGAAGCCCATGCTGCGCTGCTGAGCAAGGAAAAGGAACTCACGCGGGCGCATGACAGGCTCGCCGCCGAACGCCGCCGCGCGCCCATGATGAAGGTTGAAAAGACCTATGAATTCGACGGACCGGATGGCAAGACCGATCTTCCCGGCCTGTTCGGCGGGCGGAAGCAACTCATCGTCTATCATCACATGCTCAAGCCGGCCGATCCCGCGCCTTGCGTGGGGTGCGGCATGGTCGGTGACCAGATTCCGCATCTGGCGCATCTTCACGCGCGCGACACCGCGCTGGTCTTCGTCTCTCGCGCGCCGGTGAACGAGATCGAGGCGTTCCGGAGACGCATGGGCTGGCAGATGCCGTGGTTCTCGACCATGGACGATTTCAACGCGGATTTCGACGTGCCTCGCTATTTTGGCCTCAATGTCTTCTATCGTGACGGTGGCAATATCTACCGCACATATTTCACCACGGGACGCGGGGTTGAGACGCTTGGGACCGTCTGGACGTTTCTCGATCTCACGCCGCTCGGCCGGCAGGAAACCTGGGAAGACTCACCAGAAGGAACGCCGCAGACGGAGCCATATAACTGGTGGCGGCTGCACGATGAATACGGGAAACGGCAACCGAATTCGTAAGTGTAGCAACTAGGGTTGTAAGCCCAAGCGGGTGGAATCTTTAACCGGATGAGGCGAAGTATAATTTATCGAATCAGGACCTTCAGCCTGCCTCTGCGCACTGAATCATTCAGCCCTGTATGTCGATAGAGCGTCTGGAGTGCCACTTAATTCCTTTCAGAGCTCTGTTGTCATTTATTGTAATAATTCCAATAATATCAATCTGATAGACATTATTATTCAACCTGATTCTAGCTTACGACCCAGAGCCGTAGCAATATTCACCAGCGTCTACGGAGTTGCGATAACGTCCGCGTAGCAGATCATTGATACGTGGTGGGGTGATCCCGCAATGAGTTGCAGTCCCAGTTTACTTCCAATCGTAGGCCTTGATGCAGGTTCTACTCGTCGCCCATTGCCCTGACCTGGGCGCGGAGGTTCTCTATCTCGTCCAGGAGCTGCAGGGCGAGGGCGGCGCCGGCGAGGTTGACGCCGAGATCGCTTTGCAGACGCATGGCGGTCCTTGCGCGGCGTATCTGCGCGCCGGAGAAGCGCCAATGCTGGGGTTCGTTTTCTTCGGTGGCGATATCCGGCGTAACCAGGCCTTCGTCCACCAACTCGATGATATAACCGGTCTGCACTGCGCAGACATGGCTGAGTTCGGTCAGCGTCAGAACGCTCTGCTCGTCGAGAATGATCCCCCTTAGCACGTCTGACTGGTTCGCAGAGCCGGATGATGGCCCGGCAGACATGTCGTTCCGTCCGTTTTCGCCGTTCATAAACTCACTCCCAGTTTGGCCCTCGGGTTAAATGATTTAAACTGCTCCGCCATCTTGCGGTAAAGCGTCTGGTCCGTCTCATCATCGGCGGGAGGCGTTACGATTTGCAGCACGACAAAAAAATCACCGGGCGTTTTGCCGGGTATGCCGCGCCCTTTCAACCTGAGCTTGCGTCCTGTTGTTGAACCAGCAGTAACCTTGAGTTCTACGATGCCGCCCGGCGTGGGCGTTTTTACCGTCGCGCCCAGCGCGGCCTCCCACGGCGCGACCGGAAGATCAAGGTAGACGTCGGCATTCTCTACACGATAGTGCGGGTGAGGGCGAAATTCAATTTCCAGATAGAGGTCTCCCGGCTTGCCCTGCCCGTGACCGGGCGCTCCCTGGCCGGCAAGGCGAATATACTGTCCGGCCCGAATGCCCTTGGGAATGGCGACATTCAGCCTGTGTTCGCGCGTCGATACACGCCCCTGGGCATCCAGCTGGGGAACTTGCAGCGTAATGGAACGGGTGCCGCCCTGATATGCTTCTTCAAGGTCGATCATCACTTTGGCATAATGATCCTGGCCTGGCGCATGAAACGCGCCGGCGCGTCCGCCATGACGGTCTTGCGTGCCTTGTCTTCCTTGGGCCGCGCCAAAGCCATGGCCGAACAGCGATTCGAAAAAATCGCTGTGCTGGGAGGCGTCGGCGCCGGCAAACCCGCGTTCCGAAAACTCGAACCCTGCGTTCCAATCCGGGGGCGGGCGGAATTCCTGGTTTGCCTTCCAGTCACTGCCGAGCCGATCGTACGCCACACGTTTTTCGGGGTCCTTGAGCACTTCATAAGCCTCACCCAGTTCCTTGAAGCGGACCTCGGCCTGGGGTTCCTTGCTGACGTCGGGATGATACTTGCGCGCCAGTTTTCGGTAGGCCCGCTTGATGTCGTCCTGGGACGCATCCCGCGGCACACCCATGATTTTGTAATAATCCTTGAATTCCATCGATGATTCGCAATAAAAAACACAACCGTTCGGATTTCATTCAAGCATAGCTGTAACTCTCCTCTGTTACAAACAGATTCCAGAGCATGCCTTTTCTCATCGGGAATGCAAGCCTGCTCAGACTGCCCTGACCCTGGTAGCGGCAATTCATTGCAGCGGCAGCATTCGTACCGGCGGATCGCGAGGCCGTTCCTTTATAGCCGAGAGCAGCCCCATGTATACTTGCCCGGCTGCTCTCGTTATCGGCTGGCCCGTTACTGAGCGTACACAAAGGAAGGCAATTTCTTCAGCGCCTCCTTTGTGGCTCCCGGAAGTATCGCCTTTGGGGCAATCTGGGTGAATTGGCGCACCGGTATCGCAACCCGGTGTTTGCCTACGCCGAGAAAGCCCCCAACCTCCACAATCGCCACCGTCAACTTGCCGTCGGTGCTCACGATCAGATCGTCGATTTCCCCGATCTTATCGCCGGACTCATTATGAACTTTGGTACCGATCAGCTTGGAAGCCCGCCAGCCGGTAGCAACAAGCTCGGTCTCAACTACGGTGACACCCAGAGGTACCCTTCCCGCGGGGACCGGCGGTACTACAGCGCCCTTGTCATCGCTTTGGGCAGAGGCCGTCCCAATCAATGCCAGGCTGCAAAGTACAGAAATAATGATGCTTCTTCCGAGGATTAAGTTCATGATTTAACTCCTTTTAAGGTTCACTTTTCAACGTTCACTTACCACAATAGCACGCCAGCTTGGGCTAGCCGCGCCGCCTACCCGGGGCCCCCCGGTTCGCAGGAGTTTCATAGCGAGCCGGAGCGCCTCCCGAATACGTCTAACTTATGCTGCTGCCCGTAGTACATTCAAAAGGGAAGCTTCATCCCAACCGCCCTCATAACGCTCCCCATTGATGAAAAACGTCGGGGTCCCCGCCACCCCACTGCGCACCCCGCCCATGAAGTCGCGTTTAACACGCTCGCGGAATCGCCCTGATGCCAGATCCTCGTTCAAGCGCTCCATGTCGAGACCAAGTCCTTGCGCAAGCGCTGCTATCAACTCAGGACTCAGCGCTGGCTGATTTTCGTAGAGCGCGTCATGCATTTCCCAGAACTTGCCTTGGGCGCCAGCAGCTTCAGCCGCTTCGGCAGCAAGCTGGGCCTGCGGATGAACCTGGGTGAGCGGGAAATTTCGGAATACGAAGCGGAGGCGGGGGCCAAGCTGATCCTGGACCAGCCTGACATTCACATGCGCGACTGCGCAGTACGGGCACTGATAATCGCCATATTCGACCAACGTAAGCAGCGCGGTCTCAGGACCTTGCATATGATCATTCGGACCCACGGGAACGAGCAGGCTAATGATGCACCTCCAGAAAGTGATTCAAGGGCGCGCAAAACGCCGTCCGCGCCCGGGTTAACGCCAATCGGCGAGACGTGGCTCCAATGGACCACACCATCGGGCTTGATGACGAACAGGGCACGCTCGCTTACGCCTTCCTTGCTTCGGTAGACACCATACTGGCGTGCAACTTCGCCCTTGGGTTCGAAATCGGCCAGGAGCGTCATTCGGTAGCCACGGTCTTTGGCGAACGCGTTATGGCACCACGCGCCATCCACGGAAATCCCCAGCAGCGAGGCGTCGAATTTGGCAAACTCATCGCGAAGCTCGTTGAACAGCGCGAGTTCGTCGCCGCACACCGGGCTCCAGTCGGCCGGGTAGAAAATCAGTACAACAGGCCGTCCGCGAAATTCGGAGAGCGCGACCCGCTGGTCGGGCGTACTGGGTAATGAGAATTCGGGAGCGGTTGTGCCCGCCGCTAGTGCTTCCATAAGATTTTGCCCTCCAAAATTATTTAGATCGAACAAGAAACGAAGGAGGGGCCAGCGCCGCTCACACGCCGATACCTGCCTCCTGCCTCATGCTTGCCTTGCCAGGCACCCGTCGCTAAGCTATGGATTTATGGTGATCTCATTGATCACTCTTGTTACGCCCGGCGCCAACCATGCAACTCTTTCCGCTTCGTTGCGTTCAGCCCAGGACCGGACGCTTCCGCGCAGGGTGACCTCGCTGCCATTTGAAATTACGATGATGTTCTTCGCATCGACTTCCGCATTCCGCTTGAATGCATCTTCAATCTTGCGCTTGATGTCGCTGGGCTCGGCCTTCGGCTGCAGACTGATCAGATTGGTGACGCGAGTCACCCCCCGGAGCTGCTGAATCGCGTGTTCAGCTTTCTTTCGCTCCCAGTCCCATTCCGCAGTACCTTCGAGCGTGACCCACCCATCTTTGACAATAACCTTGATGCGCTCCGCTGAACCCGGCACCTCCCGCGTAAGCGCCGCCACGGCGTCTCGCGCGATCTCGGGGTCTGGTCTCATGCCGCTGGTGGGCAATCGCACCTCGATATCATTTGCCACGGCTCTAACGCCGGGAACGCGTTTGGCGTCGATTTCCGCTTGAGGTTTGTGAAGGTAGCTTCGAACAAAGCCGGATAAGGTAACAACGCCATCCTTGACCGCCACAGCGATATCAGTCGCGTCGATTTCGCGATCCCACTTGAGTTCCCACTCCACGTCCTGTTTGATTTCACTATCAGATCTCACGTTGCCTCCCGGATAAAAACATGTAAGAAAGTGTGGATCTCGGTAACGCTGGTTAAAATTTCAAACGGACAACAACGGGCTCCATCAGTCCGGACGGACGATCGTAGCGCTTCGTTATTGAAAATGTGTTTGAACTGGCGGGATGAGTCATGGAGCCGGAACGTAAGCGCCGTACTCAAACTTTGGCATGTTTTTCAATGCGGTCTTCGTTGCTCCGGGGAGGATCGCCTTTGGCGCGAGGCGTTCGAACTGGCGTATGGGAATGGCGACCCGGTGTTTGGCAAGGCCGAGGAAGGTTCCTACCTCGATAACTGCCACCGACAGGTCTCCCTTGGGAGTGGTAATCACGTCCTCGATTTTGCCGATTTTTTCATCGAACTCGTTGTGTACGGTTAGGCCGATCAGCTTGGAGGCGCGCCAACCCGTGGCAACGAGATCAGCCTCGATTACCTCGATACCAAGGATGACCTTGCCGGCCACCGCGGGAGGCATCAACGCCTTCTCTTCTTTCGTTTTGGATTCCGAGCCCTTATCCTTTTCTGCAGGCTTGTCCTTTTGCTGCTGGGCCATCGCGCCCCCCATCAATGCAACGCTGCAAGCAGCGCATATGACGAACGTTTTTACGGGTTTCCAGTTCATGGTTTGCTCCTATTGAAGTTCGTTCCTGAAATGCACCAGCATGGCTGGCAGCGCTGACGGTTGACGCCCCAACCTTATATACGTGTCTCATACCGAACCGAGCGTCTTCCCAATAGAGTTCCCTTTTGCGGTGTTCCCTTTATCCCTTTATGCTTTGCCGGTGCCGATAGCGCTCTGGCAACCCCGGTGAGACTCCGGCAACCAAGCTTACGCGGGAAGAGTGCTGGGCGGTGTGCCGTGACCCTCGGCCCAGCCTCGCGCGCGCCAAGCCAGCGCAAGCAGCAGCACGCCTGAAAAAATGGCGTAGATGCTGATCAGCCACACCAGGGCCAGTGCTCCGGCACCGGGGAAGAAAAACACAAATACCCCGAAGGCGACAGAAACGATGCCATTGAGAAATAATAACGCTTCACCCTCGATGACCTTGCGCAAGCGAATGGCCATGATGATATCGACCAATCCGCTCGCCAGGGCAGTCGCGCCAATCAAAAGCACCAGGAATACCGCTGTGAGGTTTGGATAAATTATCGCAACCGCACCTGCGGCCACCGTCATCAGGCCAAGGAGCAGCAGCAACCACCAATCGCTGTTGGTGTGCCGGTTTTTTATCGCAGCGCTGGCTGATGCAAATCCGCCGATAAACGCATAAGCCGCGAACAGGGCCATCAGCCAAAGCAGGGTAAGCCCGGGCCAGATCGCCGCGAGGATGCCGAACAGCAGGGAAACGGCGCCGCGCCACGCCAATCCCTTCCACGAGTCGGAAAGCAAGTTTTGCATGATGACACCTCCGGTTGTTGATAGTACGAGCGGCGAATGGTGGCGATTCAGGGGAGGCGATTGCCGTTCGGTACCGAACATAGCCAAATTCCCCGTCTCTCTCGCCGTACAGGGGGTATGGCAGCGTATGGGCGCGTATTTGCCGAGGCGCTTAAGCGAGTGGGTGGCGAGTGCTGGCGATGTTTTTTTTGGCAATATTTTTTTTTGATGTTTTTTGTTAGCATCATTCCTGTCACATAATGATTGAGCAGATCGATTAATGAGCAGAGCGAGTACCCTAATGTCCAATTCACGCAACAAACCATCTTCAAAATCAGGACCGCGCAAGGAAACCGGCATGCTGACTGAGCGCGTCGAGCTCCCAGGCCCGGATTCCGAGCAGAAACCCCTCAATCCCGCAGTGTCGGCGGAGGAGACGCTCCTGCCGCACGAGCGCGATCAGACCACGAAATCCGTGGGCACGAGCCAGCCGAACGAAAACGAGATGTCTCGTGCCGTGATCGGGCAGGCGGCGGAAAACACCCGGCATGGACTGAAAGATACCGATCGCCGCGGCATCCCCTCTGATATTGTCAAATCCGATGTACCCGGGTCCGGACCAAGTTCGAATGTGCCGGAGCAGGCGCGAAAAAAGGAAAAACCGAAACCTTGATACGCGGGAGCCGATCATACGTGTCTTGCTGACTCGGGCAGATCGTGGAGAACACGAACAGCTACGGCCAGATCCATGCCACCGCCCATGACTCAATTAATCGCGGAGAATGATCCCATGCAACCGTTGAAAATAGCTCAAATGATGCTTCGCACTTTAATTCCGGCGATTATCGCCGCCGCTTCGATGATAGCGGCTCCAAGCTTTGCCCAGGAGGCTGCGTCCACGGCCGAATCCCCCGCTGTAAGCCCTTCGCTCCCGGCGATTCAGTTGCAGGGCCAAACGGAATTCGTAACCGGGGGAGTCGGACAGGATGAATCCGAGGCCATGAAGAAGGAAGGGCGCGCTTGGCCACTGATGCTTGAGTTTGCCCAGACCAGCGACGGGCGCGCCCAGTACCTCAGCGATGTACAGGTCACCATTAAGGACAAGTCTGGAAATACCGTCCTGGATGCGACCGCGGAGGGACCTTATATGTTGATCAGGCTTGCTCCGGGCAGATACTCCCTGGATGCGATTTATGAATCCGTGACGCTGCATCGTCATCTGAAGCTGGAAAAAGGCCAGAACAGAAAGGTGGTCCTCGTATGGCCGAGCCAGCTCAGGGAAGGACAAGGACAAGGACAAAGGAACCCAGAGTAATCGGTGGGGGGGCAGGCACGCTCCCGGTCCTCCGCCGATGATCAGGCAGCCATGTCAATCATTGTCGGCATTCGTTCGCGGCGAGAAGTGTTGCCCTGGTGTGGTTGATCTTTTCAGTGGGTCTTGAAACCGAGCGTGTGAAATGACCGCGGAATGGGTGCCGGCATGGAAACCCGTGGAGACCGAAGCATATGCCCGCTGCTTGCGGGGGTTCCGTACGCCACGGCACATAACACATGGAGGAAAGGGGCGCCCGTACGTGACCCTTGGTAATTGTCCGTCTCTTCGGATGGATCAGGAATCAAAAGCGCGCCGGAGCATTCATGGGAGATAGGGGCAGATTGCCGCAGGTTGACGTAGATAAGACGCAGATGAAATTAGGGCAAGCTAGGAATGTACGATTCCGCACGGAATGAGAAGGAAAAAGACCCCATTCTTGTTGTATTTGCCTATGTGTGGCAAATCCGCCTCGTAGTTTCAATCCATCTATCCATCTGTCAAAAAGGAAAAGAATCCCATGGATCCCGTTAATGACTCTGATAATCGTTCGACCGTGAGCGGCCCTTCCCGCCCAGAAGGAGCCCCAGCAAACGAGTTTACCGCCAAGCAGGCCGCGACGCAGGAACTCACCGCGGCCATGCCATACAATGCTAATAAGGCACTTGAGTACGGAGAAGTTTCTGCTGCGCCGGAAAAAGGGCAGGCAATGGAGCCCCCTGACCCTAGTGTGACCGGCAGCACCTTGACGGAAGACACCAGCTCCGACAAGACTGGCGCGGGGGAGCCGCAAGTGGGCTTCAATGCCGCCAACGAGTCGCTCGACCGGGTGCGCGCCGACTCCAGCGGCCGTGCACTGACCACCAATCAGGGGGTGCCGGTGGCGGACAACCAGCATTCATTGAAAGCTGGATTGCGAGGCCCGGCGCTGCTGGAGGATTTCATCCTGCGCGAGAAGATTACGCATTTCGACCATGAGCGCATACCCGAGCGCATCGTGCACGCGCGCGGCTCCGCCGCGCATGGGTATTTTGAATGTTATGAGTCGCTGGAGCGATACACGCGGGCGTCGCTGTTTGCCGAAGAGGGCAAGAGAACGCCGGTTTTTGTGCGTTTCTCCACCGTGATAGGGGAGCGCGGTTCGGCGGATACCGCGCGCGACGTGCGGGGCTTTGCGGTCAAGTTCTATACCGACGAAGGCAACTGGGACCTGGTGGGAAACAATATTCCGGTATTTTTTATCCAGGACGCGATAAAGTTTCCGGACCTGGTGCACGCGGCAAAACCCGAGCCCCATTTCGGGATGCCGCAAGCCTCCACCGCACATGACACCTTGTGGGATTTCATTTCGCTGATGCCCGAGTCGGCCCATATGATGATGTGGGTCATGTCGGACCGGGCGATTCCGCGCAGCTACCGCATGATGCAGGGTTTCGGCGTGCACACTTTCCGCCTGCTCGCTGCGGATGGCAGCTCGCATTTCGTGAAGTTTCACTGGCGTCCGCTAGCCGGGACGCATTCGCTCGACTGGGACGAAGCGGTCAAGATCAGCGGAGCCGATCCGGATTTCCACCGCCGCGACCTTTGGGAAGCCATTGAATGCGGCGCATTTCCGGAATATGAGCTCGGCGTGCAGATTTTTACCGAGGCCCAGGCGGAAGGATTCAGCTTCGACGTGCTCGACGCCACCAAGATCGTCCCGGAAGAGCTGGTTCCGGTCCGGGTGGTGGGGAAAATGGTACTCAACCGCAACCCGGACAATTTTTTCGCGGAAACGGAGCAGGTGGCCTTCTGCGCCGCGCACATCGTGCCCGGGCTCGATTTCACCAATGACCCACTACTGGCGGGACGTATCCACTCGTATGTGGATACCCAGATATCCCGCCTCGGTGGGCCCAATTTCCATGAAATCCCCATCAATTCGCCGGTTGCGCAGGCCCATAACAACCAGCGCGACGGCATGCACCGTCAAACCATCAACCGCGGCCGCGTCGCCTATGAGCCGAATTCCCTGGGCGGTGGCTGTCCGTTCCAGGCCGGAGCAGCCGGTTTCAGTTCCTTTCGGGAGCCCATGGGTGGGGACAAGGTGCGCGGCAATCCGGAGCGGTTCGCAGACCATTACACGCAGGCAACATTGTTCTGGAATAGCCAGACACCAGTGGAAAAGGCGCACATCGTCCGGGCTTTCCGCTTTGAGCTGACGCGCGTGCAAACACCGGCGATACGGCAGCGCATGGTGTCCGTGCTGAGGAACGTTGCACAGGAACTCGCGGAAGCGGTCGCACTGGGACTGGGAATCGACCTGCCGCCAGCGCAGCCCCGGGCCCTGCAAACCAAAGTCGTGCCCGAGGTCGAATCCTCTCCCGCGCTTTCGCTTTTCGCCCGGCCGGGGGAGCGCACGATCCGCACGCGCAGGGTGGCAATCCTGGTAGCGGATGGGGTGAACGGCCAGAGCGCGAGAGCAATCCATGCCGGGCTAGCCAGAGAGGAGGCTGTGCCCCGTTTTGTCGGCCTGCGCCTGGGACGGGTGCAAAGCACGGACGGAAACCAGATCGAGGTCGATGCGACGGCAGAGGCAATGCCCTCCGTGCTGTTCGACGCGGTGGTTGTGCCCGGTGGGCACGAGGATATGGTGAAGGTTTTCGCCAATGCCGGCCCGGTACTCGAATTTATCGGGCAGCAATACCGTCATTGCAAGCCGATCCTGGTACTGGGCAATGGCAGGGCTGTGGCCGAGCGTGCGGGCGTAAAGCTGGTGCTTCCGTCGGGCGAGCTCGATTCGGGCGTGCTTTACTTCCAGGAGGACAATTTCGGGGAGGTCCTGCCGCACTTCGTGGAGGCAATCGCCGCTCACAGGCATTTTGCCAGGGAGACTGACCCTCCCCAGGTCTAGGGAAGCACTGAACAAATCTTCGCTGGCGCGACGGCGGCTTTGCGGGATGGGGCGCGCGGGAATCGGGCGCTGGACGAACTCAACAGGGCCGTTGAAGACTGTTATCATTGCAGCATGCGATGTAATCATCCTTGGCCCGGGCGCCTGCTGCTCCAGTGAAAGTCTGGCCTGGCACCCCCTATCCGCTCGGCGCGACCTATGATGGCGCGGGGACGAACTTTTCGGTATTTTCCGAAGTGGCCGAGCGTGTCGAGTTGTGCCTCTTCGATGAGGCAGGCCGCGAAACGCGGGTGGCATTGCCGGAGGTCACGGGCCACTGCTGGCATGGCTATCTCCCTGGCGTGGAACCGGGGCAGCGCTACGGCTTCCGGGTGCACGGCCCATGGGCGCCGGAGCAGGGCAACCGGTGCAATCCCGCGAAGCTCCTGCTCGACCCCTATGCAAAGGGCGTCTATGGCGATATTGCGTGGGACGAAGCTGTATTTCCCTATCATTTCAATTCCGACCCCGAGGTATCCAATGGTCGGGACAGCGCCCCCTTCATGCCCCGCTGCATCGTCCACCAGCCATTCTTCGACTGGACTGGCGATCGTCAGTTGCAACGGCCCTGGAACGAAACGATTATCTATGAGACGCATGTAAAGGGTTTTACTGCACGGCACCCCGACATTCCGCGCGAATTGCGCGGTACATACGCGGGGCTCGCTCATTCCGAGTCGATTGAATACCTGAAGAAACTCGGCATCACTGCTGTCGAGCTGATGCCGGTGCACTATTTCGTGAACGACAAGCACCTGTTGGACCAGGGGTTGAGCAACTACTGGGGCTATAACTCCATCTGCTACTTCGCCCCGCACGGCGCGTATGCCGCCGACAAGCGGCCGGGCGCCGCCGCCGCGGAGTTCAAACAGATGGTAAAAGCGCTGCACCAGGCCGGTATCGAGGTCATTCTCGATGTGGTCTACAACCACACCGGCGAAGGCAATCACATGGGTCCGGTGCTGAGCCTGCGCGGGATTGATAACGCCTATTACTACCAGTTGATGGAAGACCGGCGCTACTACCGGGATTACACCGGCACCGGCAACTGCCTCAACATGCGCCAGCCCCACGTGTTGCAACTGATCATGGATTCACTGCGGTACTGGGTGCTGGAAATGCACGTGGACGGTTTTCGCTTCGACCTGGCTTCCGCCCTGGCGCGCGAACTGCACGAGGTACAGATGCTGAATGCCTTTTTCGATATCATCCAGCAGGACCCGGTCACGAACCAGGTGAAGCTGATCGCCGAACCCTGGGACCTGGGCGAAGGCGGGTACCAGGTTGGCAACTTCCCGTCGGGCTGGTCCGAATGGAACGGCAAGTACCGCGACTGCATACGCAACTTCTGGCGGACGCGGGAACCCACCTTGACCGAGTTCGCCTATCGCTTCACCGGCAGCCCCGACCTCTACGCGGGCAATTCGCGCCGTCCGTTCGCCAGCATCAACTTCGTCACCGCGCACGACGGTTTCACACTGCGCGACCTGGTGTCCTACAACGAGAAACATAATGAGGCCAACGGCGAGGACAACCGCGATGGCAGCGACGATAACCGCTCCTGGAACTGCGGTATCGAGGGTGAGACCACTGATCCCGGCGTGCTCGCCCTGCGGGTCCGACAGCAACGCAATTTTCTGGCCACTTTGATGCTGTCCCAGGGCGTCCCGATGCTGGTCGCGGGGGACGAGGCAGGCCGCACTCAGCGGGGAAACAATAATGCCTACTGCCAGGATAACGAAATCTCCTGGCTGGACTGGGACAATGTAGACAAGAACCTGCGGGACTTCGTCCGCCGCCTGATTCAGTTCCGCCGCGCTCACCCCGTCTTTCGCCGCCGCCGCTGGTTCCAGGGGCAGGCCATTCACGGCGAGGGCAAGGACGACATCGCCTGGTTCGATCCGCGCGGCGAGCAGGCGAGCGAGCAGTTATGGGAGGGAGGGGTGGTGCACAGCCTGGGGATTTTCATCAACGGGGAAAATTTTCCCAACCCCAATGCTCGGGGTGAACCGGTCACGGACGACAGCTTCTACCTGATCTTCAACGCGCACTTCGAAGACGTGGATTTCATCCTGCCGCCCAACCGCTGGGGCATGCGCTGGCTGAAAGTGTTCGATACGGCGGAAGGATGGTCGGAAGATGGGGCCGCGCTCGAAGCCGGCGCTACCCTGTCGGTCGTGCAGCGGTCGTTCGTGCTGCTGCAGCGGCAGGCTTCATAAGCCTGCGTACATTAAACCATCTTTTGCGGCACCCTGAAGCGTAAACCCAGCCGGATGGCTGGGTTTACGCTTTTCGCGCTTCAGTAGTTTACGGGAGGGCTTAGGCTTGCCCTACGCCCGGCTTACAAGAGATAAATAAACAATAAAACAATCGCTGGTACGCCTAGCAGCCAGGCAATTAAATATCGAGCCATGATGGTTCTCCTATGAAGGATTTAAGGAACTCGTGACTTGAGCCTTTAAAACTTGCATGACGGAGGTCACGTTTTCACGCTTTCACGTTTCTTACACGTTTCGCGAAAACACGACACCATTTTAGGAAATGATTTAAATATTTTCGGTACGCCAGCGCACTTTGCATGTCAGGCTGTGAAAAAAAACTGGTCTCGCACAATCTCGTTAGCAAGAAAGCTTGCAGGGATTGGGCAAGCGTTATCTATTCCCAACTCCACGCAGTTGCGCCTAAGGCATAATTCGCGCGCTCCCTTTCGTAGTTTTTTTGTGCGGTGATGCATAGCGAAGCACGGGTCGGGCGGGTATGAGCCCGACGACCGCGTTTTTTTCCCATGCAAGGAAGTGATGGCGGTTGCTTCGCGGTAGTCGTTGAGTGCGGCGCCGAGGTGGACACCATCACCCGACAGCATGGCGGCGGTCTGTGGCCTTGTGGGCATCGAGGTCGCCGATGCCGATGGCGCCGCCGGTGACCATCGCCGTATGGCCGGCGAGCGAGCGGTTCGTGAGATCAGGATAGGGTCACGGCGTATCTCCCCAATCGGCAGCGGGGACGGACGCCCCCAGGCGCTGGCGGTTTCCGCGCGAAATCGGCGTAGCAGCGTGGTGTCGTGCCCAGTGCGCCATGGGAAGCCTTTCGTTGTCAGTTTCTGTGCCGGCCGGCTACCAGCGCTCGCCGAAGGGACGTGCCTCGACCTCGAAGCTCCACGCCCGGCGGTCCTGATGCGCCAGGAACCAGGCCGTCTCCGCCACCCCTGCGGGGTCCACGAAGAAGTCGTCCTCTTTGTCGGGCATCGCCTGCCGCGTTCCGGGAAGGTCGACCACGCCGTCCACTATCAGCAACCCAACATGGATTCCCGCCGGCCAAAGCGTGCGAGCCATCGATTCAGCCAGACTGCGCTGCGCGGCCTTTGCCGGCGCGAACGCCGCCGTCCTCTTTCCGCCCCGCAGCGATGCCGTCGCCCCGGTGAAGAGGATGGTGCCCGAACCCCGTGCTTTCATCGCTGGGATGACGGCTTGGGAGCAGAGCAGTGAGCCATAGGCGTTGACACGCCATGCGGCCTCGAACTCGGCGGCCGTGATCTCCTCGACCGATTTGAACACGCCGGAGCCTGCGTTGAAGAGCAGGACGTCCACGGCGCCAAAGTCTGCCGTGATCGTGTCGAATACCGTGCCAACAGAGGCAGGATCGCTCACGTCGCACGCATAGGCGACGGCGCCATCGATCTGCTCAGCGAGGCCAGCGATCTTCGCGCCGTTGCGCGCGAGCAGCGCGACGGCGTACCCGCCGTCCGCGAAGCGCCGGGCGAGCGCGGCACCGTTGCCTGGTCCCGCTCCAGCCACGACGGCTACGGGTTTGCGTTCCTTCATCGCGAACTCCTTCCTCGATCAATGTCTGAGCAGCCCTTCGGATCTGTTCATACCTTAACGGACAAATAGCCCCCCGTCTAGACTGAGTATCGCGACTTCTCTCATCCTTTTGCGTCCGGACTGATCCGTTGCGAGCCAACTCTAAACCGGGTTTCGCATTAACGTATGCGATGCAGCACGGCATGCGGCAATTAAACGGAGTTTACACCCAGCGTTTTAATCGCTGGCATGGACGGGTGGGGCATGTCTTCCAGAGCCGCTACAAGGCGATTATCATGCAGAAGGAATCGTACCTGTTGGAACTGGCCCGCTCCTTTTTGCAACAGCGCCCTCTATTACACAAGTCGGGTCAAGGCGGCAGTTCAGCGCTCTCCGCATCGGACAAAGTCTCCAGCCAGGCTTGAATGTCAGTTTTAGCCTGCTCGGTCAATGTGACGAAGCCCGCGATTGCCCCGGTTGCATCCGGCGAAGCAGTGTTTTGCGACAGATTAAACGAGCGATCGGCGATCAGCCGATGGTCTTTCGTTGCGAAGACGCTAACCATCAGGCTCATGACAACGCGCGCCTGATTAGAGGTTTCAAATTGTTGTTCGAACTGCGTCAGATTTATCTGTACCGTGAACGGCCGTTTGCCGTTTATAGTCAGGCGACGTTCCAATAAAGCTGGGAACGGCGCTTCCCAGCGATCCAGATTGTAATAACGGATGGCGGTTGCGTCTTTGTAAAGCAGGCGGTAGCGTATCCGCTCATCCCACAGCCAGACAGGAGCATCGAGCGTAACTGCAGCATCCCGGGCGGTAGATATTGCAATCGGGCCTAGATCGTGACTTACCGGCAAGCCGTGGTTGGCACCGATGCTGCAGGCGGAAACCGTTGCCATCAATGTTATCGCTATCAAGCAAGGTGATCGTTTCATTGCGATGCCTTGAAACCCGGCTCGCCGGGTCCTGGTGACAAGGGTTCGGCCCCCAGCAGAAACGCTTGCGGATCGGCTTCAAGCATCGTCGCCACGCGATCGAAACGATGTACGGCGGCCTGCATCTGCAGCATGAGGGTGTTGGCTCTCGGCATGGTTGTTTGCAGCAGTTGCTGACCTACGGAAGCGCCAGTTTGCATCAGGTCGCCCGATTGCCTGGAAAGCACTGTCAGTTCTTGCCGCATTTGTTGGCTTAACTGCTTGAATTCATCGGTCAGTTCATTCACCTCGGACAGCGCGTGCCGTGCATCCGCCGTTAATGCCGGCACTTGGGCCAGCGCTTTGTCGGCGCTGTTCTGCAATGCGCTGAACCGGCTCGTGGCGGCTTCAATATTGCTCAGAATCTGTTTCATTTGCTGGATATTATTTTTGTCCAGGAGCTGATTCAGCCTGAGCATGAGTTCATGGGTTTCATTGACCGTATCCTCACCTGCAACCGACAACCGATCGATAAAGGAGGGCTTGATCGGAATGCGGGTGTCCGGAGAGCTGCCGCTCGGCAGCGGTTCAGGATTGTCGCCGCTATCTTTGAGGGCTATTTGCGTCAATCCGGTCACGCCCTGAAACTCCAATGTCGCATAAACGCCGTGGTTTAATTGCACCCTGTCATCCACTTCCATTGGTACGACGATCATGCTGGGATCATTTGTGTCGAAACGCACTGCGCTGACCTTGCCAACGTCGATACCACGGTAATAAACGGTGGAACCGGTCCTGAGCCCGGTCACCGAGCCGCGGGTCGCGGCCACATAGGTTTGCGTTTGACGCTCGACATCACTGAGCCAGATGACAATGACGACAATGCTGACGATTAGCGTTACCATGAACAATCCGGTCACTAAAGCATGGCTGTCTTTACCCATGACCTGCCTCCAATGAACTGAATATCCGTTGTGCGCGGTTGTTATGAAAGAATTCCTGAACAAAAGGATGATCGCAGGCGAGCACCTTATCCAGTGTGTCGAACGCGACCAGCCGATGGTCTGCCAGTACCCCTACTTTGAGGCATAAATCCCGCAAGATATCCAAGTCGTGCGTGATCATGACCACTGTGAAATCAAGCTCCTGATGCAGTTGCCGCAACAGGGTGACGAAAGCCTCGCTAGCCAGGGGATCGAGTCCTGAAGTCGGCTCGTCCAATAATAATAATTCCGGCTCCAGAATCAGGGCCCGGGCCAAGGCTGCACGTTTGACCATACCGCCGGACAATTCGGACGGTTTGAGCGTGGCGTCACGGGCGTTCAGTCCTACCATCGCCAGCTTCATGTACACCATTTGCGAGATCAGTTCCTCGTCGTCGATATCCACTTCCCGCAGCGGAAATGCGATATTGTCAAAAATGTTCAATGCGCTGAACAATGCCCCGTTCTGAAATAATACGCCGGTATGATTGCGTCGCTCCCTGCATTCGGTAGCGCAGGCTTCCTGGATCGGCTCACCCAATACTTTTAGGCTGCCCCGGCTGGGTGTTTCCAGACCAATTATCTCGCGCAGCAAAGTGGTTTTACCGCTGCCGGATGCACCCACCAGTCCGAGTATTTCGCCGTTTTCAAGACGAAAACTTATATCCTGATGAATCAATTGTTCGCCGAAATAAGTCCAAATATGCTCAAGCTCCACGGCGTAAGATTTTTTCACGGAATCCCCACATTTTTGAACAGAATGGAAAATATGGCATCCATCAAAATCACCACAGTGATTGTCGTTACTACGGAATGTGTGGTTCCATCTCCCAGACTCTCGGTGTTGGGCTTGATCAGAAAGCCGTAATGACAGGCGATCATGGCGATCATCATGCCAAACGTAACCCCCTTGGCTAGACCGATATAAAAATTAACGATGGGCACCGCCTTGGGCAGACGATCGAGAAATTGCTGGTAACCGATATCCAGTGTCAGTTGCGCCGAGATCATGCCGCCGATCAAGGCCATCACATCGGTCCAGACGATCAGCAACGGCAAGGCTATGGCCAACGCGATCACTTTCGGCACAACCAGCCGCAATGAATGAGAAATACCCAACGCCGCCAAAGCGTCGAGCTCCTGAGTAACGCGCATGATACCGATTTCGGCGGTCATGGCAGAACCGGAGCGGCCAGCGACCAAAATAGCCGTAAGCATCGGCCCCAGTTCCCGTATGATGCTCAGCCCGAGCAGGTCGATAATGTAAATTTCCGCGCCGAACCGTTGCAGTTGCAATGAAGACAGATAACTCATCGAGATGCCGACCAAGAGGCCGACCAGGGCAGTGACGCCCAGGGCGCTGACACCGGCCTTATAAATCGTTAACGAGATTTCCCTATAGGGTATGGCGCGGGGATTCCGAAACAAATAAACAAAATCAGGAGTCAACCCGCCGAGCAAGGTCAGCCAGGCACGCATGTGTTGATAAAATCCCTGAAGCGGCACCTGCCCATAGCGCAACACCGTGGCAAAATCCGGTAGCATGGGGTGGGGCGTCGGAATTTTACGGTCGTGGCAATATTTGAATAAGCGCCGCTGTTCCGGGCGCATGATCAGATTCGCGGGCAGTTTTTCGCCCCAGGCCTGCCAGAGCAGAAAAGCCGCAGCACTGTCCAGCCGTTCGATTCGGCTGATATCCCATTGTTTATCCATGTCAACGGCGAGTTCTTTAATGGACTGGCGAAGTGCCCGGTCTGTCGCTAGTGTGCGCAGAGTCCATAGCCCAACCAGCACAATCAGCTTGCCACCGAATCCCTCCGGGAATGTCACCATAGGCTTTTCAGTGTCGATTATCGCCTTATCAATCATAAAGAATGCTCTCCCTTAGTTACGGCAAAGTTGGTTAGTCTGGATGCCGTAAAATGTCCCGGGTCTCTCTTTCGAGGAGGTCGAAGTTTCGACTGATTATCTTTGGATGGATGATCCCACCGTTACTTCATACAGAATTTAACGATCTGAATTTCAGCCCTTTTTCTATTTGTAGAGTAGAAACTGAAAATTACAAAGTTACAAAGGCGTGACAAAATGGAACAATAAGTTAACGATCTTATGTTATTGATAAAATAAGCAAAAACTCGTACCGAAGCCCGCTTGGCAGTGTTTACCTGGGTCGAGGGCTGGCACAACCCCAGGCGACGTCATAGCGCGCTGGGATACCTATCACCTGTTAACTTCGAAAGGAGATCGCCGACCTCTATTCCTGAATCTGATGTCCAGTGTCAATAAGCCCCAGCAAACCACAAAAAACGCCTGGGAATCAGGTCCATAACCGTCAACGAAAATGGGTCAACTCCAATACGGAATTTCAGAACCGGGTACAAAACCGGGTATATGGCGGGTGAGGTAAATGTCAGCCCCATCTATGCTCCCGGACAAACTCACTTCAGACCGTGCAATGAACGTCATCCGGCGTGTGCCCCTTGAGTTTGCACACCGCTACCACCGGCTTGCCGTTGAAGAATTGAAGTAAATTCCAGCCAGGGGCCGGGACTTTCCTGCCCCTGAACTACGCTTTTTCGCGTCCGCGAAAATATTCAGTAATCACGCGCTTTCGCTTCCTTCGCTCTCAATGCCCACCCCTTCCTGCCTACATGCGCTTCGTAGGTAGGCTTCGCCACGCACTAAACCTTATGCAAGCCCCCACCGGCATCCCGACCGCCATGTGTGAGGCGCGTTTTTTCACACCTGATGTGTGACGACCGAGCTCCTCATCCCTCCGCCTCATGCGGTCGCAGAAGCGCATAGGGGAATGTCCGGAAAAGCCCGGCCAGTTCGATTCCCCGTTTCTCCCCTTCCAGGGTCCGGATGGACACGATCTCGTCGGTCAATACATTGATCCACTGCGCGTGCATCGGGCCAAGATAGTCAACGTCCGGCGGCAACTCAAGCCAGCTGTCGCCCCACACACCCTCACCGACTGGAATGCCGCCGTTTTCTCCTTCCTCCCTCAGGAGCCCGTCGATCAGCCGCGGCACGGCGACCAGCAGGGTGTCGTTTCCGCCATGCCGCGCGAAGGCACAAACGTGCTCTGTCCGCTGCCCTCCGGTTTTCAAGGGGAGATAGTTTCCGTCACGGAAAAGCTTCTCGTTCTCGCGCCGGAACGAAAGCGTTTTCCAGGTCACGTAGAGTTTGATGCGGCCGTCCGGAAGGTTCTCCAGCAGCCGCCGGGCGCAGGCAGCGGCGCCCTCGCTGTCATGCAGGGACCTGACCGCGCGCAGGGCCGCGCGCCGCGCAACGTAATCCACCCGACGCCGGTTGTCGGGGTCCACCAGGCTGAAGTCCCACATTTCGTTGCCCTGGTAGATGTCCGGCACCCCGGGCGAGGTGAGCTTGAGCAGCACTTGCGACAGGCTGTTATAGGCCCCCCGCCGCGCGATCTTCTGCTGGAATGGTACAAAGTCAGGCAGGAACAGGTTGGTCGGCTGGGAGGAGAGCAGCGCGCGCACGAAATCCTGGGTGGCAGCCTCATACTCGCTGGCCGGGTTGATCCAGGAGCTGTGCACTTTTGCCTCGCGCCCGGCCTTGAGCATGTAGGCGGCGACGCGCTCGCGCAATTGCGCCAATGCCGCTTCATCGGGCTGCTCAAACGGCCATATGCCAAGCAGAGTCTGATATAGCAGGTACTCGTCATTGCGGCTGGGCGCGGCGATCTCGTCCAGCTTGCGACGATTGCGCCGGTTCAGCTTGCGCCAGCGGGCAAGGACGAGGTTCCATTGATCGGGTATTTCGGACAGCACGCTAATGCGCGCGCGCACGTCTTCCGAGCGCTTGTTGTCGTGGCTGGAGGTGGACAGCAGGGCATGGGGCCAGCGCGCGGCGCGCGCCTGGTTGCCCTTGTGGAATGCCGGGACCGAGACGCCGAACCGGTGCGGCTCGCTGCCGACTTCGTTCAGCGACACCAGCCGGTTGTATTGATAGAAGGTGGTGTCCTCCATCGCCTTGGCCATGACTGGGCTGGTGTACTGCTGGAATTTCATGGCGAAGGCGCATACCGCGTTTTCGTAAGCCTCGCCCTTGCCCCTGGCCTCCCGCGCCAGCAGCACATCCTGAATGAAATCGAAAATACTGGGATCGGGGTCCCTGCTGCGCTTCTTCGCCGCACCGACGGCCCAGTTCACATAGCGGACATCTTCCGCGGCGCTCTCGCAGCCGGCGACGTAGGTGCGGTAGACGGGAAAGTTGGCCACGACCTGAGCCAAAGCGCTGCGCTGGCTATTGAACGTAAAGTCGCAGGTGTGCAGACCGCCCCTGGCGATGCGCGCAAGTTGCGTGGCCAGCACGTGCAGTTCGCCTGCCAGTGCGCGCTTCATGATCAGATGCTTGTTCGTGCGCCCCATGGCGTCAAAGTCGAGCCGTGCCCTGATGAAACCGTGATAAATGCGGGTGAAGCGGTTGGTGGCGCTGGCGTCGACGAACAGGCCGGTGCACATGGCGGCAAAGTCGTAGCCTGTGCTGCCATGCACCGGCCAGGAGGGAGGGAGATACTCATGCGAAGCGAGAATCTTTTCCACCACGATGTACAGCGGCAGGACGCTGCCCCCAGTATCCCCGTCATCTCCGACATTCGGCGCTTCGCGTGAAGACAGCGCAGCCGCCATGGCCTGCAGGCGACCGAAATATTCCCTGGGTGCATACAAGCCGTCGGGATGGTCAATGCGCAACCCGTCGACGAGGCCGGCCGCAAGAAACTCACGCAGCAGCCGATGAGTATTCTCGAACACCTCGGGGTTATCCATGCGCAGCGCCGCCAGCTCATTTACGTCGAAGAAGCGGCGGTAGTTGATTTCGTCCGCAGCTGCGCGCCAGTACGCCAGCCGGTAGGCCTGCGCTTCGAGCAAGTCGTGCAGGAGACTGGGGCTCCTGGCCCCTTCGGGCGTCTCGCCGTTGAAAGTAGCGGTATTCTCGCGCACGAACTGGGCAATATCCGCGCTGCGGACGAACAGCGCAGCCAGATGGCGCTTGTGTATTTCCTTGTCGCGTGCTCGCTCCGCAACCCCCTCGGGGTTGATATTGTCGCGCGCCGGCAGGTGACTGAAGGCGGTCATCAGGGATTGCAGCTCGAGAAAATCAGGATGCTGCTCATCCAGCCGCGTCTTCAGGCGTTCCAGGCCAAACCCCAGCACGCGCGGGTATTCGCGCGGGTCCACCGGGAAGCGGTGCTCATAATAGAACACGCTGAATGACCCTTCCTTCTCGTCATATGCGAACTTGAACTGCCCCTTCTCCAGTACGTCCCCATAATGGTCGCCGAGCACCGGCAGCAGCACGCGCCCAGGCACGTGCTCGCCCATGACATACCAGTCGATATCGAAGTAGCCAGCAAACCGGGATACCGGCCCGTTTTCGAGCACGTCCAGCCACCAGTCATTATCCGCGCCACCGACGAACATGTGGTTCGGCACCACATCCAGGATCTGGCCCATCCCGCGCCGTTTCAAGGAGCGTGCGAACGCCGCAAACCCTTCGCGCGTCGCGATCTCCGGGTTAAGGCGGTTGTGGTCGGTGATATCGTAGCCATGACGGCTGCCGGGGCGCGCCTTGAGAATGGGGGAGAGATAGCAGTGGCTGATGCCAAGGTCGTCCAGGTAGGGAATCAGCTGCGCCGCGTGCCTCAGGGTAAAGTCGCGATTCAGTTGCAGCCGGTAGGTAGCGCGGGGAATCGACAGCCTGACCCCGGGCTGGCCCAGACCCCTCCCGCCGCCCAGCGGGCGCATGGGAGGACGTTCACGCCGGAACGCCTGGAGAATGCCTTGCAAATAGGGACTCTGACGCCACTCCTCAAGATTGAGTGGGAGCTTGAGCCGCCAGCAGGGGTAGGCAGCAAGGTCGGCCGCGCCGGGGAGATTCGGCTGCTCGCGCACGCCAAAACCGTCTTCCATCTGCATCAGCAGCAGCTTCGACGGTGCCTGCGCGAGATAGGTGTACACGGCTGCCGCGAGCTCCGCCGTCATTTCCGGGAAACTGACCTGATGCAGGCCGGTGCCTTCGGACGGTACGGGCAGCACGCCCTGGCTTTGCAGTGCCACCAGCAGCTGCGCACGGTCCGCAGCCCGCTCCACGATCTGGCGATTGCGGGCCTCTTCGTCCGGGAACAGGTGCTGGCGGTCCCGAAGATCGATGTCGATTCCTTGCCAGTAGCCGGCAAGAGTGGGGAGGTCATGGGTGGTCACCGCCGCCACGGCATTGACCGGATATTCCTGCGGAGGCTTCAGCCTGCCGTCATCGCGCCGCTCGAAATACAGCAGGCGTGTCGACATGACATTCATGGGATGAAGCGCCGCACGCACCTCGTCCGGTACCGTTCCGAGGTCTTCGCCTACCACCAGGCAGCGGTTGCGCTGACTCTCCAGCGCCAGTATGCCAAGCATATCCTCGAACGGATACCGCACGTACGCGCCTTCGCTCGCGGGCAATCCCTTCGCTACCCAGAACAGGCGGAACAGACCCATGATGTGGTCCTTGCGCAGGGCTCCGGCGTACCGCATATTGGCGCGCAGCATTTCGATGTAGGGTGCGTAGGCGTGGGCAGTCAGCTGATGGGGAATCCAGGGCGGCAATCCCCAATTCTGGCCGAGACGGTTGAAGTCATCGGGAGGTGCCCCTACGCTCGCATCAAGCGCGTACAGACGCCTGTCGGTCCAGGTGGCGCCTCCCCCTTCCGCCACGCCGATCGCCAGATCCACCATCACGCCCACGCCTAGTCCCGCGTCCTGCGAATGCGCGGCGACCGCTTCCAGCTGTGCGTGCGCCTGCCACTGCAGGTATTCGAAGTATTCCACACGGTCGAGATGATCGTGGCAGAACTGCGCCACCTCCGGCGCATCCGGGTCGCGCCAGGCTTCCGGCCATGCGGGCCAGCCCCATATGGTGTCATCCAGGGCACGAAAGTGCGCCTGCAGCGCTTCGAACAAAGCCTGTTTGCGCAGACTGTCGCCATGCTCGGACTGAAACGCGCGAAAAGCCTCCCCCCGCTCGGTGTTCCGGTCCAGGTGAAGGCTGCGGAAATGCCGGTAGAGGCAATCGAAGACCCTGGTTTTCATCTCGGCGACGCCGCGGTAATCCACCTGATCGGTGGCGCGCAGCGCGCGCAACTGCGCCTGGGTTTGCGGCGCCAGCACCAGCGCGCGCGCTTCTTCGCACTCGTCAAAATCGGCCATCGCCTCAACGTCCAGATAGAGCGAATTGAACCAGGATCGGCTGGACGGGCTGTAGGGACTGGCGTGTTCCGGGGCATCGGGAAACAGGGCATGGAGCGGGTTGAGCAACACCGTGCTGCCGCCTGTTTCCGCGCAGAAACCCACCAGGCGCCACAAATCGCGGAAATCGCCCATGCCGTAGTTGCGTTCCGAGCGCATCCCGTAGAGCTGAAGCGCAAAACCCCAGGCGCGGCCTTCGCCCTGGATGGCGGGCGGCTGGTAGCAGGTGGCAGGAGCGATGATGAGCTGCATCTCGCCCACGGCACCGGCGCCGTCCATGCGTTCGATGGCCAGCCTGTGATAGCCCGGCTCCAGCGTGAGAGGCAGCGGCAAGGCCCGGCGCACAAACGCCTGTCCGTCCAGATTGCCGCGCTCGAGCTCTTCCATCTTCTCCGGAATGAATTCGCCCCGGTCCTCGCCGCCGGACTCCCTGCGCAGATGCCAGCGATAGGACTTCCGGTCCTCGCTCACGGGGAGCGCGACCGCGATATGGCAGGGGCGGGGTTGCGCCGCCGGCACGGTTTCGCGCAGCACCTGCACCGGCGGCAGAGGCTGTTTCCATCTGCGCCGCTCGAAAACGAGCAGGGATGCAGCGATCTCTTCTTCGCTCTCCGCCGCCACGTCCATGGCTTTGAGGAGCGCGCGCCTGGCGGGATCCGAGGTCCGGTGCGTATTCCCCCAGATGTCGTTGTAACCCGGCAGTATGCCGTAGAGTTCGCTTAGCCGATCAAGCGGATTGCTCATGCTGTTCCCATGGATGTGGCCTGACTGAGAGTTTTTGGATGAAGGCTCGATTTGTGGAGGGCATTGATGGACATGGGGTGTTCAAACGTGTCCTGGGGTGGTGCGCGCGGGCGCATGGACAGGGCTCGGCACGTGCAGCGTCCATACCACGTCGCAAGGGCCGAGCATGCCTGCGGCGGCTTCGCCTGTGGAGGCAAATATGGTCGTGCCGGCGGGTACGACGGTACGTATGACCTGATTGGAAAAATTCGACAGCAGCCGCAAGGCGGAGCCGTCGCCCAGGCGCCAGTCCACTCGCAGGCAGTCGGCACCGAACACATGGAAGCGCCCGGAATAGGCGTTCATTCCCGCCAGGCGGGGTACGATGAATTCCTTCCTCAATTCCAGCAGGGTGCGGTAATAATCCAGCCAATCCGCGTGCGGTTCATTCTGGATGCAGTTCCAGTCGAGTTTCGACCTGTGAAAAGTCTCGATGGCATTGGGGTCGGGTATCGAAGCCTGCGTTTCCGGCTGGGCAAAGCGCGTGAACCTGGCGAACTCGCGCCGCCGGCCTTGCGTTACCGCTTCCCGCAATTCGTCGCCAAAATCGCAGAAGAACAGGAAGGGGGAAGGGGCGGCGAATTCCTCGCCCATGAACAGCATTGGTATGTCCGGGGCGAGCAGGTAGATGGCGGCCGCGGCACGGATGGCCGGGGCGCCACCAATCTGCGTGATGCGCTCGCCGAACGCGCGGTTCCCCACCTGGTCGTGACATTGCAGGAACGATATGAAGGCCCGCGGCGGCAGGTGAGCGCTGGGCTCGCCGCGTGGGGCGTCGCGATAGGTGGATAATTCTCCCTGATAGGCGAACCCCTCGGCCAGGCAACGCGCCAGTTGGCGAACCGGATCGGCGGCGTAGTCGACATAGTAGCCATCCTTTTCGTCGGTGGCGAGCACATGCAGCGTATGGTGGATGTCGTCGTTCCACTGCGCCGCGTACCGCCCCAGTTGCGGATTGCCCAAATAGCGCGCCTGGTTGGCGTCGTTTTCGAGAATCAGATGCGCATGACGCCCGGGATCAATTCCGGCGCGCACGCGGTCGGCCAGCTCGACCAGAAAATGAGGGCTGGAATTATCCAGGATTGCATGCACCGCATCCAGGCGCAGGCCGTCCAAGTGGTACTCATGGAGCCAGTAGAGCGCGTTGTGGATGAAAAACTCGCGCACCTCGCGACTGCCGCGGCCATCGAAATTGATCGCCGCGCCCCAGGGTGTGTGATGCCGTTCGGTGAAGAATGGGCTGGCGTAGAGGTGGAGATAATTCCCCTCCGGCCCGAAGTGGTTATAGACCACATCGAGCAGGACCATCAGGCCGCGCGTGTGCGCCGCCTGCACCAGGGCTTTGAGGTCATCGGGGCGCCCGTAGCGGCTGTCGGGGGCGTAGGGCAGGACACCGTCGTATCCCCAGTTGCGCGCGCCCGGAAAATCCGCCACGGGCATGAGTTCGATGGCGGTGATGCCTAGTTCGACGAGGTAATCCAGCCGCTGCATCACGCCGTTGAAAGTTCCCTCGGGCGAGAACGTGCCGACATGTAATTCATAAATGACCGCCTCTTCCCACGGGCGTCCACGCCATGCCCCGTCTTGCCAGGCGAAGGCAGCGGGATCGATCACTTCGCTTGCCCCATGCACATCGTCGGGATTGAAGCGCGAGGCGGGATCCGGGACCCTGATTTTTCCGTTTGTGTTCCCTTTTGCCTTCCCTGCCTTCGCATTTTCCTGGCGGTTTATCTCGAATCTGTAGCGCGTTCCGGCCGCGGCATAGGGCACGGTCAATTCAAACCATCCGTCGCCTTGCGGGTCCATCGCCAGCACCTGCTCCCCATCCGCTTCGCCTTCCGGGATGCACAGGCCGACCTGCGGGCAATCGGGCGCCCAAAGGCGGAAACAGACTCCCCGGCCTGTATCTTTTTCCAGAACTTGTGTCCCAAAGGGCATGTGATGTGTCCGGGTCGTCATGCGCCCTTCTATCTTTTTGGCCGCATCAGCCGGATCAGCTGCCGCATGGGAATGTCCACGGTGGCCAATTGTTGCGCAAGCGCATGGCTCGCTGCGGCAACCGTCTTTTCGACCAGGAACAGTGTAACCAGTGTTTCCACTGTCGCCGGGCTGGAAGGAAACAAAGGGTGTTCCTTCATCGCACGACGGTAGCTCTTGAAGAAAGCGTCAGTTGCGAGCGCCTGCCAATTATCCGTCTGCTCTCGCAGCGCGGGGCCTGCATCCGGATATTCCGCCGTCACGTGCGCGAGCGCGGCTGCAGCCGCTTCCGAAAACGAAAAGAGCATTCCGGCAACATCGCGCAGCGGGGTATGCTTCCAGCGGCGTTCCCGCCAAGCGCGTTCCAGCCCGCCGCCGTAGTTGGTGATCAGAAAATCATTGTTAGACAGCCATACCTGGCGCAAATTGTAGTCGCCGTGGCAGCGCGCCTTCATCGCATCCATGTCGGCCACAGCGGCGCGCGTCATGCGCCGGTAGAACCGTGGGCGGGCCGCAAGGAGGTCTTGGGCGGCCGCTCGCGCCGCCTCCGGCAGTCGCGGCAATTCCGCTTGCAGCAACGTGTACATCAGATCCATCTGTGCACGCATGTTGCTCACCCACTCAGCGATGTCACCTGGAGTGACGGGTTCCATCCCGAACGCCCCGGCCGGGTCCGGCCTCGCGAGCGCCTGATGAAACTCGGCCGTGCGCAGTCCCAAGGTTTTTGCAAGTGCCGTGTAGACGGCATGGCGCGCGTCGATGGGGCGCATTTGGCGTGTGCGGCAGTCGTCCAGGTACCGCGCGAGGTAGTCCTGGGCATGGGCCCAGGCGCTGCCCTGGTTCTCGGCATAACGCTCGAGAATGGCGAGGGTCGAGCACTCGCCCTCGGCGTTAACATACTCGACCGTGCCAGCCAGTTGCGCGATGTGGGTGAAGTTTGTCTTCTCGGTCAGGAATCGCGACATTTCCAGCTCGGGATGCACACCGGCGAGCAGCCAGCGGTAACCCTTCAATATCAGCCGATCGCCCATATTCACCAGCAGGCGGCCGCGTTCGGACACCGTTCTGGTCACGTTCATTGCGTTCCCTTCCCGGAAAATCCCGGGAAACGCGCTGGTCCCATGGAAGCGCACCTGTCCCCGCTCGAACGCAAGCGACAAACCCGCCTCCATATTGGAGATCACGGCTTGGCAGAAAGCGTCATCCCAGAATGCGTCAAACAGCACGCCCAAACGGGCACGACGCCGTACCTTGGCCAAGGTAGCAGGCAGCAGGGTAGTCAGGCGGCTCTCTCCTTCGTCCTCCCACGCCAGCGCCAGCGGCATGGCGTAGCGATATTTCTCGCCGTTGGCGAGCGTCAGGATGACAATGGCCAGAAGCCAGCCGCCCCGCTCGATCACCCATTCATGCGTTTCGCCCAGCTCGAATTTTTCCACGTCTGTCCTGTTCGCGAACCATGGCTGAGAGCGAAAGAAGCCCGGCAGAATTTCACGCTCAAGCTGCGTCCGCGCCCGTTCGGCCATGAGCTGGTTCCTCGGCCCGTTTTCCGCGTGGTCCCCCGCCAGGGTGCCCCATCCGCTATCCACCAGTACCAGCACGGCGAGATCCGGCAACACCTGGCGCTCCTCGTGCCATGCTGGCGCCATCACGTCGGTGGCGAGGCGAAAGGCGTAGAAGCCGTGGCCGCTCAGGGTGAGCTGGTACGGCAGGACGTCGATGGGGGGAAATGCACTACGCCCCATCAATTCAGCCGGCACCCGGCCTTTGTACTGGCTCAAATCCAGTTCCACCGCCTGAGGCACCCGCGCGAGGTTGGCCACGCACAGAATGGTTTCGCCCTCGTATTCGCGTAGATAGGCGAGGATCTTGCGATTGCCGGGGCGCAGAAAACGCAGCGTACCGCGTCCAAAGGTGCGATGAGCCTTACGAATGGCTATGACACGTTTTGTCCAGTTGAGCAGTGAATATGCGTTGCGGCGCTGTCTTTCCACATTCACAGCGGCGAAACCGTAGACCGGATCGGCAATAGGCGGCAGAAACAGCTGCTCGGGATCGGCCGTGGAAAATCCGCCGTTGGCTCCACCCAGCCATTGCATGGGAGTGCGCACGCCGTTGCGGTCGCCCAGCTGAAGGTCATCGCCCATGCCGATCTCGTCGCCATAATAGACAATGGGCGAACCCGGCATGGACATGAGCAGGAGGTTCATCAACTCTATGCGGTGCCGGTCATTTTCAAGCAGGGGAGAAAGCCGGCGGCGGATGCCGAGGTGGAGGCGCGCCTGGGGGTCGACCGCATAGGTCTGATGCAGGTAATCCCGCTCGCGGTCGGTGACCATCTCGAGGGTAAGCTCGTCATGGTTGCGAAGAAATACCGCCCACTGGCAGTTCTCCGGTATGTCCGGGGTCTGCTCCATGATCTCCACGATCGGATGGCGATCCTCCCGGGCGATGGCCATGTACATCCGCGGCATCAGCGGAAAGTGAAAGGCCATATGGCATTCGTCGCCGTCGCCAAAATATTCGCGCACATCCTCCGGCCACTGATTGGCTTCCGCCAGTAACATGCGGTCGGGGTAGTGCGCATCCAGTTCAGCCCGCATGCGCCTGATCACCGCGTGGGTCTCCGGCAGGTTCTCGCAGTTGGTGCCTTCGCGCTCGCACAGGTACGGCATCGCATCCAGCCGCATGCCGTCCACGCCTGCGTCGAGCCAGAAGCGCATCACATGCATGATGGCGTTAAAGACGTGGGGGTTGTCGAAATTCAGGTCCGGTTGGTGGTAAAAAAAGCGGTGCCAATAATAGGCTTGCGCTTCCTCGTCCCACTGCCAGTTGGAACCCTCTGTATCGGTGAAGATGCTGCGTGCGCCGCTGTATTTGGTGTTGTCGCCGCTCCAGACGTAGTAGTCGCGTTTGGCGGAGCCCGACGGGGCACGCCGCGCGGCCTGAAACCAGGGATGCTGGTCCGAGGTGTGGTTGATTACCAGTTCGGTGATCACGCGGAGCCCCCGACGATGGGCCTCGTTGATGAAGCGGTGGAAGTCCGCCATGTCACCGACATCCGGGTGCACGTTGTGGTAATCGGAGATGTCGTAGCCGTCGTCGCGCCCCGGCGACGGATAGAAAGGCAGGAGCCAGAGCGCAGTCACGCCCAGCTCCTGCAGATAGTCGAGCTTGGAGATCAAGCCGGTAAAATCGCCAATGCCATCACCGTTGCTGTCGAAGAAGGTCTTGACATGCAGCTGGTATATGACGGCATCCTTGTACCAAAGGGGATCTTCTTCTCGTTCCATAATTTATTGTTGCAATCACGTTGCGCGGTGTGGCGCGCCGGAGTGGTAACCTCCGACCCACTCAAGCCTCAAGCCCGATCTGCACCACATCCATAAGGGTCCAGCTTCCAACAAATGTAACGCAAGGTCTGTACCATATCGTACAAAGCGTCCCGGGGGCGTCAATTGCCTGCCCGGCATCCATGCGTCGGGATGAAGCATTGGTGGAAGTGGCAGGACGCGCGATGCCTCGAGTTCAATGTATGCCGGCGCACTGACTATATGCGTCCAACGGCGCATCATGCAAGCCGTGCTCGTCCATTATTTTATGGAGAATCTGCTGTCGTCTTAAGTCCGGCTTAAGTCGGACTAATAAGTCGGACTAATAAGTCGGACTAATAAGTCGGACTAATAAGTCGGACTAATAAGTCGGACTAATAAGTCGGATTGATAGGTCGGCTTAATTCTTGACGCCACTAGCTGCCCTGCGTGGCTATTTCCTTTCTTCTCCAGTTGCCGATGTTTTATCGAATAAACCCATCCGCGACACTGGCCCAGTTGTCACTGGTTTTGTCGCTTGCAATCGCCATATCTCCGGATGTCCTTGGCGCCGGTGGCGGTGAGCGCGCCGCCGGAGAGGCGTCGGCCACCGCACCATCTGTCACGCCTGCACAAGCAAAACGCACGCTGGCGATTCTCCAGGACGAAAAGAAGCGGGTTGAGCTCGAAGAAACGCTCGCCGCGATCGCGCAAGCTACGGCTGGCCCGACGGTTGGCGCGACGGCTGACCCCAGGGCTGAATCCACGCTGCCGGCGCCGGCTGTAGCGCCCACCGAAGAGCAGGCATTGCCAATTGAGCTGACCAAGAATGGTCTGGTTGCGCAGGTGTTCGACCTGATCGGGAAGCGGCTGAATGCGATAGGCGATCAACTGCGCTTGACCGGACGCATGTTTCTGCAAGTAAAAACAGTGGGTGAATGGTGGCGGTATAACCTGGGCGTGCCGGAACGCCGCGCGGTTGTGCTGGATGCGCTGTGGCAGGTCATCGTCACGCTCGCAGGGGCATTGCTTGCCGAATGGCTGCTGCGCGGCGCGCTGGGACGGCCGCGCAAGCTGATCGAGGAGCGCGCCGCGGCGCGGAAGACGGCCATCGACCAGAAAAAAACGGACGCCGCTCATTCCACATCGGCGGAACGACGCCATCGCGCTGAACCCGTCTCCCAGGCACGCGCCGCTGACCGGCATTGGAGCCTGTTGCGCCGCCTGCCTTACGCGCTCACCCACTGGGTCCTGGGGCTCATTCCGCTGGTGGTCTTTTTCGTGGTGGCAATTGTGCTCCTGAACGCGGCTGGCGGACGCGCCGAGCCTTTTTACGGTCCGACTCTTCTGGCTGTCAGCGCTTACGCAACAACGCGCTTTGTGCTAAGCGTGATCCAGCTCATGGCTTCGCCGCTTGGCCAAGGGCTGCGCCTGATGCACATCAGTGACGGCACAGCGATTTTCCTGAACCGCTGGCTGCGATGGATTGTGATTGTCGCCGTGTTCGGCACCGCCATTGCCGACATTTCCCTGGAAACAGGCGCGACAAGAAATACGCATGACACGCTGACCAAGCTGGTTGCGCTGGCCGTGCACGTAATACTGTTGGTCATGGTTTTTCACAGCCGGGAAGCAACTGCGGCCGCCATACGCGGGACGGCCGCGGACAGCCCGGAACTGTTCGGTTGGCGCAGCATGCTCGCCGACAGCTGGCTTTTTGTCGCGACGTTCCTCATCGTCGCCGCCTGGCTGCTGTGGTCCGCCGGAACTGAAAACGGATTCCAGCACGTACTGCATGTGTTCGGCTGGTCGGCGGCCGTCATCGTTGGAGCCAGCCTGGTGTCGATCTTCGTTCTGGGGGCGATCGATCGCGCATTCATCAGCAACCACGAGAACAAACAGCAGCAGTTCGGGCAGGCGCGTCGCGCGGATGACCCCGGGTCTGAGGCGGCGGCACCGAAAAGCACATATCACATGCTGGTATACCGCGCAGTCTCGTCAATAATCGGCCTCGTCGCCTTTATCCTGCTGTTGCAGGTATGGGGCGTGGATACACACGCCTGGTTCGGAGAGGGATCGGTAGGCCGCCGCCTAGCCTCGGCGCTTGCCACCATCGCGGTGACGTGCATGCTGGCGCTGGTGGCGTGGAAAGCGTTGAACAAGGCAATATGCAGCCGCGTCGACCAGTGGTCGGAGGAGGGCGACATCGCCCGCGCCGCGCGCTTGCGCACGCTGGTACCCATGTTGCGCGCCTGCCTGTTCTTCGCCATTGCAACGGTCGTAGTGCTGGCCGCGCTGCACCAGTTGGGCATCAATATCGGGCCCTTGCTCGCCGGAGCCAGCATCCTTGGCGTAGCGTTGGGCTTTGGCTCCCAAAAGCTGGTGCAGGACTTTATCACTGGGATTTTCCTGCTGATGGAAAATGCCATCCAGGTGGGCGATTTCATAACCGTCGCAGATGTTTCGGGATCGGTGGAATATCTGTCCGTGAGGACGGTGCGGCTACGCGCGCCGGATGGCTCGCTTCACGTGGTGCCGTTCAGTTCCGTTTCAACCGTGACCAACACGAATCGCGGCCTCGGCAATGCCGCCGTCCGGGTCAGCGTGAAGGCGGACTCGGACGTGGAGGAGGTGTTTGCTGCCATCCGCGCGGTGGGCAAGGAAATGCGCGCCGATCCGCAACTGAAGGAGCTGATCCTGGCGGACCTGGAAATTTGGGGCGTGGATCAGGTCGATGGCGCGATGATTACCATCCTCGGGCAGATACGCACTGTGGACAGGGGGCGGTGGCCGGTGCAGCGCGCCTTCAACTGGCGGATTCTGGAGCGCTTCCGCGAACTGAACATCCAGTTCGTGAACCCGCAGGAACGTCGGCTCGTGACCCAGCCTGGCCCTTCTGCTTCCGCCGCCCAGACCCAGCTGCAGCTGCAGCCACAACTGCAGCCGCAGCCGGACCGCAGGCAGGAGATTGTCCTTCCGCCGGATCGGGAAGCAACCATGCGTTAGAAGTTCGCTGCCGTGCCTGCATGCATACACACCCGTGGGCGGCCTGACAAAAACCCCTTTGCAAGGAGACCACCATGAAACAATCATCAGGACAAACAGCCGCTTCAGACGCGGCTCCGCAGAGCCTGCTGGCGCGCGCCGTGACTTCAGGAACGATTGGCGGGCTGGCGGCCGCCGCAGCCGCTTCGTTGGCAGGAAAGCGCGAAGACGGTTCTTATGCCGCGCCTCTCAACGCCACCAGCCACATCATCTGGGGCGACGAGGCCGCGCGTCAGGACCAGCCATCGCTAAAATACACACTTACCGGATTTTTGCTGAATCATGCCTCGGCGATATTCTGGGCGTTATTTTACGAGAAGCTGCTGGGCAAGGGCGAAAAGCGCCAGAGCTGGCATCATCCGGAAAACTGGAACGAAAGCGCCCGCCCGCAGCAGGCAACACCGGCGCGGACCGAAGCAGCTATTCTAAAGCCGATACTGGACTCGGCGGCAGTGACGGCTGGTGCCTACCTTATCGATTATCACCTGATTCCCCAGCGTTTCACGCCCGGCTTCGAAAAGCGCCTTTCCGGAAAATCGCTGGCGGCGGTGTTTGTTGCGCTGGCCACCGGCCTTGCCGCGCGCGACATGATGCAGGCGGCGAAGGCGCGGCGCGATCAAGCATAGCCGGATCCGCTGCCAAAGAGCGGACGGGCGAACCGGGGCGGAATGATTCCTACCCACGTTGCCCAATCAGGCTCAGCCGCGTTATTTTTTCAGATCCCGCGCCAGGCGTAGGCCTGCGAACTGCCAGCAGGTGCTGGCCGGAAAAAAGTTGCGGAAGCTGGCGCGAATGCGCTCCCGTGGAATGGCGCAGGAGCCGCCGCGCAGCACATACTGGTTGACCATGGAGCGGCTGTTGTACTCGCCTACCGCTTCATCCCAAACCACCGACATCGGTTCGTTTTCGTTGGGCTTGGCCGGGTTGTAGCCCGGATAGGGCGAATAACTCGACTGCGTCCATTCCCAGGCATCTCCATACAGCTGATCAAGTAGCGCGCCTGAATTGGCTGGATCGAGACGGGCGGGGCAAGGGTGGAAACGATTATTGTCCGCGAAGCATCCATCTATTTCCTGCTGGGACGCGGCATGCTCCCATTCGGCTTCGCTCGGCAGGCGCGCGCTGGCCCAGCGTGCATAGGCGTCGGCTTCGAACAAGGAAACATGGATGACGGGGAGGTTCCGAACCAGCGGCATGAGCCCACCAAGGGTGAACTCCTGCCATTCGTCGCCCTGGCGTCGCCAGTAGAGCGGGTGCCGCTGCCCGTTCTCCTTTATCCAGTCCCATCCCTCCGAAAGCCAGCAGCTGGGGTCATCATAACCGCCCGCATTCATGAATTCGAGATACTCACCATTTGTGATGAGGCGTGAAGCAAGCTGATAGGGCTCAAGGTACTGCCGGTGGCGCGGCGATTCATTATCGTAGCTGAATCCGTTGCCATCGGAGCCGATCTCCACCAGACCGCCCGCGAAGTCGCGCCACTGCAGCGGAGGGGGAGCGGGGGGAGGGGAAGCCTGGACCGCTGACCACGCCGGTCCCCCTTGCGCGTAGCGCGGATTGAGCGGACTCTGGGAGAGAAGATGCTTGACATCGGCCAGAATAAGCTCCTGATGCTGCTGCTCGTGGTTCATCCCCAGGATGGTGAGCATGCGCAGCATTTCTTCCCGCGTTTTATTCCTCGCATCGCCGTCGGCGACATTTTGCGGCCGCTTCAACACCTGCTGCATCCGGTCATCGACATTGCGGCAGTAATCGCGTGTCTCCCCTAGGGATGGTCGGGTGAACAGGCCGCGCTTGGGGTCGGGATGGGTCTGGCCCGACTTGTTGTATGAGCTGAACATGGTGCCGAAAGCCGGGTGATATGGCTTGAACGGCTTTTCATAATGCTGCAGCACAAAGGTTTCGAAGAACCATGCCACATGGCCGAGGTGCCACTTGACGGGACTGGTTTCCGGCATCGATTGTACGCAGCAATCCTCATCGATCAATGGCTCGATCAGCGCGAGCGTTCGGCTTCGGATCGCGGAATATTTGTCGAACAGCGAAGAGGAGTCCACTGACGAGGAGGAAATGGAAGAAGAGGGCAACGAAGAAGAGATCATGGTGCGCTTCCCCTAAGATTGAATGCTCCAGGTAAAAACACGGCCGACGCTTCAGGTGAAAACTTGCAGCTCCGCTGCTCTCGCCCGTGAGGGCGGTGCGCGGTGAGGCGCGGCTCGACAATGCGGCTCGAGACGGAGCTGACGGAACGGCAGCGGCTAGGCAACTGCGCAACTGCTATAGCAGCCAAATCTCCTGCACCCGTATCACCAGCGTTTCCTGGCTGAAGCGCCGCTCCAGCTCCTCGCGAAAGCGGCTCCACCAGTCTTCGTCCAGATCCTCCACCATGACTTCATACACGATGATGTCATCATGTACGGTGCCGCCATCCTTCTCCTGCCACAGGCCGCGCGCTGGAGTGCGGGTGTAGGCGGTTAGTCCACCAAACTGGCTGACAAGTTCGCCCCGAACCTGTTCGAATAGCGCATTCGGGAACCTTTCGCCGCTGTTGCTCCACAGCGGCAGCAAAAGCTGGGTCATGTACATGATAATTCCAGGGCAGGGATAGCAAGGATAGGGGGCCAGGCGACCGAAGGCGTAACTCGTGTGCCCGGCCGCGGCTTTTTCCTCTTTATTTGCAGGGGATCACCATCGTTTAATAGCATATTTCAGGCCAGAATTCGAACTTTTTTCTCGAAATCACGCCAAAATCATACAACGGGGCAGCATGAGCCACCCACGGCAAAAGCCGTAAACACAGGAGTCTGCGTGATCAAACCGGCGTGCCTCATCCTTTCCATGATCGGACTGGTCTCCGCTGGTCCTTTGTGGGCCGATGGGCATGGGGGTGACGGTGGGCATCATGGTGGCCACGATGGAGGCGGGCATCATCATCACGATGGGCATCACCACCACGGTGGTCATCATCACCATACCAGCGTGGGCCTTTATTACGGTATAGGGGGCTACTATCCAGGATATGGCTACGGCTGGGGCGGAGGCTCCGGCTGGGGTGGATACGGTTTCGGCCTGGGGTATGGCTTCGGCCCGGGGTATTACGGTGGTTGGGGCCCGGGGTATTACGGTGGTTGGGGATACCCGGGCTATTACGGTGGTTGGGGATACCCGGGTTATTACGGGGGATATGGAGGATATGGAGGCTACGGTTACGGCGCCCCGTATGGGTATCCACCCGCGGTTTATATTCAACGGCAGGAAGCACCGCGTCAGCAGAAACCTGCCAATTATTGGTACTATTGCCGGAATCCGGAAGGGTACTACCCCTACGTGAAGCAATGCTCTGAAGGCTGGATCCCGGTCCCTCCCCAGCCTGCAGATCAATAAATCAAGGGAAAACAATGCCAGTTGTTCGTAACGCAGTTTTTCATCGTGGAGCGCCTGTTTTGCTGGTCCTGCTGCTCGCCTCCTGCGCGACCATACCCAGCGGTCCGAGCATCATGGCGCTGCCTGGTTCGGGTAAATCCTTCGACCAGTTCCGTGCGGACGATGCCTCCTGCCAGCAGTATGCCACCGAACAAATAAAGACCACGCCAAACCGGGCCTCCATGCGAAGCGGGGTGGGAACGGCCGCCCTCGGCACCGCGGTGGGCGCAGCGGCGGGCGCATTAATGGGCGGGGCAAGCGGCGCAGCGATCGGGGCCGGTAGCGGCCTGCTGGGGGGTACACTGATCGGATCGGGCACGGCCAGGGGCTCGGGGAGTATGGAGCAGCAGCGCTACGACATCGGTTATACCCAGTGCATGTATGGTAAAGGCCATCGCGTTCCCGTTTCCGGCCAGATAATGGATAACGGGATGAACCGCGGATACGGCGGATACGACTTCCAGACTCAGCAGCCGTCATCCGGTTCCATGCCGCCGCCACCCCCGCCCGGGAATCCGCCGCCACCGCCCCCTCAGTAAGGGCTTCGGGATGCTTGGGAGCCGAGTAAAAGAACAGGGAAATATAGGGTTAAATATAGGGTTTTCTGCGTAGACGGCAAAAAGCAGGATCCGACATTCAGCAGTATTGGGTGGTATGTACGCCCCGTTCCGAGATCGCGTCGCGCTCGCGCCATGACGTTCTTGCACTCTTTGCACTCCACACTCGAGTCGGGGATGGTGCGCAAACCGGCATTGTGCTGCCTTGGACCCTGAGGAACGAGTGCTCTAGGATTTGCGCGGCGACTTCAGCCCGTGGATCATCTTGTCGAGCTGCAGGCGCGTTTTTTTTACTGCTTGCTCCTCTCGCTTGATTAATTCTTTTTGCACCATCGCTGCGAAGGCGACCAGGTCTTGCCGCGGGTACTCGTCCTGCACGCCACACTCGTGAAAGAAATCCGCGACCCACCGTGCGCTGGGCTCGATGTTTCCATGTTCCCGCACATACTCGTCCGCAGCCATTCTTACGTACTCTGAAAGTTTGGGCATGTTGCCTTCCTCTACTTGCTTATGTCTACTCTAGCGTCTTTGGTTGAATTTTCATCTGTTATGCTTGTCAACTATTGCCTTGCATTCTTATTCTGAACTGTCCGGAAAATAAATGAGCCAGAGCAATCTACAGCCTAGCACCAGCACGAACCTCGTCGACCTGGGTGATGTGAAATTCGACAACCGGTTTGTCCGAGGGTTGCCGGGAGATCCCGAGACGGGCAATGGTTCCCGGCAGGTCAGCAATGCCTGCTATACACACGTCGAACCCACGCCGGTGAAAGCACCGAGGCTGCTGGCCTGGGCCGACCCCGTCGGTGAAATGCTCGGCATCGCGCGTCCGAATTGTTCCACTGGCCTGGAGGCCCAGGTGCTCGCCGGCAACGGCATCCTGCCCGGCATGCAGCCCTACGCCGCGCGTTACGGCGGGCATCAGTTCGGCCAATGGGCGGGCCAGCTCGGCGATGGGCGGGCGATTACCCTGGGGGAAGTGCTATGCCCGGACGGCATTCACCGCGAGTTGCAGCTCAAGGGCGCGGGCAGAACACCGTACTCGCGTACCGCAGACGGCCGCGCGGTATTGCGCTCGTCGGTTCGGGAATTTCTCTGCAGCGAAGCCATGCATTACCTAGGCGTGCCGACGACACGGGCGTTGAGTCTCGTCGCCACCGGGGAGGCGGTGGTGCGTGACATGTTTTATAACGGCAATCCGCAGGCCGAGCCGGGCGCAGTCGTCTGCCGGGTGGCCCCTTCGTTCGTGCGTTTCGGGAACTTCGAGATATTTGCCGCTCACGGCGAGCTGGAATTGCTCAAGAGACTCGCCGATCACGTGATTTCCGAGCACTTTGCCGAGTTGCGCCTTCCTCGGGCTATGGCGGATTCCATTGTTCCATCGCCGTCGTTAGATCGGGCAACATATGCGCGATGGTTCGAGGAAATCTGCCGCCGCACCGGCGTACTGATCGCGCACTGGATGCGGGTCGGCTTTGTCCATGGCGTGATGAACACCGACAACATGTCGATCCTGGGGCTGACCATCGACTACGGACCCTATGGCTGGCTCGAGGGATTCGACCTGCATTGGACCCCTAATACCACGGACGCGCACGGACGCCGTTATTGCTTTGGCAACCAGCCGCGGATTGCGCAGTGGAATCTTATCCGGCTTGCGAACGCGCTCGCGCCGCTCATCGCTGATGAGGCGGCACTGGAGCATGGGCTGACGGTTTTTGCCACAACGTACGAGCAAACCTGGCGCAGCATGCTTGGGGATAAGCTGGGGCTGGTTGCGCTGGGACACGAGGGCGATGAAGCCTTGCTGGCGGACTTGTTCGAATTGCTGCAGCAGGTGGAAACGGACATGACGCTTTTCTTCCGTGGGCTGATGAACATTCCTGTGGACGGCGCATTTGAAACGATTGACAGGGCAGGCGGCGAAGCCGCCCTGGCGGGCATGCTGCGGGGCGCGTTCTATGATGAGGCGCAGGCTCTTGCGCCCGAGCACCGAGCCCGGCTCGGCTCCTGGCTGCGCCGATACGTCGCCCGGACCCGCCTGGATGGACAGGGTGTGCTGGATGGGCGGGTCGCGGTGTCAACGAGCGCGCGTTACGAACGCATGCGGCTTGCCAATCCCAAATATGTGCTGCGCAACTACCTGGCGCAGCAGGCGATCGAGGCGCTGGAGCGGGATGACGCCACCGTGATCGAGCGGCTCATGGACGTATTGCGAAACCCGTACGACGAACAGCCCGAGCATGATGAACTCGCGAACCGGCGGCCCGAGTGGGCGCGCAATAAGGCCGGTTGCTCAGCGCTGTCCTGCAGTTCGTAATACTTCCCGGATAATGAGCCAAAGCAGGATACCGGCTGGCCCGCTGTTGGGCGGACTTTTGGAGCGGAATGCCGGCGGCGAAATATCGAGGCGGATTTTCGGGGTGGTGCCGGTTGAAGCGTGAAATCCCGGCGGCTCCCGCGCCGTAACAAGGCTGGAGCTGCCGGAACAAGGGGTTTAAAGCGTCTTGAGGTATTCGAGCAAGGCTTTCTTCTCCTCGGCTGAGAGGGTGGTACCGAACTCATGCCCGCAGCGGCTGTTGCCGGAATTGCGGTCGCTGCAATCCGTGGTCTCCAGGGTATAGTCAAACTTGCTCTGCTGGACGGCGAGGCCCACGTTAACCAGATCGTAGGCGGGGCCGACCTTGAAGGAACGAACACGTTCGGCTGCCGGCTTCAGCAACTCTGCCAGGGTCGGCACCGAGCCGTTGTGCAGATAGGGCGCCGCCGCCCAGATACCTTCAAGCACGCGCGCTTCGTAGGCATACGAAGGTGCTCCCTTCACCACGGCTGCTGGCGCGCGGAAAGCGCCTTTAAGCGATGCCGTTTCGGGAGGAAAGGCTGACGATGCCTCCGCTTGCGCGCCCAGTTGCCCGACTTTTTTCTGTGCCTGAGCGTCATCCGCTTTCAGCAGTATCGGCACGTAATGCTGAAGAATGGAGCCGATCACCGATGTTCCCAGCACGTTGAAAGCAGTATCGACCGGTTTGAGCGGCTCGGCAAGGAACGGTATCTTCGCGCCTTCGAGCACGCCCGTCTTGACGGTCCAGCTTAGCACGCTGTATTCACGCGAGTCGGTGCCGACGTCCTGGATGGGTGTAGCCCAGGTCTTCTGGTCGGGGAAACGGGTCTCGCCGGGCTGGATTCCGTGACAATCGGCGCAACCGCCCTGTTCGGTCTTGCGTGCAAAAATCGCCTTGCCCTTGGTGGCGAGGGCCTGGTCTATTTTCCATGGCCACTTGGGCGCCCCAATTTTGCGGACAAGATCTTCCAGCGCATTCAGTCCCTGGAAATTGGCGGAGTTCTGATGCAGGTAATCGATCCCCAGCAGCCGCCAGGAATCTTTTTTCGGATGAAACACGCCGAATACCCCATAAACCTCCCCGAGATTGCGCGCCAAGCCTAAAATATTATTGCCATTATCGGCGAAGCCGGGCCATTGGGTCTTGTCCTGGATCGGAGCGTTCCAGAGGAAGGGGTAGCGGACCGGAGCGGTGGCGGGTTTGATATTCTCCGGGATCATGTAGGTGGGCGGCGGCCCGATATCGAGGCCGGTGAGACGGTTGAAAATCATGGATACGGCATCCAGCCGCGCCGGCCCCCAAGGCTGAGCCGGCAGGGCGCCTTTCATCAGGGTATGATAGGGCAGGTGCCAAGCCTGCACCGCTTTGCGCAACTTCGCTTTTTCCTCCGCGCCTGGCGTCGGCCCCAACACAGCGCGGGCAAAATCGGCGAATGCCTGCTGATCTGTGAGCACGGTATTGACCGCCTTGTCCAGGTCGGCAAGGAAGCTCTGGAAATCGACGATGCCGGGACCGCCATCGATCCGGTAGGGAACGCCCTCGACCTCGATCTCGCGGGTATGGCAGGCGGAGCAATTCATGCCGATTTCCTGGCCATTGCTTCCGCTCGCAACGGTAAAGCCAACCGGCAGTCCGGCAGGACGGCTTTCCTCGTTGGGCAAATAGCCGTAGCGGCCAAGGCTATCGGCCATGAAAGGCTGGCCGCCCGGTTGTTTCAAGGCTGCGATCCAGCGCAGCGGCATGATGCGCGAACCCTGGTCGCGGCTGTAGAAATCTTTGCGTGCAGTGGCATTCCAGTTCGTTCCCTGATCAATGGCCTGTGGCGTGGCGGTGAACGCAGGCAGCGGCGCAAGCAGCGAGAGCACTGTGCTTCCGATCAAAAATGCGGATGCGGCTTTCATTTGTGTATCCCCTGTCGAGTTGGTCTTGAATATTTGATACAACTCTGGTTAACGACAGCTCAGCGGTAAAGTGAAGCGCAGATGAAAAGGGGCGCAGGTAAAAAGGCGTGGGGGAACAATGAAGAGGTAGGGATGATCTAGAATAAATAGGCAGCAACCGGAAGGTCCTCCGCAAAATGTGGATGGATAGCACCAGGCGAGATAAGAAGAGGTGAGGCGGCACCGGCCCATCTCAGTAGAAATGGATCGGATCGGGGAGGATCGCGGAGGATCAGGGAGGCGGAGGCTGGCTAAACGTTGCCGCGATGATGGACGTGGGGAATAAGTTGGTTGGAAATGCGAATCTGCCGCTTTTCCCTCACGGTGGCAGTATGTCCTGCAACCGCGGGGGACGGATATGCGCGACCGTCGGCCTCGAGTCCGGAATCCCTGGGTGAGATTTTCCAACCGGATACCGGATATGGCGTTCCACTGGGAGATGCTGGCAAGGAGGTGCTTATGAATGAATTGTGGCAGGAAATCGGCAATATGGTAATGGCGGAATTTTCCGACCTGCCGGACACTACCGAATTTACCCGCCTCATGCTGCGCCTTGGGGTGGCCGCGGCACTGGGCGGGCTGTTGGGATGGGAGCGCGAGCGCAGCGGCAAGTCGGCAGGGGCGCGTACGCACATGCTGGTTGCGATGGGCGCCGCGCTTTTCGTGCTCATTCCCCAGCAAATGAACATGGCCGACGCTGATCTGACGCGTGTCATTCAAGGAATTATCACCGGCGTGGGGTTCCTGGGAGCCGGGACCATACTGAAAAGCACCAGCGAGCAAACAGTGAAAGGTCTGACGACAGCGGCCGGATTGTGGCTGACTGCCGCGATCGGCATGACAGCGGGACTGGGGCGCGGAGCCTCCGCCGTTTTAAGTACGCTCCTGGCTTTGATCATACTGCATCTTGTGCCCAAGATCTGGCGCAAGGCTGGCGGGTCCTGAACCACCGAAAAAGCATCCTCCGCGGTCCCCGCCTGAATGTGCGGAGCCCCTGCCTGCTGACAATGGTGGGATACAACGCAGGCCGCCTGTTTCTCTCTCTTTTCCGCACGGCTTGCAGCATCCGGAATAAATGACTAATCTTAAAAGTGCTGGTATGCCTCAGCTCGTGGAGTTCCGGCCTGCTTCAGCCTTTGTCGCCCTTTTGTCGCGCTTGGCGGGGCCCCAGGGGCTGACCGTTACGCTTGCTTGAAGCCTGTTCCCTATCTGTCACAGGCCTTTGCATCCGTTTCGCCGGTTTTGCCTGTTGATGCAGCAGGATGCCAATCTATAGGAGCATGAATGAATCTTGGCCTGTCCCCGATGCTCGTTACCTGCATCGCTCTGGTTGTCCTCGCGGGTTGCGGCACGCGCCCGCCCGTAAAGTCGTTTTTAGGCGCTTCTTACCCGAAAGTCAGCTATAAGGAAGTCCAGCCGCGCTCCACACCCCTGCGCCTGCATCTTGCGGTCGAGTTTCAACGCAATGGCGAACCTTTCCCCAAGGGGGACGTGCCGCTCAAGGACTATGCCAACAGGATACTGGTGAATTCGCGCGTGATAACGCCCGTGGAGGAGGGTGGCGAGGGGGAAATAAGAATTGTGCTCAACAATATCGCCGACCCCGAAACGGTGGCCGTGGAAACAGCTCACAGTGGGCTGCCACTATGGATGTTGGGCAAGACCATCACGGATACCTATGAGATGTCGGTGTTCGTTACGGCCCGAGGCAAATCGGCCAGCCGGACCGGCATCAAGCACGCGGTACATACCGCTATCGGCAACATGGCAGTGCCCGAAGCGGTGGAAACCTTTCACCACAAGCAGGCTTTCGCCAGGGTGCTCGAGCAAATGCTGCTGCAGGCGCTAAAAGACATGCAGCGGAGCGGCGACCTGAATGCGGCCGCTGCGCATACCCAGCATCCCCAGACCTGAGAGCCGCCGGGCCCTAAGCTACCCAGTCCACGTTGCCCGGTTGAGAAGTCGCCAAGCTGTCTGCGCGGGCGGTCGTACCATCGATTCGGTCAGCGCGGCCGGTCCAAGTGGAACGTTTAGTCGATATTTTGCGGGAAATGGCGTTGCAGCGGTTCGATCGCAGGGCCCTCGATCACCGTTCCATCGAGCGCAAAGCGGCTGCCATGGCAGGGGCAATCCCAACTCTTTTCCACGCTGTTCCAGTGCACCTTGCACTTCATATGAGTGCAGACGGGCGACACGGTCACCAGGGTCCCGTCAGGGTCTCTGTAGGTAGCGAGCGACTCGCCCCCGATCTTCACGATTGCGCCGCTACCGGGCATGAGCTGCGACAGCGGGATCTCCGGTCGGTCAGTGACATAGTCCTTGATGAAAGATTTCATTACCGTCACATTTTCTTCCACGAAGCCCTTCGCACCTTTTATCGGCGAAAACCGGCTCGCCTTGACCATCGGTGCGAAGAGGTTGTCGCGGCCTATTATCTCGTCGGCGATGATCGAGGCCGCGACCGTGCCCCACGTAAGGCCGTCAGTCTGGAAGCCGGTGGCAATGAAGCATTCGGTAGCGTCCTTGCCGACGTAGGGCAAGCCGTCGGAGGGGCTGTAATTCTGCGCCGACCAGCGGAAGGCGATCTCGCGCACGTCGAAGTGCGCCGCAGTTGCCGCTTCAAGCCGGTCGAGGTTGATGTTGGCGTCTTCCTGCCCGGTCTTGTGCTCCTCCCCGACACAGACAAGAAAGGTTTCATTCTCGACGTCGAGGCTGCGCGCAGAAATCCTGTCCACTCCGCTGCCCCAGAAGATCCCCGTCGGAAACGAATTCCTGGCGATGCGCGTGGCAAGTCCATATTCGCGGTTCACCACCATCTTGGCCTGCACCAGGTGCAGCCCGATGGGGGAGTGAGTAGCTAATACGATTTCCTTAGCGGTGACCTTGCCGTCAGCAGTGCGGATGACCCTTCGATCCGCATCGACCTCAAGCACCTGCGAATATTCGAAGATGCGGCCGCCGTGGCCGGCCGCCTGGCGGGCCAGCTCTCGAACGTAAGCTTGTGGATGGAACTGGGCCTGGTTATCCAGAACCATCACGCGCCCACGCGGAGGGTGGAAGGGAGTCGGGAGAGTGTCTTCATAATGCACCGCCATCCCTGCGTCAAGCGAGCCCTGGTATTCGTTTTCAATGTGTTCGGTCGCATCCGGCGCCGTCGCATAACGGTATAGCGGGCAGCGGCGGAAACCGCAGCCGATTCCATATTTCTGGACCCGGCGCTCGATCTGATCGACCGCCTCCCGCCGGGCTACCGTTACAGCATGGGCCACATCTTTGTCCCATCGCTCGACAATGCCGCGGATACCGCGGCTGACGGTCTCATACAGGTTGCCGGTCGAATTGCCTGTACTGCCGCAGCCCACCTCGTGCGTTTCCAGCAATACGACGGGAATCCCCTGCTCGGCCAGATTTAAAGCAAGCGTCACCCCAGTGATGCCGCCGCCGACAATCACCACATCGGTAGCGATCTCCTCTTGCAACATCTCAAAAGCGGCTATGGGCGCGGTGGCGCGCCAGACGGAAGTTGTATCCACGATATATCCTTTTTTAGATGATTGTTTGTAATCGTCTTGCCGCACGCCACGTGCCGCAGATTCTGATCTTGATGCGACGATGCCTGGTGCGCGCGATATTCGCCTACGGAACAAGGGGAACAAGGGGAACAAGGGGAACAAGGGGAACAAGGGGCACCGGCACCGTTCTATCGTTAAACACCCACTGATTTTTTTCTGTACGCTACGGCACAGAGGAGGATTTGATATAATGGGAACAGCCGGGAGCGCGTCCTGGGTCGCACGTCTTGGGCCGTGCTGACCGGCCGCCCGAATCGTTATCGTTTAGCCCGCGCGATGGGTGAGAGGGAAGTAGCGGGCGCTGCCAATTGGTCCTCAGTGACCTTGTGCTCAGTGACTCTTAGTGATCTTGTGTGACCCGCGCGGTCAGTTGATGATTTTGTGTACCCGGTAGAGCATCTTGTCGAGCTTTCGGGGCAATTTGACTTTTTTGATCACGGACTCGGCGATCGCCGGGGTGAACTGATTGGCGAGCAGCGCTGTGAGCGGCCCGAACGCGGCCGCGGCCGCCAGCCACGGCAGGCTCACGCCCAACCCGAAATAGGCCAGCGGACCGGGCAACGCCGCCATTCCCGATGCCCCGGCGGTAAACACCTTCGCCAGCTTTTTTTCCTTTGCGATAAGCTCGATCGACTCGGACTCGATCGCGTTGTATTGGCTGATCAGGTCCTCCAGTTCGGCCTGCTTGCCGTCAACATAAGATGCCGACCCCAGCTGCTGCAGGATTTCCGCCGCAGACTTGAGCTTGAGGCGGTTGCGCTGGAGAACATCGATCAGCGAATCGACCATGGCGTCGTCAAATACGATTTTTCCGGGATCGCTGCTGAGCCGAAGTTTCAGGCTCGCGACGCTGCGCGCATTCAAAGGCGATTTTCGGTCCATCAGGCAATACAGGAACTGATCTATTATTTCGTCATACTCGGGGTCGCGCTGCACAGGGTCATCCGGATAGATGCGCAGCCTGATCAGCTCCTTGTACTCGCCAGGGGTGATGTTGTAGGTGGTGCCGAACGAAGCCGTGATCGGCGCGGTGAAGTTGAGGTGGAAAATTCGCGCCAGCCGCATGAACTCGGTGAAGCCTTCCATGGAGCGGGGGGCGTGATCGAACGCCTCCGTGAGTTGCCGGTTGATGTCATACGGGAGATAGCCTTCCACCGCGCGCAGGTAGGCGTAATGCCAGAAAACGGCCTCGGCGTCGGGCCGCCTGCCCCGGAAATATGCGTTTTGTACGTTCGGTTCGTCATCCGGCAGCCGGGAATAGCTGGCAGCAATCTGCTTCAACGACTGCGCTGCCTCTTCGCGATAGGCCTCGTAATGATTTGCCTCGCCGCTGCTGCCACTGCTACTGCCGCTACTGCGTGTGTAGGGGGCGTTTCTCTCTCGCTGTTTGGCAATTGCCGCGTCGAATATGCCCTTGCGCACGGCGCTGCCGATGTATACGCCGCCCGCGCCCAGCAGTTGTTCGAGCTTGGCCTGCTGCGCGATATGACCTTTCAGCCCATCACGCAAATCGGAATCGTAATCCCGCAGATTCAGGTAAACGAAGCCGTTCCTCGCCAGCTTGCAGAGCGAAGCCAGACTCAGGCCGAAGGGGGCGTCCGAGGCCAGGGTCGCCAATGTCAGATCGACCGTCAGCTTTGGCTGCGTCATCAATTGCAACGGCAGCGGCAGCGAGTCCACCCAGCTTCCGGCCTCATTCGCCACCGAGCCGAAGCCTTTTATCACCGCTCCCATGGTCTGCCTGGAGAGGTCGACGAAGTCTGAAATATCGGCGTGCGGGGGCAGCTTCAGGCTTGCTGCCGCATGCGCTGCCTGGTCTTGCTGCCGGTCGTGAAGCTTTTCAAGCTCGTCAGGCGTCATGTGGGGCTCCGCCAGCGGGTGGTTCGGCTTCAGCCTGCGATGTGCCCGGCAATACCCGCGATGCCGCCAAGGGAAACGTCTCGAATACCGAGATGGAGTAGTCCAGGAACAGCTCGATCCGCCGCTTGAGATCGGCCGACATGGTGACGCGCCTGGAACGCAGGTCGCCAGGGTCCATCCGCTCAATGAGCAAGCCCTGATCGATCGCGATCTGAATGTATTTGATTGCCGTACGCTGACTGACATTCGGCATGAGCTGGTACAGCTCGGATTTGCGAAAAGCTTCAACTGTGCCACCGGGGCTGCCGCGATCGTTGTTCAGTCTCAGCCACATGCGAGTAAATAGGTCGTAGTAATTCAGGTCGTGGAAGAGCCTGTCGCCCATCACCTCTACCCAGTACTGGTCGGTATCGTTGATCAGGTCAATAAAATCTCGGCGCCTGGTATCAGGGTATGGGCAAGGTGTATTCATTTCTGGTTCTGCTTCCTCTGCACGGGAGGACATGGCATCGAACAGTGGCCGCAATCGGTGTGGGGAAAATTATACGTCTTTATTAATCGTAATATTACATGTATTATTGCATGTATCTTCTATATCGATGCAACCGTATCTATACCGCGGCACCGCAGAGGAAAAGCTTAAATCATGTTCAGCAGAATTGAAAATGGGTATTTTCGCTACCAGGGCAGCCTGCTCCCGAACCTATCGGTGTTGATCTATTGCCACCTGGCCTATTTTGGCGGCGCCACGCTCGTTCTGTCGCTAAACCCCGTTTTGATGGCGGTCGGTACTGTCGCGCTGGCGCACGGCATGGTCATCGCCTCGTACCTGATCCACGACTGTGCGCACAATGCGCTGTTCAAGTCGCCGCGCCATAATGGCCTGACGGGAAGCCTGTTGAACTGGCTTACCGGCGGCTGCTATGGAACCTATGCCGAGCTGCGCGCGCAGCATATGCGTCACCATGTCGAGCACGTCGACGTCATTCGCTTCGACTACCGGCCCTATCTCGCCCGCCATCCGTTCCAGCTCAGGATTGTCCAGGCGCTCGAATGGCTGTATGTCCCGGCAGTGGAATTCATAATGCATGCCGCGCTCATGGTCGCTCCTTTTATCCTTGAGGAAAAGAAAAATCAAAGGCTGCGCACGGCCGGAATCATTCTCGTCCGTTTTAGCCTGCTGGCGGCGCTATTTGTATATTCGGCGGAGGCCTATTTGTGCTACCTCTTCGCCTACGCCATGTTCCTGACAGTGCTGCGCTTCATGGATGCGTTCCAGCACAATTACGAGGTCGTCCTGTCTGGGGGCGAGGACATCCGAGCAGTAAAACATGGTGGCGATCGGACGTATGAGCATCTGCATACATTCAGCAATCCGGTTTCGGTTGCGCATCCATGGCTGAACCTCATCTGCCTCAATTTTGGCTACCACAACGCGCATCATGCACGCCCCGCCGCGCCCTGGCATGGACTGCCTGGACTGCACCGGAAGTTGTACGGCGAAGCGTCGGAGAACGGCGCCGCGCGGATCATACCGTTCCACAAGCAGTTGGCAAGTTTCCACAACAGCAGGGTGGCGCGGGTGATGGGCGATAATAGCGAAACGCAAGGAAACCGGTTTGCGAAACGCCTGGAGCAGGGAACCGCAGTGGGCGCCAGCGGCATGTCTTTTCTCACGCCGCTTTAAGCGGCTCTTTAAGGGGCTGCTACCAAGTAAAGCGCTGCTACCAAGGGGGTTGAGCAAGCTGCGCGAATGGAGGCGTTTCACGCACGGCAAGCACGCGAGGCGGAACGCTCTGCGCTGCGGGACCGGTAAGCCCCCGATTGAACAAAACAGTCCGAACAATCAGCCCGACGCGTCTGTAAGGAACCGCTGAACAAATCTCCGCTGGCGCGACGTGGTTTTGCAGGATGGGATGCGCGAAAGGCGACGACGCGAATGGTGCCGACCGCGAAGGGCCGAGCAGTGTCTTCCGAAGGAAGATGCGACCCCGTAGCGGGGTGCAAACCCCCTAATAGGTTCTTTGCGCGGTCGCGACATCCCCACCGCTACCCGATCCCTCGCTTCGCAGGGCCCCTCGGGCCACGCTCTGGGGGCGTTCCCCTTCGCTCGGAGCCTGACAAGGCAGACCGCCCGCAAAGCCACGTCCCATCAGGGTTGCGGTAACATCGGGGGAGACCGCGAAGGGCAAAGCAGTGTCTTCCAAAGGAAGATTGCGATCCCGTAGCGGGCTGTTGGCGTCCTACGTGCACTTTGGCGCGGTCTGGCATCCCCGCCGCTGCCCGATCCCCGCTTCGCGGGACCCCTCGGGCAACGCTCCGGGGAGCCATGGCGTTGCGCTCCTCGGCATCGTAGTCCCGGCTACGACCAGCGTCGCGCGCCTTATGATCATCCCGATCTTAACAGCAGCGCGCTCAGCGAGGATTTGTTCAGCGGTTCCTTTAACATTTCCAGTTTGGCCGTCCTCGACTTTGCGCCTCGGTATGCCTTACATTATCGACTGTAAACCCCACACGAACCTGAGCAAGGAGGACCGAATGAAACTGGAATCGCTGGCCCTGCACCACGGTTATCAATCCGAACCCACCACCAAGGCAGCCGCCGTTCCCATTTATCAGACCACTTCCTATACGTTTGATAATACCCAGCATGGCGCTGACCTGTTCGACCTGAAGGTCGAGGGAAATATCTATACCCGAATCATGAATCCGACCAGCGCGGTGCTGGAGCGACGCATCGCCGAGATGGAGGGCGGTGTAGGCGCAGTTGCCGTCGCCTCGGGAATGGCCGCCATCACCTATTCCATACAATGCATCACCAGCGCCGGCGAAAATATCGTCAGCACCAGCCAGCTCTATGGCGGCACGTACAATCTGTTTGCGCATACCTTTCCGCGGCAAGGCATCGATGTGCGCATGGTGGCAAACGATGACTACGAGGACATCGAGAGGCAGATCGACGGCAATACCCGGGCGATTTTTTGTGAATCGATCGGCAACCCCTCCGGGAATATCGCCGATATCGGCAAGCTGGCGGAGATCGCCCATCGCAATGGCGTGCCGCTGATCGTCGACAGCACCGTTTCCACGCCCTACCTGTGCCGGCCGTTCCAGCTCGGGGCCGATATCGTGGTGCATTCGCTGACCAAATATATTGGCGGCCATGGCACCACGATAGGAGGAATGATCGTGGATTCAGGGAAATTCGACTGGGTGAAACACAAGGCACGCTTCCCCCTGATGAACGAGCCCGACCCCTCCTACCATGGCGTCGTCTACACCGAGGCCTTCGGCCCTGCGGCGTTTATTGGCCGCTGCCGGGTCGTGCCGCTGCGCAATACCGGGGCGGCCTTATCGCCGCACAGCGCATTTCTATTGCTCCAGGGCCTGGAAACGCTCGGCTTGAGGATGGAAAGGCATTGCGAGAATGCGCTGAAAGTGGCGCAGTACCTGGAAGGCCACCCCAAGGTGGAATGGGTCAATTATGCGGGCTTGCCCAATAGCAGATATCACGGCCTGTGCAACCGCATCAGCAGGGGGAAAGCCTCGGGCATACTGAGCTTTGGCATCAGAGGCGGAGCAGTTTCAGGCGGGCAGTTTATAGACGCGCTGAAGATGATCCTGCGCCTGGTAAATATCGGCGATGCCAAATCTCTTGCATGCCATCCTGCCTCTACGACGCACCGGCAACTGAACGCTGACGAGCTGAAAGCCTCCGGGGTTACCGAAGGATTGGTCAGGCTATCCGTCGGGATAGAGCATGTCGACGACATCATAACGGATATCGGCCAGGCGCTCGACGCCGTTCTTCCTTGATTCGGCCGGCGGCCACAACGCGGTAATCCGGCAGATTGGCGCCGGCTGCGCATTCTCGATACTCTGGGACCACCGGGCGCGATACACCTGCCACCTGCGCCTGGCCGCGACTTGTCGTCGTCGCCTTACCTTTCAGTACCTTTGAGTACCTCTTGATCCGGTCATTGCCGGGCTTGGCTGTCGTGGTTGTTCTGACATGGTTGTTCTGACGCTCCAAGCCATATTCCATCGTCAGGTCGAGCTTGATGTCTCCACGACCGATTGACCGGAGATTATCTTCCATGCCAGTGCGGTCCCCTGTACGCGCGCCGCTATCTTTTTGAACGCCGTGTCGCGACTGGTGGAAGTGTCGTCGCAAAAGGGCGAAAACCCGCAGTCGTCGGTCGTGCCCAGCCGGTCAGCAGGAATATGCTCAGCCGCCTCCAGCACCCGATCCCGGATTTCTTCAGGAGTCTCGGTCCGTGGGTCGATCGGGTTGATGACGCCGATAAAAATCCGCTGCTCCGGCTTCATATGGGCGCGGATGATCTTCAGCACGCGCACCCGATCCTGTTCTGAAGAAAGCGCAATATAAAAATTCCGCGCTTTCAGCTGGAACAGGCACGGCAGCAATTCGGCGTAGTCGACATCGGCGCTGTGGGTGGAGTCACAGTCCGCGCCAGGGCAGGTATGCACGCCGATCCGCATCAATTCCTCAGGGTTGAAACGCGAGAGCGCCAGATTGTTCAAATCGATGAAGCTGTTCAAGAGCTTGCCGCTGGGGTCGAGCTTTATCGCCAGCCTGCCCTCGGTAAAGTCAATCTGGACTTTGTGCGCGCCCCGCTCAAGACAGCGGCGAACCTCGCTTTCATGTTCATTCAGCAAATCGTCGATAAATTCCGCGCGCGAATAGCCGGGGACCTCGTCGGCGGGATACAGCAGACTCAACGCCGATGGCGAGATCACCGCCTGCTTGACCGGTACCCGCGCATAACCCATGGCGACATCCAGATATTGATCGGCGTAAACCCGGTAGCGGAATGGACCGGATACAAGTTTCGGCATGCGCCGGCTATGGCCCGCTTGGAACGGGATGGTGAAGCCATCGGGCGCCGTGTTCGGGAGCCCGTGTACGGAATAAGTCCAGAAGTTATGGTACTTTTTCTGTTCACCATCGGTGATCACGGGCGATCCGGTTGCTTCGAATCTTGCGATCGTGTCACGTATCGCGTCTTTATAAAGATCGTCCAATTTAGGGTCGAAGGCATCGTTAGTCGCCAATGCCTCGAGCAGTTCCGGGGGCCGGGGAATGCTGCCGATAGGTTCTGTCGGTATTGTCATGGGTGCCATTCCTGCCTCAAAAAAATCGGCTTGGGGATTATATCCACATTCCTTGTAATGTAATATAAATTTAATATATGGCCGCTCAGTGACGGTTCAAGGCCGTCGTGAAGTCGTGCAGCCGCAGTCGTGCGCACCCCACGCTCAAACTGGGCGGCAGTATCCCAGGAAGCCTTGGGCAAGTTGCTTTCGCGCAGCAGAGCCACGTGCGCCTCATGTGCGCGCGGACGAAATCCTTCGCCGGAGATAGGCGGTCCCGGAAGAACTTCTTCGCCTCCAGCCGAAAGAGGCGTTATCCGCCTTCCTAATTCGAGAAAGCGGCCTCGGCGCAGCTTGCTTATCGGTTATGAGGCACCTCAAACAAGGCACCTCTAAGGCAGCTTATGATGCGATTCCTTGCGCAACTGGAGCCATCGAGGACTGAATTCGCAGTCAGCTGTTGATCGTGTTTATTACGGCTATTTAGCCGGCTTGTGCATCCACCGTGTCAGCGTTCTGATGGTGGCGATCAGCTCGTGCGCTTCGACGGGCTTTGGGAGGTGCGTCTGATAGCCCGCGATCATCGCTTTCATCCTGTCCTCGGGCCGCGCAAAAGCGGTGAGCGCGATGGCCGGTATATTGCCGCCGCGGGCAGCACCCAGATTTCTCACTTCGCGAATAAGCTGATAACCATCCTTTTCCGGCATCCCGATGTCGCTGACGATCAAGTCCGGCGTCTGGTTTTTCAAAATTTCCAACGCTTCCGCGGCGCTTGCCGCGCACAGCACTTCGGCTTCGTATCTTGTCAACACTTCATGGATGAGCCCACGCGAATCTTCTTCATCATCGATAACGAGAATTTTCACCCCGGGAAGCGTAATCTGCTCCATGTGAGGGGGCAGCGACCTGGAGGCTGCGCCGAGAAGATGTGACTTGGCGTCGATGACGGGCGCGAGTGGAAGGGATAGGAAGAACGATGCGCCCTGGCCTTCGCCGGCGCTTTCCGCATGAACCGTCCCGCCGTGCAGCCCTGCAAGCTGTTTGACAATGGAAAGCCCCAGGCCGAGGCCGCCATGCTGGCGGGTAAGCGACGAGTCCCCCTGGCGGAAACGATCAAAAACATAGGGCAGAAAGTCGGGTCGAATGCCGGGGCCGGTGTCTTTCACGGTGAGCTGCAAATGGGATTCGACCCGCTCGACGATGATATCGACATTGCCATTGCGCGGCGTGAACTTGACCGCGTTGGATAATAGGTTCCAGATGATCTGCTGCAGGCGGTTGTTGTCCCCCGAGACCGGTCCCGCGGGGGAGCCGATGCTCTTCACGAGGCTTATCCCCTTGGCCTGAGCGGCCGGAGCAATGGACTCGACCGCCGCCTCGACCACTGTTGAGAGGTCCAGCCGCTGCATGTCGAGCCTGACTTTCCCCGAGATAATACTGCTCATCTCGAGCAGATCCGCGATCAGCTTGTTTTGGGCGCGCGCATTTCGTTCAATGGTTTCCAACGCCCGCTGCACGTTATCCGGGCTCATGGTTCCCTGCAGCACAAGCTGGGACCATCCAAGTATCGCATTCAGCGGGGTTCTCAGTTCGTGTGACAGCGTCGCCAGGAATTCGTCCTTGAGCTGGCTTGCGCGCTCGGCTTCGGCACGCGCCTCGCGCTCGTTCTCGAGCAACTGCTTTTTTTCTTCATCCCCCCGCTTGATGCCGTCGATATCGGTATGCGACGCCACCCACATCGATACATGGCCGCGCGGGTCGCGCTTCGCCTGGGCCCGGGTCAGGTGCCAGCGATAGCGGCCGTCGATCTGACGGATGCGATGTTCCATCTGAAACGGTTTTCCCGTGTCAAGCGCGCAGCGCCAGCGCTTGATATTCTCATCCAGATCCTCTGGATGGATAAGCTGAGTCCATTGCCAGCCCATCATCCGCTCGCTGGGCAAACCGGTATAATCCGTCCATTGCTGGTTGACGTAATCCACTTCGCCGTCAGCCCGGGTGGTGCATATCTTCAGGGGCATCGTATCCGCCATGAAACGCAGGCGGTCGATGCTTTCGCGTACCGCTTCCTCTGCGCGCCGGCGCGCGGTGATATCCCTGAAGCTCCAGACGCGGCCGACACTCTGCTCCTCGATGAACTGCATCTTCGAGAACCGCTCCAGCACGGTACCGTCAATAAGTTCCAGCACATCGTAGGTATCGGCAGGCCAGGCCGTATAGATTTCCGCTGCCTTCGCCAGGAAACTGTGCGGGTCCTTCACTTGCTTGCAGCAGAAAGTCAGCAGATGCCAATGCTCGCGAAAACCCGTCGCTTCGCGCGGTATCTGCCACATCTGTAAATAGCGCTCATTGAAGCGCAGGACCATGCCGTGCTCGTCGGTTACCAGGATGCCATCGGCGGTGGTCTCGATGGTGGCGCGCAGGATCGACAAAGAGTGATCGAGCTGCTTTGCTTTTTCCTCCAGCTCCTTTTTGGCCTGACGGAGATCATGCTCGGCCCGTTGCCGCGCCTGGAGAATAACGGTAGCGGTTTGCAGCGCAACGCAGCGAAGCAGCTTCTCTTCGTTGTCTTCTATCATTGCCATATATGTTCCTTTTGTCGGTTCAAAAACAACGACAGCGGAGGACAGCACGAAAAGTATTCGTTGTGGGGCCAGGATAGGGCTGCAAGAAACGGTTCCATGCCCTTTGCCAATTTACTTTCCGAATATGCTAGCCGGATCGACTCGCCCATTCCGTACGTTCACACACAAAAATCAATAAGAGGGTCCGTGGCGAGATACGTTTTGTTTACGGCAGTTCTTGCCGGGAAAACAATAGCGAAGCCCAGGAATGAATGCACCGGGGACGCACAGCCGGAACAAAAGAGCGTCCACGGTGATGCGAACACGATATCATACGTCTCCAGATTAACCAGTACAACCCAGTACGACGCAGTACAACTCAATAAAACGCCTGAAAGCCTGTTTATTGGCGGCGCCGGCCACTCAGGGACAGGCTCCCCTCGCGGCTCGTGTTTCCACATTCCTGGCTTCAATTGTTCCGATCTGTTCGAATCAACGCGACCTGCTGAGCGACCCGCTCGGGGGGCAAGTGCGAAATCAGTGCGCAGCGTTGCGCTCGCGCAGATGCCAGGCAAGGAAGTCGATGATGCGGCGTTCGTATTCCCTGCCGGCGTAGGCATGCATGTTGAAGTGGCCCCCGCCCGGGACAATCCATATCTCCTTGGGCTCGCGGGCGGCGGCAAACAAGCGTTCGGTTTCCGCCATGCGCGTATGCTGATCGATGGAACCGGAGACCAGCAGAACTGGCGCATTGAGGTTGCCTATATGGCCGATGGGATTCAGTTCGGTAACGGGAATGCCAAGCCGGAACGATAACTGCCACAGCAGAAGCGGCGAAAGGATGGACCCGGCTTCGCCAACATGCAGCTTCATCCTGTTTTGGACGGCTTCCTCAATCGTGGGATGGAGCGATTCAAGCACCACCGCATCCAGTCTCAATGGCGTTTTTGCCAGCACGATGGCGGCTGCGCCGAGGGAAACGCCTATGGCCCCCATACGCTCACGGGGAAATGCGTTGCGTAGATAATTCACCGCGGCCTGCACGTCCTCCGACTCGCGCACCCCGAACGTGATCCGCTCGCCGGGCGTTTCGCCATGTGCCTGCAGATCGATGAGCAGAACGCCATAGCCATGCTCGTTGAGAAACCTGGCACGGCTCAGCATCTCCACCCGGTTGCTTCGAATCGAGTGCACCAGCAATATCACGCCGGCCCCAGGTTCCCCCCGAACCAGCCAGGCATGAACGCTGGCGTCTTCGTCGCGGGAATTGTCATGGCGGGGGACCCGCACCGATTCGACCGGAAAATCGGCGCCCAGGGATAGGGATAAGGTGCTGACCGGGGTGGGCGCTGCGCCGGAAAGAAGTTCGCCCACGGCAAGCGCAGCGAGCAGTACGGCCGCGATTCCCGACAGCATTGCAAAAAAGGCGATCAGGATCCACCGGGGCATACTCGAGTCGGCCAGTCAGGCGTGAAATGAAATTATTGTGCCACGTTCGGCAGCCGTGTGGCTTTATTCCGCAGTCACTGTCCGCGCAGCTTATACCGCGCTTCCCCATGTATGCAGAGATAGCCGAATCACAGCCGCCGGTTATGCCTGCCCCGTCGTTTGTGTTGGTTATGAATGGGCATCTTCCTCTGTCTTCTCGCTACCGGTCCATCCGATCAGGCTTCCGACTGTCGCGATCAACTCGTGCGATTCCACCGGTTTGGATAAATGCCGTTGAAATCCAGCGAGCAAGGCTTTGGTGCGGTCTGTGGAATGAGCGCACGCAGTCAGCGCGATAGCCGGGGTCCGGCCTCCCTGAGCTGCGGGCAGGCTGCGTACCGCGCGAACGAATTGGTATCCATCCTCTTCGGGCATGCCGATGTCGCTTATGAGCACATCCGGCCTCCGATTCTTGAGGACTTCAAGTCCTTCCGCGGCGCTTGCAGCGGTGAACACGTCGGCTTCGGATTGAGTGAGCGCCTCTTTAATGAGTTCGCGTGCATCCGGCTCATCTTCGATCACAAGCACTTTCAATCCCCTAAGGGTCATTTCGCCCCCATCCGGATCGAAAGGCATGGGAGCCGCCAAAGACGCGGCCATTTTCTGGTTGCTAACCGGGGCGAGCGGGAGGCTGACGATAAAAGATGCACCCTTTCCTTCGCCCGGACTTTCTGCCCGGACGTTTCCTCCATGCAGCGTCACAAGTTGTTTGACGATGGCAAGGCCGAGTCCCAGTCCCCCGTAGCTGCGCGTGAGCGAGGAATCCGCCTGGCGAAACCGGTCGAATACATCCGCCAGGAACTCCTGCTTGATGCCCGCGCCAGAGTCCTTGACCGTCAGTTCGAGATGCGACGCCACCCTTTCGACGACCACCTCTATCGTGCCACCTTTTGGGGTGAATTTGACTGCATTGGAAAGGATGTTCCAGATGACCTGCTGCAAGCGGCTGTTATCGCCAGTAACCAGTCCAGCCGCCGGATCGATTGTTTTTCGAAGGTGAATCCCCTTTGCCTCCACAGCCGGCAGAATCGATTCAACCGCTGCCTCGGCCACGGCAGCCAGATCCAGTTGGTGCACGTCGAGCCTGAATTTTCCTAATACAATACTGCTCATTTCGAGGAGATCCTCGATAAGCTCGTTCTGCGCGCGCGCATTCCTCTCGATGATCTCCAGACCCCGCTGTATGTTCTCCGGACGCATTGTTCCCTGCAAAATCAGCTGCGACCATCCGAGAATTGCGTTGAGTGGCGTCCTGAGCTCATGAGAAAGGGTGGCGAGAAACTCATCCTTGATGCGGCTGGCGCGCTCGGCCTCGCCTCGCGCGATTCGCTCGCGCTCGAGCAGCTGCTGTCTTTCGTTGTCCGCGCGCTTGAGCGCATCGATATCGGTATTCGAACCCACCCACATCGAGACTGCTCCGTTAACGTCCCGCCGCGCTTGAGCACGAAGCAGATGCCAGCGGTAGTCGCCGGTTGCCTGCCGGAAGCGGCATTCCATTTGATACGGCTCCGCCGTGCCAACCGAATGCAGCCAGCCCTGCAAGGTCTCGTCCACGTCGTCGGCATGGATCAGCCGGGTCCATCCCCAGTCCGTAAGTTCCCGTAAAGTCAGCCCGGTGTAATCCTGCCATTGCCGGTTGAGATAGTCGAACGAGCCATCGGCGCGTGCGGTAAAAATCTTTTGCGGCATCGCGTCGGCCATGAAGGACATCCGCTGGCCGGTTTCCCGCAGGGCCTCCGCTGTGCGTGCGCGCGCGGTCACGTCGCGGAAGCTCCAGCCACGGCCGAAGCGCTTGCCCCCGATATACTGCGCCCTGGAATACCGCTCAAAAACCCTGCCGTCGGCAAGCGCCATCAAATCGTGGCTTCCCTCCGGCCACGCCGCGTAAATTTCAGCGGTATTCTGCAGGAATTGTTGCGGATCCTTCAAGCATTCACAGTGGGACTCAAGCAGTTGCCGATGCTGTGCAGCATGTTCCGCAACTTCGCGGGATATGCCCCACATCTGCAGATAACGCTCGTTGAAGAGGAGGATGTGCCCAGTTTCGTCGGTGAACAGAATCGCATCGGAAGTTGATTCAATCGCCGCGCGCAGCACGGAGAGAGAGCGCTCGAGTTGGCTCGTTCTTTCTTCAAGCGATCCCCTGGTCTGCTCAAGCTCGCCTTTCATGCATCGGCTGGCGTCCAGCACGCTGGAGGAATCGGATACAACCGGACGCTGTGGGTTATTCTCGTCATCTTCCATCATTTTCCCCTCGTGGTCGTTTGTTGCCGGTAACCGGAAGCGGGAACAGCTGGCGCCAAAGAGCGGACTTGAGGACAGCCGCCGCAATTTTTGTTATTTCTTGCTTTGATCTTCGTCAACGAGGCGGGTTTATAACCTCTTTATAGTTTATCCGCATGCCTTCCGCCGTTCACATGCCGACAAATGCTCATGCTTGTATTTTGCAAGCTACGCGACAGTTGGCTTCCGATATCGGGAAATGTTATAAAGGGCAAATGCCAGCACCTATTAAAAAAAATGGAGGTAGCCATAATCCATGAGCCTGCCTGAGATACCCGGCTGGCTGCGCGGCAGTGAAATGGGCGAGCAGATTTTTGCACATGACTGGGCTGAATCCGGTCTGGGTCCAATAGAAAGCTGGCCGCCGCACCTTAAGCTCGCAGTCAATATCATCCTTTTGCTGCCGTCGGCAACCATACTGCTATGGGGCCCTGAGTTCATCCAGATCTATAATGACCGCTTCCGCGATACGATGGGCGTGAAGCATCCCAACGCCCTTGGTCAGCCGGTGCGCATATCCTGGCCGGAGGGCTGGGATTTTACCGCTCCCATCATCGAAGGCGTCATGATGCGCCGCGAGTCCCACCTGTTCGATGAGCAACGGCTGGTGCTGAACCGCAAGGGAGCGCCGGAAGAATGTTTTTTACGGCTCACATACAGCCCCGTTCCAGGCGCGTTGCCCGGCCAACCGGGGTTCGATGAGACCCCCCCGGGCGGCGTGCTCGTGACTGTCGTCGACACAACGGACCTGGTCAATGCGCGCCGGCGCGAGGCCGAGCGGGTCCAACTTAAGGAGGCGCTGCAGGCGAAGCGGATCGAGTTGCTGGAAGAGGTATTTCGTACCGCGCCCTCGTTCCTGCACGTGCTGCGGGGCCCGGATTTCATTTTCGAATTCGCCAATGATGCGTATTACCAGCTTGTCGGCAGGCGCGAATTGATCGGCCGTCCGGCCTTTGAGGCGCTGCCGGAGACAGCGGAATGCGGTTTCCAGGACCGGCTCACCCAAGTCATGTCCACCTGCAAACCGTTCGTCGGCTTCGAGCTTCCGGTGAAGTTAAGCCCCGGCGATGGGAGTCCGGCCGAAGAGCATTACATCGATCTCGTCTATTTGCCGCTGCTGGACGAGAACGGCACCTGCGAGCGCGTTCTTGGACACGGCATCGACGTAACCATGCATGTGAAGAAGCGCAAGCAGGCGGAAGAGGCGCTGCGCGAGAGCGAGGAACGCTTCCGGCGGGCGCTCGAGATCGACACCATTGGCGTTATTTTTTTCGACGGTGGCGGCGGGATTACCGAAGCCAACGATGCTTTCCTGAAAATGAGCCGGTTCGACCAGCACGATGAGCGCGCGGGTTTGGGCCACTGTAATATTGTGACGCCGCCGGAATGGCGGGAGCTGGCTTTGCGTGCCATCCGCGAATTCAAGTCAACCGGGCAAACCGTTTCCTACGAGCAGGAGTTCCGCCGCGACGACGGCTCGCGCTGGTGGGGGTTGTTTACCGCAAAGCAGCTCGACGCGGGCGAGAGCGTCGGGTATGTGATCGACATTACCAAGCGCCAGCGCGCCGAACAGAACCTGCGCGAGAGCGAGGCACGGTTCCGAGCCCTGGCGGAGGCATCGCCCGCGCTGATCTGGCAGGTGGACGCCCAGTGTCATGTGGTTTACCTCAACCAGGTCTTCCTCGACACATTCGGTATGTCCGCCTGCGAACTCATGCCGAACGGGTGGCAATCCTTTCTCCACCCCGACGACGCGCCCGGCTATATCGCGGCGCTGGAGCAGGCGGTGCGGAAGCGGAGCCGCCTGCAGCACCGTGTGCGGGTAAAGAACGCGCAGGGCGAATGGCGTTGGCTGAAGTCATATGCGCTGCCATGGTTCACTGCTGCCGATGAGTACGCGGGGCACGTCGGTGTGTCCATCGATATCACCGCGCTGCTGGACGCCGACCGGCGCAAGGATGAGTTCCTGGCCACGCTTGCGCATGAGCTGCGAAACCCGCTGGCACCGATTTCGAACGCGCTGGCGCTGATCGCCCGCCCGGATGGCGAGGCGGCTCTCCCTCATCTGTTGCCGGTGATTACCCGCCAAGTCGATTATATGGTCCGGCTGGTGGATGATCTGCTGGAGATATCGCGGATCACCAGCGGCAAGGTGGAATTACGGCGCGGGGCGGTGGATCTGAACACGGTGCTGCGCAACGCGGTCGAGGCGAGCAGGGCGCTGATCGATGAGAACCAACATAAGCTAAGCCTGTCGCTTCCAGAGACCTCGCTGATGGTTTACGGCGACACGGTTCGACTTGAGCAGATATTTACCAATCTGCTCAATAATGCGGCGAGATATACGCCAAGAGGCGGCCAGATCTGGATGAACGCCCGCCGGGATGGGGATAGCGCCATCATATCGGTTCGGGATAATGGCATCGGCATATTGCCCGACATGCTCCCGCGCCTGTTCGATATGTTCGCGCAGGAGCGCCGGATGGGCGCCGGGGCGCAGGAGGGTCTGGGCATCGGTCTCCATCTGGTCGAGCGGCTGGTCAAGATGCATGGCGGCTCCGTCGAGGCCCACAGCGGCGGCAAGGATCAAGGCACGGAGATCGTCGTGCGCCTGCCCCTGTCACAAACACAAACCTCTGCAATCACCGCGGCGCCCGCCAGCACGACGGCGCCGGGGAGCAGGGCTTCCGCGTCCCGCGACATACGCGTGCTGGTAGTGGACGATAATCATGATGCGGGCGAGGTTCTGGCGATGCTGCTTGAGTCGATGGGCTTCGGAGCCCGAGCCGTCGATAGCGGGCCGGCGGCTCTTGCGGCCCTGCCGGACTACCAGCCGAACGTGATCCTGATGGATATCGGCATGCCGGGTATGAGCGGGTACGACGTGGCACGGCACATTCGGGAACAGCCTCAGTACGAACATATCAAGCTGGTCGCGCTCACGGGCTGGGGACAGGAAAAGGACCGCCGCCTCTCGCGCGAGAGCGGCTTTGACCATCACCTTACCAAGCCAGTCGATTTCAAGGTCCTGAAGAGCTTGATCACCTCGCTATAAACTCCCCAGTTCCTCTATCCTTTCCCCGGGACAATCCCACGGTTAGATGGCTGGCCGTCGCGGGTTGCCCCGTCATGCTTTTCCTTCATCGCTGTGCCAACGCAAACGCAAACGGGGGCGCCTTTCAGGGGCGAATGAACGTTCTGTGCGCTACTGCACTGTCTGTTAGAACCGGTGATAGGAAACTCTGAACGAGTCCCCGGTCCCGAGCCCCCCAGTCCTTGGCGCGACGGTGCCTTTTGCGGCGAAACTTACGAATGGCATGGTACGTGGCATGCACGAAGGCGACGCGTTATTTCCTCTACCCAATTCCAATTTCATCCTGCAAAGCTGCCCTTGCGGCCCGGTGTCTCAGGCGTTGCTTGAATTCCCTAGGATTTTACTTCGGCAAGCTTACTTGGCGCTTACTTGGCGCTTACTCGGCGGTATCGAGAGATCGATTTTTTGAGGAGACAATCCATGGCTTCACATAAACCTCTAAACGAACAAGTTATTGTTATTACCGGGGCCTCCAGCGGGATTGGACGGACGACGGCATTGCACGCGTCCCGCCAGGGGGCCAGGCTGGTCCTCATTGCACGGAGCGCGGAAACACTCAAGGCGCTGGTAGGACGGATCGTCGCAGACGGGGGAGAGGCATTGCATGTAGCGGCGGATGTCGCGGACCGGCAGAAAATGGAAGAGGCAGCCCAGGAGGCCGTGAGTCGCTTCGGCCGGATCGATACATGGGTAAACAACGCCGGCGTTTCCATTTATGGGCGCCTCGATAAAGTAAGCGAAACCGACAGCAGGCGCTTGTTCGACGTCAACTTCTGGGGCGTCGTGAATGGCTCGCTTGCGGCTCTGCCTCATCTTAAACGTAGCGGCGGGGCGCTCATCAACCTGGGCAGCGAGGTATCGGAATCCGTTGCGCCTTTTATCGGCATGTACGCCGCATCGAAGCATGCTGTCAAGGGGTTTACCGATGCGCTGCGTGTGGAAATCGAGGAGATGGACGCAGAGCCGGTTTCCATAACGCTGATCCAGCCGACCGCCGTCAACACCCCTTTTCCGCATCACGCGAAAAACTACATGGACAGGGAACCCAAATTGCCTCCGCCGGTTATCGAACCGGATCGGGTCGCGGAGGCCATTCTGAAAGCAGCTACGGCGGGCGGAAGGGACGTCAAGGTCGGCGCGATGGCAGTGGTGAATACCGCGATGTCCACAATGTTGCCCGGACTTGGCGACAAAATGTCCGTCAAGCGGGGCATGAGCCAGATGGACGATATGCCGCCGCTTCATCCGGAAGGCACATTATTCCAGCCGGGAGAAGAGGAAAGTCGCCGCGATCAGCCACCCACCTAGGCATCATGACGAAAGCTGTGCGTTAATTCATATGCCATGGAGCAGCATAAGTACAAATGAATCGATTATTTTCGGTTTATGTGTGCCTCCGTACATAAAAGCGCCTTGCTGCTTACTAAGATGGGATCAAGTCTGGGCTTGTACAGCCGGACGGGCTTCCGCAGGCATTATTGATGGCGGCACTCAGGGCGCCGTCCGGGTGTCGACGGAAAAATCTTAAATCTGGATACAGGAGATCGACATGGCCTCAACAAAAAGCGGCGGTGGCCAAAGCAAACGAGGTTTTGCTTCCATGGATGAGGACAAGCAACGGGAAATAGCCAGCAAGGGCGGCAAAGCGGCCCATGAAAAAGGGACGGCGCATGAGTTCACTTCCGCAGAGGCGCGCGAGGCTGGCCGGAAAGGGGGAGAGGCTTCCCATGGCGGCAGAAGCAGCGGTTCTGCATCTCGTGGCGGCTCTTCCGCGGCCCATGCGAAGTCCGGCAGCCAAAGCCATAAGTGATTGTCGATAAATGATTGTGTAGGAACCGCAAGAAAAAAGGTGAGGACACTCACCTTTTTTCGTTTCGCTTCGCCGCAACCTCTCCCCCCAGCTGTGTTAGCGTTTTGCAACGTTCAACCTGTGTTCAACCCTTTTTCCACAGGACGTATCGATCGCTGCCGTTGCTCATACAAAAGACAAGTGCAGGAGACAAGTCCCCAGCGGGTAATCCTGCCAGTCAAGAGGCCATATTTTTTGTTTTTTCCCACCACCCCCGACCGAAACGCATAAACACTTGCGGCTGAAATTCGAATGCGCGAATGCGCGGTGCATGCGGATGGCATTATATGTTCTGGCCGCTCGCGCTCGCCGGCCCAATCCCGTTGCTGTCCTTTTTGCGGCTTCGCTTTCTCCTTCTTCCGCTTCCTGTATGCAGCAGCATATGGACCCTGACTCATTTTCCTCCCACCACCCTCGCTGACTACATCGCGCATCGGCTTCAGCTACACAATCCATCCGGGAAAGCAAGAGGAGCAGATGTGCGCTGACGAACAGAGAAAATTAATATGGATAATTACGATGAATCAGTCTCCGTCTTTCCTTGGCTGAGATCAGAAACCGGAAACGTCGAAATGAGATCGCTTATTTTGCCCACTCATTTGCCCAACAAAGGGGCTTTATTGAGTATTGAATGTTCCCAATGAGGAGATCCATCATGGCTTCAAGCAAGGATAAAGGAAGCAGCGGGGGGGATCGCAATGCGGGTGCCAGCAAGCGGGGTTTTGCTTCCATGGATGAGGAAAAGCAGCGTGCGATTGCCAGCAAGGGGGGCAAGGCCGCTCATGAGAAGGGAACCGCGCACGAGTTCAATTCTGAAGAAGCCCGGGAGGCTGGCCGGGCTGCTCATGAGAAAGGCACAGCGCACAAGTTCGATTCCGAACAGGCCCGTGAAGCGGGCCGCAAAGGTGGCAAGGCGGCCCATGAAAGAGGCACCGCGCACGAGTTCGATTCCGCAGAGGCTCGCGTAGCGGGCCGCAAGGGCGGCGAGGCTTCCCGCAGCGGCAAGAGCGGCAACCGAAGCAGCGCTTAGGGTATTCACTCGCCGGTTCGCACTGGTTCACCGGCAGCTAAAGCCGGCGCGCAGAGAGCAAATGGAGGTGCTGCGGCCATGACGCTCGGCTCGCAGGAATTGCCCTCCCCAACCCGGACGGCGCATGGTCGTGCGGCTTCCTTGATGGTCGTTACCTGTGCTCTGTGCGTAAGCGTACGGAACAACCACCTGTTCTGAGTAGCATAGAAGCTACAGCAATGTCGCTGAAATTACTGGAGGCACATCATGAGACATATTCCTCTTTTCAAAAATACGGCCCGAATTGCGACTCTGGCAAGCGTTATTGTGCTTGGCATCAGCGGCGCGGCGTATGCGGCGGGTGCGGGAGACCAAACCGGTCAGCACGGTGACATGTCCGGGCATGGCGGACCTGTAGATCGCTCCAAGTCAGGGCAGCCCGGCCAGGGTTCCTCTTCGATGCAGCAAGGCGGGTCCTCATCGATGCAGGGCGGCCAAGGACAAAAACCGGGTGAAACGCGCTCTGGCCAAGGTGCATCGGGGCAGCCCGGCACTCCTTCCGGCGGTTCATCCACCGGTCAGGGACAGGGGTCGGGCGGAACGGGGTCATCCGGAGGATCGGGAGGAGGGTACTAAGGCATCTCCGAACAAATCCCGGCGGGGCGATAGGCTTGAAGGGATAAAATGGGGGCGGGCAAGGAGGCCCCACGGGACCTCCTTGAGTTGCGATGTGGGGGTGACCATAAATACCCCGTGGCGGGGTTTCTTTATCATTAATGCTGCCTGAATATGACGGCATGAGCGTGGATAGCACTCGGTCCTCAGCAGTCTGCAATGACGCGCTGTTTGACTATGTCACATGACAACGCCATGCGGCTATGGGAAAAGCGCACCTCCTCCTCAAGCCACGCCACCACGCCGCCACCCCAAGACGCGTTGCAGCGCCGAGGGTACAGAAAAGTACAGGAAAAAGATGCAGGAAAAGAAAAACCCGCAAGGTCATCTCCTTGCGGGTTTTGTTTGCTCCTTAAAAACGTTCACCGGCGGCGCTATCTCGTGCCGCCGCCGGACTTGGACCTTATTCCTCCATCAACTCCTCTTTTCGCTGCGCGATTTCAGCGCCGATTTCCTCAAGATCTACCTTGGCTTTCTCGACCTTGGGAAATATCTCGTTCTGCTCTTCCTCGATGTGATGGTTGACATACTCGCCCAGCACCTTTACGGTTGCATCGAACATCGGGTCCGATGCGCCCATCGACTGGACCTGCGCGATCAGCTCCTTGGCTGAATTGTGCTCGACCACGGCTTCGTTCATCAATTCCTCATCCTCAATGGCTTCGCGCGCCGCGGGGTAGAAAATTTCCTCTTCCAATTGCGCATGTACCATCAGTTCCTGGCAGATCTGCGTCGCCAGTTCCTGCTTACCTTCCTCGTCGTCCTTTTTACTCAGTTTCTCGAATTCCTTGAACATTTTCTTTACTTTGGCGTGATCGGCCGTCAGTAGCTTGATAGCGTCATTTTTGGTGCGGCGCGTGGCCGTTTTTCCAGTGCTGGTTTGTGCTGTGGGCATGGTATTTCTCCATTGGTGTGGTTGGTTATAGAGTCGGCTGCAAATGGCTGCGAATTGCCGATTGCCTGTTCCTCGGGTAAATGGTCTATGACGAACATGTATCCGATGACGGGAAGAATACCCACTGCCAGCTGAACTTTCTGTTCGCCAAGCCACACTCCGGTTCGTTTCTGGGGCGCGGAGAGTATTTACTGCGCAACTCTTCCTCGGTGCTGACGTCTCGAACGCCAGATTTTTTCGAAAATGTAACTTTTCGTGCCTGTCTACGTTAAGGAGGGAGAATGAAACGGAAGCGGATCATTTTTACGTCCGAATGTATGCTGGCGAACAGAGGATCCACCATTTCACGGGTACAATGCGGTGAGTTTTCGCCTTGGGGTCGCGTCGTTCAACTCCAGGTTCCTACGATTACCCTGACGCGGTCGGGCCCCAATCAAACATCTAACGGCATAGGGATCTATAAATTTGCCAGTCCGAAGGTTAGTTCTGGTTTAAATACCGGGTCTTGGTCCCCGGTCGGCTGCGTTGCTTCAGGTCCTCCTTGCCAAGGTTTTCTGCCCGGCACACTCTTCCCTTCATCCAGAACAGTTTATAACCCCCATATCCGATCTCCCGGTACCGCTCCCATCCCCACGCGCGGCACGACGAATATTTAAATTTTCTCGAGTGAAACCGATCATGAAGGAAAGGAAAAACCCCGTTGCGGAGCTATCCGCGCATGGCAAAGAACTGGCGCTTTGGGGCGGGCTCGAGTGTACCGTGAACCGGGTGGCGGACGAGTATTTTAGCCAGCTCGAGCGCAACGGGCACGCCGGGCGCTTATGCGATCTGGAGCGGTTCGCCGGTCTTGGCATCCGGGCAATACGATATCCGGTGCTGTGGGAGCATATGGCCCCCGACGGACTGGATCGGGTCAACTGGGAATGGTCGGACGCGCGCTTGCCCGAGTTGCGGGCGCGCGGTATCACGCCTATCGTGGGCCTTGTCCACCATGGTAGCGGTCCGAAATATACCAGCCTGACCGATTCGAACTTCCCCGGCGAACTGGCGGCTTTTGCCGCCCTGGTGGCTCGGCGATACCCGTGGGTGGAGTATTACACACCGGTGAACGAGCCGCTCACGACAGCCCGCTTCAGCGGCTTGTATGGCTTGTGGTATCCCCACGGACGCGACGACTCGATTTTTGTCGAGGCCTTGCTCAACCAGTGCCAAGGTGTGGTGTTAGCCATGCGCGCCATTCGTCGGGTCAACCCGCAGGCGAAGCTCGTGCAAACGGATGATCTGGGCAAGAGCTACAGCACGGCGCAAATGTCCGGGTTGGCCGACTTCTACAATGCGCGGCGCTGGCTTGCCTGGGACCTGCTATGCGGAATGGTGGACCCGGAGCATGCATTGTGGGCGTATCTCACCAGCACCGGCATCGCTGCTGAAAGACTGCTCTGGTTCAAGGACAACCCGTGCCCGCCGGATATCATCGGGATCAATTATTACATCACCAGCGAGCGGTGGCTGGATGAGCGCGTGGAGCGGTATCCTGGCCACCACGTCACCGATTATCGCGGCCAACGCTTTGTCGACGTTGAATCCACCCGCGTGCTCGCGACACCGACACCCGGCGTGGGCTCCTTGCTGCAGGAGGCGTGGGACCGGTACCGGCTGCCGCTGGCGATTACCGAGGCGCATATCGACGCGCACCGGGAGGATCAGATGCGCTGGCTGGTTGAAATCTGGCAGGCCGCCAGGATAGCAAAACAGCAGGGCATTGATGTGCGCGCGGTCACCGTTTGGGCATTACTGGGCTCCTATGACTGGAACTGCCTCGTTACGCAATGCAGAGGGTATTACGAACCCGGCCCTTTTGACGTGCGCTCAAGCCCGCCGCGGCCCACGGCCGTTGCCGGCCTCATGCAGGATCTCGCTGCAGGGCGCATATTAACCCATCCGGCCCTGAAGGGGCAGGGCTGGTGGCGCCGGCCGGGACGTCTCACCTGTCCTCCGGTTGCGACCCCCACCGTCGTTGGCTCCCTTTATCGGGAACACAATGATGTGTGTGACGAGAGCACACAGCCGATTCTCATTACGGGCGCGAGCGGTACGCTGGGGAGGGCCTTTGCAAAAATTTGCGAGGAACGGAATCTCACTTATAAGCTGCTTAGCCGTCAGGAGATGGATATAGCGGTACAGCCTTCGGTCGAATCGGCCGTGTCGCGGTATCAGCCATGGGCTGTTATAAATGCCAGCGGTTATGTGAACGTGGATAACGCGGAACGCGAATTCGACCGCTGCTTTCGAGAGAATGCCCTTGGGCCCGCGATCCTGGCGACAGTCTGCGCGGCGCGAGGCATACAGCTGCTCACTTTCTCGAGCGATCTCGTATTCGACGGCTGCAGGCAGTCTCCCTACCTTGAGAGTGATCCCATCCGGCCATTGAACAACTATGGCAGGAGCAAGGCAGAGGCGGAGCGCCGGGTCCTTGATACCTGTCCCGAGGCACTGATGGTCCGCACCAGCGCGTTCTTCGGACCCTGGGACAACTATAACTTCGTCACGCTCGCCTTGAGCGCCCTGACGAAAGGCCAGCGGTTTGCTGTTTCAACAGATATCACGGTTTCACCTACTTATGTACCCGACCTGGTGCATGCAAGTCTTGATCTGCTGATCGACCGGGCAGCGGGAATCTGGCACCTGGCAAACGCGCATGCGCTTACCTGGTTGGAGCTTGCTGTCATGGCTGCTGAAAAGGCCGGCGTCGACAACTCCGGTCTTGATGCGCGGGCCAGTCAGGAGTTTGGCTATGCCGCAGTCCGTCCGGCCTATAGTGCGCTTTCCAGCGAAAGAGGCATCATTCTTCCCGCACTTGAAGATGCGCTCGACCGTTACCTTGCGACGAGACGGCATGAAATGCCAGTGGAACCCCCGGAAAAAATGACTGGAACAAGAAAAATCAGGGACTGACGGATGTGCACGCTTTTGACGCTTGCTTCTGACACTCAAGGCGGCCCCCGCAACCTCCGCAAGTACCCGTCGTCATGGAAAGCACGGCTGCAACGCCTGCGCCTGGGCCAAGATCACATCGCAGTTCAACTTTAATCTAGTCAAAAAGAGGCAACATTATGTTCGCATTCTTTGAACAGCTTGTACGGCCAACCGATGTTCCCGTGAAGTCGCCGCCTTCAGGCTTGATGGCGTTTTACTGGCACTTCGTCAGCCAGACGAAGGGTCTTTATGCCGCTTTGTTTGCCACCGGCCTGGCGGTGGCGCTGATCGACACCCTCGTCCCTGTCTTCATCGGCCGCCTCGTGCAAATAATGGAGGCGAGCGCGCGTTCCGCCGCTTTGCACGATGCGATCCCGATGCTGATCGGCATGGCGCTGCTGGTACTGATCGGCAGACCCCTGGCTATTCTGATAGACAGTTTCATCCGCCATAATGCGGTCGTGCCGGGTGTCACCAGCCTGATCCGCTGGCAGAGCCACTGGCACGTCATCAGGCACAGCTGGACGCTGTTTCAGAACGATTTCGCGGGGCGTATCGCCAACCGGGTGATGAACACCAGCGACGCGGTGCGTGAATGCGTTGTGTCGAGCATACATGCTGTCTGGTATATCGCCGTATACGGCGTCTCCGCGCTGTATCTCATGGGTACCGCGGATTGGCGCCTGGCCATTCCCACCGCGCTGTGGGTGGTTTCGTACATATTTTTTCTGAGCTACTTCGTGCCGCGCATGCGCGATCTCTCCCGGCATAGCAGCGAACGCAGCTCGATACTGATGGGTCGGGTGGTGGACAGCTATACCAATATCCTCACAGTGAAACTGTTCTCGCGAGCGGCCGACGAAGACGCCTACGTGCGCGATGCGATCGAGGATCACAAGGGCGCAATAGCCGCACATATGCGTTTGATAACGAAATTTACCACCACATTAGCGGTGCTGAACGCTCTTTTGCTGGCGAGCACTTCCGCCATTGGGCTCGTGCTATGGTCGGAAGGCCTGATTGAAGCCGGAATCGTGGCAATGGCGGTGCCGCTGGCCTGGACGATCGCGAACACGGCCGGATGGGTCAGTTGGGAGATGAACAGGGCTTTCGAAAACATTGGCGTGGTGCAGGACGGTATGCAAACCATCGCGGTGGCGAATACCATGACCGACAAGCCTGCCGCACGAAACTTGGACGTCAGCACAGTCCATGGCGAGATCCGCCTCGAAAGGCTGACCTTCACTTATGGCCGCAGTGACGGCAGAAAAGTGCTCGACAGCCTCAACTGCACCATCCGCCCGGGTGAGCGAGTGGGATTGGTAGGGAGTTCAGGCGCGGGCAAGTCCACCTTGATCAACCTGTTGCTGCGCTTTTACGAGATCGAGGAGGGCACCATCCGGATCGACGGGCACGATATCCGCGAACTGACGCAGGACAGCTTGCGGCGCGCGATTGGCGTTGTGGCCCAGGATACCTCGTTGCTGCACCGTTCCATAGCCGAGAACATTGCTTATGGCAGCCCGGGCGCCACGCAGGCGCAGATTGAGGCAGCCGCCCGCCGCGCGCAGGCGCACGAGTTCATCCTGAGCCAACGGGACTGGAAAGGGCGCACGGGCTATGACGCGCACGTGGGGGAACGGGGCGTAAAACTCAGCGCGGGGCAAAGACAGCGCATCGCAATTGCCCGCGTGGTGCTGAAGAATGCACCCATCCTGGTGCTCGACGAAGCCACCTCCGCGTTGGATAGTGAAGTGGAGCTTGCCATTCAGGATCAGTTGATCGGATTGATGGAGGGCAAGACGGTAATCGCCATCGCGCACCGCCTCTCGACCATCGCCTGCCTCGACCGGCTGCTGGTGCTGAATGACGGACGCATCGTGGAGCAAGGTACCCACGAGGAGCTCCTGCAACTCAATGGCCAGTACGCCATGCTCTGGCGACATCAGTCGGGCGGGTTCCTGTGATCCAATTCGTGATATTTCGTGAATTGCGCCGCCCGGTATTGCGGTCGGAAATGCTGAAACGGGGTACCTGCGTATCGACGCCGCAGGCAGGTTGCGGAACAGAGACCAAATGCAGTCGCGAACAGGATGACATGGCCCGCCGCGTGCGATTCCGGTAGCAGAGGCTTCAGATTCGCACTGCGCTTATCCGGCGAGGGAGGAATGCTGTGCCGGAAAATCAGCACAACATTTCTCCCTCTTCCTGCGTCTCGGGCGCGGGGAAAAACCCGGGCAGAACTTGGCCCCGGCTTGCGTTCAGGTGCGGTTAGCGCTATTTGCCAACGGAGCCCTGGATTTTTTGGGCATGCTCAAGATGCGAGACCAGTGCGGGCCGCACTTTGACCAGCAATGCCTTCAACTCTTCATTCTTGACGCTCGGCACAAGCTTCGTATCGGCCACATCGATGACCTGCTGATGCAGTTTGATCTCCGCGTCTATATAGGCTTTATCGAATTCCTTGCCGCTCAGGTTCTTCAGCTTGTCCAGGTTCTTCTTGCCATCCTCTTTCAGGCTCTTGCTGATCGGGTTGTCCTCCGGCGTCACTTTGAGTTTGGCTGCCAGATCGGTTGCCTGCTTGTTGACGTCCGTGTGTTCCCCGATCATGCGATGAGCATAAGCATGCACGTCTTCATTCGATGCTTTCTTCTTCCCGAGCTGGCCATTTTCAATATCTACCTGATTCGCGGTCACTACGATGTGCGCGATTTGCGCATCATTGAGATCTCCTTTGCCACCGGCTTCCGCCATGGCAAATGCGGGAAACATCAGCACGGTTGCGAACACGAGTACTTTTTTCATTCCAATCTCCTTATTGATGTGATACGCCGCGATTGACGGCGGATGTGCCGGGCGCTTATCTGGAATAAGCTTCGGCCCGGCCATCATAACTCATAGCTGAGCAGTTTCTGTACGCTAGCATACAAAACTAACCTCAATCAAAACATGGTTTTAGTGCTGTGCCGCTGTGCGCTACCGCACCGAAATCGAGCCCGGGCGCGGGGGAGAATGCAGGCAGGCGCTATTGCCCATTATCTATATTATTTTCTGGAGCTCCGGATGGAAAATTCCTCAGACAAACAGGCGGGCGAATCGAAGGATGAAGAATCGGTGGGCCAACCCGCCGAGCAGCAGGTGGACCAGGCAGCGGATGAATCGAGCGAGGGCATCCCTGTCAGCGAAGAGACCCGCGGCAACAGAGTGGAAGAAAAGATAGAGAATCGCGCCTCGAAGAAACAGGAAACGCGCGAGGAGGCGAAATCCATTACCGGCGCCGAGCCGCATCACGATCCGAGAAACGAGAGTCCGGGTTCGGGGCCGGCCCCGCTCGACCGTTATTGATTTAACCTCGCGACGGCGCAGTGCTGCCTTATCGCAACACTGCGATCAACTCCAGTACGCCCCGATTGACGCTCAAATGGGGGCGCGGAGTCCCGCGAACATCTCTTCTACAGATCGAGATCCACCCACAATGCCGCATGATCGGATGCTGACAGATCCGGGCCAGTGACAGTGGGAAATGGGGTGATAGGCTCGGCGCCTTCTCTCGCCGCAACGGCGTCGATCCCATGTATGCCCCGCCGTTCGAAACCATAGCCCGTGATCCGGTGCCGTAGCGCTTCGGATACAAAGATGTAGTCCAGTTGGGTCAATTTTGGCCTGCCGGCGCCGGCATCCTCATAATAGTGGGTATAGCGCTGGTTCATGGGCAGGGCCGGGTCGACCACGGGATACAAACCGTTTTTTTGCAAGAGCGGGTGCAGTGAACCGAACGTGCTGCTGATATCCTCATTCAAGTCCCCCATTACCACGACGTATTGCTTCGTCAAATCGTAGCGGTCAAGGATTGCCGCCACCGCACGGGCTTGCTCCAGCCGTTTCGCGGCCGATTCATCCGCTGCCCCCATCTGGCTCTTGAAGTGATTACAGAGCACGTGGATGCGCGTGTCCTCGTCGCGGTCGATCGCAAGCTCCAGGCAGTCGCGGCTGAAAATGCGGCGCTTGGTGCCGGGCACGAAATCGAAAACATGGGTAATGAGGCTTGAGATGTGATAGCGGGTGAGGCAGCCAATGTCGATTCCCCGCGGGTCATTGGGACTGTCGATGGCGATATACTCGCTGTACGACGTCGCGGCGACGCTGCGGTTGAAAACACGCAGCGCTTCCATGCCCTCGACTTCGATTGCGCAAAAAATGTCAGCATTGACGGAATTCACTACCAGCGCGGTATTCATGCGTTGCTGGTCGCTGAAATCCTCGAAACGGAATACGATCTGGCCGCTCCAGCTGCTGCGGCCCTTGGCTTGGCGGCTGACACGGAAACCCGTGCGCTCGGTATGAGTATCCTTGCGCCAACTGCCCAGCGTGCCGAAATCCTTCCGGATGTCGATATATTCCCTCAGTTCCGCGGAAAGGTTGAACACCTCGGCCCTGAGCGGAGCAGTGTAGGCCGGCTCATCGAGCAATGATGCAAGCTGGCGGATTTTATCCAGCAGTTTCGTCGTTTTCTCCGAGTCGCGCAGGTTCAGGACCTTGGCGCGACGGAACAGATTCTCGAGATTGAATGTTGCGATGCGCATGGTCAAGTGACTGAAAGCCTGGCAGTTTTGTTGACGTACCAAAGTGGGCGTTCTACCTCATCATTTGTTAATCCCACGTACGAATTTCCCTGTCATTCACCGTGCGGCCACCTCCTCGTGTTATTCTCCTGCTCGTATTTCTCCTGCATTTTTCTCCCTGCGACAGCCGGAAGAGCCGGAAGAGCTCCGGTATGCCCGCCGTCTGCATGCATCCCGCAAATAAGATTGACAATCATTCTCATTAACACTAGTCTATATGAGCGGGAGTGTTGCTCCCTTAGCAGGCACAGCAGGCGCTGTGGTGCCATAAACATGGAAATTCAGGGAAAAGAATCTCATGCCGAAACAGGATACAAAAAACGACGGACCTCCAGTCAGGTTGTTGCTGGCGGTATTATCATGGCTGACTACCCGATCCGGGCCGATCGCCGCGCGCCCAAATACGGCAAATACGGGTCGGGCCAACGCGGACCAGGCTACCCGGTTGGCGATCGCGCATCATTTTCATCTTCTGGTGCTCCATCCGGCGTCGGATAGCATCGATATCCAGGCCGGCATCTACATGGCGGACCGGGCTGGGATGGATGCAGCCGACCTGCTTGCGCGTTTTCCCGGCAGTACCGCGCGGCGTCATTGAATCCGGATTCCAGCCTTTTTACCATTATGCAACAACTAGTCTACGTGGGACGCGGGGCGGCGGGACACCTGTTCCGTCAGTGCCTTCTGGCCGCCGCGCTAATATTGTCGGCGGCAGCAATCTACCCGGCTCTTGCGGGAGAGCACGCGGACAAAAACGTAAAGGATGTCAAAGCCGGCTTCCTGGTTCTTGCGCCCGATCGTGGCTTTGCAGGAAACGAAGAGATTGGGGACGCCTTCGATGCATTCGCAAAAGGACGAAACGCCTCGCTGGTGTTCATCACCGACGAGCGCAGCAGCAAGCATGTGAAATCGGGATTCGACAAGCTCGTGGACCATGGCGCGAGGCGGATCGCGGTTATTCCCTTGTTCATCTCGGCCGCCGAACCCCGCTACCGCCTCGCGCGCAGGTTGCTTGAGCAGGAAAAACCGCCCGTTCCTGTCGCATACGCGCCGTTGTATGGGGAAACGTTTTTCGCGGTCGAGGATCTGGCGGATAGATTTCGCCTCGTGCGCGACCCGTCGAATTCGAGACTGATCATTGCCGGCTACGGCGCGACTGATAATGATAACGAACAGGCGATGCAAGCAGATTTGAGGCGCATCGCGGAAAGCGCTGGCGCCGGCTTCGGATTTACGTCCATCGAGGTGGTCATCGCCTATGACGTGAAGGATGAGGAAGGGGAAAAGCGGGCTGCAGGGTTTCGGCGTCAACTGGCGGATGCCGCCGCCAGCGCCGGGAGCGCACCGGCTCCCGCTCCCGCTCCCGTCGTGGTGCCGTTTCATTTCGGCCCCAGGTTCGATAGCATGATGTCATTCGATGCCCAGTTGAAGCGACAGCTTCCTCCCGGCATCCGGTTTATTCAGAACAAAGGCGCAGATGATGCGACGGCCACGAACCTGACAATATGGCTCGCGCACGCTGCCAATCGCAGCCAGCAACTTGCCAGGGACGATTTCGGCATTATCGTTTTATCGCATGGTTCGGATTTCATCTGGAATCAATCGGTGCGGGAGGCGGTTGAGCCATTGACCAAGGACTACAAGGTCGAGTTTGCCTTTTCGATGGCTGATCAGGCGATAATTGAACGCGCCGTCCGCAAGCTGGAGCAGCGAGGGGCCAAAGCCGCCGTTATTGTTCGCCTGTTCGCGCTGGCAGACAGCTTTCGCCGCCCAGTGGAGCGCATGACGGGTGCGGATATAGAAGGCGCGATAGCCGCCGGCCTTGCGCGTGCTGGCAATGAGCACGGGCATGGGCACGGGGGGCACGGCCATGATGTGTCGGCCGGGCCGGCGCCTCGCATCCGCTCGACCCTCCCGATCGAAACAGTGGGGGGCCTAGGCTCCAGCCCGCTTTTTGCCGCGGCTTTGCTTGACCGTGCGCGCGCGTTGTCCCGGAACCCAGCACGGGAAACGATTATTGTGGTCGCGCATGGTTCGGGTGACGACCGCCTTAACCAGCAATGGGAAGCGCATCTGGAAGCCATCGGGGAACACATGCGCAAGGCGGGGGGAGGCGAGTTTCTGGCGATCCACACCGCGACTTGGCGTGAGGATTGGGCCGATAAGCGCGCTCCGCAAATCGAGAAAATACGTGCCATGGTCGAGGATGCGGAGCGGCAAGGGGGACGGGCACTGGTGATTCCGGCACGAACGGTGGGAGAAGGGCCGGAGAGAAAATTTCTTTCCGGTCTTGAATATGACTTGGGTACCGGATTCGCACCTCATCCGAAGTTCCTGCAATGGATGGAGGAGCAGATCAAAAGCGGCATCAGGCAGTTCAACCATACCGCATCCGGCGGAAGGAGCTCAGCTGAAGCCGAGGATGATGCCGGGTCGCCCGAATGGGCGCTATGAATATTGGACGGGTTTGAATTTCGCGTGCGGCACTTGCCGAATCAATAACGTCAATATAATGATCAGTCGCCGGAGAAGCAAACCGGTAACCAAAGCTTTCAATAACAGGGGAGGGAGCTGAGCACTCCAACCTCCATTTCGCTGCGCAGCTTTTCTCTATCCTCCGTGTCCTCCTTGTCCCTTCCGCGGCAGCCCATACTGCCGGATAACCCTCGTCCAACTGAATCGGATGTCCAATTCGGCCGAGGTCTCGTTTTCGTTCGTTACCGAACAGACAGCCAATGCTCAGCCGCGCCAATATGACTCTACTATTCTATTTTATTGACAAAAAAGGAGGCGCCATGAAAATCTCGAAATCCCTCGCGCAGTTTGCAGTAATCCTAATCGCCGGTGTCCTGGCTGGTCCTATTTCCGGTTGCGCCGCCAAAAAAGAGCGTGCTGCCGAAACCACTTCCGAGCGTCCCGCCGGGGTCGGTGAATATGTAAGCGATTCGGTTATAACCGCCAAAATAAAAAGCAAGATGGCTGCGGATAGGGATGTCAGCGCGTCGCATATCAGGGTTGATACGGACAAGGACGGCATGGTAGTGCTGAGCGGCACCGCCCACAGCAAGGCGGAGGCCGATAAAGCGCATGAGATCGCCCACTCGGTTGAAGGCGTAAAGAAGGTGTACAACAATACCAAGGTCCAGCAGAAGTAGCTCGCAACTGCTTTGCAGTCCCTGGCGGGACCCTGACGGGCGGCAAGTTTCGCGGGGCCGCCCGGTAGTTCTCGCTTTCCCTCCCACGGCCGGTGGGTTGCACACCCATGGTCCTATTAATCGCTCCGCACTGCTCCCCATAAAGAATCGGCATCGCCGCATAATACCGGGAAAGCCGGAGTGCGCGGGAAGGCAGCTGGGACGGCGGGCGGGCAGGTCGTGTCGTGCGCCGATCCTTCTATCGGCATGTTGTTCTTGGCGCCATCCAACCTGTCCCTTTTCAATCACCTTCGCTTTATGGGGCCGCTCTCGTCGCCTGCGATATCACCTGACGCATGCCTTTGCAGTCAAGCGTAGACAGCCTGTTCCGGCATGATGAACTGCCGAGCTCATACGCAGCCACAATTTTGTCTTGTGCGCGGAACGAAAGCCCCTCACAATATAGGGATATTCCGTCAGGAGTAACAATGTCCGACAGAGATTCCGTAGCAGAGCGCGGCGCGCCGCCTGACAGATTTCCCGGCATTGAAGCGTTGTCCGCGCGGGCGTCACGCGTTGAAGATTTTAGGGCGGAAAACCGAGCGCTTACCATTCTCGCGCATGAGCTTGCGAATAATCCGCGTAATCTGTTGCCCAGATTAGCCGAGATCGCATGCGAGCTTTGCCGGGCTGATTCCGCCGGCGTCAGTATTTTTGAACCGGATGGAACTTGCCGTTCGCATGCTTGTGCCGGGCTTGTGGCTGAATGCATCGATGGTGCGGAAAGTCCTTTCCACAGTCCATGCGGCATCATGGCCGTTCGTCACACACCCGTTCTGTTACAGAACCCCGCCAGCCTGTTTCCTGATTCTCTCCAGATCCAACCACCGGTAACGGAAGCCCTGCTGGTGCCATTTTGCGATGAGGAACAGCCCGCCGGTACAATATGGGGGACGGTCCATTCGGCAGAGCGGGCATTTGATACGGAAGACCTCCGCCTGATGACCAGCCTCTCAAATTTTGCCTCGGCTGCGCACAGACTCACGCGTTCCATGGATGAGGGCACCAACATACGCAATGCTCTTGGAAGGCATGTGGAACAGCGCACCGAAGCGCTGTCGCTGGCAAACAGAACGCTTCAATATCAGATATCCGAGCGCGAGCGGATCGATGCCACCTTGCGCGAAACGCAGAAACAGCTTGAGGCTGAGGTTGCCGCCCTGAACCGGTTGCAGGAGCTCAGCACCCTTCTTCTAACCATCCCTGACCTATCCTCCGCGCTGACGGAAATACTGCAAGCGGCCACCGATCTGAACCAAGCCGACATGGGATACATCCGCTTGTACGATCCGGAACGAAAAGTCCTTTCGATTGAGGTGCATCAAGGTTTTGACGAGGTATTCATCGACCGTTTCAAAACGGTCGATGGCAGCGACGACTCGCCCTGCGCGCGCGCGCTTCGCTCCAAGCGTCGCGTGATGGTTGAAGATATTCACGCTGAGGAGCAGTCCTCGATAGACTTGCATGCCGCGGAACTGGGTCAATACCGCGCCATTCAAACCACACCCTTATTCAGCCGCGAGGGTAAGCCGCTGGGCGTTCTCTCGATCCATTTCAGGTTTCCACGCACGGCCAAACAGCGCTCAGGAATGCTGGATCTGTTTGCGCGCCAGGCGGCAGATTTCATCGAAAGCCTCCGCATCACCGAGCAGCTTCGAGATGCGGATCGACGCAAAGATGAGTTCATCGCTACCCTTTCGCATGAATTACGCAATCCACTGGCGGCGATCGACAGTGCTGCCATGTTGCTGGAATCCGCGCAACTCGACAGTGCCAAGCGTGAATGGACCATTCAGGTGGTTCGACGGCAATGCAGGACGATGAAGATCCTGCTGGATGACCTTCTGGATGTGACACGCTTCACGCTTGGCCGCGTGACCCTTAAGAAACAAATGCTTACACTGGCATCACTGATAGATTCCGCGGTCGAAACGACGCAATCCCTCATGGATGAAGCTAACCACACACTGTCAGTTACAAAACCGCCGCCGTCGCTGATGGTTAGTGCCGACCCGATCCGGCTTACGCAGGTTTTTTCCAACCTGTTATCCAATGCGGCAAAGTATACCGAAGCCGGCGGGAAGATTGCCCTCGACGTACAGCGCATCCCGGAAGGGGTGCGGATAAGCGTGACCGATAATGGGATTGGCATCGACCCATCGTCCCTGGAGGAAATTTTCGGCATGTTCTCGCAGGCAAAGGGCACGCGTCATGCGATGGCGGGCGGGCTGGGGATCGGGTTGGCCCTCGTGCGCGCGATCGCCCAACTGCATGACGGCCGGGCTTATGCCACCAGCCAGGGTCTGGGCCAGGGTTGCGCCTTTCATGTCGAACTGCCGGTAGCACGATCGGAAGTAACGCCGGAAATGACGCCGGTTTTGCCGGAGGCCGCGCAGACACCCCAGCCATACTCCGAATCTCAAGCAAAAACCCGGTTCCGCATCCTTGTGGCTGACGATAACGAGGCGGCGGCGATGGCGATTTCAATGCTCCTGCAGCGTGACGGCCATGAGATACTGATCGTTAATGATGGTGCGTCTGCAGTGCAGGAGGCCGAGAGGTTTCGACCCGCCATTGCTCTGCTGGATATCGGCATGCCTCATCTATCCGGTTATGAGGTCGCACGCCGGATTCGCGCGTCCGACTGGGGTTCGGCTATGCGGCTGATTGCCGCCACCGGCTGGGGCCAGGATAAGGATAAGAAGCTGGCGGAGGAAGCCGGGTTTGACGCTCATCTTACCAAGCCCATCAATTTCAAGGATCTGCTGGCGTTGATCGCAGGCGAATAAACTTCATGTTGCCGGATTATGCTCCGCTGCTCCGGCCCGCATGCAGACGCACCTATTTTCTTCTCCCCCGCTGTTGATATGCCGTTGGAAATCCGGCCACGGAGATACCGGCTGGATTAGCGCCGCGGCCGCGTATTGCACCACGGATGAGCCCATTTTGCGAGACGCCCGCCATAGTACATGCAGGCTTGGGTATAGTCCCACCAACAATAAGTGTGTGGTCGGACTGCCCTATGGCTCCGGCGTGGCGTGTTATGTCCCGTCTAGGGATGGGGCACAGTATTTGCCCTTAGAAGGAGGCTCGTTTCATCGATTCCACGGGAAAACTGCGGTAAATGTGGCAGAACCCCCAAAATGATCTATTCTTATTTTGCAAGCTTTACAACGTCGATCTGGGATTTTTCTAGACGTGAGGAACATTGAACGGGGCTGACGCAATCGCGCCGCGTTCTCATATTCATCTTTCGAAAGGATTGATATGAGGAAAACGCTATCTGGACACACGCCATGCCAGGCCATGCCGGCGATGACGGTCACTTCCGCAGCACTAATCTCCACGTTGATTGCCGCAGGCGCGTCAGCTGCGCCGCCCGAGCCACAGTCCAATTTCAGGTGGAAGGACGGACCGGAAGTTTATGCCAAGGTCTGCTCCTATTGCCATGATCAGCAGATCGGGCCCGTCATTCGCGGCCGTTCGCTTCCTCCCGCATATATCAGCGCCGTGGTGCGAAACGGAAACCGGGCAATGCCTGCTTTTCGCGCGTCGGAGATCGATGACGAGTCGCTGAAAAAAGTGGCTGAATACATCTCGACGAACTGAACCGGCTGGCAGTCCGCTAGCTATCGCAGGGGGCGATCAATGGACGTTCACAGACGTAATCTCATGAAAGGCGTATTGACGGGCAGCACGCTGCTGGCGCTGGGCATTCCTCCAGCCGCGGTCGCCGGCGCTGCTCCGGGCACTCCTGGCCCAAGTGGAAGAGTCCGGCTGCTGCTTGGAAGCGATATTTCGGACGCGGAATTTGCTGCGGGCGCGCGCACCGCTTTTGCCGCTAACGCTCGCCACGCCCCTGCACACACAGACGTTGCGGCTGGAAACGGTGCAAAAACGGGCTACGGCGCACTCGAGGTAGTCAAGCTAAAGGGCGCCCTGCTCAACGAATATGAAAAAGTCGCGAACTTGCTGGAAACATTCCGCGACACCCGATGGATCGCGGTGATGGATGACGGCAGTGCCGCGGTTTTCACGGAACTGGTGCGCAATGCCGGCGGCAGCATGGTATTGCTGGGCTCGCACGTTGCCTCAGCGGATGCCATCACTCCGGGCAGCCGACATGTTCCCGGGCTCCGGCATGTTTGGGCTGCCGCGTCGCCCGCCCACGCCCCAGGCAGCATCCTCGCCACGCGACTCGCCGGCGGCGAGCGGGGTTTTTCCATTGTGGAGAATTTCTTTTCCACCCAGGCGGCAACCGACAGCGTCGGAACAGACGGGTTTCTCCCCGGCTTCCTGGCGTGGCGCCGCGATGGGACGGCTTCCAACCTAGAGCTAGACCCAGACCCAACCTACCTGTATTGTGCGGGCATTTCGCCAGCGGCGGGGTGTGAATTCCTCGGCTGGAATGGAGCTTTCTCCTGGACGCCTGTTTATCAGAAATCCCCGCCTGAATCCGCCGGTCTCGGAAAAAACGGAAACAAAACAGGAAGCAAGCCCGAAGGCATGCAGCCACAAGCCGGGGCCTGGGTGGAAGCGGTCGGGTATGCGGTCATGGCCGCGGCGCTCGGCGCGGGCGCCTTTCACCAGCCCTGTTCCACGCGTGCGCATGTGCATCAGCCGGGCGCGGGCAAGAATGGCTTGACCGGCGGGGCAGCGGGCTTTACTTCTTTCGTGGTAGACCTTTAGCCTGGAGGGCGATGATGGCCGAAAAATATATTGCACTGCCCAAAGGGATATCGGAAAACACTTTCGATGCCGCCATCACCGCCTTTCGCAATGTGCTGGGGGACTCCGCTGTGCTGGTCAGCGCCAAGCAGCTTGCTCCCTACATTAAAACCATGATGCCGGTGCCCGATGCGGACTACACGCTCTCCGCCGCGCTGCTGGCCACGACTGTGGAGCAGATCCAGAAGATCCTCGCCATCTGCAATCAATACAAGGTCCCCATCTGGACCATCTCTACCGGGAAAAATCTCGGATATGGCTCCGCTGCTCCCGCCGAGCGCGGACAGGTGGTGCTCGATCTGAAACGGATGAACAAGATCCTCGAGGTGGACAAGGACCTGGCCTATGCCCTGGTGGAGCCGGGCGTCACCTATAAACAGCTCCATGACTATATTGCCGAGCACAACCTCGGATTATGGCTGTCCGTGCCCGCACCCTCAGCGATAGCAGGCCCGACCGGCAACACGCTGGACCGCGGCGTCGGCTACACGCCCTATGGAGAACATTTCATGTTCGCCTGCGGCATGGAGGTCGTGCTGGCAAATGGCGAAGTGTTGCGCACGGGAATGGGATCGCTGCCCAGCTCCAATACCTGGCAGGTTTTCAAGTGGGGATACGGTCCTTACCTCGACGGCATCTTCACCCAGTCCAATTATGGGATCGTCACCAAACTCGGCTTCTGGCTCATGCCCGCGCCGCCGGTCTACAAGCCATTCACCGTCCAGTACCAGAATGAGGACGATATTGTCGATATTGTGGAAACGATCCGTCCGTTGCGTATCGGCAACGTGATTCCGAACGCGGCGGTAATTGCGCACGCATTGTACGATGCGCCTACCAAGGCAAAACGCAGCGATTATTTCACTGGGGCCGGAGCCATTCCCGACGCCGCGGTACGCAAGATTACCAAGGATCACAACCTCGGCATCTGGAATGTTTACGCGGCCCTGTACGGCACGCAGGAGCAGGTTGACGTGAACTGGAAGATCGTGACGCAAGCGTTTGGCAGATCGGGCAGGGCTACCATCCTGACCGAGAAGGAGTTGGCGGGTGATCCCACGTTCAACTACCGGGCAGAAATCATGCGCGGGGGTATGAACCTGGTGGAGTTTGCGCTGTATAACTGGCGCGGCGGGGGCGGCTCGATGTGGTTTGCACCTGTCTCTCAAGCGCGCGGCAGCGAGACCCTGAAGCAGATGTCCCTTACCAAGCAGATTCTCGGCAAATACGGACTGGATTATTCGGGCGAATTTATCGTGGGCATGCGCGACATGCACCATATCGTCGATGTGCTTTACGACAAGACCAACCCGGAACAGGTAAAAGCGGCGTACCAGTGCTTCGATGAACTGCTGACGGTATTTTCGGAAAAGGGGTATGGGACCTATCGGGTGAACCCTGCATTCATGGATAAGGTCGCGCACACCTATGGCCCGGTGCAGCGCAATGTGCACAAGATGCTCAAGAATGCGCTGGACCCAAATGGAATCCTGGCGCCAGGGAAGTCTGGCATCCGCTGAAACCGAGGGTCGGGGCTCTCCAAGGACCGATGCGATCGGTGCCCTGCGCGTGCATGAGCCGACCCACGGGCGGCCTCCTCTTATTCATTAAAAGTCGCCATTAACAGTCGCCGCACGCATATATCTCTCACCAGAGGACGCAAATGAAGGAAATCACAGGGGCAGTGGTCCGCCAGAAGGGCGGGCCGTTTAAAATCGAGAAGTTGACGCTGGACGATTGCCGCCCGGAAGAGGTGTTGGTCAAGGTTGTGGCAACCGGGATGTGCCATACGGACATGGTGGCGCGCGACCAGCTTTACGACGTGCCGCTCCCGATCGTGCTCGGGCATGAGGGGGCAGGGATGGTCGAAGCGGTTGGAAGCAGCGTGAAAAAGGTGGCGGTGGGAGATCACGTGGTGCTGACCTATATGTGGTGCGGTCACTGCAAGCCCTGCCTGCGCGGCGACCTGACCTACTGCGAAAATTTTTACCCGCTCAATTTCGGCGGCGCGCGCGAGGATGGCAGCACTGCCACCCATGAAGCAGGAGGCAGGGCCGTTCGCGACCATTTCTTCGGGCAGTCTTCGTTTGGCACGTTTGCCGTGGTGCATGAGCGCAACGTTATCCGGGTGCCGCGCGACGCCCCCCTGGAGTTGCTGGGCCCGCTAGGCTGCGGCATCCAGACCGGAGCGGGGGCGGTCATGAATGCCCTTAAAGTCACGCCAGGCAGCAGTTTCGCCGCGTTCGGCGGTGGGGCGGTGGGATTGAGCGCCATCATGGCGGCGCGGGTGGCCGGCGCAACGACGATTATCGCTGCAGATGTGGTGCCCTCCCGGCTGCAACTGGCGAAAGAGCTGGGCGCCACCCACTCCGTCAATAGTCGCGAAACCGATCCGGTGGCCGCGGTGCGTGAAATTACCGGGGGTGGCGCCGATTTCACGCTTGAATCCAGCGGCAGGCCAGCCGTGCTGCGTCAGGCCATCGACGCGCTTGCAATCGGCGGTACGTGCGGCATCGTCGGCGCACCTGCCCTGGGCACCGAGGCGAGCTTCGATGTGAATGGCGTGATGACCGCCGGGAAGCACATCATCGGGATTATCGAAGGCGAAAGCAAACCTGATCTTTTCATTCCAGCCCTGGTCGAGCTGTATGCGCAGGGAAGATTTCCTTTCGACAAGCTGGTGAAATTCTATACGCTCGATCAGATCAACCAGGCAGCACAGGACAGCGAAAAGGGGGTGACCATCAAGCCCATCGTGCGTTTACAGCCGTAACAGCAAAGACTGGGTGCAACCGCCATGGCACGGCCATGCCGTTCCCCCGGATGCTTGTCCTGCAGCAGGCTTCCGACGTTCTCTCACCATTGCCGAACCAAAGGTGTTCCGACAAGGGCTTCTGTCCCGTTTGACACGAGGAAACGTTACCCCTTGGCAGCATGGCGGCTCGGCCTGGGGCGGCTCGAAACGGGCAATCTTCATCTCGGCCATTCCTCACAACATCCAGTTTATGGGCAGCAGCGAAATAAGCCAGAGCGCGGCGCGCTGGCTCCGCTAGTCCCGTCTAAAGAAAAAATCCACTAGAGGTACGAAAACCCGCCGCCTGCTATGTTTAATGCAGATGGCGTAGCGGAAGCCTCAAGGCGGTGCGCAGTTATTTCAGTTTAGCGTGATCTCTCAATTTGCACATTATCCATTACTGCTTCAATGGCTGTCTAGATCGTGGTGATTCTCGGAAGCGGATGTTCTTATTGCCGTGGAACAATTTTCGGAACGGATACGCAATATTGGACACGTCGAGGAAACCGGTAGGACCTGATACAGAAGCGGCGGAAAAAAATGATAGTTATTCACATCGACCAGGGTGATACAAAAATTCTCCTCCTGGGCCAGATGCTTAACCAGGTTCAAGCCAGCGAATCCGCCGCCGATAACCGCGATTCCTGTCTTCATGGTTGAGACATGAGGGGGATGGGTATGAACGGATTGGTTATGCCCGGTTGGGGTGCTGGCACGGGCAGCGGGGAGACAGGCAGAATGCTTGCCCCTCCATCAGATGTGCCGGGCGGCGTACTCGCCGGGATGACGCGCGCCGGCGCACCCAAGGCCATGTCCTCTGCTTCCACGACCCAACCCCCGCCCAGGGCCTTGTAGAGGTTTACGAGCGAATTGAAAACTCCTCCCTGAACCTCAGCCTGGGTTGTTGAAGCTTCGAACAGGGTCCGCTGGGCGTCAAGCACTTCGATAAAGCTGACATATCCTTCGTCGTATCGCAGTTCGGCCATTTCGAGATAGGTGCGCGACGCATCGACGCGGCGGTTCAAGGCGTCGAGCTGTTCGCGCGCTTTTTGCAGCCCAATCAGTGTGTCTTCAACCTCCTTCAGGGCGACCAGGATGACCTGCTGATAGTTGTGGAACGCTTGTTCACGCCGCGACTCCGCCTGTTTTACCTGCCCGGCGATGCCGCCCGCGGTGAAAATCGGTACTGACGTCACTACACCGAAGGCGGCCATGTACGCCGGCCCGATGAACATGTTAGAGAGCTGGGTGCTTGCCACCCCCAATATGCCGGTCAGGGAAATTTTCGGGAAATAGAGGGCCCGCGCCGCGCCGATCTGGGCATTGGCGGCAACGAGGTTCTGCTCCGCCTCGCTGATGTCGGGGCGGCGCGCCAGCAGTTCCGCCGGAAGCCCAGCCGCGACCCGGGGCAGCTCGAGCTGCGCGAGCGCACGGCCGCGCCGGATGGAGCCCGGATTGCGGCCAAGAAGCACCGAAATGGCATTTTCCTGTTGGCCGACTGCTGCTTCAAGCGGGGGGATCGCCGCTGCCGCGATCTCGAATTGCGATTGCATCTGGGCGAGCTCAAGCTGTGAAATGATTCCCCCTTCATACCGCATCTCGAATATCTTGAGCATCTCCGCGCGACTGGCCGCCGTCGCGATTGCGATTTCAAGCTGGCGGTCAAAAATAAGCAAATTGATGTAGGAGGACGCAACCGAAGAGACCAGGGTCAATATGGTGGCGCGGCGGAGGGCCTCCGACGCAAATAATTGAGCTCGGGCGGCCTCGGTCAGGCGCCTGACCCGGCCCCAGATGTCGAGTTCCCAATTGGCGTTTATTGATACCTGGTAGACGTTACGAAAGGCATTGCTCCCCGATTCCCCAGGAAGAGGCCAATTGAACGCCGGCGGGCGCAACCGGTCTGCGCTCGCATTACCGCTAATCTGGGGAAACAACGCTGAACGGGTGGCGCCGTAGCGCCCCTGGAATTCCTCGATACGGGCCGCCGCAATGCGGATATCCTTGTTTTCCTCCAGGGCGGTCCTGATCAGCTCATTCATGATCGGGTCACGGAATTGCTCCCACCACATGCTGCCGGCTATATCCCTGGAGGTTTTGTCGTCGAAACGGTATTTGTTCATCACCTCTACCTGAGGCTGCCGGTAATCGGGGCCCACCATGCAACCGCTCAGCGCCAGGGCCAGTGCCAAGACGGGGAACAGGAGAGGGGCATGAAATACGGGTAGACGCGGCAATTAATTCTCCCCGGTCTGATTGCGCGGCTTATCAGGCGACGCGTCTACTACTACCCCATTCAGCTCCACCGGCGGCTCTCCTTCACCCGTACCGGTACCCTGCGCGCTATTCCCGGCAGACTTGTCCTTACCTCTCATTTTCTCGGAGGCCATCTCGATCGCCCAGTAGAACATCGGGATAAAGAATATGGCGATTACGGTAGCACCAAGCATTCCGCCAATGACACCTGTACCAATCGAAATCTTGCTGTTGGCGGAAACGCCGGCCGCTATCGCCAATGGTACGCAGCCCAGGGTGAAAGCGAGCGAAGTCATGATGATCGGCCGCAAGCGGTCGCGCGCGGCATTGACGGCTGCGTCATAAACCGACTGACCTGCCGCGCGGTTCGTTACAGCGTACTCGAAGATCAGGATCGCGTTCTTGGCCCCAAGGGCAATGAGTATCGTCAACCCGATCTGGAAGTAGATGTCATTGCTGAGACCGCGCATGAAGATGGCAAGCAGCGCGCCAAACAGCGCGAACGGAACCGCGGACAGCACACCAAGGGGCAGCGACCACTTCTCGTATTGCGCCGCAAGGATGAGGAACACCATGATAAGGCCGAACACAAGCACAATGAGGGATGATCCGCCGGCTTTTTTTTCCTCGAAGGTCTGACCGCTCCACGAAATGCCGTAATCGCTGGGCAGTATCTGCGCCGCGGTTTCTTCCATTGCACTGATTGCTTCGCCGGAGCTGAAGCCGGGGGCGACATCGGCGGTGAGTTTAACGGCAGTGAAGTTATTGAACCGCGTCACCACATCCGGTCCTTTGTCAAAATGCACGGTTGCAACCGCGTTGAGCGGGACCATGCTGCCATTCTGGCTGCGCACATAGACGTAATCGATGTCCTTCGGTGTCAGGCGCGAAGCAGGTTCGCCCTGGATGATCACCTGGAACAGGCGGCTGAACTTGGTGAATTGCGACACATACGAGGAGCCAAACATCGTCTGCATGGTGCTGTATACCTCCTCGATTGGTACTCCCAATGTCTCGGCCCTCGCGCGGTCAACGTCCAACCGGAGGACCTGGGCGCTCGCATTGTAGGTCGACGTTATCTTGGACAGTTCCGGCCGCGTTCTGGCCTGTGCCAGGTATCGCTCTATTACCTGGGCGATCTGCTGGCTGTCATTGTCGCCCTTGCTCTGGATATACATCTCCATGCCGCCTGTCGTGCCCAGCCCCGGGATCGATGGCGGATTGACCGGGAGAATTATCCCTCCACCGACGCGCGCGAACTTCTCGGCGGCGTCCTTCAGCAGGGCCGGCACGCTCTGGGTATCGGCGTTATTGTCAGCATAACGCTCCTTAAAATCCTTGAGGCCCACGAAAAATGTGGCAGCGTTGCTCTTCATCTGCCCGTCCAGCAAGCTGTAGCCATCCAAAACGGCGATCGATTGCGTTGCGGGATGATTCATAAAATAATCGGTGGCGTGACGGCTGACCGCGCCGGTACGATCGAGTCCCGCCGCGTCGGGCATGAGTACAACACCCAGCAAATAGCCCTGATCCTCCGGCGGAAGAAATGAGCCGGGAATGCGTTTCAGCAACACGACGGAGAGGACGACCATGCCGGCAAACAGCAGAAGGGCGACGGCGAAGCGCTTGATGACGACCTGCACGCTGCTTGCATAGCCTTCGGTCACCCTGGCAAACCACGCATCGAACCATCTAAAAAATGCCCACTTTTCGCCGTGGTGCGGTTTGAGAAGAAGCGCGGCCAATGCCGGCGAGAGCGTCAGCGCGACCACGCCCGACAGCACAACCGAAATCGCAATCGTGATGGCGAACTGCTTGTAAAGCTGGCCGGTAATTCCCGGAATAAATGCAACCGGTATGAACACGGCGCAAAGTACGAGCACGATCGCAATCAGGGCGCCGCCGACCTCGTCCATTGCCTTCTTTGCCGCGTCCCGGGCGGAGAGGCCGAACTTGGTCATATTATGTTCGACAGCTTCCACCACCACGATTGCATCATCCACCACGATGCCGATCGTGAGTATCATGCCGAACATCGTGAGCATGTTGAGCGAAAACCCCAGCGCAGCCATGCCGCTCGCCGCGCCAATAACCGATATCGGGACCGCAATGATCGGAATAAGCGTGGCACGAAGATTCTGCAGAAACAGGAAAACGACCGAAACGACCAGCACCAGCGCCTCAAAGAAAGTATGAATCACGGACTCGATCGACGCGCGGGTGAAGGCCGTGGTATCCATGGCGATCTCATACTCGATGCCTGGCGGAAAGGATTTTTTCATCTCCTCGAGCGTCGCCCGCACGCCTTTTGACACCTCGAGTGCGTTCGCGCCTGGTTGCTGATACACCACGAGCGCAGTAGCCGGCTTACCCTGGCGTGTGGTTCGAAGGGAATAGCTTTTCTGCCCGAGTTCCGCGTATCCCACGTCTTTCAGCCGTACGATCGCCGCGCCCTCCCCGGTAGCGCGAATAATGATATCGTCGAACTCCTCCGGGGTAGTCAGCCGGCTTTTGGAGGTAATCGCAAAGGACTGCTCGACGGGATGGGCTGTGGGAGACTGGCCGATGCTGCCGACCGCGTATTGCTCATTCTGTTGCGAGACCGCTTGCCGGACATCGGTGGCCGTGATCCCTAGCGCAGCCATCCGGTCCGGCTTCAGCCAGACGCGTATGGCATAATCCGGCGTGCCAAAGACCGTTGCCTGTCCAGCGCCGGGGATGCGCTTGATGGCATCGAGCAGGTAAATGCTTGCGTAGTTGGCAACATAGACGGGTGGATAACGTTCATCTGGCGAGTAAATCGCGATGACCATCATCATGGAGGACGACTGCTTTTTCACGGCGACACCCTGTGCCTGCACTGCGGTAGGTAATAGCGGCAATGCGAGGCTGACGCGATTCTGCACTTCTACCTGTGACAGCGATGGGTCGGCGTCGATGTCGAAATAAACGGATAGCGTCATGTCTCCCGAGGATGAGCTGGACGAGGACATGTACATGAGCTTATCGGCGCCGTTCACCTGCTGCTCGATGGGCGACGCAACATTCTGCGCCGCAATCTCCGCCGAGGCGCCGGGATAAGTCGCGGTGACCGAAATCTCGACCGGTGAGATTTCGGGGTACTGAGCAATGGGCAGGTTATACAGTGCCACGGCGCCGGCGAGCGTGATGACGATGGAGAGTACTGAAGCAAATACCGGCCGGTCAATGCAGAAATGGGAAATTTTCATGGCGGCTGCACGGTATCCGGGCTATTTCGCGGATTCGTGTCGACCCTGCTTTCGACCGCGGCGCCCGATGCGCGGGCTGGTTCAGTGCCGGGGGCAGCGCCGGAGGGAACACCTGCGGCAGCACCGACCGGGGCGGGCGCATCGACGACTTTTACGATGGCACCGGGCGATAGCCTGATGGCGCCATCGACCACGACGCTCTCACCGGGAAGCAGGCCTTGATTGATAAACAACCCGTCGCCCTGCCAGTCGCCGATTTCGACTTCTCGCCGGGCGGCCTTGCCATCCTTGTCTATGACCCATACGTAGTGGCCCTTTTCGCCCTGCAACAAAGCACGCTGCGGAACGAGAATACTGTTGGGACGTATTGCACCCCTCAGGTGAACACGGACAAACTGCCCCGGCCGTAAATCGCCTTCGGGGTTGGCGAACTGAGTCCGCACCAGAAAAGTTCCAGTTTCCTCAGAAAAAGACGGTTCACTGAAGTCGATTTGGCCAAGATGGGGAAATAGCGATCCATCGGCGAGCGTTACCGCCACTTCGAAAAGATTGAGGGCGGGGAACCTGAGTAGTCCCCGTTCAATTTCCCCCCGATACTTCAGCATCTGGTTTTCCGAAACGCTGAAGTTAACCCATATGGGGTCGAGCTGGGTGACATAGGTCAGCAAACCGCCTTCCCCAATGCTCAGATAACTGCCCTCATGCTTTTTGCTGAAACTGGACAGGCCGTCGAGGGGCGAGTAGAGGGTGGTGTAACTGAGATTCAGTTCGGCGGTGGTAACCTCTCCCTGGGCGGAAAATACCGCTGCTTGCGACTGCTGCACCATTCCAACGGAATCGTCGAGGTTTTTTTTGCTCAGCGCATTTTTCTCCGCCAGGGGTTGTACCCGTGCCAGGTTAGCGCGGGCGACCGAGAGGGCGGCCTCGCGCTCCGCCAATTGGCCTTTTGCAAACTGTAGCGCAGCCTCAAAGGGCTTTCGGTCCATCTGGAACATTTTCTGCCCGGCTTTCACCACTTCGCCTTCGCTATAAAGCCGTTTTTCGAGGAAGCCCTCGACCCGGGCGCGGATCTCGACCTGGCGCGAGCTGCGGGTGTCCGCGACAAATTCCAGTTCGATCGGGATATCCCGGGGCTCGACTGTCATGGTGGTCACCTCTACCGGCGGCGGGGCGGTTACTGTCGGCTGCTTGCTGCAAGCAACCAGCAGTGTCAAAATCATGGTGACCAGCCACAAGGTGAGCGCAGTGCGGCTGGCCCACCCCATGGGACGCGCAGGATAATGCAGAGGGGCTTTTGGTCGGTTTGAGGTCATTCGATACAGGAAGAACGTTATCTAAAAGTCATACGAAACATAAAACCACGCAGCGTCATGCGGTTTCGACAGAAAAAGGTCGCAACAGGCCCAGCCATATTGTTGAACTTTTTAAAAGCGATATCGGTACGGTTCCCCACATATGAGCTTGGGCTGCGACGACAGGTAAAACGCGCTATCCAGAGGAGAGCGAACGAGGGGCAAGGGCCCAAACGGGTATAAGCGGGTACAAAGGGGCGAAACAAGGGAGCAAAAGGGGCGAAACAAGGGAGCACAAGGCCCCCCAAGCAATTGCAGTTGCACGTTCAGCCACCTCAAGCCCGAGGGCAGGGTAGGCGCGAAGAATGGAAAGAGTAGGGAATAACCGTATGTAACGGGTCGTGAAGTCCAAATCGCCCCCGACCGGAGCGGGGCAATAAGTCAAATGCGTTGCGCCGAAGGGCAGCCGGGTTTCGTCAGTCCGGTTTCAGAGCCAGGCGGCCGCTGCCGAGGAATATGATCGCAAGTCCGGATAAAAGAAAAAACGCCTGCAGTTCCAATGACCAGCCTCCCGTGTTTGTCAGCGAGAATACCTGGGCCCGGTGAGCCAGCCCGAGTGCAAATAACATGTTGCCGACAATGAGCAGGCCACCAATACGCGAGTAGGCACCCAGAATAACCATCAAGGCTCCGAAAACCTCGCCGAGATAAACTCCGTAAGCCAGCAACGATGGCAGGTTGGCGGATATGAGCATTTTGCGGATGGAATCGAGGGACCCCGGGTTCAGTACTTTGTGTACGCCGTGAAGCAGTATCAGGACGCCCACCATCAGGCGCACGATCAGTTTGCCTAGGTCATCATAGCGAGATAGCTTGAGCATTGGTGTGATTTCCTTCGATTTGATAAAAACCTGTGTCACTACTGCCCGTCATTATCTTCGACGATTTCCGTGTTGATGTAAAACTCTGGTTCGCCGGTACTCCTTACGGCAGCCCTTGCTGTTGTCTTCGCCACGCAGCCCCATGGGGCGGCCAAGCCCATCAGCCGCCCGCTGTTGCCACGCCATGATATCCATGCCTCATCTTGCTTTGGCAATGCCACCGCGTCATACTAACTCAAACCTATGATAAAGACGCGCGACACGCGTCTTTTCATCCGTCAAACCAGCGAGTAACAAGCAAGCGGGAGGCATCCGACGCCATGTGCTTCATTTTTCAGCCACATGCGAAGTAGGGAGGATTACGGATGATGCTTAAGCTGCACACCATCATTTGCAGCACCCGTCCCGGCCCGCGCGGTCCCGTTGTCGCCCAGTGGTTTCACCAGCTTGCCCGGCAGCACAACGGGTTCGACGCGGCTCTGGTTGATCTTGCGGAAGTCAATCTCCCCCTGTTCGACGAGCCGGAGCATCCCGTGCTGCAGCGCTACCGGCACGATCATACCAAGCGCTGGGCCGCAAGCGTGAATGCGGCAGATGCGTATGTGTTCGTCACCCCCGAATATAACTTCGGACCCCCTGCCCCCTCTGCTGAACGCAATGAATTACGTATACAAGGAGTGGAACTACAAACCGGCGGGCATTGTCAGTTATGGAGGAGTTTCAGGTGGCGTACGTTCCGCGTTGGTGGAAAAAATCACGCTGACCACATTGAAAATGATGCCGATGGTCCAGTCCGTCAGCGTGAAGAATATTGCCACCCGTATCGATGCGAACAACAATTTCCTACCGAACGAGCATCACCTGCATGGGGCGGAATCGCTATTGAACGAATTATACAAATGGGCGCAGGCGCTAAAAACGATGAGGCAGTGAGCAAGCCGGGCACTCGCTTGACTGTCGCTTCGCATTACCACTGATTTATGCCGCGCATCGGGCCTTTGCTTGCGCTATCGCACGATCATCACGGCGCTCTGGTTATTGGCCGCGACGCCAGGCGCGCCGGAGCCGGGAATGACAGGGTGGTTTGGTTGGAAACCCTCGCACGCGTGGAAGAGCACTGGCGCTTGAGCATGGCGGCGCACTTCGTCGAGGAGGAACGGCTGATAAGTCTTGCCAGGGAGAAGCTCGACGCTGACGCCGTGGCACGCATTCTTTCCGAACATGCTGAACTGCGCGTGCTCGCTGCAGAATCTTGTCCGCTTGAGCCGCAAGCGCGGCTGAGCCGGTTCGGCGAGCTGGTCAGCGCGCACGTACGCTACGAAGAACGCATATTTTTTCCACAGCTTCAGCTGCATGTTTAAGGCGCATTGCAGCCGACTCGTTTAGATCCAGACCGAACAATTGCATCAGAAATAAAGAAGGTGATAACGCATGAAATTCCCTGATTTTTATGAACTGGCTCCTGTCGTGCCCACGCGCGATGCGTTTGCGGCGACGCTAGGCGCGGCGCAAGATGGCCTGCTGGAATACAACTACGTGGATGCGGTGCGTCTGGCGGGACATTCGTGTCCCACGGTTGCTGGCGCCTTCCTGATTGGCCGCGCGGCTTTGGCGGCTTTATATCCGAAAGGTCCCGCCGAACGAGGCGCTGTTTCGGTGCATATGCCCGCGCCGGAAGACGAGGGCACCACGGGGGTGATGGCCCAGGTGCTGACCTTGCTCACGGGAGCCGCGGCTGATAACGGTTTTCACGGGATTCAGGGACGTTTCAGGCGGAAGGGGTTGCTCAGCTTCGCGGACAGCCGCGAGGGGGAGGCGATCATCTTCAAACGCCTCGACACCGGCGCAGCAGTGGCGGTGGAACTCGATGTTTCGCTGGTACCAGGGGACCCGGCCCAGGGGGGACGATTGATGGCCATCCTTCAGGACCGCGCGGATGCATCCCAGCGGGAGGCATTTGCCAATGCGTGGCAAGCGCGCGTCCGGCGGCTGTTGCTCGAATTCGCGGATGATCCGCGCGTGATACACGTTACGCCTGTTTCGGCATAACATCCCATAACATCCGGCTGCGTGGATAACGCAGCCCGGCGGTACGGTAACTCAGTGCTGAGGAATCGAGCCTCTCCAGGCGCCGGTTTCTTCGCCCCGGTGTTCGAGAAATTCCTTGAAACGCCTGAGATCGCCGCTTGTGCGCATCTTTACAATACCAAGCGCATCCCCGACTTCTTCGATGAACCCCTTGGGGCCATATTCCATTTTGAGCACGATCCGAGTCCTGGCATCAGATAGGTCATAGAAGCTTACGGTGCCGCTATTCTGCACCCCGCCGGTACTGCGCCAGGCAATCCGCGTGTCGGGAACCTGCTCGGTAATTTCGGCGTCCCATTCTTCCTCTTTTCCCCCTATCTCGGCGCGCCAGTGCAGGTGCGTATCGTCCAGTTGCCGAACTTCGCGCACCCCTTCCATGAACTTGGGAAACTCCTCGAATTGAGTCCACTGGTTATATGCCGTGCTCACCGGCACATCGATTTCGATGGTCTCTTCCATTGTGGACATGTTATGTCCGGGCTCGCGTGTTTTTCTGAGCTGCTTGGATAACATGACCCCGCCGGCGGCTACCGCAGCCAGCGTTACAATTTTTCCTAACATTTGTGTCTCCTTATCCTCTGTATCCTCTGCATACCAACACCCTGATTTAGTATTTGGACCTGGGAGCATGGACCCTTCCGCCCCGCCTACTTATGAACGGGCAATGACAACAAAAGTAAAATGCGACAAATCCAACCTGGGGATAAATAATATGCTGCCCTGCCTACATTATCTGTGCGGTGGTCAACGTAACGCAAGTTTAGGGGGAAAAGAAATACCTTGCGACCAGCTTCAGGTTACTTTTGGCCGCTACCCGCATGCGCCGTTTCCGGCTCGCGGCAACGGGACGAACGAAATTGTTACCGTGGCGAATGAGACAGTTCCGGCCTGGGTTGAAACAGCAGTGTCCGACACGTTTGGGAAGCGCATCGTACGCCCTAGCCTGAGCGCGGGCCATTCAATCGCATGACCCTACCTGCAGCGCCTAAGGCAGATACAACCGGGTCACCGCAGCGGCTGACAGTCAATCGATTTTGATAACAGCTTTCAGCGGCAGGTGATCGGATGCGATACGTGCGAGTTTGCTTGTATGAGCCTCCACTTTTTGCAACCGACGGCGCGGATGCACCCATAGGCGGTCCAGGGCCATGAAGGGCCAACGCGAGGGGAACGTCGGACAATGCGGCGTGGATTTAAAGTGTGCATGCAGCCAGCGCAGGGGGCGTCCCCACAGAAACCATTCATTCAGGTCGCCCAGCAATATATATATATCTGTGAGACCGATGTCAAACAACTTGAGAAGCTCGCGTACCTGATGACGGCGCTCGCCAGGCATCAGTCCCAGATGTGTCGCCACCACCTGCACACGCCGCCCGTTGCCATCGAGGGTGACATCGATCGCCCCGCGGGGTTCGTGTCCCGGCAGGCTCAGATCCACCGGCTTTGAGGCCAGGATAGGAAGCCGCGTCAATATCGCATTGCCATAATGCCTGCTTCCACGCAGGAGATTTGGGCCGGCAATAGGCGTGAGCCCGGTTTTGGCTGCGAGGTAATCCAGCAGATCGTATCCCTCGACATCATGGTGCTCCACCTCTTGCAGGGCCACCACGTCCACATCCAGTTCCTGCAGCACGTCAACGATGCGTCCCGGCTCAAAGCGGCCGTCGGTGCCGACACAGGCATGAATGTTGTAGGTAGCGACAGTGAGTCCCATTTCGCGGCTCAATCAGTTTCCGCGCGGAGGCGTGAACTTGCGGCGCTCGTCCCAGCGCCAGAGGGCCCAGCCGCTCACGATAAGAAGGCTGACCACCGCTGCCAGTACGGCAAACGCCAGAACGGTGGGTTTCTCAATGGCGGCGGCCAGGCGATCCGTAAAGATGGACATACCGGTAATGCCGGGCAGAAGCCCGATGGCGCTGCCAATCATGAAATCGCGAAAGCGGATGCGCGATGCGCCGGCAACCATATTTATAACCGTGAATGGCGCAAGCGGAATGATCCGGACGAGGATGATGGTCATCAGCCCGCGGCGCGCCAGACGCCTGTTCAGCTCGCCCAGTTTTCTGCCGGCGAATCGACGCACTGTGTTACGGCCAAGCAGATGCCCCAGGGCGAAGGTCAGCATCGCGCTTAATAATGCGCCGAGGAGAGAATAAAGGAATCCCTGCCACGGACCGAATACAAGGCCGCATACAATAATGAGCACGGTGAGCGGAAATGCAACCAGACCGGCAATGATGAAAGTGCCCAGCGCCAGAAATGGCGCGCCGGGGGCTTGTTTGAGCTCAACGCCCAAGGCGGTCAGCGTATCCACATCGACCCATTCCTTGAGCGGCGACCAGCGCCACGCCATTGCCAGCGCCAGTATCGCGGCCAATAGGGAAATTATGAGCGTGACGTGGCTGCGCGCCGGCTCGCGGTGTTCCTCAGGAACAAACCCGTTGATCAGTTCGTTGGTATCAATCGGCTGGTCGGGGTCGATCAGCTGGGTATCGGGCACGAGTGTGTCCATCTCGGGCGTAACGCGCAGTTCCACCGGCCGGAGGGTGCGGCCGACGCCGATAAGGGATTCGATGGTCTTGATTAGCGCGCCTGCACCTTCGTACGCGGCGGCAACTTCCGCGATTTCCTTGCCAAGGTGTTCCCCCAGGAGGCGGTTGCGGAAAGCACGGATCACGTTCTGAACGCGCGCTTCGCCCTGCGCCTCGAGTACGAGATCGCATTCTGTATCAAGGCCCATGGAACGATTGTTGAGGTTGGCCGAGCCGATCCGCAGCAATTCGTCATCGATGATGATGATCTTGGAGTGAACGTTGACACACTCATCGTCGAGACCCGGCACCTCTGGCCAGTAGAGGCGCAAGCGGTTGTAACGGTCGGCATCGAGCAACGTCTTGAACATACGCTCTCGCACTACGTCCATTGTGCTTTGAGATAACCATCCGGCTGTATGCACGGGAAGCACGATGACGATTTCGGGGCCGTTTGCTTCTTCCAACCGGTGCAGCAAGGCAAATACGACTTTGTGAGCCGTAAAATACTGCGCCTCGATATAGATGGACTTCCGCGCAGCAGCTATGGCATCCAACAGGAGTGGTTCTATTTCGCGGACCTCGGCCTGGTTCTCATACTTTGGTATTGTGCGGGCTATCGCAACCTGAGCATCCTCCAGATCCGGGGAGAGATATTCCGGCCAATAGCTGGGACCGGGGGAAACATCAGGTACCTCCAAGACTTCCTGGGTGGCGAGCCGCCAGCGCTCACGCGCCATATCGCCGAGCTTTGCAGCGATCGGGCCACGCACGATCATCTGGATATCGTGATATGGTTGTGGCACAGGTCCTGAGCCAAGATCACAGCGGCGGCGGTCATCAGGCCGATGCTCGGGCGTATCCCAACGGCCCGACGTCAAGTCCAGGCCGCCGACGAAAGCAACCGCATCGTCCACCACTACAATCTTCTGATGATGGGATGCACCGGGGGGGTACCGGTCATCCAGGTGGAAATGCAGTCGCGCGTGACCTGTCCATTCTTCCTTGAGGAGCGGCAGCCATTCGCGATCTGCTGCCATGAGCATGGGGAAATCCCAATCCAGCACATGAATATGCAGTTGTGGGTTGCGCTCGAGCACACTGTGGAGGAATTCGCTCAGCTTTACGGGAAAGCCATCGGGCTCGTGCTCCCGCACCAGCTCGACGCGGCTATCGATATCCCACGCCATAATCAGAACGGAACGCTGCGCCTGCTTGACCACCTCCCGAAAAGCACGGAAATACGCGGCGCCATCCACCAGAAACGCGATGCGGTCGGCGTGCTCGATGCGCCAGCAGTTTCTGCCTGGTTTGAGGATCGAGAATGCGCCGGCGCCGTTTCCCCCGCGATCCCCGCCGTTTTCTTTGTCAATGTCGATTTTCTGGGAAAACTGTTCCATCTTATATTCGCACCGTAGCGTACATACCCTTTTGGGTAGAAAAACGGCCCTATGTTCCCGCTTCATCGTTTATTTGGATCGCCCCAAGCGCCTGGGTCCCTCAAGACCCCTACACGGCCTGTATCGCTGTCAAAGATTGCCACAGATATAGACAGAGACAAACAGAGAGAGGCACAGTCTGCCCTTTCTTAAGTATGCGGGCTACACGACATGTGTTTCTGTACGAAGTCATACATAGCAGGCATGGAACGACTCCCTGAACTCAACCACGGATTGGCAAACCGCTGTAGCAGCACGACGGCCGGAAGGCGAGCTATGCGCTCTGTTCCCTAGCGCACAGCGGGTGCCCAAGCGAATGTGGGAAGGTTGCGAAACTGGCACAGGACAAACTTTTCCCAGCGGGACAGTTAACGGTTCCGCTCCGGTTTGGTAAACCGGCGTGAAGTATTAGCTATCCAGCAACCTAACGGAGTCCACCATGAAACAAAACGTCGCCGATTTTCTCGTCAACCGGCTGTTGGAATGGGGCGTCAAACGTGTGTTTGGGCTTCCTGGCGATGGCATCAATGGGATCATGGGCGCGATTAGCCGAGTCCAGGACAAGCTTGAATTCATCCAGGTAAGACACGAGGAGATGGCCGCGTTCATGGCCTGCGGGCATGCGAAATTTACTGGCGAGGTTGGCATTTGCCTAGCCACGTCGGGGCCGGGTGCGATTCATCTATTGAACGGGCTGTACGACGCCAAGCTCGATCACCAGCCGGTGGTCGCCATTGTCGGTCAGCAAAAACGCACGGCGCTGGGGGGCAGTTATCAGCAGGAAGTCGATCTCGTCTCCCTGTTCAAGGATGTCGCGCATGAATACGTCCATATTGTAACTACGCCGGCGCAAACGCGCCACGTACTGGATCAGGCAATGCGTATTGCGCAGGCGGAGCGGACCGTGTGCTGCGTGATCGTTCCCAACGATCTTCAGGATATGGATTTCGAGCATCCTCCGCACGAGCATGGGACTGTCCATTCCGGAGCGGGTTATAGCGCCCCTCGCATCGTTCCGCGGCCCGCGGATTTGCAACGCGCCGCGGATGTGCTCAACGCGGGCTCGAAGGTCGCCATCCTGGTCGGCGCCGGCGCGTTGGACGCGACCAATGAAATCATTGAGGCCGCCGATCTGCTGGGTGCCGGCATCGCGAAAGCGCTGCTGGGCAAGGCCGCTGTGCCCGATGATCTGCCATATGTAACGGGCGCAATCGGTCAGCTGGGAACGAAGCCGAGCTATCAGATGATGATGGGGTGCGACACGCTCCTGATGATCGGGTCGAGCTTTCCCTACTCCGAATTTTTACCGGAAGAAGGGCAGGCACGGGGAGTGCAAATCGACATCAGCGGCCGCATGGTAAGTATCCGCTACCCGATGGAGGTGAATCTGGTGGGGGGCAGCGCGGAAACATTGAAGCTTCTGATTCCGTTGCTGAAGAGAAAAGAGGATCGCAAGTGGCGCGAGACACTAGAACGGAGTATTACAGAATGGTGGAAAACGGTTGATGCACGGGCACTGGAGCCAGCGAACCCAATCAATCCGCAGAGAGTATTCCGTGAGTTGTCGCGCCACCTGCCGGATAACTGCATCCTGACGGGCGATTCCGGCTCTTCCACTTATTGGTATGCCCGGGATGTAAAGCTTCGCCGGGGGATGATGGCTTCGCTTTCAGGCGGCCTTGCAACCATGGGGTCCGCGGTTCCCTATGCGATTGCCGCCAAGTTCGCTCATCCGGGCAGGGTGGTCGTCGCCATGGCTGGCGATGGCGCAATGCAAATGAATGGGCTGAATGAACTCATTACGATCGGCAAATACTGGCGGCGCTGGAGCGATCCCCGTCTGATCGTACTGGTATTGAATAACCGGGACCTGAATCTGGTGACGTGGGAACAGCGCGCGACCGAAGGCGATCCGAAATTTGATGAGGCACAGAATCTTCCCGATTTCCCCTACGCAAGCTATGCGAAACTGATCGGCCTGCACGGAATTCGTGTCGATCAGCCCGATGATCTTACGATCGCCTGGGACTTTGCCTTTCGCGCTGATCGTCCGGTAGTGGTGGATGCCTATACGGACCCAAACGTACCGCCCCTTCCGCCTCATATCACGCTTGAACAGGCGCGAGCGTACGCGTCGGCCATCATGCGCGGCGATTCGGGCTCCGCCGATATTATCCGGGCCACGGTAAAGCAGATTTTTGCCTGATGGAGCGGAGGGTGGGAGGGTGGACGCTGCATACGCCAGGGTTCGTCCGTATTATTGATCCCTTTGGAACGAAAGCTGTTATCGACGCAAATTGCGCTCGGCTGTTGCCCCGCGAGCCAATGGCATAGGCCGATATCTCAATAACTACTTAAAGCAATTTTATCAAGCGATGGAGACAGCACGGCTGGGCTCAATTAGCCAGTCCCAACCCTGCGGTGAAATCATTATTAAAGATTTGCCGCACCGCCGCATCTCCCATTAGTGATTCACGCGCGGCGAGCCATTGATCGACCCTTTCGGCGCTGTAGCGATTACGCACACGCTCGGGGGTGAGAAAGTCGTTGTATTTTCCCCAGTGCAGGGTAAAGGGAATGCCGACGGCATCAAGTTCCTTCCAGACCGTGTTATAGAATGCACGTGTTTCTGGTGTGTTCACCGCATCCATTTCGAGTACCGCGGTGGTATCGAAGCGGGTGAAGCCGAGCGTTGCTTTGGTGCCCTTGACAAAACGATGGGACAGGATGAGCGGCAGAACAACGTCAGACTCATTGTAAATCTTGAACGCGACCTCCATTGCCTCAACCGCTCTTGCCACTGGCATTCCCACGCCGCAGGCCAAGGTCTTGCCGAGCGTCTTTTCGCCGCGAAAGAGGTCGCGGATGATTGCTTTCTTGAAATAGGGCGCAAATTCCTGGTTTACCTGGCTGTTCAGCAATGGCACCGCAAGCTTGTTGAGCGGGCTCGGGATACGTCCCACGAGCGCGCCCATCACGTCCAAGCCCGAAGCGCCAAGGCCCGGCTCCCCGGTATTCCAAGGTGGCGGAACGTATGAGGCAGGGTCGTAGGCGGTTTCATACATGACGAGGACGATGGCCTCATCAGGGGGCGTTCCTTCGTTAGGGTTGAAGAAAATCTCAAAATGGTAGGGCTTGTCTCTGGGAATATCGCGCGCCTCTGCTGGCAAGGGAATAAGGGTTGGATCGCACGCCGCGATCGCTGCCTTGAGCGTGGCATCATAGGGATGCCGGAAGCGGATGGCGTTCAGCGCGAAAAGATCGCGCGTCTCGATCATGATGCCGTGAATGATTCCGAAAGAGCCGAGACTCACCAACGCGGCATTGAATAATGTGTCGTCCTGGATGAATTCCGCGCCGATGCTGGCGGCAAAATCCGGACGCATGACGGGAGAGGTCTTGCGTTCCAGATACACGGAGCGGTTGGGACCGGTGAGGAGATGCAGCCCCACGACCATCTCCTGCATCGCGCCGAAGTTGAAGGCGCCGCCGTGGGTACCGGTCGAAAGCGCCCCCGCGAGTGTTTGCCCGTTGTTGGATCCGCAACCCTTGATCGACAAGCCGGCGGCAAAGAGGTAATCATTCAGCGCAGCAACCGAGTTTCCGCACTCGACGAAACGTAGTTTAGAGGCATCGCCAGCATAGGCGGGGTTCGTAAGATTTGCGGGAACCTCGAACGCCAGCCGCAGTGCGATATTATCGAGGAGACGACCGGGTGTAACTGCGACCGTGCTTAGGGACCACAGCGCGCCGTGCGCTCTGAGCGACTTGCCGTCGTCAACGCATGCCCGGATAATGCCTTGCAATTCCGCAGTGGCATCGTTATAGGTGTCAAAAGGCGCCTTGCCGCCCCGGTCGACGCGAAAAACATATTCCCCGTCTATTACCTGTTCGTAGGCCTCGTGCCTTCCCGTTTCCAAATTTCTCTGCACGAAGAAGCTTCGTCCGCTCCCGGCACCCCTTCCGTTTGCGTTTCCGTTTCCGTCTGGCATAAGGGGCCCCTTATTTGCTTAACGTCATGTTAATGTCATGTAATTCCACGTGATCTTTTTCGCGCTCCCGGCAGGATGCCCGGACGGGTAGGAGGCGCTTTGCAGCGGAAACGCACCTGTGTCGGCATCCATATCCCGAGTGTGATGACCCCGACGTAATCGTGCAGCCAGGTACGGAAGACAACTACGTCGTTGATGCCCTGACCCTGACACTCGGCGGAAAGGACCTGGGGCTGGAGCAGCAGTCCCCAGAAAAACGCATGCATGGTTTTCGACTGGTACTCGGCGGTCTGACCCTCGGACCGGATCGGGTCGGAATCCGGGATCGTAACGTGATAGCTCGCGCAACCGGGCAGGACAAGAAGGCCAGCGAGGCATATCGCCAGCCAACCCGAGCGAAGAGATTCCTTGATGACCTGGACACGCTTGCTCCGGAATCGCATGCCGCACTCCTTATGGTCTTGTTGTGGGAGGGGGTAAATTTGGTGGCGGAGGCACGTTTGTCGTCACGTGGTTCTTCTGCTTCGGCGGCTGGCCATCGATTGTATAGATGGGGCAGGGCTGCGAGGAGCCCGGCGCAGCCAGCGAGCGTGTTGAAGTGATCTTGACCAATCGCCGTGCTGGTGGAGACGTAGCCTTACCGGCGGTAACGGCCTCCGTCAAGTTGGGAGGATCGCAGACGACGTAACCGTTGAATCTGTGAAGAGGCGTCTCTCGCGGCATATAACTTCCGGGATACTGGAATCCATAGGCATTATTAAGCGTGGACGCATTATTCATGGGTAGCGGCACCGGCAGCACAACAAGTGGCCTGCCTGACCATTGCCCCTCTTGATGAATTCCATAGGGGGAGGCGGCATGGGGCTGAGACGGGGGCGGCACGAACTGACCAGGCGGCAGTTGCCCCATATAAGGGCTGGACCCCATCGTTCCGCGCGCGACATCCGCCGAGAGCGCGGGGCTTACAAAAGAATCCGTTTCCTGCGCAAATGCCTGGCTGGAATAAGCCAGACCAATCATAAATACTGGTGCGAAAACTTTTATCACGATGGCGCAATCAAGCCGGATTGCAATAGGGAAGACAAATACAAATAACGACTATATATTGATCCTATTTATAGCATTCGTGTGGAAATAATCAATCTTGGTTGTGCCTGAACTATTGAAATCACAACTCCGCGGAAATAAGCTCGATGCGAAAAAGAAAGCTGTTCCTCAATACTTGCCTTTAATCGCTCTTTCTTGCGTAATCGAACAGAAATGAACGGGTTGGAACGGTAGTTTCGACACTGGATGAGTTTGAATTTACACGGTATTAACATTCCCGTCCTTCCGTTCGATTTTCCCCGTAAGAATCTCTTGACATTCCTCGGTAACGCTGTATAATTCGATTCCATATTGTGGATTGTTGTGCACATTGCATTATTCAGGCATATCGAGCCATAATAGACCTAACCCGCGACAGCGGGTTTTTTATTGCCTGTTAATTCCCTCCTTGGGTCACTTCTTCTCTAGGACGCCGCTCTTTCCGGCTCGGATAGGAGGAAACAGGAAATAAAATTAACCTGGTAGCTGTCAAAACCCGCCGCGAGCGGGTTTTTTTATTTCTACCATATAAACAAACGAATGTCCGTCCGCAGGACGTCCCGTGAACGCTTACCCCTCAAGCATGCATGGGCGGGCTTTTTGCGCAAGCGGATCTCTACCGAACCATTTCAATAAATGATCAGTCCAGCAATCACAGCAATAATCATCGCGGTGCTAGCCGCCGTTGCTTTTACCGGCGGATTTGCGGTAAGCGACTGGCGTTCGGCAGCGGAGATACGACGGCTCAATTCGGATAACGCCATGCTGTCGGCATCGAACAATAAATGCGCGTCGGATATCCAGTCGGTACGCGCGGCGATGGATGCGCTAACGACGGCCTCCATGACGAGAGAAAAAAACGCCGCCGTGGCGATGCGGCATGCCGGCGCGGCAGCGGCAAAACATGCAAACAGGGCGAAAGATATACGCTCGCGCCCGCCTGTGGCGCCCCAGTACCAGTGCGAGGCCATCATGCGGGAACAAGCAGCCTATATTCAAACCCGCCGTCAGGATGAGCAATGAAAGTGACTGGAAGGGCGCCAATGGCAATTTTGAATTTTCTTGCTTATTCGTGAGGTTTGATTCATGAAATCCGACATTAGACTGGCCTCGACACCAGCGCTTGCGGTTTCGGTTTTGTTGGCCGCATTGCTGGGCGGGTGCGCGGATAAACCAATAATACGAACCGAAATCGTTGAAAGACCAGTGGCCGTGCCTTGTGCCGTGCAAACCCCGTCCGAGTGCAAATCATTGTATGCAACAGACCGACTTTCGGTAAAGGACGATGCCTTGACCATAAACAGGGCGCTGCGCGCCGAGATAGAGGAACGATGGGCGTGCGAAATCAAGCTGCTCGCAGCAGTCAGAGGATGCAACAGGGGAATACAAACCGCGCCAGAGATTGAACACAGCGGACTATGAGCGAACGGGAAAACGAAGCGCCTGCAAAAAAACCGCTTAAAAATTTCGTAAACACAGCCAGCAGGCCAGCAGGCAGAAAAGGCGCCCCGACAATAAAAACGCCGGAGATACTGGAGGCAATCCTGGCCGGCATCTCCCTCGGAAAATCGGCTCGTATAATGTGCATTGAAGTCGGCATCAGCCAAAGGGTTTTGTGGAACTGGCTGGCGAATGACCAGGACCTCATGCGTAATTATCTGCGTGCCAAGGAATTATGCGTGGATGCCTATGCCGAGGAGATCATTGAGATTTCCGACAACGGCTCACGCGATACCTACCTCGACGAAAAAGGGAGGGAGGTCGTCAACCGCGAGGTAATCGCGCGCGCCCAATTGCGGATCGATGCACGGAAGTGGTACGCGGCGCGCCTGGCGCCAAAAAAATATGGCGATAAATTGCCGGTAACGCTTGACGCCGCCGATGCAAAGAAGACCGTGGTGCACAGCGTGGAGGTGACCTTCGTGGCGCCGGCCAACGCCAGCAATAGTACTACTCCATAATCCCGCAAATCATGACTACCCTCGCTTATCCGATGTTGCGTTTTGTCCGTGCATGGCCGTGAATAGAGCGGAGTTTCCGGAAAAGCTCAGGTTTTTGTTCCAACCTGCACGTTACAAGGTTTTATATGGGGGAAGAGGGGGGGCAAAAAGTTGGGGGGTTGCACGGGCATTATTGATACAGGCTGCGGCAACGCCGCTGCGTATCCTATGCGCACGGGAGTATCAGAGTTCGATTATCGAATCCGTACATCATTTGTTGCAGGCCCAGATCAAGGCACTCAATCTGACCTCCTTTTATGAGGTGCAGAACAGCATGATACGCGGAGCCAATGGCTCCGAATTCGTGTTCGCCGGGCTGCGCAACAACGTGACAAAAATAAAATCGTTCGAGGGTGTGGACCGGGTGTGGGTGGAAGAGGCCCAGAGCGTGAGCAAGCCGAGTTGGGAAACACTCATTCCCACCGTCCGGAAGGAACACTCTGAAATCTGGGTCACGTATAACCCGGAACTGGCCACGGACGAAACACATCAGCGGTTCGTCATTTATCCTCCAGCTGGCGCCATAGTGGTCAAGATCAATTGGAGCGACAACCCATGGTTCCCCGAAACCTTGCGACGGGAAAAGGATGAACTCAAGGCGCGCGATCCGGATGCCTACCTAAACATATGGGAAGGCAACTGCCGGGTAACGCTCGACGGCGCCATCTACGCACGGGAGCTGAGACTGGCTCAGGAGGAAGGACGCATCAGGAACGTGCCGCATGATGCAGCGAGGCCCGTTCATACCTTCTTTGACTTGGGCTGGGCTGACAACACAACCATATGGTTCGCCCAGACAGTCGGAAATGAACTCAGGCTGATCGATTATTACAGCAATAATCAAATGCCGATACAACATTACATCAACGTGCTGCAAAACAAGGGATATATGTACGGTACAGACTGGCTGCCACACGATGCGAAAGCCAAAACGCTCGCGACGGGACGAAGTGTCGAGGAAATCATGCTTGCCGCGGGCCGCAAGGTGAGGATAGCGCCGAACCTTTCCGTGGCGGATGGAATAAACGCGGCAAGAACGATATTTAATCGTTGTTATTTCGACGAGCAGCGATGCGCTGAAGGATTGCAGAGCTTGAGGCATTACCGCTATGAGGTTGACGGCGACACGAAACAGTTTAGCGGGCGCCCGTTGCACGACTATCACAGCCATGCGGCCGATGCTTTCCGCTACTTTGCGCTATCGATCGAAGAGGACCGGCCCGCGCTCAATATCCGTGGCCTGCGCATGACAGGATGGCGCGGCTGATGGGAGCGCAGATTACCAGGGACATATCGGTCGAAGCATATGGCGCGATTTGCCGCGACATTCGCGAGCAACCCAAGTGGCGTGCGGACGCGGATATGGATTGCGATTATTACGATGGTGCGCAAATCAGTGCGGAAGTCATGCAGCGGCTGAAGAATGCCAGCATCCCGCAGCAGGATTCAAACCTGATCAAGCCAACGGTTAACGCAGTGCTGGGCCTTGAAGCCCGTAGCCGCACCGACTACCGCATCACCTCCGATGACGAGAGCCAAGCTGAAATAGCGCAAGCGCTCTCTGCCAAAATCAAGGAGGTTGAGACTGAATCGCGCGCGGACCGGGCCATGTCCGATGCCTATTCGAGCATGATTCGCGCCGGTATCGGCTGGGTTGAGGTGTCACGCGAGTTTGACCCGCTTAAATACCCGTTCCGGGTACGCGAGGTGCACCGCAACGATATCTACTGGGACTGGACGTCACGGGAACCGGACTTGTCCGATGCACGCTACCTCCGCCGGGATAAGTGGGTGGACCGGGTTCAGGCGGCGATGATGTTTCCCGATCAGTCCGCGCTGTTGGAAAACTCATGGAACGGATGGGCAAACACCGACGTTTACGACGGCAGCGATACCCACATGGCGCGCGCATACGAAGTCGAGCAAGCCTGGGGGCGGAACCAGGACGACTACCTGAACCGCAATGCGGGCATGGTGCAGCTTTCAGAGTTATGGTACCGGCACTATGAGGATGCACATGTGCTGGCGCTGCCGGATGGACGCGCGCTGGAATATCGCGAGGACAATCCCTACCACGCGGCGGCGCTGACACAAGGTCTGGTGCAGGTGCAAAAAGCGTTATTGCAAAGAGTGAGGGTGTCGATCTGGCTGGGACCGCATAAGCTGATGGATGCTCCTTCGCCCTTTCCTCACGGGAATTTTCCCTATGTTCCCTTCTGGTGCTTCCGCAAGGATAGAAGCCGCGCCCCTTATGGTCTGATCCGCGACATGCGTGGGCCCCAGGATCAAATCATCGATCTGGACATTCTCCTCTACGAGATTCTCAACTCGGTCAAGGTGGAGATCGATAACGACGCCCTGGATTTGAGCCAGAACACCTATCAGGAAGTGGCGCGGAACATCAGCAGCCTGCGTTCAATGACGGTATTGAATGCAAACCGCCGCAACGCGAACGGGTTCAGGGTAACGCGCGAACACGCGCTGGCATCGCAAGTGTTTCAGCTTGTTCAAGAACGCAAGCGGCGCATTGAAGAGGTCGGTGGCGTCTACCGCGCCATGCTCGGGGCTTCGACCGAGGCGAGCAGCGGGATTGCCATCAGCAATCTGGTTGAGCAGGGATCGACAGTGTTGGCGGAGCCCAACGATAATTTCCGCTACGCGCGGCGGTTGGTCGGGCAACAGCTCCTGGCTATCCTTATTGCCGACCTGGCGGGCAAGACCTCCGCGATCGCCATAAACCAGGGGGCAAGCCGAAAGCTGGTGTACTTCAACCGGCAGGTGATGACGGATGCCGGGCCGGCACTGGACAACGATGTCACCACCGCACAGGTGAAGGTGGTGCTGGAGGATATTCCGGCCACGCCCAGCTTCAGGGCGCAGCAACTGCAGGCGTTCAGCCAGGTGGTCCAGTCGGCCCCGCCGGCTTATCAGAAGGTTCTGTATCCCGCAATGCTCGAATTATCCGATGTGCCCAACCGGCATGAGTTGGCGGATCAGTTGCGACAGGTGGCGGGTGTAACGGAACCAAATCCGCAAGGCAGTGATGCGGAAGCAAAGGCAATCACAAACTAACGGGATGGCTACACGATGATTCGATTACTGTATGACACGACTATTGGCGGCGTGAGGTTTGGGCAGGGCGCACTTGTCGAACTTGATTCGGCGCTGGAGGATGGGCTAATCGCAGAAGGCGATGCCACCAGGGCAATAAATTTTGCGTCAAGTGGCTTGCTTCCGCAGTGTATCGCTCAGTCTTTCGCGCCGGTAACACGCTCATCTAACAACTCTACGGATGGGGTATACGCCGTCCTGACTTCCGTCCCGCTTCGAGGCGGGACTATGGGACCGAACAGCAAACTGGTAATTGTCACTGACTGGGATGTGCTGACTACGGGGAATACCAAGACGGTGGCTGTCGATTTTGGCGGTTCAAACGTGTTTGGGGCGGCGCTATCGGGCACAATGATCACTTTTAAGGGGTTAGCTGAGATCCAGAACCTTAATAGCCTATCCTCACAAAAAACCCTTAACGGAAGCTCATATCAAACGCAAGCGGTACCACGGCTTGCCACGTCAATTGATACATCAATCGATGTCGCGATAGATTTCAAATGCAAGTGGTCAGCGAATAGCGCAGGCACGGAAACCATAACCTTGCTTGGTTATTCCATTTGGCACTACCCAGCGCTATGACGGATTATATAATGACCAATGGGCGCAGCTCCGCTTACCCGTTAGCACATTATGGCGGTCACATTATCGGGAGTCGTGCAACCTTCTGCGAAACCTCCGATTTTGCAGGACTGAGTTCCAACATATTGGCAATACCGAATTTGCCCATAACTGTTTTATCAGCTTCGCCGGTTTCGGTCGCTGAAGAGTTTTTCGGAACGCATGTTTATTACCGCGCCAATGATTCATCGCTTGGCACATCGTATAAAACCCTGCGTATCCATGATATGCAAGGTGGAAAAGCGCGGTGGCAATTCATTCAACCAACACCAACAACCTGGGATTGGGCTGATCTTGACGCGTTGGTGAACACGCATCATGCAGCCGGACGGGATATGATATTCCAGTTATTCGGTACGCCTCAATGGGCCTCTGCTAGACCAACAGAGCGGAATGCGTACTCTGATCAGCCGGGTAGCGCGATCGAGTTCAACCGCGGAATCGGCGCGGAACCTTCAGATATGACAAAGTGGGACGATTTTTGCAGGGCGGTGGCTGTCCGCTACACAGGTAAGATTCGTTATTACGAGGTCTGGAACGAGGTCAATCACCAAAGTGATGGAGCCGGCACGGTCGGGACTGCGTGTTATTTCTCCGGTACTTATGCGAAGCTGGCGGAAATGGTGCGGCGTGCGAATCAAGCGATCAAAGCCGTCGACCCTGCCGCTAAAATTATCTGCCCCAATACTCAAGGATGGACGACTTCATCAGGCGCGACCGATACCTATTTCGCCGGGATGATGTCGGCCTCGACCGGCGATGGGTCAACCACCATGAAAGATTGGGTAGACATCATCGGGGTCCATCTGTACCTACCCACATCCAACCGGGTACAGGACTTAGCCGGAATGATCGATCGCATTAATGCATCCAAGACCGCCGCTGGCGTATCCGTCTTGCCGACGTGGGACACGGAAAGTTCAATGGAGTCTCCCTCGGCAGGCTCCAAAATCGACGCACAAGTCTGCGCCCATATGGCACGTTTTATGATAACAGCGGCAGCAAAGGGTATAGCACGCAGCAACTGGTACCAGTGGGACCGTGCGGACGGCTATGGCTTTAAAGATAGACCGGTTGTTGCCGCCTACCGCGAAGCAATACGCACGCTGTTAATGAGCGGAACTATTCTCACGGCTTCGCGATTCACAGATGGACGGGTCGGATATTACACACGTTCTGGACTTAAAATTATTTAATCTATACGGAGAGACTTGATATGCGAAGCCGCTTTCGAGCGGCTTTTTTTATTCCAGATCCGGTTTACGGATTTTCGTACAACTGAGACGCGCTCACGGCGAGACCGCAGTTTTATCAACCCCCTGCTCCGGCAGGGCCCGCTCACTGGGTTAAGCAGTAGGAGGAATGATGGAAGTTGAACAGCTTACGGATGAACAAATCGCAAACCTTACGCGGGAACAGATCGAACTGCTCGAGAATGATCCAGACCAGCTCATTGAGATTCTCGGCTCAAAACCTGCATCAGGAGAAACCGGCAACGAAAAACCTGAGCGGGGAGAGGAAGGAAGCGAACTTGAGGTTTCCAGCGACAAGGAAGGGGAACATGAACCGGTTGTCCTCAACAAGAGCGGGAAGGGAGTAATTCCTTATGAGAAGCACAAGCAACTGAGGGTGGAAAATTCAACGCTCCGCGAACAGCTACAGGCTGCGCAAGGCAAGCTCGAAACGCTTCTGGGCCAAAAGGACAAAGCGAAAGGAGAAGAAATTGCGGCAGCGGATGATGCGATTGCAAAGCACCTCGAAATGTTGAAACAGGATATGCCTGAACTCCACCAGGTAATCAACACCGTTCTCGAAGGAAACCGCAAGCAAAGCGAAAAGCTCGAAAAAACGCTTGAAGAACTCAAACGCGAAAAGGAGGAATCCGAACGTGCGAGTGAATTAAGCGTCGCCGAGCAGGTCGCCGAAGCCAAGGACAACAACCCCGATCTGGTGCACTGGGAGATCAACGACCCCGAAGCCTGGGATGAAGCCTTGAAGCAGGACGAAATTCTGCGAACCAATAGCAGGTGGATAAACAAGCCTTACGCTGAACGGTTCGATGAGGTCGTCCGTCGCGTCAGAGCCATCATGCCCGAAGCGTCACCCCCAAAGAAAGCAGTCGATCCGGAAAAGATCAAGGCCGATGCGAAAGCAAAGCTTGACGCTGCTCCGGTGAGGAAACCCACAACCCTATCGGATATCCAGGGTGGAGCTAATCCAGCCTCTGAACGGGAGCGGCTCGAGAATTTAAGTCCATTTGAATTGACTCAAAGACTCATGAAAATGCCCCCGCACCAGTCGGCAGCCCTGAGAGCCGAACTTGAATAAGGATTTTTTGCAATGGCTGAAACAAACGTAGCAAGCGGCAATTCGCTGGCAGTGAAGCATTACAGTGCCGCCCTCTTCGCCAACACGCTGAAGGGCGCCTCCGCAATGGAAAATCTGGTGGGGCCGGTCGAGCCCAACGCGGCAATGCAAAATATCGCGGGCCAGACACAACCCGGCATGCCGCTGGTCAGGATCGACAATTTGATGAAAGGCGCGGGCGACGCTGTCTCCCTCGATCTGGTGGATACCATCGGCGGCGAACCACTGATGGGCGATGTCAACCGTGAAGGCCGCGGTAGCGCGCTCTCGTTTTCCTCGATGGAAATCAAGATCGATCTGTCGAGTAAGGTCATCGACGCAGGCGGGAGCATGTCGCAGCAACGCACTAAACATCAATTGCGCGAGATTGCCCTGGCCCAGCTATCCGGCTATTTTCCCAGGCTAAGCGCCCAAACCGCGCTGGTACACCTTGCCGGCGCCCGGGGTTCGCAGACTGGAAGCGACTGGGTGATTCCGCTGCAATCGGCCACAAATTTCTCCTCGGTGATGGTGAATCCTGTCAAGGCGCCAACCTATAACCGGCATTACGTGGTCAATGGAGCCAACCTGACGCAAGGGGGGCAGCAGCTCGGCTCGATCGTTTCCACCGATGCGCTTAAGCTGGCGCATCTCGATCTCCTTCGCAAAAAGATCGACGACATGGATCAACCCCTGCAAGCGGTGAAACTGGCTGGGGACCGGGCGGCCCAGACCTCGAAAATGTGGGTCTTCCTGGCTACGCCCAACCAGTATTCCATCCTGCTGTCGGAAGGTTCGCTACGTGCATTTCAGCAAAATGCGGTTAACCGCGCCGCTTATCTCGACATCCGGCATCCGCTATTCGCTGGTGAGGTCGGGATGTGGAATGGCATCCTTGTAATCAAGAATGAGCGCGCTATCCGCTTTCAACCCGGCGAATCCACCAAGATTGTTATTACGTCTAACGCGGCGACCGCGACCGAAAGCGACCAGATGGTGAACCTCGCGCTAGCCTCCGGCTTTGCGGTAGAACGCGGGCTGCTGCTTGGGGCACAGGCGCTGGGCATCGCTTACGGCAAGACCAAAGTCAGCGGCATGCAATATGGCTGGAAGGAGCACTGGTACAACTTTGAAAGCAATCTGGAAGTCATGGGTGAAGTCGTATGTGGGCACATGAAAACCCGCTTCTCGATGGATGACGGCACTGGCTCCCGGGTCCCCACCGATTTTGGCGTCATCGCAGTCGATTCGGCCGTACCGCTGTAATTCATATAATCAATCGTGTCTTAATTGATATTGAACTTTAAATATCTAGAATAAGCCTCTAATTGAAGGAGTTTAAATGGCTACGCATAGCGCACCCGATTTGAATACAAAGGCCCTGCCCATGGGCGGGTATGGCAATGCCGCAATTGTTTTTGGGTCGGTTACACCTACTTCCGGGGCTTTGGCGAGCGTTTATCGTCCAGTCAGAATCCCGGCTGGCATGACCGTGACGGGGCTTAAAATCAACAATGACGACCTGGATACGGGCGGTACGGCGTTCGCGGTGAAAATTGGCTATTCACCTGTCAGTCCAGCTGACGGTCCGGTTGGGGATGATGATTATTTCTCGGCCGGAACGACGATTCTTTCCGCAGCCAATCTTACCGACCTGCGATTCGACCCAATCAAGTTCGAGAAAGATGTTTACGTGGACTTTACCGTTACCTTGGCAGCCGCCACATTCACCAGCGGCGACATCATCGCCATCGTGACGGGTGACGCCACCGGCGTCAAATAGCAGTCAGTATTGCACGTAAATGAGCGACCTTCGCCGAAAGGCGGGTCGCTCTTTTTTATGGAGTCAAAGAATAATGCCGCAAGTGAAATATATCGGCTCGAGCGCCAAGACCGACAGCATCAACGGAATCGGTCTTCGCTGGGAACCCGGCCAAGTACGCAATGTGACAGCGGAAGTGGCCGAACGGCTGCTGGCCTATACCGACACCTGGGCGAGGGAAGAGACAGGGAAAGCCCCTGATGCCGACCCAGTTGGCCTCGCGGTGGCGGAAAAACCGGTTGAAGAACCTCTCCCGGTCATCGACTTTCACGCTATGGACAAGAAGGCACTGGTTGAGTTTGCCGAGCATAAGTATAACGAACGGCTGGATAAGCGTCTGACTGAGGATACAATCCGGCACAAGGTCATCTCCCTGTTCACCAAAAACGAGATGGGTGAGTAATGTCATTCACCTATCAGTCGGTTGTCGATCTGGCCCGAATACCGCTTAACGATGCGGACCAGGCACGCTATCCCGACAGCACCCTGTTGCTCTTTCTCAATCACGGCTTGCTGCAGATTCTCAAGCATCGGCCTGATCTGTTCATAGGACAGCTTGCGAATCCTGTTGAGGGACAAAGCGGGCTGGGCGATGCCTTTCCCCTTCCAGCCCCGTATATCCAGACCGTGGCGGATTACGTAACCGCAAGGGCCGAGATGACTGACGATGAGCACGCAAACTCTGGGCGCGCCGGATTGTTCATGCAGCTTTTCGCCGCGGAGGCTCAACCGTGAAGCTGTGGAGCGATCTATACGACCTGATAATGCCGGACTTGCCGGGTTGTCCGTTCGCTGCGGTGAATAACGCCCTGCGCCAGTCAGCCATTGTTTTTTGCGCACAATCCCTGGCATGGAAGGATGAGCACCCGCCGGTTGCGGTCGCGGCTGGCACTGCGGAATACTCGTTTATCCCGCCCGTTGGTGCGGCGGTACATGCGATAACGCATGCTACGTTCAACAGTAAGGAAATAAGCCCACATACCGGCGAACTCGATATACCGGCGAGGGATTGGCGCAACCAGACAGGCAGGCCCGAATATGTACTTGGAGGAGCTACATCATTACGGCTGGTGCCGGAGCCTGATGAGGCTGGAATGCTGACAATGATTGTGGCGCTGAAGCCGTCAGCATCGGCCGCCGGTATCGATGAGCGTCTATTCAATGAATATCGGGAAGCGATCATACACGGGGCGCTAGCGCGGCTGATGCTCTCGCCCAGGAAGCCATATACCAATACGCAGCTGGCGCAATATCACCAGCAGCAATTCCTGATCGAAACCGCGATGGCCGCGACGCGGGCGGCAAGAAGTTTCACGCGCGCCCCGTTACGCACGGCGATCCTGGGAAGAGGATAAGTGTCATGGGCCTACGGTTTTCAAATTTTGGCAAGGCTATCGTCGCCTCGGCCCCAAGCGGAACAGCTGGGCTGAGCTTTACGGTGGAGGCGGGGAAAGGAATTCTTTTTCCAGTCCTGGGCACGGGAGATTATTTCTACGGAATTTTCAAGGACGCTTCCGGCAATCGGGAAATTGTGAAGGTCGAGGCGCGCAGCAGCGATAGTCTCACTATTGCGGCGGGGGGCCGGGGACTGGATGGCACCATCGCCAGGACCTGGGCGGCGGGAGATTATTTTGTCGCCGGACTGACGAATGCCGCCCTGCAGGAATCGCTCTCCAATACCAACCTGATTGCGCTAGGGGCGCTGCCGTCATCCGCGGGCAAGCTGCCGTATTTCACCGGCGGCTCCACGGCAGCGCTGACGGATCTGACCCCCTTCATGCGGACACTGCTCGATGACGCGGATGCGGCAGCGGCAAGGGTAACCCTTGGGTTGCCATCAGCCATCGCAGCCCTCATCCCATCCGGTACCGTCATGGCCTTTTTCCAGGCAGCGGCACCGGTTGGCTGGACCCAGATCACTACGCATGACAACAAAGCCGTGCGCGTGGTGGGTGGCCCGGGCGGCGGTTCCGGCGGTTCGGTTTCCTTTACGGCTGCATTTGCTTCCCAAGAGCTCCGAGGAATCGTCGGAGCCACCACCCTAACAACGGCACAAATTCCCGCTCATAGCCACGCCATTACCTACGGCTTTATTGGCGCCGATGCTGGCAATACCGTCGGCACAACCAATAATACTCAAGGTGTCATCTCCACAAATAACAGCATTGGCGGCGGAAATTCACATTCCCACTCATTCACCGGCACAGCAGTTAACCTTGCAGTGCAATATATCGACATGATTTTAGCGAGCAAAGACTGATGAAAATTTGCGTGGCTGAGTGTCCCCTCGGGGCCAAGTGCGAAGAACTTAAGATGGAAACAGGAAAGTCTGTTCTCTACCGGTGCCCATGGTATGTGCAAGTTCTGGGCATGGACCCGAATACCGGCCAGGAGACAGGCACATGGGGATGCGCAATCGCCTGGATGCCTACCCTGATGATCAATACGGCAAACGAGTCGCGGAAAGGCGTCGCCGCTACTCAATCCTTCCGCAATGAAATCGTGAAGCAAGGCGCGCAGACACAACAAATGCTGCTGGTTGCGGCGCAACTGGCAAACAGGGAAAAAGGCAACAAACCACTGGAGCAGATCGAAATATGCGAGTGACGATTATTCGGGATGACAGCGTTGTCGGGGTAGAAGGCGTATTCAGACAGGTTGACCTGTCGACGTTGCCGGAGGGAATCCGCGCTGTGCAGTGGAACGGCGGGGGCGGACATATCGAGTACGACGAGGGCGCCAACACAACTTTATATGATTTAGCGGCCTTCCAGCCTTTCGTCGACCTGTGGAATGCCGCTATGCAAACATCCGGTTCTCCCAGCGCCGGGCCAATGAAAGCCGCCGCGCTGGCAAGAATCGATAGCGCCTATGCGGCTGAAGTCAAGTCGATAACGCAGGATTACCCGCTCGACGAGGTTGCGAGCTGGCCGCGACAGGAGGCCGAGGCACGGGCCTTGTTAACGGATGCGAAGGCAAGCACGCCCTTTATCGATGCCGCCGCATCTGCGCGAGGCATAGACAAGGCCGGGCTGATCAACAAGATCATTGCGAAAGCCGCTTCGTTCACACCGGCGCACGGACAGCTAACGGGCAAACGGCAAAAACTGCGCGATGAAATCATTGCACTCGGCGACAACCCGACGCAGCAGCAGCTGGATGCGATTCAGTGGTGAACACGCACCATATACCCGAAACGCGGCCTCGCCGCGTTTTTTTTTAACCACTCCACGATTTTTACTCGTTACATACTTTTGGAGGAATCATCATGACCATGTTCCAGCGCAAACGTATCCAATTGATCAAGGAAGCCATAGATAAGAAAAACGCGACAGCCGATGCCGATGTGGACAGCCTGCTCGAGCGCTTCATAGCGTCGAAATGGACCGGGGCGATATCGGCCGCCGTCTTGTTGGTCGCTGTCGTGTTTGTGATTGCAGCGGTGTGGAGTTTGTTCTGATATGTCTACCGAGGATAGGGAGGATAGAGAGCAACGGACTGAGAGGCGTCGCGGTCCTTCCACCTATACGCTGTCCTTTGGAGGAATTATTGCTGTGGCAGGGCTCGCGGCATCAGGTGTCGCAACCTATAACGCAGTGCAAAACGATATTGCAAGCCTTAAACGGGGTGAGTTGTATCAGGAAAGGACAAATGAACGCCTGAGCGACGAAATTAAATCGATAAGAGTCGAGCAGCGGGAAACAATGAGGGAGTTCAACGAGAAGCTCGACCGAATCATCGACCAGTGGGCACGGGGGAGAAAACCATGAGATATCTACTCGGAGCGGTATTTCTCGCCTCATGCACTGCGCTCACACCGTCGCCAACCGGAAACGCCTCGCTCGAACAGCCTGCCCCTGAGCCTGCCCCTGCCGCCGCTTCACCGCTACCGGAGGGAGAACAGGAAACACGCAAGCCCAAACCAAAGGTGGTTTCCCCCGCGCCCGCAGCAGCTGAAATATCGTCGTGTGCGAACCTAAACATGGAAGATTTGAAGGAGACCATTAAGGCCAAGCTTGACTGTATTTCCGAAAACGCAAAATGATATTCGCGTGCCGCTGCAGGGAACCCCTGAACAAAAAGGAGCGCACAAGTGATTAAACCATCCGTTACCCAATCGCGTTCCGCGTTGGCGGCCCTGGTGCTGACTGCTTCAACCCTGGTGGGGATTGCCTTGCACGAAGGTTATAAAGAACAGGCCTATATCCCGGTACCAGGCGATGTACCGACCATCGGGTTTGGCACAACCGCTGGCGTCAGAATGGGCGATAGAACGACACCGGAGCGCTCGCTTGTCCGTCTGCTCGGCGAGATCGAGGATATTTACGCCGCCGGCGTTAAAAGTTGCGTAACGGCACCTTTGTATCCGCATGAGTTCGAGGCGTTTGTGAGGCTGGCGTACAGCGTGGGCGTCCCGACGTTTTGCCGCAAAGCACAGCCGGGCAAGCCACCCAATCTTATCGATCTGATCAATGCTGAAAGGTACGCTGAAGCGTGCGCGCGTATTGAAGCGTTCAAGTATGGGCCAGGCAGAAAAGTATTTCCGGGCCTTGTAAAACGACGTGTCGAAGAAAGGGCGATTTGCGAGGGAAAAAAATCGAGCCCGCCCTCCCTGGCACTGTCCGGAACCAGGACGAGGCAAAATGAGCGCCTTTAGAATCTCGGGTTTTTCCGGCCTTGTGCCAAGACTGGCAAAACAGCTGCTGGCGCCCCACCAGGCGCAGGTTGCGACCAATTGCGATCTTACTTCAGGTGACTTGCGGCCCAGAAACGGACCCAAAGCGGTGTTCGCCCCAGTCATCAACAACGACATCGTTTCCATGTTCCGCATGGAAAAAGACGGCAATGAAAAGTGGCTGGCATGGGACAGGGATGTGGACGTGGCACGGTCGCCGGTTGCGGGAAATACGTCACGACGCTTCTACTATACGGGAGACGGCGAGCCGCGCGTATCCGATTACGATACCGCCACGCAAGGGCCGGGGCCTTATCCTTCAGGCTATTTTGTCCTGGGCGTCACACCGCCCCTTGCGGCACCTTCGATATCCGTATCGGGCGGAGCAGGAGCAGCCGTAACGCGTGCTTATGTTTACACCTTCGTCACCCAATGGGGCGAGGAGTCGAAGCCTTCTCCCGCCGCCACGGCCACTGGAAAAACCGATGGCGGCTGGGTGCTCTCGAGTCTGGATACGCCCCCTCCGAACAGCGGGACGGTGACGGGCGCGGCCAGGAATACGCCATCCGCCGGGTATGTCGAAGTTATGCTGGATAGCGTTTTTGGTTTGCGGACCCACGAGGAAATTTCATTCGCATCGGCTTCAGGCATGACCGACCTCAACGCCACCTTTGCAATTTACAGCATAGATGCTGGGACGAACAGGATCGTGGTACCGCTTTCCACCTCTCAAAGCTACGTCGCGGGAGGAACATGGTCACGCAAGGCGCCGCATAACACCAGCGGAATGATCAGGCGGATATACCGTACGCTCTCCACAGCGGAAGGCACCGAGTATCACTATGTAGGAGCGATCCCGGCGACTGCTGCCTCGTTCGATGACAAGGCGGGTGATGAAGTTGTCGCCCTGGGAGAAATTCTTCCGTCCACGGGCTGGGAAATGCCGCCAGCCGACTTGAAAGGCATTCTGATGCTGTCAAACGGAATCGCCGCAGGATTTACCGGCAACGAGGTGCATTTTTCCGAGCCATTCAAACCATACGCATGGCCGACAGCCTATCGCCAGACCTACGACCAGGATATTGTCGCCATCGGCTTCACGGGCACCACGCTGGTCGGAATGACACAGGGTAATCCGTTCACGATCACTGGCGTGGAACCCGTCACCATGGGGGGCGGCATGGAAAAGCTCGGCGTGGCATGGCCTTGCATGGCCAAGCGCGGCGTCGCCAATTTTGCGTTTGGCGTAGGCTACCCCGCACCCCAGGGCATGGTCATTATCGGTGCGACCAGCGACGTGGTAACCAAGGACCTGTTCACACAAAAGGAATGGTCGGAGCTGAACCCGCGGACCTTTGTGGCCGCTTCTGCCGACAACCGCTACTACTGCGGCTATAAAGTGGATGAAAGTTCGCTCATGTTTGTGATCGATAAAACCGAGAACGCGTCTTTCATCAAGATCAATCAAGGCATCAGCTGCATATGGGCCGATCCGGCGACAGGCAGGTTGTATGTCGCAGTCGACAAAAAAATCTACGAATGGGAAGGCGATTCGGGCAGCAAACTTGCCTACGAATGGAAGAGCAAAAAATTCATTTCCACGTCCCCGTTGAACTATGGCGCGGCCAAGGTCGACGCAGACTTCGAGATGTCGGAAGCGGAGCTGGCGGCCGCACAAGCAGCGCATGACTCAGCCATCGCCACTAATCGCGGCGTGATTGCTCACCACAATATGGATGATGGCCTGGCCGATCCGGATTTGGGTAAATATGAGCTTGGCGGTGACGCAATGAACGAAATTCCCCCGGCAGTTACCGATTCCCTGCAATTTCAGCTTTCGACGGATGGCGCGCTCAAATTCACCAAACAGATCAAGAACAGGCGCAGCTTCCGGCTTCCCGGGGGCTATAAGGCCGATAACGTGGAAATCGTATTATCCGGCAACGTGAAGGTCACCGGTGTGGTGCTGGCTGAGACAATGAATGGGCTAAAGCAGGCTTAACGGTATTTTATACAAGCAGTTTGAAGCGTGAGCCGCCGAGCTTGTCCGGCGGCTTTTTTATGATTATTAAAAGGAGAACCGAATGGCGAAATATGCTCATGCCGATGTGTTGGACGGAGGCCTCAACGCGATCAGGAACGATGCCACCCAGATGCTGCTGCTCAAAGCCTATTCCCCGGGGGACAGCTACGCGACAGTCAGCGGCAACACAATATGTGCCGTCGCCATGTCCGCCGCCGACTACGCACTCGCCGGGCCGGACGGCGCGGCGCGGGTTCTCACTGTCGCCCCAAAGAACGGCACAGCCTCGGGGAGCTCCGGCCCCTCGCCCGATTTGCATATCGCCTTTACGGATGGATCGGCGAAAGTCCTCCTGGTGACGGATGAGACATCGGATCAGGTGGTGACAAGCGGCAACACCATCAGCTTTCCGAATCTTACATACACCAGTAATCAGCCCGCTTGAGGATTTAGGCAATGGCACTCATAAAAACAGCAAGAACGCTCGTTTCCACCACTCCGAATGGAGCGGGGGCCACGACGCGAGGCAGACTCAATATGAATCTGGCCCAAGGCGGAGGCTTACTGACGATAAAGATGATCAATGGCACCACGGGCCCAGCCGCACAATGCATTTGCAATATCCTGATCGCTCACAATCCCACGCTGCCGGCCGCGGCTTCAGCGGGCGCGGACTGGAAGACGATCGCATCTTATGGCGGCGGAACAGCATCCAACGCCGCGACCGAGGTCGGCCTGCCGATTGATCCGTCCATCATGTGCCTTGAAGTTGAATTTACCGGCAACACAGTCCAACCGGTGACGGTGGAAGCATATTTGAGCGAATTGACCATGGCGGTTTAAGTGGCGATAACGCTACCGCAGAGGTTTCTAAAGCAGCCTCAGCATCCAGCTCCGCTCGATCCGGGCCACCCGTTATTCAAGGATATTGTATTCGCATATTCGGCGGGCCGGGGATTGCTCGACGGCAGGCATCCCGACAAAACCGGAGCATTTGCCGGAACGATGCAGCTTGGATACGGGGGAGGCGGCAAGTACCTCAAGACCGGCGCGCCCAGCAGCCACCTTGCGTTCGCGAGCGTTGACGACTACAACGTGCTGGGCGAGGTCACGGCGATCGCGCTTGTTCGTCATGCGACTACCACCACCCAGGGCGTGGTCATCCATAAGTGCGAGTCATCTGGCGGGACGAACACCCCATTCGGGCTTCTGATCGAATCCAGCGGGGCGGTATCGCTTAACCGATCCAATGCAAGCGGCAGCAGACCCTTCCGCGTATGGGCCAGCTCGGCTACCCTGTCAGTCAACCAGTTGGCGGTGATAGCCGCTACGCAGGGCGCGGACATGTCAACCGCGCCTAGATTCTTTATCGACGGGGCATTAGACAGCGGCCCGGCAACCAACCTTTATGACGGCGCTGGCAGCGGCGCGCCGACACCCACACCGGTTTCACTAAAACTCGGCAACCGGACCGACCATTTATCCCGCTTCAACGGCGAGATATACGATGTGCTCGTCTTGAGACGGGCGCTCTCGGCCGCCGAAATCGCGGATCTATCCCGAAATATATGGGCAGTCTGGCAGGCGCCCGCCAGACGGTTATGGGTTAGTGCCAACCAGGCCAATAATCTCACCGGCACAGACTCGATCCAGGGCAACGTCGCCGGAACCGGGAATATCGCTCAGACGCAAGCGCTCGACGCCACAGCACCGACACAGACGAATCTGGGGAGTGGGGGTACGATCGTGGCGAGCGTCGCCGTCGATCTCGCTCAGGCAGCAATTACTTGTGGAAACTTCGTCGGCACAGCAGGCGTTACCCAACGTCACGTCCTGCCGGTAGTTTCCGCAACTCAGAGCAGCATATGGGTCACAAATGCAGTCGGGCAAAAACATGTTGCTACTGCAGCCAGCGCTACACAGGAAAACACCAGCAGCACCGGTGCAATCGCGCGTGGTATCGGTGGTCTTTTGCCACAGGCGCTGGCGCAAGCGAACAACAGCGGCACCAAGCTCATCATCCAGACCCACCTTCTGGTCAGCACGGCCACAGGGCAGGCACATAGCTTCAGCCATGTGAGCCTTGGTGGTGGAACCACGGTCGAGATCGCGCTGGCTTCGCCGATAGCCGCCGCCACCCCGGTCCTCAGGAAGCCGGGCATACCCCTTGGAACACCCATATGGTTGAAAACGACCATCGAGATCTTGACCGGGCGGCGCGGAAACCGGGTTGAAGTGCCCAAGTTCCAGGCACTGTCTTTTTCGGCAACCCCCACCAAGGCGGAGTGCGAGGCGTTGTACCGTTACATCAATAGCATGCGGCACTCATTGGAGCAGATCATCAAAAGACTGGACAGCTAAAATTGAACACTCAACTTATTGCATTACTGAAGGCGAACATGGGTTTGGCCTTGACCTGGGATTTGGCCGCGGATATTTATGTGGCGGCCGGGCGAATCGAAACACTGGTTAGTCCAGGCGATATTGAACGGATTCAACCCCGCATTCATGAAGATACGGTATTCGCGCGCGAGCGCATGGAAGACGTTGTCGAGGAAATGAAACTGCTTCACCAGGCGCACTGGCACGAAACGGAGGCGCATCGGCACGGGCTCACACTCAATCCCGACTATGAGATATTTATCCGCTATGAGCGTGCCGGACGCTACGTACTGTTTACCCTGAGAAACGACGGCAGATTGCAGGGCAACTGTGCCTTGTACCTGGACAAAAGCACCCATACGCAAACCCTCCTCGCAACGGAGGACACGCTTTATTTGTTGCCGGAGGCCCGGAAACGACGGGCAGCAACTCACTTTATCGAGTACTGCGAAAACGCATTAAAGTCACTGGGCGTGAAGGAAATAAACGTTTCCGTCAAAACGGTAAACAAAGCAGGGCGGTTCTTTAGCATGCTGGGCTATCGCCACGTTGAAAACGGATTGAGCAAAATATTGGAGGGCTGAAAAATGTGCGCACCGAAGGTACCACGGCCGGACCCCGCTATCGGCGAAGCGGCGAAGCAGCAGGCGCAAATCGCACAGGCGATGTCGGAAATCGCCAAGGATCAACTGGCGTGGGAAAGAGAAAGAGCAAAGGTACAGGACCCGCTGATCGAGAAGATCGTCAATCAGCAAATCGGCTCAGGCGATGCAAACGCGGCGCGATCGGAAGAGCAATGGAAGATTTACCGCAACCTTTTCGCTCCCCTGGAAGAGCGCATGGTGCGAGACGCCAATGGCTTCGACTCGCGCGAGCGCCAGGAGCGCATGGCGGCCGAGGCCGGGGCAAATGTGGGGCGGGGGTATGAGGGCGCGCTGGCCTCAAACTTGCGCGCAATGGAACGCATGGGCGTGAACCCGAATTCGGGACGGTTTCAGTCGCTAACCCATGAAATGAATCTGAGCCGCGCAAAAGATACCGCCGGGGCCATGAATCAGGCAAGGCTAAATACAGAGCTGCAAGGCATGGCGCTACGTGAAGGAGCCGCCAAATTCGGACGTAACATGCCCAATACGGGGCTCGCCGCCGATTCCGCCGCCTTGAGCGCCGGCAACGCCGGCGTGGGCAACCTGGCGGCAGGTTCCAGTATCCGCAATGCAAACATGAATTCAGCGCAGAATTGGCTCGGCGGGGCCACCAGTGCGAACAGCTCATCCGGGAATCTGTTGTTGGGGCAGCATCAGTCGCAGCTCGATGCGTGGCAAGCACGGCAGAATTCGTTGAACAACGCCCTCGGCGGGCTGGGCAGTCTCGCCGGAACGCTGGGCGGCGCGTACCTTATGAAAGGGCTGCGCAAAGGCGGCGTAATACGTGGCTACAAGGCTTATACGTTCAAGCCACGAGGGTACAACTATGGACTGGCTTCCCTCAAACGCAGGGGATATCGGGCGGGTGGCCTTATAAGCGGCCCAGGCTCCGGTAGCAGCGATTCGATACTCGCCGTCATCGAAGGCATACAACCCATCCGACTTTCCAATGGGGAAGCGGTACTGAACAGGAAAGCGGTGGAGCTGGTGGGAGATGACTTCATTCACCGCATCAACGCGGGGGGACTTGGAATGACAAACGGCCGGAATGACGAGATGAAGAAAAAGGAGGCAGAAAATGCTTAGCGGAATCGGTGCGTTTGCAGGGAGCTTAGCGGATGGAATGCGCGTCGGCCAGGACATGAAATTACGGCAGCAGTACATCGACGAGCAGAAAAAAGCCAATGCGCGCGACGCGGAACTGCATCAGGCCGGAATGGATGAAATCAATCTCTACAGGCAAAAGCGGGGGCGTCTGAAAGCCGCCAATGATGAGATAGCCGCCGGGTGGGTCGCGGGTGCCGTTGCACGGGCAGCGCCGAACATCGCGCACGGGTTGAGTGACATATCACGGAAAACGCCAATAGTGGCTTATCCCCGGGTTCCCGGCCTTGCCAGCGTTGACAAACGGGCCTCGCCACCCGCGATGCCATCAGATGAAATGATCGGCAAACGGATGTTAACCGGAAACCTGCTGGAAGACCACGATGAGTTGACGCGCATGGCAAGCATCTACAGGAAACATGGGGTGCTGGACGAGATGGCCCCGTGGATGAACGCAGCCTATGATGCCAAGAAAAGAGGTATTCCGGATGCACTGAATCTATTGCTGACCGGGGATGGCAAAGGAGCGGCAGAGGTGTTGAGAAAGGGAGGAATAAAGCTCCTGGATGACCCCGTGCGCAACAATTCGGACGAGCCACTAAGCAATAGCTGGAGATTCAGATTCGAGGATGGGCGAGAAAAGGATATCAACGTAAGGGCGATCGCCAGAAAGTTTTTTCCCGCCCATTATCTCGGTATTAAAGAACGAGATTAAGGCCCGTCATGTTGAAATGGGCGACCCTATTTTATTAGATATGCTAAAGATGTTTTCTTTAACATACACAAAATCACGGTCCAGCTTGGAAATCGCATTTAGAAAAGTAAGCGACGTTTTTTCTTTGGGTCGCACCCAATCATGGAGTTCAATAATCAACACCGGAAACCGATCAATCCATTCAGTGTTCTGGGAGAAAAGTTCACTTTCAAATCCCTCAATGTCGATTTTTATTATAAAAGGCTGAAGTTTTTTTGACTCTGCGTCTTTAACAAGAGAGTTTATTGAAAGCATCGTTAAGTTTCCATCGGGGTTTGGAGCAACACGGAACGCATTGTTTCCAAGTCCGATATCAATTATGCTCCCGCGAGCTTCAGTACTTGCCACAGCTGCTTCAAAAAAATCTATGTTGCTGGAGGGATTGTTGACCCGCGCTTGTTCGATGTTTGCTTTGTCAGGCTCAATCGCGACAATTTGAGCGAATGGATAGGTCTGGGAAAAATACTTTGTTGCTAATCTGTAGTAGTCGCGACTTCATCTGACAGTTACCCGATTTGACAGGTGCAATTGTCAGATCAGATTTAACTATTCAGTGCGGTAATTTTATCGTTCC
>NZ_FOPV01000031.1 GCF_900113575.1 Nitrosospira sp. Nsp14
CGGGATCTCTTCATCGCTTCAAACTCCTTCAATAAGGGAGCCAGATGCGACTTTACTCTAATTTAGAACTGCCCTAGTTTTTGGGGATGACGTCATCCCCTTTAACTCTATTGCCTGAAAAAAGTGAAAATCCTAACATTTGGCGGGATTAGCAACCCAGTCAATTGACGATGCGAAGAAATTGACGCGTCGCTGCATCACCCGTGGAACCAGACTGTTATATTACCGGGTTATATGGCCGAAACCATTGGACCTTGGTACGCCCGATCGTGAGTGTGGGTATGAATGCGCGGTAGGAATTAAGGCTAGTTTTTCGGGGAGGGATGAGATGACCCATTGTCGATTTTGATGACTCCTCGGAACGCGAGTCTTCCATCTCAAGCATTTTGCTTTTTTCAGGGTTGACGAAAAATCCATTTTTATCACGCTATGTGTTAACGGGAACGAGCCCCTTATCTCTTTCAGGTTCCTCTTGTCTTTTTTGTTCGACTGGATAAGCAGCTATGGTAAGTCAAATAGCTGGTCAATACGAGACGCGCCATCTTGGCCAAAGACCCTAGCAGCAACGCGGATAGCCTGGGAATAAATAGTATCTACCTCGCGTGGTGAATTGGTTGCCAAAATCGCGCCAGCATAGAAGTGTTCAGCTCGCTCAAGGTCCTTCAGCATCAGTTGAGCCTCTCCTTGAGTTGCAAGAGACCAATTTGTATTCCTGACCTGTTTTGCGTGTTCGAGAGCGCGCTCAGCCATAATACGTATCTCGGTCGGAATAGAAGCCGCAGCTGGAATTTCCATGAGGTTCAGAAAGGCAATATTGATTGCGTGGTATAAGGCTTGTTCATGATCATTGGCGGCCTCGGCCTTATTTAGGCCGAGTTGGTAAAGCTCCTTTGCTCGATTGAGATCACCGGCACGTCGCTCCGCTAGCCATCGCCTTTTCAAACGTCCTGCCAATACACCTAACGCTTCGGTTGAATCTCGACCGCTGTGAGTTTCAAGAATAGCAAGAGCTTCGCTGCCTCGCCCCAGCCCCTCAAGAGCCAACGCAAGGCCGGCGAGTGCTGGCTTGTCCAGTTCCGCGGCAATAGGCAAGAGCACCTTGACCGTCTCATAAAAATCACTGCGCTCTAGTGCCAACCGTGCTCCGTCGACAATTGGTCGTACGTTTCCCCCTCCAGCCAGCGCATCTATTATTAATTGAACGCTTTGGTGAGAGGGTTCTACCGGCTTAACGATTTCCGAATGATTACCCGGTACTACGGCTTGAACATTGTCCGAAAATGGTGCTAATGATGAAGATGCCGGCACAAACTCATCCATATCTCCTGCGACTACGTAAAATTGAAACCCCATTCCCCGTGCAAATTCGTGTGTCCATTCGTGTCGTAGCGACTTAATGAACGGTCCATCTGCAACCATGTCTGAGATCTGTCTCTTTGACCAAGAGAAAAAGCCGGCTTTGACCAATCCAGCACTGGGTGTTCCGAATAAGAAAACATGGCTAAGCCGATTCTTTAACGCAACATCATCAACCATTGCACGTTGGACTATTAGCCCCCCCATGCTATGAGCTGCGATAGCTATCTTGCGGTAGCTGCTGAACGGGGGCAGCGAAAGCGTCGTTCTTAACTCTCTCGCAAGCGTTCGAATATCGGGATCAGACGACCATATATTTCGCACGTCGAGCCGCAAGCTTGTGGGGTATCCAAGCCCAAATAAATCCCATGATGTAATTCGGGGTTCATTAGCTAGAAAAGTGGGAAACGAGGCCCACGTTGCTTCAGTGTTGCCGAGGAACCCATGTAGGAAGATAAGAGCGACGTCTTGGTTTCTAAAGCGATACTTAACTTGTATTGGCACGAGGGTACGTTTGATAGGCGGATTACGCGCGAAGAAGATATACGGATATGCGACTAGCGAGTAAGAATCGTATAGATAGCCATACCAGCAGCAGTGGCAAGGTTCTCAAACGCTGCAGTTAAATCATTTTTGCCGTTCGATCTGCCTTCCCAAACTAGCACAGCGCCGGCGTGTTCTGGCATGGCTGCGAAAGATGCTAAATGAATGATTGCTTCATTGGTGTGCCTAAATGCAAATTCATCCGTTGATTTATCGTCCAGGACGATCAAATCTCCTGCTGCGCCGATCTTGTAGATGAGCCTATCGTAGAGTAATCCCCATTCTCCGGGTCTATCCGTGACCGAGGAACGGCGAAACTTGTCAGGGTGATAAGGCAGTACCACTTGACATCGCACTCCTAAGCTACTGGCCACGTCCAATGCCAATAAATCGGCACCGCAGGCGGCTGAGGAAACCAACAAACTTATCTCGTGATAGTTTAGAAATTCTGCCAACCTGTTACGAACCGTGGGTATTTGTTCCAGTGGAAAGCGCGTTCTTTTGGAATTAGGAGCGTCAATCCGCCGCCCAGCAAGAGCTACAACATTGTGCCGCTCTGAAGCAGTCAACTTAACACCTTTGTTAGTCGCCCAGTTTTGAACTTGGAAAACCCGTTGTGCTGAAAATGGTCATCCGTTTACTATCCCGATCGAAAAGTCTGAAGGCTAGATTATATTCCGGTACCTCCCGGGGAGCGACCCGAAGTTCTCCTTAATTAATTGCAAAACTTCCTGCTGTTCCGGGATGAGACGGATTCTTTATTGCTTTCACAGATGATGCCTTTACTCTGAGGCTTGCCAGTAGACATATGGCTTAATCTTACTACCGGGCTCTGTTTTTTTAATGTTTGAGGTACTGTTCTTTTCGCTTGTTGTCCACCACCAATAAATATTAGGTAAGCCTAACCGCAACCTCTTCGTTGAAAAGCAAAGCTATCTAATTGATGAGTTGCCGTATTTAAAACATGGACTTTGTGCCATTATGCCATAAGGGTTTATCTCCGCTGCCCATTTCGATTAATGCCTTGAAATTTAAAAAAACGCATTCCATTCATATCCCCTATACTTAGTTTATTCCAATGACAACTCGAAAAAGCCGGGCGGCGAAGTTTTGCGTGAACTGATCCGTAAGTTTAAAATGAATATGACGGGGAAACCAAAGGGGGCATCGGATGGAAAATGCAGCCAGCACAGAAAAAGAAAAAGAAACAGTACTTGAGCGGGTCACAAATACGCTATCGACACCGCTAGCTGGGTTTGCGACCTTTCTCTATGCAACATGGCAGCTGGTGGTGGAGCAGCAGCTTTTCCTGCGTACTTTTCTTGTGGAGCGAATGGGCAAGCGTGGGATAGCGAAACTACCATTGGGGTATGGGAACGTACTGGCATTGAAGACAATTCTGCTGCTTCAGCATTTGTCTAACAATCCCGCGCTGCTGCAGGGTGCGCGCAGGCGGACGGAGCAGCGAATGCTGCGCCGGTTGCAAGACCGCGGCGTTTCGCGCAATCAGGTGCTGGCGATCACGGAGTATCAGGCGGGCGAGATCGAGCCGCGCAAGTTCTACTCCGAGCATGTCAAACGCGGCGTACCGTGCATACTACGAGGATTTGTGAAAAACGCGCCGACCGACTGGACGCTGTCGAGGCTTGCGGAACATTTCCCTGACGCTGTGGTGCAGGTTCTGGATAAGCGAACCAAGAAGATGATCAACGTTTCGCTGCGTGAGATCGACGAAGATCGCCGCACCAATTTCATCCCGCAACAATTGCTGCTCGACCAGAATCCGGTTTTCTACGACTATTTTCGCATCCCAAAGTCGCACTCATATTTCCCGGTCATGGGCCGGCCGTCCAAACCTGTTCTCAGCTTTCTGATTCTCGGTCTGGGCGCGGGATTAAACGCCAACTATCACTGCGAGGAGGGTCCCAACTGGTATATGGCCGTGTCCGGTTCAAAACGGTGGACGTTGATCGAAGCCGAATATTCCTGGCTGCTATACCCTGCTGCGCTTGGGAATGGCATGCGCCGGTTTGCGGCGTTCAAGGCCGATGAACAGGGGGAGCCGAAGGATCGCGACGCTTATCCCCTCATGGAATACGCCCCACGCTATGAGCTCGAGTTGCATCCGGGAGACGTTCTGTTTTTCCCGGCATGGATGTGGCACAAGACGATCAACCTCAATGAAGAAGGACTCGGGGTTACCTGTCGATACACCGCTCCAACCGAGATCTCAAACAGGTATTTCCGCGCATTGCAACTGCTTTCGGGCGGTTTCTGGAAAAGCTGCATTGAAGTCATTGGCGCCGGCATACGCGGCAACATGGGGGCTTTGGCAAACGATACCGCTCACAACGAGCAGGAAACAACGCTGTACTGAAAAAACGCCGGCAGCACGAAGTCCCTGCCTTTGAATAGACGGCGTCGTTTTTCCTTTTGGTTTTGTGCTATAAAAAAATATCGATCTCTTTTATAGAAATCGTCCAAGTGAAATGAAGCGGTTCTGGTCTTATGTGAATACGGGGAGTCGTGCCGCCTCATCCTGTTTTTGAAAATCGTGACTTTCATATGGAGGGGAATTTGTCATGAGACATCTACCAGCAGCCTTTGCAATGAGCAGTTTGGCATTTTTTCTGAGTGCTCCCGTTATCGCTGGCGAGGACCACACGGTTGAGGCAGTCGAGCATGCTGCAATGGCCAAGGCACACGGCGAGGATGGCCACGCGAAGGTGTTGCTAAAACACGCCGAGGAAAGCCTGAAGCATGCCAAGGCATCCGAAAAACAGCACGAAGAACAGCGCAAGCACATGGCGGAATCCGTCAAGCACCTGCAGGAAGCAATTGACCACGCTAAAGCGGACCATGCGGATGTCGCCACTAAGCACGTCGAAGAAGCACTAAAGCACATGCGGAAGTCCACGGACGATTAGGCTGAGTCGCAGTTATAAGCGCGGGCGGTCCTATTCGTCGCGGTTTTGTCTTTCAGCTTGAGTTGCGGTAAGAGGGGGAGGGGGAGTTGATCGCTGTTGCTAGCTTCTAACCGCAATCAGCTCCTGGAACAGCTTCGTCCATCGCGCCACAGTGGCATGATCGAATGCGCTAATGCCTTTTTTGAGCGCAAGGTCCTTGGTCCGCTTTGCGACTTCAACTTTCCATCCGTCGCGTAGCGTCACGCCCTGGGTTTTGGCCCAACCCTCGACTTGCCCTGCAAGCGGCTTACCGGCAACCACCACATCCGCGAAGGGTATCTCGGTATTTCTTTCCCAGCGGTCTATGACCTGGGCAAAGAAAGAAACAGGTAGTAAATCCTCCACTTCAGACCCGGCAAAACCTGCATAAGCATCGGTTGATAACACCCTTTCTGGGGCGACCTGGTATAGCCCCGATTTCAGCTCCTCGGCGGTGCGTTTTCCTGTTTCGCTACCGCTTAGGATCATTTTAGGCAACGGCTCGTCGCGGCCTGTAACGATACCTGCGACCACCTCCGCTGTTTTGCTGCCGCCTGATGGAGCGAACACCAATTCACGCTTCGGCGTTATCTTGCCGGCGCCGATAAGCAGAGTTTTGATAGCCGAAAGGTAATATTGGTCCGATGAACCTTGGACAATGACCGGTTGGCACCCGGGCAGCAGGCTTTCCGCGATGTTCAGATTCAATGCAGAGTGAACGACATAGGCGGCACCCGTTTGGCGCGGATCTTTCTCGACATGCCGAAGGTCGGGCGTAGCCTTGGTCGTGCCATTTTCCGACACGTAAACCTTGCGTGCGCGTCCAAGGTGCTCTGCGTCGATCAGGAATGGTGAATGGGTGGTGTAGAGAATCCTGTTGAAATTGGCGAGATTGTCGAAGAAGGCGGACAGGTTCCTTTGCGCCAGGGGATGCAGCGACAATCCAGGCTCATCGAGCAACAATACAGCGCTTTGGTGCTCACCCTCGCTTTCCACGAGGAAGACCAGATAAAAGCTAAGAAACCATTGCAGGCCGGTGCTTCTACTCTCGAGCTCCACTTCCTCGGGGCGGCGGTCATCCGATACCCATATGCGGAAATGACTGCCATCCGCTTCAAAGCGGAATTTGTAATCTCCTTGCTTCCACCAGTTTCGAAACTTTTCCGTCAGGACGGCGCCGGCGGATTGAAGAAGTATCGAACGCTCCCTTTTCTTCAGCGCGATTTCACTGATCTCTTCCGGGGTCGGTTCGCGCTCGTTGTTGCGAGAATCCCGTAGGTCCTGGCCCAGTTCCAGGATTTCGCCCGGCTCAAGCCCTACAAATTTGAACAGGACGCGGAGGGTTCGGGCCTTGGCGGCTTCTTTGGAGCCGAGATCGGTCCGTTTAAGATTTTGTACCACATGCGGAAGATAAATTTCCGAATCCAGGTTTCCAAATTCGGAGTAATAAACGAACTTGGGTAACGCCTCGAGGACGGTGATCATTACGTCCGCGGCGCCTTTGGGCAGTGACGTAACTTCGGAGGTTATAAGTTCGATTGCATCCAGCAATTCGGCTACTCGGCCGTAAACTGCGCTCGATCTTCTGTCGGGCTCCTGGATCAGGAATTGCAGCTCTTGCTTGAACTCCGAAGCTTCGCCTGCTGAAAGACGTCGTTCCGCGAGGCTGTCATGCACAACGTTCAACTTGGCGAGGACCGTTCCCCTCAACTCGTCTTCTTGCCCTCCTTCTTGCCCTGTGGGTGCCAGATCGGTAATGCTTTTCGTTGCAGCCACGATCAGTTTTTTTACCTCGGAGTTTACATCTGACGCATCTGCGACGGTGATGCCCTCCGATCGGGGGAAAGATATCGAATACTCTCCATTAAAGTACCGTTTCACCGATACCAGCGCGGCTTCTTCGGGATTAATTCCTACCTTGTGGGAGAGCTCGCTCGCAAGCGGCCCAGTCTCGAATTCCGCCGTGATGAAGCAGTAATTTTGCGGCGCCTGGCGTATGGCGCCGAAATGTTTCTTGGGATAGTCCGAGGCGGGCTCGATTTCGCCCCCTGTGGCGGGGTTCAGCTTCCAGAGCGGGACGAGGAGGTTTGTTTTGCCCGATTCATTCACTCCAATCAGGGCGGTAACGTTATCCACGTCGACCCAACCGCTATTCTCGACAGAGCGAAAATTTGTGACCAGAAATCGGATAAGGCGCATAAATTCTCTTTTGTCCTGCTTCTCTGTCAGGTAATGGAGCACGCGTATATTTTGCTACCGTCCCCGCATCAGTACTTTGAAAGTCAAGGGCGTCCAGACACGAGCTATAGCCGTATCGGAGTATCGCAAGCAAGATGCGTGCCTTATATAAACAATACGTAATAAACTGATTCGAATCGTTATTTACGCATGACGGTGTGGCTGGTCTATGTAGTGTAATACTTTTCGACAAGTCGCCCCATCTTGAAGCAAAACGATGGCTCGACGCCCGCCTGGGGCATGGCCGTTTGAGAGACAGCTTCGGACTACGCGGAGCAATGCAAAACGTTGGCTCGCCGGCGTTGGGATGTGGCCGGTCGGGGCATGATGTTCAAGCGGGATGACTTTTCGGTCTCTTATTTCTGCTCATGATCCGGCTGTCCCGGCTGAACCGGGCCAACGCGGTACGGCAGCATCATCTCATTGTCCTCATGCTCAAGGATGTGGCAATGCCAGACGTACTGTCCCTGACTGGTGAAGGTCATCTTCACCCGCGTGACCTGGCCGGGATAAGCAATGATCGTATCCTTGCGGCCCAGCTCCCAGGGCTCCGGCGGCAGGGGCTGGGAGTCAGCGGCAATCTGTACCGTTCCATTTTCCTCATCCACCGTTATCGGTTGTCGATTGACCAGCTCGAACGATACTGCGTGGATGTGCATCGGGTGGGCATCCTCTGTGGTGTTATAAAATTCCCAGATTTCGGTCGCGTCTGCCGCAGGGTTTTGGGTGATGGGGTCCATCCACATCTGTTTTACCCCCTTCGCCACGACGGTGCCGGGGTCGCCGCTCACGGTACCAAGCAGAGTTTGCGCGGGCGCATCTTCGAAGCGGCTGGACATCTCTTCCAACAGCGCGAGCGAACGTGTCGCCGTGGCTGGCGGAAGCGCCCCGATAGCGGGCAGCAACAGATTAGCGGGCGCGGTTGTGTGATCAGCCACCTTAGCCCGCACCACGCGGAATTCCATGATTTGCCCCGTCGTGGCGGGTTCCGCAACCGTAAAATCCTTGCCCGGCTCGCCGCCGCCAAACGGCTCATCCGGCCCCACGTTGCGGAGTATGTGGCGGCCACCTGGTACCTTGGCAAAGTCGACAATAACGTCGGCCCGTTCCGACGGCGCCAGCAGGATCCTGTTGGCATTGATTGTCGTCATATTGACAGGGGTGGCGAGGAAGCTGCCTTCACTGCCGATCATCCATACCTCGACCCCGGGAATGCCGCTGAAATCGAGGATCAGAAAGCGGGAATTGCAGGCGTTCAGCAATCTCAGGCGATAGCGCCGCTGCTCGACGGTATGGAATGGCCAGGTGTTGCCATTCACGATGATCGTGTTGCCGAAGAACTCAGGGTTCCAGAGCGGGGAGATATCGGATTCAGGAATGAAGGGGCCTGTGGTGCCGTCGAAGAACGCCCGGGTCTGAGGATAAAACAGCGAGCCGTCGGCGTTGAATGAACGGTCCTGGATCACCAGGGGAATTTCGTGGTATGCCCTGTCCGACGCAACCTTGTCATTATGTTTTGGCGCGGGACCCGGAAGGACCGCCGAGGCGCCGCCGATCTTGTTTTTTACTGCTTCGTCGCCGGTCGGACCTCCGCGGATGATGTAAAAGCCGGCGGGTCCGGTATAGACGTTCAGGCGCGTCAAGCCGAGCGTATGATCGTGGTACCAGAGCGTTGCAGCATCCTGGGCGTTGGGATAGGTAAACGTCGCGTTTCCACGTCCCCAGCCCGGTTCATTGCCGTTCGCTTTCTGATTGAAGAACCCATACCATGTTCCCGTAGCGGCATAATCGGAAGGGATATTGCGCGCCGCGGGAAGGTACCATGCCTCCGCATAACCGTCGCTGTGGTCCGGCACCCCGGCCATGCCGTGAACATGCGCGACGATCGGCACCGGACCCTCGTAGGCGCGCGGAGTAGCGGCAAAGCTTGGGCGTATGTCGCGTCCCGCTGTTCCCCCCGGGGGATTGGCCCAGTGCAGCGTCGGGTCGACCGGAAGCAGATGCGGGAGATAATCCCCTGTAGCTTTATCCTTAAGGTCGTTGGTCCATTTCACGACCACAGGCACATCCCATTTCGCCTCGATCGTAAGGGACGGCGCGTGGTAATCGTGCGCGCCCTTTCCCTCCACCGAGTGCACAGGGCCATATCCCCAAACAGTGGTCGCTGGTAAACCGGCGGGCAGGATCTGCTGCGAGAACTGCTTGGTGGAAACTTCGTAATAGTCCGCGGTCTTTCCGCCTTTGAGCTTGATTTTGCCGGCCTTGGGCATTGCAGGCACGATGAACAGCGGGGTCTTGAACTTCTTTATAAGGTTCGGATCGAGCGTGCCTCCCGGAATTGCCGCAATCGCTCTGGATATACCGCTGAGCTTGTCGAAGCCGAACAGCGTGAGCATGGTGCTGCCGGTGTACTTCAGGAACGTGCGTCGGGAAACCATTCAAAACCTCCGTTGTTGCCGATTCTTATGCGGCGCGACCCGTGCCGGGACAATGCCGGAACGACAGTAAATCCAGCTGAAACGTAAAGTATCCAAGGTCGTGCTTGTATGGTCAATGGCCGTGTGCCACGGCCGCCTCGGTGGCCATGGTCGGCACGCATAATGGCCTGTTTCAGTACCTTCAGCCGGGATCGTTTCACAAGATTTTAATAAAGCCGGCGTAACTTGACGTAGGCGATTTCGTATCCTATGTTGATATCGTTGAGCCTGGAGGTGGCGAATCAACTCAACTAAAAAGGGGGAGGCGCAATGGCTGTGTATCAGGAGAATTTTCTTTCCATTCGCAAGTTGTACCCACGAGTTTCCGAGCGGCTGCCAAGCACGCGCATGGCGGTTGCCGACCCGGCTTCAGCGACTGAGCGCGACTATCGCGACCTGCTCTCGGAAGCGAACCTGAATTTCTTTCATCGCGAGTATTCGATCGCGCTCCAGAACTATCTGGCGTTACGCCAGAAAATCCTCGAACAAAGCCATCCCGAAATGCCGCGCGCCCCGGGCCTTGGCATCTATCTCGATCTCGACTGGAGCGCGGTCCAGGCAACCCAGCTCATGGAATTTTCCCGTCGCGAAGTGCTCAGGCTTTCACCTGGCTCGGCGGTCAAGCTGCCCCTGAGCGAGGAGCGCGTGATCAAAGCTGGCGAGCTACCCGTCAACCCGATACTTTCGAAATGGTCTGACGTGGGCATCGACCCGCGGCGCGTCGTTAGAGACGATGTGCTGGGCCAGCGAGAGCGGGCGCGGGAGCTGGTTGCCTCAGGCAACTGGCGCGAGGCGGCGAAGTTATACGAACTCGCGGCAACGGCAGCGGCCGACGCCGGCAACCTGGAGTTGGGGGCGCAACTTACCAATGAATCGGCCTCGATGCTCGTCACCTACGCAAGCGGGAATGAGCGCCGGGCCGCCCTGGAACAGGCGCTTGCCAGCTTTACCAAGGCCGAGCAGTTCTATTCGCGCGCGGGCAACCTCGAAGCCGTGGACGTGGTGCGCACCAACCGGGCGAATTTGCAGCGGGAAACCAACGGTAGCGGTGCGGCGCCAGCAGCGGGCGCGGTCCTGGCGGCAGTGGCGCCCGAACGCACGGTGCGCCTCGCCACCGGCGGATCGTTAAACCTGCATGACTTGTTACGGCCCGATGCGGCAATTGCCCGGGCCGAATTGCGCGCTGGAGTGGTTCAACCCCAGGCAACGCGGCTAATGATGGTGGCCGACGCTGGGGGCTGGAAAAGCGCCACTGCCGTGATCGAACAAGCTGCGGCCGGCGGTATCGGCGCCGCGGCGGCCAAATCAATCGGGTTATTCTTTCCTGCTGGCGCAAAGACGCTGTCGCTGGAGGCCAATACGTTTGCTGCGAGCCTGACCGACAGTCTCTATAACACTCGCATCCAGGCGACCGTCCTCGAAGACCTCAACTTCTACGAAGTAGTGGATGTGAATTTTGTCACCTATTTCGTGCATCTGTATTTCTTCGTCCTGCCAATTGCCATTGGCGACAGCTATGCCGCTATGGGCCTGTATGACAAAGCGCTGAAGGAATATCGGTCGGTCCTCGCTTATCCCTTCCTGAACCTCGGCATCGAGGCACCGTACGTATGGCTGAAAATGGCTGACGCATACTTGCAGTGGGGCAACAGCTCATACCGGCGCGAGCAGCGCGCTGCCGCGAAGCAGAAATACGAATTTATCCTGCTCACAGACTTGACCGTGCCCTCCTCCGAGCTTTATCAGGGGAAATTCGGCAGCATGCAGGCGTCCGCAGCTGAGGTCATCAAGGAGCTGAAAAACGAGCCGCGCGGCCCGGTGAACCCGAAGGTGGCGGCCATCATCACCCAGGCCGCCATGCGGCTCAAGTATCTCGCCAACAACTTCAATTACTTCGGCATCGGTGCCGATTACGCGCCGATTTTCCGCTACAAGTACCTGCAGTCCGTGGCGACCTACATGGCGGACAGCGCAATCGAGGCAGAGCGCACGTTCATCGGTTATCGCACCACAGCGGAAAACCAGAAGATCGAGCATATGCAGATGGAAAGCGCGGTCGACGTCAACCAGGCCGCGCTTGCAATTGAAAACAAACGCATGGAGGACGCAGCCCTGGAGATCGAGGCTGCCCGCCGCACCCGCGAATACTCCGAGGTGCGCAAGAAGAATGCGGACGACGCGCTCACGGAATGGGATACCAAGGGGCGGGAGCTGACGTCGATGAATGCCGCCTTGTCGTGGGCAAGCGCCGCCGCCAACGATCAGGAAATTCGCTACACCGGCGTGCGTTACGATGGCGCCCGGCACGACTATGAAGGCACGGTGGAAGAGTTTTTCGATACCGTAGGCGAGAAGCGCGAGTGGCTCGATTGGGAATTGCAACGCAACCGTATCGAGCGCCAGCGGGCGGAAGCCGCGGCCGAAGTGGCCATGGCGCAGACGCGCGAGCAGCAGGCGCAGGTGCGTTATGAAGTGCAGGCTCTAAACGTCATCCTGCAGCAGAAGCGGTTGGAAGCGTCGCAGGAGGTGCTGGAGTACAGTGAGAACCGGCTGTTCGACGAAGACTTGTGGTTTCAATTGGCGGCGCAGCTACAGGACTTGGCGCGGAGTTATCTAGACGCGGCCATCTATTCGGCGCTGCTGATGGAACGCGCCTATGATCTCGAATTCGACCGGCGGCTCAACCGCATCCGTACAGATTATATGCTCGGGGTGCCCGCGGGCTTGCTGGGTGGCGATCATTTGAAGCGCGATATCCTGTCCTTTACCAGCGATTATCTGGAAAACGCGCAGAAAAAGAATCCGGTGCGCTTGGCGCTGTCGTTGCGGGAAGAGTTTCCTAGCAGTTTCGCCACCTTCGTCAACACCGGAATTCTGCCGTTTCGCACCGATCTGGAGATTTTCGATCGCCGCTACCCCGGCACTTATCGCCGCAAGATCAAGAAAATCGAACTATTCGTGGAAGGGCTGGTACCGCTCGAAGGTGCGAGCGGTTTCCTCACCAACAACGGCATCAGCGCCGAGTGGCGCATGGTGAGCGGCGCGTGGGCCAAATTTATCCGCGTGATGCCGGTGGAGCGGGCGGTACTGTCGAGCTATCAGTTCCGGCGCGATATCGCAGTGTTCCAGCCATCCGAAGAAATGCTCGGCCAGTTCGAAAACATGGGCCCGCAGTGCGAATGGACGCTGGAGATTCCGCGCTCGGGCAACAACATCGATTACAACGCCATCAGCGACATAAAGTTCGTCGTCTACTTCGATGCCGATTTTCACGATAGCCTGAGAGCACACGTAAAAGCATTGTATCCGACCACAGGCGGGCGCTCGACCGTGCTGTCCTCGCGCTTCCAGTATCCCGACGAATACTTCCGCCTCGATGCCGAACGCAGCGTCGATTTCGCCATCAATACCAACTCGTTTGCTTTCAACCACGAATCGCCCACGCTCACCGCCTTTGGTATCCGTTTGCTCCCGGCGGGAGCAGCCAGCGTGGAGAATGTGCCGCTTACCATCACACGGATGTCCGACAATAGCACCGTCTCGGTAAATACCGACGCGCAGGGCACCGTAGCGGGAGCGGTGGGTACCATGGCCCCGTTCGCCGCATGGAAGGATGTTTCTCCCATGGATATCTGGCGGGTGGCGTTGGGTGAGGGCGTGAATAGCGCCAATATTGCCGACGTGCAAATCTTTTACACCTACGTCTTCAACTATCGCCCCGATGGCAGCTTGACCTGACGGGCGGCGTTGGATGCGGGAAGGGGGAGACTAGAGCAATGGCGAAGGAAAGCGGTGTCGGGGAGAACAGCCGTGCGCGCTTTGGCGGCGCGGCCGCGGTGCGCTCGCTGGGTGATTCGTTCCAGCCGAATCTGGCAATGGGTGGGGGCAGCTACAAGATTCCGATCGAGTTGCCTTCCGGCCCGGGTGGGCTGGCGCCTCAACTGGAACTGGTCTATGACACTGGGACGGGAAACGGTATCTTCGGGCTCGGCTGGTCCCTGTCGCTTCCTTTTATCGAGCGGCGCAGGCCGCGCGCCTTCATGGCGGAGGGCGAACCCGAATACAGCCTCGGCGGCGCGATGCCGCTGGTTAAAACAGAGGCGGGCGATTATGTGCCATCGGTATCACAGCAGTTGCAGCGCTTTGCGCTCGACGGAAATGCGTGGCGTAGCCGCACCCTGGCGCTGGTTGATCTGCACTTCGGCAGCTCGGCCGCGTCGCGCGTGGAAGTCTTCGATGGAGACCTGCAACGGACACAGCGCTGGCATGTCGAACGCATGGTATTTCCCGGTGGACGAGAGATCAATATCGAGTACCGGCGGGACGGCAATCAGCTTTATCCTCGCACCATCCGCTGGAGCGTGTTCCGCCTGGAATTCATCTATGAAAATCGGCCCGATCCATGGTCGCAATTCGACGCGGGTTTCGAGATACGTACCAGCCAGCGGTGCGCGCGCATTGAGCTGCACCAGGACCGCTTGCCGGATACGCTCACTCGCGTAATCGCCTTTGAGTACGAAACCGCCCCTTATACTCGCGCCTCTCTGCTGCGACGAGTGGAGCTCACCGGCCAACGCCGCCGCAACGGCGTCGTAGAAATCGCGGCGCTCCCTGCGCTCAGCTTCGCCTACACCACTTTCAGCCCGCAGGCGCGCCGCATCGAACGCTTCCGCAGCACGGTAGTGCCTCCTCCTGGCTTGGGCGAGGATGTGACCCTGGTCGATCTCGGTGGCACAGCTCTGCCCTCGGCATTTCGGCTCGACGCACAGGGCGGCACGTATTGGGAGAATCGCGGCGACCTGACGTGGGGCCCGCCGCAACCACTACGGTCCCTGCCGGCCGGGGTGGCGCTATCCGATCCCGGCGTCCGCTTTGCCGATATGGAAGGGCGCGGGAACGCGGATCTGGTTGTGGGGCGTGATCACGGCGGCGGCTATTACCCAAATCGACCGGGCGAGGGCTTTATCCGCAAAAAGAATGTTGCGCTGGCGCCGAGTTTCGATCTGACGGAGGAGGATGGCCACCTGCTCGATCTTGACGGCGACCGCGTCAGCGATTTCCTCACCTTCCGCAACGGTACGCCCATTGCCTTCTTCAACCGACGGGGCGACGCGTGGAGCGCGCCGGTGGTGCTGGCCGATAGCGGGCTGCCCAACCTTGCCGGCCTCAGCCGCCGGGTGCGCCTGGCGGACATGAACGGGGACGGACAGACCGATGTCGTGTTGTTGCAGTCGCGGCAGATACAGTACTGGCCGTATCTCGGCAACGGCAAATGGGGCGCGGTGCGCACCATGGCGGATACCCCGGACTTCGGCGGTGCGCTGATCGAGCGCGATGTGTTCATTGCCGACCTCAACAGCGACGGCACGGCTGATCTCATCGTCGTGGGCAATTCGGAAGTGCGCGTATACCTGAACCGCGGGGGTGAAGGCTATTCGGAACCCATCGTGCTTGCGCGTACGCCGCGGGCGGGTTTTGACCGCGTGCTGCTGGCGGACATGAAGGGTTCCGGTACCGCCGGGCTATTGTTTACGTCGCCGGCCGGGCAGGGAGGACATGCGCCGTACTGGTTTCTCGATCTGCTCGACGGGGTCAAGCCGCACCTGTTGGCCAGTATCGACAATGGCAGCGGGTTGGTTACCGAAGTCCAGTACAGCACCTCTGCATTCGAGCGCACGCGCGACCTGACCGAGGGTCGTCGCTGGAGCGGCTATCTTCCGTTCGTGGTTCCGGTAGTGAAGCAACTGCGCTTGCATGACCAGGTGACCGGGGAAGCATCGGTCAGCGATTTCCGTTATCACGATGGCCATTTCGACGATATCGCGCGCGAGTACCTGGGTTTCGCCGAGGTCGATTCCACCCGCACCAGTGGTCCGCAGGAGCAGCCGGTCAGGCAGCGGCTTTATTATCACACCCGCCACACCACCGCGCTTGACCCGGCGTTCATCGCCGGGAGGGGCCAGCCCCATCGCACCGAAACCCTGGACCCCATCAGCGGCGACGTGCTGCAGCTGGAGCATTCGGTCTGGACCGCGATTCAGGTAGCCGGAACGTCGCCGGATGCGCCAGCCCACCTCGCGGTGGAAACCCAGCGCAGGAGCGAACGCCTGCATCTGGCGACGGCGTACGAGAGTGAGCAGGCTGATTTTACCTTCGATGCCGTCGGCAACGGCTTGAGTGAGGTGCGTCGCAGCGTGTGGCGCGACAGCAGCGATGCGGAACAGGTGGAACAACTGCGGATTGAAACCAGCTATGCCGTCCATCCGGCGCACGGCCCCACCAATTTCCGTGCGCGCATGCGCAAGCTCGACGGTAATGGTGCTTTGCTCAAGGAAATACGCTTTCACTATGATGGCGAACCCTTCGTAGGCCTGCCGCTGGGCTCCGTGGAAAACGGTTTCAAGGTGCGCCAAAGCGAAGTAGCGCTTACCCAGCGCGAGATAGACGCGGCTTACGCCGGCGTGCCGCCTGCGCTGCTGGCGAGCTTGTACCGCACTGAGACCGATCCCGATTTCGGCGCCATCTATGTGCGCGATGTTGGCCGGGCGCGGGTGGATGCTTTCGGGAACGAGGTGGAAACCTTCGACGCGCGCGGCATGAACCGCAGCCTGGTGCTGGATGCCGAGGCAATCCATCCGGTATCGTTCAGCGAAGACGGCGGCGCCACGCGCGACGTGCAAATCGATCCAATCGCCCAGCAGGTTTCGCGCATCGAGGATTTGAACGGGCTTGATACCGTTACCGAGTTCGACGCGCTCGGCAATACGGTGACGGTTTACAAGCGCGATGCCGTGCCGGGCCGGCCCACGGAGCAATACGAATACGTGCGCAACATCGTGCCAAATGCGGTCATCCAGCGGGTTCGGATCAATGCGGGTGACGCAGAGCCGGGTTACCAGAAGATCGATTACCTGGACGGATGCGGCCGCCGCACCCAAACGAAGCTGCTGGCGGAAGATGGCCGCTGGGCGGTGGGCAAGCAGGAACTGCATTCGATCCAGGGCAAGCGATTGCGCGTCCGGGACGCATACTTCTCCTCGCAGTCCGCGTATGATGCTTCTCCTCCGCAAGGGGTCGCCACCAGCGAAACTCACCACGATACGCGCGGACGCGTGACGCGCGAACGCCTTTTCAATGGCCGCTGGACCTTGCACCGCTATCAGCGCAACCGCGTGGAGTTCTTTGGCCCCGATGCGGCTGCCGCGCTGGCGCTTGATCCGGCTGCCGCACCCACGCGTGAAAGCGTGCTCGATGCCGCAGGTCAGGTGCGCTCCATCATAGAGCGTGATGGCGCGGCCCGCTTTGAGCAGCGGCGTGATTATGATCCGCTGCGACGACTGGTTCGTATCGTCGACCCGCTCGGCCACGCAGTGATTGAAAATGTGTACGACCTGTGGGGCAACCGTATCCGCATCGCCGCTGCTGACGGCGGCATCGCTGCTTTCGTTTTCGACGGTGGCAGTCACGAAGTGCAGCGAACCGATGCCGACGGTCGCATCTTGTTGTCATTGCGCGATGTGCGCGGGCGCATCGCGGAACTGCGCGATGGCGCGACCCAGGCGGTGCTGGAGCGCTACGAATACGACAGCGGTCCGGGCGCAAATTTGCAGGGCAGGCTGGCGCGAGTCAGCGGAGATTTCGGCAGTGTTGAATATGGCTATACTGCCGAAGGGTTGGCAAGCCGGATACTGCGCACCGTGAATGGCGTGCCGGGCACGTTCGAGACCCGCTTCGAGTACAACGGGAAGCGGCAGGTTACGCGTGTCGTCTACCCAGACGGGAACAGCGTCGACTACAACCATTCCCCATCCGGGATGCTGCAATCAATACCCGGCTACATCGATGCGATCGACTACGGCCCTACCGGCTTGCGCGAGCGCATCCGCTTCGCCAACGGCCTGGAAACACGCCGCCGCTATACGCCGGGCGACTACCTGATCAACGAGGTGAGCACGGAGCAGGCGGGCGGCGGCCATCGCTACCAGCATCTGGTATACGAACTGGACGCAGTGGGCCAGGCATTGCGCATCGACGATCTGTCCACAGTGCCCGGCAAGGTGCGGCTCAATCAGGTCTACACGTACGACGCGCGCAATCGGCTCACCCGCGCCAGTGGTAGCGTTGGAGGCTTCGATTTCACGTACGAATACGACGTGCTTGGCAATCTGCTGCGCAATGATGAAATCGGCACGCGCTTCGAATACCGCAACGGTGTGGGCGACAGCTCCGGCCCGAACCAGCTCGTACGGCGTCTGAGCTCGGCAAATCCGGAATACGAGTACGATGGCGCCGGGAATTTGACGCGCGACCCCGAGATGGGCACCCTGCATTATGACAGCCGCCATCGCCTCACGCGCGTGGATCGCCTCGATGGTTCGGCCGTCGAGTACTTGTACGATCACAACGATCGGCGGGTGTTGACACGTACCACGCGTGAGGGTGAAACGCACACCCGGGTGGAGATCGAAGGCTTGTACCTGATCGATGACGGTGTTGCTTCACGCGTCGTGTTCGACGAAGATCGCCGGCTTGCCGTGGTGCCTGCCGCCGGCGATCCAGTTTTTCATCACTTCGATCGCCTGGGAAATGTCAACGTGCTATCCAACGGGCGCACCGGCGCTTTCATTGGGCACGATGAATATACGCCTTACGGGCGGCTCTTTATCTCGATGGTAATCCAGCCCGCCTTCACCTTTCAGGGCGGGCGCTTTTCCGATGGACTGGAGCTGGTGCTGCTGGGCGCGCGCTACTACCGGCCCGCGCTGGGCCGCTTCCTTACCGTGGACCCATATCTCCTCATTAACCAGGACAAGATACCGCCGCTGCTTGCAGCGGCCAATCTCTACGTCTTCGCCTATTGCAGTCCGGTCAACTTCACTGACCCCACCGGCGAGATTGCACCCCTGCTGGTCGCCATCATTGTCGCCGCAATCGTCGGCGCCATCATCGGCGCGATCGGGGCCGGGGTCAACGGGGCGCGCACCTGGGATGAGTGGTTGCTCTGGATCGTCGGTGGCGCGATAGGCGGGGTACTGACGGTGCTGTTCTGGTATGGGATATTGATCTGGGCCGGCGTCGCTGCCGTCACAGCTGCGATTGCCGCCACCGTGATTACGCTGGGCGTCTCCGTTCTGGGCTTGTTCACGCCGCTGATGGACGAGTCCGATAGCGGCGTTGCCTGGGCATTCAGCTGGGCCATCAAGCTGATCAAGTCACCGGTATTCACTATCATCGGACTGTTCGTGGTGGCGGGGCTTGCCATTTCCGGCAAGCGGGTCGATTTCCGCCGCGGCGCGGTGTTCGTGGAAGTCGGCGCGGGTACTGGCGCATTGACGTTGGGGGGAATTGTTTATACCCAAAGCGGCAATTTCGACTCCAACGGGCATGTGCGTGACGACATAGCGAGGCATGAGGCCTACCATACGCGCATTGTCGCGGCGCTGGGAGAATGGGGTTTTTACGTGACGTATATCACTTTCGGCTCCATCTTCGCCGCGGCAGCGGGTAGCGAATGGAATGCGCTCGATAGCCGCGGCTGCGGCAATCCGTTTGAAAAGCATGCCTACACTTACTATAACCCCTGGGTTGGGGGCCCGAGCTCGAACGAGGTTTCAGCGAGCCAGTGTTGAGTTCAGTGTTTTTGGTCGGCCGATCAGGAACAAGATCCTTTGACTATAGTTTATAAACGGAAGAGAATGAGCAAACGCCTCAGCGCTTTCATTACCCTGTAAATGTGGCCTCTATTATTCCCGTAACCATGAGCCCGGCATGCTAACGCCCTCTTATTACCATATCGGGATAGTCGTTCGTAATCATGAGGAAGCTATTGAGCACTACGCGAACCTGCTGGATGTGAAATTTACGGAGCCGACGGATACCGTACTATGCATTGAAAATCCGGCAACACAACAAAGTGAAAACCTCAAGGTGGTTGCTGCGTATTCCAGGTCCCGCCCGCCTTATCTGGAACTGATCCAGGCGGGGGGTAACGGCATATTCTCCGAAAAAAATGCTGACCACATCCTCTACTTCGGCATCTGGGAATCAGACCTGGAAGGCCGGATAAAAAAACTGACGGAACAAGGGATCGGGATCGAAGCGCTGATACGGCCGGCGTGCGATAAACCGGCCACAGCCGTCATCACCGCCCCGGATAAAATGGGTGTGCGCATGGAATACTTGAGCACGTCGCTGCGTCTGGCCACGGAAGCATGGGTTATAACCGGCAAGTACCCGCTTTAAATGAAGCAACCTAAAAACCCGCCAGCTGTACCCTTCGGCGGAAGGAGCAGTTTATAAGGTTGTCCTCGACTTGCCCAAAGTGCGTCTTTGGCGGAAAAGTGACATACTTTTGCAATGGTCACCGCAACGTTCCGTTTTTACGAGGAGCTGAACGATTTCCTCGCCCCAGAACGGCGCAGGCGCGAATTTGCATGCTCCTGCGCCCGGGCGGCGACCGCCAAACATATGATCGAAGCGCTGGGCGTGCCTCATACCGAGGTTGAACTGGTGCTGGTCAACGGCGAGTCGGTAGGGTTTGACCGGTTGCTGGAGCATGGCGACCGCGTCGCCGTCTTTCCCAGGTTCGAGATGATAGACGTCACCCCCATGCTGAGGGTGCGCGAGCACCCATTACGGGTAACGCACTTTCTCGCCGATGCGCATTTGGGGGGGCTTGCGCACCTGCTGCGCATGGCGGGCTTCGACACGCTTTATGACAATAACTTTCAGGATAGCGAAATCGAAACAATCGCCGTGCGCGACCGCCGTATTGTACTCACGCGGGATCGCGAATTGCTCAAACGCCGCTCGATTACCCACGGCTGCTTCGTGCACACCCTGAAGCCGCCGCAGCAGCTGTGCGAAATATTCGACCGCCTGGACCTCGCTCGCAGCGTACGGCCGTTCACCTTATGCCTGCATTGCAACGCCCCTTTGCGCCCGATTGAGAAGGCGCAAGCGCTGAGTCGTCTCCCTCCTTCCGTGCGCGAGCGCTTCGATCACTTCAGCACTTGCGACCTCTGCCAGCGCGTCTTCTGGGAAGGGTCACATTGGCATCGCATGCGGGCAATGCTGGAGACATGTATCGATCAAACGTCCGGTCAAAATACAGGCGATAGCCAGTGAAGGAAGAACAGCTCTGATGAGCAGAGGGAGCCGGTAGAAAGGAGGGTTGGTGCGCGCCGCAGCTTCCCATTCGAATTTCTGCCCAGATGTGGTAGCATTTCAACTAGAGGCGAAACGCAGGGGTAAGAATCCCACTTTTGTTTTTCGTCCGGTAAAAATTTCCGGTTTATTCAAATCGGGTCGTTAGCTCAGCTGGTAGAGCAGCGGACTCTTAATCCGTATGCTGCTAATGACTTATAGCTTATACATCAATAGGTTATATCCTATCCTTTCTTGCTGTTCACATCTCATTCACAGTCACATTGATATGAGGTGTTTAAATGGCAACAGTTCGTAAACTATCTTCCGGTAAATGGAATGCCCAGGTACGTCGCAAAGGGCATTCTCCCATCAGTAAATCATTCACCTATGAGAAGGATGCACTCATCTGGATTCGTTCTATTGAATCAGATATGGATAGGGGTTCTTATATCAATCGTTCCACAGCAGACAAGACAACGTTAGCTGATGCCCTGATTAGATACAGGGATGAGATTACCCCTAAGAAGAAAGGGAAGGATCAGGAACTAAGAAGGATAGTGTCATGGCTAAAACATCCATTAGCTAAAAGATCATTGTCTTCTTTACAAGGGAAAGATATTGCTAAATATCGTAATGACCGTCTGGGAGACGTCAAACCGGCGACGTTGAGACTAGAACTGGCATTACTAAGCCACGTCTTTACAGTGGCATTGAAGGAATGGAATATTCCTGTGACTAACCCTGTAAGTTTAATTAGGAAACCTACAGCTAACAATGCTAGGACAAGACGACTAGAAAACAATGAAGAGCAGTTATTACTAACCGCTTGTCAGCAGTCACAGAACATCCTTCTATATCCACTTGTAGTGCTTGCCATCGAATCGGCCTGTCGCCTATCTGAATTACTAAGTATCACTTGGAATGATATTGAGCTATCTGTCAACGCCGGTTTAAAACTGACCCACTTTTTGGTTATTTGGCCGGAATAAAACTGACCCACCCGGACATTTAATTTTACTAAGCCTTGACCTTTACATGCCCGGCTTTGCGTTTATCCTTGAGCCGG
>NZ_FOPV01000035.1 GCF_900113575.1 Nitrosospira sp. Nsp14
AGTCAACATAATCGGCAGCCAAAAAGCCACCATATTCGCCCAGGTGGGTCAGTTTTACTCCGGCTCAGTGGGTCAGTATTACAGCGGCGCTAACAGCTATCTAAGCGTACTATCCATTTAAAAGACACTAAGAATGGAACAGCTAGAACAATTCCATTATCACTAAAGGCAATAGAAGTATTGTCTTCTATCCCTAAGCATATATCCAATAAGCGTGTCTTCTATACATGGAAGCCTAGAAGCGATGCAATGAATGGTGCATTTAAGACCGCAGTGACTAAGGCAGGTATTGATAACTTCCATTTCCATGACTTGCGCCATGAAGCTACTACCCGATTATTTGAGAGGGGATGGGATTCGATGAGCGTATCAGCGATTACGGGACATAAGTCATTGCAGATGCTACGGCGCTATACTCATCTTGCGCCAAGTGTCCTTATTAATAAGTTAGATGCCCCATTAAGGACGGTCATGGACGTTTAGGATAGCTTCTGTAATGAATCTATTCGCATCAATATCACATAGATAATCTTCTGTAATGTCCTATCCATAAGGGGTATAGAAATATATCCCTTTTTTTATATTTATTTTCTTCTATCGTGCATCATTAACGTATCTAATCGTCATCTTCTGCTGCATCTATTACTGCATTTAATCCTTACGTATCAACGTATTAAAGTTCCACATAAATGAAAAAATAAAAAGCTTGCAATTTAAGCAAAAGTATGATATAATAGTAACTTACAATATAAAAAGTTACCCAATTTTATCAAGATATCTAAAGTAACACTTTAACAGAAACGAATTCATATGTAAAGGAATATTTAAATGGCTGCAATTATTAATGATGATGAAGTGACTTTTAAGACAAGCATCTTCGATCAGGAAGAAAGTACCAGCGAATCGACGGCGTTCCTTGCCAAGAAACAGAACGCTATTAATGAGCAAGTGAAGGGGATGACAAACGTCTTTCATGATTTGCGTAAAGATGACAGCGACACTGAACCAGACTGGCAGCGAATGCTTCTGAATGCTAAAGATAGTCGGGAAAAGATGGAAGTTAGGATTACGCGGGAGCGTTGGCAAGAAGAGCAAAAGTACAAACTGTTTGAGGAAGCGCAAGCGATCCGGGAAGGGAAAGTTAATGGTGTCTTATCTACACCTCCTAACCTTCGGAATAAGTTCTTTTACGATGAGCTACAAAAGAATGATCCTAATACCTATTGGGATAATAAAGTACAACGTCAACGTCTCAACGATAAGAAAAGCTTAGGGTTGGGTTTTCACTTAAGGAGCAAATAATGGAAGATGACGTCCAAGCAATGAGAAAGAATCTAGTTTTCTTACGGGAGTCCTACCGGCCTGAAGATGCTTTTAAACAGTCTGCTGGTCTTAAGGTAAGTACATCCGTTGCTGCTCTTATCAGGCAGCTTGCAGCTAACAATCATAGTCAGGGTGCAATAGCTGACATCCTTAACGAAAAGGGGTTGTTACGGAATGGTAGGGATTTATGGAAACAATACCATGTGAGTCGTTACTTCAAGACCCATAACATCAAAGCGGTTCATTCATGGCGTGGTGGACGGTCATCCGATGACGAACCCGAAGGCGTTTAAAGAGGCTATAGCAAAGAAGTGTCGTCAGTGTGTGGGGGCTTATTCCCGTAAGTACGACGCCACAGCAGCAGAATTAATAGATGTTTGTGATAAGAGGACATGCGGTTTATATAAGTTTAGGCCGCGTCTCCCAACAGCACAAATGGAATGGGTTAAGGATTTGATAGAATGAGTACCACATTAACTTTAAAAACAAAGTCTTACAATAAACAACGTTCATGGTCGGATCAATATTTGCCGATGCTGAATCAAGTAGCAGCGAATATCATATTTAATGACCCTAAGTTGATGAATGTATGGTTTAAATTCCCTTCTTTAGGTGAAGATCGTAAGTTGGGGATTGATATGCATTTGGCGATGGATTCTGTGAAACTGTCATATAGGGTACGGGAAGCTAAATACCTTCCTTACTTCTGTGAAGGTTTCACCATCAGGACTGTATCGGGGTTTGGCCCGTCGGAATTGGAGAAGGTGCAACAGGATAATTATGCTGATTTCCTTCTGTACGCTGTCGCTTCGCCGTCTGGGTATGGTGCCATTGACTGTGCAGTATTAATCGATCTGAAGCTATTAGGAGCACAACTCAAAGCATTCCCGCACCTGATAGAAGCAGCAGAAAAGAAGAATGGATTCATTGATTTTAAATATGATGATTTTCCTTCTTCAATAGTAGTAGGTATGTGGAACGTCAAACAAAAGGAATCGTCATGCCACCAGTAGCAATATTAGCAGTAGTAGCAGTGGGTGCCGCAGTAGCGGGCACTATGTCTCAAATGAAGGCTGCAAAGAAACAACAGAAGGCAGCACGCCGTATGGAGGATGCACAGCGGGATCAACAACGAATCGAACAAGCAAGGGCTAATGTCTTAGCTCAACGGGATCGTATACAAGCAATCCGTGAGGAGCGTATTCGTAGGTCTGACATTATAGCTGGTGCTGGTCAAGCTGGAATGAGTCTTACTGGTGGGAGTTCTGGATTAGCTGGTGCTACTTCTAGTGTTCGTTCACAGGTCGGTCAGAACTTAGGGACGTTAGGAAGTATGCAATCATTTGGTGAACAACTATCTGCTTCTAGACAACGTGAAGCGGACGCTGAAAGTGATTACCGTACAGCTGGTGCGAAGGGTCAAATGTGGCAATCCATCTTTAGTACTGTTGGTGGGGTAGCTCAAACGGGACTAAAAGCTATGGGTGGGGGTGCAGGTGGGGCCGCTGGTGGTGGTGGTACCTTGAAGGGTGTGTAGGGTTATTAACTAAGGGACGGTCATGGACAATCAGCGGGATGTTGCCTTACAGCAACTTTTGAAAGAAATAAAAGAGATTTTGGAATCAGTACCATCAGTGTTCGATAAATGGTTAAAAGATGACCAACGAATTAACCGAAGCAATTCCATTCCAAGTTCATAGAAAGACAGATTATCCGCCGATGGCCGACCAGCTAAAGGCGGTATTTAATCAAGTCTTAGAACTGAGAAGGAACAGAAAGCAGCAAGTGAGGAAACCGATAAGGGTGAGACGTCACCTGGACGCGGTTATATTAGATTGTTGGATCGCAGCTAATCATTCTGATAATCCGTGGCGTACTGTAAGTAGAAATAAAACAGACTATCGAAAGGAAACCAGATATAGGCGAATCTATCTTAAATATGATTTGCTGATGGGTATTCTGGATGATCTTGTTGAGTTGGGATACATTGACCAGAAGATAGGGTTTCATGATCGCGTTTCAGGAATCGGGCGACAAACCCGAATAAAGGCAACTAACCGGTTGCTGGAAATCCTGAACCATTTCGATATTAAGCAAATAGTACGTGACCCAGAAGCGCCTTTAGATGAGACCATCATCAAGAAAGACGCTGATGGGAAACTAATAGATTATGTGGATGATCGATTCATCACTGCGGACAGGGCATTCTTATTTGAGTGCAATAACAAGTTTATGGGGGTACCTATTAATACGGATAACATTGATATCAGGTGTAAACATGATCCTACCAGCATTACCTTGAAGCGGATATTTAAAGGAGAAGGTGGGGGTCGTTTCTATGGGGGATTCTGGCAGACATTACCGAAGCCGGAAAGACAGAAACTATTACTAGATAATGGGCCTGTAGTTGAACTGGATTATTCGGCCTATCATCCTACAATTGCCTATGCCTTCAAAGGAATAACCCTTACAGATGATCCTTATACAATTGATGGGTGTGAGCGTAGCGATGTGAAGAAAGCATTCTTAGTGCTGTTCAATTGTCGTGATCGGAAACACGCTATCAATACTATTCGTTCTTTCGGTGTAAAGAACGTAGCTCATTTAGTAGCTGCTATTGAAGCAAAGCACGAACCTATCAAAGGATATTTCTATGATCCGGGGTTTGGGATGACCTTGCAGAACACAGACTCATGGATATGTGAAAGCATAATGAAATCCCTTATGGCGGACGGCATTGTCTGCCTTCCTATACATGACTCATTCATAGTTGCTGAGGAACATGCTGAGGTGCTGCGGGGTGTGATGCTAAAGGTGTTCTTCGATAGGCTAGGGGTTATACCTAAAGTATATTAACTATATCTAATACAGGGGTACTTCGGGTACCCCTTCCTTATTCACTAAATACTAATACTAAGTAGTACTACCCTACTGCATTACTAAGTCGTTATCTTTTTGTAATAATAGTATAAGAAGGTACCCCAGCAGCGATATCCCTTCCAGATTACGTGGTTGTTATGTGAGTATTACCCCGCACCAGTATGAAGAATACCTTACAGGTATCCCCTTGGTAGTCCCTAGACACCGTCTGTTCTGCGCTGGAATGCCGGCTGTATAGATGCATAGTGTCGAAGTCCGTTAACTATGGGATAGTCTATACAAGACTTCCAGTCCTTACTAAGCGGCAACCGTACGGGATCGTTACCAATAATCTTGATACTTCGCTTTGTTATTCTGTAGCGTGCAGGGTGCTGTTACACAGCAATAAGCCGTAACAGCGATATTACAAAGGACGGCAAATATACGCTCAATTTAAGGGGCCGTCAAGCATTTAATTCCATATTAATATGCTTACCCCTTAACCAACTGATTTAAATCGATTGTGGGGCTTGCTGAGGCGTTTATAGAACAAGTTGGGAGTTAATTAGGGTCAAGCGGCACGTTTATATATCATTTTCTTTACGTCGCCTTCTATAAATTGATTAGGCTTCCAACCACGAATTAACTTATCTAAATAGAACGTGTTTAACGCACTAATGGCAATACCAGCTAATGGACCAAATGCAGTATTCACGCCTAACCCTACGCCGACAAATATACCCCACCTTAAAGCTTTTCCTGGAAGTCCATCGATGAACGTTTTCCTTGTTACTTCTTCGTGATATTGTTTTATTAAATCTTTATCTGGTGCTATCCCTACCAACCACTCCTTAAATCGTTTTGACTTAATCAGTAGTGCTACCAAGTCATCTACATTGATACGGTTCGAATTCACTGCTTCTCTCAACGCCTTTGCATCGTTGAATACAAACCCCGTAAAGTTCGTTAACTTTTCGCTACTGCTTTTGCTTTTAGAAATAAGGTAGTCGATTTTTTGTTCACCTAATTTACTACTTAAGCCGCTGGCTGCTAATTCGGAAAGCTGAGATGAGGCGAAATAAAGCTCAGTTTCTGTTTCAAGTATGTGAGACAAGATCAACGCTGGGGTTATGGACGAATGTTCTACTGGTACCCTTTGATGGTAGACCTGATTTATCTTGCCGAAGTCAACGTTTGTGTACACTTCAATCCCATTACTACCAAGTTCCGTAGCGAACAATAGTTTGGACGTGTCACCCACTTCCGGCACAAGTTCTTTAATGATCAGCCTTGCAGCAGGTTCAATATAATTAACATCAAGAATGGCTTTTCGTGCCCCTTCTACGACAATAGGATCATGTTTTGTTACATGTATATTAGCTTCTATTTTCTGAGCTAGACGCCGTCCTTTCCCACTTTTACCTGTTATGTCGATGCACATTGTCCTCAATTTATCTTGATATGTAGGGCTGTGTAGTGTCATCAGCGCGATGTCATGATATTGAAACGTGTTTTGTGAAGTGGTGTGGATCGCTGCTAGGGATTCAGTGAACAAAATAGTTAGTACTTCTTCATTTATGAGTATTAGAAGTTTGTCGCTCCCAAAATAAGTTATTAATTGCCTAAGGGTGCTTTCGTTGGCGACGACCGTGACTTTTTGATAAAACAACATGCACTCAACTAACCATCCGATATCCAAAGGATTGATAGTGTCGTACTTATTCTGTCTTGAAAAAGTAATGGCCTCAAACATGAGCTACCTCATCGTTAATGTGTTTGACAGTTAACTGTCTGCTCAGAAGACCGGTGTGGTCATTCTTTCCGAAATTAAGCTTTACATATAAGAAAGGCCCTACCAAGGCAGGGCCAATTTCCTTACTTATTACTGATTACTTCTTCTTCGGAACGGATCGTTTAATTGTTTCTGTTACCGTCGTATTAGGGTGACGTTTTGCTTCTATCGGTTTAGTAAACTGACCAGTAATTGCACTACGAACGACCTTTGTGTTGCCGCTGCTTTTTTGAGTCTTCATCTTTGCACCTATCAAAGGCGACCAGCGATACTTGTATTGACCAATAGGTCAAATTAATACAACATACGCAAGCCAATTATTCGAAATATCCGATAGATTGGCCCTACTGGCCTTTGATTAGTATTTCCTTCGCGGGGTCTAACTAATCAAGGGCCTTCCCTTATCCTCTCACTTGACCGTAGGGCCTTTGTCAAATGAGCGAATTATCTTCTCATGGCTTTCTCCCTATCCGTCGCCGCACTGCGGCCTGTATGTTCTGTAGCAAGCTGCATCTTGGAACTTCCTCATCTATATGGGAAAGGGCTATTTCCCTGTGTTTGAAGCTGAACGGTTTTCATCGTCTAACCACTACATCTAGTATCTAAATTGATCAATGTTTACTAATAGTAGTACCGGGAACGGATTTGTGCAACCCTTTTGTTACCCGTTCCAAAAGGATTTTTACGCGATTGCCGGTAAACCTTAATGGCCGTGTATCACCTGATATAAAGGGACATTCATCAATTCCATCAAAATGCGGATTGCATTAAGCTCAGCCAGACCAGCAAAAAGATCGATAGGGCCTACAATAGACCTGGCTTATCCTTCGCAAACTAGATGTGGTATTGGCTGCAAAGTAGAAGCTGAAGGGATTACAAAGAAGGATAAACGACGAAGCAGGCGAGCCACAGAACAGAAGGATAAGGCTACAGGCGCGGCTGATTGCAAGGTCATCGTAAAAATAAACTTACCTTCTTTGCAGAATCAATCACTGGATTAAAAAGCAGAAGGGGCTATTTCTTAGAAGGTATTGGAATCTTGACGCCATCCACCTGGCTGCGTTACCTGGTACGGTAATATAAAACCCGTCCAGTTCGTCTGCTTCAGATTCTATGAAACGTCATTCAACAGAAGGTATCAAACAAGCTGATTGTTAGATCAGCCGGATTCTATGCATTTTTATGAGATTTTATTTAGGTCTAATGCAATAGGATGAGCAAGCAGGTCGCCCCCCGCTTACCCCTTCGCTTAGTGAGAATGATTATTATTATTATTTATCGTTCACAATCCATTCACAATCGTTCACGCTTAACGGCTAGCTTCACCTCAACTGGTTTGGTGTATAATACATCTGGCTTCACACAGTAAGATGTTGATAGTAAGAAAGATATTATCCGGTTTATTCAAATCGGGTCGTTAGCTCAGCTGGTAGAGCAGCGGACTCTTAATCCGTAGGTCGAGCGTTCGAATCGCTCACGACCCACCAAAAATCAAAGTGTTACGAGGATATTTCCTTGCACCACTTTATATTGCTTATAAAATGTAACCGGTTTGTAACTGATATTCATCAATCGCAGGCTGTTCAGTTAGCTCAGCGGGACATTGAAGTCCCGATGGCATTACGTCACTCGATCGCTAACTGGCAACGTTTACTCTAGATAACTTAGAATTCTGTCCCTGAGGGCGGCTCGGGAGGGGCAGATTTCTTTGAGCCACCGCGGGTAAGGTCCTCAACGTTCAGGACCGACGGCTTTTAGCTGGTCCTTGTTAGATCGACAGACTCCTAAGCTGACCGACCCATTACTCCCAAACGTTTCGCGAAGCCCCCTCGGAAGATAATTCGCGTATCCAGCGCGAAATACCCTTTACCAAAGAGTACTGACGGATTTTTCCTCTCCTGAGCGAATACGCCGAAGCCATCCTTCGAGGTCGTTACTTAGTCGAGAATCCCATCGCAACTTCTTGGGATGCTGGCCCTGTAGCAATACGATCACGCTCGTTTGGACAGCGCTATTGTCGAAAGGGAATATCGGCGCGAGTTTTTGCTATATGAAATGTGGGGGTAATGCCCGAGGGCAGTAAACAGATTTATTCCGACGAGGAGGATCGAACAGAGACTCAAGAACGTTTGCCGACAATGATTGCATCAATCACTAGTTGATATATACCCCCAAACAGCGCTGAGTTAAGACATGCTCAGGAGACGAGAGGTGCGGTCTGTCGGAGAATTAAGAAGTCCGAGATTTAAGGTCAAACCAGCTTGCGAGCTCATCGACTGTTGAGGACAGCTCACGCCTTTGTTCGATCGATAGTTTTTCTGCCTTGATGGTGTACATGCCTCGGTCTGCCGGGTCTCGTAATCCGACCGGGTCAATCAACGCATTGAGTCTGTTTAGCAACTCCCGCGCATAGTCGTCCAGATCTGCCGAGTCTACTTTACTTATAGCAAAAGCACATTCAGCAAAAGCATTAGCGATAGACGCAGCCTCGCCTTTAGGGTGAGGAAGCATGAGATTACTTCGTGCTGCTTTAAATTTTTCTGCCGGATATGAGAATTTCAATCGAGACCCCTTGGTTAAAGCGCGCCAGCATTAAAGACAAGAGCGCAATACTACGCGGAGAGCAAGCCTAAGAGAACATATATCTGCCACAGCTTCTCGCCTTTCCTTTCATCAACACAACAAAAAAAGATAAAAGAAAAGGTTTCTACGGGCTCAGCCGTTCCCGGGTGATTTATTTCAGCCTCGGCAATACTATGTGTAGCCAAACCTCAATTTAAATTGCCTGTAGGGCTTCTGGTAGAACGTCCTAACTTTGTTGTTATGGCTACGAAGGGAAAAGCCAGGAATGCGATGTTACGAGCGGCGATCGAAAGGATTAATCTAAGGGGAATGCGAATGTCAAGGGGGAGAAGGAAGAGATGGCGAGTTGAATTGGCGAATTTGGATGATAAAGCTTAGTGCGGCGCAGTCTGTTAGCTATTGATCTTGTGCAGATCCATAAAGAGTATGGGGTGCTCATTCTCCTTGTTTGCGGTTGTATCGAGCAACGTAAATCCACATTTCTGATAGAAGCCCATGGAACTAGCTTTGGAATCAACCACGAGAAAACGGCATCCCACGTTGGGCATAATCATAGCCTTCGTCATAGAAACCGACCAACGGATTAAGTTTTTTCCAATTCCGCGGCTCTTGAGACTTTCGTCAACCGCTAATCTTACGATTTTTATACAGGGATATTCTTTGTAGGGAAAATTGGAGATGATGTGCTCGTTGAGCAGCTCAATCCTGGCTACATACGAGGGACACATACGCGAAAACGCGTCGCGTTTCTTGCTGAACCAGAACAAACGTTTTAGTGATATTTTCTGAGTGAAACTGGTGCGCGTGTTTCTTCAGGAAGGTTTTTAGGGGGACAAATTCAGCATGCCCAAGAGAAAGCCGGGTGACGTTGTCACCCGGCTTCAATCCACGAACTCAAACTCCAATCAAATTACCTGTCTCTAACAGTAACGGTCGCGAAACCCTTGCCTCGATACTCGTTAAGCAGCTTATTTCCTTCTCTAAGAGCTTCGCAAGCCGCCTTTTTGGGGCGACCGTAAGTCACCTGGTTGCTGAACTTCTTTGCATCTTCTCCAGACAGCCGCACCCCACCAAACTTGGATGTATGTACAGCCATATCGCACCTCTCAACGTTATAAGTTATAAGTTATAAATTACTACTGTGGAAACAACCGCGGGGGGAAGGAAATTCCTGCTATATGCGTCATCCCGAAACGCAGCAAAGCAGAAGCCATGGATTAAATGCACGGGTAGAGAAAGCGCTGACGCGGCGCTATTTCCGCCATATGTTCCGCAAGGGTCGAGTGGTTGTGCCTGGCGGGGGTCGGTTTGAATGGACGGTCGAGGGCGGCAAGAAACAGCCAAGGTATGTCTCGCGCAAAACAAATAAAACCGGTCTTTATGGCTGGCCTGACGAACTTCAGGCCAGATTCCTAGCAAGAGGTCGAGGTGGCTTCATTATCGTTACTGCGGGTTGCCACAGGAATGGTAACATTCATGATCCCAGGCCAGTATCCCTAAAAAGTAGCCTGTCTAATTATTACGCCGAGATCCGATGCGCTTGTTACACAGCCCCACACAAAATAAAATTCTTGGGGCTCTTCCCGATGAAGAATATCGGCGCTTACTACCATTTCTTGAATTGGTCGACATGCCGCTCGGTCAAGTCATCCACGAACCGGGAACCCGGCCAAGCCAACTCTATTTCCCTGCAACCTGCATCGTGGCGCGCATATACGAGCTTAGATCGGGTATAACCAGGCGCGTTTCGATGACTGGCAATGAGGGCGTGACCGACATATTCCTTCTGTTAGGCTGCGATAGCACGGCCGCGACGGTCATAGTACAAAACCCGGGGTACGGGTACCGGATTAAAGCGAAGATTTTGAAGCAGGAATTTGAGGCCGGAGGTCCCTTACAGCAGTTGTTACTACGTTTCAGCCAAGCTTTGCTTTGTCAAACGGAGCAGACCGCGGTAGAAGCGTGCCAAAGTGTCGAGCAGAAATTGTGCCGCTTTTTCCTGATGATTTTGGACCGTTTAGCAACTGACTCAATCGCAATGACTCATGAGTTCGTAAGCAACATGCTAGGCGTCCGCCGCGAGAGTGTTAGCGTCGCCGCGCACGTGCTACAGCTTGAAGGTGCCATACAGTATCGGCGTGGACATATTACGCTATTGAACCGAAAAGTGATGGAAGACCGGGTCAGCGAAGGTTACGTAGCACTGAAAAAGGAATACGACCTCTTGCTGCTGAATAGGCCCTGCCTCGGCCCTGTTAGCTGTTAGGCCTCCGCAAATTCAAATAAAACCGAGAGAGCAGAACTCTCCTGTAGGCCCTCGATTAACTGCAGGGATGAGAGCAGGCACAATTACGTATTAGTATGCTTCGAAGCACTCTTAGTTGTCTTGCGAAACAGATTGAAAGCCGCGCGCCGCGGTCCCGGTTTCCTCTTGTCCCTGCTCTGCCAAAGATGGATGCGGAACCTGCCTTTGATGCACTGATTGAGGTTATTTCCGACCCAACGGCAGTAGAGGCAAGGGAGTAGGGTAGGTGTTTGCCTGTGGGTTCCCGTGGCGCCCGACTCCGGAGGCTCGTCTACGCAGGGCTTCCCCTAAACCTCAGCGGACTCGCTTACGGCGCAGTAGCAACTCTTTTTCCCACGGCGCGCCCGTAACCACAGGACGAATGGCAGTGCTTGGGTCTTGAGTGACGAGTAGTCCATCTATACATTGGAATTTTGCGTGAAGGAGAAGTCGACGGGGTTATCATCCGAGACATCTGCCGTAAGCACAACATTACCGAGCAGACGTTTTTCCGTTGGCGATCCAAGTTTGGCGGCATGACGGTATCGGATGCGCATAAGCTCAAGGAACTGGAAGCGGAGAACGTGCGACTGAAAAAGATCGTTGCCGAACAGATGCTGGCAATCGAGGGTTTAAAGGAGATTGCAGCAAAAAAATGGTGACCCCGGCAACCAGACGCGAGGCGCTTGAGATTCTGACAAACAAGGGGTTATCACAGCGGTTGGCATGTCGGATTGCCGGGGTGAGTCGGCGTATTGGCAGTTATGAGCTAAAGCAGCCCGACAAAGACAATGTTGTTGCCGCACAGCTAATTGAAGCGTCGGGACGTTATCCGCGATTTGGTTACCGGCGTATAGCAGTTATGACGGGTCAGAGTAGTGGTCGGGTATGGCGGTTATGGAGCCGGCTGGGGCTGAATTTGCCCAGACGCCGGCCCAGAAGGCGACGCTGTGGTACGGATATGCGCATTCCAGGTGCAACCCGGCCAAACAGTGTCTGGACGTATGATTTTGTGCATGATCGCCTGGCCAATGGCAATGCACTGAAGATGCTGTGCGTGCTGGATGAACATACGCGAGAGTGCCTTGCAATCGAGGTAGGTAAATCCCTGCGCAACCAGGATGTCATCCTGACCCTTTCAAGACTGATGCGCATCTACGGAAAGCCAACCTTTA
>NZ_FOPV01000003.1 GCF_900113575.1 Nitrosospira sp. Nsp14
CCGGCTCAAGGATAAACGCAAAGCCGGGCATGTAAAGGTCAAGGCTTAGTAAAATTAAATGTCCGGGTGGGTCAGTTTTATTCCGGCCAAATAACCAAAAAGTGGGTCAGTTTTAAACCGGCGTTGACACCTCTTGCCTCGCGATACACGCGCGCTGTCTCACGGCGCACATCGTCCAGCGTGTTCAGCTTTATCTTCGGGGGGGTAGGGCTATACGTACCCCTTGTCCCATCAATGGTTACAGGCTGATGTTTTGCGCTTTCTATTTGCTGTTTCATTTGGCTTCCAATCGAAAGTTGACCACCAGATCGCGTATGGCAAGCTGCCTTCTCGTCTAATCCACGGGCTTCAGTTTAGTTGCCTTGGCGCTATAGACAGCACGTCTGTATGCAGCAGTAGCATTTAGATCAACGCAATATCTGCTGCAAAGCGTTGCTGTTTTAGCGTGAGTTCAGTTCCAGTACTTGTTCAACTCCGCTACTCCCCGCTATTGTTCCGCCAATCCAATGAAAAAATCTCTCGCATCCTGATCGGTTTGGCACTGATGTAGCATTGCGTTGATTAGTACCTCATCCGTTTCGCCTATACGCCCCAGCCAATCCAGTAGGATGGCTTCCTCTTCTTGGCTTAACGGCGCGCGTGGCTGCCGGAGCAGCGGCTCAAATGGTTCTGCCTTTATTGCATCTGGTTCCCCAGACATTGCCTCTGCATGAGTAGCTGCGGGACTATAGGAAGCTTCCTTCGAATCGCCTTGGGCGTAATGAAACCGCCACCACTGCGATGTTGTTCCTTGATTTGGCACCACAACTTCTGCACTGATGTGTTGCCGGGTATCAGGGGTATCAGGGGTGCAAACGCCTGTTTGTGCGGCTTTCGCTGATACCTGTACCAAGTTGCCTGGTGTATCAGGGGTATCACCTCCCCTCCTTTCCAATGATGTTAGGAGCTCATCAAGCGTCATGATCATCTTCCAGCTTATCTGGTCGGATGGGATAATACTTTCCTCCTTTCCCACCTGGTCGCCTGAATTTTGATTTTCTACCGCTTGCATCGGACTTAGGCAAAGCCCCGGCTTCCTGCAAGACATTCAGCGCCCGCTTGTAGTCGAAGCCCTTCAAGGCTTCCTGCAGCCCTGTTGCAGAAAAAAGATAAATCCTGCCTTCGGGAGACTCCTCCCACCATCCCGCGCGATTATAGGTTTGACTTTCGTCGGTCGAATCCCCATCCGAAAAACGAGAATCCCCGTGCCGTTCTATAAAGGCCGAGACCTGCTCAAGGATCTGCTGGCGCTCATTATTGCCACTTCCCCGCGAAGCTTGCCAAGCCTTAAAGCCCTCCGCCGCCGCCTTGGTTGCAGCACCTGCGGGCCACCCTGTTATCCCATATTCGGTCGCCAGCTCACCGGCCAGCGCCAATAGGGCAAAACGTGCTGCTGTACGTTTCTCCTGCCCCTCACCCCCCTCTGCCGCAAACTCAGGCAATGACCTGACGCGTTCGAGATACGCACAGAAATCCCGCTCGTCACGCGTCAGTTTTTCAAGAAAGGTTCGACCTGCATGTCCATGATGTGTAACTGCCGCGCGTTTGATTGCGTCCGAAAAGGCGGTGCCACTAGGCAGGTTGTGCAAATCATCCCATGCACCGAAGGGCCGCGCCACGGATAGATCCAACAATCGCACTGCCTGTCCAGCCTTTGGTCGATGTCCAGCTTCCTGCATTGTCGTTTCAATACTGCGCTCCCCGCTGGAGAGGACGAAACACCGCCAGCGTGTTACAGCACGAGCATTGCCAGCCCTGCCCGCTCTTTGCTTGCCGCGACCGTTACTCAAGGCATAGATGATTGCACCGACTTCATGAGGATTGCACTCGCTGATTTCATCCACGGCTAGCAGACAGTCATTGAATAGTGCGGCCGCGCCTTCCATGCCGTTGGCTGTCGCACGCCAGCTTCTGCGGTAATTGGGTCCACCCCAGACGGAACAGGCCGCTTCGAGCAAGGTCGTTTTGCCAGTGGAGGAGTCGCCGACAAAGTGCATGCCCCCACCCTCAACGTTACACAATGCCAGCATTGGTCCCGTAAACGCCGCTGACAAAGCCAGCAGTAAAAGCGGATTACGCACTGCTTTTGACGATATTTCCTCCTGCCACCCGGCCAGCGTTCCAGCCACAGTGTGTTCGTCATTCCCGCACACGCTGCTTTGGAAAATTACATCCGACGCCTTAGGCCCAATTACCGTATCGGGCAATATGAAAGAACCCCCGCACCAACCCACTTGCAAGGCGCACCGCATCTGACGGGAAGGTGGCTCGGCCTGAAGGTAGGTGGAGAGCAGACGCCGAGCCCCCAAGCCAGGTTCGATTTCCACTCCCATTGCCAGCAGTTCGCCGCGTAAGTCATCCCCTGCCCCGCGCAACATCTCCATTGGCATTGCCCATTCTCGCCAGTGCCCAAGGGTATTCCGCAAGCGGAGCAAGCGCCCGAAGTTATGTTGGTGGCCGTCAGAGGTCACGGCGACAACGTGCAGAGGGGAACATACCCGTGTGTGGGTCAGGTTGTCATCCTTGTCGGTATCGAAGTACCACACGCCAGGCTTGAATTCCTGGTCGCCGTCCTTCAACCCCTCATCAAAGACGCGGAAAGTAGGACGCGTATCTCCGTCAGGAATCGCGTTTGGAGGGCCTGACGCATCCGGTCCGTCTGATACACCTGATACCCTAGTAGGAGCAGCAGGGGTAACAGCGAAATATCCGTCTTTACCGGCTTGCACCCCTGATACCTGTGATACCTCAGCATCCTCCTCGATCTCGTTTTTCTCGCCTTGATGATCGTCTATCTGGGCAGCGGCCGCGCTCACTATTGCATGCTTGACTGCCTCAATCCCGCAATGCGCTCCCATATCGTTGAAGTCTGTTGCTCCCTCCGGTCTGTCTAGGCCAAAGTCTGGAACCGCCACCGCTCCACCCACGGCCTGCGCCGCTTCAGTTGCCGCTGTCAATCCTGGGTTCCCGGGAGTCGCGTAGTCATCGTCAGCGCAGATGACCAGCGATGCATGCGGAAATCTTTCACTCATGACTTTTGCGACCGCACTGAGGTTGGCCGCGCCAAAGGCTACAACTACCGGATACCCCGTCGCTTCATGGACACTGGCGCCCGTTGAGAAGCTTTCGGCGATACATAGGACCGTAGCGCCGGTGGGGTCGCCCATTATGAAATAGCAACCTCTCACCCGTCCGCCAAGCAAAAACTTCTTGTTGCCATCCGCATTGATGAATTGCAGGGAATGAATTACGTCGTCCGCCCACAGGGGGACTACAAGCACATCTTTGTATTGCCGTGCTCCGCATGCTCGGATGTGCTTAGAGGTAAGGTAGGGGTGATCGAAGCAGGGGACGGCCTTCGCCCAGATTTGTTCGGCCCTTTCACGTGCCTGTTTCCTGCGCTGGGTTGTCTCCGCTTCGCGTTGCTCATGCATGGCATCCAACCTGGCCCGATGTTCACGCTGCTCAGCCGGAGTTAGGGGACGGCCGATGTCTGCTCGCCAAGTTTGGTTAACCCCGCTGCGCCAGTCACCCAAGGCGCCGGACGCGGGAACGACATTACCGTGATATACGTACCATCCGGCATCATCGTCCGGCCTGCCATTAGTCGAAAAGCGATGCAACTTTCCGTCTGCTTCAATTACATCTGGGGGGTTCAGCCCTGCCGTTTGAATTGCCGTTCGGAACTGCTCCATAGGACTAAGCATTGCGTAGCCCTCCGCGCTGGATAAGCCAGTCGGCCAGCTTGAAGGGAATTAAGCCACGGCACGCAGCGCCAACAATGAGGGATTTGATTACTGCTGAGACGGATTTTCGGGCGTGACTTCCCCTTACCGCCGGGACGTCCCCGGAGGTTTCGCGTAGTGTAGCCATGACTTATTCCCCCACGCGACTGAGTAGTTCCCTTATGGAATCCACCGACCAGGCGGTAACTCTGGCGGAAAGTTTCACAGGGGGCGGATAGATACCCTCCTTAACACCATTTAGGAAATGCGATCTGCTAACCGGGAAAACCCCAACCACTGGAGGGTTGGCTCTAGGATTACCGATAATTGCAGTCAGACGAACGTACCCCTCCTGCGGAAGTTGGGTTAGCGAGCCCGCGAACTGCGCCCGGGGCTTGGTCACGCATGGGTGGTCGTCTTCGTCGTCGCTTTCTCCTACTTTCGCAGCTGTGCTCTTCCCTTTTGGCTTCCGTTGCGTTCTGGTTGCCCTCTCATCAGAGCGGACCTTTTTCCTTAGAAGGTCGCGAAGGTTGTCCGCTCCCGGATTTTGAATTTTTTGCAATTTGCTGTTTCCTCTTTTCATCAGATCAAAAAAGGAAACCCGGTCATACGAACATTAAGAACACACGAACACTGTTCGTATTTATTTTCATTGCACTTTCTGTATTCATCATTGAGAATACAGATGTCGCAGTTTTTTTGCGACAAATTAAGGGTTCTATTAGAGACGGACCTGTAATTTAAAATGCATCCGGGTTTCCACTCGTGTTGCAGAATGGCCTGAGACGTTACAGCGTCTCGGGCCATTTTATTACTAGACCTGCCACCTCAACATTTTGTGGTTGCCGGGTTAGCTACGTCCAGCGTTGACGAATAATATACAGAAACGTTCTGAAAAATCAATGCGTTCCCAATACGAAAACGTACAAGAGGACGCGCACGTATTGTCGCAGATGGAAAAATAGGTGGAGTTATTGCTAGCTGTCTCGCCTGTGGGAGGAGGGATCAGCTGCTATTTTCATATCGGGGAATTATTTCTGTCCCGGTCTTGCTGCTGATGAGGTAGCCGTCGTACCGGTTGGCCTGTGGCCCGTAGCGCACAACATATGCCTACCTCCTGCTTCGCAAACTCGATTCAAAATTTCATCGATCCGCTGCAAATGGCATTTTTAGCCCTTGGGCTTAACTAGTAGATGTTGATTTACTGATGAGCTCGCCAATGGGCGGTCATGCCAGCAATGACCTACGCTCCGGCCTGACTCACATCATTGACGCATTCGTTAACTTACGATCCGGGAATCCGGGAAAGAGGGCTAAAGCCGCGAGGGACGTCACGTAATCTAGCCAATTGAGGCTTGCAATACATTGCCACCATTTCTAGCGCAAGCAAGAGAGAACGAGACAACCATCGGGTACAGAAAATTCAGGAGTTGTGCAGCGCCCAACATTTTTCTAGTTTACCCATAAGTTTACCCATGGATAGCCGAAATAAAAATGGCTTACAAGAAAAGACATGTAAGCCATTGAATTTTTGGCGCGCCCGGCAGGATTCGAACCCACGACCCCTTGGTTCGTAGCCAAGTACTCTATCCAACTGAGCTACGGGCGCTAAGACGGGGCAACATTGCTCGGTATTTTTGAGATTGCCGGGCGCAATTATATCAGACTGGCACGGCATCGAGTCAAAGCAATTCCGCAGCTGCTCCTGCCTGGGCCTGTTTAGCAAATCGTTGGCCTATGACGCCAGCGATACGCATCCCTGTTTCGGAATCTCCTATAATTCTCCGGATACATCTCAATCTGGTACACGGATGGATGTGCCGCTTCAGTTCATGCCTTTGCCCGCCATTTGAATCACTTTTCATAAAGGATACCACCATGCAATTCATCATCTCCGGCAGCAGGGGAACGAACGACCCAACCATGGCCACCCTGCCCTTCATGGCGGCAAAGGTCGCGCGTGAGCAAGGCCACGACGTGGTTCTGTTCCTCTGGAATGAGGCTGTCACGCTGGCCCGGCCCGGCATAGGCGACAATGTGGTTGGAGTTAACCTCCCGCCGCTCAAGGATCTCCTGGCCGCGATTCAGGCTGCCGGCATTCCGGTGTGGGTTTGCGGCGCTTGTGCGGTGGCAAGAAAAGTTGCAGAGCCCGATCTGATCGCGGGCGCCGTGATCAAGACCATGGGCGACTATATCAAGGCAGTGGCGGAACGGGAGAAGTGCGTGGCGTTCTGAGCGTCGGCCGATTTCGCGGCCCCGGCCATCGGGATTTGCACCCGGCTTTAATGTTGCGGAACGAGCACCGCCGCGCCAATGAGCCTTCCCTCGCGGAGCCGCGCCAGGGCGGTATTGGCGCAGCTTAACGGAAAGGTCTCGGTCGTCACCCTGACCGGGATCTGCGGCGCCAAGGTGAGAAATTCCTCGGCATCGCGCCGCGTAAGATTCGCCACCGAAACCAGGCGTTTTTCACGCCAGAGAATATCGTAAGGAAAAGCAGGGATTTCGCTCATGTGTATCCCTCCGCACACCACGATCCCGCCCGGACGGATAGCGCGCAGCGCGGCAGGCACCAATCCGCCCACCGGGGCAAAGATTACCGCTGCATCCAGCGGTTCCGGCGATGGCAGGTCGGACCCGCCTGCCCAGGCCGCGCCCATTTCGAGCGCAAATTCCTGCGCGGCCGTATCGCCTGGGGCGGTGAACGCGAACAATGTTCGTCCCTGGTGGCGCAGGACTTGAGCCACGATGTGGGCAGCAGCGCCAAAACCATAAATGCCAACCTTTTCGGCGTCACCCGCCATTTTCAGTGCTCTATAGCCGATCAGTCCGGCGCACAATAAAGGCGCAGCTTCGACATCGCTGTAAGCGTCAGGGATACGGAAACAGTAGCGCGCGTCCGCGGTAGTAAATTCGGCATAGCCCCCGTCAATTTGGTATCCCGTAAAGCGCGCGGCGGGGCATAAGTTTTCGTGGCCGCTGCGACAGTACCGGCACTTACCGCAGGTCCAGCCCAGCCAGGGAATACCGACCCGCTCGCCGACGGAAAAATTCCCGACATTGCTTCCCAGGGCTGCTATCCGGCCGACGATTTCATGGCCTGGAATTATGGGACATTTCGGATCAGGTAGCTCGCCATCGACCACATGCAAGTCAGTGCGGCAAATAGCGCAGGCCGCGATTTTGACGAGCAACTCGCTTGCGGCAGGCTGGGGGCGAGGCAGGCAGCGTAGCTTGACTGGCTCTCGTGGCGCGTCCAGCACCATGGCCCGCATGACCTTATTGAGCCCAGGCGAATTCATTTGCATGCTGGCGTGTCATGACCCGGCCTCTTGCGCATCAATTGCCGCCTCAGCTGGCGCAGGGACGAGCAGGCGGCCCTCGAAACCGGCGAGTGCGTAGTCCCCCAGCACCGCCGCCGCAACTTCCTGCAATGTATTTGATTCGCACAGTGCTACGCAGGCGCCGCCGAACCCTCCGCCGGTCAGCCGCGCCCCATACACATCGGGATGCCCCTGCAGCAATGAAACCAGATGATCGATCTCTGGCACCGACATCTGGAAATCGTCGCGCATGCTGGCGTGCGACTCATTCATGATCAGGCCAAAAACGCGCGCATTTGTGCAATCCACCGCCCGTAACACGCGTTCATTCTCGCTAATGACGTGGCGCGCCCTGCTACGCAAGGGCTCAGGCAGGGTATCGGTCGCTGTGATGTCCTTGACATCTCTCAAGGCGGGCACGCCCAACCGCTGTGCCGCTTCCTCGCATTCGGCGCGCCGCTGGTTGTAACCGGAACCGGCAAGCGTTCGCGCTACGCCGGAATCGATTACCAGCACCGCGGACGCGGGTGGCAATGGAACCAGCCTTCGCTCTAGGGTCCGTGTATCGAGAAACAGGGCTCTGCGCGTTTCCGCAAGGCTCGACGCCATCTGATCCATGATGCCGCAGCGGACCCCGGCGTATTCGATCTCTGCGCGCTGCCCCAGTCGCGCAAGATGCACATCGTCCAGTCGCGCCCCGGTAAGCGCCCGCAACGCGCGTAATGTCGCAACCTCGAGCGCGGCGCTGGAGGATAGCCCGACCCCTACGGGCACGTTCGACTGGACATGGATGTCCAACGACGGCGCTTCGATACCATTCGCGCGCGCTTCCATCAGGCATCCATACACGTAGGTGGCAAAATGCTCGGCCGGGACATTATCGAGCGTAAAACGCACCACCCGGTCGAGCATCTCGGAATAAAGAACGTGCTCATCCTGGCCATTGGGCCGTATACGGACGCGCGTGCGCTGCTCGATCGCAATCGGCAGTACATAGCCATCGTTGTAATCGGTGTGCTCGCCCATCAGGTTGACCCGGCCTGGAGCCTCCGCCACCACTTCGGGCGCGCTTCCAAACACTTCCTCAAAGCTGCTCATCGGCTGCTTCTCAGGTAGAAAAAAACCTCACGCATGCGCGCCGGATCGTGTCTATAGCCCAGGCAAGCACTCATTCGAGTATGATCTCGACTTGCTGGAGTTCGCGTGCTTTTTCTTCAGGCAGCGCATCCATAGCAAAGAAGCCTGCGGCAATTTCTGTCCCCGCAAGATATTTAAGCCGGTCCCGCGTGCGATAAGGAGGATAAAACTCTGCGTGCAAATGCGACTCCGGATGGGCTCTGCCGTCGGTCGGGGCCTGATACCAGGCCATCAGATAGGGAAAGGGCCTTTGCCATAAACCGTCATACTTGAGCAAAACCGTCTTCAACGCCCGTGCCAAGTCGGCACGCTGTTCTGCGCTAAGCTGATTAAAGTTTTCTACCGGTTCGATGGGCGCGACCCACACCTCATACGGATACCGTGCGCAAACTGGTACAAAAGCCACGGAATGAGAACTTTTATAAATGATGCGCGTCCCGTCGCCCAGCTCTTTGGCGATGAGATCCTGAAGCACGCCCCGCCCCTCCTTGGCATAGTGCTGTTGTGCCTCCTGTTGCATTCGGACAGGCACGGGCGGTACAACCGGATAGGCGTAGATCTGGCCGTGGGGATGGTGAAGGGTCACGCCAACTTCGGCACCACGGTTTTCAAACGGTAGCACATACGCAACGCCGCCCCGACGGGCGAGCGTGGCCGTACGGTCGCCCCAGACCTGCAGCAGCAGATCGATGTGGGCCAAGGGCAGCTTCCCGAGGGAGGCTTGGGGATCCTGGGTAAACACGACTACCTCACAGTAGCCGGCAGCTGGAGCGGTGGGCACGATCAGGTCGAGAGGCTGCGCGCTGGGTACAGCGAGAGACGGAAAACGGTTATCGAATACCGCCACGTCCCAGTCTCCGGCCGGCAGTTCTGTAGGATGGGCCGGATCGGCCGTGACCGCCAGCGGGTTATATTCGGGGGGTGGAAGGAAGGTGCGCCCTTGCCGATACGCCGCGTAGGTGACCCATTCTCCGCGCAGCGGATGCCAGCGCAAATGCGGACTCCCGCTGAGCGGTTCGGCGAACGGACTCGGCGCGCTGATGTTGGGATCGATGGGCCGTCGAGAATAAAGAGTGAGACCCCGACCATCCGGTTTGGTGAGTTCCAGCGAAAACAATCACACCCCTCCGGGTATATGGGTGGGCGAAGTGCGGGTAACCTTTGCGATATCTTCAATCGGGATTTTCGGCGTGCGGTCGGCGCAGAGCAGTCCGTTCGCTTCCTGAAAGGTATCGGCAAATTGAGTGTAGCAGAATCCGCTAAAAAGCGCCGTGTGTATCACCGCCTCTATGAGTTCGGCATACATGCGCCCGAATTCGACATCGTCTCTCGCCATCGTGTAGCCCCAGGTCTGCTTGATGCCGGGCTGGGGGCATTTATTGAATGCTATGCCTCCAAACTCGGAAAGCACGATCGGCTGGCCCCGGTGCGGGTAACCATCGAGGGTCAGGATACGCCCCCCCGGCCGGCGCCGGTCGAATAGTTGCTCGGGCTTGATTTCGGCCCCATAGCGCTGACGCAGATGGTCTACGTTGGCGTCGTAATCATGGATGCCGATGATATCCGTGGCGCTGCTTTCCCAGCCGTCATTGCCAATCACTGGACGGGTGGCATCAAGCGTTTTAGTAAGGTGATACAGCGCTTCGACCGCATGCCGCTGCTTACCGATGGCAGTGAGTTCCGGCACGCCCCACGACTCATTGAACGTCACCCATACGATGACACAGGGGTGGCTATAGTCCCGCTCGATGACCTCGGTCCACTCGCGCACGGTTCGCTTGATTGCGCTGCGCGTGAACCGATAGGCGGATGGCATTTCCTCCCACACCATCAGTCCCAATTTGTCAGCCCAGTAGAGATAGCGCGGATCTTCGATCTTTTGATGCTTGCGAACGCCGTTGAAACCCATCGCCTTGGCAAGCTCCACATCACGCCGGAACGCGTCATCGCTCGGCGCCGTCATCAGCGTATCCGGCCAGTAGCCCTGGTCCAGCACGAGTCTAAGCAGGTAGGGCCTTCCGTTGAGCATGAAACGGTCTCGCAGTATGTGCACAGAGCGCAAAGCGGTATAGGAAGTAAACTCGTCCACCACCTCCTCGTCGCGCATGAGCCGGACCGTCGCGTCAATCAGGGTTGGCCGCTCAGGACTCCATAGCAATTCATTGCGGAAATCATCAATTCCGGGGTCTGACAGTATGATGAGGCGATCGACCTCCCGGTCCACCACCTGATAGCGGTCATGCGCGAGCAGCCGTTCTCCGTGCCGCAGCGAAATATCCAGGGTAAGCTCGTTTGCTAGAACGCCTATGACGCGCGCCTCGAATCCGATAGCGTAGGTATCGACGAGCGGGGTCCAACGTATTTTTTCAATATAGTTGTCCGGTACGCGTTCAAACCAGACCGACTGCCATATACCGGTTGTCCTTGGGTACCAGATCGCGTGAGGCTCGAGTTGCCAATCCTGTTTACCGCGCGGCTTGGCCAGCTCATGCGGGTCGTCTTCCACCCGCACGGTCACTTTCTGTTTGCCGGACGGATCGAGCATACTGGTTATGTCGGCCCAGAATGGTGTATGCCCACCCTCGTGAGTCACCGCCAGGCAGCCATTGACCCATACGCGCGCCGCATAGTCGACCGCCCCAAAACGCAGGATCACGCGTCCGGAAGAGGATAAACACTCAAAGTCCCGCTCGTACCAGCACAACGGATGAAAGCCGCAATCGGCGATGCCGCTTGCCTTGGATTCGGGCGCGAAGGGCACCTCGATCTCCAGCGGCCACGACTTGATGTTAGACGGAACCGCGAACTCGCAGGCATCGTCATAGCAAAAGCGCCATTTCCCGTTGAGCGAAGTCCAATTCGAGCGCTGCATCTGGGGCCTGGGATAGGCAAACTCCAACGCATTTCCTCCTTATTGCGACATTACGTCCACTTACTCGGGCTGCTTTAACAGTATAGGGTCAAGGAAGCTAATCGACACACGTGACCTGATGTCACATGCCGGCTAAAAGAATTTGAATTGAGAAACTGATAAACAGTCCAGCGCCAATGCCATACGCCGGAGATTGCGACTGCAACGCAGGTGGGCGGTGTGTGGCGGAGAGAGAGGGATTCGAACCCTCGATAAGCCTTTTGAGCCTATACTCCCTTAGCAGGGGAGCGCCTTCGACCACTCGGCCATCTCTCCACAAAAGCCGCATTAGGATAGCGGTTTAAACCTTCCTGGTCAAACGACAGGAGAACTGACCAGACGCCGCGACGCGGCGCCTAGCATGCGATTGTCACGACTCCTGATCCAGTTCAAATATCTTGTGCAACACGCGGACCGCGAGTTCCATGTATTTTTCGTCCACGACCACGGAAATCTTGATTTCAGAGGTCGAGATCATCTGAATATTGATCCCCTCTTCCGCCAGGGCGCGAAACATCCTGCTGGCGATGCCGACATGGGAACGCATCCCCACGCCGACGATGGATACCTTGGCGATCCTGTCGCCTCCGATTACGCCGCGCGCACCGATGTGCGGCTGCACCTGATTCTTGAGTATGTCTACTGTTCTGGCGAAGTCGCTACGGTTTACGGTAAACGAAAAATCGGTCATACCATCGTGACCAACGTTCTGGATAATCATATCCACATCAATATTTGCATCGGCTACGGGACCAAGAATTTGATAGGCGATACCCGGGCGATCCGGAACACCCTGCACAGTAATCTTGGCTTCGTCACGATTGAATGCGATACCCGATATGATCGCGCGTTCCATGTTTTCTTCTTCCTCGAAAGTAATCAGAGTCCCCTCGCCTTCTTCCTCGAAACTGGACAGCACCCGTAATTTAACCTTGTATTTACCGGCAAATTCCACTGATCGGATCTGCAGAACTTTTGAGCCGAGGCTCGCCATTTCCAGCATTTCCTCGAAGGTAATGGTCCGGAGTCTGCGGGCTTCAGGCACGATACGAGGGTCGGTGGTATAAACACCATCGACATCGGTATAAATCTGGCATTCGTCCGCTTTGAGCGCTGCCGCTAACGCGACAGCAGTCGTGTCCGATCCGCCGCGGCCAAGTGTGGTTATGCTACCCGCCTCATCCGCACCCTGAAATCCCGCCACGGCTACGACATATCCCGCATCCAGGTCCGCGCGTATCTTCTCCTCGTCGATTTTAAGGATGCGGGCTTTGGTATACGCATTGTCGGTCAGTATACGAACCTGTGATCCGGTATAGCTCTTCGCCTTAATGCCAAGATCAACGAGCGCCATCGATAACAACGCAACCGAAACCTGCTCACCGGTTGACACCATTACGTCCAACTCTCTTGGCTCGGGATTCGCCTGAAATTCCTTGGCCAGGGCAATAAGACGATTTGTTTCCCCGCTCATGGCGGAAACCACGACTACGATCCGGTGACCGCGAGACTGAAATTTAGCGATACGGCGCGCGACATTTTTTATCCGCTCCGTGCTTCCAACTGATGTGCCGCCGTATTTTTGAACAATAAGTGTCACAAGTGTGCCAACGTTTCGACATTGAGGAGAAAGACCCCTGCCGTACGGATTATGTCAGATCAATTCGTGCTACCACGACCGTGGAATTTGACTCTAGTTAAACCGAATACAGGTATCTTGGATCGGAATTTTACCTGATTACCGAAAATAAAACTGGCAAAGATGGTTGGTATGCTCTAACCGAGTCCCGAAATATGGAATCTGCGCAAGCAACCTATACATTCCATGATCCTGACTGGATGCCCGCATGCGCACGTGCAAGCGCCCATCGCTCATGCCCAAATGCATTCATAACAACAAGTTGCAAAAATTCTTCTAGGTCAGGGCGCTTAGCCTGGCCTGCGACGGCGCGCAACGGAAAACCAGGATGGGGCATGCTCCGGAGCCCCCATTTGGCAGATCCCGCGACGCCGTTAGCGGACGTATTCGAAGCCCCAAAAAAATATGCAATACGATAAGCGCGGCTGTTTAAAAAAATCGAAATAAATCAAACTGAATGTAGTTAATACTTGCACAGAATAAAAAAACAAATTAAATTTATGAATGTGCAATACTCCCTTAACATAACCTGTAGAGAGCTGGCTTATGAAACTCTTCGAAGAAATATCCAATCCCCGTGAAATACGCCGTAAATTGGGTCTTAATCAGCATGACTTCTGGAGCAAGGTCGGCGTCACCCAGAGTGGTGGCTCCCGTTATGAAAGTGAACGAAATATGCCGAGACCCGTACGGGAGCTGGTTCGGCTTGTGCATATCGAACACATTGATCTCGGCAAGATCAAAAAGGATGATTTGGCCGTAGCCGCAATGCTTAAAAGCCAGAATCCCGATTTGTACAAGAGCCTGAAGAAAGCCGCCAAAGCGAAATAAGGCGAGCGCTTTGAGCGCGCACCGGGCTGGCTGAGACTCTTCATTCGGGACACCTGCCCCCAAGCGGCTTTAGCTATATCACCTCAGCAGAGAAGCTTCGTCGAGGTCTCGATGTTCTGGGGCATGGCCGGAGGCCGTTTTGCTGACAATAATAGCAGCAGATAAATAAGGCCGAATATATAGGCCCCTGTTCGCTAGAAGTCCCGGTCAATCTTTGCAGTCGCTGCCGCCGTTTCGTAGGAAATTTATCACGGGCCGTAACTCAAGGATTAAGCCTGACTTCGACACCCAGAGCCTGAATTCTTGCTGAAAACGTTTCCATCCAGACCTGATCTACTTTTGTCAGCCTGGGCGCCTCCGGCTGCATGGAGGGACGGGCAAGACCATACAGCAGCACGCCTTTCAGTTTTTCGCCTTCGTTCAGAAAGCTCTCGAGAAAGCTCAGATACGCATCCGATTCCACAACAGGGGGTGCCATGCCATTGATCTGGAACACGCAGGTTTGCAGCCAGGTGGGACATAATCTCGTCGCCAGCCGTAAATTTTCTCGCATCCGCATCAAGCTCATCCGCGTGTTATTGATGCGCTGACGTCCTTCTCTAGTGACGCTGTCCAGCTTGAACCAGACCTCCCCATTCAACTCCGCCATCGCGCTCACGCCCGCCTGCACACCGGGGCGGTTGACCAGACTGCCATTGGTGATCAACACCAGTTTAAGGTTTTTGGGTAAATTGTAATCGGCTTTCACGCGCCCAATCAGCTCGATCACTTGCGCGAATTCGCGCGCGCTAGTGGGCTCGCCGTTGCCGGACAAGGCGATATCATTGATGCGGCGGGCCTCGGGAATGACGTGGGTCTGCATGAAATCGCCATGCACAATCTCGTGCAAAAATGTCCGCAACTCTGCTTCGAGCGTGACCAGATCAAGCTGGGGCGCGCTGCCGCGCTTGAGATCGGGGACCTGGCAATAAACGCAACGCCAGTTACAGGCATTGTTGGGATTCAGGTTGATGCCTATGGACACACCGCCCGCGCGGCGGGAAACCACCGGATAAACGTAAGTGAGTCCTGCAATATCGCGGCTGTGGTCGCCGATATGCAATAGTTTAGAGGTCCGCTGCAATGTTACAATTCCCCAATGTTAATTACACGCAGGCTGGAATTCGACGCTGGCCACCGCATCCCTTCGCACCACAGCAAATGCCGACACCTGCACGGCCACCGCTACGCTATCGAAGTTACCTTGTCGGGCAGCATTATCACTGAGGCAGGCGCCGCCGAGCAAGGAATGGTAATGGATTATTCCGAAGTAAAGCGGATCGCCAATGTTGCCTTGGTGGATTTATGGGATCATGCATTTCTGGTTTATCGCCAGGACCTGGACGTGTTGCAATTTCTCCAATCGCTGGACGACCACAAAACGGTCGTGCTCGACACCCCACCCACGGCCGAAAATCTCGCGCTTACCGCATTTCGCATTCTCGATGCCGCCTATCGGGATACTTATGGCAACCACCTGAGGCTTGAGCAGGTGCGCCTGTTCGAAACGCCTAATTGCTGGGCGGACGCGATTCGGGATAAATTGTAACCGCTTCATCTCGAACAGTTCGACCGCGGCGCAATGGGCGGGTTCCGCTAACCGCAGTCAGAAGCGCGCTATCGCGCGTTGTGTCCGCAAGATGTTTTTTTGCGTCGAGCTTGCACCTCAAAACGCCAAGATAATTTCGTTGTTTCATGCAATTTTTTGTTAACATGAAACAAGTTCAATCTATATCTCCCACTCATGTTAAATCAACCCATTCCCGATTTTGAGCTTCCCTCGACTGGCAACAAGGTTTTCCATCTATCCGCAACCTCAGGAAAAAATCTGGTGATTTATTTTTATCCTAAAGACAATACCCCGGGGTGTACGACGGAGGGTCAGGAGTTTCGTGACGCTTCTGGTGACTTTGCTACACTCGATTGCGATATCGTCGGTATCTCGCGCGACAGTATAAAATCGCATGAGGGATTCAAAATGAAGATGGACTTTCCTTTCGAGCTGTTAAGCGACGCGGACGAAGCCGTATGCAAACTGTTCAATGTCATCAAGATGAAAAACATGTACGGCAAACAGGTCCGGGGGATAGAGCGTAGCACCTTCGTGCTGGACGGGCAGCAAATATTGCGAAGGGAATGGCGAGGAGTCAAGGTGGCAGGCCATGTTCAGGAAGTGCTGGAATTCGTCAAGACACTGCCGAGGGAGAGACATGGGTCCTAGAAAAACCGCCTCCTCTCAGACTTCTTCCATTACTCCCGTTACCCGTTTGCGTGCCAATCCCAAGCTGTTCGTACTCGACAGCAACGTGCTGATGCACGATCCCACCAGCCTGTTCCGCTTTCAGGAGCACGACATCTACATCACGATGATGACCCTGGAGGAACTCGACAATAACAAGAAAGGGATGTCTGAAGTGGCTCGGAACGCGAGACAAACCAGCCGTTTCCTGGATGAGATCGTGAACAGCGCGATCACCGACATTGACGAAGGCATACCGCTGCAACCGCACGGCAGCAAGAGTGCGACCGGGCGGCTGTTTCTCCAGACTCAGGCGATCAGTAGCGTTCTCCCCATGCGCCTGGCCAGCGGCAGCGCTGACAATCAGATTATTGGCGTAGTTAAGTTTTTGCATGAAACTCATCAAAACCGCACGGTCGTCCTGGTTTCCAAGGACATCAACATGCGCATCAAGTCCCGCGCGCTTGGACTGGCTGCGGAAGACTATTTCAATGACAAGGTCCTTGAGGATACCGATCTCCTATTCTCCGGAATACAAGAGCTCCCGGTGGATTTCTGGGATAACCACGGCAAGGACATGGAATCGTGGCAGCAGGGCGGCCAGACGTTTTATCGCGTCAACGGGCCCCTGTGCGCGCATCTCATGGTCAACCAGTTCGTTTACCTTGAGCACGACAAGCCGTTCTATGCCCTGGTCAGGGAGCGCAACGGCGGAACCGCCGTTCTGCAAACGCTGAAGGACTACACACATAATAAAAATAACGTGTGGGGAATCACCGCACGTAACCGTGAGCAAAATTTCGCGCTCAATTTGCTGATGAATCCGGAGATCGATTTCGTCACGTTGCTGGGACAGGCAGGTACAGGCAAGACATTGCTCACTCTGGCGGCCGGCCTGATGCAGACACTGGAGCACAAGATTTACTCCGAAATAATCATGACTCGCGTCACGGTGCCGGTAGGAGAAGACATCGGTTTTTTACCCGGCACCGAAGAAGAAAAGATGACACCGTGGATGGGCGCGCTGGAAGACAACCTCGACGTGCTCAACAAGACGGACAGCAGTGCCGGCGAATGGGGACGCGCCGCCACGCTTGATCTGATTCGCTCGCGCATCAAGATAAAATCGCTCAATTTCATGCGCGGACGTACCTTCATCAACAAGTTTCTCATCATCGACGAGGCTCAGAACCTGACTCCCAAGCAGATGAAAACACTCATTACCCGCGCCGGACCCGCCACGAAAGTTATCTGCCTAGGTAATATTGCCCAGATCGATACGCCATATTTGTCGGAAGGCAGCTCGGGGTTGACTTACGTCGTAGACCGGTTCAAAGGGTGGAACCACAGCGGACACGTGACGTTGCAGCGCGGTGAGCGCTCGCGCCTGGCGGATTATGCGGCGGAGGTGTTATAGCCGTATGGGTTTGAAATCCGGTATGGAGAGCCGGATAACTATCCTTGGCTAATAATGTCCGGTCTTGGCGTAGCTCTCGAATCGGGTGTATTCACCAAGAAAAGTCAGGTCGACCTTGCCTATCGGCCCGTTACGCTGCTTGCCTATGATGATCTCGGCAATCCCCTTATCCTGTGTCTCGGGGTTATAGACCTCATCCCGGTAGATGAAAAGAATCAGGTCTGCATCCTGTTCTATGGCGCCAGACTCACGTAGATCCGACATGACCGGACGCTTGTTGGGGCGCTGTTCCAGGCTACGGTTCAATTGTGACAATGCGACCACGGGCACGTTGAGTTCCTTTGCCAACGCCTTAAGCGAACGTGAAATCTCGGAAATCTCGGTGGCTCGATTCTCTCCCTGACTGGAAGAGGACATGAGCTGCAAATAATCGACCACGATCAGTCCCAGTTCGCCGTGCTGGCGATGAAGTCGTCTCGCCCGCGCGCGCAATTCCAGCGCATTCAATGCGGCACTTTCGTCTATGAAGAGGGGTGCATCGCTCAGCTTGCCCAATGCATGGGTCAACTTGGACCAATCCTCGTCCTCTAAACGACCCGTACGAACTTTGTGCTGATCCAGGCGCCCCACCGAGCCCAACATGCGCATCGCCAGCTGCGCGCCACCCATTTCCATGCTGAACACCGCGACGGCCTTCTCCAGCATAAGCGCCACATGCTCCGCAATATTGAGGGCAAAAGCAGTTTTTCCCATTGACGGTCGACCAGCCACAATGACCAGGTCGCCTGGCTGCAAGCCGGAGGTTTTTTGGTCGAGATCGTGAAAGCCAGTGGCAATACCCGTTACATCGCTGGGATTATCCTGGTTGTATAGCGTTTCGATCCGCTCCACGACCTGCTTGAGGAGCGGCTGAATATCGACGAACCCCTGCTTTCCCCGTGCTCCCGCTTCAGCTATCTCGAATACCTTCGCCTCGGCTTCATCCAGCAGATTCGCTGCGGAACGTCCCGCTGGGCTGTAGGCGGAGTCGGAGATTTCCGAGCCGACTTGCGCGAGCTTGCGCATTACTGACCGCTCCCGAACGATCTCCGCATAACGCCTAATGTTGGCGGCCGATGGGGTATTCTGAACAATTACGCCCACATATGCCAGGCCGCCCACGTTTTGCAGTTCCGCCGACATTTCCAGCGACTCAGCCACAGTCACCACGTCCGCCGGTTTGCTATGCTCGACCAGCTTGCAGATGTGCCGGTAAATGAGGCGATGATCCTGCCGATAAAAATCATCCTCGGTAAGAACATCGGCCACCTTGTCCCATGCGTGGTTATCAAGCATCAACCCGCCCAGCACAGACTGCTCCGCTTCAACGGAATGCGGAGGCATTTTGTAGGTTTCAAGCAATTGATCGCTGGCGGGGACGGTGAGGAATTCAGGCATGGGATCACGTGAGCTTGGAGGCATCGGAGAATTTTACCACCGTGCGACACCCCAAAAATAAAAAGGGCTGAACGACAGCCCTTGATGAAGGAAACGCCGAGCCACCGCGTGGGTTTCGCGGCGTTTCCGTTAGTTGGGAGAGAACACGTTCAGGAAGTGGGCTCCCCGAGCACAGAAACAACGATATTCGCGATTACGTCGCTATGCAACGCGATCGCCACCGGATGGTCTCCAATCTGCTTTAAGGAGCCCTGTGGCATCCGTATCATCGCGCGCTCGATCTCAAAGCCCTGAGCTTTCAGTGCTTCCTCGATATCAGCGTTGGTGACCGACCCAAACAGCTTGCCGTCCACCCCTGCTTTCCGGGTAATCTGCACCATCAAGCCGTCCAGTTTAGCTGCATGTGCCTGCGCAGCAGCCAGTACTTCTGCCTGGCTCTTTTCCAGTTCAGCGCGCCGCGCCTCGAACTCGGCGATCGCGGTTGGCGTTGCCCGCTTAGCTTTGCCCTGCGGAATTAGGAAATTTCGCGCATAACCGTTTTTTACTTTGACAACGTCGCCCAATTGACCGAGGTTGACCACCTTCTCCATCAGAATGATCTGCATGTTATCCGCTCCTTAGTGCAAGTCGGTGTAAGGAAGCAATGCAAGAAAGCGAGCACGCTCGATGGCAATGCCCAACTGACGCTGATAGCGCGATTTGGTGCCGGTGATGCGGGCAGGGATGATCCTGCCATTTTCATTGATGAAATCTTTCAATAAGTCAACGTCCTTGTAATCGACTGTCTTGATCCCCTCAGCGGTAAAGCGGCAGAATTTTCTGCGCTTGAAGAGCGGGCGGCTTGCCTTCTTGTCCTTATCCTTGTCCTTGCCATCTTTGCGTTTCGTCGTAAAACGAGCCATGATTTTTCCTGTTTCTCTCGAATAGGTGAAATTAAATAAAGTCGATTTTGTTCGCATGCAACACCAGCTGCAAGCTCATGCGGCTTTTTTTTGCCAGAAAACCGGCCACCTTCACCATGGTTCCGGGCATGAGCGCAGTTGCGGTTTCAGCCAATTGCGCCAGCGCCACCACGAGTATTTCGCATTCCACCTTGCGCGGTATACCTGCTTCGACCTGACGCGAGGCGTGACCGATCTTGAATTCGGTTACCGCGACTCCAGCTGGGGTGTAGCGCAAACTGCCAATTTCGATAATCTTGCCGCAAATGACAGTCTGGTTGCAGTCCAATTCATTATCGGCCTATGTTGCCAGCGTGGTCTCTTTAGCGTCCTCGGCCGGCGCGGCGGCCCTTGGCTTCTCCTCGCGCATCATGGGCGAAGGTGTTGTGACCGCCCCATCCATTTTGATCGTGAGATGACGCAATATCGCGTCGTTGAACTTGAACGCATGATCCAGTTCATCCAGCGTTTCTTGATCACATTCGATATTCATCAGCACATAATGCGCTTTATGAACCTTCTGGATCAGATAGCTAAGCTGCCGGCGCCCCCAGTCTTCCAGGCGATGAACCCTGCCATTTCTGGCAGTAACGATGCTGCGGTAGCGCTCGATCATCGCGGGCACCTGCTCGCTCTGGTCGGGATGGACAATGAAAGCAATTTCGTAATGGCGCATATATTCTCCTTATGGGTAAAGCCACCCGTCATGCGGGAACGGTGAGGCAAGGTTGAAACCAAGCGCGGCATTTGGGACTACGCATTCAGCCAGCGGCCGCCAAAGCACTGTCAGGAGGCGGCCTATCTTCCGCTGAGCGCAACTGCTGCCGGATTCAGGTTGAAGAGGCCGGTACTATACTGAATCAGCAATGAAATATCAATCGGAAAGCACTCGCATGCAAGCCCCGCCATGCACCGCGACCGCTTGGGAATCCAATCAACGCTTACTGCGCTGCCGGCGAGTCTCGAACAAACAGATGCCGGCGCTTACAGAAACATTAAGACTTTCGACACTGCCCAACATGGGAATCGAAACAAGCCAGTCACATGTTTCGCGCGTCAGACGTCGCATTCCTTTCCCTTCCGCACCGAGCACCCATGCGATGGGCCCGCCGAGCTCGACAGTATTGAGGTCGCTGTCGGCGTCTGCTGTCGCGCCGACTATTGATATACCGCGTTGTTTCAATCCCCGCAACGTACGCGCAAGGTTGGTGACGGAAATATAGGGCACGGCATCAGCTGCGCCGCTGGCGACTTTAAATACCGTAGCGGTTAATCCAACTGCACGGTCCTTGGGCGCGATTACGGCATGGACCCCAAACGCATCCGCAACCCGCAGGCAGGCGCCCAGGTTATGCGGGTCTTGGAGGCCGTCCAGCACCAGCAATAGAGCTGGCTCAGCAAGCGTATCGAGCACGTCTTCCACATCTATATGGCTGCGCGTGGGGTCTATGGAAGCTGCGACCCCCTGATGGCGCGCGCCTTCGGCCATTCCCGCCAATCTGCTGCTATCGCACGATATAAGCTTGACGCCGCTATTTTCGGCGAGCAAAGTCAGATCCCGAGCGCGCGGGTCGCGCCGACTACTGTCAAGAAAAATTTCTTTGACGCTGGCTGGGTTCTGCCGCAGACGGCTGGTAATCGCGTGAAAACCGAACATGAGACGATTAGTGGGCATCGGCAAACAGGACGATTAAAGAGGTAGAGTATAAGCGGACGAGCACAAGCTTGCTGCTCATCTCCACACACTTGCCTGATTCGAACTCATGAATGGGCACCGCCAGTCAAAACGAAATCAATTTTGCTGGTTTCGAGATCGACTCTTGCTACTTTGACACGAAGACGATCGCCAAGACGGTAGCGTTTGCCAGTGCGCTCACCCAGCAGCATGTGCTTCCCAGGATCGAAATGGAAATAATCGCTGGGCAACTCGGAAATATGCACCAACCCTTCCACATAAATGCCGTCAAGCGCCACGAACAGGCCGAAGCCGGTCACCCCGCTGATAACGCCATCAAACGTTTCACCGATTTTATCCTGCATGTAATAACACTTGAGCCAGGACTCCACATCGCGGCTGGCATCGTCCGCGCGACGCTCGGTTAGCGAGCAGTGCTCGCCGAGTTCGTGCCAGTTGCCCGGCGTATAGACCGTGCCGTTCAGCACTGCCTTGATGGCACGGTGCACCAGCAGGTCCGGATAACGCCTGATGGGGGAGGTAAAGTGGGTATAGGATTCATAGGCGAGCCCAAAGTGGCCTACGTTATCGGGACTATAAACCGCCTGCCGTAGGGATCGCAGCATTACGGTCTGTAAGAGCTGCGCATCGGGCCTGTCCTTGATTTTTGCCAGTGTTCCTGCGTAATCCTTCGCATGTGGTTCATCGCCCCCACGCAGTTGCAATCCGAATTCCTTAAGAAAGTCGCGCAGGGCAAGCAGTTTTTCAGGCGTAGGACCCTCGTGAATGCGATAGAGAGTTGGCTGTTTATGCTGTTGCAGAAAATCCGAAGCGCATACGTTTGCCGCCAGCATGCATTCTTCGATGAGACGATGAGCATCATTGCGCTTCACCGGGAGAATACGCTCGATTTTACCCTGGTCGTTAAAAACCATCTGCGTTTCGATGGTTTCAAAATCGATTGCGCCCCGCTTCCCGCGGGCTTTCAGTAATACCTTGAATAATTTATAGAGCAACTGAATATGGGGCAGGAGCTTATCGTACTGCTTTGCATCCTCCCCTTTGGGATCTTCCAGCATCGCCGCCACCTTGGTATAGGTAAGCCGCGCGTGGGAAAACATTACCGCCGGATAAAAACGGTATGCGCTGAAATCGCCATGACTGTCGATATTCATCTCACATACCACGCATAAACGCTCGACCTGCGGGTTAAGCGAACATAATCCGTTGGAGAGCACTTCCGGCAACATCGGGATAACACGTCGCGGGAAATAAACCGAATTGCCGCGATTGAGCGCTTCCTGATCGAGCGCGTCCTGTGGGGACACATAATGACTGACATCCGCGATCGCGACATACAACTTGTATCCCTTTCCGTCGCGGGCGCAATACACGGCGTCATCAAAGTCGCGTGCAGTTTCGCCGTCGATAGTGACCAGAGGCAGATGGCGAAGATCCTCGCGATCCCCCGCCTCGCCTTCTGTCACCTTGTCCGGAAATTTCCCCGAAAGCTTTTTTACCGGTGGAGGAAACTGATAAGGCAGATCATATTTACGCAAGGCGATTTCGATCTCCATTCCCGGGGCCGTATAATCTCCCAGGATCTCGACGATCCGCCCAATAGGCTGAGCATGTTTGCTTGGCTGTTGGATAATTTCGACCATGACCACCTGACCTGCTCTGGCGGCCATCGATTCTTCCCGCGGTATCAGAATATCCTGGCTGATACGCCTGTTCTCCGCCTCCACGAACAAGATGCCGTGATCGGTGTGCAATCGCCCAACCAGTTGCGTCACCGCGCGCTCCAGCACCTCGACGATGGCGCCTTCTTTACGTCCGCGCCGGTCGATGCCGATCTCACGCACCATTACGCGGTCACCGTGTAGCGCCTTATGCATTTCTTTGGCGCTTAAAAATAAATCCGGACTGCCGTCATCGGGTATGAGGAAGCCAAAACCATCGGGGTGGCCCTGTACCCTTCCCTTGATAAGATCGAGCTTCTCGACGACGCAGATATCCCCCTTGCGGTTACGCATGATCTGACCCTCGCGCAACATCGCAGAAATACGGCGGCTGAAAATTTCTTCTTCTTCTTCTGTAATATCAAGAAGGCTCTGCAATGCCTTTTCATTCACGGGAATACCCTGTTCGTCCAGGATTTGCAGCATGAACTCGCGACTGGGCAGCGCATGTCCATATCGCTCTTTCTCCCGCTGAAGATAAGGATCTAGCTCACGGACGTGGCGTGGTTTCTTGATTGACAAAGCAATGGTTTCCTATAAAATTGCGCGTCTATCCTGCGCCCCTGTCCCGCTAGCCGGACAGGATGCAAACATTGCCCAGATGGCGGAATTGGTAGACGCACTAGGTTCAGGTCCTAGCGGTGGCAACACTGTGGAGGTTCGAGTCCTCTTCTGGGCACCATTCATTATTTTTCGTCGAAGCGCATGTCCAGCATATCCAGCAGTAAAACCTGCTCGGGTTTGTCGGCAACCGGAACACTCAAGCGGATCATTCTGAAGTACCGAAAGTATAGCAGTGGCACGAGTGCGGCGCGGTTGGGATGAGCATGCAATATCAAGAAAGCGTTCCATACCGTATGTAAAATTTGCACAGACGGGCATAAACGTCGGTCACAAACGTGAAACTCTCGTCGTAGTCATGCAAGTCCGAGCGTCACAATCTTTCAGGCGCGACCACTCAGAAAAGGTATACGAATCACTGAATCAGCCGCGGCTTAATCGGTTGGGGTCCGGCAAGGAATAGCTAGCTGTAAAATCTTACAGCTATTCATACGACTCAATCCGTTGTCTTATAACGCACTCCTTCACGTAAATCAATATTGGATGGCTGAACATTATTCGCACGCAAGGCGAAAGTAGCGACATCAGACGCTGAATTACCATTCGATTCGACCAGCCCGAACGCCGGGCCGGCGGCGGTCCTTCAGATTATCGTTCTGTTAAGGTCGGCTCGTACTGCGCGACACCGAACATACAAAAGAAAAACGACTATTCATCAGTGCGTCAGCGCCAATCAAGTGAAGCCGATTCCCGCCGTTAAAAGTTCAACCATCGGAACTGATCCGCTTGCGACGCCGCGCGGACAACCTTGCCGGGGACCGGGTCAAGCCGCCCCGGTAATCAGTTGTATGAGCCGATTCCCCTTAACGGAACATGGAACAAAACGAAGCAATTTCATAATTCACCAATTTCCATTAAAGTTACTTGAACTCATTCTGATGAACGACTTGGTGGCCGCTTTTAACGAATACTTTGAAGTCATCGATGCCAATTCGCCCGAATTGCTGCGCGATGTGTTCCGCGTTCGCTATCAAGTCCTGTGCGTTGAACAACGCGCACCGGGTTTTGACCCATCCCGCTATCCCGAAGAGATGGAAAGCGATGATTATGATCGTCACTCGTCCCATATACTGCTGGTGCATCGTCCCTCCGGGGCCTATGTCGGAACGTCCCGTTTGATCCTCCCCGATCCGCTCGACACGCACAAACCATTTCCCACCGAGCGGCATATGTTGCTCGATCCCGCTCTCATAGATATGAGCAAACTACCCCGGCAACGAGTAGGGGAAATATCGCGGCTGTTTGTTCTTCGCCAGTTCTGCCGAAGAAGCGAGGAGCTTGAGGGTCAGTCGGGATTGACCGACATTAAAAGCGCGGCTGTACAACACCGGCGCCGCTTCCCCCATCCAGTTCTCGCGCTTGCCGTCGGCATTATCCGTATGTCGGTCAAACACAACGTCAATCACTGGCTATCGGTAATGGAACCTGCTTTAAACAGATTACTCGGGCTTTACGGGTTACAACTCGATCCTGTCGGGCCCTTGACGGAGCATCACGGTAGACGCCGCCCTTACTACGTCAATCTGACCAGCATGCTGGATCGCATGCATAAAGATCACAACCAGATTTGGGAACTTGTTACTGATTACGGCAGGGTCAGGCCGAAATATGCGGAGCACGTGCAGTCGATACCGGCAAGTAGCGTTCTAGCTGATCGCTGAAATAATAGGCGGTGGACAGTCCAATCACTGCGCCGGCACAACCGTGTTTTACGATTAACCTTTATATCGTCCATTATATCTTTCATTCCGGCGGCCTATCTCAGCCCGGCTTCTGCTTATCGGACCAGCCGGACGAACATTAATCGTGACAATTAAAATAAAAATCCGGCGGCTCATCCTGTTCGTCTGTTTGCTGTTCAGCATGACGCCGGCGATAGCCATTGCTGGGGCAACCGAACCCTATGAGGTAATAACTCATCCGGGTATCAATGAAAAATCTCTTCCCAGAAGCACCTTGCGCGCTATTTTCGGGATGCGGCTGCATACGTGGCCGGATGGCACTGGCATCAAAGTGTTCGTCATGCCCGACGAAGCACCCTTACATGCGGTTTTTTCCAAAGAAAAGCTGAATGTGTTTCCCTACCAGTTGCGTGCCGCTTGGGACCGGCTGGTATTTTCCGGCACGGGCCAGGCACCCGAAACCGTAACGTCGCCGGAAGAGATGCTGGCCAAGGTCGCCGGCACACCTGGAGCAATCGGCTACTTAACCAAATCCCGGATGGACGGCAGAGTCAATGTACTCCAGATCAAATAACCCGGCTCGCCCCCACGTAAACTGGGCTATCAGATTGATGGTCTTGCCGGCTTTACTATTGGGAGCCCCTGCCCATGCTGACAAGCTGCCTGAACTGCCGAAGTTATCAGAAATAAGGCTGCCCAAGCTGCCCGAGATGCCAAAACTGCCGCACAACCTGCAAATACACGGTTTCGCGAGCCAGGGATGGCTGAAAAGCTCGGACAACAATAATGTGTTTGGTCCCAGTTCTTCCAGTAGCGGAAGCTTCGACTTCAGGGAGATCGGGTTGAACGCCTCGATGCGGCCCCTTACCAATCTGCAGTTTTCCGTCCAGGGACTTTCCCGAACGGCCGGAAACGGCAGCCCAGGCAATATCCGGCTGGATTATGGCTTTATCGATTACACATTTTCCAACCGCGAGAACAGCCAGCTGGGCATACGCTTGGGTAGAATGAAAAATCCGCTCGGTTTCTATAATGACACCCGGGACGTGCCCTTCACCAGGCCCAGCATCCTGTTGCCACAATCCATCTACTTCGACCGCACGCGCAAGCTGGCAATCGCTGCGGATGGGGTGCATTTATATGGGGAATACCGCTCCGATTACGGCGACGTTTCCTTCCAGGCGGGCGTGGTAAGGCCGCTGGTGCGAGGTGATGAGGCCGAGGCCGCCGTGTTTGGAGTGCTACTTCCCGGGCATCTGGCCCCTGAAATATCCTATGTCAGCCGTGTAAACTATGAACTCGAAGGGGGGCGGGTTCGTCTTGGCATAAGCGCAACCCAGCTGAACATGAGTTACTCCCCAGCCCCTGGGGTAACGCAAGACCTGCAGGCAGGGTCATTCCATTTCGTCCCCCTCGTCTTCTCCGCTCAATACAACGCCGAGCGCTGGAGCCTCACGTCGGAATATGCGATTCGCTACCTGGAAAACAAAAACCTTGCCCCGATAAAAGACCAGAGCTATGCCGGGGAGAGCTATTATTTCCAGGGTGTCTACCGCTTTACGCCGGAGTGGGAGGGAATTGTTCGTTACGATGCTTATTTCGCCGATCGCGATGACCATAATGGAACGATATGGGCTGCCACTGACGCTGGGCGCAGGACGGGACGCCCAGCCCATAGCCGGTTCGCGAAGGATATCACCGTAGGTCTGCGCTGGAATATCACGTCGCAATTCATGCTTCGGGCCGAATATCACCATGTGAATGGCACCGGCTGGCTCTCGGCGCTTGATAATCATGATTCCAGCCACCCACCGGCTCAGCACTGGGATCTTTTCTCCATTCTTGGCTCCTACCGGTTCTAACGAATACTCGATGCGGAAGAATCTTCACAAGGGCCTGGTTCAGCTTGACGGTACTACCGGTCCCGCACGCCGGTTTCTGGGCCTGAAGTGGAAAGTGCTGTTGCTGAGCAGCCTGATCCTGATCGCTATCGTCGTTTCATTCACCAGCATTACTTACGTGAGCTTAATGGATGATTTCGAGAGCCAGAGAGATGCGCAACATCAGCGTTATGCGAGTGAAGTCGAAGGCCTGATCGATCAGATCGCAAATAACCTGCATCAGCTTGCCGAGCTGATCCCTTTTATGGAAGGGATGGGCATCGATCTGCTCAAAGGTAATGGGACAAGGATTACTGAAACATTCGACCCGCATTGGGCATTGCTGCAGCTTAACAAGGGTATAGAACTGGTGCGTTTTTACGATAATTCGCATCAGCTGCTGGCAAGCTGGGGTATTCTTGAAGCGGATACGCATGAAGGCCCGATGTTGGACTGGGTGCGCGATGTTAATGCGAGAGAACACCCGATCAGCCCGTTGCGCTGCAAAAAAAACTGCACCCAGTTCGCGGTAGCACCACTGCTGGTTGAAGGAAACAAGGTCGGCGTTGTTGTCATCGGCGCACCCCTGGTAGACGCGATTTTGGGGTTCAAGAATATTTCCGGGGCGGACATCGGGTTGTTGATTAAAGAACCAGGCGATGTAGCCCGCAGTAACGATACGAGAATCGCACAATGGAAAGTACGCGTTGCCGCTCTCACCAGCAGCGAAAAAATCCGGCCTATTCTCAATGCCGTGGCCGAGAAATACCCTGATTTCAGAAATCTTGAGCAAGGGGTGCAGGGTTTCTGGGACAATCGTTATCAGCAACTTAAACTGCTCCCTCTTGAGCGAATAGATCCGTCGGACAAGGCGCAGTTGATCGTTGTCACCGATACCACCTCTACTGTCCGCACCATTCAAAGCTCCACCCAGCAGAACATGATCATCGGTCTGGTTGGGCTCGTGCTTTCTGAGATTCTGCTATTTGTAATACTGACGAAACCCCTTTCCCGGCTCAAACACATCGTATTTACGTTGCCGCTTTTAGCCCGCAGCAGCTTTCAGGATTTTCGTGCTTCACTGCGTTACGCCGGTCAGAAACAATGGCTGAAGGATGAAATCGACATGCTCGATGAAACCGCCGTCGCCCTGTCTCATCAGCTTGAACAGCTGGAAGATCAGGTCGCGGACCGGACACGGATATTGGCGAGGAAAATGGAGGAGTTGAGCACGGAAAGGGATTTCATCAACAATCTGCTCGATATCGCGCAGGTGATCGTGATTACCCAAAACGCGAACGGCCAGATTCTCACGCTGAACGCGCACGGTGAAACGCTTATCCAGTTCACCGAAAATGAACTTCAGGGGAGGCCCTTTATCGACATGCTGGCGCTGGAAAACGATTCGCAGGATCTGCCAGCGCGACTTGAGGAAGTGCGTTCGGCGCGGCGGGAACAATTGCGCCATGAGGCGAATATTCTATGCAAGGACACATCCCTACGACATATTCTGTGGCTGCATTCACGGTTGACGAGGCATGCTGCTGATGACCCGGCCATGTTATCGGTCGGTCTTGACATGACCGAACACAAGCGTACCCAAGGCAGACTTGCCTGGCTGGCCGATCACGATCCGCTGACCGATCTGTTCAACCGCCGCCGCTTTCAGGAAGAGCTGGAACAGATGCTTAACCTTGCGGCCCGCTATAAACACTCTGGCGCGTTGCTGTTTTTTGATCTTGACCAGTTCAAGTATATCAACGATACCAGTGGCCATCAGGCAGGGGACGCCCTTCTGAAGATGGTTGCCCGTATGTTGCTGGGCAGCATTCGCAGCGTGGACATACTCGGGCGCCTGGGAGGCGATGAATTCGCGGTAATCCTGCCCCAAACGACGGCCGAGGGCGCAATAGAAGTGGCAAAAAACGCCCTGGCCTGCCTTAACCAGGGGAGGATCATGGTGAACGGACGTACGCATACGGCATCGGCCAGCGTCGGCATCGCGCTTTTTCCCGAACATGGAAACAATGTACATGACCTCTTGGCCGCGGCTGATCTCGCTATGTATCAGGCCAAGGAGGCCGGGCGCGGCAGCTGGCACCTGTTTTCAGATGAGGAAAAAACCCGGGAACGCATGCATACGCTGGTCTATTGGAAGGAAAAAATTGAACATGCACTCGCGCATGACCGGTTCCTGTTCTACTTTCAGCCCATCATGCATATTGCCGACAAAACGATTGATCATTACGAAGTGTTGCTGCGCATGCTCGACGATGATGGAACAATACTCGTTCCACATTTTTTCATACCCGCAGCAGAGCAGACCGGCCTTATTCATGCCATTGACCACATGGTATTGAGGAAGGCCATCGCTCAGTCAGCGGAGGTCCGGCGCCGGGGGCATTGCATTCGCTTCTCCATCAACTTGTCTGCTCATGCATTTCACGACCCTGAACTGTTGCCGATCCTGAAGGAAACGTTCGCCCGATACGACGCTGACCCCTCCACCTTTATGTTCGAGATCACCGAGACAGCGGCGCTGGAAGACCTGTCCGCTGCCCGCACACTGATGGAGACGATCAAAATGCTCGGCTGCAGTTTTACGCTGGATGATTTTGGAGTCGGCTTTTCGTCCTTCTACTACATACGACAGCTACCAATCGATGTGGTAAAGATCGACGGCTCCTTTATCCGAAACCTCGCCGACAGTCCGGATGACCAGATTCTGGTCAAAGCATTATGTGAGGTAGCGAGAGGATTCGGGAAGAAAACAACTGCAGAGTTCGTAGAGACCGCAGCGACCCTCGCGGTATTGGAGAAAATGGGAATCGACTATGCTCAAGGTTTTCTGATCGGAACGCCTGCGCCCGCCCACGACTCGCCCTTCAAAGACGTCCTGGAAGCGTAAATCTCACAGCCATTCTTTGTCCCCACTCACGCGTAAGCGTGAGCAAGAGTCCTCGGGGAGTCGATCCCTCGGGCTTGAGAATTATGGCTCATCGGGGTCGGTATCTTCTACCGCCTCACCTACCTTCGGGTGGTCACCCGATGCGGACACTTCGTCCCAGCTCCTCATTCCTGCAATTTTCGGGGTGGAACAAACGACATCAGCGTTTTGAGCGCGATGGCGCAGGGCATGATCGATCAGTACCAGCGCCAGCATTGCTTCAGCAATGGGCGTGGCGCGAATGCCCACGCAGGGATCGTGTCTGCCATGCGTCTCCACTACCACCGGCAGACCAGCCTTATCTATTGAGCGCCTCCCCAGCCGGATGCTGGAAGTCGGTTTGACCGCAATATTCACAACAATATCCTGCCCGGTAGAAATTCCACCCAGTATGCCGCCCGCATTGTTGCTGACGAATCCCTCGGGGGTCATTTCGTCGGAGTGCTCGGTCCCTCTCTGGCCAACAGCCGCGAATCCGGCGCCTATTTCCACGCCTTTTACCGCATTGATACTCATCATCGCGTACGCAATTTCCGCGTCCAGCCGATCATACACCGGCTCACCCCAGCCCACCGGCACGCCTTCCGCGATCACGCAGATCTTCGCGCCTACCGAGTCGCCAGATTTTCGCAGCGTGTCCATGAATGCTTCCAGGCTGGAGACCATATCGGGGTCAGCGGCAAAAAACGGATTGTGATTAACTGCGTCCCACTGTTTGAACCGAACCTGCACGGGTCCGAGCTGCGCCATATAGCCGCGTATAACCACACCGTATTTCGCACGCAGCCATTTCCTGGCGATGGCGGCTGCCGCCACCCGGACGGCCGTCTCGCGCGCGGAAGAGCGCCCTCCGCCCCGATAATCCCGGATGCCATATTTCTGCCAGTAGACATAATCCGCATGTCCGGGCCGAAACGTATCCATGATTTTAGTGTAATCCTTGCTGCGCTGATCTTCGTTACGGATCAGCAGCGCAATGGGGGTTCCCGTAGTCTTCCCCTCGAACACGCCGGAAAGAATTTCCACCGTATCGGACTCGCGCCGCTGGGTCACGTACCGGGAAGTACCCGGCTTGCGCCGGTCCAGATCGCGTTGGATATCTTCCGTTGACAATTCCAACCCGGGGGGACAGCCATCGACGACACAGCCGATAGCGGGACCATGGGATTCGCCAAAGGACGTCACGCAAAAAATCTTGCCGAAAGTATTGCCGGACATTTTTGTTGTTCTCGCAAAAACAAGCATCGAAGTTTAACATATCTCGCTTAGTCCACTATTTTGGCTGCATGCCGACGAAAGCCGATGGAAGAACTTGACCCTGATAAATTAAAAGGTCCCGGCGGGTTGACCTTGCGCCAGATCCACCAGCAGGTAAAACTCAGTACCGCTCGCGACGACGTGGATCGGACACAGAACAGCTCCGCCCCAACAGTGGGGTGGTGGCGGCGATTTGTGCGCTCCATCCGCAATACAAAGGTAAAGTCATGAGGGCCGTGCTGATGAATGCGGCGGGCGGTCCGGAGGTGTTGGAGGCCGCCGACATCGCCACGCCGGCCTTGACTGACTCGTCCAGCGCGCTGGTGAAGCTGCACGCGGCGGGGGTGAATCCCATAGACGTAAAAGTGCGCAAACACAATATGTACTACCCGGATAAATTGCCCTCAATTCTCGGGTGTGATGGGGCGGGGGTCGTGGAAGCGGTTGGCGATTCAGTGACGCGGGTGCGCCCAGGGGATGAAGTCTATTTCTTCAACAATGGCTTAGGCGGACAACCCGGTACCTATGCCGAGTACGCCGTGGTGCCGGAAGAGTATCTGGCACTTAAACCAAGGAACCTTTCCATGCTTGAAGCCGCGGCCTTGCCAGTGCCGGTGCTAACGGCGTGGGAAGCACTGGTGAATCGTGGACACCTGCAGGAAGGAGAGCCGACGCTGATCCATGCAGGCGCGGGAGGTGTCGGCCACATTGCGATCCAGCTTGCGCAATACTTGAATGCGCCTGTCGCCACGACCATTTCAAGTCCTGAAAAGGCCCGGTTTGTGCAAGCGCTCGGGGCGGAACTTGCAATCGACTACACCCGACAAGACTTCGTTGACGCCACCAGGAATTGGACGGATGGGGAGGGCGTGAGATTGGTGATGGATACGGTTGGGGGTGAAACGTTTTGCAAGTCATTTGCCGCGACCCGGCATTATGGGCGAGTCGTGACACTGCTCTCAACAGCATGCGAGATAAGCCACATCAATATTGCGCGGCTACGCAACCTTAGCATCGGTTATGTGCAGGTAGCCGCTCCGCTCTATTTCGGGCTGCAATCTGCCCGCCTCGCACAAACACGCCTACTTGAACGCTGCGCGACCTTGTTCGAGCAAGGCGCGCTCAAGGTTCACATAAGCCATGTCCTGCCGCTCGAAAAAGCAGCCGACGCGCACCGCCTGATTGAAGCCGGCCATACCAGGGGCAAGATCGTGCTGGAGATCCCGTAGCAAGGGGAACAGTGAATACACGGGTCTCACTCGAACGTCCCCCTCACCGAACTGTTTACAGCCGCTGCAACATCTCGACCCCCCACGCCACCCCAAACCCGGTGACATCGGTGCCCACGGCTCCCAATCCACCTTTATTATTGCTGCCGGAAAGATCCATATGGAGCCAGGGCGTCTCCCCCACGAACCGGCCAAGGAAGCGAGCTGCGAGGATATGATCCGCTTCGCCGTCCAGGGTACACTGCTTGACGTCGGCGATCTTGCTCTCCAAGTCCGTCTCGTAATCGGCATCCATGGGGAATGCGCAGATCCGCTCGCCACTTGATTGCCCGGCGGCGAGGGCCTTTTCCGATAGATCCTCCCGGTTGCTGAAAATGCCGCTGTAACGTGATCCGAGCGCCACATGCATGCTCCCAGTCAATGTGGAGAAATCAAATATCACATCAGGTTTCTGTTTCGCTGCCAGCGTTAGTGCGTCCGCCAGCACCAGCCGTCCTTCGGCATCGGTATGGACGATCTCGATTGTCGTGCCATTCAGAGCCGTTATCACGTCATTCTGTTTATAGGCGGTTGGGCTGATGTGATTCTGGGCGATGGCCAGCCAGCAATCGATATTTACCGGCAGCCTGGCGCGGGTCGCGGCCAGCAATAAACCTACAGCGACGGCGGAACCATTCATGTCCTCGTGCATACCCTGCATGTATCGAGCGGGCTTCAGGTTGTGCCCCCCGGTATCAAAACAGATGCCTTTACCCACTAGGGCGACCATGTTGCGCGGGTTTTCTACTCGTCGCTGCAAATGCACTATCGCGGCATCCTCCTGGGCGCTGCCTTGCGCAACCGCGACAAAGGCGCCCGCGCCCATCTCGCGCAGCTTTCTTAGATCGAACTCTTCATATTCCCAGTGTTCGGCCTCCGCCAACTGCTTGAGACGCTCGCGATAAAGCGCTGGAGTCAGCTCGTTAGCGGGAAGCACTGTAAGTTCGCGTACAAGCAAATTCCCCTCAGCTTTTGCATGCTGCAATTGGAAATCGTTTGCTCCACTGTATCCATGCAGAGTGATCTTTTCGAGTGGTTGCTTGTGCGTGTCTTTTTTACCGGTTTTTCGGGAAGGCAAGGGCGGGCCGTTGACCCATGCCACGTAGATCGCAAGTTGCGCCAGAACCGCCCTCTCCTGCTCATTACCATAGACCGCAACGTTTATCTCAGCCGGGCTTTCCTCCATCAGCAACTGCACTGCTTTTCGCATCAGGGTTTGCTGTTCAAACGAAGATTTGCCAAGCTCCACCGCCACCCAAACATATAATGTGCCGCTCTCTGAATTGGCGGAGACCGGCGTTTCCCCGATCTGGTCAAGTTCCATCTTGCGCCGCGACAAGAGCGCTTCCAGCACGCTTCTACCCAAAAAATCGGGCTTGCTCTGCGGAGTGTCCGTTACTTTACTCGTTGCTGCAACCTGCTGAGGCAGCACAACGAGCACGTGAGACCCCTTTATGGGAGGGCTGATCGATGAAGCGAATTGCGTTAGCGAGGCGAGCATTGGAGACCGACCTTAAAGACTGGAAATACGTTATTATACCTTGTTGACCGCAAGCCGGACTGACTCGGCTTTGCTCCTCTGCCATGCGCCAATATCTTGACCTTATGCGACACGTGCTGAACCACGGACACAAAAAGTCCGATCGCACCGGCACCGGCACGCTCTCGGTATTTGGTCACCAGATGCGTTTCGACCTGTCGGAGGGTTTCCCCTTGGTCACCACCAAGAAATGCCATCTGAAATCCATTATCCATGAGCTGTTATGGTTTTTACGGGGCGATACCAACGTCAAGTACCTGCACGATAACGGGGTGACCATCTGGGACGAGTGGGCCGACGAGAACGGAGATCTGGGTCCCATCTACGGTCGTCAGTTACGGTACTGGCCTGCCCCGGATGGGGCTTCGATTGACCAGATGTCGCGTGTAGTCGAGCAGATCAGAAACACGCCTGATTCGAGGCGCATGGTCGTTTCTTCCTGGAACGTAGGTGAACTGGACCAGATGAAACTGTCGCCTTGTCATGCGCTGTTCCAGTTCTACGTGGCCGACGGCAAGCTGTCGTGCCAGCTTTATCAGCGCAGCGCCGATATATTTCTCGGTGTTCCGTTCAACATCGCATCCTACGCGTTGCTTACCCTCATGGTCGCGCAAAGCTGCAATCTGAAGCCTGGAGATTTCGTGCACACTCTCGGTGATGCCCACCTCTACCTCAACCATCTGACGCAGGCGCGGGAACAATTAAGTCGTGAACCGAAAAAGCTGCCAGTGATGAAATTGAATCCGGCCGTTCGCAGTATTTTCGATTTCGGGTATGAGGATTTCGTGCTGGAAGGCTATGACCCATACCCTGCCATCAAGGCTCCGGTTGCGGTATGAAATCGCGCGTCTCCGCACTGGTGGCGATGGCAAGGAATCGCGTCATCGGTCGTAACAACGCGTTACCGTGGCATTTGCCGCCGGATCTGAAACGCTTCAAGTCGCTCACGATGGGGCACCCCATCATTATGGGGCGCAAAACATACGAATCCATCGGGCGGCCGCTGCCCGGGCGTACCTGTATCATAGTCACGCATCGAGCCGGTTATGAGGTGCCTGGTGCCGTCGTAGTTGATTCGCTGGCTGAAGCGTTGCGAGCAGCCGATGCCAAAGCCCAGGAATCTTTTAGCAACGGTTCAATAGCAGTTAGGGAAGTTTTCGTTATTGGCGGCGCCGATGTCTTTCCTCAGGCTTTGCCATTATGCGACAGGATTTATCTTACTGAGATTCAGGCCGATTTCGAGGGCGATGCACTGTTCCCAGAATTTGATCGTGACGAATGGGTTGAAACGTCGCGCGAGAGATGTCGATGGGACGGTGAAGGGGACGACGGGTTCGACTACCAGTTTGTGGTACTCGACCGGAAAAGCGACAAAAAAAACAGGGGCCCATCTGAGCCCCCGTTATTCTGAAGTTTACTGATTCGTCCGACGCTGTAACCCGCACCGAGGCTACAAAACGACTACATCCGGTAGAGGGAAGCCGTTGAAGTTGCTGGCGTAGGCGGTTGTGTACGCGCCCGCATTGGGAATATAGATAAAATCCCCCTCCTGAATATCTTCGGGCAGCATTTCGTCCCGCATTAGAATGTCTACTGAGTCACATGTGGGTCCTGCAATGGACCACGGAATATCCTGTGCCTTGCGGTCGGAAAGAATTTCATAGCGTAGCCCTTCCGTCACCTCAATCACGCCACCAAACATGCCCGCGTCCCAATACATCCAGCGTTTGCCATTGCGAGTTGCGGTCCCCACCACCCGGCAAACAAAATAGGCAGCATCAGAAACCAGATAACGCCCGGGCTCGGCCATAATGCGGATATTCTTGGGCAAGTCGGCGATAGCGGCGTTCACAATATCTCCTATCACTTCTATCGACGGTATTGGCTTGACGTGGCGCACCGGATAACCGCCGCCGATATTGAGCAAGCGCGGACTCAACCCGGCCTGGCGCATGTCGGCAAAAACTTTCTTCGCCCGTTCGATTCCTACTCGCCAGTTCTGCGGATTGCGGCACTGCGAACCCACATGGAAAGTTACCCCGGCGAGGTCAGCCTTAATCGCTGCCGCCTCATTTATGATCTCCTTGATTTCCGCCGCGTGGGTGCCGAACTTTCCCGCCAAGGGCCAGTCGCTGCCGATGTTGGGCGTATCTATGCGTAAGTACAATTTTGCGTCCGCCTTGACGCTGGCAATCTTGCGAAGCTCCTCGACACTATCAAGCACATACCACTCCACGCCCTTGGCGGCTGCATACTCAAGGTAGGCACGCGACTTCATCGGATTACTGTAATAAATGTCCGCGGCAGAAACACCCAGCTCAAGCAGGAGGTCCAGTTCGGAGATCGACGCGATCTCAAATCCCACGCCTTCTTCGATCATGGTTCTGAGTACGCGAGGATCGGGATTGGCCTTGACCGCATAATGCGGCTGCACCTGCGGCATGGCGGCTTTGAAGCGGCGGGCCTTATTACGGATGATGTCGCTGTCAACTAGCAGAAACGGTCTGCTGTAGCCCTTTTCAAGAGCTGCCTGAACATGTTTGAAATCCAGGCTGATTTCGGGATGGGTATCGAATACTTCTTCGAGCTCTACTTCCTGGCGCAGAGCGGCGGTACGCATTTGCATGAGAGTGTCCTTTTGCGAGGCTACGTGACGGGAATATGGATGTTTACCAGATCAGCCGAAATTAAATAGTTTGCTTTGCTTGTCATGATGACCTCCTGTTGTTCAACTGAAATGCCGGGTAAAAAATTAAGTGCGGATTATAGACCCCACTGTGTTGAAATCAAGCGTTTTTTGCACGGTGTTAAAAATTTACAACTCCTCCGCATTGTGCGCTGGTTCCGGGGAAATATGGACGCCGCCGCGCTGTCGCCTTCCCCAAATAAACGATCACGCCAAGGGAAGATATTAGGGTAAAAAAAGCAAAAACAACCACAAATTGTGGGTATTTTCCGTAACAGGAAGACTTACTTGCGTCGGACTGGGGGGCCGAACAATACAGAGTGGGGACTGGAAGCTTAGGGGCAGCGAAGAAAATGAATTTTAATTCATCCCTCAATGCAGCGCTGGCGGGCAGAAACCGGCTTCCAGTCAGGACGAGAACGACGGCATCAAGAAAGATTAGATCTTTGGCAGGGTTACTCCATGCTGCCCTTGGTATTTCCCGCCACGATCCTTGTAGGAGATTTCGCACACTTCGTCCGACTCAAAGAAAATCACCTGGGCCACGCCTTCGTTGGCATATATTTTTGCCGGCAACGGCGTGGTATTGGAAAACTCCAGCGTTACATACCCCTCCCACTCCGGCTCAAAGGGCGTGACATTAACGATGATTCCACAGCGGGCATAAGTGGATTTTCCCAGGCAGATGGTCAGGATATTTCGCGGAATGCGAAAATACTCCACAGTGCGCGCAAGCGCGAAGGAATTAGGTGGGATGAGACACACATCGCCCTTCACATCTACAAATGAGTTTGAGTCGAAATTCTTGGGGTCCACAATTGCGGAGTTTATATTCGTGAACAGCTTGAATTCGTCCGAGCAGCGGATATCGTAGCCGTAGCTCGACGTCCCATACGACACGATCTTGTTGCCGTTGGCGTACCTGATCTGGCTGGATTCGAAGGGCTCGATCATGCGATGTTCGGTCGCCATGCGGCGAATCCATTTATCGGACTTAATGGTCATATTTAATAGAAGGACGTAGGAAACGTTATCGGGCCGATTTCTCTTGGCGCATCACACTGTGTTACATGGTGCCTTGACACGCTGACAGGAAGCGCCAGTGATAATGGCGGCTTCCTGTGCAGGTGCGGTATATCGAGAGTTCAAGTGTCCTCAATTACGATCTTTGCCAGCAGCGCCGAATGGTCGAGTGCGATTTCATCGACTTTGACCGCCACGCGGCGTGCGATCGCGCGATAAATCTCTGCAATGCGCCCGTACGGCTCAGCCACCACGGTTGGAGTGCCAGAGTCGGTATGCTCACGGATCCTAATGTCCAGCGGTAATCCTCCCAGGAACTCGACATCGTAATCCTTGCACATCTTCTCTCCGCCCCCGACACCAAAAATATGTTCCTCGTGCCCACATTGGGAACAGACGTGAGTACTCATGTTTTCAACAATACCAAGTATCGGAATCCCGACCTTCTGGAACATCCTGAGACCCTTGCGCGCGTCAAGCAAGGCGATATCCTGAGGTGTGGTGATGATAACGGCACCGGTAACCGGCACCTTCTGCGCGAGTGTCAGTTGGATGTCCCCCGTACCAGGCGGCATATCAACGACAAGGTAATCCACGTCATCCCAACGCGTATCAGTCAATAGCTGCTGCAAAGCCTGTGTAACCATCGGCCCCCGCCATACCATCGGCGTTTCCACGTCAATCAGAAAACCGATGGACATGGCCTGAAGGCCATGCGCCGTCATCGGCAGCATGCTCTTGCCGTCCGGCGATTCGGGACGCCCCGTGAGGCCCAGCATCTGCGGCTGAGACGGACCATAAATGTCCGCGTCCAACAGGCCGACGCGTGCACCCTCCGCAACCAGCGCCAACGCCAGATTTACCGCAGTGGCGGACTTCCCGACCCCACCCTTGCCTGACGCAACTGCTATTATGTTCTTCACGCCGGGTATGAGCTTTACCCCGCGCTGCACGCTATGAGGAACGATTTTGCTGGTGATGTTGACCTGCACCCCGCCAATACCCGGTATGCTTTTGAGCTTGTCGATCACCTGCTGCTGGATGGTCGCTATCACGCTTTTTGCCGGGTATCCGAGCACGATGTCCAGCGATAGATCGTTGCCGTCGATGTTGATGTTGCGTGCTTCATTGCTGGTTACATAATCCCGGCCGGTGCTAAGATCAGTAATCTCCTCAAGGGCAGACTTTACTTGCTGTTCGGTGATAGCCACTTTTTGCACTCTCCTTATCTGCGGGCACAAACAACCCGGGATATTAACAAATATCGTGCACAAGAGTCTTGCAAGGTGACACTTTCGAGGGAATTTGTGGCAAGGCATCTGGGCAACCTCGCCGCGTCCCTTACCTGATCTATGCCCAATGAGTTTACAGTTGCACGCATCGCAATAAGCCGGCTCCCCGGCCGCCAGTCGAACCGGGGGAGGCGGATGTGGCCGCGCAACAACGCCCGCTGCAACGGAGCGCGTGTTCAAATGACCGCCGCACCACAGTTTGCTACAATCCACGCTGGTCCATTTCCATAGGCAATTGATGAACAAGCGAAAAATTCTGATTACCTCCGCCTTGCCGTATGCTAACGGCAGCATTCATCTTGGCCATCTGGTGGAGTACGTTCAGACCGACATCTGGGTACGCTTCCAGAAAATGCAGGGACACGAAGTATATTACGTATGTGCCGACGACACGCACGGCACCCCCATCATGCTGCGCGCGGAAAAAGAAGGCATCACGCCTGAAGCCCTGATTGAGCGGGTCCATGGCGAACATCTACGCGATTTCAGCGGTTTTCATGTCGAATTCGACAATTATTACACCACTCACTCGCCCGAAACCCGCCAGTATTCCGAGGAAATTTATAGGAAGCTCCAGTCCGCCGGACTGATCGTCGTTCGCGCCATCGAGCAGCTCTACGATCCCATCAAGCATATGTTCCTGCCGGATCGCTTCATAAAAGGCGAGTGCCCGAAATGCGGCGCAAAAGATCAATACGGCGATAACTGCGAAGCATGTGGCGCGGCCTATACCCCAACCGACTTAAGGAATCCCTATTCCGCGGTATCGGGCGCGGCTCCGGTGAAAAAAACCACGGAGCATTTCTTTTTCAAACTCTCGGATCCGCGCTGCGTGGACTTTCTGCGCGAATGGACAACCTCGGGGACGCTGCAACCGGAGGCCGCCAATAAAATGCACGAGTGGCTGGGTGCGCCAGGAGAAAATAAATTGGCAGACTGGGACATTTCTCGTGACGCGCCCTACTTCGGATTTGAAATTCCGGATGTGCCCGGGAAATATTTTTACGTCTGGCTGGATGCGCCGGTGGGCTATATCGGCAGCTTCAAAAACCTTTGTGACCGTCGGGACATCGACTTCGATAATTTCTGGAAGACGGGTACGGCTACCGAGCTTTATCACTTCATCGGGAAAGATATACTTTATTTTCATGCGCTGTTTTGGCCAGCCATGCTGCACTATGCGGATTACCGCACGCCCACCCGAGTTTTTGCCCACGGTTTTCTAACCGTGAATGGCGAAAAAATGAGCAAATCGCGTGGCACATTCATTACGGCGGGGAGTTATCTCGACAAAGGGCTTGACCCCGAATGGCTCCGCTACTACTACGCGACCAAGCTGAATGGCACCATGGAGGATGTCGACCTCAACCTGGAAGATTTCCTGATGCGGGTGAATAGCGACTTGGTGGGAAAATACATCAACATTGCGAGCCGGTGCGCCGGATTCATCACCAGACACTTCGACGGCAGGCTGTGCGATCGGATTTGCGGCCCAAACGGGAATTCATATTTGCCCTTGAATGATGCCTGGGTGGATGGCTGCGCCCTAATCAAGAAGCTGCAGGATGCCGCCGCCCAAATCGCGGGCCTCTACGAGAAACGCGAGTATTTAAAGGCGGCTAAAGCAATCATGGGACTGGCTGACGAAGCAAACCAGTACGTCAACGACATGAGACCGTGGGAGCTCGTAAAACAGGAAGAGGAAGCGTCAAAAACGAGGCTGCATGAGGTTTGCACAATCGCACTCAATCTGTTTCGTCTGTTGACCCTATATCTCAAGCCTGTCCTGCCGCGACTCGCCAACAACGTTGAAACGTTTCTTGATATTCCCCCCTTGCAATGGCGCGATGCGGAGACGTTGCTGCTGGGTCATGGCATTCGTCCTTACAAACACCTGATGACGCGCATCGAGCAAAAACAGATTGATGCCATGATCGAAGCCAACAAGCAAGCCCCCGCCCCCACAGCAGACGCGCACTCCCCTGCGCGCCATGCCGAGGCACAACAACATCTGGGAGCGACACTCGGGGCAACCATATCGATCGACGATTTCAGCAAAGTCGACCTGAGGGTAGCGAAAATTGTCAATGCCGAGCATGTACAAGGCGCTGACAAGCTGCTGAAGCTCACGCTCGACATCGGCTCGGAACAGCGTACGGTGTTCGCGGGAATAAAATCAGCCTATGATCCGGAGCAGCTCAGGGGACGCCTGACGGTAATGGTTGCCAACCTTGCGCCCCGCAAGATGAAGTTTGGCGTATCGGAGGGAATGGTGCTGGCCGCGGGCGACGGTGATGGACCTTATCTGCTTGCCCCCGATGCGGGCGCGCGTCCGGGGATGAAAATCAAATAAGCTGAGCCTGGAGCACGTCGGACGCGTACCCCTCCTGCTGACTCTGGCAGCCCCATATGTTCAGGCATTTGCCGTGGTGATTCATGCAATCTTCAGCCACTCAGGTAGAAGTCGCCGCCCGTTCAGGCAGCTCCAGCTTGAGTGGTCCACTGCCTGAAAACCGATTCAGGTAAAGATAGATCACCGGCGTAATAAACAGGGTAATTACCTGCGAGAATAAAAGTCCCCCGACCACGGCAAGACCCAGGGGCTGGCGCAGCTCGGCACCTGCTCCCAGGCCCAGCGCGATAGGCAGCGCACCCATCAACGCAGCCAGCGTAGTCATCATGATCGGGCGGAAGCGTAGCAGGCAGGCGGTCCTGATCGCTTCTTGCGGCGGCAAGGCACCGTTGCGTTCTGCGTCCAGTGCGAAATCGATCATCATGATCGCATTCTTCTTGACGATACCGATCAGCATCAGGATACCGATCATGGCGATAATCGATAGTTCCATATTGAACAACCATAACACAGCCAATGCCCCCGCCGCGGCCGACGGCAGGCCCGAGAGAATGGTCAGCGGATGAATATAGCTCTCGTACAGCACGCCCAGCAATATGTAGATAACAAGCAGCGCTGCGATGATAAGTACGAATTGGCTCGCCTGCGAAGACTGAAAGGCCGCGGCATCTCCCGCATAGTTTGTCAGTATGCTCTCAGGCAAGTTCAACTCGCGTTTGAACTGTTCTATACGTGTCGAAGCCTCACCCAGGGCTGCCCCCGGGGCGAGATTGAAAGAGATCGTCACCGCCTCGAGCTGTCCCGCGTGATTGATCGCAATCGGTCCCACCTCGCGTTCGACCGATGCGACGCTTGATAACGGCACCAGTGCGCCGTTCTTCGCGCGCAAATATATCTTGTCAAACGCGCGCTCATCTGCCCGGTCTGCGGGCGTGACCTGGAGGATAACCTGATAGCTGTCACTGGAAGTGTAGATGGTAGAGACCTGGCGTTCGCCAAACGCGCTATAGAGCGCGGAACGGATGTCAGCCATTTGCACACCCAACAGATTGACCTTGTCCCGATTGATGTTTAACCGCGCCTGCAGACCTTTCAATTGCGAGTCGCTTGTCACATCACGAAAGACGGCATCTTCCCGCATGCGCGACATCAGCGCGTCTGCGGCGCCGCGCAACTCTTCGGCCCGTACGCTCCGCATGACATATTGATATCGGCTCTTGCTGGTGCGGCCCCCCAACCTCAGATTCTGGATGGGGTTGATGAAAACGTTTACCCCTGGGACTTTACGCACGTCCCGACGCAGGTCTTCCATTATTTTATCCAGCGGGGGCCGCTCGCCGCGCGGCTTGAGCGTCATGAATAGCCGGGCGCTGTTGCTTTCCGTGGCGTTAACAATCAGCGTGTCGACCGCGGGATTGGACCGGATCACTTGGTCCGTGCGCTGCAACAGCTCCGCCATGGCAGGAAAGGAAATATCCTCGACTGCTTCCACGGTTATCAGTGCCTGACCGATGTCCTCGCTCGGAAAAAAACCTTTCGGCAAAAGCACGAACAGCACGCCGGTCGCAATGAAGGTTCCCACCGCAATTCCCATGACCGTTCGCCTATGGTGCAACGCCCAGTCCAGCATACGTTCGTAGCCCGCCAGAACCCATGTAAAGCCGTGCTCAAACCATGCCGTCCACTTCAGGCTGAGCGCCTCCGTTTCCTGTCCCGTTGCCTTTGGGCGGAGGTAACGGCTCGTCATAACCGGCACCAATGTAAGCGATACCACCGCCGACATCAGCACCGCGATGCCTACCACCGCAGCAAATTCATGAAAGAGCAGTCCAATTACGCCGGGCATGAAAAAAATCGGGATAAAGACCGCAACCAGCGAGAGCGAAATGGAGATAATGGTAAAACTGACCTCTCGCGAACCTTGCAAGGCTGCCTGTAGCGGCGAAAGCCCTTCATCGATATGACGCACGATATTCTCGAGCATGACGATAGCGTCGTCGACCACGAGCCCTACTGCAAGGGTAATCGCCAGCAAGGAAATGTTGTCCAGGCTGTAGCCGAGAACGCGCATCAGCGCCACAGTTCCAAGCAACGAGATCGGGAGCGACAGCGCCGGGATCAATGTCGCGGAAGCTTTGCGCAGAAACAGAAAAATCACCAGCAATACCAACACAATGGTTATCGCGAGCGTTACCTGGACATCATGAATCGCCTCGCGTATCGAGACGGAACGATCACTCGTCAACTTGAGCTGCACAGATGAAGGCATCTGGGCAACCAGTACCGGTATGACAGTCTTGATCGCATCCACCGTCGCGACGGTATTGGCGCCGGGCTGGCGCTGCACAGAGAGTGTGATTGCCCGTTCGCCGTTCACCCAGCTTGCAGTCTTGATTGACTCCACGCTGTCCTCGACCTGCGCCACGTCCGACAGTCGGACCGGATTTCCGCTGTCAGATGTGGCGACAATCAGGTTCGCGAACGCGGCTGCATTGCTAAGCTGGCGATTGGCCTGGATAGTCAGCGTCTGCCGTGGTCCTTCCAGCGTGCCGATCGGTGTGTTGGCATTCGCGGTGCGCAGCGCGCTGGCGATATCATCAAGCGTCAAATTCCGCATTGCCAACACTTCCGGATTCGTCAGCACCCGAACCGCATACTTTTTCTGACCGTTTATTTGAACCTGTGCCACGCCCGGCAGTGTCGATAACGTCGGCGAAATGAGATCTTCGGCATAACTATTCAGGTCCGACAATGACATGGAAGGCGATGTCAAGGCAAGAAAGATAACGGGCGCGTCAGCGGGATTGATCTTGCGATAGGAAGGAGGCGTGGTCATTTCCACCGGCAACGCACGCTGCGCCCGGAGTAGCGCCGCTTGCACGTCTATGGATGCGCTGTCTATATCCCGATCCTGATCGAATTCCAGCGTGACTGAGGTATTGCCGAGGGTACTGGTAGAGCTGATTACCGACAATCCGGAAATAGTGGAAAACTGGCGTTCAAGTTGCGTTGCTACCGACGAGGCCATGGTTTCTGCGCTCGCGCCCGGCAACACAGCAGTAACCGAAATGGTGGGCGCGTCATAGCTCGGTAGCGCGGCGATGGGTAAATCATTGTAGGCGATGAAACCAGCCACGACTGCGGAGGCCGATAACAGAACTGTCATTACTGGCCGCCGGATACACAACTCGGAAATGTTCATTGCACTCGCCGCTGGAGATGCTGAATATAGTGGATATGCCGGATCTTACAGAATGGAATCGCTCATCCAGCCCGCGGCGCCAGACCCGGCCTGGCCTCCATTATGACACTGCCAGGCCGGAGATTCTGTGCGCCTTCCACGACTACGCGCATGCCTTGCATAATGCCTTCGCCGTTGATAACCGCAACGCCCTCCTGGATCAGGAGCACATTGACTGGAAGAGAATGCACCTGACTATTGTCGCCGACCACGTAAAGAAATTTCCTTTCCGGGCCATTTTGCACCGCCTGCACCGGAACACTAAGCGTGTCCTCAATGGTTCTGGGCACGAGCGTCACAGTGACGAACATGCCTGGCCAAAGACGGCTATCCGCATTCGGAAACTCTGCCTTGAGAAGAATGGTGCCGCTCGCCGTATCAACGACATTATCGATAAATATCAGCTTCCCCTTCCGCGTTTGTTTTTGCCCGGCGTTGAGCGCCACCTCAACGGGGACGTCACCGCTCGCCAGCGCCTGTTGCAGGGGTACGAACTCCCGTTCCGGTAAGGTAAAGCTGACATTGATGGGATCGATCTGGGTGATGTTTACCAAAGCATCATTCGGCTGCACCAAGCTCCCCTGATGCACCGTAATGGCGCCCGTGCGTCCGGCTATAGGTGCTTTGATCTCACTGAAGCCGCGAGCGATACGGTTCGCCTCCACGGTAGCCTGATCGACCGCAAGTTGCGCGCGCAGAGAATCTACCTGGTTCTGCGCGACATCCAGCGCCGCTTGCGAAATGAAGTGCTGCTCAAACAATTCACGCTGCCGGTCCAGGTTGCGCTCGGCATTTCTCAGTTCGGCACGGGATTTGGCCAATAGTCCCTCTGTGCGACTGACGTTGGCATCCTCGGTGCGGGCGTCAAGGGTAAACAGCTTCTCCCCGCTTTGAACGAATTGCCCTTCCCTGATATGTACGCTGCGAATCATCGCGCTTAGCTGCGGCCGCACCGCGACTGTCTGTTGCGCCGATACGGTTCCGTTTGCCGTAAGCCTGACGGGTACATCGCTGCGGGCAATCAGGGTGGTCACAACCTGGATTGCCTCGGGGATCTTTTTCCCGATATCGGTCGCGGCACTATGATTGCGCCAAACCCAAGCGCCCCCTGCGAGTGCGGCAAGCACGATGCCAGTCATGGTAAGGCGTAGGCTGCGCCGCATGCCCGGCACCGGCTTTATTCGAGAAATAGGTTCCATCGACCGGTCTTACCCATGTTAACGACTCATCCGACAACTCGCCCGCCAGCCAGCCGTATTCGCCATGCACAACGGCTGGAAATGGCCTCATCATGAGTCACCAGAACCAGGGTGGTACCGCGCTCGCGGTTCAGTTCGAACATGAGTTCTATGATCTGCGCACCCGTGGCCGAATCCAGGTTGCCGGTGGGTTCGTCGGCCAGCAGTAGTTGCGGTTGCGTAACAAACGCACGCGCAATGGCGACACGCTGTTGCTCACCGCCCGACAGTTGCCTGGGATAATGCTTAAGACGCATGCCAAGCCCCACCCGTTCAAGCAATTCCAGCGCAGCGCCATGGGCATCGCTGGCACCGATAAGCTCCAGCGGCAGCATGACGTTCTCGATTGCAGTCAACGCCGGCAACAACTGGAATGACTGGAATACGAAGCCGAGCACGCGCCCGCGCAATGCTGCGCGCGCATCCTCGTCCAAAGAGAAAATATCTTCTCCATCCAGATGAACCTTGCCGGCTGAAGGAGTATCTAAACCTGCCAGAAGCCCTAGCAGGGTTGACTTGCCCGAGCCCGATGCTCCTACCACGGCAACGGAGTCGCCCGCATTTATTTCCAGATTGATGTTGTCCAGAATTGTAAGCAGTTCATTACCCGTGCTCACTTGCTTGGTTAATCCTACTGCTTGCACAATGGGCCGCATCTCAACGTGATCTGCCATGAAAAAATTCCTGATAATCCTTCTCTCTTTTGTCTTAAGTGCAGCCGCCGTCAACTCGCACGCTACCGCTGCGCCGGGGACGGCAACCACTACGATTATGGTATTCGGCGACAGCCTGTCCGCTGGCTATGGCCTGCCGCAGGATGCGGGATGGGTCAGCCTGCTTAAGAGGCGACTGCAAACGCAATCGCAGGCATATCTGATCAATAACAGCGTCAGTGGCGAAACGGCGCACGGCGGGCGCAAACGCATCGAGCAAGCGCTCAAAACTTATCGCCCGGATATCGTCATCGTCGAACTCGGCGGTAATGATGGACTGAGAGGCGCCTCCATTGAGGCTATTCGAAACGATCTGGAAGCCATCATAGAAGCCTGCCTGCGAAACAAAGCAACTGTGCTGTTGGCTGGAATGCAATTGCCGCCCAATTATGGCATAACATACACGCAAAAGTTTCAGGATATATACCCTCAGCTGGCAAAACTCCATGGAGTGAGGCTGGTACCGTTTCTTTTGGATGGCTTTGGCGACAAGCGTGAGTTTTTTCAGGCCGACGGAATACATCCTAACGCCCAGGCGCAAGCAAAGATCGTGGAAAATGTCTGGAAAATTCTAAGAACAATGCTTGCGAGCGCTCCGAACAGGCTCCCCGCGGCACCGGTCGCTGCAAAATCGGGATGATTCACCAACAATCGACTAAACCGCATCAGCTAGCAGAAAAAAATGGAAACCTATAAACATATATTACTTGCGCTGGATTTTTCAGAGCCCGACAGTTACGTTATTCAAAAAGCAAGACACCTGGCCGAAATGTTTCGGGCAAGATTAAGCATTATCCATGTTCTTGACAATATCCCGATGCCCGACATGGCTTATGGAACGAAAATTCGACTGGATGAAAACTCCGGCGACGATCTGCTGGAAACTGAAAAATCAAAGTTGAAGCAAATTGGCGACGAGCTCGGGGTAGGCCCCGCCTGCCGATGGATGGTTTGGGGTGTACCTGGACCTGAAATTGTCCGGCTTGCGGAGGAGGAGGATATCGATCTGGTCATTGTCGGCTCCCACGGCCGTCATGGGCTTGCCTTGCTGCTGGGGTCAACGGCGAATAGCGTTCTGCATCACGCCAAATGTGATGTCATGGCAATCCGCCTGCCTGATGAAGTGACGAGCGATGAGCCGTTAGGAGAAATTGCAGCGCGCATGTCCGGCTAGCTTGGCGGCACAAATGGTGAGGTCCTACCGTCCCAGCTAACTTTCGCTACCAGAATTTCCACCACGGTTCGGCGTCCACGCCCGTCGAGTCGGCAAAAAACCGGCTCTCCGGGAAGTTCTTTTTCATCACACGCCCTGCGTCATCGCGCAAGTCGGTCATTCCCAGCGCATCGTAGGCTTTTATCATGATGAATAGCGCCTCTTCCGTGGCTGGTGTTTGAGGGTATTCTTTCAGCGCGTACTGAGCGCGATTGACGGCTGCAATATAACCCCCGCGCTTCATGTAATAGCGCGCCACCTGTACTTCATTCAGGGCCACCACATTAACCAGGTGCTTCATTCGTTGCACTGCGTCAGGCGTATATTTGCTCTTGGGAAAACGGGTAACCAGTTCCTTGAAATTTTCAAATGACTCCCGCGAAGCCTTGGGATCGCGTTCGCTCATGTCCTGATTGAGGATTTTTTCGGTTACGATCCCCATCAGCCCAAGATCGTCATTGAAATTCGCCAGACCCTTCAGGTAATACGCATAATCAACATTCGCGTGATTGGGATGCAGCTTGATAAAACGGTCCGCCGCGGCAATGGCCGAAGCCTGCTCGGCGTCTTTATAATACGCATAGGCAACCTCGAGTTGCGCCTGTTGTGCATAGCGTCCGTAGGGATACCGCGCTTCCAGTTGCTCGAACAGCTTGATCGCTCCGGCATAATTGCCTTCGTTCAATTCCGTTTTCGCCTCTGAATAGTATTTGCTGGCCGACCAGTTCTTGGAGTCCTCCACCTTCTTCGGCAGCAAACCGCAGGCTGACAGCAGCAATATCAAAAATAAAGTTACACTACGCCACATAATGTTGGTGTGAGAAGACCAGTTAGGACTTCCATTATAACGCAAGGCTCCATGGTATCTGAACCGCTTGAAACCATTATTGAAGTCACCATTCCCGCGGATTTCGCCGGGGTTCGGCTCGACCAGGCTCTGGCTCGGCTGCTGCCGGATTGGTCGCGCAGCCGCTTGCAAACGTGGATACGGGAAAAACGGATAAGCGTTGACGGAGCGGCAGCGATTCCCAAACAAAAGGTATGGAGTGGAGAAAAGGTCGAGGTAAGGCCCTCCGGCCATCCCGCCGAGGCTATGCATGCGCCCGAGCCGATTTCGCTCGATATTGTTTACGAAGATGATTCGCTCATCGTAATCAACAAACCTGCAGGGCTGGTGGTCCACCCAGGCAGCGGGAACTGGCAGGGCACCATGCTGAATGCCCTGCTGCATCACGCGGCTAAACTCAATACCGTTCCGCGTGCTGGTATCGTTCATCGCCTGGACAAGGATACCAGCGGGCTGCTGGTAGTGGCAAAAACGCTCGAAGCCCAGACCCACCTGGTGCGGCAACTGCAAAAACACACCGTCAACCGCGATTATCTGGCGCTCGTCCTGGGGAGCGTTTCGACGGGAGGATCGGTCGATGCCCCAGTGGGACGACATCCGGTTGAACGCACCAAAATGGCGGTTACTCCAGGTGGAAAACCGGCGCGCACTTTCTATCAAGTGCTGGAAAAGCTCCAAGGATGCACGCTGCTTGGATGCAGTCTGGAAACTGGCCGTACGCACCAGATTCGCGTGCACATGCACTCGATTGGACACCCGCTTTTGGGAGACCCCGTATATGGGGGCAAATCGGGAAGGAACATTCAGGACGCCACACGGCTGACAGGTTTTTGCAGGCAGGCCCTTCATGCGTACCGGCTCGAATTAACCCATCCGCAACATGGGGCGAGAATGGCGTGGCACGCGCCGTTACCCGACGATATGAAAAACCTCCTGCTGGCGCTAGGGCATCAGAATAGTAGCTCTGCGGCCTTTTCGATATGGACATGAGCGATTGCATTGTTCCCGATTGGCCAGCGCCGCGCAATGTCAAGGCACTATTTACCACGCGTAATGGCGGGACAGGTCGCTCAAGGTATGCCACCTTCAACCTGGGCGATCATGTAGGCGACGACCCGTTGACCGTGAAACAGAACCGCGCCTTGCTGCGGCGTCTTCTCCCCAACGAACCCTGCTGGCTGAAGCAGGTACACGGTACGGCTGCCTTCGGCATGGATGGGCATGGTTGCTCAACTCCACCGGATGCCGACGCCGTCTTCAGCGGGCAGCCGGGTAATGTATGCGCAGTGCTGGTCGCAGACTGCCTTCCCGTACTCTTATGCGACCGGGCTGGCACTATGGTTGCCGTGATTCACGCCGGCTGGCGTGGAATGGCCGCGGGTGTGATCGAACGCACGGTAGCAGCGATCGGCCCGAGCGCCACGCCGCTGATCGCATGGCTCGGCCCCGCAATCGGACCCAACCATTTCGAGGTCGGCAACGAAGTACGTCAAGCCTTTATTACCAATGACAGGCGGGCCGTCACCGCATTTGTTTCGCATGACGAGCGCAGCGGCAAATGGTTCGCCGATCTTTTTCTGCTGGCACGACTGCGATTGCTGAAAGCGGGCGTGAACGAAGTTTATGGCGGGGATGTATGCACGTTCAGCGACCCGGCAAGATTCTTTTCTTATCGCCGCGATGGCGCCACCGGACGAATGGCTGGACTGATCTGGCTAGCGGGTTGAAAAATAATCGGATCGCCGAGGCAGGACGAAAACCGGTCCTCTGATAAAAGTGATGCTTGATTGCTCTCGTCGCCTCCCGGCAAGAGCGTATAATCGCGCATTTTTCCCACCGCGCGCCTTAAATGTCCGTTCTCGCCTGGATCATTGTCACCAGCCTGCTTGGGGGCACGTTAAGCGTGCTGTTTGCCGCCGCCCTCACGCTCAACACGCGGGCTTCATGGGTACAGATGCTGATCTCGTACGCCATCGGCGCGCTCTTGGGGGCAGCATTCCTGAATGCATTACCCGAGGCGCTGGAGCTGTCTAAAAATCCGGCGCAAATGACCGGCACAGTTCTGTTCGGCATTCTGTTGTTTTTCATTCTGGAAAAGCTTGTGCTGTGGCGTCACTGCCACACCGAGGAGTGTGAAGCCCACGATGCCCTCCCGGGCGCGCCTCGGATGCGGGCAACGGGCCACGTCCAGCATGATCATGGACGCAGCGGGATGATGATCATGCTGGGCGACACATTTCATAACTTCGTGGACGGCATTCTTATCGCCGCCGCCTTCATGGTGGATGTACAGCTCGGGATTGTGACCGCTATTGCCATTATCGCCCATGAAATTCCGCAGGAAGCCGGCGACTTTCTGATTCTGCTCAATTCCGGCTATACTCGCCGGCAGGCGCTGCTCTTCAATCTAATATCCAGCGGAGCGATGCTGCTAGGGGGGCTGGCGGCATATTTCATGCTACAGGACATGAATCACCTCATCCCATCGCTGCTGGGCCTCGCCGCAGCCAGCATGATCTATGTCGCAATGTCCGATTTGATTCCTGGGCTGCACAAGCGTCCGGAAATCGGCGCTACCGTTCAACAGGTGGCGCTCATAACGCTCGGCATCAGCTCCATCTGGCTGGCGGGTAGCCTGTTTACTCACCCGGGATAAGACGTGGAGAACTTCGGGATTTTCACGTCAGCAGCATACGTTTTCTGCTGCCAAACCTTTCAGACTTGTTTATTCATCCAGATTATTCATTTCATCGCCAGCCAACATTCGTTATGTCATCTCCCAAGCAATCCGCTCCAAAAATAGGATTTGTCTCGCTCGGATGCCCCAAGGCCCTAGTTGACTCCGAACAAATCCTCACGCAACTCCGCGCCGAGGGATATGAAACCTCGTCAACCTACGAGGACGCCGACTTGGTAGTTGTCAACACGTGCGGTTTTATCGACAGCGCGGTAGAGGAATCGCTAGACGCCATTGGCGAGGCGCTGGCAGAAAATGGCAAGGTGATCGTCACCGGCTGCCTCGGCGCAAAAGAAGGCGGCGATGTGATCCGGCACGCGCATCCCCAGGTCCTGGCGGTGACCGGGCCACAGGCCTTGCCTGAAGTTATGGCGGCGGTGCACCTGCATCTGCCGCAACCGCACGACCCTTTCACGAGCCTGGTGCCACCCCAGGGAATACGGCTCACACCCAGGCACTACGCATATGTCAAGATCTCCGAGGGCTGCAATCACCGCTGCACCTTCTGCATCATCCCGTCCATGCGCGGTGATCTAGTCAGCCGTCCCGTCAACCAGATCATGCAAGAGGCTGAAAATCTGGTAAATGCCGGCGTGAAGGAGTTGTTGATCATTTCGCAAGACACCAGCGCTTATGGCGTGGACGTGAAATATCGCACGGGATTCTGGCAAGGCAAACCGCTGAAAACGCGTTTGACGGAGCTCGCGCGCGCTTTGGGGGAGCTGGGGGTATGGGTGCGGCTGCATTATGTTTACCCTTACCCGCATGTCGACGATGTGATCCCGCTCATGGCGGAGGGGAAGATTCTGCCGTATCTTGATGTACCGTTTCAGCATGCGAGTCCGCGCGTTCTGAAAGCCATGAAGCGCCCGGCAAGTTCTGAAAATAATCTGGCACGGATCGGGCGCTGGCGGGAGATATGCCCTGATATGACGCTGCGCAGCACCTTTATTGTAGGGTTTCCCGGAGAGACTGAAGCTGATTTTGAGCAGCTCTTGGAATTCCTTGAGGAGGCGAAACTGGATCGCGTCGGCTGCTTCGCCTACTCCGCGGTAGGTGGCGCAGCGGCCAATGGTCTGCCCGATCAGGTTCCGGAAGAAGTGAAACAGGAACGTCGCGCGCGGTTCATGGCGGTGCAGGAAAGAATAAGTGCCGCGCAACTTGTAAAAAAAGTTGGCAAACGCATGACCGTGCTCGTGGACGATGTACATACATCCAGGGCTGTCGCCCGCAGCCCCGCCGATGCCCCAGAAATCGACGGTCTCGTTTATATCGCAGGTGCAAAAAAAACGAAACCGGGGGACTTGGTGGAGGTGGAAATTGTCGGCTCTGATGAGCATGATCTCCACGCCAGACCGATACCACTAAAATACTGATGCGCGCATTCACAAGCGCTTGCGTTTGGGCTCGTTTAAAAAAGCTGGATAGGGCAGATTATCAAATTAACTAATTGATTCGGGAGCTAGAGTTGAAAAATATGCCCGCGTTTAGAAACATATTTGGCGCCGCGCTGTTCCTTTTTATGGCTGCTGCGGCAGCGAATGAAGTTGATAAACGCCAAGTCATCCCACTTTCCGAGCATCAACGCGACCATGTGCTTACGGAAATGCGAGCGCTGCTATCGGGAACACGAAATATTCTGGACGCGCTTTCCAGGGACGAAATGGCTGCGGTGGCGCGCGAGGCTGACTCACTAGGCCTGGGCATGGCGGGAAAAGGCGAAAACCATCTCGATTCGATATTGCCTGGGGAATTCATGCGGCTCGGTATGTCGGTACACCAGGACTTCGATAACATTGCGCGCGATGCGCGATCTATCAAGGATCCCAAGCACACACTACGGCAGCTCAGTGAAGCCATGAAAAAATGCGATTCCTGTCATGCCGGCTATCAGATTCGCGTCAAGGAGCGCTCACCAGGGGTGGAAACCTCACCTGCGCATGGTCACCAGCACCACCATCAACACCAGCATTAGGATTGCGTTCTTGCACGCCCAAGGTAATTTATCTAGCGTGGCCTCCGCGGATAAAGCCACGTGGTGTGTAGTATAGTCCTGAGATATGGATCGGGTCAGCAATGCCGGGCCGGTAGGCAGGGATTTTCGTCCCCGCGCACGAATGGTGGGACGAGCAGTGGCGGTGGTGATTCGAGCAAAAAAAATCAGAGCTGGAACATGTCTATTGAAGATACATTCCTGCCCTGATTATGCAGTTGTTATTATTGTCTCGTTATTGTTATTATCCTTCCCTGCCACTTCAACTTCACTCTCTTGACTTAATATTTCCAGGCATCTCAGGAAAAACGGTGCTGGATACCTGAGTTGAGCGCGTCCGCCGCTCTGGATCCCATACGAAGGGAGATGCGGTGGAAATTCCTGCGCACCCCACACCCCGTACCAACGCGCCCCTCATAATCAACTTCTTCATTATTCTTATTTCCGTCACCCAGGACCGAAAATTGTTTAACTTCAAGACTTGGTAAGCAATCTTTATGCCTGTCTTAAAATGACTAACAAAATAGGAACTTGACTCACTATTTCAAGATCACGCTCCATCGTTGTAAAAATTTCCGTCACACGGGAGAACGGTGACGGTCTAAGAAACGTTAAGCATTCGGTTACACGACAGACTCGCGGTGTACCCTTAACGCGGCCGGGGAATGGTATGCTGGTATTGGTAGAAAGCATGTTCCGCTCCTTGTCATCGGCATTACATTCCATGCTTGACCTCGAAACCTCGAATGGGTTCTACTAGCGGAATTGCCCGACAGTAACGACTCTAACGACCCAGCCAACCCGTGTTTGATCAATTCATGCTAACTATCCGCTTGCGGTATCCGTTCAACCTGACAGTGGTCAAGAGGAAAGCCCCTATACGATGAGCATTGCGCAAGGATAGCCTACTCATGCAGGAGGACCAGGACATCAATCCGATAGTATTGCGCCGTGAAACGGGTGATGACGGCGCGCCCCGCCTGGTGCTTTCCGGACGTTGCACGTTGACCTCGCTTGGGGGGCGCATGCGGTCGCTATCGGCCGAACTTGCCGGATACGCGGCGGATCCAGTGCTGCAGTGGGATATAACTGAAATAGCGCAAATGGATGATGTCGGCGCGGTACTGCTGTGGCGCGCATGGGGCGAACGCCGGCCTGCGCATTTGCTGCTGCGGCCCGAGCAGGAAAGGCTGCTTGACCGCCTGCAGACACCGCCCGGGCCGCCACCTCCTGCACGCGATTGGCTATGGCCGGTCAAGGTTCTCGGTCGGGGTGCTTTTTTGCTATGGGAACATCTGCTCAGCTTGCTGATTTTGTCCGGCCAATTGTTGTTGGATGCGTTGTATCTGGTCGGACATCCGCAGCGTATTCCATGGCGCGAGATTTCCGCCAACTTGTATCGTACTGGAGCCCAGGCGTTGGGTATCACCGCGCTGGTCGGATTTCTGATCGGCATTGTGCTGAGTTATCTTTCATCCCGACAATTACAGACGTTAGGCGCCGATATCTTCATCATAAATATTCTCGGCGTATCTATCATTCGCGAACTCGGCCCGGTGCTAGCGGCAATACTTGTCGCCGGGCGCTCCGGTTCATCAATGACTGCCCAACTAGGCGTAATGAGGGTAACAGAGGAGCTAGATGCGCTGACGGTAATGGGCATACCGCACAGTCTTCGATTGGTGCTTCCAAAAGTCCTGGCATTGGGTATCGCAATGCCGCTAGTTGTGTTGTGGACCAGCGCTACTGCCTTGATCGGTGGAATGGTCGTGGCCGAGATCCAACTGGGACTGGGTCATCAGTTTTTTTTTAGAAAACTCGCGGACGTCGTACCTGTCGCCAATCTATGGCTCGGGCTGGGGAAGGGCGTCGTATGCGGTATGGTGATTGCGCTCATTTCCTGCCATTTCGGCCTGAGAATCAAGTCGAACACCGAGAGTTTGGGAGAAGGCACGACCAATTCGGTCGTTACCTCGATTACGGTCGTCATCATCATCGACGCTATTTTTGCAGTCGTTTTTTCCAACGTCGGATTAAAGTAAGGCGATATCTCCATGACCGGCGAAGAGTGCATTGTCGAGGTCAAGGGATTACATACCCGGTTCGGCAGTCATGTTGTACACGAAGACATCAACCTTTGTGTGCACCACGGGGAAGTACTGGGATTGGTAGGAGGGTCGGGTAGCGGCAAGACGGTGTTAATGCGGCAAATGCTCGGCCTCGACGCTCCGGCTGCGGGCGAGGTCCGTATTTGCGGCCTTCCCTTGCGGAGTCACAACCCTGGAGAGTTGCGACAAATTCGTACCCGTTGCGGGGTGTTGTTCCAGAAAGGGGCATTATTCAGCGCGTTAAATGTATACGACAATATCGCGTTGCCAATGCGGGAATTGCGCACATTGGATGAGGACATGATACGTCGTTTGGTTATGGTCAAACTAAAAATGGTGGAAATCGAACCGAAGCATGTTAACAAGATGCCCGCCGAACTTTCAGGCGGAATGATCAAACGTATTGCCCTCGCACGTGCGATGGCGTTGGACCCCGAACTCCTGTTTCTGGATGAGCCTACCGCCGGTCTTGACCCAGAGCTCAGCGACGCGTTCGTGCAGCTCATTCAGACGATACGCCGCGAAACCACACTGACCATTGTTATGGCAACGCATGACCTGGATACACTGGTGGCGCTTTCCGATCGTATAGCCGTACTGGCCGATCAGCATATTGTGGCGCTGGGTTCGCTGAGGGACGTGTTACATACCGACCATCCCTTTATCACAAACTTTTTCCATGGCGATCGCGGCAAGCGAGTATTGGAAAACAATCTCGATAATTTATAGGGGATAATTATGGAAAACCGTGCCCATGCCCTTGCGGCGGGTTTATTCGTAATTTTTCTTGGTGCAGCAGCAGCAGTCGCAGCCATGTGGTTTACTGGAGGAACAGCCGCGCGCGACATCTATCTTCTGGTGTCGGATTCTCCTGTTACCGGCCTTAATCCTCAAGCCATGGTGCGGTACCGTGGCGTGAGCGTCGGCAAAGTAGAGAACATCCGCCTTGATCCAAAAGATTCGCACACTATTCTCATCCGCATAGCCGTGGACCGTAACCTGCCTCTGACAAAAGATGCCTATGCGCAGCTTGGCTATCAGGGTTTGACTGGGCTTGCATTTGTGCAATTGAACGATGAAGGTGGAGAAGCCGAAAAATTGCAAACCGACTCGGACGATCCCGCCCGCATCCCCTTGCGCCCCTCTGCGCTTGACAGCATTACCAATTCCGGGCAGCGATTGCTCAGTAATGCAAATGTGTTGATGGAGCGCTTGAATCTGCTTCTTGAAGACCAGAACCGGGAACGATTCGCGCAAATATTGGAAAATACGGAAGGCGCCACCGGGCGCTTACGTGGCCTCATCGGGCAGCTGGAGCCCGGCCTCAAAGCCCTGCCCGGAGTCGCGGCGGACGCCAGCTCGCTGCTCAGGCATACCGATCAACTGATAATCGACCTGAACCAGATGACTACCAGGATAAACCAGGGTGGGGCAATCGATAGCCTGGCGCAGACCGCCGGCGAGCTTAGCGAAACGATGCAGAAACTACGCGACGTCACTGAGGGAATTGCGCGCAACTCCAGAAGTGTCGACCGCGTCCTGCTGCAACTGGAAGAGCAGCCCCGAAGTTTGCTGTTTGGAAGAACGCCACCGTTGCCCGGGCCAGGAGAAGATGGATTTGTGCCACCGGGGAAAAAATGAAATGAAAAAATTTTTGGTTGTCGCAGCCATTACGCTGATCGGATGTGCCGGACCACGAACCGTGGCGCCAGTAGCTGTATATGATTTCGGATCACAACGCTTCTCGGCTGACGTTAATAGTAGTGAGACAGCAGAGCGTCTACGGCTGCCAGCGAGCCTGCTGGTAGCGGAAGCCACAGCACCCGCCTGGCTTGAAAGTACCGCAATCCAGTACCGTCTGGCGTATGATGACCTCGCGCAGTCGCATGCATACGCCAGCCACCGCTGGGCCGCCTCGCCGGCAACCCTGCTGACCCAACGGATCAGAAACCGCATCGCCCGCGCCAGCCAGGGTGCAGTGGTAAGCACTGCTGATGGCGCTCGAACTGATCACATGCTGCGTCTGGAGCTGGGAGAATTCACCCAGGTATTCGACACTCCCGATCAAAGCCGGGTAGTAGTGAGATTTCGCGCCAGCCTTATCGATCGCGCCACGCGTTCCGTACTCGCGCAGCGCAGTTTCAGCATGGAGCAACCAGCGCCTTCTCCAAACGCAAAAGGAGCTGTACATGGCTTGACCAATTTGAGCGACAAGCTGATCGCGGACTTGATTGGCTGGCTAGCGCGGGAAATCGGGGAAAAAGGCGGAACTTGATAACGCCAAGCGGCAACCTACCAGTAATAATCGACCGCGAGAATATCGCCTAGCACTACCTGATCACAGCCGGAATTGCGAGCAGCAGAACGTTGCACCCGGGGCGGGGCGTCTTGCGTCTCTTACAATCCTGGCCGGCGGGCAACGGGGCCCGCGCTCGAAATATAAGGACTTGCTTGGTTGTACCACTACTTCGTGAACCCTAACACTTTCTGCAACAGCATGTTGTCTCGACCCACGGGATCGTTGCGTATGGCCCGTTCCTCCTCGGCCATTATAAGAAAGATGCCATCAAGTGTTTTTTGCGTAACGTAATTTTCGATGTTGGCATGTTTCCCCGGTACGATCCCAAATTTCGCGCCCTTGCCGGCAAATTCATTATATCTTTTGAGCAGATCGGCTTGATCGGTGGCATTTTTCACGATCGGTAAAAATTTTTTTGACAGCTCCTCTGCTGAGGTGACGCGAAAATATTGCGTCACAGACCCGTCGCCGCCTGTAAGGATACCTGTCGCGTCACTTATTGACATATTTTGCATGGCTTCCATCAGAACGGGTTTTGCTTCGGCCGTCGCAGTTTCGGCCGCCCGGTTCATCGCCAGGATCAAATTATCCGCGTGCTTGCTTCCGCCCAGACTGCGCATCAATCCCTCAGCTTTTTGCAGCGACCTCGGAAGCGCGATTTTTACCTTGGGATTATCGAGAAAGCCGTTCGTTACGCCGAGCCTGTCCACCGCCGCGTCAATACTTTGCGTGAGTGCTTGTGTTAAAGCTCCAGTCGCGTCCTCGGCCGGTAGAGCATCGGTTTCTGCCGCTAATGCAGCGCATGAAGCCCAAAACCAGATAGCCAAGACAGTAATGGTGCGCATGAAAGTACTTCCTCTTTTAGTGGTTACCAAATAGCATAAGGAACCTATGCGTTTCCGCTATCGCTACTTGTTTCAGCGGCTATCTGATACCCGCCTCATGCGCTTGCTGATCGGCATGGTAGCTGGAACGCACCATAGGACCACACGCTGCATTGCTAAAACCCATCTCGACAGCGGCGCGTTCGAAATTCCTGAACGCTTCGGGCGTTACGTAGCGCATGACCGGCAAGTGCCCCGTACTAGGCTGAAGATACTGCCCAATGGTCAGCATCTCGACATCGTTTTTGCGCAGATCGCGCATCACCTCCAGAATTTCACCATCGGTTTCGCCCAAACCCAGCATCAAGCCTGACTTGGTGGGAATATCGGGAAAACGCGCTTTGAAGGCTTTCAGTAATCTAAGCGAGTGAGCGTAATCGGCCCCCGGTCGGCATTGCTTGTAGAGCCGCGGAACAGTTTCCAGGTTATGGTTCAGCACATCCGGCGGGCCCGCGAATAATTTCTCCAGGGCGATTTCAAGCCTACCTCGAAAATCCGGCACGAGAATTTCTATTTTCGTACGCGGGGAATGGGCCCGCACCTCCCGAATGCAATCGACGAAGTGCTGAGCGCCGCCATCGCGGAGATCATCACGATCAACGCTGGTGATGACGACATACTTCAATTTCATGGCAGCTATGGACTGTGCAAGGTGCAGAGGCTCGTCAGCATCCGGGGCAAATGGCCTGCCGTGCGCCACGTCGCAAAACGGGCAGCGCCGGGTGCAGAGATCGCCCAAAATCATAAACGTTGCGGTACCTTTGCCGAAACACTCGCCGATGTTGGGGCAGGACGCCTCTTCGCACACGGTGTGGAGCTTCTGTTCTCGCAGGATCCGCTTGACTTCATAAAACTCCTGGCTGTTCGATGAGCGCACCCGGATCCATGAGGGTTTGCGCAGCACTTCGCCGGGAGATTGCGGCACAATTTTGACGGGGTTGCGTGCGGTTTTAGCCGCACCTTTCTCGCGGTTAGGGATGGTCATGAAAAAAGCGTCTTATTCTCGATCAGGTTGTAACGAAAAATTATACTTGGGCAGGATTTCCCTGCGGAATCTCACGTGTGGCATCTTGTGACGTAGGCTTGAGCTATCGGAACCAGTAAAAAGATCGAACTATGGATGGTCCCATCCACGGCTCTTCCCCGAAAAATTTCGTTAACCGATACTGCCCAGCCTGGTTCGCAACTGTTCGCCAAGCCGCAAACTGAGCACCTCAAGCCCATCGGTCACGCCAAGGTCACTTGCCTGGGTCACCTGCAGCCCGGAATATCCGCAGGGGTTAATTGCGGCAAACGGAAACAGATCCATGTTTACGTTAAGCGCTAGGCCATGATAGCAACAACCATTTTTTATTTTCAGCCCCAGCGCTGCGATTTTTGCGCCCTCCACGTACACACCCGGAGCGTCCGCCGACCCAGATGCGCGGATACCATAATCCTGGAGCAAGTCTACCACGGCGCCTTCCATTTTTCTGACCAGCTCGCGTACTCCAAGTTTGAGACGGCGCAGATCCAGCATCAGATAGGCGACGACTTGCCCCGGACCGTGATAAGTAATTTGACCGCCCCTATCTGTCCGGATCACGAGAATGCCATTATTGTGCAGCAGGTGTTCCGATCTGCCCGCGATGCCCTGCGTGTAAACCGGGGGATGCTGCAATAGCCAGATCTCATCCGCAGTAAGCGGGGTGCGGGAGGCGGTAAAGTCTTTCATCGCTTGCCACGTGGAAAGATAGTCCAGCGGCCCGGCATGTCTTATTCTTATGTCCGAGCCCCAGGCTCGCGGTTCAAGGCGTAAAGCATCCATTATCGGAAGAGGATCAGGAATTTCCCGTTCTCCTCAAAGCACCATTACTACCATCGGATGATCGCAAAGCTCCTGGTATAGGGCGTCCAGCTGCGCACGGGACACAGCGCGAATAGTACAGGTAAGGCTCAGATAGGTATTTTTCCTGCTGATCCTGGCCTCCAGGCTTGCCTCATCGAAGTCCGGGGCGTGGCGTTTGACGATTGTCAGTACGCCCTGGGTGAATTCCTGCCGGCGCTGCTCCAACACTGCTGCGCTCACCCCCCCAAGTACAGGGACTGCCGCAAAAGTCGTATCATCGGGATCGAGCGGTCCATCTGGCGGCGTAGCCGGCGGTTTCATCGCGACGGAATCCGGTGCGCGACCAACCCGTCCCATTATTTTGATGGGGAAGTCGCAGGGATATTCGATTAAGGAGGCCTCGTCGGAGGAATTCATAAGGTATTGATAGCGCCTCCACGCATTACCTTATCTTTATATTCCTGGTAGAGGCGGTATAGGCGCGAGAACATTATGCCTGGCCTCCCATCCCCTACCTGTCTGCCATCAAGACGGGTGATCGGCATGATTTCCTTGGTCGAAGAAGTAAGCAACAGTTCATCGGCAGTGCGCACTTCGTGCTCGGCGATTGCTCTGACTTCATGCGTGATCCCGTGTTCCTTTGCAAGTTCGAGCACGACGTCGTAAGTAATACCCGGCAGCATCAGATGGTTTTTCGGAGGAGCCAACAAGAGATCCTTTTTCACCACGAATATATTGCTGGCAGCGCCCTCTGTCATGAAACCGCTCCGCAACAGTACCGTCTCCATTGCGCCCACGTCAATCGCCATCTGGCGCAGCAATACGTTCGGCAAAAGAGAAATACCCTTGATGTCGCACCGCAGCCAACGGTTGTCTTCGGCAGTGATCGCGGTGGCGCCCGTCGTAAGCAGCTCGGCAGGCGGCGGCAGCAAGGGGTTGCTCATGATGAATACTGTCGGCGATACGCCTTTTGGGAATGCATGGTCACGCCTGGCCACCCCCCGCGTGACATGCAAGTAGAGATATTGGTCATCACTATGGTTGCGGGCAATAATTTGTTCCAGCAGCCCGCCCCATTCACTGTCCGTATGCGGATTTCGAAGACGAATCCCGTCAAGGCTGTGCTGCAAGCGGAGCAGATGTTCAGGCAAACGAAAAGGCCTGCGGGAATACACGGGTATGACTTCGTATACGCCATCGCCAAAAATGAAACCTCGGTCCAGTACCGGAATGCGCGCTTCCTCGATCGGCATGAAGGCACCGTTAAGATAAATCATGATGGACCTTGCAAATAAATTGGCAGTAGATGGCTTGCGTGTAATTCGTGCTAATTGAACATCAACCGCACGCTATCCCAGGCGCGGCCAAAAAAATTCCCGGCGCTCACGGTCTCAAGCGCCACCAGCGGATGTTGGGCCATGAGTTTGCCGCCGAGCGTAAATTTCACCACGCCCACTTTTTGGCCAGCGCTGATAGGCGCTAAAAGCGGCTGTTTATATTCCATTTTGGCTTCCAGCTTACCGGCCTGGTCTCTTGGGAGCGAAAAGTAAATATCTTGGCCGAATCCGGTCTTCAGCTTATCCTGTGCGCCTTTCCACAGCTGGATCGCAATCACCTCATGTTCCTTCGGGTACAGACGAACCGTGTCGTAAAACTGAAAACCATGGTTCAACAAGCGTTGGCTTTCCACTGTACGCGCGCTATCAGAAGCGGTACCGACCACGACCGAGATCAGGCGTCGCTCACCCCGTTTGGCTGAAGTAATCAGGCAATAACCTGCAGCTTCGGTGTGCCCCGTCTTGATCCCATCCACGTTGGGGTCGAGCCACAGCAGGCGATTCCGGTTTGGCTGGGTGATCTTGTTGTACGTATACTCCCGCAACGAATAAAGCGGATAGTATTCCGGAAAATCCCGGATAACGGCCGTCGCAAGCAAGGCGAGATCATGCGCGGTACTATAATGCTCGGGATGCGGTAAACCGGTTGAATTGGCGAAACGGGTGTTCCTCATTCCCAGACGGGCGGCTTCCTTGTTCATGATCTGGGCAAACGCACCTTCCGTACCCGCTATCGCCTCTGCCAGCGCGATAGATGCATCGTTACCCGACTGCACAATCATACCGCGTATCAATTCATCCACTGTGACTACTTTGCTCGGCTCGATGAACATGCGCGATCCCTGCGTCCGCCAAGCACGGTCTGACACTGGAACAGCCTGAGTCAGGGAGATGCGCTTCTGATAAAGCGAAGAGAACGCGATATAGGCAGTCATCAGCTTGGTAAGCGATGCGGGTTCCACCCGTTCGTGAACGTTCTGGCTGATTAGCGTCTGGCCGCTCTGGAAATCCCTAAGTACGTACGACTTGGCGGCAAGGGACAGCGCTTCCGGCGGCCTTGACAAGCGGGATTCCTGGGCGGCTGTGGGCAAGGCGAATAAACACAGCCACAATGCAATTAGCGGAAATGAGCGTTTCATGGGGAGCGGTAAAAGAAGCAATTATATCGCAGCCCAGCGGAACAAATTGAGGAACCTCCGGATAGTCTCCCGACATGTGTCCGCAGAGTCCCAACACTGGGTAGAAAAGAATACGTATCGAGAACGGAACGAGACCTCATGCTGCCCTTCGCCTTTTAGTCTCGAGCCGCGCATCGCCGCACATTCCATGGCCGTGCCCATATACGCAGGACGCCGCAAACCTCCGCCATTGCCTCGTATTCAACGGCAGGCAGCGTTGGTATCGTCGTACCCTTTTGACATTTTCCGGGCGAGCGCTGTTGCTACTTTCGACGACATAGGCTGAAGCCGTCATTCCACCCGAGGCGATATTGTGTATCGGCAGACATGCGGCGCGCGTCCTTGGCGCCGTAGGCAGATTTTTTTGCCGTCTCGCAACCATCAATATAGCCATCCTTGAAGGCGGGCGAATAACCGGTGAGGTTGTAGACCGGGCGCGCGCTTACAGGCGGCGGGCCCGCTGGACGCTGATTTGGCGCTGCTGACGGTCCTGTTGACGGTCCTGTTGACGCGCAGCCGCTCACCACCGCGATCAGCAAAATTGCTGGGATTGGACGTATCACGTTATCCTCTGGCGGATGCGGTATATTCTCAACTTGTTACCACTCACTTGTTACCGCTCTACTGTTACCGCTCTACTGTTACCGATATGACACGCGCGGCGTGAGAGAATTCCCGGGTTTTCAGCGCAGCCTTCCCACTTACAACCCCTCGGCGTTCCGTCGAAACAAAATGCCCTAATCGACCTGTACTTACCGCCTGCGGCCGCCGAATATACTGCCCAAAACGCCGCGGGAAATCTCCCGGCCCACGTGGGAACCAATAGAACGCGCCGCATTTCTTGCCATCGATTCAAGCATGCCAGGACGGTGTCCGCCACGCGGACCGGTTTTGCTTAGCAGCATATCGCCCAGTATGTCCATCATGTCACCCCCCCGGTCTGCCTGCTGGCTCCTGCCTGGCTCGGCCACGTCCTCGCCCCCCGCATGTGCTTCAGCAGTACGGCGTTTAATTATTTCATAAGCCGATTCACGGTCCAATATCTGTTCGTAATGTCCAAAAAGAACCGAAGACTTGATTATTGACTGTCTTTCCGCTTCAGTTGCAGGTCCAATCCTGGAAGCGGGCGGCAGGATAAAGGCGCGCTCAACCATGGCCGGCCGTCCATTCTCGTCCAGCAGGGATACCAGCGCTTCACCGACGGAAAGCTCCATGATCGCTTTTTCCGTATTGAAATCAGGGTTGGCACGCATGGTTTGGGCCGCGGCCCGGACCGCTTTCTGGTCGCGTGGCGTAAACGCGCGGAGCGCATGTTGCACGCGGTTACCGAGCTGACCCAGCACATTCTCCGGGATATCCAGCGGATTTTGGGTAACAAAATAAACACCAACGCCCTTGGAGCGTATCAACCTGACGACCTGTTCGATTTTCTCCAGCAGCGGCTTGGGCGCGTCGTTAAAAAGCAGATGGGCCTCATCAAAGAAGAATACCAGCTTTGGCTTTTCGGGATCGCCAATTTCAGGAAGATGCTCGAACAGTTCCGACAGTATCCATAGCAGGAATGTCGAATACAGCTTGGGCGAGTTCATCAACTTGTCCGCCGCCAGGATATTAATCATGCCGTGGCCGCTGCTGTCACTCTGCATGAGATCCTCGATGTCGAGCATGGGCTCGCCAAAAAAATGCAGGCCACCCTGCTGTTCGGTCTCAAGCAAGGCGCGCTGGATTGCACCAATAGAGGCAGCGGAAACGTTGCCATATTGGACAGTGAAATTCTTGGCATTGTCGCCCACGAACTGCAGCATGGCACGCAGGTCCTTGGCATCAAGCAGTAACAGACCATTGTCGTCCGCAATCTTGAATACAATCGATAACACGCCCTGCTGGATATCGTTGAGATTGAACAGTCGCCCGAGCAACAGCGGTCCCATGTCGGATACGGTTGCGCGGACCGGATGACCGGCGTTTCCGAGAATGTCCCAGAACGTAACCGGAGAGGCCGACCAGCGCGGTTCCTCAAGCCCAAACTGCGCGAGCCGCCCTGTCAATTTGGGTGCCGCCGTGCCAGCTATGGAAAGCCCGGACAAATCCCCCTTGATGTCGGCCATGAATACGGGCACCCCGACGGAGGAGAATCGCTCGGCCAGAACCTGTAGCGTGACCGTCTTGCCGGTACCGGTAGCACCGGTGATCAGACCATGACGGTTGCCAAAATTTGGTAACAGCCCTATTGCGTGGCTGGAGCGGGCAATCATTAAAGGATGCGGCATAAAATCGGGGGCGAGAATTAAAAATAATGATAAGTTTATCAGCCGCTAGACAAAACCAACCAGTTTCATCCCGTCCAGCCAGCGATCTCCAACAGCAGAAGCAGCACGAGCCATAACACCAGCGCGCGCCAGAAAAGTCCGATTGCGCTTTGCAAAAAATCTACGTCCGCCTCATCGCCAACACCTAATTCAGGACGATAGTGCCTGCCGCCGGTCTCCAGCAACGGGTCTCCCAGGCAAATCCCCAGTGCCCCGGCCCCGCTGGCAAGAATGATCCCCTGGTTTCGGTCCATCCACGACGCCGCCTGCGCACGCCAGCAATATACGGCATCTTCGAAATTGCCTGCTATGGCAAAGCTGAGGGCCGTCGCCCGGGCCGGAAGCCAATCTATGACCTCGAAGGCTTTTAGCGCAAACTGGCCAAATGCATCGGGGCGGCTACCCCAGCGTTCGTTCAATAACTCGGAAAGCCGGTAAAGAACCGGGCCCAAGGGGCCCGGCAATAGGGCAAAGCAGATAATAATCGCAAAAACGTAACGGTGAGAATTGATTAGACCCAGTTCTATGGCAATCCGCGCAATTTCCTGACTGCTCAGATCTTCCGCAGGAACCCCATAAAACTCCCATAGTAATTGACGGGCAAGAGGCAGATCGTCACTCTTGAGCGCGGCCTCGATCTCGTTGAATGAATAGGTGAGCTGACGGGAACTCATGGTGAGATAAAGAATGACCACATTCCACACCCATGCCAGCAGTGGATGGAAACTGTAGAGTAAATAGTAGATCCAAAGCGTGAATACGATTATCGGCACCACAGCAACAATCCAGGCGGCAATGTCATGGCGCCGTACACCGGTGTTGAAATAGCGCTCCAGGGAATCAGCGTAGGAGAGAAACGCCAGAACCAGCCGATTCTGACCGCTAATGGGGCGCCAGTGCTCCAGCAGGAGGGCAAACAGCAACGAAAAGAAGATCATTCCGGAAAGACCCCGAAGTCTGAATTAACCCGCTTCAATAGTCGCGGCTAGTTAGCGCAATACCGATTTAAGCAGTTTGCCCATCTCGGCCGGGTTACGGGTTACCTTGATTCCACACTCCTCCATCACTGCCAGCTTCTCCTGCGCCGTGCCCTTGCCGCCCGAAATGACCGCTCCCGCGTGCCCCATGCGCCTACCCGGCGGAGCCGTAAGACCGGCGATGAACCCAACCACCGGCTTTCGCATATGATCCTTCACCCAATGCGCACAGTCTTCCTCGTCGGAACCACCGATTTCACCCACCATCAGTACTGCCTCGGTGTAAGCGTCGTCGTTGAACAACTTCATCACGTCGAGGTGCTTCAGTCCATTCACGGGGTCGCCGCCAATGCCGATACAGGTTGATTGCCCCAATCCCTGCTCCATCAATTGCGCCACCGCTTCGTATGTCAGGGTGCCCGAGCGGGATACGACGCCCACGCTACCCTTCTTGTGGATGTAGCCCGGCATAATGCCAATCTTGATTTCGTCGGGCGTGATGATGCCGGGACAATTGGGGCCTATTAGCCGCGTTTTCCGACCTTCCATCTTGGCACACGTACGCACCATATCACGAACCGGGATCCCCTCGGTAATGCAGATGACCAAATCCAGTTCCGCTTCAACCGCCTCGTCGATTGCAGCCGCCGCAAACGGCGGCGGTACGTAAATCACCGAAACGGTTGCGCCGGTGACCTCTTTCGCCTCCCTGACAGTAGCAAAAATGGGCACGCCCTCAAAGTCCTCACCACCTTTCTTGGGGTTCACCCCGGCAACAAAGCAATTTTTTCCAAAGGCGTAATCACGGCACATGCGTGTGTGAAATTGTCCGGTCTTGCCCGTAATACCCTGCGTCATGACGCGGCTATTCCTGTCGATAAGAATCGCCATGCTATGCTCCTGCGGCCGTCGACGCCGACGCAACCGCCTTCTGCGCGGCCTCGGCCATATTTTCGGCTTGAATGATTGGCAATCCCGATTCCGTCAGGATTTTATTACCGAGCTCCACATTGGTACCCTCGAGGCGCACCACCAGCGGGACACTCAACCGCACCTCCCTGGCTGCAGCGACGACGCCATTGGCAATAACGTCGCACTTCATGATGCCCCCAAATATGTTGACCAGGATCGCTTTTAATTCCGGATTGCGCAGCATCAGCTTGAATGCCTCTGCCACCTTCTCGGCAGTTGCACCCCCGCCCACATCTAGAAAATTGGCGGGATTTCCACCGTAGAGCTTGATGATGTCCATCGTCGCCATGGCAAGTCCCGCGCCATTCACGAGACAACCGATATTTCCGTCCAGCGATACGTACGACAGGTCATACTTGGATGCCTCGATCTCCGCAGGGTCTTCTTCGTCCAGATCGCGCAAGGCAGCAATGTCGGGATGACGGAACAAGGCGTTGTCGTCAAAATTCATTTTCGCGTCGAGCGCGAAAACATGATCTTCAGCGGCAAGGATGAGGGGATTGATTTCGACCAGCGCCGCGTCGGTGCTGTCGTACGCCCGGTATAAACCTTGCAATAACGCCCCCGCCTCCACCACAGCCGATCCGCTCACCCCGATCCGGCGTGCCATGTCTTCAGCATCCTCGACGGTCAAACCTGCCACGGGGTCGATCAGCAGTCTGTGGATCCTCTCCGGTGACTTGGCGGCGACGTCTTCGATATTCATGCCGCCTTCCCCGCTCGCGATCAAACAGACGCGACGGCTGCCGCGGTCGACAACCAGGCCGGCGTAAAACTCGGTTTTGATATCGACACCCTGCTCAATCAGCAGCCGTCGCACGACTTGGCCTTTGGGACCAGTCTGAGGCGTAACCAGCGTCATACCCAGTATGTTGGCCGCGAATTGTTTCACTTCGTCGAGCGACCGCGCCACTTTCACGCCGCCGCCCTTGCCGCGGCCTCCGGCGTGGATTTGGGCTTTCACCACCCACGCGCTGCCGCCCAGGCTTTTGGCGGCCTCAACCGCTTCGCTAACGCTGAAACAAGGCTTTCCTGTAGGTGTGGGAACGCCAAACTTGCGCAGAATTTCTTTCGCCTGATACTCGTGAATTTTCATGATGGCCCCGGCCGGAGAAAGCAGAGTATAGCGTAATAATTTTTACTGGCGGCAGGTGAAAAAAGCACCCTTCCATGCGCTTATTCATGAATTCATCACCTGCTGTGCCGTGGCGGCCGCTGGAAGCTAACTAGTGATTGCTCATCTCTACCTGACAGAGAACGACTGTGACATTATCACTTCCGCCGGCAGCCAAGGCCGTCTCGATCAAACCGTCGGCCTTCTGTTGCAAGGGCGCGGCTGAACTGAGGATACGCTGAATCAGGGAATCCTCCACCGTGTCCGTTAACCCATCTGAGCAAAGCAGGAAAATATCATCGTCGAAGGCCTCACCTTCGAGAATATCCGGAAACACTGATGCGTCGGTCCCGACAGCTCTCAGGATGATGTTTTTCCGGGGATGAGTCCTAGCCTCCGCGGGTGTCAACACGCCCTGATCCACCTGCAACTGCACCAGGGAGTGATCCCGGGTCAGCTGCGATAAGCACTGGCGCCTCAGCAGATAGACCCTGCTATCCCCCACATGGCCGATAATGTAGCGCCTGTCGGCAAAAGCCAGGAGATCCGCGGTACAGCCCATGCCCCAGTCATCCGGATTGTTCGCAGCGTGCTCAAGTATGCGCCTATTCGAATCGATGAATACTTCTTCCACTTGTCCACACTTCTCCGCCGCCGACACCGGAGCGCCATTTGCCAAAATGGCTTGAACTGTTTCTGTAAAACATCGGCTCGCGATTTCACCAGCCGCTGCTCCACCCATGCCATCGGACAGCGCAAAAACTCCCACGTCAGGCATGGCAAGGTAGGCGTCTTCATTATTGGTGCGCACTAGCCCCACGTGGGTTGCGGCGGTTGAGTTTAACCTGCTCATGGCCTCGTCTTCCTCTACCGCTGTACCTTAACGATGCTGATCACCAACGCTCGCGAAGGTGTCACCAGTGACTTACCATACCATTCCCTCTGGGAGTCATCAGCAATAACAGGAGGGGAGAAAATGCGGTGCTTCTGCCGCCCTATCCGTAGTACGCCCGCAAACAGTGAGCTGACGAACGGAGCAAAGATATTGTGAATGGCGAATATACCGCTAGAGGGTTTTTGTCTGGCGAAAATGAAATGGCCCGGTCTCATGGAGCGTTCCGGGCCATTGAATTTAAATAACTGAGGTTAGCCCCAGCTTACACCCAGCAGGCCCAAGCCTGCGACGAGTACAAGAATATACGTACCCCAAAACGCTAAAACACTGTTCATGGCGCACCTCCTCTTGTAACGATTGATACGCCCTCATTATTTTCTTTTCCACCCGTAAAATCTGTGCGCTAAGCCGCATAGATAGGCGCCGCCAGCGTTATTGGCCTCAAGGAAACAGTACCAGCCCACTGCCGTCAAAGAAGCTTTGGTTCACCTCCAAACACAGCATAGAGAAAGAAGGTGTCATTTTTTTTGGACCAACTCGAATCCCTTTTCCTTCATGCAGGTCAATGTATATTCTTCAACATAGCTCCACCAGACGGCAGTCAAAGGATCTGCGTAATTATCCTTATCGGCCTTATTTTTCGCCATGACGCGACACTCGCTAAGCACCGCCCTATAATCTGCCACTTCTCCTCCTCGGGTATATTCTCCGTAATAAGCAGAGGGAGGCGTGGCACATCCAGCCAGCCCAATCGCCAGCAGTCCGGCAATTATTCTCATTTTTTATCCCTTTTGAAAACCCCTCTTGAATAAGAAATTGCGACGTGGGAGCACCCTGTTCTTTTGTAGCATACTCCTGACCTACTCCCAGTAATTAGCAGCAAATTGCATTGTGTCGAAGCAGTGGAGCTTGGTACACCGGTTGAAGGGGTCTGCAGGAAGATGGGCATCGGCGATGCTACGTTCTACACAGCTGGAATAATATACCCCTGGTAGCAGAGCCAAAGGCGTTCTAGCAGAGTTCATTAAAAAAATAAGTTCTGTCTCTCTTGCTGCCTTTGATTGCATGCGGCAGGCAAGCTGCAAATTCTCCTAGGTTTGATAATTTATCGCGCTGTGGCAGTGGATGCTCTTTTAGTATGTCTCCGTGCAAATATATAAATTTGTGCCTGGATGAAGCTGCGTAAGCAGTGATATTTCAATGGCTTATCGCGGAATTTTTCCCTCCAATGCATGAGGCGCGGCGTACCATGGCGCCAGCAGACGCTCGTTAGTTCTGCCAATATAAATAGTAACTAGAAATACCTCAGTTCAGGTCAGCCGATGAGCAAACCCGCAATGCTGTTCATTACACTAATAATAACGCTCATGGCAATTGCAACGCCGATTGTATTGGCGGTTCACTTCGCGGACCAAGAGGGGACGAACACTGAAAAAGACCGTGCGCTCGGCTACGCACGCGATGTGCTGGGCCGCTCAGAGAGCGCTGCGGATCAGATCGATGCCGGCATCGAAGCTTTGGTCGCTGCCGATGGCGACGATCCTTGCTCCCAGGCGAGTATCGCCCTCATGAGAAAAATCGACTTGGTCTCCAGCTACATCCAGGCAATTGGCTACGTCAGGGATAATCAATTCCAATGTTCGTCGCTCGGGACGGCGACCGCCGGCATGCCGCTCGGGACGGCGACCGCGGGCATGCCGCTCGGTCCGGTCGATTGGGTTCAGCCAAGTGGCGTCAGGCTGCGTATTAACGTCGAGTTTCCGTTTGCCAGGGGAACGACCTTCGTGGTGATCGAGCGCGACGGTTACGCGGCGATCCTCCACAAGGATTTGCCCATCGATACAACGACCGAAACGAAGGACATATCGCTCGCCACGCTGGCTAAACCTGACGCCTTCAAAATTCTTACGGCGCGCGGGTTCGTCAAGCCGTCATGGATCACACATCTTGACGGCCACAACGAAGCAACATTCGTGGACGGGGACTATGTGGTTGCGGTGGTTGCATCCAGGCGTTACTTCATCGGGGCCCTTTCAGCCCTTCCCATTTCACAACTTAAGGAGCGGATAAAGACTGCGACGATGGCCATAGTACCGGTGGGTGTTTTGGCCGGATTGATCCTTGCGCTCGCTGTTATTTATTTGGCCAGGCTGCAATTGGCGATGCCTGCTGTGATCAAAACCGCCCTAAGACGCAACGAATTTTTTCTCGCTTATCAGCCCATCGTTGACTTGGGTACGGGAAAATGGGTAGGAGCAGAGGCATTGATAAGATGGCAACGTCATAGCGGCGAGCTAGTGCGCCCGGCCGTGTTTATCCCGATCGCCGAAGACAGCGGTCTGATCCAGCGCATTACCGAGCGTGTTGTGTTGCTCGTCTCTCGTGACGTGATAAATCTCTTTGATCGGCACCCTGAGTTTCATGTGGGAATCAATCTCTCCCCTATGGACTTGCACGACACAAGCACGGTTGAGATGCTGAGCCGGCTCGCCACCGAAATAAAAGCAAGGCCGGGTAATCTGATGGTCGAAGTGACCGAGCGTGGATTTACCGATCCCAAGATTGCAGCGAAGATCGTGCGTGAGTTTCGCGTGAGCGGAATAATCGTCGCGATCGACGATTTCGGCACTGGTTATTCCAGCCTTTCCAATTTGGAAAGATTTGAGCTGGACTTGCTGAAGATCGACAAGTCATTTGTCGACACCATCGGCACCGATGCCGCTACCAATCAGGTTGTGCTGCACATCATCGAAATGGCGAAAGCGTTGAAGCTCCAAATAATCGCCGAGGGTGTTGAGACCGAAGCACAGGCCCAGTTCTTACGCGAACGCGGGGTTCAATACGCTCAGGGCTGGCTGTTCGCAAAGGCAATGCCGATTGAAGAGCTTCGAGCGAAGCTGGCACGTTCGGGCGGTGCCAGCCATTCCTAGACTGCTCGTCGACGCTGCTATCGCATTATTGCCCCATCAGTGCCCCACATAAGAAAAGGCTCACGCTATTACTTGTAAGCCTTGTCGTTCTTGCTGACGTAATTCTCAGCCAATTGGCGGGCGAAAACGTTTTTGGTCAGGTACCAATATTTGGAACCTTGTACCGAGCCTGTAGGGTTACATTACCAAATGGGATCGCCTCCCGGCTTATCTGTTCTATAGACTAGGTTGAAACGTGATCGCGAAGCGCTCCTCGAATACCGATTCACCCTCTCTGATTACGCTATAGTCCACTTCGTATCGGCCTTGGGCCCAACCTGTGGCGGGGCGCTTTCTCCCGATCTGCGTCAAAAATTGTGCCTTAGCACGGTCTAGCGGTTTCAGATTGCTTTGGACAAGGATGGCGCCATCTGGATCTCGTAGAACCAATTTAAGTATGTCACCGCCCTCAAGACCGATCATTCGGACATGCGCCACCAACGCCGGGCTGTCCGCGGTAAGCGCAAAATTCTCCAGACCACCATTCTCGACATCATCCATCGAGAGGATTCGGTCGGCAAAGCCTAGATTAAGGAGAATGCGTGTCCGATACGCTAGTACTTTCGCCGTGACGTCATCCCACAGGGATTGTTTAGAACCGCATTGTCCGGACTGCGCTTTAGGAGAAAATGGATCGACGATGTTCCCGTTATGCCGGACGGTTAGATGCAGGTGTGGAAACTCGGTGGCACCCGAAAGCCCAACTTTTCCGAGCACCTGTCCGCGTTTAACATGCTGGCCTTTGGAGACGGAGACACTGCCGCTGGCCAAATGGCAATACTGCGTGTCCCATCCATGGGGATGTCTTAGAAAAACGCCGTTTCCGCATTCCCTGCCAGCAATCGCCGCCTTGCCGATCACTCGGATTGATATGTCTTTCTCGCCGTCTCTGACTCCTGTGACCTTGCCATCGGCGACTGCGAGGACAGCCACCCCTGCTCGCATCGCGGATATGGAAGGTAAGCGGAAGTCAGTACCATCATGCCCGTCATAGGTGCGAGCACCGCAAGAAAAATCACGATAGCTGGAGGATGGGTCGTGATCCACATAGTTCTGGACAAAGCAGTTTCTGCTAACCTCGCAACCGATGGGTAGCGAAAGGGTTAATGACTCATCAGCCCAAGCTACAGAGCAATTAAGAAGGAAAATTAAAAAAATTAGGATTGGCGGATTCAAGTCGACGTGCAACCACTAGTGGAGGTTTGGCGTAGCGCACCATCTTTCGAAGGAATAGTTCGAACGGTGCTCTGAAGCGTAGCACTTTTCTGGGGAAGTGGTTGAGAGATCCGCGACGCATATTGCACCTGGCGATCCCAGGCCGGAGCGGGTCGGGCGTTACTCACTTAATTGATCCTAAAACAGAGGCTGATCTGTAAGCGCCGCCATGGTGGTACCGCGCGGATTCACGCGCCATTTGAGCGCCCAGCGGAACCAGCTTGCCATGAGGTGGTGGCGCCCACTGTGGCTATAATTAAAAATCGCGCGTATCCACATTCGATCGCCTTGGCCCTTGGTGACTCTCGTCGCGCATGCGCGGGATGAGGATGGCGGATAGATTATTAAGAACGTGCCCTTTATTGCCGAGAAATAGATCGAGCGTGATGTGCCTCCGCCAACGATTTCATCCAGCGACGGCGAAGCATTGGTTAGCGATACCGGGTTCTTCAAATAGTCGTGCTGGCGCTTACTTGACGCTTCGTCCAAACAGATAATGAGCAGTCTCCAACAACTTGAGACGGTCATTCTACTGCTGATGGCCGTGCTTGCCCTGACAACAATCGCGCGCAAGCTTGTCATTCCCTATCCCATATTGCTGGTGATCGGGGGCTTGGCGCTGGTCTTTATCCCCGGCCTACCGGTGATCCATCTTGATCCGGACCTGGTATTCCTGGTCTTTCTCCCGCCCATCTTATCAGCCGCCGCCTACGTCACTTCCTGGCGGGATTTTCGCGCAAACCTTCGCCCGATCACCCTACACGCAGTCGGTCTGGTGCTGGTCACGACTGCTGCGGTCGCGGTTGCCGCCCATGCTGCACTGCCAGGACTCGGGTGGGCCGGTGCAATTGCGCTGGGCGCCATTGTTTCTCCTCCAGATGCCGTCTCCACAACCGCGATAGGAAAACAGCTACACCTTCCTCACCGCGTCCTCACCATCCTGGAGGGCGAGAGTCTCGTGAATGATGCGACCGCGCTGGTGCTCTACCGAGCCGCGATTGCAGCAACAGTCAGCGGCGCCTTCGTGTTAAGCGACACACTGCTGGCCTTCGTTCTGGCAGGGGCCGTGGGGATCGCCATCGGGCTTATAGTGAGCTTCGTAACTCGGTGGATTTTAATTTTGACCAAGGACAGCTTCAGCGAGATCGCCATCACGCTCCTGGCTCCATATATTGCCTGGGTCTTGGCCGAGCAGGCACACGGCTCAGCCGTGTTGGCCTGCGTGGCAGGAGGTTTCTATCTCCGTCGGCATTTAAGCACGGCCGTTGCACCGTCTACTCGAATCCAGGCGCGAGCGGTTTGGGAGTTTCTCGTGTTCTTGCTCAACGGTCTCATTTTCATTCTTATCGGCCTGCAACTCGGCACTCTGCGTGACGCTGTCCCATCCGGCGAGCTTGACGTCCTCATTCTGGTAGGCGCCCTGGTGAGTGTGACAGCTATCGTGGTGCGCCTGCTGTGGGTGGCGGCGGCCGCATGGGTGCCCCGACTGGTGAGTCCGCGCTTGCAGGCGCACGATCAGATGCCGCCTTGGTCTAATTTGTTCATCATCGGCTGGGCCGGCATGCGCGGGATCGTCTCGCTCGCTGCGGCGATGGCCCTGCCCCTGACAACTGCGGCCGGAACTCCATTTCCGTTTCGTGCGGAAATCATCCTTATCGCCTTCATGGTAATTTTGGTGACGCTGGTACTGCAAGGTCTGTCGCTTCCTCTGTTGATCCGCGCGTTGAAAATAAGGGAAGATCGAGGTCATACGGATGAAGAGAGGCAGGCGCGGGAACAGGCGGCATCGGCCGCTCTTGCTCGGCTGGAGGAAATGGCAAGCGAAAACTGGCCCGTACCGGAACAAATCGAACGGATGCGGGACCATTATCGCAGCCGCCTGAGGCGCTCCGCTGTAAGCGAAACTATTGACCCCGAATGGTCGCCGGAGGCCGCGGAGGCATACCGGCGATTGCGGCATGAGACCCTTACGGCAGAGCGGCTCGCCGCAATAAGGTTTCGGAATGACGGCGTAATCAGCGATGAGGTGCTCCATCGTCTCGAACATGAGCTCGACGTTGAGGCACTTCGGGCCGGCGTCGGTGAGCTACGTGTCTCGCCAGAAAAAAGACCCCGGAAGAATCACTAATGGTGCGCGACAAGCGTCAAGAACTGATCGTTATGCCGGACGACAGATGGGAAATCGTGGTAAGTGCCAGCGAAGGCTCGAAATTGATCTACACATAGCGGACAGAGGACTCGGTGTCCTGCGCCATTTCCTGGCATCGGTCAAACGCTTGAATGTGGCGGACTGAACGGGAAAACCCATTAACTCCACCTTTACCCGGTACGAGGTCTTGCCATTCCCGGAGGTGCGTTTCTCAATGTTTGTCCACTGCTGCCCCGTCAAGAAGTAGCACAAACACAATACGATAAGGGACAACAAACAGCAACAAGGGATATATAGTCTGTTTGGTTATACTTATAACCATATATCCCAGATATAGTTTTTACTTATCACATGCGTAAATGGCACACGTTTGGCACATCGCACGTCAATGGGAGCGAAAAAAAAGAGTAGATGACGTTGATTTGATGATGCTGAACAATCAACTGGCTTGCTCGATGGTCAACCCGTATGGCCTGTCTGACTTCACCATGAACGCCAGGCTGACGTTGCTGTGATCGAAATGGTGGCTGGTGAGACACATGACTGCTTGTCCTACCCTCTTCACGGCACGGTAGGCACCAGGCAAAAGTGGTCCCGCTCCGCAATCAACTCGTCCTGGGGTGGGGTGGCATAAAATTCGGCGGGGACCGCTACCGAATAATAGTTGTAACGGCATGAATTAAAGCTGGAAATGTTTATTTATCAGCGTTTGTTACCTGACAAGTCACCCCCTGCCGGGGACCCGCTGCTCATATCATTCTCTCCGCTTTCGGATTCGATCGCTGTGACCTTAAATCTCATGCTACCCTCGAGCAGGCAGAACTCTTCTCGAGTGTTCAGAATGCAGGTCAAACCCATCTGGGACGGGTTTGAATGGTCCACTGGGTGATCGATGACAAGACTGAAATTGGCGCAATGCCAGAACGTCGATGTCGCCGATCACACAGTAGTCCGTGACGCCACCCTTGACGCGTAACACATCACGTTGCCAGCTATCTTTCGCGGGCGCGCGAATACGGCTGTCGCCGTACTGTCGGTCATTGCACTGAATGATGTAGGCGTGGATGTCTAACGCAGCGGATTCGACCAAGGCATTGAATGTCTCGGTGTCCTGGTTCCACTCCGGCACGAACAAGGCATCCACCTGGCCGCGCAAGGAAGCACGGTAGCTTATATTGGTTAGCTCACTGCATACCAACAGGGCGAAATGAAAATCGCCGTGCCGGATGATTAGCGGCTTATTCTCTTTCCAAAGTGCGGCCGGTTTCATTTCTAATCCCGCCAGACGCCGCAATTCCTGCTCTTCCGGCAGGGCGGGGCGCTGTTTGTCCTGCCGGTAGATCATCATTGAAGGAAAGCCGAGCCCATCGTGCGACAGTGCGGCCCATACCTGATTGCGTACACGGCTTTTACTCCCGTGCAAGTACTCAATACCGGTAATCAGCGAAATACCACGCCCTTGCAACTTAAGTGCAATGCGCATGAACCAGCGCGCCGGCAAGGCCAGTTCGGGCAGGATGAAGTAGCGTGCTCTCTTGGGCTGGGAAATCACGCTGTTCACCAACCGGTTCAAACGGGCATATCGGTGGGCATCTGGGTCCGTCGTACGCACGACAGAAGCTACCCAGCTGTTGTATTCGGTTTTCCAGCTCGACACAGCAATGGCGAACTTCCGTTGTTCTTTGCCATCAGGAATTTGCAGCACGCCCTGCTTGTCGAGATATGGCGTTTTTTCGTCCAGAGTGAAGCCGCGCAGGGCTAGTACCACCGCTCTTAAGCCGGAATGACTTTTGCTGTCGAATGGATCTTTAGCTAGTACGAACAGTTCCGCCAGATTGAACGGGCGCGTAGCAAAGAGGAGTCCTTGGGGCAAGCCTCTGACGACTTTGATCCACCCAGTGAGCGTAGTAATACCATCGATAATTTCAGGACTCAGCAGCGACGCGGCGTCACTGAGTATAGTAATTTTCTTTTTCGTTGGAATGCCACGTTGGGCGACCATTTCTTTGGGAAGACCGATAAAGCGGAATGGTTGGTGGCCCAGGTCGAACGAGAACAGCTCTGCTTGCTTAGCCTGAATCTCCTTTTCGGAGAGTCCCTTAGTTTCAAGAACGGATTTGTGTGTTTGCCACGCTACTCGGCCGGCTTTTGAGAGGCGCGGTGGAAAGGCAGCGATGATGTTTTCTTGAATAGTGTTAAGCAGCTGATCTTGCCACCGGTTTAGGATTTCCACTTGATTCGGGACCGTACTCTCGGGCAAAGCCTTAATCGTGAGGTTACAGTTTTGTTCGAGCCTCTTGTAAATTGCCTTCAGCTGCTCGATGATCTCGCACAACGAATCAAAGTCTTCACAAGCTATGGCCAGTTTCACTACGCGCGGCAAGTAAATGGCCAGTTCGAAGAAATGTGGCAAAACCAACACATGCTGACAGAAGGCACGGAAAAATGCCTGACGGTGGTTCTTCCATGTTTCCGGTAATAGGTCACGCTCATAGGCTTCGAAATCGCGGAGCTTGATGGAAAAGCCAGCACGGCGCATGGTTAGGGCGCTGGTCTTGCGCAGGTTGTCGGCCACCTCCCCATCATGTTGCGTGGCGGCGATGAGGTCAGTTGCAACATGGCTCGCAGACATCGGCAAATTGGGTAACGCTCGCCATTCGCTAGCTCGTTCCTGAATCTGGTGGGCGATAGCGTCCACTAGGGTTTGCCCAGTTTCTCCTTCCAGCAGGAAAACTTTATTTTTCTTATTGGCGAAATAAATCTTGCTGTTGCTCAGGTAATCTGGCTTAAACTGAATTTCTTCCTGCTTACTTTCGGGTATCCAGTCTAGCTTGCCGCCAGAGCGATCAAGTAGCCACTGCCACAATGCTGCGGGCGACCGAGATTTTGCCCCGTTTTCCATCACCAACAAAATGTCGTCCATGTAACGGCCGTAATACAGCGGGGCAACTTGCTGCTCGATTAGTTGGTCAAGTTCAAACAGCGCCACGTTAGCGACAACGGCAGAAGCCGGCAGGCCAACAGGTAAGCCTTTTTCCAGAGGTGTTCGCTTCGCCCATTCTTTAAGTGCTGCAATAAAGAGACGATTGAGCTTCTCTTCCTCTGGTTTTAGCTCTAATTCAAGCAATTGCTTGAATTTTTCATTGAGCATAAAACTCGGATTGAGCTCATGATAAAAACTGCTGACGTCTGCAGTGAGAGAGATAACCTTTTTCTTTGCTGCCAGCGCGGTTCGCATGGCGTCGATGCCGCCGTCTCGCCACTCACGAAAAGGTTTTAGATAAGGTTTGAATGACCCCAACGACAATAGATTGATTTCTCCTTTCTTTCCACGACGTAATCGGCTTCCGTAAGCGCAGTCGTGGAGCTTTTTGTCATATTGGTGCCCTACCTTGATGATCCAAAGAGTGGATAGAACATGAAACGCAAGGCTGCACTGAGCCATCAGGCGGAATTCGGCTGTGTGTTTTCCCCCCTCGCAACGATGTTCCCATTCCTCTGCTGGCGATGAAAAGATCAACCCATCGGGCGCCTTATTCTTCTCCGATAGCGATATGGCTTTGGGTGCCAAGGTCCAGTCGCCAAGAAAAAGAGGATCTTCGATCCACTCTTCGTCAGCACCGTTGAGTTTGTCGAGCAAGGCTTGGAGATTATTTGTAAGCTCGCTTTCGTACTCAGCAATAGCCAGCAACGAGGCATGGGACGAGTAATACAAATCCACTTTTGCCTTGCGATAGGCTAGCCCTAGGTCTTTGAGGGTGAAACTCATTGAATGGCCTGCTTGACGGGGAAGCTTACGATTTTATGGAAATCAACAATATTTGCTACTGTACAGAGGTACACCAGAAAATGAGTGTGGCTATTCCGGATTTTGGAGGAAGGAAGATCGCTCGGGCGAGCTGATGCTAAAGGCTGAGTAACGCGTAAGACGGACGTGGAAATCGCTGTGCCCAATGCCATCTTGACTCGCGGCAACAGGTCAAAGCCTAGGAGACTTTTTCTCAACAGTGTGCCAAAAATGTGCCACAGCCCCACAAATAAAACGGCCTTCATCGCTGAAGGCCGCATATTTATTGGTGGGTCTGGTTGGACTCGAACCAACGACCAAGGGATTATGAGTCCCCTGCTCTAACCGACTGAGCTACAGACCCTGCCGACAATAACTGGGAAGCGATACCGAAGGCCGATCAGCCTTCGGTATCCAGGAAACTGCGCAAGCGTTCCGAACGCGAAGGGTGACGCAGCTTGCGCAACGCTTTCGCTTCGATCTGGCGAATGCGCTCACGCGTAACATCGAATTGCTTGCCGACCTCCTCCAGCGTATGGTCGGTATTCATTTCGATGCCAAAACGCATGCGCAGCACTTTGGCTTCGCGCGGCGTGAGTGAATCGAGTATCTCTTTCGTTACATCGCGCAAGCTGGCGTACACCGCGGCATCAGCCGGCGCCATGGTGGCGGAATCCTCGATGAAATCACCAAGATGGGAATCTTCATCATCGCCAATAGGCGTCTCCATGGAGATTGGCTCTTTCGAAATCTTCAGGATCTTGCGAATCTTCTCTTCGGGCATTTCCATTTTCTGAGCCAGCAACGCCGGTTCCGGCTCCTGCCCGGTTTCCTGCAGAATCTGGCGCGAAATGCGATTCATCTTGTTGATCGTCTCGATCATGTGCACCGGAATGCGGATGGTGCGCGCCTGATCAGCGATGGAACGGGTGATGGCCTGCCGAATCCACCAGGTCGCGTACGTGGAAAATTTGTATCCACGCCGGTATTCGAACTTATCCACCGCTTTCATGAGCCCGATATTGCCTTCCTGAATAAGATCAAGGAACTGCAAGCCGCGGTTGGTGTATTTCTTGGCGATGGAAATTACCAGCCGCAAGTTGGCTTCGGTCATTTCACGCTTTGCCCGGCGGGCCTTCGCCTCGCCGGTTGACATCCGGCGATTGATTTCCTTGAGATCTTTCAAGGGTATGCCAACTTCCTTTTGCAGCGTCAGCAGGTTTTGCTGCTGCTCCAGGATGGCGGGCTGGTACCGCTCCAGCGCTTGGCTATAAGGCTTGGCAAGCGCGGCTTCCTGCATTACCCAATCAAGATTGCTCTCGTTTCCTGGAAAGGCCTTGATAAAGTGATTACGCGGCATTCCCGCCTTGGTCACGCACAGCTCCATGATCTTGCGCTCGTAGCCGCGCATTTCGTCCACCAAGCCACGCTGGGTATCGCAGAGCCGCTCCACCATCTTCGCTGAGAAGCGGATGGCCATAAGTTCGGCTGAAATCTGCTCCTGAATGTCCTTGTATGCCTTGTTGCCGGGTCCTTTCTCCAGCGCCTTCTGCATATCGTTGTAGGCCTGCTGGATCACCGTAAAGCGTTCCAGCGCATCGTTTTTCAATTTAAGCAGATTGGCATTGGCAATTGCGGCGATGTCGTCATCTTCGCCGTTTTCCGCGATCAACTCCTGCTCCAGCGACTCATCAGTAATATCTTCGCTGATCAATTCCTCGGTATTGGGATCCAGCAACCCATCTACCAACTCATCGATCCGCATCTCATCTTTCGAGACCTTGTTGGCAAGATCGAGAATTCCGGCTATGGTGGTCGGACAGGCGGAAATTGCCTGAATCATATGTTTCAGTCCGTCCTCGATGCGCTTGGCGATCTCTATTTCGCTCTCGCGCGTGAGCAATTCCACCGAACCCATTTCCCGCATATACATCCGCACGGGGTCAGTGGTACGACCAAACTCCGAATCCACGGTCGATAGGGCGGCTTCAGCTTCCTCCACCACATCCTCATCGGCCACCGTTGGCGCGGTTTCCGACATCAGCAACGTTTCGGCATCAGGCGCCTCATCGTAAACCGAAATGCCAACGTCGTTGATCATACTGATGATATTTTCGATCTGCTCTGCATCCAGCATGTCATCTGGAAGATGATCGTTAATTTCAGCATAAGTCAGGTAGCCGCGCTCCTTTCCCTGGACGATCAAATTCTTGAGACGCATACGCCGCGCCTCAAGGTCCTGGGGCGCAAGGGGAGATTTCTCCGAATCCTTCGCCTGGGCAGGCTTGCCTTCCTTTGCCACCTTTGCCTTCACTATTTTTGCTGTCAGTGAGCCGGAATCCTTTACGGCCATGACGGCCTTCGCTATTTCTGTAACGCGTACTTGAGTCTTAGCTGTCGATTTTGCAACAGTCATAATGTCATCCTCCAGAGGTCCCACGGCTGCGTTTGCCGGCGTTTTTGCAGCTACGTCTTTTGCCGATCCAGATCCCGATCCTGATCCTTTTGGCGACTTTCTCATATCGTCCATTTCCTTTCTGGCTAATACGTTGTCATTGCTGCTGAGCTGCTCCGCAGCCTTGGGCGCAGCTTTTGCCTTCGCTTTTACCGTCGCTTGGACTGTTTTTGGCTTTACCATGTTTTTCCCAAGAATATGGGGTGTGTGACGTAACCTTTCATTATATCACTATACAACCTTGATTGTCTGTTCGCCGTCAATACGCCGTTCGCTGCAGTTCCTGTTTTTCCTCTGGCGTAAGGGCGCTGAGAGCCTTGCCATGCAACATCGACATCCGTTGCTTGCGTCGTATTTCGCTCAGCCGCGCCATAGCTCCGGTAAATTCTGCTTCAAGGTCTATGTCGCTATCCCATCCCAGTGTCTTGCTTCCGGCATTTTCCAGCAGAACCCGATGCGAACTGCTGCGAAAATACGCGATAACGGACGGCATGGCAGAGTTTTTCCCAACATGGGGATTGGAATCGATAAATTCAACCAACGCCCTCAGTGCCGCAACTTCTTCTGCCGATTCATGGTCGTGCGCAAGCAGTTCCCGGTTCAATTTCTCGATATACTTTGGCTCATATAACAACACCTGCATCAGCCACTGGTACGGGGACGCCGGCTGCGGCCGCGTTGCCCGCCCGCGGGATGGAGAGGCCGAAACACGCCTGATCTTTAATAAACCTTCCACTTCATTCTGGCTCAGGCCACTCAATTCCGCCAACCTTTTTAACAGCATGAGGGCAAGCCCAGGGGCAGCTACCTGTGCGAGCAACGGCCTCGCGTCCTGCACCAGCTTGGCGCGCCCTTCGCTGGTTTTGAGGTCTACCCGGGCCGACAGTTCCCGGAACAAGAAGACAGACAGAGGCAATGTTTGTTCGAGCAATTCTTCAAACGCTTCCCTGCCAAACTTTCCAACGTAACTGTCCGGATCCTCGCCTTCTGGCAGAAAGAGAAAGCTGATGTTCTTGCCATCCTTAAGCTGTGCAACGCTCGCTTCCAATGCGCGCCATGCCGCTTTTTTTCCGGCCGCGTCGCCATCGAAACAAAACACGACATTATCGGTTTGGCGCACGAGTTTTTGGATATGATAAGGCGTAGTGGCAGTTCCGAGCGCAGCCACCGCGTATTCGATACCATGCTGATAAAGAGCCACCACGTCCATGTAACCTTCCACGACGAGAACTCGTCCCGCCTGTCGAATTGCCCTCCGTGCGGCACACAGGTTGTAGAGTTCACGACCCTTCTGAAAAAGGGGCGTCTCGGGTGAGTTGAGATATTTGGGCTCGCCGTGCTCCAGCACCCGCCCGCCAAAACCCACAATTACGCCTTTAAGATTAACAATGGGGAACATGATCCGGTCACGAAAACGGTCGTAGTATTTGCCGTCAGCATTCTCAATCACCAGCCCTGCCTTTGCCAGCAACGCTTGCCGCGCTTTTCCTGCCTGAGCGCCAAAAGCGCCTTCCAGATTGTGCCAACCAGTCGGTGCGTAACCAATGGCGAAATGACCGGCGGTAGCGCCCGTTATTCCCCGCATTTTGAGATAGGCAATGGCGCTGTCCGAGTGCCGCAGCTGCTGCCGATAAAATCGCGCGGCATCGTGCGTTACTTCAATCAGCTGTTTGGAAACGCTTTCGCTATCGTTGCGGTGGGGTTCTCCACCCGCTTCACCCAAGCCAGGCTCTGATTCTACTGTGGTGGAATGTGATCCCGATTGTTGCGGAGGGACCTGCATCCCGACGCGAGCCGCGAGATCGGCCACCGCCTCCAAAAAAGTCAAACCGTTATATTCGATCAGGAAACCAATGGCGTTGCCATGTGCACTGCACCCAAAGCAGTGATAAAACTGCTTGGTCGGGCTTACGGTGAAAGAAGGAGTCTTCTCACTGTGAAAGGGGCAGCACGCCGTGTAATTTGCTCCGGCTTTCTTGAGCGGTATGTGACGGTCAATGACATCAACGATATCGACCCGGTCAAGCAGCTCCTGAATGAATGATTGTGAAATCATTATCGGTGTGACTCAGAATTTTTCAGGAGGATTGCTAACAGGATTACAGCGATGAAACCCTATTTTCGTACAGCAGTTTTGCTGCTTGTGACCGTACCTGACATAGATGTGGTCCGTTGCCAATCATGGGATGGGCTTGTAACGGATCCTTTCAGCCCAGAAGCTTGGTTCTAACTAACGAAGATACCTTACCCATATCGGCGCGCCCGGAGAGTCTGGGCTTGAGCTGCGCCATTACCCGGCCCATGTCTTGCTGGCCTTTCGCTCCGGCAAGAGAGATCGCTTCGCTTACCGCTTCTTCGACCTCTGCATCACTCAGTGCCTGAGGCATATAAGCCTGCAGTACGCTCACTTCATATTTTTCGGCGTCGGCCAAATCGTGCCGTTGGGCTGCTTCGAATTGGACAATGGAGTCTCGGCGTTGTTTAAGCATTTTCTCGATGACGCCAATTACGGCTGCATCATCCAGCTGTATCCGCTCATCCACTTCACGCTGCTTGATTGCCGCCTGGAGCAGGCGGATGGCGTCGCGCCGCCTGGTATCAGCAGCGCGCATCGCGGCCTTCATGTCTTCGGAGATTTGTTGTTTGAGGTTCAAGTGAAAAACAGGTCAGACACTTGTCTTGTTGCTGTTGGACTAACTGGAGCTAATAAAGTTTCGGGGGGAGCAATTGGCTGCGCAGACGTTTGTACGTACGCTTTACAGCTGCCGCGAGCTTGCGCTTGCGTTCAGCCGTCGGTTTTTCATAAAATTCCCGGGCGCGCAACTCTGTAAGCAGCCCGGTTTTTTCTATGGTGCGCTTAAAGCGCCGCATGGCAACCTCAAATGGCTCGTTTTCCTTTACTTTAATAGTCGTCATGAAAATGAAGTTCCTCTCGAAAAGTTAAATGGCTCGACAAATTGTCGCGTATATGTGTAACCTGCAATCCACCATTATATAACAAGTACCAAATACTGTTGTAAAGAGTCATTCCTTTCCCTACACCATTGCTAGTACTCGGCATTGAAACCTCCTGCGATGAAACCGGGGTGGCGATTTATGACACCTGCCACGGACTGCTGGGTCACGCGCTTTACTCGCAAACTGAAATGCATGGGGAGTATGGCGGTGTTGTGCCTGAACTTGCCTCCCGAGACCACATCCGACGCGTCTTGCCCCTGATCAGGCAGACGCTGGCCGCAGCCAGGCTCGAGCTCCATGATCTCGACGCTATCGCCTACACTCAGGGGCCGGGGCTGGCGGGAGCACTGCTGGTTGGCGCAAGCATCGCGGTCTCGCTTGGCTTCGCGCTGGAAATTCCGGCACTGGGGGTTCATCACCTCGAAGGGCATCTTCTTTCCCCCCTGCTGTCCGACCCTGCTCCTGACTTCCCGTTCGTTGCACTGCTGGTATCCGGCGGACATACACAACTGATGCAAGTCGATGGGCTTGGGTCGTACACGTTACTCGGCGAGACTGTGGATGATGCGGCTGGAGAAGCTTTTGACAAGACGGCAAAACTGCTTGGGTTGGGCTATCCAGGCGGCCCCGCGCTGTCAAAACTCGCGGATCAATTTGCGCAATCCGGCTGGCCGCGGCGCTTCGACCTTCCGCGTCCCATGCTCCACAGTGGCGACTTGAATTTCAGCTTCAGCGGGCTGAAAACGGCAGTGTTGACGCTCGTCAAAAAACAGGAAATGACACCTCAAACTCAAGCAGCGCTCGCTTTTGCTTTTCAGGAAGCCGTAACAGATGTCCTGTCAGAAAAGGCAGTGGCAGCGCTCAGCAGAACCGGTCTCACCCGACTCGTGGTTGCAGGAGGGGTGGGCGCAAACCGTTCTCTGCGTACTGCCCTGCTTCAAAAAGCGACGAAGATGGGCGCGCGCGTTTTTTTTCCTGAGCTGCAATTTTGTACCGATAATGGCGCCATGATCGCTTTCGCCGGGGCGATGCGGTTGCAGTCCCTCGATTTTGCTAGACAAAAGCTAAACAATGGATTCACGGTCCACTCGCGTTGGGACTTGGAAATGCAGGGAGTACCGTCAGCAATACCGAAAATCTAGGATGCACTTTGCTTGCCAATCCGCGGCTCGGTTCCCGCAAGCAGACTTGCAATATTTGACTTATGCCGCCAAATGAGCAGCAAGGACATGACGGTAACCACCAGGGTCCGTGCATCGAGCCCAAGAAAAAATACGGCGTAAATGGGTGCAAGACCGGCAGCCGCCAACGCCGCCAACGACGAAATACGCCACACGGCCGCGACCGTGATCCAGATTGCGGCGGAAAGCAGTCCCATCCATGGGTTGAAGCCCAGCAATACGCCGAGCGCGGTTGCCACTCCTTTTCCACCTTTGAAACCCAAGAATACCGGAAACAGATGGCCGAGAAACACCGCCAGCGCCACCGGAGCGGTTGCGTCCATGTCGCCGCCCGTGATAGGTCCCGTATATCGGGCCAGCACCACTGCCACCCAGCCCTTACCTGCGTCACCAAGGAGGGTGAATGCGGCCGCCGTTTTTTTACCGCTGCGCAGTACGTTGGTCGCGCCAGGGTTTTTCGAGCCGTAGGAGCGAGGATCGGGCAGGTGAAATATGCGGCTCGCCAACACGCCGAAGGAAACGGAACCCAGCAAATAAGCCAGCAGGACCAAAGCGATCAGAGTCATCTTATAAGCGGCACATCGCGGCGCGACCCACATTTAAAAATCACGGGAGTGATTTTACGTAAAAAACCATAAGTCCGCCTCATAGTCTGCCTTGCGCCTCATCCGAGTCGCTCTGTCTGATGAGCCTGAAACCATCCGGCGAGGGACAGCAGCTGATAAAATCGCGGTCTTGCCGGGCGGCGAGAAGCACGGCGTTCGAGTCTATACCGCTTGAGAAATGACTATTTCGCTCAGATAACCGCGGATCGCGTACACCCCAGGAAGTCGCATTCCCTGAGTAGCGCGCCTATGCCCATTCAGTCGCGTCTGGTTTTGCTCAGGGCATCCTATACCCAAGCCAACACTTTTGCCCCGTAAAGTTTATTCAGAGGTTTCTCAATGGACATCATCTTCCTGCAAGAGCTCAAGGTTAAAACACTCATTGGAATCTATCCGTGGGAACTCAAGGTCGCCCAGACCATTCAGCTCGATCTGGAGGTAGCCTTACCGTCAAGCAGGGCTTGTTATACGGATCATTTTGAGGATGCGTTGGACTACGCGCTTATCGTCCAACGCATCCACGAAATGCTGGCCGAGAGACATTTCTCACTGCTTGAAGCCCTGGCCGAGCATATCGCGCAAATCATCTTGACGGAATTCAAATCGCCCTGGGTCAGAATCAGTGTCGCCAAGCTCAGCGCTATACGGGGCGTAAAAAAAGTAGGGATATGCATCGAACGTCGGCAGGAGGAAGCATAACGAGAATCATTGGGCCCCACGACTCGAGTTGACGAAGTTTCCCGGAAGATAGCTCAGCCAAGCAGCCCGGCCGGAAGGCGGCTCCCGCTGAGCCTCTCGAGGGTTCGCGGAAAAGCGAACAGAGTCGCATTAGAAACGGGAAGATTAGACCCCCATTTTATCTCTCTCGCACCTGGATAAACGGGGGACTAATAATATAGTTGGGAAAGAAAAAGCCAATAACCCCCGTCGCGCGGATTACACCCTCGCGACCAAGGTTGCTTCGATTTCTGTAAACGTTCGCGCGATTTCAGTGGAGGGGATTACGACCCCCAGTTGCTTCTCGATTTGGGTCAGCGAAAATATACCGCACACCACGGGATTCCCCTGGTCATTCTTTTCTATTACCAGGGTATGTTGACGGCCGGTATCAAGCAAGCTGGCAACGATATCCCCAACCCGGGCGCTTCGCACCTCCTCGGCTGGAATGGCTTCAAGCCGGTCAAGCGGGGTCATGATGTCAGATACCAGTATCTCGCTATGCTTGACGCCACGCTCCTGGATGAATCGCAACGGCTTTTCCCCAAGGACATCCGTGGCGGTAATAATGCCAGACAGGATCTCATCCTGGTTGAGGACAAGCAACGAACGGACTCCACGCTGCTTCATGTACTCATTTGCCACTTCCATCGACATGTGCAAATCGATTACGGCCGCGTGGGCATGCCGGAGATCTGTCATTACATCAGCAGCGGGGGATTGCAGCGTGACGGGCTTAGCCGGGGCTGGGCTAACTACCCGAACGGCGCCGGCCAGGCGCTGCGCAGGAAGAACGTGAAAGTCGGGCATGGCGTCGTCCTCCAACGTTGGTGAGGGGATACACTTGAAATCAAAAAACCAATTTCAAACACCCCGTGAATTCAACCTTACCCCTAATGAGAGTAGGGGTCAACATCATATTCACCATCGGCGAGGCACTGCGGCAGGCTACAGCAAGCTAGAAAACCGGGCACGGAAAAACCGCGTTTGGGTAAAAACACAGTGCGGGATATATAGCGCGCGAAACAATCGCCGGTCGGCCTGTAGTTGGAGTACGACTATTGCCGGCTTTAGCTGCTTTGGGCGAGCCCGCTTATTTCATCATTCAGTCGCAACAACATGGATATGGGATCTTCCGCTTGCGTGATCGGCCTACCAATGACAAGGTAATCCGCACCGTTCTCAATTGCCTGACGTGGAGTCGAAACCCGTTTTTGTTCATCCATGGCGGCATTGGCCGGTCGTATTCCAGGCGTAACCAGGCAAAACGAATCGCCCATGGTCTTCCTGAGACCGAGAGCCTCGAGCGCGGAACATACCACCCCATCCAATCCGCAATCCCGTGCCAATCCCGCCAGCCGTGTTACCACCTCTTGTGGTTCCCGTTCCAGTCCGATGTCGCTCAGATCACTGCGTTCCATGCTGGTGAGGAGGGTAACCGCGATGAGCTTGCTCGAACCCACCGGCACCGCATCGCGGGCAGCCGAGAGCATGCGCCGCCCACCGAGCGCATGAATATTCATCATCCATACGCCCATTCCCGCCGCCACCTTGCATGCATTGGCGACCGTGCTTGGAATATCGTGAAACTTTAAATCGAGGAAGACCTCGAACCCTGAAGCCATGAGCTTGGCGACCAGCTGCGGTCCGGCAGCGGTGAAAAGCTCCTTGCCCACTTTTACCCGGCACAACGCCGGGTCAAGCTTGGCTGCAAGGTCCAGCGCTTGCTGTGCGCTGGAAAAATCCAGCGCAACGATAATCCGCGAATCATTCATCCTATCTCACTTTCAGGCTGAAAAGAGGCGACCTGAAGATTGAACCCGAATTCATCCCCCTTCCTCCGGCAACTGATACTTTTTTCTGCCTATCGCGATTTCGCGCTTCTGCCGGAGTATTTTGCCAAGGCACGACATTACCCCGATGGCCAGACCGATGGCAAACGACAGCAGGATAATCAGTATTAACGGTCCCTGCCATTCGTATCCAAAATAATAATGCACCGTTACCGTTTCCGCGTTCTTTACTGTAAACCCCAGCAGCACGAGGAACAGCGCGATGCGCAGGAACCACATCAGATAGCGCATGATTCGTTTTTCATGAGGGTATCCCGCTGGCGTAATTCGAGTATGGGCATCCACCGAATCTCGTTGGACTCACCAAGGAGGTAAAATAAAAAGCGGCGCGATCTCGCGATCCCGCCGCCATTATACTCATCCCACCTCACGCATTATTTCAGTTTTTTTGGTCGACCCGCTCCCGCATTTCCTTCCCGGCCTTGAAATGAGGCACATACTTTTCTGGTACTCGAACTTTTTCTCCTGATTTAGGGTTGCGCCCCACGCGCGGAGGCCGGTAATTCAGGTCAAAACTACCGAATCCCCGGATCTCGATGCGTTGTCCCTGTGCCAGACTCTTCGCCATGGCATCAAGGATGACCTTGACTGCCAGCTCGGCATCCTTTGCTCCCAACTGCGGATAGCGAGCCGCAAGCCTGGCAATGAGTTCAGACTTTGTCATGGATGTCCTTTATTGTTCAGTATTTTTAACATCCATCTTGGCTTTAAGCAGCGCTCCCAGGCTGGTCGTTCCCGCACTCGCGGAACTATCCACTGCAACTTTCTGCATGGCGTCGGATTCCTCCGCCATATCTTTCGCCTTAATCGAAAGATTAATACTTCGGTTCTTGCGATCCACGTTAATGACCATTACCTCAACTGGATCCCCTTCCTTAAGGCGCGTGCGGATGTCCTCGACCCTGTCGCGCGATACTTCGGATGCGCGCAAGTAACCTTCGACATCATTTTCCAGTGCAATCACGGCGCCCTTGGCGTCGATAGACTTTACCGTGCCTTTAACGATGCTATTTTTATCATTTACCGAAACAAAACTGTTGAACGGGTCGCCTTCCAGTTGTTTTATCCCAAGCGAGATACGCTCGCGCTCCACATCGATGGACAATACGACCGCCTCGACTTCGTCGCCTTTTTTATAGTTGCGAACCGCTTCTTCACCCGGCTGGTTCCATGAGAGATCAGAAAGATGCACCAGCCCATCTATCCCACCCTGCAGACCGATGAAAACCCCGAAATCGGTGATGGACTTGATTTGCCCGCGCACCTTGTCGCCTTTCTGGTGGTTCATCGCAAAGTCTTCCCACGGGTTAACTTTGCATTGCTTCATGCCGAGCGAAATGCGTCGCCGTTCCTCATCGATTTCGAGAATCATCACTTCCACTTCGTCGCCCAATTGCACGACTTTGGAGGGATATACGTTTTTATTGGTCCAATCCATTTCGGAGACATGAACCAAGCCCTCGATGCCCTGCTCGATTTCGACAAATGCGCCATAGTCGGTCAGGTTGCTCACCTTGCCGAACAGTCGCGTATGCGGCGGATACCGCCGGGAGAGTCCCACCCACGGGTCTTCGCTCAATTGCTTCATGCCCAGCGAGACACGGTTTTTCTCCTGATCGAATTTAAGGACCTTCGCCGTCACCTCGTCGCCCACGCTGATGACTTCTGAGGGATGCTTCACGCGCCGCCACGCCAAATCAGTAATGTGCAGGAGACCGTCGATGCCGCCCAAGTCGACAAACGCGCCATAATCGGTAATGTTCTTGACAATGCCCTTTACAACGGCGCCTTCCGTCAAATTTGCCAGCAAGGATTGGCGGTCCGCACCCTGGCTTTCTTCCAGCACCGCACGCCTCGACACCACGACGTTGTTCCGCTTGCGGTCAAGCTTGATTACTTTGAACTCCATCTCTTTGTTTTCGTATGGACTCGTGTCCTTAACCGGACGGATATCGACGAGCGAACCCGGCAGGAAGGCGCGGATGCCGTTAATCATGGCCGTGAGCCCACCCTTGACCTTGCCGCTGACCACTCCTTTCACAATCGCGCCGCTTTCCATGGCGGCTTCCAGATCATGCCAGGCCGTCAGGCGTTTGGCCTTGTCCCGCGATAAACGGGTTTCGCCATAGCCGTCTTCAAGCGCTTCGATGGCGACGCTGACGAAATCGCCGGGCTTGACTTCGATTTCGCCTTTGTCATTCTTGAATTCCTCGACGGGAATGAAACTTTCCGATTTCAGTCCGGCGTTTACGACCACGATGTTGTAGTCAACACGGGCAACCTGAGCGGTGATGACTTCACCGATGCGCATTTCCTGGCGGGAAAGACTTTCTTCAAATAGCGCGGCGAAACTTTCGGAGGAGTCGGTTGCGGGGGAAGCAGCAATGTTCATTGTAAAAAATACCTGGTTGGGAAATCCCGTCAATACTGCCCTGACGGGGCTAATAGATTAATAAAAACGCGCCGAATCGCTCCTCTTCCTGTTTGAAGAGAGAGGGTCGGCAGCACCGGAATCAAACTGATAATAATCGTTTACCTTTGACACTACATCTACCTGATTCTTGCCAGATCTGTTTCGTTCAGAAGCGCAACTGAAACTTACACGCAACGCAAAAACAGCCGCCTTAGATTGAACTTAGGCGCGCCCTTTTGCCCCGATATCGGCGTGCCGCAATACGCTTTCCACCGCTTGTTCAATATTGAGCGAAGTCGTATCCAGCAAAAAAGTGCCTGCACCTACCTGCAAAGGGGCCACGGCGCGATTACTGTCACGCCTGTCGCGTTCGCGTATATCCTCTAGAAGGGTGGCAATATTAGCATCAACCCCTTTTTCCATCAACTGTTTATGTCTTCGCTCGGCGCGCATCTCGGCACTTGCGGTAAGGAATATCTTGGCAACGGCGTCGGGAAAAACGACCGAGCCCATATCGCGGCCATCAGCAACCAGACCCGGACACCGGCGGAACGCCCGCTGCCGCGCGAGAAGCGCCTGTCGCACCTGAGGATACGCCGCGATTCTGGAAGCAGCGTTGCTGCATGCCTCTGCGCGAATCGCATCGCTGACATCTTCGTTTCCCAAACGGATTTCTGAATCTTCAAAAACCACATCAAGATGGGCGGTCACCTCGCTTAACGCGGTCTCGTCGCCCAAATCGACGCCGGAGCGGGTTGCGGCCAGCGCGACCAGACGATAGAGGGCGCCGCTGTCGAGATAATGAAAGCCCAGCTTGCCGGCTACGCGTTGGGCCACGGTGCCCTTGCCCGAAGCCGACGGGCCGTCTATGGCAATGACAGGAACAGGGTGTATAGTCATGAACAAATCTCAATTAAACCGTATGTTAAACACATGAATCATCCCGGATCAGGCTTGCACTATGGCGGAGAACTGACCGAAATAATCGGGAAAAGTCTTCGCTACGCAATTCGGATCGTTAATACGCACCGGGGTACCAAAGGAGGCCAGTGAGAAGCACATCGCCATCCGGTGATCTTCATATGTATCGATCACGGCATGCGTGGCAAGGGGACCCGCAGGCGGCGTGATGCGCAGAAAATCCGCCCCTTCATCGACGGCGGCGCCCAGCTTACGCAATTCTGTCGCCATTGCCGCGAGACGATCCGTTTCTTTCACGCGCCAACTCGCGATATTCCTGAGCACTGTCGTGCCCTTGGCAAACAACGCCGTCACGGCAAGCGTCATCGCCGCATCGGGGATATGATTGCAGTCCAGATCGATTGCCTGGAGATAACCGGAAGCGGGTGCACGTGCTTCCACCCAGTTGGCCCCTGGGGTGATTCGCGCGCCCATCTTAATTAACGCGTCCGCAAAGTGTACATCCCCCTGTAGACTGTCGCGCCCAATTCCTTCCACCCGGACCGGACCGGCCCCGATAGCGCCCGCGGCGAGAAAATATGACGCAGAGGAGGCGTCGCCCTCGACGAAGATTTCACCTGGACTGCGATAACGCTTGCCGGCACAAACGGTAAAACGCCGCCAGTTTTCATGCTCCACGTGCATGCCGAACCGGGCCATCAGCGCTATCGTCAACTCAATATAAGGTCGCGAAATCAGTTCGCCGGCTACGGTTATCACTTGCTCCTGGTTGCTGTCGGGTGCGCAAAAGGGCATTGCCATAAGCAGCCCAGTCAAGAACTGGCTTGAGACATCACCCCTTACGGCGATATTGCTCGCGCGAATATGGGCGGGTTTTATTTCCAGCGGCGGGAAACCGACATTGCCGAGGTAGGTAATATCCGCACCCAGCTGTCGGAGCGCATCCACCAAATCGCCGATCGGCCGTTCATGCATCCGCGGAGTACCAGATAACCGGTAGCTTCCCACAGCCAGGGCCAGCACGGCAGTCAAGGGTCGGAAAGCAGTCCCTGCATTGCCTAGAAACAAGCTGGCCTCCCCGACCGGAAACTTTAGGGGAAAATGACCGCTTATACCCTGAATGCGATAAACCTTGTCATTCGCCTTTACAATGGACACGCCCAGGGTTTGCAGTGCATCCAGCATGCGTGCGGTGTCGTCGGAAACAAGCACATCGCGGATCTCTGTTGCGCCATCCGCTAGCGCGGCCAGCAGTAGCACACGATTGGAAATACTCTTCGAGCCCGGCAAGTGCACAGTTCCACGTGCGGTTTTCACTGCCGGCAGGTCAAGAAAATCCATGATATATCCCGCGGCTCCAGTCCGCTATCAGATCGTCTCTCACTTTGAGGCGCGCTGGACGATTCTCAGCGGTTCCCCCGGGAGATCCGGTGGAGCGTAATCGGCGCGGCACCCTTGGTTTCCACTATTGCTGTTGCTCCATCCGCCGCCAGCTTGAAGGAAGTGGCTTCGTTTGCGGAAAAGCCGGCGCACCCGTTGGAATCGTAGGTAAAACCTTTCACCTTTAGCGTACTGCTTCCGGCATCGTAGGAATAAGAGGCAAATTCGACACCCGGATCGCCACAGCTGGTATAGCCGGGACGCTCAGGATCCCCGATGGGGTCAACCATCAGAAATTTGCCGTTCGGAAAGAACAGGTAAGTTTGCGTCTTAATGGTAGAGATATCCACCACCCAGGCGCCCACGATTCCCTTGGGATCGTTCTCCATGCGGGGATAACGGCTTTCCTTGACCATCGTCTTGGTGGGTTCCTCGGCGGTGGTCTTGATCAGCGCTCCGGGGTTGAATGCCGACGTGGCGGGTTTCAGTTCCGAGGGAGCCGCAACGATATCTGTAGCGACCAGTCCCGCACCGTCGATGCGGATGCGCCAATTAGGGCGCAAGTGAGACAGACCGGCCTGAAGATTCGTGTCGATCACCGGTTCCCCAGCGAATTTAAACCCCCTGGTATCAAACTCGGACATGCGGGCCGCGCCATATTCCACGCCGGCTTTACTGACCAGCTTACTGCCACATACCCGATTGGCGTCGCAGGAATCATCCGGGGTTGCTTCCCCTTGCAAATACTCACCGGTTCCGACGGTCGAGGCGCGAATGACAACCGCCGTGGTATCGTCGTAACTTACCCAGACATCCGTACTCAGTAAGGTCACGCCTTGCGAGAGAAAATGAGCGCCCGCCTGCTCCAAAGTCCTGACAGGTCCGGCAATGCCGCCCGCCTCCCTCGCCTTCTGCAATTCGGCTGAGGCCGCGAACGCGGCTACGTCGCCCTCCAGATTGAGGGAACTAACGGCGGCTGCGGCATCCGCCGGAATTGAAATACCATTCTCCGGATTACCATCCATATCCAGGGATTGCAGGAGCACAAGAATATTTTGCAACCTGTTGCCGTTATCCGCAGCCAATTCGATAGGCGTAACAATAGGCGCGCCTTTTACCTTTCCCAGAATCATGCTGCCCAGCTTGAACTCAACCGTGTCCCCGTGATTGTACTTGTAGCTCCCCCTTTCATCCGTGGTGCCCGCGGCGCCGGAAGCCGCAACATAAGCAATTCCGGCAACTGCCGCATCGGTGAAGATTCCAGTTGTAGGCCCTGTTTCCGACTTTACGGCGCCGCTCCCGCCGCCTTTCTCACCCCCATCGCACGCGGCAAGCGCCAATAAAAGCACGGCCGGAATCAACGACACCCAGCGTTCTCTCCCATCCCTCGGCTTGAGCTTCATTTCGATCTTCCCTCTAAATGGTTTAAATTTTTTTACTTGTGATAAAATAATCCCGTAATTTCATGGGGATAGTCCTTTTGCGGATGGAGGAACCAGTGATAAATCCCACTATTATAATCAAACTGCCAGTCTGGAATAAAATTAACAGCGCGTGAAACAACTCGTGGCATAGCAAGAGCGATGCAAGCGGACGGGCATCACGAGCGCAGAATAAGGTTTCAGCTCGCTAAAACCAATGATGAGCCCCAGCACGAACCAGATAGGGAAGCCCTAAATGTCGCAGTGGTTTCAAGATAACTCGCAGTCCATCGGCCATACGCCCCTGGTTCGGCTCAATCGCGTCACCGGTGGCGCGCCTGCGACCGTGCTGGCTAAGATTGAAGCTCGCAATCCATCCTATTCAGTAAAATGCCGCATTGGCACCGCGATGATCGAGGATGCGGAGCGTCGCGGGCTGCTCCTTCCTGGAAAAGAACTTGTCGAAGCAACCAGCGGCAATACGGGCATCGCATTGGCGTTCGTGGCGTCTGCGCGAGGCATACCGTTGACTTTGACCATGCCCGAAACCATGAGCGTTGAACGACGCAAGCTCCTAAGCGCTTATGGCGCCAAACTGATTTTGACCGAGGGCGGAGGAGGCATGAAAGGCGCAATAGCACGGGCAGAGGAACTCGCTGCCTCAGACCCCGGCCGCTATGTCCTGCTCCAGCAGTTCACAAACCCGGCCAATCCTGCTATTCATGAGCGCACGACCGGACCGGAGATCTGGAATGATACCGCCGGGGCGATTGATATTTTCGTGTCCGGCGTGGGCACAGGCGGCACGATCACAGGCGTTTCGCGTTTTATCAAGAAAACCAGGGGGAAAGCTATTATTTCGGTGGCCGTGGAGCCCGCCGCCAGCCCGGTGCTCACTCAACAGCGTTCGGGTGAACCACTGAATCCGGGACCGCACAAAATCCCCGGTATTGGAGCAGGTTTTGTCCCGGAAAACCTGGACTTGTCGCTAGTGGACCACATCCAGCAGGCCAGCAATGAGGAATCGATACGCTATGCGCGGCGGCTCGCGCGCGAGGAAGGGATCATTTCCGGAATTTCATGCGGCGCTGCTGTGGCCGTGGCGGTACGCTATGCCCAGGATCCAAAGTACGCCGGCAAAACAATCGTCGTTATTCTGCCGGATTCCGGGGAGCGTTATCTAAGTTCCATCCTCTTCGATGACGCGTTTGACGCTTGAATGCACAGGTTCCACGGCAAACCCATAGGAAGCGAGTCGATCCGATCCATATTGCCAAACGAAATTACTGCTAAATTACCGCCAAGTCATCGGGATATTTGATGTCGCCAAAAGGAACAAACGTTGAGATCGGCACGGTTGTGGCCGAATTGCGCACCTTGCGTTTGCGATCGCTGGAAACGCGACAGAGACGCGACCGGCCACCGAAACTGCCGTCCCGGAAGGTATTGGTGGGCATCGCCGATGGATTAAGAGCGGTCCTATTCCCCAACCGCCTAGGCTTACCGGATCTCACTGACGAGAGCATTGATTATTATGTAGGCCACATGCTGGATATAACGCTGCGGGAACTGATGGTACAAGTTCGCCGGGAACTGCGCTTTACATCCGGCTCTGAACTTTCAGACAACTCTGACCGGGAACAGGCAGCGGTCATTACCCAGGCGTTCGCCCGGCGGTTACCCTGCGTACGCAGCTTGCTCGAAAGCGATGTCCAGGCTGCTTATGAGGGAGATCCCGCCGCGCGCAGCGTCGACGAGGTACTTGTCTGCTACCCAGGTATCACCGCCATCACGCATTACCGACTTGCGCATGAATTGCACTGCCTGGGCGCGCCCTTGATTGCCCGCATGATATCGGAGATCGCTCACGCTTCCACCGGTATCGAAATCCACCCCGGCGCGAAAATCGGAGGCAGTTTTTTTATTGACCACGGCACCGGCGTCGTCATCGGTGAAACCGCTATTATCGGCGAGCATGTGCGGCTGTATCAGGCCGTGACGCTGGGCGCCAAGCGTTTCCCGGTGGATGAGCATGGCGCGCTGGTAAAAGGCAACCTGCGCCATCCTATCGTCGAGGACGACGTGGTCATCTATGCCGGGGCCACCATCCTTGGCCGCATTACAATCGGACGTGGTTCGACCATCGGTGGCAATGTCTGGCTGACCCGCAGCGTTCCGCCTGGCAGCACCATTTCCCAGGCACAGACGCGTAGCGAGGTGTTTGAAGGCGGTGCTGGAATCTAGGAAAATCGTGAGTGACATTGGCGGAGTTAAAACTTGTCAGCAGGTCTTTGGTAACCAGTAAAACGTCATGCCCATCAAGTCCGCGCTGGAGCTCAAGAACTCTTCAGTCTTTAATCCTCCGAAGCGATGTGCTGGAAATAACGACGCTGTTGGCTAATCCCTGCCGCATCGCGCCCTCCGTTGAGTTGACGCTCGATCACCCAGTACTTAGACTGTGCGGAAAAGCCGCTCCCTCCTGAGCGGCACAATAAAACGAAACGGTACACTATGTACGCCAAATGCATTAAGTGCGGCAGTCAGAAAACGCACGGTTCCCGCGTGAGGCCTGGCGAGCGCACTGCGGCGATGCTCTTCCTCAAGCCGGTGCGCTGCCGCGAATGCAGGGAGCGCTTCTGGGTGCAAAATCCTACAGCCTATATCGCGGCAGGGGCGGTGCTCTCATTTATTGCGCTGTTGATTGCCACCGCTTGGCTGATTGTCGAACAAAATTCGGTGGACCAGTACATTGTGCCAGCGAGCGACGCCCAGCGGAAAGGTGAAGCTCAGCCAAAGCAAGATTCTACAGGCGCGAGTAAACCCGCTTCCACACAGCAAACATATCCGACCGCGACTGAGGCCGGGGTGATCCCACCGAAAGATCGGCAGGTGGATCGCCCTAAAAAGCAATCTGCGCTGCAAAGGTCCAATCCCACGGACGATCATTACTTTACCGTGCGGCTCTATCAGGAAAGCGCGGAAAACGGAAACAGCGATGCGCAATACAAACTCGGTTTGCTTTATCTGACCGGGAATGGCGCCCTGCAGGATTTCGCCGAGGCGGCAAAATGGCTAAAATTGGCCGCTGACCAAGGCTATCCCCTCGCGCAGTATGAGTTAGGGCTCATTTATCGAACGGGGCACGGCGTGACGATCGACCAGGTACAAAGTTATGTTTGGCTGAACCTCGCCGCCGCCGCTGGCATCCAGCAGGCCGTAGCCGCGAGGGAGGAAGTCATGCGTTCTCTCAACGGGAAGCAGCTTGCGCAGGCGCAAAAAACGTCGCGTGACTGGCTCGTTTCGAAATCCAAGACTAAAACGACCGATAATGGCGCCAGCAAACCCAGCGGCGATGTACCTTAAGTGCGACGACGATTGTGGATGGTGATTTGCGCTATGCGCTATCGCTGGTCTCCGCTCGTTGCTTGAAGCTTGGCTCAGCTATTCCTGAGCACCTGTTATCTGCCAACAGCTTTAAACATTGGGCCGCGCAACTAACCGTCACCTGATCTGGAATAAAGCTGGGCTCAATTGAATAGAAATTAAGCCAGGGAACCCGCCGTGAATGAGATATTTGACGTCGTTATTATAGGCGCCGGCACCGCCGGGCTGGCCGCGTTGCGCGAAGTGAAGAAACGCACCGGCAATTTTATTCTGATCAACGATGGAGCATGGGGCACAGTCTGCGCACGGGTAGGCTGCATGCCGTCCAAGACACTCATTGAAGCAGCGAACGCCTTTCATCGCCGCGGCGCCTTCGAGGAATTCGGTATCCGGGGAGCGGAATCACTTACGGTCGACATTCCGGCTGTGCTGCAGCGCGTGCGCCGGCTCCGCGACGATTTCGTCGCCAGTACGCTTAAAACGACAGATGCGCTTGGGGAGCGAGCAATCAGCGGCCGCGCCCGTTTGCTTGGGGTAGGAAGACTAGCGGTAAACGATCGCGAATTTCGAGCCAGAAATATCATTATCGCGACCGGGTCCCACCCGGTCGTTCCCGACGCGTGGCGTCCTTTCGCAAAACAACTGCTCACCACCGACACGCTATTCGAGCAGGAAACGCTGCCGCCCCGCATGGCAGTGATAGGTCTAGGTCCGATCGGTATCGAGATGGCGCAATCCCTATCGCGGCTTGGTATCGACGTCGTCGCGTTTGGGGCGGGAACGAATATTGCGGGGTTAAGCGACCCGCGCGTGAACACAACCGCGATAGATCTTCTAAGACGGGAATTCGCAGTGCACCTGGGAGAAGAGGCAGATCTGGAGGCTATTAAAGGTGGAGGCGGCGTGCGGGTGCGCGTCAATGAGAGCGAAGCCGCGGTTGACAGTGTTCTGATCGGCCTGGGCAGACGGCCTAATATTTCACATCTCGGACTCGAAACCTTGGGCGTGAAGCTCGATGAGCACGGTTTGCCTCCCGTCAATCCCCACACGATGCAAATTGGCGATCTACCCGTTTTCCTTGCAGGCGATGCCAATGGTAATACGCTCTTGTTGCATGAGGCAGCGGATGAGGGTCACATAGCAGGGATTAATGCCACCCGCGCTGGGTCAGCTTTTTTTGCGCGCCGCACCCCGCTTTCGATCGTTTTTTCCGACCCGGGTATTGCGATGGTAGGCAGAGGCTTTGAATCCAAGGGCGACAGCAACATCCTGGCAGGGGAAGTAGACTTTCGACATCAGAGCCGTGCCCGGGCCGGGCAGCGCAACAGGGGTATTCTACGCATTTACGGAGAACCGGGAAGCGGCAGACTGCTGGGTGCGGAGATGTGCTCGCCAGCCGCGGAGCACATGGCGCATTTGCTGGCGCTGGCGGTCGACCGTTCGCTCACGGTGCACGACATGCTACGCCTTCCGTTCTATCATCCAGTCCTGGAAGAAGGCCTCCGCACTGCGCTACGCGAGTTGGCAGCGCAACTGCCAGCCTGTGGCGAATCTGATCTGGCCGGCTGTGAACCACTTAATGTCCAGTCGCTGGAATAACCACGCCGTTTTATTCACGATATTTCCTTCCCGTCTTTACAACGACTTTACGGTAGAAAGTACGCTTGCAACAGCCTATAATCGCCCCCATGCGATCGTCCATATGTCTATTCCAGCGGCGAAGTTGTCGTATCCGGCCCGCCCCGCACAATCACAATCGTTTATTTGCCTTAAACCCCTTGCTTGCCTTAGTCTGATTCGATTTGCCTACCGCGTTTTTTGCAGAGACCAAATTTTGGTGAGTCGTTTTGACGCGTGATGCGGTTCCCTTGCATGTGCCGCCGCTATGCAAAGGATTGGTTCCTGTAGTTTTATGCAGCCCTGGACTAAATGAGGAGACTGTTTTATGAACGAATTTGCGTTGGCCAGAGTACTCCATGTCTTGGGCGTTGTGTTCTGGATTGGCGGCGTAGCGATGGTCACCACCGTGCTGATTCCCGCAATGGCGCAGATGAGATCCCCATCCGAGCGAATGGAATTTTTTGGCCGTATTGAAAGCCGTTTCGCTCCTCAGGCACGCCTCACGACATTGCTCGTGGGGTTAAGCGGCTTTTACATGGTGCATATACTCCAGGCGTGGAGCCGATTTGCAGAACTTCGTTACTGGTGGATGCATGCCATGGTGCTGGTATGGGCGATCTTTACCTTGATGCTATTTGTGGTGGAACCCTTTGTGCCGCGCCGGCAAGTCAAGCAAACCGATAACAGGGACGCTCATAAGAAGTTCAGGCTGATGTGGCGTATGCACCATATATTGTTGAGTATGAGCCTGATTGCTGTGGCAGGGGCTGTGGCAGGGAGTCACGGCTGGATGCCTCCAGGAAACTAGCGTGAGCTACGCAGCCTTGAAGATGATTCACGTCACCAGCGTAATCATCAGCTACCTGCTGTTTTCATTGCGAGGCATATGGATGATGCAGGGCTCGGCCGCGCTGAGACAGCGTTGGGCTAAAATTGCCCCTCATATAGTCGATACGATGTTGCTGACGAGCGCGATCGCCCTGGCAGTCAAGATTGATCAGGACCCGATACATGATGCGTGGCTCAGCGCCAAGGTCTTGGGGCTCCTTTTGTATATCGGGCTCGGCATGATGGCATTGAGATTCGGCAAGACCCGCCGCGCAAGGGTTTCCGCATGGATAGCGGCTCAGCTTGTTTTTCTCTACATCGTTCTGGTCGCAGTGACTAAAAATCCGATGTTATTTTTTGTTGCCGCTTCATAATACTTACACGTAAGAGCTCATGTTTGGTCTCCCTTCATCGAAAATCAACGCCGGACATTGGAATTTTCAGGGGAGATTCGTGGTCATAGCGCTCAATGCAATATTGCTTTAAGCTCTGCCTCTCCGCACGAATGACGTGATATAGGGACCTGGTTTTTGACTTCATATTTCGCGTCATCTCATTCTCCGCATCCGATTACGGGCGGTTCTTTTCACTCGACATGCTGATTTCACCGCTTTTCACTGATTGCCTGACATGCTAGCGCGTTGGTGGGTTTACCTTCTCGCTGCCGTTTCCGCGCTGGGTCTTCTCGCCGTTTTGCTGGCCGGTTTCGCTGCTCTGGTTACAATTCCGACGCTTCCGTCGCTGGAAGCACTGACCGATTATCGTCCCAAAATTCCTCTGCGCGTATACAGCGCGGAAGGCATCCTCATTGGAGAGTTCGGTGAAGAACGTCGCGAAGTGGTAAAGATCGGCGCCGCGCCGCAACGCCTCAAGCAGGCTATTCTCGCCGCCGAGGATGACCGCTTCTACCAGCATGGTGGGGTGGATTACGTTGGCATCCTGCGTGCGGCCTACTCTAATTTTACTTCGGGCGGGGTACGCCAGGGCGCGAGCACGATCACGATGCAGGTCGCGCGCAATTTTTTCCTGACTAAGGAAAAAACCATGACCCGAAAATTCAGCGAGGCATTGCTTGCCTTCAAGATTGAACACAGCTTGAGCAAGGACGAAATTCTTGAACTTTACTTCAACCAGATTTATCTCGGGCAGCGCGCCTACGGCTTTGCCGCTGCCGCACAAGTTTATTTTGGAAAATCGCTCCATAATATCAATCTCGCGGAAGCTGCAATGCTTGCGGGCCTGCCGAAAGCGCCCTCGCGCTTCAACCCCGTGGTCAATCCCAAGCGCGCGAAGACACGCCAACTCTACGTGCTCAGGCGCATGCACGACCTCGGCTATATCTCCGGTAATGAGTTCAAGGGAGCGGAAAAACAACTCGTACATGTAAAGCGTGAGTCACAGGAATTCGGCATGCATGCGGACTATGTGGCGGAAATGGCACGGCAGGCGATGTATGAACGCCATCAGGAAGACACCTATACCAAAGGCTTTAAAGTCTATACCACGGTTCGGCGCGCGGATCAGGAAGCGGCCTATAAAGCAGTGCGGCAGGGTGTGCTGGATTATGACAGGCGCCATGGGTATCGCGGTCCGGAAGGAATAATAGATTTATCCAAAAACGGAGCCGATCGGGAGGAAATGCTCGATGATGCGCTTCAGGAAGTACCCGACAGCGATGATATCCACGCAGCTGTCGCCCTTGCCGTCGATCCAAAGCTGGTGCGGGCATATCGCAAGGGCGGGGAAGTTGTTGAGGTCAGTGGCGATGGCCTTAAATTCGCACAAAAATTTCTTGTCGCTAAACCCGCGACCAACCAGGGGCATATTCGCCCGGGCTCATTAATCCGGGTTCGTAAAAACGATAAAGGAGCGTGGCAAATTGTTCAGCTGCCTCAGGTCGAAGCCTCCCTGGTCGCTGTCAACCCCCGGGATGGCGCGATTCGTGCAGTAGTGGGCGGGTTTGATTTCAACCGGAGCCAATTCAACCACGTGACGCAGGCTTGGCGGCAGCCCGGCTCGAGCTTCAAGCCATTCATTTATTCCGCGGCTCTGGAGAAGGGTTTCACGCCCGCGACGGTCATCAATGATGCACCGCTTTCATTTACCGCGGAAGAAACAGGAAGCGATCAGTGGGACCCACGGAACTATGACGGCAATTATGAAGGTCCATTACGCATGCGCGAGGCTCTCGCCAAATCGAAGAATCTGGTCTCGATCCGTATCTTGCAGTCGATAGACGTTCAATATGCGCAGGATTACGTTGCCCGCTTTGGTTTTGATCCCAAGCAGCACCCTCCCTATCTTACCATCGCGCTAGGCGCGGGCTCTGTGACACCGCTGCAAATGGCAATCGGTTATGCGGCGTTTGCCAACGGCGGTTTTCGGATATCACCCTACTTTATTCAGCGCATCGAAGACGAAAGAGGCAAAGTTCTGGAACAGGCTAAACCCGTGCTAGCGGGAGAGGGTGCGAAGCAAATCATCGATCCGCGTAACGCATTCCTCATGACCAGCATGATGCAGGATGTCGTGCAGCGCGGTACCGCGACAAAAGCACGACAGCTCGGCCGTGCCGATCTCGCCGGCAAGACCGGCACCACCAGCAATTATGTGGACGCATGGTTTTGCGGTTATCAGGCAGATTTAGTCGCAATTGCCTGGATCGGCTTTGACAATCCCAAATCCCTGGGAAATAACGAAACGGGCAGCCACGCGGCCTTGCCGATGTGGATAAGCTATATGGGACATGCATTAAAAGGTGTGCCCGTCTCAGCTTATACGCCGCCCCCCGGAGTAACAACCGCAAAAATCAACCCCGAGACCGGCTTGCGGGAGCCTGCGGGTAAGATGGCGGAATTCTTTTTGGAGGAGCAGCTTCCTCCGGAGGCGAGCGATCAGGTCGAAATTGTGGACAAGGTGGACGCCCAACTGAAGTCGGTAGAAGACGTCATAAAGGAATTTTTGTCACCCTGAGATCATGGCGGAAAAATATTCGGGGCCTGGTTATTGCTTCTGCTTAAGCCATCGTGCTGCGTCCAGCGCGAAATAAGTCAATATCCCGTCCGCCCCCGCGCGCTTGAACGCCAATAAAGCTTCGAGCACGCACGCTTTTTCGTCCAGCCAGCCGTTCTGGCTGGCAGCCTTCAACATGGCATATTCACCGCTCACCTGGTAAACAAACGTTGGCGCGCCAAACTTGTCCTTTACGCGTCGAACAATATCGAGATAGGGCATGCCAGGCTTGATCATGACCATGTCCGCCCCTTCATGCAGATCCAGACTAACCTCCCAAAGCGCCTCATCCGAGTTGGCAGGGTCCATCTGATACGAGTATTTATTGCCTGCTCCCAGGTTCGCGGCAGAACCAACCGCATCGCGAAAAGGGCCGTAGAAACTGGAAGCATATTTCGCGGAGTAAGCCAGAATACGGGTATGAATGCACCCAGCGTTCTCAAGAACGGCCCGCACTGCCGCGATGCGCCCATCCATCATGTCTGAGGGCGCCACTACATCTGCGCCCGCCTGAGCGTAAACCAGGGCCTGCTGCGCGAGTACGGCTACCGTTTCATCGTTCAGTACATAACCGCTGTCATCGATCAACCCATCCTGGCCATGACTTGTGTAAGGATCGAGGGCGATGTCAGTGATAACGCCAAGCTCGGGAAAGCGCTTTTTCAGTTCAGTCACGACGCGCGGCACGATTCCCGAGGGATTCACTGCTTCGGCGGCGGTCAGATCTTTCAGGCTCGAATCAATGACCGGAAAAATAGCCATCGCCGGCACGCCGAGCTCCAGGCACTTTTCGGCCCTATAAAGCAGCAAGTCGAGGCTTTGCCGCACCACTCCGGGCATCGAGGATACATTCTCCTCGCGCTTGCTTCCCTCCAGCACGAATACCGGATAGATCAAATCGTCCGGGTCCAGGCGGCTCTCACGCATCAGGCGGCGGGAAAAATCATCGCGGCGCATGCGCCGCATTCTTTTCTGTGGAAATTCGCTAAAAACTGACATGAACAGGCCTAAAAGAAATAAATTATTAAAAATATAAAAACCGAGGGAACTTGTACGTGAAATCCCTATCTTACTGGCAGACGTTATTTATTGTCTCCCGCTTTTCCTCCCTGAGCGGGTACCTTAATCCCTATTAAGGTAGTTTGCCCCCGGTTTTATTCCCCTTTAACCGGGGGTTTTTTATTTCCACGGTCAGCATTGTGTGTGCACCGGACTTGTTTTTTTCTCCAGCCACGTTCCAAGCAAGGTTGCGGCTTCTTCCACCCCTTCCCTCGTTAAACTGGAAAATAATTGTACGCTGCATTGCGCGTAAGCGTCCTGCAACAACGCACGCACATGGCTGAGCGTTTTTTGAGCCTGCTGCCTGGAAAGCTTATCCGATTTTGTTAGCAGTATATGTACAGGCTTCCCCGTTGGAGAAAACCAGTCGAGCATCTGACGGTCAAGCGGGGTTAACGGGTGGCGCACATCCATGATAAGCACCATTCCATAGAGGGATTCCCGCGTTTGCAGATAAGTACTGAGCAGCCATTCCCAGTGCTGACGAACTTCAGGTGGCACCTTGGCGTAGCCATAACCAGGGAGGTCCACCAAAAAACCGCCGTTTAAGTGAAAAAAATTCAGGTTTTGAGTACGTCCAGGCGTCTTGCTGACGAACGCGAGGCGGCTGCGGTTAGTAAGTGAGTTAATCGCGCTAGACTTACCTGCATTGGAGCGCCCGGCAAAGGCGATCTCCACGCTGTCAGGCGCCGGCAACTGCCGCAACTGGGCAACTGTCGTATAGAAGGATGCATGTTGAAAAACTGACATTTTCTATCCAGGAAAGTCGACCCCGGTGAGGTTTGAATTGGATGTGGGTCGACTTTTACAATCCATCTCTACTGCGGTGTTTCCGCATTCTCCTTAGCAATTGCAAATAAGCCTTCCAAGACGAGATTATCTATCACCTTGACCGTCACGTTAAGCTGGAATTGCAGCCGCTGAGCCCCGCCGCCGCTTAGAATGCAAATAGGCAGATGGCCTAATGTCTTGGCGAGCAGGATCGCCATGCGCTCGACAGCACCTGCCAAGGCATGAGTGGCGCCGCTATACGCGGCATCCGCGGTGCTGTCGGGATAATCGCAAAATTCCCCTTCATCTTCGTTTGGGACTGCCGTATTACCGGCAAGGCTCCTTCGCATAAGATCAAAACCCGGGGTAATGATGCCACCCAGAAATTCTCCCGTATCGGAAAGCGCATCCACCGTCATAGCGGTTCCGACGTCCACCACCAAGCACCCCTGCCGTTCCATCTGCCATGCCGCAATCAGCGCTGTCCAGCGATCACTCCCTAGCTGAGCCGGATTCGCATAATAATTGCGGACGCCGCACTGGTACGCAACGGCGCTAACCCAACTCGGCTCCAGGGCCCATTGAGAGAACAGGCCCGCCAGTTCAGCTCTGGCCTGTGTACCCGCAACGTCCGAAACCAGGATGCGCGAGGGTTTCCGCAGCGTCTGCCACTCCTGCGCCAGCAGCGGCGTTTGCCCTTGCGCCACCACGCCACGATTGAGCCAGTTGAGTCCGTCATGCAGACCCCATTTGATGTTTGTGTTGCCGGAATCAACCAGTAGAAAAAGCAATTCCCGTCACTCCATCTTGTATAACGTAATCTCACCACTGTTATAACTCTGCACACCAGCAGAAGTTCTTACCAGCAACGATCCATCATCTGCCACGCCGTGTATCACGCCGTCAAGGCTCGAGCCATCGGGGAAACCAAGTCTGACAAGCTTATTTTCGCAACAATGATGAGCCACCCACTCTTGCTTGAACCGGCTAAAGCCTTCTCGCTCAAACTCCCTCAATGCCCCGGTCAGGGAAATCAGGAGCGCAGCCAGGAACCTGTTGCGGTCGGGTTTCTCCCCACTGATGGAGTACACGTCAGTGACACCCTGGTCTATGCGAGCATGTGTGATGTTGGACAGTTTAAGGTTGATTCCCACGCCAATCACAGCCATGGTTGGACCGAGCATATCCCCATGCAGCTCGATCAGGACACCAGCCACCTTGCACATGTTATACAGTACGTCGTTGGGCCACTTCAACACGCCACCTTTCACGCCTGTAGACTCAAGCGCGCGTATGATAGCTAAGCCAACTACCAGACTTAAACCCGACAGCAGGCTCGCCCCATGCTGAAACCGCCACAGCAGCGAAAAGGCAAGACCGTCCCCCAACCCCGAGTGCCAATGTCGCCCGCGCCGCCCACGTCCACTCGTCTGCAATTCCGCTGCCACCACATGAATACGTTCGTCACCCGCACCGCTCCCTCGGGCTGCCCTCTGCAGTAAATAAGTGCTAGTGGAATCGACGATATCCAGCACCTCAAGATTGAAGTTGTTCGTCTCGCGACCGAGATATCTAAGAATGGCGTCCCGCTCCAGCCATTGCATCGGATCGAGCAGGCGGTAGCCACGACCATGAACTCTCTGCAACGTAAGACCAGTCTCACTGAGGTCATGCAGGGCAAGCGACACGCTGGCGCGCGAGACCCCCATCGCCCTGGCAACTAACTCACCCGAATGGAATTCGTTATCGCTCAGCAGGCGCAAAATGGAAAAAGTAAGGGGCTTCACTCTAGCGAGTGTAGTTAAATATCGGAGCTTGCGCTAGCAAGCTCCTCAGAGTCCCATTGCCGGACTAGCGTAAATAACACGTCATTCGCACTATAATGACGGGATTGCAAATTTGAGAGGCTCACTTGACAGATAACGTTGATACCCACTCTTCTCCCACCGCCGCTTCCAACTTCATCCGCAATATCATTGAAGAGGATAACCGGAGCAGTAAATGGGGAGGACGCGTCGAAACCCGTTTCCCCCCCGAGCCTAATGGCCACCTGCATATCGGTCATGCGAAAAGCATCTGTCTCAACTTTGGTCTGGCGCGAGATTATAACGGCATCTGCCATCTGCGCCTGGACGACACCAATCCGGAAAAAGAAGAGCAGGAATACGTTGATTCGATATGTGATTCGGTCAGATGGCTGGGCTTCGACTGGGGCGAACATCTTCATTACGCTTCCGACTATTTTGACAAACTATACGAGTTTGCCGAATTCCTCATCGGGCAGGGCAAGGCATATGTGGATAGCCTAACGGCGGATGAAATACGCGCGTTGCGTGGCACCCTGACCGAGGCAGGACAGAACAGCCCCTACCGCGAACGCTCCATCGACGAAAACCTTGCTATGTTCCGTCGAATGAGGGCGGGTGAATTTCCCGATGGCGCGCATGTTTTACGCGTCAAGATCGATATGGCGTCACCCAACATCAATTTGCGTGACCCGGTCATTTATCGCATTCGCCATGCGCATCATCACCGTACGGCCGGGAAATGGTGTATCTACCCCATGTATGACTACACGCACTGCATTTCCGACGCGCTGGAGAAAATCACGCACTCTCTCTGCACGCTTGAGTTCGAGGATCATCGTCCGCTTTACGATTGGGTGCTCGATCAACTGACTGATGTGGTGCAATGTCATCCGCAGCAAATCGAATTCGCGCGGCTGAATCTCACCTATTGTGTCATGAGCAAGCGCAGGCTGATCGAGTTGGTGGAAGGCGGTTTCGTCGACGGCTGGGATGACCCGCGCATGAATACCCTGGTAGGTGTGCGGCGACGCGGTTACACCCCGGAATCGATTCGCCTGTTCGCGGAACGTATTGGTGTCAGCAAGGCTGACTCCTGGATTGATATGAGCGTACTGGAGGATTGCCTGCGCCAGGACCTGAATGAGCGCGCGCCTCGACGCATTGCTATCCTGGACCCATTAAAGGTCGTGATCGACAATTACCCCGAAAACCAGGAGGAAGAATGCCTGGCGCCCAACCACCCACAAAAACCGGAGTGGGGGACCCGTTCCGTACCCTTCTCGAAAATCATCTATATCGAACGCGGCGACTTCATGGAAACACCGTCCAAAGGGTATTTCAGGCTGTCCCCGGGCGCAGAAGTGCGGTTGCGCTATGCTTATGTTGTGAAGTGCACAGATGCCGTAAAGAATAGCAGCGGAGAAGTGGTGGAAATACACTGCACTTATGACCCCGACAGTAAAAGCGGTACAGCAGGGGCGGACAAGCGCAAAATCAAGGGAAATATCCACTGGCTCTCTGCAAGGCATGCGCAACAGGCCGAAGTAAGGCTTTATGACCGCTTGTTCGCTCATGCTCATCCCGACGCCGGGGGTCAAGATTACAAATCCTTCCTTAATCCTCATTCCAAGCGTGCCACGACAGCCTACGTGGAACCGTCGCTCATCCAGGCGGGGCCGGAGGATCGTTTCCAGTTTGAGCGTAATGGTTACTTTATAGCCGACCGGGTAGATACTAAACCGGAAAAACCGGTCTTTAACCGCGCTGTAACGCTGCGAGATTCCTGGGGTAAGAACGCCTGATTTTCCTAGGCGAGGGGGTGTCTGCTCCACCGTCGCCGCTAACCGGTCAGCGCCTATGACAGTCGCGATCCACCCCCCCGGTGGAGGCGCTGCGAGAAGCTTGCAGGGGCTCCCGGACAGAATTGGGGGAACTCCGCAATATGAGTTACAACCGACGGTTATAAAGTAGCTCTTCCCTTCGGCGACTTTTTTCGCTAGCATATCGAAATAAGAACGCGAGACAAGAGCGAAAAGCGAAAAATTATGCAAGCGATGTATGTCAACGGATGAGCGGGCTAGCCGCCATTTCCTGCGTTTCTGCCTGGACTACCCGAGCTTCCTTATCCGGCTTCAACTATTTTCGCCGCAGCCGCAACTGTTGACCCAAAACATAAAACATTAATCTTTCGCGAGAATCTCTATGAGCCAGCATATTCATTATGTCGCCGATGGAACATTTGAAACAGAAGTATTGCAATCCCCGGTCCCCGTTCTGGTAGACTTTTGGGCAGAATGGTGCGGGCCCTGCAAAATGATCGCGCCTATTCTGGATGAAGTCGCGAGGGAATACGGGGATCGACTAAAGGTGACAAAACTCAATATCGACGAGAATCAGGCTACGCCGCCAAAGTACGGGATTCGTGGCATCCCTACGCTCATGCTGTTCAAGAATGGCAACATCGAAGCCACCAAGGTTGGCGCCCTCTCCAAATCCCAGCTCACCGCCTTTATTGACAGTCACATCTAAACACGATAAGCTTACGGCCAACCGCCTCCCTAAGCGGAATCTGATTCGATTCACCGCTTCTTTCTGATTCTAGTTCTACCCCATCAGCGCTTCTCTACCTCCTTGACGCTTTACGTCCCTGCTTTCTGACCCTCGGGCTTCCGCTCATGCATTTATCCGACCTCAAGAATTTTCACGTCACCGAACTGGTAGAGATGGCCATCGCCAATGAAATCGACGGCGCTAATCGTCTGCGGAAACAGGATCTGATTTTCGCACTGCTGAAAAACCAGGCCCGGAAAGGTGAGAGCATTTACGGTGAGGGCACGCTGGAAGTGCTGCAGGATGGTTTTGGTTTTCTACGCTCCCCCGACACCTCCTATCTGGCCGGACCTGATGACATTTACGTCTCCCCCAGCCAGATAAGGCGATTCAATCTGCACACCGGGGACTCGATAGAGGGAGAGATTCGCACCCCTAAGGATGGAGAACGTTACTTCGCGTTGGTTAAGGTGGATAAGGTCAACAATGAGCCACCCGAAAACTCCAAGCACAAGATACTGTTTGAAAATCTCACCCCCCTGTTTCCTACAGAGCGATTGCAGCTCGAGCGCGAGATAAAAGCCGAGGAAAACATCACCAGCCGCATTATCGACCTCATCGCACCCATCGGGAAGGGGCAGCGCGGTTTGCTGGTTGCGAGCCCGAAATCGGGAAAAACAGTCATGCTGCAACACATCGCCCACGCGATAGCAGCCAATTGTCCTGATGTCATACTAATGGTGCTGCTGATAGATGAGCGCCCGGAAGAAGTTACCGAGATGATCCGCTCCGTTAGAGGCGAGGTGATTTCTTCCACGTTTGACGAGCCCGCAGTACGTCATGTGCAGGTGGCGGACATGGTGATCGAGAAAGCCAAGCGACTGGTAGAGCATAAGAAGGACGTAGTGATACTGCTGGATTCGATCACACGCCTTGCGCGCGCTTACAACACGGTCGTGCCGGCATCCGGTAAAGTTCTTACGGGCGGCGTCGACGCCAACGCCTTGCAACGCCCCAAACGTTTTTTTGGGGCCGCCCGAAATATCGAGGAAGGTGGCTCGCTTACCATCATCGCCACGGCGCTGGTTGATACCGGCTCTCGTATGGATGATGTAATCTATGAAGAATTCAAGGGTACCGGGAACATGGAAATACACCTTGACCGGCGCATGGCGGAAAAACGCATCTATCCTGCCATCAATGTCAACCGTTCCGGCACGCGCAAGGAAGAATTGTTGATCAAACCTGACGTCTTGCAGAAGATCTGGGTGTTGCGCAAGCTTCTCTATCCAATGGACGAATTGGAAGCAATGGAATTTCTGCTGGACAAGATCAAGGCTACGAAAAACAATGCAGATTTCTTTGATTCCATGCGGCGGGTTTGAGTAAAGATAAATGCCGGCCCACGCTGGACCGAATTTTGTTGCACCCCGGCATGGGTTAAAGGATAATATACGTTTTGCTTTATAGCCTCGGCCTACAGTTTCCGCTGTAGCGGGCCACAGTTCAAGGATCTACCCATGAAACCGAATATTCATCCAAACTACCAGGAAATCACTGTCACCTGTAGTTGCGGCAGTACCTTCCAGACCCGATCCACCATGGGCCGGCCTTTGCATATCGAAGTGTGCTCGGTCTGCCATCCTTTCTATACCGGCAAGCAGAAAATTGTTGATACCGCTGGGCGTGTGGAGAAATTTCGTCAGAAATATGGCAAAAAGGGTGAGAAGCAGGCCGCTGCCTAAAGTCCGGATAAGTCTGTTTGAAAAACAAGGGCAGCTTGAAGCTGCCCTTTGTCATTTTTGGCCGCTTTAATTTTATTTGCGGTAGCTAAAATGACTACTATGAGCAGCGTAAGCAGACTCAAATTCATCATCTTTCTCGGCTGCCTCTTTCTGCTGGCCGGCTGTGCGGTCAATCCGGTTACCGGGAAGCAGAACTTCACCCTCATGACCGAAGCCGAGGAGATCCGCAAGGGGGAAAAGGCCGCTGCCGAGGTGCCGGCGACCTATGGCATTTACGACGAATTGCCGGCCTTGCAAGATTACGTCAACGAGATCGGACAGAAACTCGCGAAAAACAGCCACCGACCACAACTCAATTATCACTTCACTGTGGTTGATAGTCCCCAGGTAAATGCCTTTGCCTTGCCTGGCGGTTATATCTATGTAACGCGCGGTATTCTGGCGTACCTTAACTCGGAAGCCGAGCTTGCCGCCGTGCTAGCGCATGAGCTGGGCCATGTGACGGCCCGCCATAGCGTGCGGCAATACAGTGCCGCCACCGCCGCCAATGTTGCGGCTACAGTCGGCGGCATTGTAGCTGGAATATTTGTACCGCAGCTGGGCGGAACGGCTGCGCAAGGTGTTCAAAGCCTCCTGGGCCTCACCGGCAATGTACTGCTTTCCGGCTATGGCCGTAGCCATGAGCTGGAAGCCGATCGCCTGGGAGCGGAATATCTGGCCCGCAGCGGATATGATCCGCAGGCGATGATCAAAGTCATCCGCGTACTCAAAAATCAGGAGTTGTTCGATATTGCCGCCGCCCAGGATGAAGGACGGGAGCCGCGGCGTTACCATGGGCTTTTTTCCACGCACCCGGACAACGATACGCGCCTGCAGGAGGTAGTCGGAGAGGCACAGCAATATGCCCAACCGCTCCCGGTCGATGATCTCCGTACCGAATTTCTGCGCCAAACGACTGGTATGGCGTTTGGTGACGGCGTCAACCAGGGCATTGTGCGGCAAAATATGTTCCGCCACAAGGAGATGGGCTTCACGATGTCGTTTCCACACGACTGGCGTATACGGAACAAGCCGAATGAGGTAGTCGCCATCAGTCCGGACGGAGATGCAGTGATGGTGTTAAGCCGCTTCGAGAACCCCCGCGGCTCCCCGGCCGATCTTGCGCGCGAACGACTCGGCCTTGGATCGTCCACCGAAATTCTATCGATGGTGAATAATGCGCTCCCGATGGCCGTGGTGACCTCGAAGACCCAAAACGGGCAGCCATTCAAAGCAGGCGTGATTTATCTCGGCGAGAATGCCTATCTCGTGGCAGGACGGGGCGATTCGCACATCGCGTTCGAGCGCCATCAGCCCGCCATCTCCAGCGCGATCGGAAGCTTTCGCGCGCTCACTGTTGCGGAGAAAGAAGCGATCAAGCCGCTCGAGATCAGAACCATTACGGCAGCCAAAGGCATGACGTATGCCGAACTGGCCAGAGAATCTCCTCTGGGGATCCAGGCCGAAGGCTATTTACGCTTGCTTAACGGCCAGTATCCCGAGGGCGAACCCGTTCCGGGGCAACTCATCAAAGTTGTGAAGTAATACACTCTTAAGGCATCTGCATGTCCGCATCAGGAATCCAGTGAAGTATTGCAAGTGCTTACACTGAAGATGCATCTGGAATGCCCACGCCACCCGGAGCAGCTATGCATCCTGTACTAGAAGCGGGTAGTCCGTGATAATGCCGTCCACACCCAGTTCCCGACAATTGTCGTGCTCCGCCCGGGTGACAGCGCCATAAACAAAATTGCGATACCCATCGCTCGCTGCCTGTTTCAAAAGAATATCGTCCAGAACCTCGTAATTCCAGACGACATGATTAATCCTCGGGTTCCCGTTACAGTTGAAGTCTGCAAGCAACGAATTCAGCGTTAGCGGACGATGTGCGAGCAACAGCCCGCAATTAACCTTAAGCGATGACGCGCATAACGCTACGAGATCGTGGCGGAAAGATGTCACGATAATGCGGTGGCCCGCCTGATGCTTTTCGAGAACCTTTATCACGGTTGATAGAGCCTGGATGGTCTTGATCTCTACATTCCACAGGACGCCTGGAAAACACTCCAGCGCTTCATCCAGGGTTGGTATCTCATGGCCTACCGCCTGCTCGATCTCCGTTCGGGTAAGATCGGCCACCGTCTCGCCAGATGCGATAACGCGATCATGGATCAGTACCGGAACGCCATCCCGGCTGATACGAACATCGGTCTCGATTCCGCTCGCGCCGACCATTATCGCCGCTTCGAAAGCAGCGAGCGTATTTTCGGGCGCTGCCGCATGGTAACCACGATGCGCTATAAGCAACATAATATTATTCGGACCAGTTAATCAAACTGCAGTGACGCGCTTGCTAGGGTCTAACTGCGCGTTTCTTAAATTACAAGTTCCTGCGCATGAAGTCGCCCAACGCGCTTACCCACTCCTCCCGCATATATATGAATCCGTTGTTGTGGCCACCCTGCAACTCCAGGAACTGTTTCGGCTCGGGGGCCGTCGCATACAGTGCCTGCCCCTGGGCAAAAGGCACAATTTCATCCTGCGGACTGTGCGCAACGAATACCGGGCACGTTACGCCCCGCAAATACTCCTGGGTGTTGTATTCGAAACGGGTCAGCAAGTGCGTCGGCAGAAAAGGGTAAATCGCGGCACCCATATCGGCTATCGAGGTGAAGGCGGAAGCCAACAACAATAACGCAGGTTTTTCGCGTGCCGCGAGCCAGGTTGCTACCGCTCCACCGAGCGATTCGCCCAGCAGCACAATACGCGTCGATGGAATATTTCTTTCCTCGGTAAGGTACCGCCACGCGGCCTGGGCATCACGATAAGTGCCCTGCTCGGAGGGCGTCCCGCTGCTTTCTCCGTAGCCGCGATAGTCAATGATGAACGTGTTATAGCCGAGACGGTAAAACATCAATAAATATCCCATCCGGGTGGAGATATTGCCCGCGTTGCCATGGAAAAACAATACCGTCGCAGGTGCATTCGGGGCTGGGACATACCAGCCTTGCAGAATTTCTCCATCCTGGGTTTCGATTTCTACCGACTCATAGTCGAGGTCGTGATCTTTTGGGGTGCCGATGATGTTGCGCCCGGTATCCGGGTAATATACAAAGCGAGGCTGGAACACGAAGAGGACCGCGGCGAGAACAGCATAACCAAGAGCAGCCATAATGCCCAACTTAAACAGCATATCAACGCAACCAAGTGGAATTTGAATTTTTCTTGCAACTCGCGCGGTTATAATAAACAGTTTTCAGTCATGAGGAATAGGAATATCAAATGAATCTCGATCGGGTAAATTCCGGACGCGACGTGCCCAGTGATTTTAACGTCATCATAGAAATACCCATGAACGCCGACCCTATCAAATACGAGGTGGACAAGGAAACCGGCGCAATGTTCGTGGACCGTTTCATGTCAACGTCAATGCACTACCCATGCAATTATGGCTATATTCCGCATACCCTGTCGGATGACGGAGACCCGGTGGATGTACTCGTGATCTCTCCGGTACCTCTCATTTCCGGCGTGGTCGTCCGTTGCAGGCCCCTGGGTATGTTAAAAATGACCGATGAAGCCGGTGGTGACGCCAAAGTATTAGCCGTGCCTATCGACAAGCTATGCAGCCTCTACCGCAAAAAAAAATCCCATGAGGATTTACCTGAACTGGTTCTTTCGCAAATCGCCCACTTCTTCGCGCACTACAAAGATCTGGAACCTGGTAAGTGGGTCAAAATAAATGGCTGGGTTGGAGTCAAAGAGGCGAAAGCTGAAATTGTAAGCGGGGTGAAACGCTATAATTCAGCGAAGAAAAAGCCGATGTTCTAGAACTTGAATCATTCCGGCAGCAGTGAGATTTCGGCATGCACTCGGTATGAGTGCCAGCCTCCCGGACTATGCCGGTGTTATGTATTTCCGGGCCTCACACCCCGCGCGAGGATGAAGACCAAAAAGGATGAGCTGGCTTGAACCTGTACAGTTGACTGGCGCAGCGGTGACGCTTATTCCCCTGGAGATCGATCACATTGAACCTCTGCAGGCAGCTGTCATGGATGGCGAGTTGTGGAAGCTCTGGTATGCAAACGTCCCCGCGTGCGAGCAGATGGAAAACTACGTGGCTCGCGCAGTTGAAAGCGCGGCACAGGGAAATGTCGCGTTTGCTGTCAGACTGAATGGCACGGACAGGATCGTGGGAACGACGCGTTTCTATAACGTGGATGAAATCAACCGGCGGCCGATGCTTGGCTATACCTGGTACGCAAAATCGGTATGCAAGACCGGGGTGAATACCGAATGCAAGCTATTGCTGCTGCAACATGTGTTTGAGGAAAAGCACGCCATCGCGGTCGAGTTCCGGACGCATTATTTCAACCGGGTTTCCAGAGCCGCAATTGAACGGCTGGGCGCCAAGCAGGACGGAATTTTGCGCAGCCACCAGATCATGCGTGACGGCTCCATTCGCGATACTGTTGTCTATTCTATCCTGCAACACGAATGGCCGGCGGTAAAAAACAACCTGACGAGTAAGCTCCTATCTTACAACCGTGGAGGCGATTAGGCGCGGGTTGCAATTCTTCCGCCCAGGTTAGCGGCGCCAGTGGATATTGACAGCGGGAACTTAATGCGCCGGCTAGGCACAAATGTATGATCGAGACAGGAAAATGCAGCTGACGCGAGGAATCGACAGGAGGTATATTGCAAGCGGACGAACGCCATGACTGGCTTATAAATCGAAGGAAAATGCTTGCCCTCCTCGGAGTGACAGGGGTGAACATGGTTTCGGGATACTCATCGGCGAGTGCCGGCGCTACCGGTGGCGGCGAAATAGGGCGGGAAACCCTGGCCTGCATCGTCACGCCCGCCCAAACCGAAGGTCCTTATTTTGTTGATGAGCGCTTGCATCGTTCGGACGTCCGTTCTGATCCTTCCGATGGGTCGTTAAAAGAAGGACTTCCGCTCGCGCTTGAGATTCGCGTGTTCGCGGTCGGCTCAGCAGGCTGTGTACCGTTGCCTGAGGCCATTGTGGATATTTGGCAGTGCGACGCCCACGGCGTTTATTCTGATGTCATGGACCCTGCATTTCAGACTCGCGGAAAAAAATTCTTGCGTGGCTATCAAGTGACGGATGGAAACGGCGTGGTGCGATTCCTCACTATTTATCCGGGATCGTATCCCGGCAGAACCGTTCATATCCACTTCAAGATCCGCACTAAGGGGAAATACCGCTGGGCTCATGAGTTCACTTCGCAGTTCTACTTCGACGACACCATAACCGATCACGTACACGCACAGCCTCCGTATGCGCCAGGCAAGTCGCGTCTGCCTCGAACAAGAAACGAACAGGATGGGATATTCCGTGCAGGAGGCGATCAGTTAGTGCTTACTCTCGCGGAGACGAAACAAGGATATCTCGCGACGTTTGACGTTGGTCTTGAAGGAGTATCCACATAAATTGTTTACGGACCGCGCGCAAGCGCGGGCTAGACAAGCTTGAACTCTGATGTGCCGTGGCGTCTTTCCCGCTGACCCAGCGCTGCCAGAATCGCGTCATCCACCGTTTCCAATGTGACAAATTGCAACGCAGCACGCGCGGTTTCCGGGACCTCGCGCAAATCCTTCTCGTTCCGGGCCGGCAGCAGCACGACCCGCAAACCGGCCCGTTGAGCCGCGAGCACTTTCTCCTTGATGCCACCCACCGGAAGCACCAGCCCGCGCAAACTGATTTCGCCTGTCATTGCCACATCGTGATTTACCGGACGATCAGTAAAAAGTGAAGCAAGCGCGATAAACATCGCTACGCCAGCGCTGGGTCCGTCCTTGGGAATGGCACCGGCAGGCACGTGTACGTGCACGTCAATACCGTCGAACATACCAGAGGGGATGTTGAGGCTGTCTGCCCTCGCCTTCACCAGCGTGAGCGCTGCCTGCGCGCTTTCCTTCATCACATCGCCGAGTTGCCCGGTTAAAATCAGCTGGCCGCGACCGCTGATCCGTGTCGCTTCGATAAACAGGATATCACCGCCCACCGGTGTCCAAGCAAGGCCGGTCGCCACGCCGGGTAAACCGACGCGCAGCCCGGTCTCGTGCTCGAATTTCGCCGCACCAAGGATGGCATCGAGGTCGGGCGCGTCAACCCGAACCTTGAGTTGGGCATTTTCGGCGATGCGCATCGCTGCATGCCGCATCACACGGCCGATCTCCCGTTCCAGTTGCCGTACCCCGGCCTCACGCGTGTAATTCGCAATAATGTTCTCGATCGCCGCGACCGTTATCTCACACTGCTCTTCGCTCAGACCATTCGCTTCCCGTTGCCGTCCGACCAGGTAACGCTGCGCGATCTGAAGTTTTTCTTCGCGCGTATAACCCGGGAGATCGATAATCTCCATACGGTCTCGAACCGGGGGAGGGACATTGTCGATCACATTAGCGGTAGCGATGAAAACGACCCGGCTGAGGTCAAAGGGCAAGCCGAGATAGTTGTCCCTAAAGGTCGAGTTTTGCTCGGGGTCGAGCACTTCCAGCAGCGCGGCCGACGGATCCCCGTGGAGGCTGGCCGACATTTTGTCGACCTCGTCGAGCATCATGACGCAGTTCCGCGCAGCAGCCTTGCGCAGTCCCTGCAAAATATTTCCCGGCATGGCGCCGATATAGGTGCGGCGATGGCCGCGCATTTCGGCTTCATCATGCACTCCACCCAGCGATACGCGCACGAATGGCCGCTGCAGTGCACGCGCGATGCTCTGGCCGAGGGATGTCTTGCCTACTCCTGGCGGGCCCACAAAACATAGTATCGGTGCGCGCCCTTGGGGTTTCAGCTTTTGCACCGCAAGGAACTCCAGAATGCGCTGTTTGACCCGCTCGAGCCCAAAATGATCGTTTTCGAGAATTTGACGTGCAGCTTCCAGATCGATCGGCACGTCCTCAGGGAGTCGCCAGGGTAGTTCGGTCATCCACTCGAGGTAAGTGTGGAGCATTGAATATTCGCTCGAAGCGGGCGGCATTCGCTTCAATCGCTGCAACTCCTTGCGCGCCTGCGCCTCCACATCTTCCGTCATCCCGGCATTGGCAATGGCCTCTTCCAGCTGCGCGATCTCCTGATCATCACTATCTGTTTCGCCAAGCTCCTTCTGAATCGTCTTTAATTGTTCTTGCAGCAAAAATTTGCGTTCCCGGTCGTCGAGGTGTTCTTTCGTTCGTTCGCCGATCTCTTGAGACAACCTGAGCACTTCAATTCGGCGCGACAATATCTGGAGCACCTTCTGCAAACGCTCCTCGGTATCGACCGTTTCTAGCAGCATCTGCTTCTCCGCCACCTCGGTGTCGAGCAGGCTCGCCGTAATGTCGGCCAGATGAGATGGTGCGCGTGTCGACTGTAGCGCATGCGCGAGCTCCGCAGGCGCGCCTGGCAGCAGGGAAAGGATTTCGACGGTGCGCTCACGCAGTTGCATGGCGAGCGCCTCGGCCTGCGTAGACACCTCAGCGGCTTCGTCAATATGCTTTATGCGAGCCGCCAAAAACGGGTAGCCCTCGACCATTTCTTCAATGCAGAATCGTTCCAAACCTTGGCATACCGCATGCCGCAGCCCATCGGTCGAACTGAGATGGCGTACGATATTGACCATGGTGCCCATCTTGAACAGCGCCTCCAATCCCGGGTCGTCTACACTGGGATCTTTTTGCAGAACAATGCCTACCTGGACGTTCGAACCCAGCGCATGCTCCACCGCGGCGATCGACTTGGCCCGGCCTACAGTAATTGCCAACAACACATGCGGAAACATGACCACATTCCGCATCGGCACCAACGCGACCACGTCCTTGGGTAATTCGGGTTTTGCAAGGATAAGCTGTCCCATGTGAGTCTCGTTTATGCAGAAACAGTTTTCGGGGGCGCGGCACAGATGTGCCGCAATCTATTATTCATCCGTGGGCTTGCGCGGGCCGAATCTTAGAAAACCGAAGGCAGGCACAACACGCATATTTCACCCGCTGGGCGCTTCCGTGACTTTTGGCCGCGCGCAACAGCCCTTCAAGAATCCGGCTCGCCGGCTGACGGAGGCTCACGTCCGGCTGTTGTTGTTCAAGCGCCAAGCCTGGCGCCATTATCAGCGCTGCTGGAGTGGATGACGGTTCAGATGAAACCACGTCAGCTTAATCCTCAGCTTCGCGGGCTTCAGTACGGGAACGCACACATAACCTAGTCGAGCCGCTATTATTCCTCAATCTTCAGCCTAGATCGGGTACGCAGTCTATTCTCTATTCTCACTGCGTTTTACAAAGCCTCAACTGGAATCGGCTCCTGCATACTCAAACAGGCCCATCGCGACACTGGGAAAAAAATAGGCGCGCCGCAAAATGCACGAGTAAAATAATTTTGCTGCAAATGGATAGCGTTCGCGTAACCAGCGAACCTTAGGGCAATTCCTCGCCTTGCCACGCGTTCAGGACCTTGCAATGAAAGTCAAAACAACGTTTGAAGAAGTATTTTCCCGCATCCCCGGTCCCGTCACAGCAGAGTGGCCAATGGGAGAGCGATTCGCGGTTGCGCTTGCTCATGGCACCATGTCCGTCGAGTATTACGCGCCTTTGGGTAAAGATCCCCAAACTCCGCATGAGCAGGACGAAGTTTATTTTATCCATCGTGGAGCGGGTGAACTCGTCATTGGCTCCGACCGCCATGCGTTCAAGGCAGGAGACTGCCTTTTTGTAGGAGCGAACGTAGAACATCGGTTCGAGAATTTTTCCAGCGATTTTGGGACCTGGGTCGTGTTCTGGGGACCCAGGGGCGGCGAATAAAATACCCAAACCCATGTAAAGGGAATGCCAGCGCCCCGTAGTGCCGTCAACCGAATTATCGAACTGATCGCATTCATTCATTATTGCAGAGGTATCCAGCATGAAACAGCTTCCTCTGAATCAACTGGGTCCACGGGAATTTCAACCCGGCATCGTGGATTTCGGCATATTGCTGCCATGGATCTCAGCCAACGACGGTAACAGGCTGTTTGTTAAGATCATTCATGAACAGGACCAGTTTATCCAGCGCATTCAGCCGCTCGCCTTCGAGATGCAGCATGGAACCAATGCTGATTACGGGGATTTCTGGGCGGCCCAGGTTGATCTCAACACTATACGCGATTTTCAAGGGAACTCTCATTTCGGCTTACCCGGCCGTCATGTTTACCGCTTCGAACTGCACAATCCCAACGCGGGCATATTGGACTGGATAATTGACCCTTTTGCCCGCGAATATGCTATCGGCAAACTGTCGGCCTTTACCCTCGGTTATACCCCTTATGCCTGGAGCGCAGCGGAGCAGAACTGGAAAACCCCCGCGCTACATGACCTGATCCTGTACGAACTGAATCTTGCCGAATTCAGCGACAGTCTCGAGGGAGGCATAGACCGCCTGGGCTATCTGGCCGACCTAGGCGTTAATACCCTGTCCCTCATGCCCGTCAACAATGTATCGCTGGAGGTGGATTGGGGCTACTTGCCGCTAGGTTTTTTTGGTGTCGATGAACGTTTTGGGCGGCGGGACGATTTTCAGCGTTTCGTGGATGCAGCTCACCAGCATGGGCTGGCTGTGATTGTCGATGCGGTATATGGGCATACCGGGGGGGATTTTCCTTATGCGGATCTCTATCGCCGGCTCGGTTATAACGAAAACCCGTTCATGGGACCGTTTGCCAAAGACTATTTCAGCGATTTCGGCGTCAGCACCGATTTCAACCGTGCTTTGACCCGCGATTTTTTCTATAGCGTCAACCTTCACTGGTTGAACACCTATCACATCGACGGCTTTCGCTATGACTGCGTGCCGAACTACTGGGACGGCGCGCTCGGCGCAGGGTACGCTAACCTCGTCTTTAATACGCACGAATATGTCAAAAGCTCGATCGCCAGCCTTCCCCGTTTTGATGCACCGGAAGGGTCGCGGTTGATCCAGATTGCAGAGCAACTGGAGGCTCCCGAACAAATCCTCGAACAGAGCTACAGCAACGCGACCTGGCAGAACGCAAGTTTTGGCGCTGCCAGCGCCTGCGCGCGCGGTATCCCAGGCGCGCTCGAGAATTTGGGCCACCGGTTGGGGGCCCTTGGTTATATCGAACAGACGACCCAGAATGGCGAAACATTCGCCAAACTTCCGCTGCAGTATATCGAGAACCACGACCACAGTCGTTTCGTATGCGAATTTGGTCTTCGGTATCGCGATTGGAATCCGCTGTTCGCGGAGGGCGATCGCAGTCAGTGGTATCGGCTTCAACCTTACCTGATCGCGTTGCTCGCCGCAAAAGGCATCCCCATGCTATGGCAGGGTCAGGAATTCGGCGAGAACTACTTTGTGCCCGATTCGGGCCTTGGCCGGGTATTGCTGCTGCGCCCGCTGCGCTGGGATTATTTCTATGATGCCGCGGGCAAAAGCCTGGTTAGGCTGACCCGCAGCTTGCTGAGCCTGCGTAAGAATTGCCCCGAATTGCGCCGCGGCGGCCATTATTTTCATAACGATTATGAGCATTATCTTTCGCGCGGCATCCTGCTTTTTCAACGCGACAGTGACGGTGCAATAAGCCTCATCGCCGTGAATTTTACCAACAACGAGCAACACGTGCCGTTCGTGTTCTCTCGTGCCGGGAACTATACCGAGCAGTTGCATAACGAGGATAACTTCATTGTTAGTGAAGGTGAGACGCGTCGGCTACTCATTCCATCCAACTACGGCCGGGTTTGGCGAAGCGCGTAATGCAGAGGTCCCCAACTCTCGCATGGGTCAGTGTGCTGATACAAAACACCTGACGCCGACGGTTGCGAGCGGCTGAAGAAAAAACACTTATTGGCAGCCCTCCTTCCAGGGTATAGAATCTCCGAAGCCATGAACAAGCGCCGCCATATTTATTCTGTCATGCTGATATTGTTCGTTACGATGCTGACGAACGCATTCAGCTGGGCATTTAACGGTGAAGTTTTTGCGCACGAACTCGATCATGAGCATCATGCACTCTCTCTTGATCCGTCAGCTCATATTGAGGCGCACCAACATGCCGCTATCAATGACGATGGTCATTTGGATTCTGCCACGCACCTGTGCCTACACGCCGCCGGGCAATATCAGCCGTTTTTCTTCACCCCTCCATTGATCGTCCCTGCTTCCATTGGCATGGAAGCATTAGCGGTATTTGTTTCCTCTGTTATCCCGGATTCCGTGCTGGATTCCCCTCTTCACCCTCCCCGAAGCGCTTTCCCCATCTAGAAATCTCCCACGTGCGATAGTCGGTCGACCACATCGTCGCCGCGATAATCCGCCGAAGATTCCGCAATCCCGCAGGTTTACGGCTAGCTGATCATTATGCCAAGACCGGACGCTATGGCGAATCGGGTTTGTAATAACTGACGGCTGCGCTGCGTGTTTCGCATGGTGCCTACCCGAGGGTTTTTCATGAACGTTTATTTATTGCTCGCCGCCCGTCGATACATGTTGTTGGCAGGATGGTTTGTTCTCGCATTCGGTTGCGTCTCTCCAACGATTGCGGACAGCACTTTCGCTGGAGTTCCGGTCGATGGAAGGACAAGCGTTCCCGCCGAACCCCGCACCACAGAAAAAAAAGACCTTACCTTGCAGGACGCAATACGCCTCGCACTACGGCACAACCCGGAGCTGGCTGCCTTCGATAAGGAAATCCGCGCATTGGAAGGGGCGACGGTGCAAGCCGGGTTGCTTCGGAATCCAGAACTTGCCGTCAATATCGAGAATGCCGGGAATATGGGCGGCGTGCCAAGAAGCAGCACAACCGCAGGCGCAACACTGAAGGAAACCGTCGAGCAGCAGGACCTGATTATCCGCCTCAACCAACTGGTCGAGCTTGGCGGCAAAAGGGCTGCGCGGGTTAATGCGGCGTTGCTCGGTCAGGAAGTCGCGGGCAAGGAGTTCGAAGCGAGACGCCTGGAGCTCATCGCTCGGGTAGCGAATGTATTTACCGAAGTGCTTGCCGGCCAGGAACAGTTACGGCTGGCGGAGGAAAGCCAGCAACTGGCGCAGCGGGTAGTTGATACGGTTGCAAGACGCGTGCAGGCAGGCAAAGTACCCCCTATCGAGGAAACGAAGGTTGGGGTGGCGTTTTCCGCCACACGGATTGCCCTGGGGCAGGCGCAGCGGGAACTCTCGGCGGCCCGTCAGCGCTTGGCGCTGCTGTGGGGTGAATCATCGCCTGACTTCGGTCAGGTGCTTGGCGACCTGGAATCATCGATGACCCTGCCTAATCTGGCAACGCTCTCGGAGCGCGCCCTGTCCAGCCCTATGGCGGATCGCGCAAGAAAAGGGATAGAACATCGCAAAGCGCTGCTCGAGGTGGAGCAGACACGACGAGTTCCAAATATCACCGTTGGCGGCGGCATGATCAAGCACTGGGAATCCGGCGGAACAACCGCGACGGTCGGGATTTCGATGCCGCTACAGTTGTTCGACCGAAACCAGGGAAACCTCCTCGAAGCGCATCAACGGGTGGATAAGGCACTCGATGAGCAGGCCGCCACCGACCTGCAGCTTAAGACAGAACTAGTGCAAGCTTATGAGGCCCTGGCTGCGGCACAGAACGAAATCGCGATATTGCGCGGCGAAATATTGCCAGCCGCGAAGAGCGCATTCGAAGTAACAAATAAAGGCTACGAGCTGGGTAAATTCAGCTTCCTGGAAGTGCTGGATGCGCAGCGTACCTTGTTTCAAAACCAGATCATGTACGTGCGCGCAGTCGCCAATCACCGCCGCCTCGTCAACGAGCTCGAGCGTTTAACCGCGGCGCCGATCAACACCCTCTCTAACCGGCTGCCGGTTAAAAATGGAGTGGTGGACGACTATGAGGAATAAACTGTGAGACTCAAAAATCGGCTCTTTCCCATCATCGCCGTGGTTGCCATCGGCGTCGCCCTCGGCGGTCTGATCCTCCGGTCAGACAAGACCGCGCCGCCGATCTCGACTGATTCCGCCAATGCCCGGTCGGAAACGGGTGGCGAAACAGATCGACCAGGCGACGAAGGCAGTTCTCCATATCATATCGGACCCCGGGGGGGAAAGCTGTTCACGGCGGATGGTTTCGGGGTGGAAATGACGATCTTTGAAAAAGGCGTGCCGCCCCAATTCCGACTCTATCTGTACGAAAACGACGAACCGCTTCCACCGTCCGCCGCGAAGGTCGCCCTGACGCTGGCTCGGCTCGGCGCCCCTGCAGAGATACACCATTTCAAGCCCGAAGCGGACTACCTGCTCGGCGATCAGATCGTTGTGGAACCTCATTCGTTCGACATCATTATCGCTGCGGAAAGGAACGGCAAAACCTTTAACTGGAAATATAGCCAAGTCGAATTCAGAGTGGAAATGCCTGATGAAATGCTGAAAAGCACCGGCGTCGAGATACTTACCGCCGGGCCCGCAACCATCAAGCCCATCCTGAAGCTCCCCGGAGAAGTCGTTTTTAATGAGCATACCATTGTCCAGGTAGTGCCGCGCCTGCCCGGCATCGTGACCGCCGTTTATGGCCATCACGGCATGCAGATGAAAAAGGGAGAGGTTATGGCCGTTATCGAAAGCCAAATGTTGGCGGAATTACGCAGCCAGCACCTGGTTGCGCAGAAACGGTTGACGCTTGCGCAAACCACCTACGAACGCGAAAAGAAGCTGTGGGAAGACAAGATCTCGGCAAAACAGGATTATCTCGCCGCGCAGACGCAACGGAGCGAGGCGGAGATTGCCCTGGATCTGGCGGCTGTTAAGTTGCGCTCGTTAGGAGTTAGACCCGAGGCAAAACCTTCTGAAGAAAATCTGGCTCGCTATGAGATCCGCGCGCCCATTTCGGGGCTTATCATCGAGAAGGCCATCGCGCTCGGACAGACGCTCAGGGAAGACGACCGTATCTATACGGTCGCCGACGTCTCGACCGTGTGGGTGGCGCTCACGGTTTATCCCAAAGACCTTGCGGCAATCAACGTCGGCCAGAAGGCAACCATCAAGGCAACAGCCTTTGACCTTGTCGGCGAAGGCGAAATTACCTATATCACCACCCTGATCGGAGAGCAGACACGCACGGCCACGGCGCGGGTCGAGCTGGAAAACAAGGATGCCAGCTGGCGTCCGGGGATGTTCGTGAACGCGGAGCTGGCAACCGAAGCAATCGAGGCGCCGGTCGCCATTACGGCGGATGCCATTCAGACCGTAGGCGATTGGACCGTAGTGTTCGGCCGCTACGGTCGATACTTCGAAGCGCGTCCGCTGGAACTCGGCGTCAGCGATGGCAAGATGATAGAAGTGTTTTCAGGTTTTCATGCGGGCGAACGCTACGCGGCAGGCAATAGCTTCGCCATCAAGGCAGAGCTGGGAAAGTCTGGAGCCAGTCATGACCATTAACCAGTACATGCCTCAACGCCGCCGGACGTTACGGGTCCGCGCAGGTACGAATCATGATTGAACGCTTGTTACGAATATCCATACGGCAGCGCGGCCTGGTACTGTTGGCAGTAGCAGCCATGGCCCTGCTTGGAATCTACAGCTACCAAAAGCTGCCCATCGACGCGGTGCCGGACATAACCAATGTACAGGTTCAAATCAATACGCGCGCACCGGGTTATTCACCCATAGAGGCGGAACAGCGCATTACATTTCCCATCGAAATGATCATGGCAGGCCTCCCCAATCTCGAATACACCCGTTCACTTTCGCGCTATGGCCTGTCACAGGTCACGGTAATTTTCAGGGATGGCACCGATATCTACCTTGCGCGGCAGCTGGTAAGCCAGCGTATCCAGGAAGCAAGCGACCGATTGCCTGTGGGCATTGAGCCCATGATGGGACCTATCTCCACCGGGCTGGGCGAAATTTTCATGTGGACCATCGATGCCGCGATACATGCCCGGAAAACAGACGGTACGGAATATAAGCTGACCGATTTGCGCGAAATTCAGGACTGGATCATTCGCCCGCAGATGCGCACGGTGCCAGGTGTGACGGAAGTCAATACCGTGGGCGGATACGTCAAACAGTTTCATGTGGCCCCTTACCCGGAAAAACTTATTTCGTTCGGGATGACGCTCCAGGACGTCATCGATGCGCTCGGGCGCAACAATCTCAATGTTGGTGCGGGTTATATCGAAAAAAGCGGCGAACAGTACCTGGTTCGACTGCCTGGGCAGGTAACAAACCTAGATGAGATCGGCAACATCACGCTCGGCTCGAGGCTGGGGATACCCATACGCATCAGGGATGTGGCCGATATCCTGATAGGCAAGGAACTGCGCACGGGCGCGGCGACGCAGAATGGCGAAGAAGTGGTGCTGGGCACGGCGCACATGCTTATGGGCGAAAACAGCCGCACCGTCGCGCAGGCAGCTGCGAAAAAACTCGCGGAGATCAACCGCGGCCTGCCTGAAGGCGTGTCCGCCACGGCCGTCTATGACCGCACCACGCTGGTGGATAAGACCATTCGAACCGTCGGCAACAATTTGCTGGAGGGCGCCGCCCTGGTAATCGTGGTTCTGTTCTTGTCGCTGGGTAACCTGCGCGCGGCGTTCATCACAGCCCTCATTATCCCGCTGTCGATGCTGTTCACACTGAGCGGGATGGTGGCGAACGAGGTAAGCGCTAATCTGCTGAGCCTGGGCGCGCTTGATTTCGGCGTCATCATCGACGGCGCCGTCATTATTGTCGAAAATTGCATGCGGCGTCTGGCACATGAACAATCCAGGCTGGGGCGCGAACTCACTTTGGTGGAGCGCGTGGCAATCGTCTTCGACGCCTCCACGGAAGTACGTCGCGCTTTGCTCTACGGCCAGGTCATCATCATGGTTGTCTACCTGCCCGTCTTTTCGCTCAGCGGCGTGGAAGGCAAAATGTTTCACCCCATGGCCTTCACGGTCATGTTGGCGCTGGTGGGCGCGGCAATTCTCTCGCTGACTTTTGTTCCCGCCGCAGTTGCGCTTTTTCTCACCGGCAAATTGGTGGAAAAGGAGAGTCCGGCGGTGACATGGGCAAAAAATATCTATTTGCCAGCGCTGAATTTCGCGATGGACAACAAGGCATTGATTGTGACCACGGCGGTGGTGATCGTGATGCTAGCCGGCCTGTTGACAACCCGCATGGGAAGTGAATTCCTGCCCACGCTTGATGAGGAGGACATCGCGCTCCACGCCATTCGCATTCCCGGGACCAGCTTAACCACTGCGATCGAGATGCAAAACGAGCTGGAGAAAACTATCCGGGCGTTTCCAGAAGTAAAACGGGTATTTGCCAAGATCGGTACCGCCGAAATCGCCACCGATCCGATGCCACCCAATGTCGCCGACATTTTTGTCATCCTGAAACCCCATTCCGAATGGCGGGAGCAGTACGCTACCAAATCAGAGCTGATAAAAGCGCTGGAGCAGGCAGTTCGTAAGGTGCCTGGAAACAACTATGAATTCACCCAGCCGATACAGATGCGTTTTAACGAATTGCTATCGGGTGTGCGGGCGGATGTCGCGGTCAAAGTGTTCGGCGATGATATGGATACGCTTTTCGCCGTGGCTGGGCAGGTCGAAGAGATTCTTGCAACAGTTGTCGGGGCTGCAGATGTAAAAATCGAGCAACTCACTGGGCTTCCCGTACTGACGATTAGGCCGGACCGCGCAAAACTTGCGCGCTACGGTTTGAACATAGCGGACGTACAGGATGCCGTTGCTGTTGCCGTTGGCGGACGTAATGCCGGCACCATCTTCGAGGGCGACCGCCGATTCGAGTTGCAAGTACGGCTTCCGGAACAGCTCCGCGGCGATATTGAGTCGCTCAAGCGCCTGCCGATCGGCCTCCCGACAATCCCCATGCGCAACACGGCGGAGGGCCCGGCGGCGGCGCCGCACACTTACGTGACGTTGGGAGAGGTTGCAAGATTCGAAGTGGTACAGGGCCCCAACCAGGTCAGTCGGGAAAATGGAAAACGCAGAGCAGTTGTTACGGCGAATGTCCGCGACCGCGATCTCGGCTCCTTTGTCAGCGAAGCTGAAGCGCTTATTGCCAAAAAGGTACAGATTCCGCCCGGATACTGGACCACATGGGGGGGCCAATTCGAACATCTGATCCTCGCGGCCCAACGCCTCCAGATCGTGGTTCCCGTTGCTCTGGGACTGGTATTTCTGCTGCTGCACGGCATGCTGGGAAATTTCCGCGATAGCCTGCTGGTGTTTACAGCAATTCCTTTAGCTCTCACGGGGGGCATATTGGCGCTGTGGTTGCGAGACATTCCATTATCCATTTCTGCCGCGGTCGGATTTATCGCCATGTCGGGCGTAGCTGTACTGGACGGATTGGTCTTGATAACGTTTATCCGTGACCTGCGGGCCCAAGGCTATACCCTCGACGACGCCATACAAGCGGGATCTCTACTCAGGCTGCGTCCGGTTTTGATAACCACGTGGGTGGAAAGCCTCGGCTTCCTCCCGATGGCGCTAAGCACCAGCACGGGCGCGGAAGTGCAGCGGACTCTAGCCACGGTCATGATCGGCGGCACCCTATCTCAGTCGCTGCTGACGCTGCTGTTATTGCCGGTGCTGTATCGTCTGACACATGGAAGGAACGATCTAATTACCGTTAAGCGCGTTTCCGGAACTTCGTGAGCACCACCATCTTGACAGTACCGTATGCGCAGCTCGCTCACAGCACGGCCGATCTTGCGGCGCAAAAGCGAGCGCAGCGTGGTCCCATCCGCGTAGCCCACCTGAGCAGCGATGAGTTCAATACTGTCGTTGCTCGTCCTTAGGCGATGAACCGCGTGCTCTACACGAAGATCCTGAAAATAAGAGAGCAGCGATTTCCCGAGCACCGCCCGCAGCCGGCGTGAAAGTGTCCTCTCGCTGGGACCAACGGCAGAGGCTGCTTCGCTAAGGGAAAAGCCTTTGCTCAACTTATGCCGCGCCCAGCGCTCGAACCGTTCAACGCCGGATCCGCATGCGCGAGATGATCAGGAATCGCGAAAATCGACTGCGACCCTCGCGGCTCAATCAGCAGAAACCGGGCGGTTAGTCCCGCGATTGCCGGGCTGCTACGCCTGATGAGCCACAGCGCCAGATCAACATATGCCAGTGCGGCGCCAGCGGTTACGAAGCCCGAAGAACTGACCACCATGCGTGAAAACTGACGCACAGCTTGCAAGCATGTTAGGGCACGACGTCCGCTTGTGGCTATCCCCAAAAATCATTCTCCGATCGAAACGGAAAAACAGGTAGATTGTTTGATTCCTTTGTTAAAGGGTGGAGCAAAGCCAACGGCGAGCAACCCTCCGTCCAACCGGTCGATTTAGGTTAAAATGCTTTTTTAACGGCCACGAACCCATCTTATGAAAAAGTCCCGTGTCCCTCATCGCACCAAGTCTCCACGAGTTGTCCAGGAACTTTCACGGCTCGCGGCGGGACTGGCCGCTTCGGGCAGCCGCATTGAAGATGCATTCTGGGAAAACCGGCTTGCGGCAAAGATACACGCCCAGCTACGCACGGCTGACGATCAGAATCTGGAAGCGGCGCTGGACCAGCTCTACGATACCGATCCCGCGGGCTACAGCGAGTTTATTTATGCAATTGAGGCCGCAATTGAATGCACAATATTGACGCGCGATGACCGCAGCTACGATATGCTAATGTTCGCGGTGCCGGTGCTCACTTGGTCACGCTTCTCGATCCCTTCCGGTCCGATAGCGGCATCCGTACTGGCAAGCTTTCGTGTGCAGCTACAAACGCATGTGCTAGCAGCGGATGTTCGGTTTGCGCTCGCTGACTGCCTGTTCAGCCCAGACCAATTGCCCCGCGGCTATCACCTGACACACGAATTAGCGGCCAAACTCTGGGCCGCGGCGTTGACGGGAGAACGGGACCTGCACATGAATCCGGCCCAGCTCGCTGAGACGGGGCGTTTTCTCTCGGATACCCGCTATCTTCTGGGCGCAATCGCGACGCCACAGGGAAACCCAATGTTCCGCTGGCAGCAGGCTGACCAACTCGGAGGCAGCGCGGGTGGTTCCCGACGTTCAAAAGACGATATATTGCATGAATGGCAAACACAGGGGGCGGAAGTTCTGAGGCCCGCGTTTCAAGGCTGCGCGTTTGAATTGCTGATGCCAGACGGATTTTTCTCCGCCTGGCGCATGGCTGACCGACTGGCGCGGCCGTATTCCATGCATGCCACCATCGATTTCCTGCAGACCACCCTCAATATTTCTCCGGACAAGCTGCGGGCGGTTGTTGCGCCTTTCTACGATCAATGGCTGGAGGAGTATCGGGTAGGCTTCACACTTAAGGATCGCGACGACATACTCTACGGCATTGTCTGGGCACTCGTCGGGGATGAAGATGAAAATAGCGACATTGTCTCGCAAATCGAAGCGACATTGCGCGAATGCGGCGTTACCCACACCACGCTGTTGCAGACCCGTTTCCTGCTGGAGTATTGCGAAGAATGCGGCGCTCCGCTATTTCCAAACCCGGAAGGCGAAGTCGTCCATGCGGAGTTTCCAGAAGAAGGCGAAGCGGCACCTATACACTTGCACTAAAAACGCATCCTCAAGGACGTGTGTCAGCGTGACCTTACACGTGGACGCAGCTAATCATGACGGACAAGATCATCAAATCCGAACAGGAGTGGCAGAAACAGCTTACCCCTCAGCAGTACCAGGTTTGCCGGCAAAAAGGCACGAACGTGCCTTTACCGGGGCATATTGGAACAGCCACGAGCGCGGGACATATCGCTGCGTCTGCTGTGGGGCTGCGTTATTTGATTCGAATAGCAAATTTGATTCCGGTACCGGCTGGCCCTCGTTCTGGCAACCGCTGGAACCGGATAACATTGCGGCCAGGGAAGACCATAGCTTTTTCGCACATCGGACCGAGGTGGTCTGCGCGCGTTGCGATGCCCATCTGGGGCATGTATTCGACGACGGACCCGAACCCACAGGTTTGCGCTATTGCATCAATTCAGCATCACTCAAGCTCGACCCGTATAATAAGGCTGATAACAAGCTAGAATAATTAATTCAGTTAACTATTGCGCAGACGCAGCGGGCTATCTATGAAGTTTCTTTTCGATCTCTTCCCAGTCATTCTGTTTTTCGCGGCGTTCAAGATCTATGGCATTTACACCGCTACGGCGGTCGCGATCGCCGCCACGTTCGGACAAATCGGCTGGGTATGGTTTCGCCACCGCAAGGTCGACACCATGCTTTGGGTGAGTCTTGTCATTATCGTCATCTTCGGCAGCGCGACACTCATTCTTCAAGACGAGACCTTCATCAAGTGGAAGCCGTCGGTACTCTACTGGCTGTTCGCGGCCACCCTGCTTCTGGCCCATGCGATTTTCAAGAAGAATTTGATTCGCGTAATGATGAAGGAGCAGATTGCGCTTCCCGAGCCAATATGGGCGCGACTCAATGCCAGCTGGGCAGCATTTTTTGCGTCGATGGGCGCGGCGAATCTCTATGTCGCTTTCAATTACTCCACAGAAACCTGGGTTAATTTCAAGCTGTTTGGTTTCATGGGCCTGATGCTCGTGTTCGTCGTAGCACAAGGATTATTACTTGGAAAATATATGGAAGAAAACGAGGATAAAGAAATATGATGCCGTACGCGATACAGGGCGAAGACGTGTCGGATAGTCTGGAAAAAAGGATGGCGGTTCGCCCTGCGCATCTTAAACGCATCAAGGCATTGCAGGATGAGGGCCGACTGATTTTGGCGGGACCGCATCCCGCCATCGATAGCCCCGATCCCGGCCCTGCGGGATTTTCCGGTAGTCTGATCGTGGCCGAATTTGAATCCCTTGAAGCGGCGCAAACCTGGGCAGACGCCGATCCCTATGCCACCTCGGGTGTATTTGCGAAAGTCACCGTAAAGCCTTTCAAAAAAGTAATGCCGGCATAGATCCGATGAGCGATACGACTGATTTGATCAGGCAGAAGCTCGCTACACTTGAACCGGCGAAAATAGACATCATTGATGACAGCGCCAAGCATGCAGGACATGCAGGCGCCAGAGGCGGAGGGGGACACTACTCGGTCATTATTGTTTCCTCCCAATTCTCGGGCAAGACAGCGTTGGCACGGCACCGGCTGGTGTATGACACGCTGCGCGAGTTGATGCACAAGCATATTCACGCACTCAGCGTAAAAGCGTATACTCCCGAAGAATCCGATTTGATCCACTGACAAGGAAGCCACATGCATTTTACAAAACTTTCCCGATTAACGGCGGTGGGCATTTGTGGCCTGATTGCCGCGACAACTGTTCAGGCTCAATCCGGCTCATCCCTGGCCAAGGTAAATGGTGTGGCGATTCCTCAGTCGCGCCTCGAATTCATCGTAAAGGCGCGAACCCTTCAGGGCCAGCCGGACAGTCCTGAAACCAGGAAAACCTTGCGTGAGGATCTGATAACGGAAGAAGTGATCGCTCAGGAAGCATTGAAAAAAGGGCTGGACAAGGATCCGGATTTCATTACCCAGCTTGAGATGGCGCGCCAGACAGCGCTCGTCAGGGCCTATCAGGTCGATTACATAAAAAATCATCCAGTGAGCGACGAGGAGCTGCGCAAGGAATATGAAGCAGTGAAAGCCCAGATGGGCGACAAGGAATACAAGGCACATCATATCCTGGTCGGTTCGGAAGCAGAAGCGAAGGACATCATCGTTCGTATTAAAAAAGGCGAGAAGCTGGAGAAGATTGCGCAGGAAAAATCCCTCGACACTGGCAGCAAAGCCAAGGGCGGCGAACTCGAATGGAGTCCTGCGGCAAGCTATGTTCAGCCGTTTGGTGAAGCCCTGACCAAGCTAACCAAGGGCAAGCTCACCGAACAGCCTGTGCACACCAACTTTGGCTATCACGTCATCCGGCTGGATGATGTGCGCCCCTTGAAAGTCCCGCCATTCGAGGAAATAAAACAAAACTTGGCGCAGCGTGTATTGCAACGGCAATTTGCCGCATCAGTCAACGACCTCCGCGCGAAAGCCAAGGTGGAATAGTTCCGGAAAATCACAAACCGGCTTAAAAAAGGCAGCTTCGGCTGCCTTTTTTAAGCCGGTCATCTATTTGTTGGCATTGCATGCGGAACTATGTGACTTTCTGCATTCGGGGCGCCAGCGCGCACATCAGCTCATAGGCGACCGTACCAGCCGCCTGAGCCACCTCATCAACAGGCATACCCCGCCCCCAAAGTACTACCGGGCTCCCCACCCCCGCGTCCTGGATTTCGCTCAGATCCACATGCAACATATCCATGGACACGCGCCCGACGACACGCGTGCGCCTCCCGTTCACCAGCACCGGGGTGCCGGTAGGCGCATGGCGCGGATAGCCGTCCGCGTACCCGCCCGCCACGACCCCGACTTTCATCGGGTTCCCCGGTCGAAAAGTATGGCCGTAGCCGACTCCTTCACCAGGTTTGAGGATTTGCACGGCAATTATTTTGCTGGATACGGTCATTGCCGGCCGCAGATCCAACTCTGCGGCCGACGTCCCGGCGAGCGGCGAGGCGCCGTACAGCATGATGCCGGGCCGAACCCAATCAGCGTGTGTTTCGGGATAGCGCAAAACAGCGGCGGAATTAGCCAATGAACGCGGCAAGCGCCATCCCTTTCCTGCGCTGTTGAAACGTTCAACCTGACTGAACACGCTTTCTCGCTGCTGCGACTCGTCGGCACAGGCAAAATGCGTCATGAGCGTAATCTGACCTACGGCCGGATGGGAGCGGAGCGCCTCAACCGCAGCGGAAAATTGCTGAAGCGAAAACCCCAGACGGTGCATGCCGGTGTTGAGCTTCAGAAAAACATCCAACCTGCCCGGCAACCGGCACGCTGATAGCATGGCGATCTGTTCGCGATTATGGATGACGGTGCTTAATCGATATTGCTCGATCCAGGCTAATTCCTCCATGTCGAAAAAACCTTCAAGCAATAGGATAGTATGCCGGTAGCCCGCTTCCCGCAGACGCACGGCAGCATCCAGTTCGAGCATGGCGAACCCGTCTGCGTTCGCCAGCGCCTCGGCAGCGCGCAACAGCCCATGACCATAAGCATCCGCTTTGATGACCGCCATCACGCGGGAACGGGGCGCGTGATGGCGAACGACGGATAAGTTATGTTCGAGCGCAGAGAGATCGATGAGTGCCTGAAGAGGTCGCGGCATGGGGATCGGCAGATTAAAAAATTTCTAATGTCAGGACTGAATCGTGACCATCACCGTTGGTGGCATTGGCAGTTTCATGATATAAATTTTTCTCTTCAGGATAGCGATGGATGACCATTGTATAATTCACGCCTGAGCTGAAAGCGTAATTGGGAGAACAAGTTGAAACGCGGATTTTATACTATCATGGCGGCGCAGTTTTTCTCTTCGCTGGCGGATAATGCGCTGCTGGTGGTCGCCATCGCCCTTCTGGTTGAACTACACGCGCCCGCGTACCTGACGCCGATGCTCAAGTTTGTATTTGTTCTGTTTTATGTAATTCTCGCGCCTTTTGTCGGAGCTTTCGCCGATTCCATGGCGAAAGGACGCGTGATGTTCATTAGCAACACTATCAAGATCTTGGGCTGCAGCCTGCTCTTTCTGGCGTCGCATCAGTACTTCGCCCTCGCGGCATATGCAGTGGTGGGCTTGGGGGCGGCTGCGTACTCCCCTGCCAAGTACGGGATACTTACGGAACTGCTGCCGCCGGAGAAGTTGGTCATCGCAAATGGCTGGATCGAAGGATTAACAGTGGCTTCCATCGTGCTGGGCACCGTATTGGGCGGGCTACTGATCTCACCCGCGATCTCCTCCGCGCTGCTGGCGTTCGACTTTCCTCTGATCGAGACAGGTGTCGATACCATCCCGGAAGCGGGTATTCTCCTCATCGCCATATTTTATAGCACTGCGGCCATATTCAACCTGTATATTCCTAATACGGGCGTGGATCACCGCATTCTGAAGAAAAACCCGATGTTTTTGATGCATGAGTTCGGGCACTGCATGAAACTGCTGTGGACAGACAAACTTGGCCAGATTTCCCTCGCCGTGACGACCCTGTTCTGGGGCGCCGGGGCAACCCTCCAATTTATTGTATTGAAATGGGCCGATGCAGCGCTAGGCTACCCTTTAAGCAAGGCGGCGCAGCTGCAGGGTGTGGTTGCCGTCGGGATCGCGGTTGGCGCGGTGCTTGCCGCACGCATTGTATCGCTGCGCCAATCCGTGCGCGTGATCCCGCTCGGCATCGCGATGGGCATCGTGGTTATGGCGATGACCCTCGCGCACGATTTGTGGATCGCCATCGGGCTTTTGATGTTGATTGGCGGATTGGCTGGATTCTTTGTGGTGCCAATGAACGCATTGCTACAACATCGCGGGCATATTTTGATGGGCGCAGGTCACTCCATCGCTGTGCAGAATTTCAATGAGAACCTGAGCATCCTGGCAATGCTGGCGCTCTATGCCTTATTGGTAAGCTTTGACGTCCACGTTTACACCGTAATCGTTCTGTTTGGTCTTTTCGTCGCGGTGATTATGACGGTGATACGTCAGTGGCACCTGCGCAACCAGAGCATTGAGGACTCGCTGCATCTGATCGGCGCTCATAAGGGCCACTGAGGGTTCACTGCGGGAGCGCGACCACTGAACTTTCCGGTCCTTAAAACGATTTGCTAATTCCTTACGCTAAAGGATAACAGGGCTGTCGGACAGCTCATTTTTCTGCTCCTTCTGTTCTGCTGGGAAATATTCCCGCAATTGGGCACCGACAGCGCCGATTCCGGCAATCACTCCTGATTCGAACTTTCCCTGACTGAATGCATTTTCCATTTCGTGGCAGATGCACTCCCACTTGTCCCTGCCAACTTTGCCGTTGATGCCCCTGTCGGCGACGATTTCCACATCCCGGTCAGCGACGAGCAAATAGATCAGCACTCCGTTGTTTTGCTCGGTATCCCAAACGCCGAGCTGGGAAAAAACCTCTATCGCCCGCTCCCGCGCTGATTGATCCTTAAGTAAGGGCAGCAAGTTCAATCCGGGCTCCACCGCAAACCGGATTTCTCCACCGTGAGCGATTTCAGATGTCTCGATGGCTTGCTCGATCGCTAACAGTGCAGAATCGGGGAACAAGCGCCGCAGCGTCACCCGTCCGGTAGCAAGATGACGCAGGATGCGTGCGAAATTCATCTACCATCTCCCCGAGGCACCGCCGCCACCGAACCCGCCTCCGCCACCGCTGAACCCGCCGCCACCAAATCCCCCGCCACCCCTGCCGCCCATGCCTCCGCCATAACCGCCATACCAGCCGCCCCGCCCACCCCGCGAAATTCCTCCACTAGAGTTGCCGAACAACGTCAGAAAGAAAGCAAAAACAGCAATCATTACGCCGATGAGAATGGACGAAAATACGAGCCAACCTATGACTCCCGCCGCAGCACTCATTAGGGTCGAACCGATCATGCGCCCGAATAATGACTGCAGGATTTTGCCGACAACAATGAGTGCGATGAAAATGAAAATAATATTATCCAGCACGACGTTCATTCCGGCCGGGCTGGTATTGCTGCGTCTTGACTGAGGCGCGGGCAGCGGTTCCCCTTCGATCACGCTCATTATCCGCTCGACGCCGGCGCTAATGGCAGTTGCAAAATCGCCTTGCCTGAGCATGGGAATAATGGTTTCTTCGACGATGCGCTTGGCCACGGCATCCGGCAGCACGCCTTCCAGGCCATACCCCACTTCGATACGCAAAGTTCGGTCCTGCTTTGCAATGACCAGCAGAACCCCATCATCAATGCCCTTTCTTCCCAACTTCCAGGCTTCGGCGACACGAATCGCATATTGCTCGATGGTTTCGGGACGAGTAGTGGGAACGATCAGGACGGCGACCTGGCTACCCTTTCTCGCCTCGAATGCAGCGAGTTTTTTCTCCAGCTGCGCCGTCTCCGTCGGGGAAAGCGTGCCGCTCAGGTCGGTGACACGGGCCGCGAGTGGCGGCACTGCAACTTCCGCCATTAACAGGGAGGTGGAGAAAAACAGTGCGACGAACGCGAGAATTCTTCTTCCAGTTAGAGTCATGACGGAAAGGCTGAAATATCCTGATAAGGTACTCCGGCTTGGGAACCGGCCAGCGCAGCGGGAAGCAAATTTGACCTAACTACTTGAATACGATACCAAGCCACGTCATCGCGGACGCCGGACTGAACCAGCTTCAAGGTCTTCGTCTATGGCCTGCTGAAATCGACCTTGGGTGCAGTGGATATTTCTTTCTCGTTTTCCACAGCGAAGCTAGGCTTAACCTTGAACCCGAATACCATTGCGGTAAGATTGCTCGGGAACGAGCGCACTACGACGTTATATTCCTGCACGGCCTTGATGTAACGGTTACGCGCAACAGTGATACGGTTCTCGGTACCTTCCAGTTGCGCCTGTAGTTCTCGAAAGTTAGCATCGGATTTAAGTTGCGGATAATTCTCCGCGACCACAAGCAAACGCGACAGTGCGCTCGACAGTTCACCCTGCGCGCTCTGAAATTTTGCGAATGCCTCCGGGTCGTTGATGAGTTCAGGTGTGGCCTGGATACTGCCGACCTTGGCACGGGCATTGGTCACGCCCAGGAGCACGTCCTTTTCCTGGGCAGCAAAGCCTTTCACTACGTTTACGAGATTCGGAATGAGATCCGCACGTCGCTGATACTGATTCAGGACTTCCGACCAGCTCGCCCTGATCTGCTCATCCGTGGACTGCAAGGTATTGTAGCCACATCCACTCAGGGTCAGAGCAAGAAGCAACGCCGCAGTCCGCAGCACATTATTCATAGTTTCGTCCCGGCAGGCGGTTCCACATAAAGCAAGTTCTTGAATAAACAGATGGGGATCAATGTCCGGATTGCAATAGCTGGTTCATCGTACTTCTGGCGAAGCACAAATCCTCCCACACCATCGCCTTGCCTGGCAGGTTCCGGAGCAGGTATGCGGGATGGTACGTGACGATGACCGGTATATCGAGATATTTATGCACCTTGCCCCGCAGGCTGGCAAGACTGGCACTGGTATTCAGGAGATTGCTTCCTGCGATTTTTCCCAGCGCGATGATAAGTCTGGGACGTATCAGTTCGATCTGCCGTGCGAGGTAAGGCTCGCAGCTCTGCGCTTCGACGGGGGTGGGTTCGCGGTTCCCCGGCGGGCGGCATTTTACAATATTGGTTATAAAAACATTGCGGCCACGTTTCAGATCAATAGCAGCCAGCATGTTGTCAAGCAATTGGCCAGCCAGCCCGACGAAAGGCTCTCCAGTCGCATCTTCCTGGGCGCCGGGGCCTTCTCCCACGCACAGCCAGTCCGCGTTTGGGTCGCCGACCCCGAATACCGTACGGGAGCGCGACTCGCACAATGGACATGCAACGCAACCGGCCACGCTCGTCTGAAGCCCCTCCCAACCCATCCGCAGAATTTTTGCGCGCCGGTCTTCCCACTGGTCGACATGCGCGGTATGGATTTCCGCAGGGCCTGCCCCGACAGCAGGAATCTCGGTACACGCCTGATTGAGTTGAGCCGCCTCAGGCGCATTAGCTTCCCTGATCCGCCACAATGGAGTCAAGCCCAGCTCATTGAGCACCAGCTCGCGCCTCGCACGCCTGGCATCGCTTTTAGCACTCATAGCACCAGTTCCATCACCAGCGAATCTTCGCGCCCTCCCATGGCGGGATAATAACCCCTGCGTTTGCCGATCTGCTTGAATCCGAGCCGCTCGTATAGCCGCGCAGCCGCACGGTTGGACTCCCGCACATCCAGGAACATGGTCCGCGCGAGCCGCTCTTTGGCAAGGTGAATAAATTCCCGCAGCAGTCGCTCGCCCCAGCCTTTCCGTTGCGATCCTGCCGCGATACTTAGTGTCAGCAGATGACCTTCTTCGGCTCCAATCGTCATTACGCCGTACCCGAAAATCTCCCCGCCTTGTTCCAGAACCAGGCAATGATAGCCGGAGTCGATCGAGTCGCTGAAGTTACCGCGGGTCCAGGGAAAAAGAAAAACTTCACGTTCAATCGCGACCACCGCATCAAGGTCGGCCGGAACCATTCGCCTGGTTCGCGGCATTTCCTGCAATTGGGCACTCATCGCTCTTTCTCCTTCAGCGCCACCTTGTTTCTGACATAAAGTGGAGCGGCAGCGGCGGGATTGACACCCAGCCCTGCTGCGAATCTCGGCGCCGCCAGCTCTACCATCGCCCGCGCATTGGGTCGTAGTCCCCTTAAAACGTCGCGAAGTTGTCCCTCGTAGTGGGCGCGCAAAGCTTCATCATACAAATCAAAACCGCTGCCGCAACCCGTCCATTCGATACCCTGAACAAGAGGCGCAGTGCCTGGCAGGCACAGAGCGGGCTCACTGATCGATTTCCATCCTTCCGCCGTTTTTTCATATGCCGCATGATAAATCTCCCTCATACGAGCGTCCAGCGCAGCAAGGACAAACGGGCTCCCGGTCTCCTGCGCCAAGGCTTCCAGCGTGCATATGCCGATTACCGGTAAACCGCCACCCAAAGCCAGACCCTGTGCTACGCCGCAGGCGATGCGCAAGCCCGTGAACGACCCCGGCCCTGCACCGAAGGCGATACCGTCCAGCTGCGCCAATGTCAGACCGGCCCCGCTTAGTATCCGCTTTACCATTGGCAGAATCAGTTCCGAATGGCGTTGTCCGGCAAGAATTTCTTGGAAGGTTAGTTCGCCTTCCAGCAACGCAACAGAACAGTATTCTGTGGAGGTATCGATGGCGAGAATTTTCAACGTGTGTAAAAAAAATGCAAAATTGGGTTGATTTTATGATCGATTTGGATGGACACTTATACTGCGAATGCTGTCCTGATTAAGGCTGAGTCGCATCCTTCCACTTTATCATATCGCATGGAGGAGTCATGAGCATCACATGGATTCTCGTCGCAAACGCAAGCGCAGCTTATCTTTACGCAAACTACGGACCAAAGAAGGGACTACAAAAACTCAAGGAATTCAGGCACGACGCCAGCAGGGAAAAACGGGTTGATCTTGTTTCCGACCGCCCGGGACACAACAGAAATAATGGCAATGGCCGCGGCTCTTACCTACCCGCCACCGATCCAAAACAACATGAAGCTCAGAATTTTGCCTGCCGCCTTGCACGCGAACTTGAGCACGGACGCACCGCCAACAGTTACCACCGCTTGATCCTCGTGGTGTCAGCGCCATTCATCGGCCTGATCAATAATAATCTGGGCAGCCACGTGCGCAACCTGGTCAGCGATACCTTTGAAAAGGATTACACTCGAACCAGCGAGAGAAATCTGGCGAGACGTCTGGAAACCTGCATTTATCTCTGATATTTATTCCAGCGACCAGCGGCCAACGGGAGCATAAACAGAGCCGCCGCTGGTCTGTTCCGATTTAACCAGCAACCATTCCCTCGCCTGCCAGGCAATCGGCGCCGGCAACTCAGGCAAATTCCGGCATAACGCGTTTCTCATCAACGTGATGTGCGGCGCATACGGTCTGCGCTCCACCGAAAACCCGGCATTGGAGACCCCATCTTCCAAGATGCTCACCAGCTGGATAAGTTCTGCGGGTAATTCCCGGGGCGCCAGATACACGATGTGGTTGTGTTTCCAGTAGCCGATTTCTTCGATAGTAAAATCAAAAGCACTCATCCCGGAATTCCTGATCCCATCAGCAACCTGACTTAGCGCTGGAAGCCTCCCGGCATCAACGTCACCCAGAAACACCAGCGTGAGATGGATGTTTTGCAGTTTCGTCGTGCGGCCGCCGCAGAGCGCATCCAGCCGCAACTGTTCCACCACGCTACCCAGTCGCTTTTGAGTTTCGGGGTCGGGCCATATCGCGAAAAAAACACGAACTGGCCGCGGCCCGATCGGGTTAATTTCCTCAGCTATCGGCATGTTCCATGCGCATAATCAGGCATACCGCTTCAGCCTCAATCCCTTCGCCGCGTCCCACGGGGCCTAACCGCTCGGCGGTCTTGGCCTTGACATTGATGTCTCCCGCTTTCATCCCGAGATCCTGGGCAATATTGCCCACCATTGCGGGGATGTGCGGCGACATTTTTGGGGCTTGAGCGATAATGGTCGCATCAATATTAACCACCTTATACCCGTGCTCAGCCAACAGGCGCCCCACGCGTTGCAGCAGCACGCGACTATCGATATTCTTGAATCGCGGATCGGTGTCTGAGAAATGACGCCCAATGTCGCCCAGCGCGGCTGCTCCAAGAAGCGCATCGCAAATGGCATGGAGCAGCACGTCCGCGTCTGAATGTCCGAGCAGGCCCTTTTCGTGGGGGATATTGACGCCACCGATGATAAGCTTACGTTCTTCGGCCAGTTGATGCACATCGAAACCTTGCCCGATTCTGAATTTGCTCACTATTCCTCTCTCTACTCCGCTTCGGCCAGCCCGTACGTAACCGCAGCCTCAGCCGTCTTAATTATCAAGGGTTTTTAAGTATCAATTCCGCCAAGGCCAGGTCCTGGGCATAGGTCACTTTCAGGTTGCGTGCATCGCTCAAGACGAGCTTGGGGTGAAAGCCGAGCGCCTCGATTGCACCCGCATCGTCCGTCATCGCGGCGCCGCCGCTCATGCTCAAAGCCTCCAGCAGTAACCTGTAACGAAACATCTGGGGAGTTTGCGCCTGCCATAACTTATCCCTGGGTTCCGTGCGTTCAACTCGGCCCTGGGCATCGCTGCGCTTCAGCGTATCGGCCACCGGAACAGCGAGCAACCCGCCTACCTCATCGTCGGCCAGCTCATCCATCAATTTGTTGAGCTGTTTGCTACCCAAGCAAGGTCGCGCCGCATCGTGCACCAGTACCCAGTCGTTATCCCCAATGGGTGACACTGCGCGCGCAGCGTTAAGACCGTTAAGTACGCTTTCGGCTCGCGTCGCGCCCCCACATTGGAGAACAACCAGCTTGGGCGAAAATTCCGACCAGTCGTACCGTACCCATTCGCTATCGACGGGTGCAAGCACTACGAAAACAGCGGATATTCGTGGGGAGCTGCAAAGGGTGCGCAAGGTGTGGGAAATCATGGGCCTGCCAGCCAGGCGCAGGTATTGTTTGGGTAATTCGTCCCCCATGCGGGAGCCGTAGCCGGCCGCAGGGATGAGTGCATAGAAATTCAACATGGTCAAACTGAGAAATGAGTGGAGATAGCAGATAACCCGGGCGGACTGTGATGGAAGAATTCGACGGTACGGGATGACCATCCACTCTATAAGTTACAGAACGTCAACTCGAACGCTACATCTTCTTCAAATATTTTTGTTTTCTGTTTCGCACCGGAGATGACGAAGCGAATATTGAGCGCATACTTGTTTGCGCTGATTTCCGGCACGCAAGGCAAACCCTCGTCCACCTTCAGGCACAACATATGGGCTACGCGCCCCGACCCCATTTGCTGAAACATGCCCTTGCGGGCGGTATAACAGGAAGTTTTACCGCTGTTTCGGAGCAGATGCAAAACGATACTGAAACCGTTTTGCAGCGGCAGCAAAGGCGTCAGCCATTCGTTGAGATCAGCACGACGCGCTTCCGGGTCCTGATGCAGCCAGTAATGATAGGAAGGAAGGTCGAACTCGCATGCGCCGCCAGGTATGCCCACACGCTGCTTGATGCTCATCAACCACTCATTGTCACGCATGTGCTCCCCAATCTTGCCTGGCATGTTGAGCATGCTTTGCGAGGCCGCCTGAATGTTATCCATTACCTGGTTTAATACGCCCTCCGCGACCGCCGGACTCCGGCGAAGCACCTCCAAGGCGTGCTTCTGGCGCTCCAGTTCCTGCAAAATGTCCGATTTCATATCAGCGCGACTCGTTACATCGAGAATTTCAAATAAGGTCACGAGTGCGGAGTGATGCTCAAAAGTGTCGTCCCGGGCGGAAAAGAAGGATACCTTGTCGAATAGGTCCTCGAGCCGCAGTAACGTGCGGATGCGTTCATTAAGAGGGTGTTCGTAACAAATCACGATTGCAGGTCAGAGACTGGGTAACTGAGGAAGGATATGCGATATTGCGGTATAAAACAGAATTTTACAACCAGATTGGTCCCAATAAATGTCAAGCGCGGACAGGAACTCAACAGGGGGCCAAAGCGAGATATTTCCGATGCATGGCGTCCACTTGCCGCTCCAGCTGAGACAAATCCGCGTCGTTGAAAATCACGTCATCCGCCCGTGCCAGACGTTCCTGGCGCGACATCTGTGTAGCCATAATGGCGCGCACGGTCTTTTCGTCCATGCCAGCGCGAGCCGTGGCGCGGCTAATTTGAGCACATTCGCTGCAATCCACTACAAGCACGCGCCGAATCATTCCATGGTAACTCCCGGTCTCAAGCAACAGCGGCACAACGATTATGGCGTAAGGTGTAGAGAGCAGTGCCACGTGGTGCGCTACCTCAGCTCGAATGAGAGGATGCAGGATGCCTTCGAGTTTGAGCCGGGCATTGCTATCGCGAAATATCAGCTCGCGCATCTCTCCACGATCCAGTCCTCCGTCACGAGTGATGAGACTTTCGGAAAAAGCCTGCCGAATCGAGGCAATCGCGGTTCCTCCCGGCTGAGTAAGCTGATGCGAAATCGCATCCGTATCCACGATACCTGCGCCCCGCGCCGCAAAAAGCGCAGCGGTGGTCGTCTTACCGCTGCCAATGCCGCCCGTCAGGCCAATTACTGAAGACATTGCTAAATCCAGCTGAAATAAATGTGATTAATTTCGTTACCCCATAGCAGCGCTACCATGGCTCCACCTGCAAGAAACGGACCAAACGAAATGGGAACGTGGTATTCATGTCTCGCAACCAGCACCAGGCTTGTCCCCACGACGACGCCGGCCACCGAGGAAAACAAAATCACCAACGGTAGCATTTGCCACCCCAGCCATGCACCGATTGCCGCCAGCAGCTTGAAATCGCCCTGCCCCATACCTTCCCTTCGAGCTATCAATTTATGCCCTTGATATATCAGCCATAACGAAAGATAACCCGCAACGGCGCCGACGACTGCAGACTGGATGTTCGTAAAGCCGTCACCCACATTAACCAGTAAGCCGCACCATAATAAAGGCAAGGTGATGGCATCCGGCAATAGCTGAGTATCGATATCGATAAACGCCAGCGCGATCATCGCCCAGGTAAAAACCAAAGCGGCGCAAGCAGCAAATCCAAAACCGAAATGCCATGCAATGAAGGCGCTGAGAACGGCGGTCAATAGTTCCACGGCTGGATAGCGCGCAGAAATAGAGATGCCACATTGAGAACAGCGGCCCCTTAAAACCGCGTAACTCACGAGGGGGATGTTTTCAAGCGCGCCTATTCTGACGCCACAATGGGGGCAGGCGGAACGGGGAATGACAATATTATAAGGAGGCAATGCCTCCACTGGTTCGCCCCGCAACTCGGCACAATCCCGTCGCCAGCGCTGCTCCAGCATTTTAGGCAACCGGTAAATGACCACGTTCAAAAAGCTGCCCACCATCAGCCCAAAGAGGGCACAAAAGGAAATAAAAAAAATCTGGGAGCTTTGCAAGCCTTCTAACAGGGACATTAATAAACCTATAGCCCAACTCCGGGAGGGTAGCCGCAGAGGTGCTTTTTGACAGTTGGTGACGCTTGCGCCTGGGCGCCAGTCCGATTGCTAACCAAGTCTTGCGAGAGTATTTCTCCACGAATCCCTGGCGGGTTGAGAATCCGGTGACCTACTAACCTCCTTGCGCAGGGCCGGCTGGCGCAACTGGAAAGATCCGCACGACCTTGACTACTCGATCCTGCGTCTGAATGATCTCTACCGGATAACCCGCGATTTTAAGGCTGGTTCCGGCCTCCGGTATATCCTGGAAGTATTCGAGAATAAGACCATTGAGCGTCTTCGGGCCGCCCAAAGGCAGGCTCAGTCCGAGTTTGCGATTGAGGTCGCGAAGCAGGCTGCTGCCTTCCACAATTATGCTGCCGTTTTCCTGCTTGAGGAACGCAGCATGAGATGGGGCATGCGTGGTGAATTCCCCGATAATTTCTTCAACAATGTCGTCAAGCGTAACCAATCCCATCCACTCGCCGTACTCGTCAACGATAAGTCCCACCCGCTCACGGTTTTCCTGGAATAATTGCAACTGTGAAAACAGCGGGGTGCCGGACGGAACGAAATACGGCTCGCGCGTGATTTTGCCGAGTGTCGCCGCGCTGATCTCGCCGCTTCTCATCTGGTTTAGCACCTTCCGCGCGTGAATTATCCCCACCACGTTATCCAGCGTTCCTCGATATACCGGCAAGCGCGTGTGATGACACGTGAGCAGCTGGTTGAGAACGGTTTCGTCATCGGCATCGAGATCTATAGCCTCGATCTGACCACGCGGCACCATCACGTCGTCAACGGTGATCGTTTCCAGATCGAACAGGTTGAGCAACATGCTCTGGTGTTTCTTGCGAATGAAGTGCCCGGCTTCCAGCACCATGGTTTTGAGTTCTTCCACACTAATCTTCTGTGTCGCATCCTCGGCCTGCGGGTTTAAGCGCAAAACCGTGAGCAATAACTTGACGAACAGGTTGATAAACCAGACGACGGGATAGAAAAGCTTCAGTAGCGGGGTCAGCACATAGCTGGATGCCAGCGCGATGCGGTCAGGATACGCGGCCGCAATCACCTTGGGCGTAATCTCGCTGAACACAAGAATCGCGAAGGTGACGGCCACCGTTCCCAATAGAAGCGCCAGATCGCTGTGTCCAAAGAGCACGGAGACAATAACCGCCACCAGCGTGGCCGAAGCCGCGTTCAATAAATTATTCCCAAGCAGTATCACGCCGAGAAGCCGGTCGGTATTCTCCAGGAGCCGGGTAGTCAAACGTGCACCACGGTGTCCCTCTTTCGCAAGATGCTTCAACCGGTAACGGTTGAGAGCCATCATGCTGGTTTCGGAAAGGGAAAAAAAGGCCGACAAAATCAACAGGACAGCCAGAACTGTCAGCAGCACATACAGCGGCAACTCTTCCAAAGGGAAACGCCTCTATGCAAAAAGAAAGGGAGAGAGCAAGATACAGGTTACAAGGGGAACGCATCGCCGCGCCCCGGCAGCGCCGGCGGAGCAGTGGCTCTCGGGGAGATATAAAGTCCTGCAGCAGGAGCACGTCCCGAGGTTTTTCCACTTCGCCCCATCCCTGGGTGATTGCGATCCGCCGTCGCGCCTTGGTGGCTCTGCCCTCGCCGCTTTTGCTGCAAGCGTAGCAACGAGCGTAACAATGCAGACCGCTGGGGAAGCCCTCGCGATTGTCCTAATTTTACGCAGTGTGCAAGCGGAATAATGCGGGTCCTTGGCCCAATCCCTTAGCGCCGCAAAATCACTTCCAGCACGAATTTGCTGCCGAGATAGGCGAGAAACAGGATAATAAATCCGGCAAGCGTCCAACGGATGGCGATACGTCCGCGCCAGCCATAAAATTGGCGACCCGCCAACAGAGCAGCGAATACACACCAGGAAATGATGCCGAATAACGTCTTGTGAGTGAATTTGAGCGGTTGGCCGAATACCTCTTCCGAAAATACAATCCCACTGATGAGCGTCAACGTCAGCAGTATGAATCCCACCCATATGACACGGAACAGCAAAGTTTCCATTGTCAGAAGAGGCGGGAGATTGGTCATTACCGTGGGCATCGCCGGATGATGCAAGCGATGTTCCACCACTGCCATCAGCAGGGCATGAAGCGCGGCAATGGTAAGGAGGCTATAAGCAAGCATCGCGATCGAGATGTGCGCCTTGAAGGCAGGCAGTTCCGTGTTCGCCAGTGGTCTCAGGGAAGGAAACACAAGCGGAAGCAGAACCGCGACAGCGGCGACCGGCGCGACCAGGGTTTGTAGCCCTTCCAGGCGGTAGAAAAAACCCGATACCCAGTAAATTACAGCGGTGAGCCATACAATGGAAGAAACCGCGCTCCCGACGCCAAAGTTTAACCCGGCGCCAGCAAATATCGAGTCATAAAGCGTATACCCATGAAGCACGAGGGGCGCGAGAATGACGTAACGTTCCCATCCAGCCGTTATGACTGGACCGCCCGCTAATTTCGCAGGCGCGTTCCACCGCGTGCGCCAGAAGTGCCACCCGATGAGGGCATACAGCAGGAAGGCGGCGAGATACGCTAGAATACCGGACATTGATATTGCGGGCTAAAGCAGGAGTCCGTTTAGTCTACACGAATTTTTCTAGAGAGGCATTTTGCATGTTCGACAATCTTACCAACCGGCTCTCCGGGGTTATCAAAACGCTCAAGGGCGAAGCACGGTTAACGGAAAACAATATTCAGGATGCATTGCGCGAAGTGCGCATGGCGCTGCTGGAAGCGGATGTCGCTTTGCCGGTAGTCAAGGAATTCATTGCGAGGGTCAGGGAAAAAGCAGTCGGCAAGGAAGTGGTTAGTAGTCTTACACCGGGTCAGGCTCTCGTCGGGGTCGTCCACCACGAACTGATCGCCCTCATGGGCGGAGAGAAGGCTGACATTAACCTCTCTACTGTTCCGCCAGCAGTAATCCTTATGGCCGGGCTGCAGGGAGCCGGAAAAACGACCAGTAGCGGGAAGCTGGCAAAGTGGTTGATGGAACAGAAAAAGAAAAAGGTGATGCTCGTTTCCTGCGATACCTACCGTCCTGCCGCGATCCAGCAACTGGCGTTGCTCGCGGAGCAGACGGGTGCGGATTTCTTCCCGGTCCAGCAGGGGCAACAGCCGAAAGAAATAGCGAGGGCGGCGCTGAATTTTGCACGTACGCATTTCCATGACGTCATGATCGTTGACACTGCCGGACGCCTGGCGATTGATGAAGCAATGATGCAGGAGATTCGCGACCTGGAAACGCTTTTGAACCCCATCGAAACGTTGTTTGTCGTGGATGCCATGCAGGGACAGGATGCCGTCAACACTGCCCGCGCATTTGCCGAGGCACTGCCGCTGACAGGGGTCATTCTGACTAAACTTGACGGCGATGCCCGTGGCGGCGCGGCGCTATCGGTGCTTCACGTCACCGGCAAACCCATCAAATTTGCCGGTGTCGCGGAAAAATTGGCGGGACTGGAGCAATTTCACCCCGATCGGATGGCGTCGCGCATCCTGGGCATGGGAGACGTGCTGGGGTTGATCGAGGAAGCACAGCGGGGCGTGGATCAGCACGAGGCGGAAAAACTCGCAAGAAAGATGAAATCGGGCAAAAGCTTCGATCTGAACGATTTCAAAATGCAGTTTCAACAGATGAGAAACATGGGTGGCATGGGCGCCGTCATGGACAAGCTACCCGCCCAACTGAGCCAGGCTGCCCAGAATGTGAAAATCGACGACAAGGTGATGGGCCGCACCGAAGCCATCATCAATTCAATGACCCCTCAGGAGCGCGCCAAGCCCGAAATTCTGAAGGCATCGCGGAAACGCCGCGTCGCCAGCGGAGCGGGCGTTACTGTACAGGAAGTCAACCGCTTGCTGTCGCAATTCGAGCAGGCCCAGAAGATGATGAAAATGATGAGCAAGGGAGGGATGACGAAAATGCTCCGGGGCTTGAAAGGGATGCTGCCCGGAATACGGTGAAGATCATTCCGTGTGACGACGGATCACTCGGCTGCAGGTACTTTGTCCAGCCCTGTCACCTTGGTACCCGCCTTGATATTTCTGGCGGTAAACCAGCCGATATTCATCTCAAGCGCATACTTTGCCGAGCCAGCGGAACGATGTGCCGTTGCCGTGCGGGGCATCATGCCGGCGATGTTGAGGACCACCCCTCTTTCATCCAGGAAGGCGACACTCAACGGAATATCCGTATTCATCATCCACATGCTATGCGGTCCAGCCTGGGGAAATACAAACAGCATGCCGCTATTTTCAGGCAACGATTGACGAAACATCAGTCCACGCGCCCGCGCAGGCTGAGTATGCGCAACCTCTACGTTTAACACATGACCGGAGACCTCGAGTTGGCGTAACGCCGGTTCCGCGGCTACAGGCCCTGCAAGCAGAAAACAAAACAAAAAGGCCGAGAGCCGACGCATCAATGGTTCCCTGTACTGCCGAAGCCGTTTGAACCCCGGTGACTTTGCTCGAATTCATCTACTACGTTAAAAGCGACTTGCACCACCGGCACCACGACGAGTTGTGCGATCCGCTCCAACGGATTCAACAAAAACGGAATCTTCCCACGGTTCCAGCAGGACACAAGTATCTGACCCTGGTAATCGGAATCGATCAAGCCGACGAGATTCCCCATCACGATCCCATGTTTATGACCCAGACCGGAACGGGGGAGCACGAGCGCCGCCAGGCCTGGATCGGTGAGGTGTAGGGCGATGCCGGTGGGGATGAGGCTGGCCTCCCCCGGCTCGATGGTCATTACATGTTCGATGCACGCGCGCAAATCAAGCCCGGCGGAGCCAGGCGTGGCGTAAGCGGGCAGCAACCGTTCCAGACGCGAGTCCAAAACTTTCAAATCTACTTTTTTTAACATGGTCCCGTTAAGTTGTTTTTCTCGTGCAGTAACGCGATATGTTGGACCAGACGCCGAGCCTGCACAAGCTTCGGCGCTTTCGGTAACAGATGTTTCCCCGAATCGTCGAGCAAGGTCAGTTCACATTCCTCCGACCCGATGGTATCCTGGGCAAAATTAGCAGCCAGCAGAGGCAACTTCTTCTTGCGGCGCTTTGCCTCAGCGTTCTCCTCCAAATTTTCAGTTTCCGCAGCAAATCCGACGCAAAAAGGCGGCTGGGGAAGACTCGCCGCGTACTCCAGGATATCCGGGTTCGGCGTAAGCTCCAATGTAATATTGTTACCCGTCTTCTTGGTTTTCTGCCCGCTGGTGGTTTTTGCGCGGTAGTCGGCCACTGCCGCCACGCTGACAAAAATATCCACGTCCGAAATCTGATCTTTTACAGCAGCAAGCATCTCTTCAGCGCTGGTGACGCTGACAAGCTTCAAGGCTGAGGGGGGTGTTAAACACACCGGGCCGGAAACGAGAATGACATCGGCACCTGCTTCCACTGCCGCACGGGCTACCGCATAGCCCATCTTTCCGGAACTTAAATTGGTAATTCCCCTGACCGCATCGATAGCCTCGTACGTAGGGCCTGCCGTGACAAGCACCCGCTTGCCCTGTAACAGTCTGGGTCCAAAAAAAACGCGTACGGACGCGGCAAGTTCATGTGCTTCGAGCATTCGCCCCATGCCGGTCTCGCCGCACGCCTGGGCGCCACTACCTGGCCCAAGTATTGTTACGCCGTCGCATCGAAGCGTATCGATGTTGCGCTGAGTTGCCGCATTTTCCCACATTTGCCTGTTCATCGCCGGCGCAACCAGCAACGGGCAGTCGCGCGCAAGACACAGGGCAGAGAGCAGGTCATCGGCAAGACCATGCGCGAGCTTGGCAATAAAATCCGCACTTGCCGGTGCAACCAGAATCGCGTCTGCATTACGCGAGAGGTCGATATGCGCCATGCCATTGGGAATGGCCTCGTCCCAGAGCTCGGTCAGTACGGGCTTACCGGTCAATGCCTGCAATGTCGCTGTGCCGACGAATTTGGAGGCCGAACGGGTCATCACCGCCTGAATGTCGACGCCGGCATGCATGAGAAGCCGCGCCAGCTCAGCGGCCTTATATGCCGCCACGCCGCCGGTCAGCCCCAGAACCAGCTTGATCCCGGGTAAGAACGTATCAGTCATATCGCAAGGAATCGTATTGCCAAGAAGCCGGAGTTTAACCTAGAACCCTCATTTCATTACAGAGACGGCGCGATCTGCCGATAATACCTTAATAGACGCAGCGAACTAACACATCATGGCAATTTCAGACTGGCCCGAGTCGGAACGTCCCCGTGAGAAACTCCTGAAAAATGGCGCCGCCAACCTTTCTGATGCGGAACTTCTGGCGATATTCCTGCGTACGGGCATGGCCGGAAAAAGCGCAGTCGATCTGGCGCGGGAACTCCTTATGGAGTTTGACGGTTTGACGGGGTTATTTTCGGCGGATCAATCAGCATTCTCCGAAGTACGCGGCATGGGGCCGGCAAAATACGCCCAATTACAGGCAGTGCTGGAAATGGCGCGGCGAGCCCTGGCAGAGAAAATGAAAAGTGGAGACGCCATGAGTTCACCACAATCGGTACGCGACTACCTGCGTCTCACCCTTCAAGGCAAGAAGTATGAGATCTTCGTAGGGATTTTTCTCGATGCACAGAATCGGACTATCGCCGCGGAAGAACTGTTCAAAGGGACCCTTACCCAAACGAGCGTATATCCGCGCGAGGTGGTGAAAAGAGCTCTTCATCATAATGCCGCAGCGATAATATTCGCCCATAACCATCCGTCGGGTCTCGCGGAACCGAGCCGCGCGGACGAGATCCTGACTCAATCGCTGAAGCAGGCGCTTGCGCTGGTGGATGTAAACGTGCTGGATCATTTTATTGTTGGCGCTGGATCGGTCATGTCGTTTGCTGAGCGCGGATTGATATGATTGAGGAAATGCTCCAATTCGGGTTATAATATTTGTTTAGGATTTTGGAGCGTATATCATGGCACGAGTATGTGAAATCACCGGGAAGAAACCTGTTACCGGTCACCATGTTTCCCATGCCAACAACAAGACCAAGCGACGCTTTCTACCCAATCTGCAGCGCCGCCGTTTCTGGGTTGAGAGTGAGAACCGCTGGATCAGCCTCCGCCTGTCAAACGTCGCCCTGCGCACCATAGACAAGAACGGTATTGACGCGGTGCTGGCTGAGATGCGCGCCCGTGGCGACCGCATTTAAACCATAAGGCTATTTCCAGGCTGGGGAATATAAGGACAAATTATTATGCGAGAAAAAATAAAGCTTGAATCTTCCGCGGGAACAGGGCATTTCTACACGACCACGAAGAACAAACGTACCACTACGGAGAAGATCGAAATTCTGAAATTTGATCCGGTAGCGCGCAAGCACGTCAAGTACAAGGAAACGAAACTCAAGTAACATCTGTCGCGTCAAGTAACATCTGTCGCATGAAACGCGGAAACGGATAAGCCTCGGTAAATCCAAGCAGACTCACAGCAAAGTGTCAAAGTGTTTGGCCATAAAAAAACCCGCCGTCGGCGGGTTTTTTACTTAAATCTTTTGTTTAGCTATGCATAGCACCGCAGTCTACGGGAGAAATTTTGCAGCACTTCAATGCCGCTTTCCTCCGCACGGTGGCACCAATCCTCTAACTGCTTCACCAGTTCATCCTTGGACATGGTCGAGCGTTGCCATACTGCAGCGAGTTCCTCACGCATCTTGTAAACCTTATCCAGCGTCGTAGTCTTGCTCAGCACCAGATTCAGCTTTATGCGCTCGTCTTCCTGCAAAGTTCTGGAATCTGCAAGCACCCATCGTTTAAGGGTGGAGCGGTCAACGCCTAGAGACGCGTCTTTTAGATGGTCAATTTCCTTCGCGAGGGTATGTTTCAGAGACTGCGCATACTTTGCCAGGACTTCGTAGCGATGGGAAATGACCGCCTGCAGCGTATCCAGGTCGCATTTCGTTTTTGCTGCATCCAGCCGTAGTTTTGGCGCGACCTTCTTGACCTGAGCCAGTCCCAGCGACTTAAGTATGCATATGTACATCCAGCCGATGTCAAACTCATACCATTTATTGGACAAACGGGCGGACGTGGCATACGCATGATGATTGTTGTGCAATTCCTCCCCACCGATAAGAATCCCCCAGGGAACAACATTACGGCTGGCGTCTTCCGCCTGAAAATTGCGATAACCCCAGAAGTGACCTACGCCGTTGATGATACCGGCTGCAAAAATCGGAGCCCATGCCATCTGTATGGCCCAGATTGTCAACCCCATGGGGCCGAACAGAATGATATTGATGATCAGCATCAGCGCGACGCCTTTACGGCTGTGCTTGTCGTAGAGATTCCTCTCCAGCCAGTCGTCCGGGGTTCCATGACCATATCTTTCCAGCGTTTCCCTGTTCTTCGCTTCCGCCCGGTAAAGTTCCGACCCTTCTCTCAGAACCTTCCGAATACCAACAATCTGGGGGCTGTGGGGATCATCCACCGTTTCGCACTTGGCATGGTGCTTGCGGTGTATTGCTGTCCACTCCTTGGTCACCATGCCCGTGGTAAGCCACAGCCAGAAACGGAAAAAATGGCTGGGCAAGGGATGCAGTTCCAGCGAACGGTGTGCCTGATGGCGATGTAAATATATCGTGATGCTGGCGATTGTTACATGGGTAAGACCCAGAATAACCAGAACATAGCCCCACCAAGGCAAGTCCACAAGACCTAAAGTCATGAAATTACAACCTTTTTTTGAGTAAGTTGCGGAAGAAAAACCAAACGGAAATGTAATGAAAAATGAGCGATTAGTCAAGAAATACTATCATCTACGACATTCATCATGACGCTGGAACGGATCCTAGAAACCCAGCAGATGGACAGGGCGGTCATTAGGAAGAAGTAGCTCTGGACTTAGGTAAAGACTGGGCTTACGCGTGTTGGTTCAATAATCTCTTGAAGTCGATATGCGGCGATTCGACAGTAACCGCTTTCAGCGTTCTTCGCATCTGGCCGAGCGCAGCGGTATGTCGATTCCCGGACATCGCGGCACTGCAGTCCGCTGGAACAAGAATATCAAAGCCGCGCAAATATGCGTCATTTGCGGTGAATAAAACGCATGAATCAGTGGTGAGTCCACAAAGAATCAACTGTCGCGCCCCCAGATCCCGCAGCAAAAGGTCCAGCGGTGTTTGAAAAAACCCCGAGTGTCTGGGCTTGAGAACAAAATAATCGTCCCGTTGCGGTAAAAATTGCTTGACCAAGGGCGCGCCGCGTATGCCATCTCTCATACAACTCGACACGAGATGCTTGAAGTCGGACTGCCACTGGCCAAAATTGTCATTCACATATAAACAGGGCACGCCATTGCTTTTCGCCTCGAGCTTCAGCCGCGCAATATTCCCAGCCACAGGCACGGCGGTGGCAGCGAGCTTGTCTCCATCCTGAAATTCGAGATCATTAATGACATCGATCAGCAGGAGTGCGAGATCGCATTTATGGAGCACGCATTCATCGTTCATCGCTGGATCAGCTTCCTCATCATTTTACGCACGCTCAAACACAGCCATCGTGGGTCATACCGGCTTGGCCACCATGAGGTAAAACACGACCACCAGCGCAAAAAACGCAGGAATGCCGAGCGCAATCCAGAGGCGGAAGTAGCGCCAATACAAATCTGGTAAATGGCTTTTGCGGTCGCTTGCCTCAGCCGCCAGCCGCTGCATTCTTATTTGCAACCACACCACCGGTATCCAGCAGGCCCCGGCTATAACGTATAAGCCTATCGACCAGGATATCCAGCGGGCTGTTAATGGGATATCCGCGAGGAAGACGAGGTAAAACCCGGTAAGGGGCTGAATAACAATTGTGGTTGCGGTGAACAGCCAGTCCGCTGTCACTACGTTTTTCCCCACGGCAGCCACGATCGGGGGGTTCCTCGTCCGACTCGCGCAAATCATATAATAGGCCGTGCCGATACCCGTGCCAAAGAGTAAGGTTGAAGAGAGAATATGAAGCCATTTCGCCATAATGTATTCCATTACTGCTTTTCCAACTCGTACAGCACCAGTATTGCCGCCAGGATAGGCAGGTTTTTTATCAACGGCCCAAACGGATGCAACCAGAATTCGGGCAGATAAAAAGTAATGGTGACGGTATAGACAGCGATCAGTGTCGTCTGCGCTATCCATAGAAACTTTCGGCGCTGCAAAAATAGAGTTCCAAGGCCAAATGCAATATCCAGGGCGGCGGCGCCATAAAGTGCCACGGGCGCGAGGCCGCCAGTAATTCCCACTCGTGCGAGCAACTCATAGCTCTCTTCCACCGGGTACACTCCCATCGATACGACACCTGCCACCAGCCAGACGGCGGCGAGCGATATCCGCAGGACGAGCTGCAGCCAAGCCATCATCCCTGACACGCGCAATTCCTCCGCGCTCCAGCGGGATGTGAATTCACTCACCCGCCTGGGGTCGCGCCCGAGAAGTTCGCTCGTCGCGCCCGGATCAGCCGTGTTACCCCGCTGAAGCATCCGCCATGTGTCGAGATCGAGCATTCCTTTTCCAGACCATTGACTCATTTGCGCAGAAAAATCGATCAAGCGCGCAGGAATGTGCAAAAACTTTCCCGGACCCAACCCCATGGAATGCCGCAATTCATCCAGATATCGCTGCAATGTAAGAGGTTCGGGACCAACAAGCGGGACACGCTGACCTTGATAGCGATCGGTTTCCACCAGCCTCACCACCGCTTGGGTCAGGTCGTCGATGTGTATGGGCTGTATGGCCTGGTCGCCGGTGCCCGGCAACGGAATCAGAGGCAAGCTTGCTATCATATTGAACAGCCGGGCGCTCGTCCCGCCTGGTCCGTATACAAGCGACGGCTGCACGATCACCGCGTTGTTTGATGAAGCCAGCAGGGCGTCATCCGCAGCTTTTTTGCTGAGATGATACTGGCTGCTCGCCTGCTCATCGGCACCCAAGGCGGATATCTGCACAATCCTTACTCCGGCGGCGGCCGCGAAAAGGGCGCGCGGCGCGCGGTCATGAAGGGCTTCGAAGGTCTGGGACCCGTGTTCCCGCAAAATTCCCACTGCGTTGACAATGACATCTATACCCCCCAACCGTCTTTGCCAGACGACGGGATCGAAATCGCGCGTGTAATCAGCTGGAACACAGCGGAACTGGCGCCATCGCCCGGTGGACGGACATTTTCTTACCGCGCACCTGACTTCGTGCCCAGCCTCAGCCAGCGCCTCAGCAATGTGGCTGCCGATGAAACCGCTCGCGCCTGTAATCAACACCGTTGCCATTTTTGGATATTTTGAGCTTCACCCTTTGCCCTACAATACGAGCAGGTAATGCCGCGCGCGTATCATAAGAGACAAAAAATAAGCTATATTTTTAACCATGAACGGTCCCCTAACGCGCTGGAAACATGCCTTTGGAAACGCGCTCGTTTCCGGTACGGTGGCGAGCATCACGTCAACAGTCGCGCTTTCGATGCTGGGCAAAGCCGAATTGGACAGATCGGCAGCGCCCCTCAACGGCCCGAGTCAATGGATATGGGGGCGGCACGCCCCGTATCAGAACCAGTTCAGCCTTCGCTATACGATCGTCGGCTATTTGATACACCATTCGGCCTCTGTTTTTTGGGCAACCTGGTATGAGAAATTACGCCAACGCCTGCCGCCTGCCCGGAACGCTATGGCGGTGCTGGCACCCGCCGCCGTAATAACGACGGCCGCTTACACCGTCGACTTTCACTTCACTCCACAGCGACTCACGCCTGGATTCGAGCGCCGCCTCTCGAAGCGATCGCTGCTTACTGTTTACGCGGCGTTCGCTCTCGGCTTGGCGGCGACAGCGTTACTAGACCATTATTCAAGATCCCGTGAACCCGCCTAGTCAAAAAAGCAATATCACTACAGTATTCACGCTGCCGATAAACCGGCAATAGCGCTGCGACCCTCTTGGGCAATCGTGCCCAAAACACCGGTCTGGCCCAGGACCGCCCCATGCCCGGGGAGGCCTTCACTTTACTGAAACGTAAAGCCGGGGAATGTGCGTTATCGCACTGAAAGAAAGACTGTAGCCCGGCTATTATGATCTTTGCGTACTGGCTCTTTGCGTACTGGCGAATGCAGGCCCGCTCCAGATTAACTATCGGCAAACACCGATATAGCGCGTCGGCGCTGCTGCCCGGATAGTGCATCCAGTCGTATTTCGCCTCAGCACAACACCGCTTGACGGTCGACGCCGCCAAGCTCGCCGGGGGTTCATTCCGCCAGATTGTCCATTCTAAGACCAACCAAGACCAACCTCACTCGCCGAGCATGATCGACTGGTCCAATCTTTTTGGCTTTTCAGTTAATCCAGCCGAGATGGTGATAAGGGGAACAGTCATCTACTGGTTCATATTCCTGCTGTTCCGATTTGTCCTTCGGCGCGACATCGGTGCGATCGGCATTGCCGATGTGATGCTGGTTGTCCTGATTGCAGATGCCGCAAGCAATGGGATGTCTGGAGGCTACGATTCAATTACTGATGGCTGCGTTCTTGTCGCCACCATTGCTGGATGGAATTACCTGCTGGACTGGATGAGTTTTCACTTCCCCGCAATCCGTCGACTGGTCGAACCGCCGCCGCTGGCTCTCATACGCGACGGCAAACTGCAACGCAAAGCCATGCGGCAGGAGTTAATAAGTTCTTCTGAATTGGAAACGAAACTGCGCGAACATGGCATTGAAAAACTTGACGATATAAAAGTGGCTTATCTGGAAGACGATGGCGAAATCAGCGTATTGCGCCGCGACGGCCAAGAGCCGGAACAACCCTCCCGCAGATCACCGGGTAAAAGCCCGGTATAGCGAACTTCTGACACGTTGGACCCTACCAGTATCTTCGTCCTTCCGATGCGCTACCCGGCCTCACCTCATTACCGGCCGTTCTTTCCTTACCATTCAGGCGACGCAAGGAAGCAATGGATCCCATTGAGCACGAGCAAGCGTTAGGGTTCGCTCAATATCTGGCCGATGTTGGAGGCCGGATCGCACGCCGGTATTTTCGCGGCCCTCTGGAAATTTCCTGCAAGCCCGACCAGAGCCCGGTCACAGTGGCGGATTTTGAAATCGAGTGTACGCTTCGTCAGCTTATTCGCGAACGATACCCTCATCATGGCATTATTGGGGAGGAATACGGCAGCATGCGTGCCGGCGACTACAACTGGGTGATAGACCCTATAGATGGCACCGGGAGTTTCGCCATGGCAAATCCCCTCTTCGGCATTCTTATTGGTTTGGTCTTTCAGAATGAGCCCATTATCGGGCTGATCGATCTTCCCGCATTGAAAGAACGATGGATCGGAGATAGAAAATTTGCGAAATTCATTGATCGTGACCAAGTTCGCGTGGTCAAAGCAAGTCACTGTCATCTCATCGAAGAGGCGCGGCTTTATTTGAGCACGCCTCATCCGGCTCCTCATGCTGAAGCGAATCTGATAGATACCCTATGCCAGCGCGCGGCCGTGGCATACCGAGGGTGCGATTGTTATGCGTATGGTTTGCTCGCCTCCGGGCACTGCGATCTGGTGGTGGAATCCGGCCTCGAACCCTGCGATTACCTCCCCTTGATTCCGGTAGTTACAGGGGCCGGTGGGTGGATAACGGACTGGAATGGCCGCGCGCTCGGCTTGGCTTCAGGTGACCGGGTACTTGCGGCGGCAACCAAACCCTTACTTGATGCGGCGATCGATGCGCTGGCCACATCATGACGAAAAAATTGCGTCTCCTGCTCGATTCACGTCCGTTGTTCAAATGACATCGTATCGATAGCGTTGCGGAGTCGACCAGGATGCTTTCGTACTTTTACTGGCAGGGTTTAATACGTGCGATGCCGCACTGAACGCGTGGCTAGGTGAACGTAACATTTTTCATTGTCGCCAAACCCGGACGAGGAAAGCACTCATGAAATCCCTTCGAATATTTTCCGCGTTCCCGGCTCGCTCGGTGAAATGCGCGTCGGTATTTCTTTTTGCAAGCATTGCTGGCGCGATTCAAGCGCAAGTCCCACCCTCAACTACCAACCCGCCTGGGCAGAGTCAGGGCAGCGCCATTATCGGGCAGCCTCCGGGACCGGAGGGAATGGGCGGTCCCTTCATCGGGCAGCCGACGCCGGGCGGTCACACAGGCTCTACTCTGCCCGCGCCGCCTACCAGCGGATCAAGGATTACACAACCGCGACCTCTACCCCCACCTTCACCTTCACCTTCACCTGGGCAGGGTCGTGCCGGCTCTACGGTTATTAGCGATCCTGCAAAGGACAAACTGGACCGGGCGAACAGAGAAGCGGCGGACATCGATCGTGACGGCAGACTGAGCCCGGAAGAGGCTGCCAGAATCCCGCCGGGAACGCCGCTTCCAAGATAGGAAAACAGGAAACCGATTAGCCGATTACTCAGCGGATTTTTCGCCCATAACAGCTGCACAGCTGCGGTCCACTACCGGACCGTCATTCCAAGTTACGTCCACTAGTGAGACGTCATATCGCCTCCTAAATTGCACCATGTCTTCAACGCGCATCAGTTTGGATCGTTGAAGGATTAGGACCGGCGCAAATGTACGTTAACGCACAGTGCGCCTACCCGAAAACCTCGATTATTGCGGGATTACTCTCCCGATCAATTGCAGTCTACGGCTGCGCAGCTTTTTCACGGCACACCGATGAAGGCGACGTACAACGAAATTTTCTCATCCTACTGGCAGGCGGGTTACGAAGGCGCGGATCACGTCAATGGTACCGGATTGCCGCTATCGATGAACGATATTACCCGCCATGCGACCCTCGCTTATGACGATTATTTGTTATTAAATGACTTCGACATCAGAACGGTGCGCGAAAGCGTGGGATGGCGGCTCGTGGAAAAGGACGGGCATTTCGATTTCTCATCCATTGAGGCGCGCGTGCGCGCGGCCGAGGAGCTTGGGTTACAGGTTATCTGGACACTATGTCATTACGGCTGGCCAGATGATGTCGATGTGTACTCCCCTGCATTTATTGACCGGTTTGCCAACTATTGTCATCACGTGGTCAAGTACCTCGAATCGCGCTCCAATCAGCATGCCGTAAATATCTATTCGCCCATAAACGAGATCTCGTTTGCCAGCTGGGCCAGCGCACGAATTGGATTTATGCGCCTAGATCTGCATGGCGACGATGGCACGGAAATGAAACGCCAGCTCGTGCGCGCCACATTGAAGAGCTGTGAAGTGATCTGGGAAATTAACCCCTCAGCGCGCATCCTGCATTGCGATCCGCTGATACATGTTATCGCTCCAGATGACCAGCCCGATCTCGGCGATTACGCCGCGATGCAACGGGAATCTCAATTCGAGGCGTGGGATATGCTTTGTGGCCAGCGAGAGCCAGAGCTGGGCGGAGCGCCGCAATTCCTGGATCTCGTGGGTGTGAATTACTATCACAGCAACCAGTGGCAGACCGACGGCAACGTCATTCATAACCTTTGGTGGCATCTCGATCATCCCTACCGGGTGCCGCTGTATAGCCTGCTGATGGAAGTGCAAGACCGCTATCGCCGCCCGATACTGCTGGCTGAAACCAGCCATGTCGGGAGTGGCCGCGGCGCATGGATCAAGGAAGTGGCACGCGAAGCAGTAATGGCTCAACAACGGGGGGTCGAGCTGCACGGTATTTGCCTGTATCCGATAGTGGACCGGCCTGATTGGGACGATCCTTACCGATGGCATAAAAGCGGCTTGTGGGAAGTGAACATTCATGGTGAAGAAGAAAAATGTTACCAACGTGTTCTGTCACAACCCTACGCCGCGGGTCTGCGCGAGGCCCAACGTCTGATAAAAAGCTTTTCTACTCATTATCCTAAAACTCTAGCCACACCCACTATTCAAGGAGCCGCAATGACCACCATTATCGTTTTTTCTCACCTCCGTTGGGACTTCGTGTATCAGCGGCCACAACACCTGCTGTGCCGGATGGCTGAAAACTACAAGATTCTGTTCATTGAGGAACCGATCTTCCACGAGCATGACAGCTTCCTCGAAACTTCCACCCCGGCGCCGCACATCACGGTTCTAAAACCCCATACGCCGGTCGCCGCCCCTGGTTTTCATGATGAGCAATTGCCTCATCTGATAAAACTGATGCGGCAGTTCGTGGCAAACGATGAGCCGCATATGGCGTGGTTTTATACGCCAATGGCCTTGCCGCTGCTGCAGGAACTGGACCCCACGCTGGTAGTGTACGATTGCATGGACGAGCTGGGGTCTTTCAAGAACCCGCCGAAGCAGATGCTCCAGCGCGAGAATGCGCTGTTCAAGGTAGCCGATCTGGTGTTCACCGGCGGCCCGAGCCTGTATCGTACAAAACGGGAGCGCCATCCAAACGTGCATTGCTTTCCCAGCAGCGTTGACCTCGTGCACTTCGAACAGGCCCTCGATCGCAACAATATCCACCCGGCGCACGAAAATATCCCCGGCCCAAGGCTCGGCTACTATGGAGTGATTGATGAGCGAGTAGATCTCGAGCTTATCGACGGTTTGGCTGAGGCACACCCCCGATGGCAGATTGTTCTGGTGGGGCCAGTGGTGAAAATCGATCCGGCCGCATTGCCCAGGCGCCATAACATCCATTATCTGGGGCAGCAGCCCTATAAAGCGCTCCCACAGTTCCTCGCCGGCTGGAACGTGTGCCTGCTGCCGTTCGCGCTGAACGAAGCGACCCGCTTTATCAGTCCCACCAAAACCCTCGAGTATATGGCGGCCGAACTGCCAATCGTAAGTACGCCGATCGTTGACGTGCTGGAGCTCTATGGCGAAGTCGTTGCCATCGCAGACTCCCCGCAAGCTTTTATCAAAGCCTGCGAAAATGCGCTGCTGACCACGCCGGAGGAGCACACGCGCAACGTTCTCAGGATGAGAGAACTGGTATCGGAAACCTCATGGAACACCACCGCGGAAAAAATGCACGAACTGATACACCACACTCACGCGCAAAAGGAAAAATCGCTAAGCGAAGCACGGGCGGAGCGCAAGCCACAAACGCTTCCCCAACGCGAAATTCAACCGGAGCGCGCAGAACACCGGAAATACGTGATCATCGGAGGGGGACCTACTGGTTTGAGCGCGGCTTATCATCTCGATGAGAACACCGTCTTGCTGGATAAGAACACGGCCGTCGGAGGCTGGTGCCGCTCGATCGAAGATAAAGGTTTCACCTTCGATCATGCCGGCCACATCATGTTTTCAAATGATCCGTATGTGCTGCAGCTCTATAAAATCCTTCTGGGCGATAATGTGCATTGGCAAAACCGGGAAGCCTGGGTGTACAGCAAAGGCGTCCACACTCGCTATCCATTCCAGGGCGCATTGCACGGCCTGCCCCCGGACGTCATCAAGGAATGCATTATTGGCGCAATGGAGTCACGCTATGGCGCGCTGAAAAATCAGAATCCGAAAAATGCGGCTGCCTGCGAAGGCGTTGACGGCGCGGCGGCCGTGCTTTCAGACTGCTGCGCTGATGGAACAGTGCCGGAGTCCGGCACAACCGTTCTGCGCCAGGAGATGACGAGCGCAAAAGGCCGGCCGGAAAACTTCGAGGAGTTCATTTACAGAATGTGGGGCGCAGGTATCGCGAAACACTTTGCCATACCCTACAACAGAAAGCTCTGGACTGTTCCGCTGACTGAGATGGAGACCTCCTGGCTCGGGGGACGGGTGCCTTTACCTGATCTCGAAGAAATCATTGAGGGGGCCCTAAGCCCTGTCGCAAAGCCGATGGGCCCGAATGCGCGGTTCGGATACCCCTTGCGCGGCGGTTTTCAAGCGATGATGTCCGGCTTTCTCCCGCATATTAAGGGAAAGATCGAACTCAACGCGGACGTGGTGAGCATCTCGCCGGAGAAGCATTTGCTGATGCTGGCTGACGGTCGCCAGTACAAATACGAAAATCTAATCAGCACAATGCCCCTGCCCGAATTGATCCGACGCATGGGTAACGAAGCGCCGGAGCCAATCAGAAAAGCGGCGGCGGCGCTTCGTCATGTATCCGTGCGTTGTGTCAATCTCGGCATCGGTCGCGAGAATATTTCGGAAAAGCACTGGATTTATTACCCGGAAGACACGATATTCCACCGCATCTTCCTTCAGGGCAACGCAAGTCCACAGTGCAATCCGCCTGGTGGGTTTGGTCTCACCTGCGAAATATCCTACTCGCCCGCCAAACCTCTCCCCTGCGATGGGCAGGAACTGATCGACCGTTGCGTGGAGGATTGCATCAAGGTAGGCATGATGACGCCCGAGGACAAACTGATCACCGCCAACTTGGTTGATATGCCGTACGCCTACGTGGTGTACGATCACGTCCGCAAGCAGAACGTCGAAACCGTCAAAAAGTGGCTTTCAAAGCGGGATATCGTCCTGTCGGGTCGTTACAGCGAGTGGGAGTATTACAATTCCGACCACGCATTTTTAGCCGGCAAAAAAGCGGCGGAGATGGTCAAGCAGGTGAAGTTCCGCGAAAAAATGTATGTCAGCTAATCAGAAAAAGCAGTGCGCGTCTTTGACACGATCATAGACGCGCATATCCATTGTTCCGGCGATGAAAAGACAGACGATGTACTACGGGCACTAGATGAGACCGGGTAGATAAGACGGTCTTGCTTGCGCCTTTTTTTAACGGCAACCACTTCATGTATGACGGTGACTCGACGCGAACAGAGAGGGGAAAAGCCGCTCGAAAATGGGCCGGGGAGAAGTTCGAGCTCAGCGAACGTGTCAGTCAGACCAGCGAACTGCTAAGCTCCCTGGCTAAGATGCGGACTAAGACGCGATATCACGGCGAACTGAGTATTGAAACGTGTGACGGCGACGTAAAAAAAGGCCCTCGAACTGTCTTCCATGGGAAATCAAAGTCCTCCCTACGACAGGAGGGCGGGCGTCGCAGGATGGAATGGGTCAACGGAGACGAAATAAGCCATCCTCTCCAGAAGCATGACAGGCAGACCAAGCCCATCCTCGCCGATAAGATCAGCGCTAGCTTGCTTGTGCATTTGGCCTCCCCGAGCTCGAAATCAGGTTATCGTGAATGCCAGGCTTGGGGGACGAAGGCTTATTGAGTGGCTTCTTAGCATTCTTTCAGGTCAGGCGACGCGCAGCCCCTCTGCTTCCTCCGTCAACGGTTGCTTCCTCCGCGAACCGTGCGCCTGGGAATAAACCCGGGTAAATTCGGCCCCTAGCAAAAAGATCTGAGCGGAGTAATAAACCCACACCAGCACCACCACCAGCGAGCCCGCGGCGCCAAATCCCGAGCTGATGGCGCTCTTCCCTATATAAAGACCGATAAGGAATTTGCCTATGGCGAACAGGAGCGCGGTAACGGCCGCTCCTGCCCAGACATCCCGCCAGAGGATCCTCACGCGGGGCATGAACTTGTACAGGATTGCAAAAACCGTTGTTGCCAGCGCAAAGCTGAAAGCGAAGTTGATCGCACCGGCAATAATCTCAAGATCCGAGAATAACGGGCCCCACCATTTGCCCAGCGCCGCCATTGCCGCGCTGAACACGAGGGAAACCATCATCAAAAAACCAATTCCGAGTATCATTCCGAAGGACAGCAGTCGCGACCGGACGACTGCCCAGACGCCGCCATTCTTATCCCGCTCTGGAACGCGCCAGATGCGGTCAAAAGCATCCTGGAGTTCGCTCAGTACCGTGGTCGCTCCGATCAGCAGCAATACCGTCCCAACAATCGTTCCAGCCTTCCCCTCTTCGGGCGCGCTAACGCTTTCGAGAAGGCTCTGCACCGCACGGGCACCTTCATCCCCCATCAAGCCCCTCAGTTGCCCAAAAATTTCTCCACGTACGGCTTCTTCGCCAAAGACGAGTCCAGCGGTCGAAATGACGATCAGCAGCAACGGTGCGATGGAAAACATGGTGTAATAGGCGAGAGCCGCCCCCATGCTGGGCGCATAATCATCCAGCCATGAGGAAAAAGTCGCCTTGATCAAATTCCAGACTTGCGCCATTTCACCAGCCGTTTTCTTCCTATTAATGACGAGGACCGGATGGGATACCAGATGGCTAATGAGAAATTTGTCCTACTTTGTCCAACTATGAACGTCGCACGTGAACGAAGACATCGATCAACGGCAAGCAGCCTGGTGATTAATGCCGGCCCAACGAGTCAGGACTGACCCTTCATGGGGTTTTGCTTTTATCCTGGTCAAGCCCGGCTCCAGGCTTCGCGTCCCCCTTCGCCCGTTGCTTATCGGCACTTGTATCCATTTTTTTCCCGGCGTCACTTTTATGAGGCTCACCTTCTTTAATAACTCCATATGGCTGACCCGTAGGAGTTTCACCGCGCTTATACTGTTCGCCGCCAGATTGACCAGATTTGGTCTCGCCCATAGGTGTGCTTTGGGCATAAACCAGGGGTGCAGAGAGGACCATTATCAACCCCGCGATGCTGATGGTCAGTCCGACACCCAAGGGTTGCTCCCCTATCTTTCTGGATATCGATGAAGTATTCATGGTGGCTCCTTAATCTGCTCCAGCAATATTGCTGTGCAGAAAACTATATACCACTGCGTCCAGTTTTTCGGTGCGCTAGCGCACCGGAATGGGCTAAGAGCAGCCCATCGACCTGCCCGGCTAGACCGTGCAGCGCCGCATATCGGCAACGAAAACTGAGTACGTCTTCAACCGCTTGCCATGATCCAAGAAGACTAGGGCGGCTCCTCCGCGACACGCTCGCAGGTAAAGGTCCATACCAGGCGGGATGAGGTGACCTCGCCAAGATGGTTCACGTTTGAGATTGATTTTTCCGAGATCAGTTTGTAAGGGGCCCTACACAGGTTTTTGGCGTCGCTATCCAGCCACTCCGAAGTGTACGCTTTAGCACCCACGCTTCCGTCATACATGGTCGAAATGGAGTACGTTCCCTGTCCATCCTCTGCCTGATCCGTTTTGGCTCCCGAAAAGGGACTGCATCCCGCCAGAAACATCATTGCAAACAGGAAATGCGTCCTGCTTCTCGTGCAAGACGGATTTGCTTCAGGTGATCTGAGAACGCGGCAGGAAAGGTCGCGCAGCTGATGGATTCGAGCAAACATCTCGATCTCTAAGGGGTCTCAACTTTTAACAGTAATGTTATAGGGGCCCGTGCCGGCTGGGCTGTAATGCCTGACCTGAATGAAATATGCTCCCGGTGCAAGACTCGCCACGATCCTGGAGTTGGTGCCCGGACCGCTATCATCGTCCTGGGCGATGAGGGTATTCGGATTGACGGGACCGTACAATGTAATGAAGCAGTCAGTGCTGCCAGCAGTTTCGATGGTATAGCTGCCGGAATTCGCGGCGGTGAATGTGTACATATCTCGCTCGTTTCCTGCAGAAATCGCCCCGGCTACGGCTGGACCATTCACCGCGATAGTGGGGACAGCAGGCTGCCCTGCCGAGGCGCTGACGGAAATACTGTAATTTCCAGTGGACGAACTGCTGTAGTGCCGCAACCGCACATAATAGGTGCCTGCCGACAAATCTCTAGCAATGCGCGAATTCTGACCGGTTCCACTGTCGTCATCTTCGGTAATGAACACTTCCGAATCGTCGGGCCCGTACAGGCCCATCACCACGTCCGTCGTGCCTTGTGTTTCGATGACATGGTTGCCGGCGGCTGATACCTCAAAAGTGAATATGTCAACCTCCCCTGCCCGACCGATCGAGGCGGAGACAGGGGGCGCACCGATGGTCAGCGCAACGCTCTCCGGTGTAGTCGTCGGTTCGTTGTCATACGAGTAGTCAAGCGCATGATGGTTAAGTACGCTTCTCGGCGTGGGGGGCGTCGGTTCGCCGTCCCATGGCGGCATCGGGTCATCCAGCCCGTGTCCTGCAACCACCCCAGGCGTGCCGCTGGGTGGCAAATACATGCGGCCGGGATTCTCCGTTTGCCACTCGGCCCAAAGCCGATCGATGTTGCAATGGTGCAGCCAGAATACAGGATCGTTGGGTGACGACATGGCCATCATTGAGCCACCAACCCACATGTGCCCCGGGTTGTGTATGACCCGTTCAAGCCGGTTGCGGAAGCTTGTGTTCACGTTGCTGCCCGCATTCCACGGAGGGGAGTCGTACGGCACGACGCTTTTAGCGGTGTCAACCGCCTGCTGCGTTGGCAACGACCCCATGGCGCCGAAAGCACGTGTAAGGAAGGCAGTCGTATCGCCCGGGTCGAGAACCGTGAGCGTCCATTCCCCGGTCAAAAAGGCAAAAGGCCCGGTGGTCACCTGCTGGCTGGCACCCGTGCCGTTGTCGCCCATGAAATTGGGACCCCAAATCGAAGCGGTGGGTGTTCTGTCGACGGTCCAGTCCCAATATGGCAGGGACACACTTGCATCGATCTCCTGAAGCGCTCGTTCGAACCGGCGCAGATACTCCCGGTGCCAAGGCAGGAAGGCAGGTCCTCCATGGGCGGGATCGTTGGGGCCAGCGAGAAAAGCCGCACGGTGCTGAGCCACGAAGGCGTCATACACGCCATTTGCCTTCAGCGCTTTTACCGCGACGACGAAGGCGGACTTTTCAGCCGGCGTCAGGCTGGACTGGTTCTTGCGGATACCCATGTTATCTTCCCGCCTCTTCGTAATCGATGATCTTTTTCGCCAAATCGACGGGAGACGGTTGGGGGTCGAACGCAAAGCCGGATGCGATGTATGCGCCTGCGGAATTGCGCACAATAAAGACCCGCTTCCCGTCAATGGTCAGTTCAGGCTCATCTGCAGTTCGCCCCTGTTCTCCTGAAACTCGCGCATCGCTACGCGCCGCCAGCGCCTCCGCTCCTGTCAGGAGAATAATCTCGCGCCCTTTGTAATTTTCCCGTTGCTCCGCCATTTTTTCCTCTCATTGTTGTGGTCCGGGGCCAGGCTGGACAAACCGGTAAGCCTGATGGTGATGTTTCAATATAGCCCATTTTGCCCATGTTATTCGCCGAACTAGCAGTCTGGATACATTCGGTCAGTCTAGCCCTGGCTCTGCCGTAACGCAAATCAATTGCCCTGCCTGGCGAACCTGGAAGCGAACCGGAAGGAACTGCTCGAGCAGCCAAGCCGTTGTGATGCCATGGGATGAGAATGATCTGGTTAGAAACCGGGAGGCGCGGTCCGCTAGTGCCAGATAGATCAGCACCTGATCGGCGGCGTGCACATCGAGCGTCGCGCCAGATACAATTTCCTGCCGCAAGAACCGCCCCGCGGCGGCTCCAAGCTCTTCCGCACGCATGCCCCTTTGCGCGACCGCGGAGGCGCCCAATCTCGTATGCTCTGTTTGCCCAACCAGAACGACCGCGCCGCCCGGGCCGATGGCTCTATTTCTGCCGAGCAGCTCAAACTCAACCCCTAGAGTGTAAAAAGGCGCGAGTTCTGTCAGTGCGGAATTCGCCATGCGCTGGGAAACGTGGTTGGGCAGATTGGCAACGTGCGCAAAAACTTGGATGCCGGCTAACGTTCCAGGTGTATCCAGTACCAATGGTTGAAGAGATGACGAGGGCTCCGCCTCCACAATTACCTCTCCTCCTCCGCGCGGATAATACCCGCGCCGCAATACGTCGATTTTTGCCCTGACACCCATGCCGGACATTAACGGAAGCAGCACATGGCGAAAATAATCCAGCGGTGGCGATGCACGTACGTCTGTGCCGCCGGCGATATGCATACTTGTTCTTTCCGGGCACATGACGGCTACAGGAAGGACTGCCTGTAGCACCAGCGTAATGCTGCCCGCAGTGCCGACTGGAAAATCGAATTGACCTCCCCGCAGCGGGCCAGGCCTGAACCAGATTTCACGCGAGTAGAGTTCCAGGCCGTCCACCTCTGCGCCACAAAGCGATGCAACCGCTTTGACCGCGGCCAGATGTTGTGGCGCAAGACCGGGATTTGCGCGTCTGGCACGAATATTTCGCAAGTGCACCGGGCGACCGGTAATCGCGGCAAGCGCTACCGATGTGCGCAGCAGTTGTCCACCCCCTTCGCCATGCGCACCGTCAATTTCTTGCATCCCAGCCTCTTTCCCCTTTTGATGCAGTTGCAAGATAACGTCAACCGAGAATTTAAACTATTATCAACCTTGAGTATGAAGCGGAGGAGATTAAAAATGGGTGGCGACAGGGAAGATTATGATTCCAATCCAGGACCTGCTTAACCGGATTCGCTGGGATGACGCCTTTGCGACCGGCTACTTCGTGATTGGCTACCATGATCGCGTAAGCGGGGAAATCGTCCAGGTTCCGTTGCAGGATGTCGAGTTCGTTCAGGGCAACCATTTTTTCTTCCAGTTCACCGGGCCCAACGGCACAGTACGCGAGGTTCCCCTTCATCGCATCAGGGAAGTCTATAAGAATGGCGAGCTGATCTGGCATCGGGACCGTTAAGAAATCTGCAATGCGAAGACACCTGCAATCGCCGGAAGGATGACAAACGGGTTCGGCGCAGCCAATCGCTCCTCGCAATCCGACAAGGTTAAAATTATTACAGTCCGGGCTCCCCTCGCCGACGCCCGACGTATGACCGCTCGTATTGCTCAGATTCCCGAACAGATATGCTGATCCATAAAATCGTCTCGGGTGGCCAAACGGGGGTCGACCGCGCGGCTCTTGACTGGGCCATCGCGCATGGCATAGAGCACGGCGGCTGGTGTCCGGCTGGGCGGCGGGCGGAAGACGGGGTAATCCCAGACGTGTATTCCCTGCAACAAACGCCGGGGCGCAGTTACCGCCAGCGCACCAGATGGAACGTGCGCGACAGCGATGCGACCCTGATCATCACTCCCGAGACAGAGCTGACGGGCGGCTCGCTGTTCACGCAGGAATGCGCCAGGAATCGGGACCGGCCCTATCTTCACGTTTACCCATCTGATGAATGGCGCGAATGGATCAGGACTTTTCTCAAAACGAACCCCATTCGGATATTGAATGTGGCAGGACCGCGCAACTCAAGCGCAAAAAACCTCCAACCATTTGTCCATGAGGTGCTGGATGAAGCACTCAGGACCCGTTGAAAGTAGCTGATCGTTGCTCAGGCATCGAGCATCATCAAGGTCGCGTTGCCGCCGGCAGCCGTCGTATTCACTGTCACGACGCGCTCTACGGTCAAACGGTACAGCGGGAAATTTCTCTCGTCCGACAAGATCAGCGGCACCAGCGCTCCGTCACGCGCGGCAAGTTCATTTCGCAACCTGTGTGCGTCCTCGGATGGACCGGAATGAAGCACCGCGGCCAGGGTGACCATAGTGGCCAAGGGCGCGCGGATCCAGTCCGGATCGATCCGAATCTGTTCGCGCACCGCCAGGGGCAGCGTATCCAGCAGGGTAGCGGTCCACGATCCGCCGGCAAGTACAACACGATTGCCGGTCGCAAGCAGCGCCGCAACCTGCCGAAGCTGCGCGGCCTCATCGTTGGCGACGCAGACAACTTTGCCCCGTGGCGCGAACTTGAGTGTATTACTCTCCCCCGTCGGTCCCTGCAAGGGGATGCTGTGCACCAGCGGCGTGCGATCGGCATACTCCATGCAAAGTTCGGCGAGTGCGCCGCGGCCGTTCTGCTGCGCCCATTCCGCAAGCGCTTGCAAGGGAGCCGGGGTAGCGTTCACCTTCACCCGCCGGCCGCCGATAAGCGCCAAAGACAACGGCGCCTGCCTCAGCAGACGGTACAGGTAAAGGGGCCCGCCGGCCTTGGGCCCAGTGCCGGACTTGCCTTCGCCGCCGAAGGGCTGCACGCCTACCACCGCCCCGACCATGCTGCGGTTTACGTAGATATTTCCAACATGCGTGTGCGCGGCAACAAAATCGATGGTTTCGTCGATCCGACTATGAATACCGAGCGTGAGCCCGTAGCCAGTCGCGTTGATACGTCGGACCAGACCGTCCAGTTGACCATGCCTGAAACGTACAACATGAAGTATCGGCCCGAACACTTCGCGTTCCAGTTCCGAGATATCGTCGATCTCAATCAGCGTTGGCGGTAAGAAAGTACCGGTGTTGCAATTCTCCGGCAGCGGCAACTGGAAGATCTCGTGACCTGCCGCGCGCATTTTGTCGATGTGCACAAGCAGCGTGTCACGCGCCTGGGCGTCGATAAGTGGACCAATATCGGTGTCAAGGCGGGCTGGATCACCCAGCACGAGTTCCCGCATGGCATCCTTCAGCATCTGCAACAGGCTGTCGGCAATGTCTTCCTGCAGGCACAGCATGCGTAACGACGAGCAGCGCTGGCCGGCGCTGTCGAACGCAGACACCAGCACGTCCTGCACCACCTGCTCCGGCCGCGCTGACGAATCGACCACCATTGCGTTTTGGCCGCCGGTCTCGCCAATCAGGGGAATCTCCTCGCCACGCGAGCGCTGGGCGAGCGATCGATGGATGAGCTGTGCAACCTCGGTGGACCCGGTAAAGATCACCCCGCGCACCCTCGCGTCGCCGATGAGCTGTGTGCCCACCGTTTCCCCACCCCCTGGCAGAAGTTGCAATGCCGCGCGCGGGATACCGGCCTCGTGCAGCAACTTTACCGCAGCTGCCGCGATCAGCGGGGTTTGCTCGGCTGGTTTTGCAAGCACGGTGTTGCCTGCGGCAAGCGCGGCGCTCACCTCACCCATGAAAATCGAGAGCGGAAAATTCCAGGGGCTGATGCAGACCACCGGCCCAAGCGGCTCGGCCTGGTCAACATTTTCAAACCGGTTTCGCATCTGCTGCGCATAATAACGGCAGAAGTCCGCCGACTCGCGCACCTCGGCAATTGCATTCGGAAGGGACTTTCCCGCCTCTCGCACGGCAAGACTGATCAACACGGCGCAGTGTGCCTCTAGCAGATCTGCCGCCCGCTCAAGCAGGGATGCGCGAAAATCCGGAGCTGTTGCTCCCCACTGTGGCGCAAATGCCTCTGCCGCCGCCAGCGCCGCCTCCACCTCACCCGGGCTCGCCTCGATCACCGCGCCTACCCGGTCGACCTGATTGGCGGGGTTGACGACGGACAACTGCTCGCGGTCTGAAACCCTAACACCGTCGCAATTGCTGTCTGCGAGCATCGGCGCCGCTCGCCACTGCTGTGCCTGCAACACAGCCAATTCGGACGCGAGCAGGGAAAGCGCGTGCTCGTCGCTCAAATCGATGCCGGATGAATTTCTGCGTTCGGCGCCGTACAGGTCGCGCGGCAGGGGAATGGCTGGATGGGGATGAATGCCCTCTTGCTCGATCCGGGTAATTGGATCAGCCGCCAAGTCGTCCATGCTTACATTCTCGTCCACCAGCTGGCTTATGAACGACGAGTTTGCGCCGTTTTCGAGCAGGCGCCTTACCAGGTAGGCAAGCAGCGTCTTGTGACTGCCCACGGGCGCATAGATGCGGCACGGCTTGTCGTGTTGATCCACGCCGACCACCTCGTCATACAACCTCTCACCCATGCCATGCAGGCACTGGAATTCATAGTCGTGGTTGCCTGCATCCTGCGCCATTTGGTAAACCGCCGAAAGCGTTTGGGCGTTGTGCGTCGCAAACTGAGGGTAGACCGCATCCGGCGCGCCCAGTAATTTCTGTGCGCATGCCAGGTACACGGCGTCGGTGTGTATCTTGCGCGTATAAACTGGATAGCCTTCCAATCCTTCCACCTGCGCGCGCTTGATTTCCGCGTCCCAGTAGGCGCCCTTGACCAGCCGCACCATGATCCTGTGGTTGCTGCGGTGCCCGAGATCAACTATCCAGTCGATCACAAATGGGCAGCGTTTCTGATAGGCCTGAACGACGAATCCAATGCCATTCCATCCAGCAAGCTCCGGATCGCGCGCGAGCGCTTCCAGTAAATCAAGCGAGAGGTCCAGGCGGTCCGCTTCCTCGGCATCGATGTTCAGCCCGATATCATAGCGCTTCGCCAGCAGCGCCAGCGACTTCAGCCGCGGCAGAAGCTCGGTCATCACCCGCTCGCGCTGGGAGCGCCCGTAGCGGGGATGCAATGCCGAAAGCTTGACCGAGATCCCGGGCCCTATATAGACACCCCGTCCGCCGCTCACCTTGCCGATCGCGTGGATCGCACCTTCGTAGGAGGCGTAATAGCGGGCGGCCTCGGCCGCGGTCAGGGCGGCTTCGCCCAGCATGTCATACGAATAACGGTAACCGCGTGCCTCGCGCTCGGGGCTGCGCTCGAGCGCTTCCGTGATGGTTTCCCCGGCTATAAACTGCTGCCCCAGCATGCGCATGGCAAGGTCTACGGCCTTGCGGATCAAAGGTTCTCCACCTTTTTCGATCAGGCGCGCCAGCGCTGCCGTCAACCCGCTTTCGGCATGGGTCGACACCAGCTTGCCCGTGATCAGCAGGCCCCACGCAGCCGCATTCACAAACACCGACGGGCTGTGTCCGAGGTGAGCGCCCCAGTCGCCTTTACTGATTTTGTCGCGGATCAGCTTGTCGGCGGTTTCCGGGTCCGGAATGCGCAGCAGCGCCTCGGCCAGGCACATAAGCGCGATACCCTCCTGGCTGGACAGGGAAAATTCGTGCAACAACGCATCGACGCCGAAGGATCGCGTGTGCTTCCCACGCACGGCGCCGATCAGGTTGCGCGCGTGCGCCTGTGCCTGGCAGCGGCTCGCCAGCGGCCAATGCATCCGCGTCATCAGTTCGCCCACGCTTTGCGCCTCATCCTGCCGGTACGCGGCAGTGATCGCAGCACGCAGAGGCGGCTGTGTAGCAAAGAGCTCGGATTGAAGAGCAACAATCATGTGAAAGTCGGCGGCTGCTCTCGCAGCCGCAGATCGTTCGTCATCAGGGAAGTTTGAAGCATGCGTTGCAGGTTAGTTCAGCCGCCGGCCCCTTTTTCACGCTCGCGGCAACCAGCGAATCCAAACTCCGGCCTCCAGGCATAGTGCGACGCCCTCCTCATCCACATAAATGTCGCACGACTGTAATACGCAGGTCATAGACAGGTAACAGGAAGGTCCTAGAATCCTTCTTGGCGATGGGAAATGTAACCAAATCAATAGAGGTGAAAAATGACTTACGAGAATGATGCGTGGGACCTGTCAGAGGAAGAAAAGGAATTAAGAGACGAGATCAGAGCAACAGCGGATGAAGCCGGGAACGAGGACGATGAGGAAGCGTTCCGGAAAATAATCGATGCGGTCGAGAACCATGACGGCGACATCAACCTGCTATATTCCGGCACCGGAATGTATTTGCTTGGCATGACATTCGGGTGGACAGCACTTCGTGTCGTCCACACCAGGAAAGCCGTCCTCAACTACAAAGAAGTTCTCGGCATCACAACGCACTCGCTCACGTTTCCCCACGGCGGCTCGTTTCCCCACGGCGCCTATAAGGCCGCCGCATAATTCCAGCCCCAGCTCCCTGGGGTTTGGGCCGTTTGAGAATACTGAGCCATACCGAGCCCATACCGAGCCCCGGCCATCATCGCGCAAAAGATGGGGCGGCGCAGGACCGACGTCGCCTCCACTGTCATGCCGGGCGGAGCATTGCTGTCGCCCGGAATACATTTATACCACCTCATTTGTACCATATCCCATTCTGAAATACTGAACAAAACCAGATTTTCCCCCCTTTTCCGGCTCAAACCCAGCTCAAGCAGTGGTACACTTGTACTGCTGTGCTGAACTGGAGCTTGCACAGCTTCTTGTAATTTCCCTCGCAGTACGAGCGTCTGTTGCACAGCGCTCATTCTTTTAACTTCGCACGTCGAAATAAACTGGAGCTTGCTTATGTCCCAAGTCAACGCCTATGAGCAGTACATGCTCGAACTCATCAACGCGGAACGCGCCAAGGTTGGCGCCCAGCCTCTTGCCTCTGATGGCGATCTCAATGAGTCGGCTGAAAACCATAGTGCCTGGATGATCTCGACAGACACTTTCTCCCACACCGGCGCCGGCGGGTCGAATCCTGGCGCCCGCATGGAGGCCGCGGGCTACAACTTCACCGGCTCCTATGGCTGGGCCGAAAACATCGCCTGGATGAGCACCCGCTCCCCCGCAGGGCTGCAAAACGAAGTGGAGCAACTACACACCAACCTGATGAACTCCAGCGGCCACCGCGCAAACCTGTTGAATGACAGCTACCGCGAAATCGGAGTCGGGCTGGAAGTTGGCCAGTACCGTACCTACGAGGGCGCATTCGTCACGCAAAACTTCGCCCGTAGCGGATCCAATTCCTTCGTAACCGGCGTCGCCATCGGCGATGCGGACGGCGACAAGCGGTATGACATTGGTGAAGGCATGGGTGGCATCACTGTCAGCGCCAAAAACAATGCGACCAACACCGTCACGACCACTTCTACAAATGGCGCCGGGGGCTTCGAACTGTCGCTCGCCAGCGGAAACTACACGATCAATTTTTCCGGCAGCGGAATTGCCGCCACAACCAAGCAGGTCAATCTTGGCAGCAAGAATATAAAGCTTGACCTGATCAATCCCTCCAGCGGCGGCGGCGCGCCGACGGTTCCGGACGAACCAACGACGCCAACCACACCCACCACGCCGACTACCCCGACCATTCCAACAACCCCAACCACTCCCGTCCCCGGCACCATTTCCGGGACAGCACGATCCGAGAGCCTGTACGGAACTTCAGGCGATGATGTGATTTTGGGGCTCGATGGCAGGGACAGGCTGTATGGCAGCGCCGGCAACGATAAGCTCGATGGCGGTAACGGCTCCGACCGGCTATACGGCGGTTCCGGCAACGATAGTGTCAACGGTGGCAGCGGCAACGATACCCTGGCGGGTAACAAGGGAACAGACACCTTGACCGGTGGAACAGGTGAAGATGCGTTTGTGTTTAATACCTCCTTCGCGGGCGCGATTGACAGTATTACCGACTTCTCGTCGGCAGACGACACGATCTACCTCGAGAACCGTATCTTTACCGGTCTTAGCAGCGGCGACCTGAATGCATCAGCGTTTTACATTGGCGCTGAAGCGCACGACGCCACAGACCGGATAATATACAACGCGGATACCGGCGGACTGTATTACGATGCCGACGGCACAGGTAGCGCGAATGCCCAACAGTTCGCGCAATTGACGGCTGAAATTAATCTCAGCAACGCAGATATCTATGTAATCTGATCAAGCGGGAACCGGGGTTGGAGCAGTTCACGCCTCGGCTCCCCGCGACAATACCCCCGCAGTCTGATAGGCGGTGAATCTCAACGGCTGAGGCGAGATGGAGTTTTCTCCTCCACCCCGGCTATTCCAAATTTAAAAACCACCTTCGGGTGGCTTTTTTCACTCGTAAACCCTGAATGATTACTTGCCGTAAGACTTGAGACTTGAAATCGTTTTTGCTGTGGCCGCAACCAAGCTCACAGATCGTGGTCATCGGCGAGTCTGATCAGAATTTCCGCCAAATCCTCCCGCTGCCGCCATGCAAATATATTCCACCTTTCCGGAGCGTCCTGGATGAATGATAGTAGCGATAACGGAAGAAGGCGGTATCAGTGATCACAAGAGGCCAAGTAGCCGCTACGCCACAAGCTGAGGTGATCGCCCCAGCTCACGCCGGGCAGCCGTGCCTTTCACAGGAAAATCGGCGCTTGTCGTGGAGGCAGCTCATGCTGCCATTTATCTATTCGATGCGGAGCTTCTCTCGAATAAAGCCAAGCTCGGCTGCCTCGACCCGATCAAATCTTTCCACTATTAATACTTCAAGTCCCTCGCTTTCTCGCGGGCATCCTGCTTAGTGTCTCGCTTGTCCTGTCGGCATTCCGCCCGGGTCTTCTCTTCTCCCGCACGACATTCAGCCTTGGTCTCTCTTCCCTCCTGGCGCGCGTCCTGCTTTATGTCCCGCCCTTCGCGGCGTTGTTCGCCTTGTTCTAATGCGTAGCTCGTTACAGGTGTTATCAACAATCCCATTGCGATGGCCAAGCTCGATACCACAACCTGAAAACCGGTTTTACGATTCATGTTCTTGCTCCTTGATATGAGATCTACTTCACGTTTACTGTCCAGACAAGCCCGCAACAACAGCTATGCCGGACCCCGACTCAAAGTCTTCAGCAAAACATCTTCAGCAAAACATCTTCAGCAAAACACTACTGAACCTCCATCCTGTTTATTCAGTATAGTACACAGAAAAAATAAACACTCTTTTTGCTGGTAGAAGCGGCCGATAAGCATGGCCTAGACATTCATGGGTACGTCTGGATGGCTAACCATATACGTCTATTGGCATCGCCCCAATTCCACAAGAGCAACAGCAAAGTCTTACAGTCGGTCGGGAGACACCACGTGCAGTACTTCGATTTCAACTATAGACGCACGGCACCCTATGGGGAGGACGTTACAGGGCGACCATCTAGGCCTCGGCTTCCCTGCGACATCACCACAAGTAGCCTCTCAGCCGGTGCACCTCAACAGCTGGGGCGAGATGAAGCTTGCTCCTCCGCTCCGGCTATTCAAATTTAAAAACCACCCGCGGGTGTTTTTTTGCTGTGGCGCTGCAATCAAGCTCACAGATTGTCATCATCGGCGAGCCTGATCAGCATTCTCGCCAGGCCCTCCACCACTGCCGCCATACGAGCATAGTCCAGCTTTCCCGGAGTGTCCTGGGACGAATGGTAGTGGCGATAACGGAAAAAAGCCGTGTCGGTGATCATAAGGGCGGGGTAGCCACTACGCCAAAAGCTGAGGTGATCGCTCCAGCTCACGCCGGGCACCCAGCTGAAGGCAGCTGTGCCTTCCACGGGAAAATTGGTACTCGTCTTGAAGGCGGCCAAGGCGCTGTTGAGCAGAGGGCGCGAGCGCAGGTTGGATACGAAGGCGATAAAATTTCCCTGGCTCGAACGACCGCGACCGAGAAAAGGCGGATACCGCTGGCTTCGCGGCTCATCGTTATAACATCCCAGCATTTCCAGGGAAAACATGGCGCGTATGTCCTCATTGCGCTGCCTTGCTGCCCGGGCATAAATCACACTACCCATTTTTCCCCAGTAGAAGAACGGTGCCTCCTCATTAACAAAAGCCACCAGGCGGATCGTGCGGCCGGGTCGGCAGACGTAGAGGCGACGGCCCAGTTCCAGCAGCGCGGCAACGCCGCTGGCGTTGTCGTCCGCGCCTGGGGAACCCCGCACTGTATCGTAATGTGCACCCATCAACACCACCTGTCCAGGAAGGCGGGTACCGGGCAAAATAATGCTCAGGTTGGAACAGGGGACATCCATCACTTCATATGTCTGTGCTTCAACCACATACCCTTCCGCCTCCCAGCAGCTGCGGATATAGTCTCGCGCCTCCGCCAGCGATTGGGGCCGAAAGACATGACGCTCGCCAATCTCATGGGCCAGTTTGCGCACATGTGCTTCCAGGGCCGGGGCTGAGATGGGGGTAACGGCATCTTCATCACACGCAGACATCAAAATTTCCTTTGGAAAACCGCCTGCCTCCGGCACTTGAAAGACAAGCTGGACCGTCATACCTGTCGCTCATGCGAGGAGCCAGGAGGGTCCAGACACGACACCGAAAAAGCGAATCCCGCCTGAAGAACTAATATAGAAGAACTTCCTTCATCCAGCCATTACCCTCTTCCAATACCGAGATACAGGAAAAAAGATGAAAGACTGGAACGTGCTAGTGACCGTCGCACCCGGACCGGGGCGAAAATCCCGCCTCCTGCGCCGCTTGCGCGGCCTCGGCTGGTTTGAGCCGACCGAATTCAAGAACGTGTGTCTCGGCAATGTCGAGGACCGGACCCAGTTCCTGGAAACGCTTCGGATTGGCCGGGAAAACGACGAGCCGTGGCTGGCTGATCTCGCGCGCGCCATCCCGGTCGAGCAAACCTTTTCATTCATTCCCGAAAGCCTGACCGAACAAATGAAACAGGCAGCAGCACCGTTCGTAGGCCGCATGACGGACGGCACCTTTCACGTGCGGCTTGAGCGGCGCGGGCTCCCTGGGCAAGTAATGAGCCAGGAGGTGGAGCGCCAAGTTGGGGAACACCTGCTGGAGCTGGCAGAAACAGCCGGCAAGCGTCTGCACGTCTCATTCGCGAATCCGGACTACATTGTGGCAGCGGAAACGGTAGGAAACCAGTGCGGCATCGCCCTGTTGGGCCGCACCCTGATCGACCACTTCCCATTTGTGCTGCCGCATTGAACGTTCGGATCCAGGGGTGCTGAAAACTTGTAATGGAGAGGTTCTACAATTCCTGCGGACACTTGAATACATGAGAAACTTGAATACGGGGGTGAGAATGATTCAGCCAAATGTTACATGGGAAACGCCAGAGGAAGAGCAGGAAGAGGAGGACGAGGACCTGGAGGAGGAGAGGAAAATAACGGAGGAGAAAGAAGAGAAAGAAGAGGAAGAAGATGAGGACGACGAGGAGGTATAGCGCCGCTGGACGAACGCGTCGCGGTAGTGAGTGCGACGGCAGCCAAGCTGCCGTCGCACTCGATTTCCCCGTGACAGGAATTATTTCGCTGACATCTTCCTGCGGCGTGCTACCGCTCCGAGCAAGCCAAGACCTGCCAGCAGCATGGCATAGGTTTCGGGTTCCGGCACGGCGGAGATCATGATGGTGCTATCCGCCAGGCTATCGGGGTGCTGAATATTTACGTAAGCGACATTGGGATTGAACTTGTCGAAATAAAGGCCCGTGGGTTCCGCGCCTATGGTGGACATGGATGCCCAGCGCCCCAAAGACTCGGCCACGCCGTCGTTGTTAGTGTCCCGGGCAAACCAGATGTCGGCCATTCCACCAGGCTGGTCCTCGACAATGTAAATATTACCGGCCGCGTCGATCGCCAGGTTATCCGGGCTCGTCAGCGTCGTACCGACTGCCGCGCCGGTAGCCTCGTCTATCGTAGCGCCGCTCGCGGACAGGCTCATCTGATTTGAACCAAGGTTAAACGAATAAATTTCGTTCGTCGTGGTGGTTGTGAAGAATATCATTTGATCGCCGTTGGCCAGCGTTTTAATTTCCATATCCTCGGGCCGCTGGTAGTCGGTTCCATGCACGGCGTTCGCCGTCAACCGGCCGTCGATGCTTCCGTCCGCGTTGAGCACGGATACGCCGGCAAGAGCGCCGCCAGTGGCATTGGTAATAGGCGCCCAGGTGATCGCGCCAACCGCATTGGCATTGCTGCCGCCGTTGACCAGCATGGCAAAGGTCTGCCCGGCCGCGAAGTAGTCGTCACCGTTCGTCGCATTGGGATTGGCGGAAACATATTTGTAGATGCTGCCGCCATTCAGCTCATCGATGAAGTAGAGGCTGTTGTCCTTGTCGAAAGCCAAGCCCTCATGCGATACGTGCGGCACGATGGACCGGCTTATAAAATGGGCATCGCTCGTGCCGGTGGCCGTCACGGGGTTGGTCAATTCGAACAGGCGGCCCTTGGTGCTGCCCGTGCCCCATGATTCTTCCGCAGTCAGGTAACCGCCCCAAGGCGCCCAACGTGAGGCGTCCCCGGAGACAAAGCCTTGCGTTCCGGGCGCAACGATGGTCCTGGTGGTTCCCGTCATCAAATCGATGCGCTGCACACCAGCCGTCGAGGTTTCGAAGGGGCTGAAGAGGTAACGGCCGGCGTTGGGGCCGGTCTCATTGGCGGTGATCATATCCCAGCTACCGCTGTTGGCTTCGCCAAGACCGAGCTGAGTGGTGCGGTCGGCGATCCGAGCCTGCGAGAAACCGGGCGAGGATAACTGGAACGGGGCAGACTCAGGCAATGACCCCGCCGGTACGCTGCTGGCCAGCGGCGTGAAATTGTCGAAACTTGTGGGCGCGGCCGTGGCTTGCGTGACTTGCGCGGCCCCGCCCATGACCAGGAGTGCCCCTGAAACAAGAATGCTCATTTTTTTCCGATGAAACATGATAACTCCCCAATTGAGTTAAGAAATAGTCCTAGTTATGTACCGGCAGCCCCTGCTTCTGGCTGTTTACGCACGTACCGAATGCGGCTGCGCATATCCGGGGTTCCGAACTCCGTCTCAAGATAGACGGGCGGCCTTATCCTTGCGGCTTGCGGGTACGGGAAAAAATATAACTCGTGGATATGACGAACAAGGCCTCGCCCGAAAGCTCTGCCATAGGCCATTTGGGGGTTGGGAGACTGTCGCTGATTGCGAACGGCAACACGGTCGCGTATGCGCACAGGTGTGCTATGGTGTATTTGAGATTCGACATGATTTCGCACTATGCGGAGGGACGTTGCCGTTGAGGTTGCGGTTGACGTCGAACAGGCAGTCTTCAGCGGATTCAGCATGTCACTTGATTGTAGTTGCTTGCGGGGATTGTTCAAATTCGAGGAGGAGCATTCATTGCATTGAGATGGCCTGCCCCGCGCACGCTTCCCACATTCACAGGCGCATGTCTATCCAACACCAACGTTTTCTCTTTCTGGTGTGGCATGCGATATGAGAGTGAAGATTCCTGGAAGGGCAAATCATGAACACGGCCGAGTTGCTCACGCAACGCCTGGAGCTCGTCTACCGGTGGTACGAGGGCATGGTCAACCCCGATACGGGGATGTTTGAGTATCTCTACCTCCCCCAGGCCGACGACTTCGTCCGTGAGCGATCTCCCATTCGCGACATCGCCTCAGTATGGGATGTGGAAATGCTCAGCGGTGTGCTGAACAGGGGTGAACTTCAACCACTGGTCGAGAAGTCGCTGCGGCACTATGAGGATTACCTGGTGGAACGCGGCGACTTCATGATCCTCGATCCCAGCCGCCTGGAGGAACCTTCCTCCATCGCCCACAGCGCCTTCATGATCCTGGCCCTGCTGCACGCCCCGCCGCCCCGCAGGAAGAGACAAATCGCGGCCCTCGCCGACGGCATACTTCGGCAGCAAAGACCAAACGGCTCGTACAGGGTGTACTTTCACGACCTGCCGGACCATGGAGAGGAACTGTACGCGGGCGAGGCCCTGCTCGCCCTTCTGGAAACCTACCGGGAGCTACAGGATGCGCGTTACCTCCAAAGCGCGGAACGCGGCTTCTCCTATTACGATACGCAGTACTTCCGGCGCGGCCGCGTAGCGGAGGACATGCTTGTCTTCTTCGCCAACTGGCAGTCCCAGGCCTGCCGCCCACTATTCGAATGCACTCAGAACGACGGGATCAAGCAGGACGTCGCGGACTACGTCTGCCGCATGCACGACCAGATAATCAAGCGGGGTTTCTACGAGAACATCGAACGGCAACCCGCGGAGCACGTATCAGTGGAGGTAGCCTGCGCCCTGGAGGGTCTCAACGACGCCTATGCGTTTACGCACGCCTGGGACGATAAGCGCGCCGAACGCTATCAGCAGTGCATCTGCACCGGCTTGGCGTACTTGCTCAGGCTGCAATGCACTTATGACGGAACGGAACGGGAACGCGGCGGTTTCGGCCTGACCTTGGAAAATCGAACGCAGCGGATCGACATCACTGGCCACGCCGCCAATGCCTTCATGAAGATCGTAGAGAATGGCATCGATTGCACGTTGCCAGCGCCCTAAACATTCATAAGCGCGTCAATAATTCTTGTATTTCGCGCGAGGACTTTATTGTTCGGCCGTTCCAGGCATCCAGTGCTACCATCCCAAAATTCGCGCTCTCTACAACCCTCCCAAATTCCCCTTTTAAACAAACTCCCTCGGTGACTTTCCTGCACCCTCAGATTTTCAACCATGACAGCACAACCAAACATGACTAAGGCGGAAACCTCGCCCATCCGTCTGGTGATTCACGGTGGCGCCGGAACTCTCACGCGTGCCCGGCTGAAAAAGGAGCGCGAGCAGGCTTATACGCAGGTACTTGAGCAATCGCTGACGGCTGGACATGCAGTGCTCGCAGCAGGCGGCAGCAGCATCGATGCCGTGATAGCCGCGATCGTGGTGATGGAAGACTCGCCGTTGTTCAACGCGGGCAAGGGCGCGGTGTTCAGCAATGCCGGCCGTATCGAACTTGATGCATCCATCATGGATGGTTCCACGCTCATGGTAGGTTCCGTGGCCGGAGTCACGACAATACGCAACCCCATCCGCGCCGCGCGCGCGGTGATGACGCAAAGCGAACATGTGATGCTGATAGGCCAGGGTGCCGATGCCTTTGCCGCCGAACAGGGTCTGGAGATCGTGGATCCTTCCTATTTTTATACCCAATTCCGCTGGGATCAGTTGCAAAAAGCCATCGCCCAGGAACGCCTGCTGCGCGACCACGACGCGCTTTCCGACAAGCCCGACGCGGCCGAAAAGATGGATCAAAAACACGGAACGGTGGGCGCCGTGGCGCTGGATAGGCACGGCAATCTCGCCGCCGGCACCTCGACCGGGGGGATAACGAACAAGCGCTTCGGGCGTGTGGGAGACTCGCCCATCATCGGCGCCGGAACCTATGCCGACAATCGTTCGGTTGCGGTATCCGCCACCGGCAGCGGAGAAATGTTCATTCGTACCTGTGCCGCCTTCAACACGGCGGCACAGGTAAGGTTGCTGCACAGCTCACTTATCGAGGCGGCGGATAATACACTGAAGGACGTTGCCGCCATTGCGGGAGATGGCGGCTTGATCGTCCTGGATGCAAAAGGCAACTATGCAATGCGTTTCAATACCAGAGGGATGTTCCGCGGCATTGTTGGCAACGATGGCATTGTGCGGGTGGAGATTTTCGAATGAGCTACAACTCGGGATGAATAAGCAGAGTTTAGGCTGGAATTCCTCAAAAATAGCGAAGCACCTTCTACAGCTTTTGTATAGTAAAGCCACAAACTGAAGATAGATTTTATCGCCACTTTATTCGGACTGGAATGCCACCTTTGGGTCGCAGGGTTACCGCCATTTCAACCTCGGCTTCATCCTTGTTGAGCAACTGTAAATCACAGTGCTGAACTATCATGCTTAGCAAAAACTGGGCTTCCATTAATGCAAAATGACTCGCGATACAGCTTCGCTCCCCTATCCCGAAAGGCATAAACGAAAACCTCCGATTCTGGGGTATTAAAAACCGTTCCGGGTCAAACTGCTCGGGTTGCGGCCAAAAATCGGCGTGATGATGAAGATTGAAGATACTGAATATCGCGGGTCTGCCGGCCTTTAAAAAATAGCCATCAACCTCGGTATCTTTATTAACTTTACGCAGCAGGATGCCAGCAGGTGGACGGAGGCGCATCGACTCATTGAGTATGGCTCTCGTATAAACAAGCTGCTGCAAATCTTCGGCGCGCGGTATTTTTCCTTGCAGCAAGCTATCCAGTTCCTCATGCAGTGTAGCGAGTACATCGGGATGCCGCGCCAATAAATATAAGGTCCAGCTCAATAAATTTGCGGTGGTTTCATGCCCTGCGCTGAAAATGGTGATAACTTCATCACGGATCTGCCTATCAGTCATCCTTTCACCACTGCTGTCATCGCGTGCTTTTAACAGCACATCCAATAAGTCATTTTGTGCCGATGACGTCTTGCGACGTTGTTCGATGATTCCGTAAATGACGTCATCAATTATTCCCAACGCCTGTCTGAATTTTTGATTGGCCGGGGTGGGTACATACAACGGGAGAGTCAACGGACTCACGATGGTTTTAGCGGCATACCTCAGTAAAGTTTCCAAAGATGGAGCGATACGTTCTATTTTGTCGAGCACGCTGGTGCTGAACATGGTCTGGGTGATGACTTCTAATGTAAGCTTCGTCATTTCATTAGACAGATTAACCTGTGCGCCATCACCGAGTTGTCGCCATCGATCCAACATATTATTGCCAGCGGTGACCATTTGCGGCAGCAGCGTGGTTATGTTGCTTCTCTGAAAAACCCCCTGCATTAACCGCCGTTGTCTTTGCCATAAATCTCCCTGACTTGTTACTAATCCCTGACCTAAAATCAACGCCAGACCTGTCGGTTTTTCAGGGTTGTAGATTTTTACAAAAACATCGCTTTGCTTGATCAAGGCTTGTTCAATCAGTTTTGGGTGACTGAATAGATAAAATTGGCGGGTAGCCAGTCTGAAGCTGACCAAGTCACCATAATCTCGCTGCCAGTCACAAAGCGCTTGAAACGGATTCGCAATCATCTGACTTAAATTGCCCAGCAGAAAATCGCCTTTGACCTGTGGAACTGTTTTGTTATGCGGCATCGCGAATATAGTTAGAAGTTTCAGTGACAGTTCCATTAGCATTCAATTCAGCGTATGCATCAATCAAACGCAATAAGCCAAGCAAAAGCAAACTCACTGTCGGTTCTTGTCCAGTTCTCGCTATTCTGTTGCCCTCCAGCGGCAAATCAGTATAGCCGACATTGAAAGGCATCAAGCCTCGGCAGTGCTTGGATACCAAACGATGCAAAGGCGCCAGTGGAAGCGTGTTTTTGAACCGTGATAATGTTGAAGGAGAGAATGGAGCTTGACACCAATTCTCCTCACGCTCGCCCACACCAGACTCGCGCGTCAAACGAGCGGAGCTCGATTAGTCAAACCTCGCGACGGTTCTCATCCCAGTTCCCTCAAATTAAAAAGCCACCCGCTGGGGTGGCTTTTTAATTGTGGGGCAGCGTGTGTGTATTGAACAGCTATGATCGTAGGGGGATATTCCTCACGCTATTCCCCACCCAACCAGAGCATGGCCTATTTATTTTGGAACGGATCAAAACATAAATACCCGTCGGATTATCCAAGGTTCGTAAAATCAAGGTGCACTCGCTGTTGCATAATTGTTTATCTTCTCGATATCACCAACCCTGCCGTATATAAAGGCCGCACAGGTCTGCGGATAGTGTGCTGCAACGGCCGATTTGGTGGTCGTAATTGTAACCGTGCGCCTTACATCCTGACCTTGAGGAAGCTGACCGAGGTGGCACGTGGCATACCCGTGGTCTTCCTCTCTAGGACCGCTTCGCTTACAACTTCCCGGCCCTTGTAGTACCGTCATATCTATGATTTTTACTTCCAGAGGTAGCAGTACGATGACGTGGGTGTCAAAGGAGTCGTCATCGTTTCGATTATTGATTTCCGTAGTGCAGACGAAGCGGTCATCCGCAACCTCCGCGCGCACGAAAACAATATTCACGTCTGCGGAGTGTACCTGCGCGTAGGCGACCGTGTAGCCTGAGCACGCAAGACCGAGTAACGAGAGTGATACGAGCCTTTTAATCATGATTTCCCCTTAATGTGCAAAATTACAGAACGAAAATCGGGTAATCGCATACTTAATTAACTCACAGCACAGGTCGGGGCGAATCAATTTGAAGGCGCGGGAATTGTGCCGATGTGGCCAAAAAGATTTTCAAGAAGTATCACTGCTAAGCAGCAAGATTTCTTCTTATCCTTTAGGCACACGATAACTGCGCTTAACACAATTTTCTGTGATAAAACTCACTCCAGACAGGGATTTCCCTTATGTTTATTGCCATGGACCTAGTCCGTAAAGCTAAGCTAGCCAGCAATGTCGGTTTTCGAACACGAGCAGCTGTAATCCCAGGGGAATAAAAGTAACGCGTAGCAGAGAACCAGTAACAGGAAGTTACTGTAAGGCGGCAGCTAAACCGAGAGCAGTTTTTTGAAGTTCCTTCTTGAATCGGGGTGGCAAACTCGCGGGTATTATTGGTGGGGTTACCTCGGAGAGCTGAAAGGATAGGTAATGTACGCACATATTCGGCAGATGCTGGTTTTATGCGTCGGCTGCGTTATTTCGTCTGCCGGCTACGCAGATGAGCGGCGAACACCCTCATGGCTGCATGAAGTTAAGCTCGGCGTGCTGCACCACGATACCAGTAGTTTGTGGAGCGGCTTCCGCCGTGAAAGCGGGGTGGATGTTAATCTCGAAGCAATTTTTTCGCCCCAGCTCAAAATTCTCGGAGGAGCCATTCGTCCCGCCTTTGGCGGTTCGGTGAATACGGCCGGCGATACCTCCAAGCTCTACGCCGGTATTCGTTGGCAATATGAACACATCAGCGGGATATTCTTCGGTGTGGGACTGGGCGGTGCAGTTCATAACGGCGATCTCCATTTACAGCACAATGACATGAAGGCCCTCGGGTCACGGATTCTGTTTCACATACCGATTGAAGCTGGATATCGTTTCGACGGCAAAAATGCGTTATCGGCATACTTCGATCATATCTCCAATGCCAACCTTGCTGACCCCAACGAGGGCATGGATACTCTAGGGATGCGGTATGGCTACCGTTTCTAAAGCGCCGCCTTTACTTTAGTTCGCGCTTCCCGAAATCATTCCCCTCCCCCTCGCGGGACAAGTGGCGGAAATAGCGCCGGCTCAGTGCTTTTTCTACCCGCGCATTAATCACCGTTTTCTCTTTGCAGCGGCCTCTTTCGGGTGCGATACCCCCAGGTAATGCCGTCAGATCTAAGTTTCCCAGCCAACGTTAAAGCATAAGCAAGGCCTAGCCGGTCTCATGTTGTATTGAGGATGGGTATAGCCACCAATCCCATCAGAGCTGCGAGCATCCATTGCACCATTCCTAATGGGCACGGACTCAATTCTTGCATCTCCCGGATTTTCCAAAATCTTTGGCATAACTGGAACTCTGCCTTTGACTTTTAGATTCCATCACCTAATCTGAGTAATGGAACTCTTCAGTACTTTAAACTCCATCTTGCCGGAGCATACAATGATAATTAACAATTGCTTCAGACTCCGCAGCCTTATCCTAGCCGCATCCGCTGTTTTAAGTTTAGCTTTTGCCCTACCCGCGCAGGCTACCGCACTAAAAATTCTCCAGCGCTTTGATTCAACAAATTCAGCATTATTCCTGCAAAATGACTGGAACCCGGCAAATGGGAATACATTCTGGGGACCTGTTGGCGTGTCTCAAAGCACAGATCCTGGCCCTACCGACTTCGCGGGTGCAAACCTTACAGCGAGCTTTTCTGTAGGGGCGGATCTTTGGGAGACCGTTTCGATAAAAAGCCCTGCCGGAAAACAGTTCAATCTTCAGGGAACCCAGGAAATACAGCTTGTCGCCCGCCCGGGGTATGTGACCAGCAGACCCTATGTCAGTGTCGTGTTACGCTTGATCATGCAGGACGGCAGCATTTGGGACCAGCCCAAAGTGCTGGCAAACAATGTGTGGCAAACAACAGCGTTTCCCGTTAAGGACGACTCCTTCGCCCTTGCTGAATGGGGGCCACCGGGAGTGTTCGATCTTGGCAAGGTTGTCTCATGGGAAGTTATCCTGGTAGACCTGCCCCCAGGCAATAACCATTACATCAACTTTCATACCCTTTATATGAAGGGGAGCTATGAAACACCAGGAAACGCTGCAGAGCCATTCGCAGTAGAGTTTTCCTCTGGAGACGGGAGCATTCTGTTCCGCCATGCTGACTGGAACCCAGCAGATGGTGATACCGACTGGTTATATCATGTACGCACGCACCAACATTACTACAATCCATTTGGATATGTGAAGGCGGTTTACCGCTCGCAAGGGGACCCATGGGAAAACGTATCCTTGCGTAAGGAAGCACAAATCTATTTCGACCTGACCGCCAGCGGCAGCGGGCAAATCGTCGCTTTAGTGAATGCCAGCCAGAATTTCGATCCCAATGCATTGGTCATGAGCCTGACCATGCAGGATGGAAGCGTCTGGCAACAGGGAAAGCGACTGGATGTGGTTAGCAAGACTGCCTTAGCCCATTTTACGCCTTCCGGCGACATCGTTCTTCCATACAGGTTTTCGCTTAATCCTCAAGGAAAAGGCTGGGCGCGGGCAGCCTGGGGACCAACAGGCAACTTTGACCTGAGCCAGATCAAAGCTTGGGAACTGTCGTTCACTAATCTTGGGGAAGGGGAAAATTTTGTCTTGCTGAGCAGCATTGGCCTAATGGAAGCTTCTTTAGTAAAAGCGGACAACACGTTTGGAGCCACCGGGCAGGCGCAATGGCGAGAGCTCAGCTTTGCTTCTGACGGCGTGACTGCAGACATTAGTTCAGACGGCTTGGGAAATAGCCTTTACATTGCCTCGGAAACTCCGGTGAATGGGTTGGGACTGGGCTTCAACCTTGAAATCACCAGTAGCTATGTAAACTCCTCCCCGGATGCGGTCATCTTCAAGCTGACGACAAGTGATGGAAAAGTCTGGCAACAAAGCTTTGGTCTGCCCGAAGCTGGACGATCAATACGCAGGATCTATATCGCTTGCCCGAGCCCTTGGACCATGGTACGCCCTGACCCGGATGATTTGCGCTGCAAGAATATATTGGGAGCGTTTTATGGGATGAGCTCTGCCGTTACGAAATGGGAAGTAATTCTAAACAAACCGCCCGCCGGGGAGCACAAAGTTGGGGTTAACCTTCTATCCACAATTCAATAAGCGGTAGCTGTGAGATAGCCTTTGAGGTCACGTGCACCGTGACCTACTGAAGATACCGAAGAAGGAAGGACCCTGCAATGCAAATACGCTATCGCCCCGGAACAATCGTGAAACCCATCATTAACTTAATAAAAATACTGTCAGTTTATAAAATGTGTCCGCCCAAACAGAAAAAAAGCGTAATTCAACTGCTTGCAGCTGTCGGCATCACTCTGATGACGGCAACTGCAAGTTTTGCTGAGGCCATGTTTCCGTCTAATTTATGGAATAAAAGAGGCTCTTCCACGTCGCAGTCCTTGGAAGTTCTCCATGTAAAAGATCAGCACGGCTCAGATGATAATTTTGACAGGTATATGGAATTCAATAGTGATCAAGATGGATATGTAGGAGACTTCAGGTTCAACCTGCCAGCCATGCCTGACAAAGTGATTCAGAAATTAATATTGCATGCCAATTATCGGGGCCCGGAAAATTCCTTTCAGAAATGGGAATTTGAATTGCTTGATGTTAAAACCGGCAAATGGGTTTATATCGCGGACAATGGCGATGTAGCTGACTGGTCCTGGAGTAACATCACCGCAACAATAACGAACCCCAGCCAATTCATAAACGGGCGAAATCAGATAACGTTGCGCTACGTGGCAAAAAATAAGGGGGACAGTAGCCAGCTTGACTTCGTTGCGTTCGAGATAAAAAGCGCGCCATCCAAGCGGCCTATGGAGGCGTCAGGAACAGCTAGTGATCGGGGGAGCCATGGAAACCGCTGGAAACCGGCTCCCGGTTTAAAGTGGCAAATTCAATATACTGACCCGCTTGATACGTCTTTAAATGTCGATGTTTACAACATCGACCTGTTTGATACCAGCGCGGCTGTTATCTCGGCACTGCGATCAAAGGGCAAGCATGTCATCTGTTATTTTAGCGCGGGTAGCTATGAAAACTGGCGTCCTGATATTCGCGCATTTCCAGCGTCGCTTCTCGGCCGGAATCTTGACGGTTGGGAGGGTGAGAGATGGCTCGATGTGCGGAAATTAGATGTTCTGATGCCCATCATGCGGGCTCGCATGGAACAAGCTGCTAAAAAAGGCTGCCATGGTGTCGATCCTGACAATGTTGACGGCTATAGCAACAGTACCGGCTTTGCCCTCAGCTACGGTGATCAGCTGGTTTACAACATAGCCCTTGCTGACGCAGCACATGATCTGGGACTTGCTATAGGTTTGAAAAATAATCTTGATCAAATCAAGCATCTTGTAAGTTATTTCGACTTTGCTGTGAATGAACAGTGCTTCCAGGACGGTGAATGCAACGCGCTCAAACCATTTGTTGATGCCGGGAAAGCTGTTTTCGGTATTGAATATCATCTCTCGAACAGGAGTTTTTGCCCGCAAGCAAATAAAATGAATTTTGATTTTCTAACGAAGAATTTGTCCCTGGATGCTAAAAGGGTGCCGTGCAGGTAGCCATATTCATACCTCAACGAAACGGTAGGAAGAGAATAACAAGCTCAAGCGATGCTGGTTGACACATTGTCCGAGAATGCGGCTCAAATTAAAAAGCCACCTGATGAGGGTGGCTTTTTAATTGGTGGTGGAACACGGAACCGAACCCGCGTGCATAATCGGAGCCAGATAGTAACGCATCGCTCTTGAGTCCGTAGATTCGACAATTTGACCGCTTGCTCAAACCTGAGCTTGGACGCATAATGTCATCAATTTGATGATATAAGGCGTGCTCGAATGAGCAAACGTGAAGTTGGTTTTGGTCCATCCGTCGTTTGTGGCGGTTGAGGAGCGCTTGACCATGCACCCCCAACGAGTCGAGAGCCTGAGCCATGCACAACGAGAGCGGCTCGCCTACATCGACTTCCGCCTGTACTTCATCGGCGAGATCGGTCGGCCTGATCTGAGCAGCCGCTTCGGAGTGGCGCCGGCGGGTGCAACACGAGACTTGGCCCTGTACCGTGAGGTCGCCCCCCAGAACATCGAGTTCGACGGTAGCAACAAGATCTACCGCATAGGCAAGAGTTTCGTGCCGGTCTTCGAGCACTCACCACAGCGTGTTCTGTCGGCACTCTCGTTGGGGTTTGGCGATGGCGTAAACGGTGATTCGCCGCCGCTCTTGCCTTGCGAGTCACCTGCTGCACTGAGCAGTCCCTGCATGGACGTGCTGGCACCTATCTGCCGAGCCATCCACGCCAAGCGTCCGGCAGCCATCCGCTACCACTCGGTGAGCAGCGGAGAGTCCGAACGGGTGATCGTTCCCTTCGCTCTCGTGGACAGCGGCCTACGTTGGCACGTCCGAGCGTTCGACCGTAAGACCGGAGGGTTCCGCGACTTCGTCATCACCCGGATCGAAGCGCCCAGGACACTCGACGACGACCCAAAGGTTGGCGAACGTCCTGACGATGACATCCAGTGGACACGGATTGTCGAGATCGAACTGATTCCGCATCCAGACCAGCCTAGACCTGAAATCACTGCACGCGACTACAGTTTCACGGGCGGCGTGCTGGCGCTGAAGCTTCGGGCTGCTACGGCTGGATACATGCTCCGGCGCTGGAGCGTCGACTGCTCCCCCGACCACCGTCTGCGTGGCCCCGAATACCGCCTGTGGCTCAAAGACCATCTGGCACTTTACCGTGTGAAGAACGCGTTGTTGGCCCCGGGCTATCGCTCGCCAGACACATAAAAAACCTTGGGCAAGGCTGACTGATGCGCCGCGCCGAAAAAGAACAACTGAACTTGACTAGATTCCCTACATGCCCTTAACCCTGCCACAGCTCGAACGCCACCTCTTCAAAGCCGCCGACATCCTGCGCGGCAAGATGGACGCCTCCGAGTTCAAGGAATACATCTTCGGGATGCTGTTCCTCAAGCGCTGCTCCGACGTATTCGATCAGCGCCGTGAAGACGTCATCAAACTGGAAATCGACGCAAGCAAGAGTAAAGCTGATGCCGAAAAGTCTGCTGAGAACTCGCGCTGGTACAAGAAGGAAGGCTCCTTCTGGGTGCCGCCGCAATCGCGCTACGAGTTTCTGCTCAACGACGCACACCAGAACGTCGGCGACTTTCTGAACAAGGCGTTGACAGGCATCGAAACAGCGAACACCAGCCTGTACGACGTGCTGGAGCACATCGATTTCACGCGCAAGGTCGGCCAGAGCAAGATTCCGGACACCAAGCTGCGCCAGCTCATCTCCCACTTCGGCAAATACCGGCTGCGCAACGAGGACTTCGAGTTCCCCGATCTGCTGGGTGCGGCCTACGAATACCTGATTGGCGAATTCGCCGATTCGGCCGGCAAGAAGGGCGGCGAGTTCTACACCCCGCGCTCGGTAGTGCGCATGATGGTGCGGCTGATCAAGCCGACCCTGGCCCACGACGTCTACGACCCCTGCTGCGGGTCCGGGGGCATGCTAATCGCGGCCAAGGAATACATCGACGAACACGGCGAGGACGGCCGCAAAGCCAATTTGTTTGGTCAGGAGTTCAACGGCACGGTCTGGTCCATCGCCAAGATGAACATGCTGCTGCATGGCATCAGCACCGCCAACCTGCAAAACGAGGACATCCTGGCCGAACCACAGCATGTCGAGGGCGGCGAGTTGATGCACTTCGACCGCGTTCTCACCAATCCGCCGTTCTCCATTCACTGGGGCAATACCGAGAAGGATGCCGACGGCAAGCCCGCCTGGAAGCCCAAGTTTGAAGCCGAACGCTTCCCTTACGGCCAGGTGCCGTTGGGTGCCAAAAAGGCTGACCTGATGTTCCTGCAGCACATGCTGGCTGTCACTCGCGACGGTGGCATGGTGGCCACCGTTCTACCCCACGGCGTGCTGTTCCGGGGCGGTGAGGAAAAAACCATCCGCGCCGGCATCATCGAAGATGACTTGCTCGAAGCCGTCATTGGCGTCGCTCCCAACCTGTTCTACGGCACCGGCATTCCGGCCTGTATTCTGGTATTGCGCCAGCGCGTGCAGAACGGTGCCAACCGCGTCAGCGGCAAGGCCGCCGAGCATCAGGGCAAGGTGTTCTTCATCAATGCCGACCGCGAGTTTTTCGAGGGCCGCGCACAAAACTACCTGCTGCCCGAGCACATCGAGAAAATCGTCACCACCTTCGACGAGTTTCGCGCCATCGACGGCTTCTCGGCCATCGTCGACAACGCCACGCTCAAGGCCAACGACTATAACCTCAATATCCGCCGTTACGCCGACAACGCGCCGCCTCCCGAGCCGCACGACGTGCGCGCCCATCTGGTCGGCGGCATCCCGAAGGCCGAGGTGGCTGACAAAGCTGGATTATTCAGCGCCCATGGTCTGAACCCGATGGACTTGCTGGTTGAAAGGGACGCCAAGTATTTCGACTTCGCGCCTGTCCTCGACAAACGGCAGGCGCTCAAGCCGACCATCGAAAACAACGCCGGTCTGGTCGCGAAGGAAGCGGCCATCCGCGCCGCCTTCGAGCAATGGTGGCAGGTCCACAGCACCCGTATCACGGCGCTGTCCGGGCAACTGGACAATGCCGCCAGCCTGGTAGCCCTGCGCAACGACCTGCTGGCTAGCTTCAGCGAATCGCTCGAAGCCATCAGCCTGCTCGACCCCTTCCAGGTGCGCGGTATCGTTGCCGGCTTCTGGTACCAGACCAAGTACGACTTCCTCACCCTGATGGCGCGCGGCGCCAAGGGTGTGGTTGACGCTTGGCGCACCAGCATCGTCACCGCGCTGGAAGACAGGGCCAGCAAGGAAAGCCCGCTGGATCACAAGCTAGTCAAGTTCCTGATGAGTGATTTCGTCGAAGCCATCACTGAGCTGGAATCCAAGAAGGCGGAGCTAGACGGCCAGATCAAGGCCGCCAGCCCCAAGGACGCGGACGGTGACCACGGCGACGCTGCCGACGAAGAAGCGGGCGCTGACGAGGCCGGCGAAGAGAATGTGGTGGACGAAGCTCAACTCAAGGCCTGGAAGAAGGAGCTTACGGCCGTCAAGAAACAGTTGAAGGCCAAGAAGGAGAGTTTTACCGCGCACATCAACGCCGCTGTCGATGGCCTCGCGCCGGAAGCCGCCACCGAGTTGCTGCTGAGCATCCTGCACAACGACATGCAGACCATCGTCGAGAGCTACGTCACCGCCCAGCGCAAGCAGATCGCCGCCGCGTTCGAGAACTGGTGGGACAAGTACCGTGTGACGCTGACCGAGATCGAAGGCAAGCGCGATGCGGCGACGCAGGCGTTGCAGAGGGTTTTGAAGGGGTTGCGGTATGTCTGACAGTCTCTTTCCGGTGAGGCCCCTGTCCGAGCTAGCAACAGCAATCAAGGACGGCACCCACGGGACACATAGACGCGTACAAGAAGGCGTTCCGCTTCTGAGTGCAAAAAATATCTCAGCAAACGGCACCATCATTTGGGACGAGTCGGACGACCTTATTTCTGAGTCAGAGTATCAGGTTTTGAGTCGATCGTTTCAGTTGGAGCCCAACGACCTGCTGCTGACTATCGTCGGTTCACTTGGACGAAGGGCCATTTACGCAGGCGAGCGCGTCACGTTTCAGCGTAGCGTGGCTTATGTTCGCCCGGACAAGAGAAAGCTGGACAGCCGATTTCTCTTCCATTGGATGGGGCATCCGAAATTTTCTGCAGAGCTTGTTCGCAGAAGTAATGCCACAGCCCAAGCAGGTTTGTACCTAGGTGAACTTGCCAAGGTTTCAGCGCCAATTCCGATTCCATCTCAGCAGCGCGCGATCGCCCAAATCCTCGATACCCTCGACACCGCTATGCACGCAACAGAGGCGATCATCGCCAAGCTCAAAGCTATCAAGCAGGGCCTGTTGCACGACCTGGTGACACGCGGCATCGACGCCAATGGCGAACTGCGCCCGCCCCAGGCCGAGGCACCGCACCTCTACGAGGAGTCGCCGCTGGGGTGGACTCCGAAGGAGTGGGATGTCGTCACTCTTGAGTCGGTGTCCAAGACGGTGACCAGCGGTTCGCGCGATTGGGCGCGCTTCTATGCTGACAGCGGTGCGCTGTTCGTTCGCATTGGTAACTTGACGCGTGAGCACATCAACTTCCGCTACGAATCGATCATCTATGTGCGGCCCCGTCGGAATGCGGACGGTCAGCGGACACGACTTGAGTCAGGCGACATCCTTATTTCTATCACAGCCGATTTGGGTATCGTCGGCGTCGTTCCAGATGGTTTGGGCGAGGCCTACATCAACCAACACATTGCGCTGGTACGCCCAGACCTTGATGCTGTTAATTCGCGATTCGTTGGCCATTACATGGCCGGGCCGATTGCGCAAACCTACATCAGCAAGTTGAACGATGCTGGCGCGAAGGCGGGGTTGAATTTGCCGACGATCCGGGGCCTGCTGACGGCGAAGCCACTACGTTTCGAACAGGATCTGATTGCCATGCGCTTGGACGAGATCGACAACCGCATACAGAACGCGACGACCGAGTCCGCCAAGCTGCGAGAGCTCAAAGCCGGCCTTATGCACGACCTCCTCACCGGTCGCGTCCGCGTCACACCATTGCTGGCCGAAGCCGCACAACAACAAGGGAGCGTCTGATGGGCTGGGAACTCGAAGACGTCGAAAAACCATTCGTTGCCCAGTTGCAGGCACTCGGTTGGGCATATAACGAAGGCAGTCTTGACGACCCGGCAGTCACGGGTCGAACCAGTTTTGCCGAGGTGATTCAGGAGGGGCTGCTGCGTGAGCAGTTGCGCGCGCTGAACCCCGGCGCTGACGGCGCGCCCTGGCTGGACGATGCGCGGCTGTCCGAAGCTGTGGCGGCCATCACCCGCCTGGGGACGCACAAGCTGATGGAGGCCAATGAGAAGGCCACCGCCTTGTTGATCCGAGGCTTGACCGTTGAAGGTCTGCCCGGATGGGACGGTGGGCGGGGTCAGACGATTCGCTACATCGACTCGGATACCCCGGCGAACAACCGCTTTACGGTGATCAACCAATATCGCGTGGACTGCCCGCCTGGCTTCAACAGCGGCAAGGCCTTCATCGTGCCCGACCTGGTGCTGCTGGTGAACGGCATACCGCTGGTGGTGGTGGAGTGCAAGAGCCCGGCCACGCCCGAGCCGCTGGCCGAGGCTGTGGACCAACTGCGGCGCTACACCAACCAGCGCAAGGCCGCGTTTGAGGTGGACGATAACGAGGGCAACGAGGCGCTGTTTGCCACCAACCAGTTGCTGGTGGCCACCAGCTTCGACGAGGCACGCGTGGGTTGCGTCGGCGCGGCCTTCGAGCACTACGCTCAGTGGAAGACGGTGGTCGGCCCTGATGGCGCGGGTAGCGAAATCGAAGTGGCGCAAGGCTTGGGCAAGCCCGCCCTCTCTGAACAGGAACGCTTGATTGCCGGGCTGCTTTCACACTCGCATCTTCTGGATGTGGTGAAGAACTTCATGTTGTTCATGCAGACAGGCGGCCAGACCATCAAGACGGTGTGCCGCTACCAGCAGTACCGGGCGGTAAACCGGGCAATTGCCCGGCTCAAGACCGGCCAGACGCGACTGCAGCATGGCGAACACGATAAGCGCGGCGGCATCATCTGGCACACCCAAGGTTCGGGCAAGAGCCTGACCATGGTGTTCCTGGTGCGCAAGATGCGGATGGCCGCGCAACTGCGGCGCTTCAAGGTCATCGTCATTACCGACCGTAAGGACCTGCAGGGCCAGTTGTCCGTCACCGCCACGCTGACCGGCGAGGTGGTGGATGTGGCCGAGAGCATGGCGGGCGTGAAGGCGCTGGCGCGGCGCAAGGGCCCGGGGCTGATCTTTGCCACGATCCAGAAATACCGTGACCCGGATAGCGCCGGCGATGCGCCGCTGACAGCAGACGATCTGCCCAAGGTGGAAGAGCCGAAAGCCAGCTACAAGGCCGACGAAAAGTTTGAGGTGCTGAACGAGGACGACAGCATCCTCGTGCTGGTGGACGAGGCGCACCGTACCCAGGCTGGCGACCTGCACGCCAACCTGCTGACGGGCCTGCCCAATTGCGCGCGCATCGGCTTTACCGGCACACCGATCATCATGGGTGACAAGAAGCGCACCCATGAAATTTTTGGCGAGTTCATTGACCGCTACACCATCAAGGAAGCCGAGGCCGACGGCGCGACGGTGCCGGTGCTCTACGAGGGCCGCACGGCCAATGGGGCGGTCAAGGACGGCGCCAGCCTAGATGAATTGTTCGAGGACCTGTTCCGCCAGCACTCGCCGCAGGAGCTGGAGGCAATCAAGAAGAAGTACGCCACCAAGGGCCACATCTTTGATGCCCCGGCGCTGATTGCCGACAAGGCCCGCGACATTATTCGCCACTACGTGACCAACATCCTGCCCAACGGCTACAAGGCGCAGGTGGTGGCGTACAGCCGGTTGGCGGCCATTCGTTATTTCGAGGCGTTGCGGGCCGCCCGCGATGAGTTGCTGGCTGAGGCCCACGCGCTTTCGCCCGAGGACAAGGCGCTGGATGACGAGGCACTGTGCCAGCGTCCTTTGAGCGTGAAGGCGGTGGTGCAGGCCTGGCGCTACCGCGACACACTGGTACGCATTGAATTCGCGCCCATCATTTCGGGCAGCAACAACGACGACCCGGCGTGGAAGCAGTGGACAGACGGCGCGGCGCACGAGCAACTGATCAAGCGCTTCAAGAAGCCGCTGTTCAATGCCAAGCCAGAAAAGACCGACCCGCTGGCCTTTCTGGTCGTGAAGTCGATGCTGCTCACCGGCTTTGATGCGCCGATCGAGGGCGTGATGTACCTCGACCGCCCGATCCGCGAGGCGGAGTTGCTGCAGGCGATTGCCCGCGTCAACCGCACCGGCTTTGGCAAGCGTTGCGGCATCGTGGTGGACTACTACGGTGTGGCGCAGCATTTGAAAGAGGCGCTGGCGGCCTACGCCGATGAGGACGTGGAAGGCGCGCTGGCCAGCCTGAAGGACGAGGTGCCAGTGCTGCGCGACCGGCATCTGCGCGTGGTGGATCTGTTCCGCCAGCGGGGAATCGAGTCGCTGGACGACACCGAAGCCTGCGTCGAGGCATTGGGTAGCGAGAAATTGCGCGCCGAGTTCGCAGTCAAGCTCAAGGCTTTCTTGGGGTCACTGGATACGGTACTGCCGCGCGCCGAGGGATTGCCATATTCCGGCGATGCCAAGCACCTGGCCTACATCTACGCCCGCGCTCGCAACCGCTACAAGGACACGCCGGTACTGGGCAAGGATGTCGGCGCCAAGGTTCGCAAGCTGATCGACGACCATGTGATCTCGCTGGGCCTCGACCCCAAGATCCCACCGATTCAGCTGACCGATGCCGAGTTCGATACGCACCTTGCGCGTGCCGCGAACGACCGCGCCAAGGCGTCCGAGATGGAGCACGCGATTCGCTCGCACATCCGCAAGCACACCGATGAAGACCCGGTGCTGTACCGTAAGCTCTCTGAGCACTTGAACGACATTCTCAAAACGCTGGGTGAAAAGTGGAACGAGGTGATCTCACAACTACAGAAGATCATCGACGAGCTGCGCACGGGCAAGGTAGGGAGGGCCGATGCGCCGAGCGACTTGCCCGAGCATTGCGCGCCGTTCCTGCGCACCGTCCTGGATGTGATTTGTGCTGGCCAGACGCCAACGGCAGCCGAGTTGTTGCGTCTGAAGGATGTGACCGTGGAGCTGGTGGACCTGCTGGTGCAGGAGCTGCAAGGCAACCGCGATATCTGGAGCCCCCACAAACGCGCGGCACAGGAAGACCTGAACACGCAGCTGTTCGAGCACTTGATGCGCCTGCGGCCGCCGTTGGTGGATACCGATAAGGCGGGTGTGCTCGCTGACAAGTTGATGGAACAGGCTCGCGCCAACCACGACAAGCTGGTGCAGGTGTAAAGCAATGCTGGCGCCCCTGAAATCTACCGACCATCAAACGGACGGCCCCTTTGTTGAGGCAGAGGCTTCCATCCAGGTGGACGACTTGCAATTCACGATACGGCGCAGTGCCAGGCGCCGGACGATGCAAATCACGGTGGAACGAACTGGGGAGCTGATTCTGAGCGCTCCGCCTGACGTTAGTATCGCCCAGTTGCGCGATTTCGTCAGGGAAAAACGCTTCTGGATCTATACCAAGCTGGCCGAAAAGGACCGGTTGCAACGCAAGGTTCCGCGCAAAGAGTTCGTCGGTGGTGAGGGCTTCCTGTACCTGGGGCGCAGCCATCGACTGAAATTGGTCAATGACCAAGACACGCCATTGAAGCTGGTGAATGGCCGCTTTGCGCTGCGCCACGATGCTCAAGCAGCCGCACGGGAGCATTTCATCCGCTGGTATAGCGAAAGGGCTCGTGTCTGGTTGTCCGGCCGGGTGGCCGAGTACCAGTCACGCATGGAGGTGGCACCTGCTGGCGTGAAGGTGCAGGACCTCGGTTATCGCTGGGGCTCTTGCGGCAAGGGCGACTGGCTGTACTTCCACTGGAAGACCATCTTGCTGCCAGCCCGTATTGCGGAATATGTGGTGGTGCATGAGATTGCCCACCTGCACGAGCCACACCACACCCCTGCTTTCTGGCTGCGCGTTGAGCGCGCAATGCCCGACTATGCGCAGCGCAAGGCTTGGCTGGCGGAACACGGGATTGATATTGAGGGAATATAAAAATATGGCGGACTATTTCACCAGTGACCACTTCAAGCTGCTGAACAAATGGAAGGGGCAAAAGCGCGACGAATCCAACCCCGAACAGAACCGCGCCTACGAGGAATTGAAGAAGGCCTATGAGGTTACCGAGGCGTGGGCCAACGAGGTGAAGACCAAGTTGTTTCCGTTGGGTGTTGTCAAGGTTCGCAAGCGTCCGACAAGCCAGGCGAACTCCTTCCTGCCGTACAACTGGGCGCGTATCTACCCGGCAACGGATTCACCCAAGGAACTTGCCTATACCGTTGGGATTGGAGCTGACGATGGTTTTGTGGTCAAGATCGATACGGTCGGGCTTGATGATGGTGCGCCCGTTCGTCGTGACTACCTTTCACTGCGCGGTGGCTACGACAACGCTTCACCCATCGTCGCAATGCTTCCGGCGTCGGATGGTCTAGGCAAAACGCTGGCTGAGTTGGTCGATTGGAGCGTAGAGGCCATTCGCAAATTCCGCGTCCGTTATGAAGAAGTGGTGACCAAGCTGGATTTGGGGGAAAAGCTGAGCGACGAAGACCTGTTAATCCATTTTGATGGCAAGCCCGTCTTCAAAACGTTCCGTGCCTCTTGGTCGCCGCAGGACAAGGCTACGTTTTCCAGGCTGGCCAGAGCTGTTCACGCGGCGGGGCTGGATTGGTGGCACATGGGCAAAGGCATCCAGGTTCGCTTTGGCCGCAAGAACCTCGGGAGTGAGCGTGCGGTCGGCGTGCTCGGCGTGATCCGTGGCACCCGCACCAGGAAGATATCCTGGATACGCGATGTCGGTGCGGTGCACAAGTTGAACCGGGAGCCACTGACCGATGATCTGGTGGCGAGAATTGAAGGCGCCTTGGTTGTCGAACGCGAATCGCTGGACGATTGGTTGGTATTGGAAACCGAACGCCCTGGTCTTTGGCCTGATCAACTTCGGGACGACCCGACAGAGTCCGACGAGGATTCCGATGACGAGGAGCCACCGACGGATACTGTCGTCACGCAAGCCTTCAATCGTATCTACTACGGCCCGCCAGGGACAGGCAAGACTTACGAGGTATCCAAGTTGCTGCGGCGGGATTATGAGCAGGCAATGACATCGGTGTCTGCTGAGGAATGGCGAGGCCAGTTCATCGCAGAAAGGATTGCCCCGCTTAAATGGTGGGAGGGTGCCGTCCTTGCTCTGGTCGTCCTTGGTGGCAAGGCGAATGTCAGCCAACTATTGGAGCATCCCTTCATTGATGCCATTGCGATTACCAAAGGGCGCAAGGACAACTTGCGACAAACGATCTGGACTACGTTGCAAGAACGCACCGTTGATGAATCCACGACCGTCAAACAGAAGCTGCGATTTAGCCCGCAGGTGTTCGATAAGGGTGAGGAGTCTGTCTGGCAGCTTGCCGGTGAATGGGAGGAAGCCTGTGCCGACCTCGTTGCGTTGGTCAAGGAGTACCGAGCTGGCGCCCAGTCTTCGGAAATTCTTCGTCACTACAGTTTTGTCACGTTCCACCAGTCGTATGGTTATGAGGAGTTCGTGGAAGGGCTGCGTCCCGTACTGGATGACGATACTGAATCTGGTGCGATCAAGTACGAAATACGACCTGGCGCTTTCAAGGATCTCTGCCGCAAGGCACGTCTCGCACCGGATCAGAGATTTGCCATGGTCATCGACGAGATCAATCGGGGCAACATCAGCAAGATATTCGGCGAACTGATCACTTTGATCGAACCAGACAAGCGGGAGGGTTCGGAAAACGCAATCTCGGTCACGTTACCGTACTCTGGCGAGTCATTCTCAGTCCCACTCAACGTGGACATCATCGGCACGATGAACACAGCGGACCGGTCCTTGGCCCTGCTTGATACAGCGCTGCGTCGAAGGTTCGACTTTGTGCCTGTACTGCCAGATGCGCGTGATGACGCGGGGGCACCAATTTTTGCCCTGCGCGTGACCTTAGGTGAGCAGGTCATCGACATTCCGCGAATGCTGTCCGTCATCAATCAGCGCATAGAGGCCCTTTATGACCGCGACCACTGCATCGGGCATGCTTATTTCACATCACTTATGAAAGTACCCGACGGTGACGAAAGGCTGGTCGCGCTATCGCAAGTGTTTAGTAATCGCATCGTTCCCTTGCTCGAGGAATACTTCTTTGAAGATTGGCAAAAAATCCGGCTCGTGTTGGCAGACAACCAGAAGCCGGAGGTTGCTCGATTTGTAGTTGAGAGTAAGGATCATGAAGAGGATCTAGCACGTTTGTTCGGTGGCGATCACGGCTTGGGTACCTATGCCACCAAGCGACGCTACGTGGTACAGGATGCGTCGTTCATTAACCCGGATGCCTATATCGGCATCTATCAGTCGCTGCCAACCTGATCGGTAGCCACGGTGATGAACGGTATAACGATTTACGAGTTTGATGCCCTAGCGGTCACAGGGGCGGGCCTCTCGGGTATCGATGGCGTTCGCATCGTTCCGGCCAGCGTATTTCATTGGCTTGAAGATCAATGCCTACGCGCTGCGGAAGAGGGAGACGCTGCCTGGCTGCGATGGACCCAACGCCGTGGACGTCGTGTCATACAAGTGACCAGCTTTGTCGGGGTCATTCGTGCACCAGACGGATATCAAATTGAGGTGTTGCCTAAGGTTGGCAAAGCCATCGGCGGTGGCGCCGTGGAGGCGCGTCAGCTGCTGATTGAAATGTTGTGCTGCCTTCACGGCTTTCGGCATGTCCTTACCGATAGTGCCAAACTTTCTGCGGCGCGGATGCCTTTATTGGAAATCTTCATCAGCGAGTTTCTGCGTACTGTAGAGCACATCGTCAAGCGTGGACTTCGCAGCGACTATCGCCAGCGACAAAACAATCTATTTGCCCTGCGTGGCAAGCTACTGATGTCGCCGCACTTGCGGCAGAACCTTTACCGAGCGGACCGTTTCTTTACTGAACACGACGAGTTTTCGACGGATCGACCAGAAAATCGACTGCTGCACGCGGCGTTACGTCAAGTGTTGCTTCTGACAGGAACGCAGGCCAACCAACAACTGGCCCGAGAGTTGGATTTCGTGTTTGCGGACGTTCCACCTTCCACTCAAATACGGATTGATTTCCAGCGTGTGAGGCTGGACAGAGGTATGGGCTACTACGCCGATGCCCTAGCCTGGTCGCGCCTCATACTTGACAAGGAGTCGCCCTTGACGGGCACCGGTGCCCACAATGCGCCGTCACTGCTGTTCCCGATGGAGGCGGTGTTCGAGGCATTCGTCGCCAAGCATCTTCATCGACAGCTGACACAACCTCTGATTCTGAATACTCAGGCTCGCAGTCATCACTTGGTTCGTCACCGCGAGCAGAATTGGTTCCAATTGAAGCCAGATCTGCTGATTCGGAATTCGGATCGAGATTTACTTGTACTCGACACCAAGTGGAAGTTGCTTGATGGTCTGAAGGCGAATGGGACGGACAAATACGGTTTGTCCCAGAGCGACTTTTACCAGTTGCAGGCCTATGGATTGAGCTATCTGGATGGTGCCGGGGATATTGTGTTGATCTATCCAAAGACGGACGCATTCACTGAATCGCTGCCTGTTTTTGATTTTCCGAAGGCGATCGGGATGCGCCTTTGGGTACTGCCGTTTTGCCTCAAGGAACGTCGACTGAAGTTGCCAGCATTGCCGCAACTTCAGTCGATCTTCCTCGGGGAGAACAGCAATGCATCGCAGGCCGAAGACTTGAATGCCGTGCCAGCTTAAGAGCAATACGAAGAGGAGATACAAAAATGGCGCTTAACCTTGGCAAAGCGGTCGCCTCTTTCAGACGAAAAAAAGTCCAAAACTGGGAACAGCTGTGGCTTCAATATTGGTGGAGGCGGCGGGAATGTGTCTGTCTCGCCTTAGGGCGATCCAGCCATCCCTGCGCTTCGCTTCGGGACCGCACTCGCCCAATTCCGGCTCGCGCGTCCAAGCGAGCAGTGCTCGCTTAGTCGAACCCGATGGCGGGTTCTCATCCCAACCGCCTCAAATTAAGAAGCCACCCGCTGGGGTGGCTTCTAATTGGTGGGGCGGCGACTACCGGATAATGTACTTAACTTGTTGAAACAGTACTTAACTTTCATTTTCATCAGATCCTATTACCCCAACAGTTACCCCTACTCAAGACCCTCTGCCTTCTATCATTCTCTCTGCTCCCACGCCTTTGAATATCCAATAATTGGTGACAGCTTCTATGTTTTTTCTTTGCACTTGTTTTCATATTCAAATCTTTTTCTCTTACGGATTTACGGAAAGTAAGATTGGTTTGATAATTAAATTAAAGAAAACGGATAGCACCAAGACCAATGTCACCGGCATGACGGCTTGGTAAGCTTCCTCGGAAAAGGCGGCCGACCGTCATGAGATCATCCAAAGGCGAGATTCACGGGACGCTCATCCAGATAAGGCTGCTCATGGCGGGACCGGGACCTCCCTTGTTCCTCCAGCAGGGCCACATAGCGGGATAGCACGTCCGCGTCGCCCACATCGATCATTTCCTTCACGAAACGCTGGTGGTGCGCTTCGATGTAAAAATCATCACATCCATGTGTAAGAAATTTTTCGATCTGCCGATAAACATCATCCCGGCAGCGCAGTTCCGTCTCCGGCAGGTATTCCGCCAAAGCGGAGCGTCCCGCATGCAGGTAGTCCCCCGCCAGTACCGGCTTCTTCGCCTTGACAGCCTCAAATACCACCGAGGTGGCCAGGTCAATGATGACGTCCGCCCAGTTCAAGAGGTGGATGGAGTGGATGTCGTCGGCCACGCTCACGTTCGGCAGGCGTCGCAGGGAGGCGTCACTGGTCAGCGATTGCTGCCAACCGCCGCGCGTGTGCGGCTTGATCATCAGTTCCACGCCTGGAAAACTGGCAACGATGCGCACCACTTCACCCACTTCTTCCCAGAAGGTGGAAAAGTTGCTCTTTCTCAGAAAGATGACGACTTTGAGCCGGCTACCTGAACGGGTCAGCGGCGACGGCGGCATCAGTGTAGCCAGCTTGGCGAGCCACTCGTCGCAGTAACGTGGCGACCCCAGAACGGCTAGCTTGCGGTTGTCCATGAAGGGGCGAAAACGAACAGAGCAAAGTTCGTTCGGGACTACCACTCTGTCGAATATCCCTGCGTTGGCAAAGGTGGTGTCGGGCTCCAGGCGCAATTCACCGCGCCGGATCAGCTGGCTCGCATGCGGGCTGTCTCCATGCGGCAGCGACACGGTGCCAAGCCCCATCGCGCGCGCCATCGATAGTACGACCGCTACCCATTCCACGCATATGGAGGAGTTCCTTTCGATCCAGTCGAATACCACCACGCCGTCACCCGCGCCTTCATGGGTATCCCCGAAGCTGCGGGTCAGCAGACGTTGCGCAGTGCTGTTCCACACCGGCGTGCGTTTCTTGACGTCATAGAACCTGACCAATGCCGCCGTTATCGACGCCAGGTAGGGACGGCGTACCTTGCGGATCAGCAGCAGCGTCTGCAGAAACCAGCGGGCAAATTCGAGCCGCGGCAACAGGTCACTGATGTAGGCCACGCGCACGCCATTAAGCTTGCGCAGAAATTCAATACGGTAGTCATTGGGAAACCGCGACCTGCCTATCAGGACAATATCGCAGGTATTACCCAAATCAACCCACTTGTAGATAACTGGGGTAATGTGATCAATATCGTTATAATGACGGAGAAAAAAAAGAGCTTTCATACCCAGGCGTTTAGCTCCGGCATGTTAAGGAGAGACAGCATATCCATTATTTCATTATCCATTAAAGGTTTAAGCCGCCGGGTTTAGCCGGTCAGCTTTAGCTCGCGGCGATATGCTGCACGAAGGGAGGGGTGGCATGCAATACAGGTACGAAGTCGTACGATTTTTCAGATAGCGTACCATTTTGTATGGGTAACGAAAGACCTGTACAAGTGCTGAACGGGGAAGTTACGCACGAACTCGAGAACTTATGCGCGAAACGGGCGGAAAAGGGCGTAATTGTACACTCGCGAATATGCGTTTACCAGTAGAGTGCCCGGATGCTGTAGTGACGCACGACATAGCAGATATGATGCGGAAAGCGGGTTCAATACGCATAGTATGTGGCATTTTTGAACTTTCAGAAGGCTATTGGATATGACTGGCATCAAGGAAAAGAACGCTATCAGAGCGATTATTCTCAGCGCTGGTCAGGGACGGCGATTGTTGCCGCTCACCGAAAATATCCCGAAGTGCCTGTTGCCGATCGGAGGCAAGCCAATTATCGAATGGCAGATTGAGGCGTTACTCGCAGCCGGGATTCATGACATTACTGTGGTCACTGGCTTCAAATCCAGCCTGGTTGAAGCTCAGTTGCAACGCTATGCGAAGCAGGCGCAGATCAGTACGATTTTTAATCCATTCTTTGAAGTTGCGGATAACCTGGCTAGTTGCTGGATTGCACGTTCCGCCATGGACCACGACTTTTTGCTCCTGAATGGAGATACTATTTTTGATAAATCGCTGTTGGTACAAGTGTTGAACTCCGTCCCTACTCCCATTGCTCTCAGCGTGAGTCACAAACCCAGCTATGATACGGACGACATGAAGGTGCAGCTGGATGGGAATGGATGGGTCAAGCACGTAAGCAAGAACTTGCCCGCCGATCAAATCGACTGCGAGTCCATCGGTCTTATCTTTTTTCGCGAGCGCGGGCCGCAATTGTTCAGCAACGCGGTCGAGGATGCGCTTCGGGACCCGGCAAGGCTTAATTGCTGGTATCTCTCGATCGTGGATGCCCTGGCCTCCAGGCAACTGGTGAGTACGTGCTCAGTGCCCGGGCATCTCTGGTGTGAAATTGATTTTGCCGGGGATCTGGTCAGGGCCGAGGCACTTTTCAGCAAAACAGATCAAGATAAAATGCTGCATAACTTCCTTTGCCCGGGTTAGTCAGTCACTTTCGAATTCGCCGGTTCGTTACGAGAAAAAGCACAAGGATTTCTGAATGGTTAGTTCGCCGCCGCCGGATGCACCGGTCTTTAACGCAACAATGCGAAAGTTCGGGGCGCCACAGACAATAATTCATCAATATCAATACTGGAGCGTCATGCTCCGCCCCGTCCAGTTAACGCTTGGTTCCCTGGTTCTCGCCGCCCATGAGCCAGCTCACGAATTCTCTAAGCTCAGTCAAGCGAGTTTTACCGAGCTTCACAAAATAACAGCACAGCTGGAACCCGCTTTAGCAAAAGCGTTTAATTACGATAAGCTTAATTATCTGATGCTGATGATGGTTGACCCAGACGTACACTTCCATGTTATTCCACGTTACGAAAAGGCAAGGTGTTTTAATGGGCTGGAGTTTATCGACTTTGGTTGGCCTGGAGGGCCCGACCTCCGCAAGTCGAATGAAACCGATGCTGAAACCAACCAGCGTATCATCGATTACATTTTGCCCTGCTGGACAGAAGCCCATTGATGCATATCCGGATAATTTTTCCGAAATTAATGCCTCCGTAGTTGCGTATGAATTCCGGTAATGGTAAGTTCGCGCGGCTTGGTACTGCTTTGCCATCGTCGAAAAAATCTTCAATATTGGTGCTTCGCTCTACAACCGCCAAAATCCTGCGGGTCTCTTATTCGAGAAAACCAGATACGGCAAGCCTTCGCGATACTGGCAACGTTCCCGGACAGATTGGCCTCGTTGGCCAGTTAAATTGTAAAACTTATAGCCGGTTACTATAGATATGATTTATGAAATGAGCCAACGATGATACAACTCGTCCTGTTGAGACATGGGGAAAGTATCTCAAACCGGGATGGGTATTTTACCGGCTGGAATGATGTCGCACTGAGTCAGCGGGGTGAACATCAGGCGGAGCAGGCCGGTCGCCTGCTCAAGGAGACGGGTTGCGAATTCGACATATGTTTTACTTCAGAACTTAGGCGAGCCACTGATACATCGCGCATCCTGCTATCGTCGATGGGGCTTGACAGAGTGACAACGCGGCAGAGTTGGCGCTTGAATGAGCGCCACTATGGCGCGCTGGAGGGAGTTCATCGTATCAGCGCCATCGGGAAATTCGGCATATGGCCCGTCCTTGGCTCCCAATTGAGGTTTACCGCCATACCCCCCCCATTACGCCCTGGTGATGCACGTTGTCCGGGAAATCAGCTCCGCTATTCAGATGTCGACAAGAATGAGTTGCCGCTTTCGGAGAGCATGCAGCAGACTTTCACGCGAGTCTTGCCTTATTGGCAGGAAACCATCGTGCCCGAGCTCCTGCGTGGGAAACGGGTTCTCGTCGTATCTCACCGGCATGTCTTGCGCTCATTGATTATGCAGTTGGACGGATTGTCCGTTTCCCAGCTAATGAAGTTAACCATAGCCACGGGACGTCCGTTGGTATACAACCTTGATCATAAACTCGAACCCGTTCAGCACTACTATGCTGATCGTCAGTCCGCTTAGCAACATGTCGAGTACCGAGCTTGGCCCTTCCGCGGCTCTATGCCTTTCAGGTAACGGGCGATAGCTGAAGCCGATCATGGATTACGGCGCGGTTCAATGTCTGCAAGCCAGTAGTGGCGCGCGCACGCGTGCAGATACAGGATTCTGCTCGAACTACCCGGAATCGTAGAAGCGCCCCATCTCTTTTCGTGATCGCATGCGTACTTCGAAACTGTCATTCCGTCATCTACTGGCTCATCTGCAACGCCTGATGACGCTGGCCGGCGGTACGGTCCCCTTCCGTAGCGCCAGCCGATTCGCGGCAGCCGGGATGGTTGGGGCCGTCACCGACGTGCTGTTATTCCAATTGTTCACGAGCCTTGGCGCGACCCTCGCGTTGGCGCATATGGCGAGTTTTTTCGCCGCCGCTGCGTTGAACTACTTTCTCGACTCGAAATGGTCGTTCCGGCCCCGCCATGCGGATGATCAGCGATGGCGCCATTTTGGCCGCGTCCTCGTTGTCGGGTTATTCGCCTTGCTGATGCGTGGTGGAATCCTGGCATTGCTGGTCTTTGGCTGGCATATGTCCCCCATGCTGGCAATTTTTCCCACCGTTGCCGTCACGGCCGCCATTAACTATCTCGGTACCGCCTTCTACGTATTCCCTGTCAAGCAAGATCCTCACACCGTGGATGTGCGCTGGCGGGTCGCTTCACTCGGTATTGTCGCCTTTACCATACTGCTACGCCTGATTTACCTGGGACAAGCGCAGCTGATTCCGGACGAGGCGTACTACTGGAATTACGCCCAGCACATGGATCTGAGTTTTTACGATCATCCGCCCATGGTTGCGTGGCTGATCTGGCTGGGCACCGCACTCTTCGGCGATACGGAGTTCGGCGTTCGCATCGGCGCATTCATTTGCGGCCTTATAACAATGGGCTACCTGTACGCGCTGGCACGCAACCTGTACGACGAATCCACCGCCATGCGCGCGGTGCTGCTGCTGGCGGTACTACCGTTTTACTTTTCCACCGGCATGGTGATGACAACGGATGCGCCGCTGGTGGCCGCTTGGGCTGCGACGCTGTACTACATGGAACGGGCATTGATCGCTGATCAAAATTCCGCCTGGCTGGGCATGGGTATTGCATTCGGCCTGGGCATCCTGTCCAAGTATACCTTGGGCCTGCTGGGGCCGGCGGCGTTGCTGTTTGTGATCCTGGACCCGGCCTCGCGTCGCTGGCTGCGCCGTCCGCAGCCTTACCTTGCCGCTGGGCTTGCCCTGCTGCTGTTCTCCCCCGTCATCATCTGGAATATGGAGAACGACTGGGCCTCGATTATGTTCCAGTCAAACCGGGTCAAGGGGGGAAGTGAAGACCAATTCGCGGCACATTTATTATTTCTCCACCTTATGGTGCTGTTGACGCCGGTGGGCTTGCTTGCCGCAGCCATGGCGGTGTGGCCAGGGGCCGAGCCCGACCGCGACGCCTTTGCGCGCAGGCGTCGTCTATTCGTACGAGTGTTCACCGGCTTGCCGCTGGCAGTGTTTGTAGTTCTCAGCATTTCCGAGTCGCAGCGGTTTCACTGGACCGGACCGACATGGCTCGCACTGCTGCCGACCATGGCATGGTTGATGGGCCAGGCAGGCGATTTCAGTACCCTCTCACGCCGCGTGAGAGCGGCATGGAAACCCACTATTGCGGTTTGCATCTTTCTCTACGCACTCGTACTGCACTACGTGGTGCTCGGCATTCCCGGCATCCCCTATGGCTTTTTGTCCGAACACTATTTCTGGCGCGAGGCTACAAAGGAAATCGAGCAGGTTGTAGCGGAAGTTCGACAAGGAACCGGGCAAGAGCCCATTGTGGTAGGCATGAGTAAATGGTCGATAGCGTCCTCCCTGGCCTTTTACAATCGTAGCGGCAAGCCGATGGAGATACGCTCGCGCAACCTGTTTGGCGACAGCGGCGCAATGTATGATTTCTGGTATCCATCGGAACCACCCACTTCCCGGCCGATCATCCTGGTGGGCATGAGGAGCCACGAGCTCGCGCGTACCCGAAGAATCCCTGACATCGATCGGATGCTTGTACAACCGGGCTCGATACGGGAGCAAGTAGCCATGCGGGACGGCAAGCCGCTGCGGCGAATATATTACCGCATTGCACAGGGGTATTTGGGTAAAGGCCTTGACCCTGAATCCGGCCGTTGACCGCTCATTTAACAGATCGGCAGCTTGCTTGTGATGCAGGTAATACCTTCCACTCAGACCTGGTGGTTTGGCCGAACAAGCGGCAACCCGCGCACGGCTACGGCAAGCTCGGGTGGGCTGGGATGACGGACCTCAATCTATTTATCCTTGAATTTTCCATCATCCTTCCTGATCGCCACGGGTGCAAAAATACGAACCGCCAGTTTTCCTTCATCCTGACCGGGAACAATGTCCTCGAACCATGATCGTAAAGGCCCCTGGGATTGCCGCGCTTGCCAACCCATCATTACCCGGCCGGCAAGAAAGATTGTTGAAAGAAGATGCCAGATAATTACCGACCAGAGACCGATGTCCGGTCGGTCTATAAACCAGCCGAATGTCAACAGGATCAGGTTGGGATTACGCCGAGCAGTAATCAGCCGGTTAAACGAATCCAGCGGGCGCCAGATAAAAATATCAAATGATGCAATCCAAAACTGGAAAGCTCCTTCACACAATCGGCCACCGATATAACCGATGAGTATCAACGAGAATATTAGTTGCAAGTCGGAAACCTGCGTCAGTTCTGCTGTCAAGCCCACACCCCAGGCCATATACCAAAGCGGTGGATGAACAATATCCAGGCCGTGATCGAGCACATCTCCCAAACGGCTCGAGGTGACAGTTACTCGTGCCAGCTTCCCATCGACGGTATCCAGGAAGGTCATTAGCCATCCCATCACCAGACCGACGCCATAGTGGCCATGCCAAAAGGCAACCCCGGCAAGCACTGCAAACACAAGACTGAGCAGCGTAACCTGATTTGGCCGTATACCGAAGCGTACGCAAGCGCGCACCGTCCAAAACGCGGGCGTGGGCCAGAGCCATTTCGTCACAAGGTCGGTCACGCTTTTGTATGATCTGGCAAATAGCTCCGACTCCAGCTGCCGGCTGTTAACTCTGCTGATAGGCAATAGGTAGGGCAGATCCCTTTTCTTGAGATTTTGCTGAAGTCCCAGCAGATTCAAGTCTTTCAGTGTATAACGCGGCAAGTCCGGGAAAGTCTCTCCTTCTCCCTCTCCCATAAAATTCGCCAGCACATGACGCATATTTCCATCGGTAATCCGGACTGCGACCGGTTGACCTGCGTCACTGTTGAGCACCAGGTTCTCTCGCGTGTTAATCAGCGCCGCCAGGACCCTGGCATCAAACAAATGGTCTGCGCGTAAAAATAATGCCGGCGCATCTACTGGAATCTGATCGGGACTATCGACCGTTCTGGTCTGATTGAATCCTCTTAACATCCGTTCCAGGCGCTCACGCCCGCTCAGGCCCCAGATGTCGGTCTCGCTATCTCCAAGGATATAGATGTAGGTTATCACTGGAATATTCCGGATCGTTTGTCTGTGTCTGGTCATGGCGCACTTGGCGTGTGGCGCTACGACGTTCCAGGTCTCTTTGACTATAGAAGGTTTTGAGGCTTCCCTATTTCCTCATCCTTTACGGTTCGGCTGGCGAGGGACAGTAGCTTTTCCTTGCCCTCAAATTTATACCGGAGACGCCACCACTTGCCCCCTGATGGAGTAACAATCAGGAACAGGCCGCGTTCATCGAAGAGTTTGACAGGCTTTGCGCCGGGCTTTGCATTGCGAATTGCAGTATCGGTAAGGGGCATTTTAGGGTAACTCTATTTCATGAATCGGGGTTACCCCGAAGAGTTACCCTATCTAAATCTGGATGTTATCAGACAATACCACCCCTTCTTGGACGAATAAAGTAATAAAAAACCCGCTTAACCGCGGGTTTTTGGACATTATTGCATTTTCTTGAATCAGTTAATGGTGGAGGCGGCGGAAATGTGTCTTCTCGCCTTAGGGCGATCCATCCATGCGCTTCGCTTCGGGACCGCACTCGCCCGGTACCCGGCTCGTGCGTCCAAGCGAGCAGTGCTCGCTTAGTCGAACCCGATGGCGGGTTCTCATCCCAGCACGCCTGCCATCGCCCGGCAGCTTTCTTTAAACCCGGGCAGGCACGCTGAAAGAAGACGTCTAGACGTGCCTCCTCTCACCGTGCCAGCTTATGGAATACGCTGATAGCTGGCTTTGAACAGCAAAACGCGTTTGTTGCATTGTTGCGTTTGCTGCCTTTGTCGGAATGCACCGTTGGAGGCGCAGTCCAGCAGCCCGTATTTTGCCAGTCTTCCACTTTTGCTCCCTGCCCTCCGCGTTCCGCCACCCTGCCACACCGTTAATGGAAGTCCATGCTTCGGATGCAATCTTCGAAGGATGAGACTGTTTTGGCCGTAATTCCGGGTCTTTCGCTCCGAAGTCATCTGTTATTGTCTCCACGCCTCAAGCAGGGGCAGCTTAACGTATCTCTGAGCTTGGCTGAATCTGTTGAAAAGCAAGAGCAGGAGATTATTTCAGTCGGGAATTTACAGAATGTGTTCGTACCATTAACTTCGGACTCTCTTATATCCATATATGTTTGCATTCTTTGAGCAGCTTGTTCGACCTACTGTTGTACCCACCAAGTCGCCGCCTTCCGGCCTTCTCGCCTTTTACTGGCATTTTGTCAGCCAGACAAAAGGCGTTTATGCGGCGCTGTTCGCCACGGGCCTTACGGTTGCGTTGATCGATACACTGATCCCCGTTTTTATCGGGCAACTCGTCGATCTTATGGAGGCGACCGACCGCCCTAATGCGTTAAAGACAGCCACACCAATGTTGATAGGAATGCTCGGCTTGGTGCTGATTGGTAAGCCCCTGGCCATACTGATCGACAGTTTCGTACGATATAACGCCGTTGTGCCCGGCGTTAGCAGTCTGATCCGTTGGCAGAGTCATTGGCATGTAGTGCGGCAGAACTGGACGCTGTTTCAGAACGACTTCGCGGGGCGGATCGCAAGCCGTGTCATGCAAACAAGCGACGCCGTAAGAGAGTGTGTTGTGTCAAGCATCCATGCCGTTTGGTATATCACGGTGTATTGGATGTCGTCTTTATGGCTGATGGCCAGCGCAGACTGGCGCTTGGCCGTTCCTACCGTGATATGGCTGGTCGCCTACATCGTCTTTTTATACTACTTCGTGCCTCGAATGAGGGACCTATCCAAGAAAAGCAGCGAGCAGCGCTCTGTATTGATGGGTCGCGTGGTCGATAGCTATACAAACATTCTGACCGTCAAACTCTTTTCACGAATGAACGACGAGGATGCATACGTCCGTGATGCCATCAACGATCATGCGGCCGCTATTGCGGCCCATATGCGTCTGGTCACCAAGTTCTCGACCACCTTGTCGGCGCTTAATGCATCGCTGCTTGTTGCGACGACGGCCGTTGGTATTCTCCTTTGGGCTCGCGGTGATCTTGAGGCGGGAACAGTGGCCATGGCGGTGCCTCTCGCCTGGACCATCGCTAACGCGGGCGGATGGGTGAGTTGGGAAATGAACAGCGTCTTCGAGAATATGGGTGTTGTGCAGGAAGGCATGGAGACAATCGCTGTGCAAAGCACGTTGCCCGATGCCCCCGCTGCACGCGATCTCGATTCCGGTGAAGTACGCGGAGAAATTCGCTTCGAACGCTTGAATTTTACTTACGGGCGCAGCGATGGGCGAAAGGTGGTGGATAACTTGAGCTGCATCATTCACCCGGGCGAGCGTGTAGGACTAGTTGGAAGCTCGGGCGCGGGCAAATCGACTCTGATCAACCTGTTGCTTCGCTTCCATGAGATTGAATCCGGCGGCATCCGCATCGACGGCCACGACATCAGGGAGCTGACTCAGGAGAGCCTGCGCGGTTCCATTGGTGTAGTTGCCCAGGATACCTCCCTGTTGCACCGTTCCATTGCTGAAAACATTGCGTACGGTTGTGCGGGGGCGACACGGGCCGAAATTGAAGCGGCGGCACGGCGTGCCCATGCACATGAATTTATACTGAGCCAGAGAGACGATAAAGGCCGCACCGGTTATGACGCGCATGTGGGCGAAAGGGGAGTAAAGCTCAGCGGAGGGCAGAGGCAACGAATCGCAATCGCGCGTGTAGTGCTGAAAAATGCGCCAATCCTTGTCCTGGATGAGGCGACATCCGCGCTTGACAGCGAAGTGGAAGCTTTGATCCAGGATCATCTTCTCGACTTGATGGAAGGCAAGACGGTAATTGCCGTGGCGCATCGTCTTTCCACGATTGCCTGCCTGGATCGCCTACTCGTGCTCAACGAAGGCCGTATTATCGAGGAAGGAACACACGAAGAACTGTTAAGGCTCGACGGACAGTACGCCATGCTCTGGCGCCATCAATCAGGAGGATTCCTCTAAATAAAGGAGCGCGACCGCGAAGTGCGGTGGCCATATTTACAAAGAAAAACGCCGTCACTTGGACGGCGTTGGATGTTGCTGGGGGTATTAATGGTGGAGGCGGCGGGAATGTGCCTGTCTCGCCTCAATGCGGTCCAGTCATCCCTGCGCTTCGCTTCGGGACCGCACTCGCCGATAAACTCGGCTCGCGCGTCCAAGCGAGCAGTGCTCGCTTAGTCGAACCCGATGGCGGGTTCTCATCCCGGCCACCTCAAATTAAAAAGCCACCCGCTAGGGTGGCTTTTTAATTGGTGGAGGCGGCGGGAATCTCCAACCTCCACTCACCTAGACTTTAAGCCGCTGATAATGCTTCTTTTCGTAATTCGATCAGCTTGGATTGCCACCCTCACTTGGAGTGTTAAGTTGGGGTCAGTATAGCATCACAAAGGTGTGCTCGGCTCTGACCCATTCAATTCCCGGTTTCGGACTCCGGTTCAATTCCGAGATCCTCCAGCTCCCAGAATAAGCACAACCGAACTCAAGATATGAGCTAATGAATTTAACGCTTACGGCTACGAAACACGACGGGCGAAGAACTGCTATTGCATACTTCGAATAACTAAATCGAACGTAGCCCGTTTGATAAGAACGTTTAAAGACTTTACAGTCGATTATTTACGGTTGAGTATGGGGTGGGGTTAAACAATTGAGAAAACGCGGCAGAGGCTGACAGCGCATTTAACCACTGGCTATTGTTCAGGTAGCGTTAGGGTTGGGTATCGGTCTTGCTTGGATGCGGGGAACCATAAGCATTGAGAATAGGGAGTCCGCGTAAAAAACCTGCACGGGGCAGTGGTTTTTATCACAGACCGCGAGGCCTAATATCGTTACCGTTTACTTGCGTGACAATTGCACGCTGACGCTTCATTACATAAGGGAGATATATCATGAACTTTATTTTTGGAACTCCAGGATCCGACGTCATAACCACATCGTCTGCTTCGACTGGAGTCCTTGGTTTTCCTTCGAAACTTACGACGGCAGATTCGGATAGGATCGACGGAGGTGACGGCAAGGACGTGCTTGACGGTGGAGGCGGTGACGACACCCTTTTAGGAGGATTAGGCGCAGATACCCTGCTAGGCGGCGCTGGAAAAGACACGTTCCAGTTTGATTCGGTGAACGAGAGTCCTTATGCTATTACTGGATACGACACGATTTCCGACTTCAACCCATTGGAAGGGGATGCAATCGACCTTACCCGCATTGATGCGGACACGGGCCTTCTGGGGGATCAGGCATTCCTTCCGAACCAGTTGGTATTTGATCCCATTACCGGAATGCAGAATGCATATTTAAATGTAAATGGGGTGACTGATCCTTTGCCTGCCCTTCAGATTCAAATAGTCTCGGTGGGCATATCAATACAACCCATCATAGGATCGGGGGACGCCTTTTTTGAGTAGGGGTTTAACATTGGCTAATGGCACCGCGTTTTAGAGGGTGACATTAGCTTAGCAGCTACTAACAAGCAGCACCCGCCCGCTCGCACATCCCCCCATTCTTAACCAGAGGGCGCCGCCGATCGTCAGTCGGCTTCCTCGGCCGTCAAAACGCCAAGCCCCCACTAGCTGTCCTTAGCCAGTGCCTATCCAAAACTCATTCGCGTTCTAACAAGGAGCTTATTACTCTCAAAGGATGGGCATCAATAACAACCGGCTTGAATAAGCTATCCACTCCTCGGAGCTCGACCCCGCAAAAAGCAATTGAACAAAAACTGCTGTGGTGTGGTGGTCAAATCATTTCAGACACCGTGACCTGCTATCGTTTTTTGTAGCCAGTTCGAAGGTGAGTCTTCCGGTTCAGGCATTCTGATTTTGCAACCGTTGCAAGCCTGCTTCAGCCGGTGTTCGATTGCCGA
>NZ_FOPV01000045.1 GCF_900113575.1 Nitrosospira sp. Nsp14
CCATGGACATGTAAATTGTAAAGCTGTATAGTTGCCGGGCCTACGCTCTTTAGGGCATCTCTAAAAATTCGAAATTCGCGCATACCTCGTTGCCGTCCGGAAAAATGTTTTTCTCCCCCCTCTGTTGAATAGCTGAAGCGTCGTCATTTTTGAGGACGGCGGTATGGTTGTGTGGGTGAGGTGTAGGTGGTGTGGTGGAGGGGATGACGTTTTGGGGTGTATGAATTTTTAGAGATGCTCTTCAGAAAAGGGTGAGCAGCAGATTTGAACGGCAGATGGAATGGCGCATGGGATGATGCGTGGTGATAAACAATATATGGAGGGAAGACATGAACAAAGTAGTTCAAGGGGTTGTCGGGTTGGGATTGCTGTGCATAAGCGCTGCCCCGGCCGTAGCGGCAACCAACATTTCCAAATTACCGGTGGTGACCCAGGAACTGGTGGCGCCTCCCTTTGTACCCAAGCACGACCAGGTGGCCAAGGGCGGACCCAAGGTAGTCAAGATCCGCATGGAAACCATAGAGAAGCTGGTGGACGTTGCACCGGATGGCACCAAAATGTGGGCACTGACATTCAATGGCACCGTTCCGGGTCCGCTGATTGTCGTGCATCAGGATGACTACGTTGAACTGACGCTGGTCAACCCCAAGACCAGCAGCATGTCGCACAACGTTGACTTTCACGCTGCCACGGGTGCCCTGGGTGGTGCTGGCCTGACCCTGGTTGCACCGGGCGAAGATGTGGTATTGCGCTGGAAGGCCATCAAGCCTGGCGTATTTGTCTATCACTGTGCCCCTGGTGGCACCATGATCCCGTTTCACGTCATCTCCGGCATGAATGGCGCCATCATGGTATTGCCGCGCGACGGCCTGAAGGATGCCAAGGGCAAGGCTGTGCGTTATGACCGCGCCTACTACATCGGCGAGCAGGACCTCTACCTGCCCAAGGGTGCGGATGGCAAATTCAAGACCTATGGTTCCCCTGCCGAAGGCATGCATGAGATGCTTGAGCTGTCCAAGGGACTTATCCCGACCCATGTCGTCTTCAACGGCGCAGTGGGTGCTCTGACCGGGGATAATGCACTCAAGGCCAAAGTGGGCGAGAAGGTGCTGTTCATTCACTCCCAGGCCAACCGTGATTCGCGGCCTCACCTGATTGGCGGCCATGGCGACCTGGTATGGCAGGGCGGCTCATTTGCCGATACGCCGATTACCAACCAGGAAACCTGGTTCGTTCCTGGCGGTGCTGCAGTGGCGGCGTTGTATGAGTTCAAGCAACCCGGCTTGTATGTGTACCTCAGCCACAACCTGATCGAGGCGGTATTGCTGGGTGCGGCAGCACACATGAATGTCGAGGGCAAATGGGACGACGATCTCATGATCCAGCTCAAAAAGCCGAACGAGAATTCAACCCCGGCAATGGATCACTAAAAGAATCACCTGAAATTCTTC
>NZ_FOPV01000013.1 GCF_900113575.1 Nitrosospira sp. Nsp14
GCAAAAAGAAATCAACGGCTGTGAGAGAGAAAGAAGCTGATCTTTTAACTGAACTTCGCTAGAACACCCCTGGCACTATTATCGGGGGCACATCAGGTTGTGCCCGTCATTTCTCACTTTCGCTTTTGATTAGGTCTCAAAGACTAAACATAAATCTTATTTATTTTCCCGCAACTGATATGTCTTTTCAAAAACTTGATCCGTTCTAGGAGGAATTCGTTCGCAACTCAGAAAGAACTAGCGCAATAGATACCAGGGAGGAAGAGCAAGGCGATAGGCGAAGATTCTCCACCTTGAGTGGGAGATTTTCTCTGGGCGGGCATCTATGATTCGCATATTTACCCCCAGTGGCACAATCCCATATCAATCTCAACGCCATGTAATTCACCTAAGTGTTCTAAACGGTAGGGGTCTATCGAATAGTATTAACGGTAACAAATGAGTTTAAATTACCAGCTCAGCAGTAACAACTGTATTGGCATTGTGGGTAGAACCCAAGGGGGAAACGCTCACGAAAGGGCATCTTAGAATCATCATGGACAGAGCGCTGTCCAACCCCTCCTGATTTTTCGGACACGCAAATACTCGACGCTCAGCGAGTATTGCGGCCAGGCCGTCTATAGCGGCCCGACCCCGCAATACCGAGGCGGCTTCACCTTGTGCTGCGACGAAACCAAAACCAGTGGCGCAACGCTGCGCGAAGCCGTTTGTCTCGCGGCAGCAAAGTGGAAAGAGGCAAACGAGTAAAGCGGAAGGGACTGAGTAAGTTATAAGTTGTATCTCCGCCGTTACGCCGCGACACTTCTTCCCCCAACCGCCACCCTGAAGGTGGCTTCCGTCGGGTTACACTGCACTAATCCGGCACAACACTGGGGGAACGCCGTTTATCCTATACCCCCTACAGAGTCCGTACCCCAACAAGCGTAAATCGAACACTTTTTCAGGTTTCGGAGAAACGAAGCCTGTTTCCGAATGGGTCCCAGATCTCCATTATTCGCCCCCACGGTACTGCTTTGATCGCTGGCTTGGCGTACCTGTACTCCTTCGCCTGAAGCTCTGAAAACAGCGCCTCGATATTTTCCATTGGCACGAAAATCGTCGCACCCGGAGTGGCGTCGCCGTGGTGCTCGCTCAAGTGGATTATCAATTCCGACCGCTTTATTTGCGCATACAGCGGAAAGTTATCTCCAAACCGGTGCTCCCATTCAAGCCGGAAACCAAGAAAATCCACGTAAAATTCCTTCGCTTTTTCTTCGGAGAAGATGCGCAAGATGGGAATGGCGGCGGATAAGCGCATGAAGATTATTTAATACGAATCCAAGTATACGAATTATGCTGTTCGCGTTGCGATCCGGCAACAGCCCGTTACTTCTTCCGCCCCAGCGAGGCCTTGAGTTTCTTCGCCTCCTCGAGATGACGCACAACTGCCGAGCGCACGTCCGCCAGCAAGCGCTTCAATTCTTCATTCTGGGCCTGCGGAATCAGTTTCTCGTCCCACAACCGCAGCATTTTCTCGTGAAACTCGACCTCGTGACTTGCGTAGTCCAAATCAAACAATATCCCCTGCTGCTGGCGATCGAGGCTTTCAAGATGTTTTTCTTCATCAGCCTTCACTTTATCGCTCAGCCAGTTGTTCTGCGGCGTTATATTCTGTCTAACTGAAAGGTCCTTAAGGGCTGCATAGGCGTTGTAATGCTCCTTGAGCATTAACCGCGCGAACGACTTTACATCTGAATTGGATGAGGTGGTGTCGGCCATGTTGCCGGAATCGATCTCGGCCTGGTTCACGGCCTGTATGACGCCGAGGATCTCCGCATCACTCAGCGCAATTGTTTCAGTAACATCCGCAAATGACGGAGCGATCATGGCAAACGCAAGCATGAGTAATTTTTTCATGTGAATCCTTTATTATCGATTGAGGACGATTGCCTTGATGCAGTAATAGACCTTCCCGAACATTGTTGGACTAAGCGTAGCCGATGGGCCCCCTCGTGTAAATTTCTAAATTTTTGCGCGGCCGCTCAAACAAGAGTTGAAAAAAGAGTGGAAAAATAAGCCGACCGATAAGCGCCGCGCAAGTCACGAGACAATCGGTCGAAAGATGCGCAAGCGCTTGATACGCAACAATCAGGCGCGTGTTGCGAAGCAGGATTTACGAGAAGGGTCGCCCCCCCGGTGAGCTGGCTGAAAAACAGGCCGGGGCGACGCTCTAAATGGCGCTCTCACTGGGGGAATCCTTCCCCAGCTCAAGCCTATTGATGGCCACGGTCGGGCATGCGTTTACTGAATCAATATCCACCCGGATATCCGTAACAGCCCCCGCCTGGGTCCATGACGCAAGCGGCGACAAATTGATCGCCGTTGTTCCCGGTTGGGCGGCGAAGCGGACGCTGTTGGCCTCGCTGAATGGCCTGCCCGCGGCATGCCACGATACCTGCACCTGCACTGGCCCCGTCTTTTCTCCGCAATTCAGGTCCAGCACCAGTTGCGAAGCGTCTCGCGCATGTACCGGATGGTCGAGGGAGAAGATCAGGTACGGATCGGCACCCGACACCCGATAGGCCTCGCCGTTACGGGCCTTGACCAGGTCGTGCGTGCCGGTAGGCATTCCCTGGCTCACGGAGGTGAAATCACTCGGCTTTTTAGAGGAGGTGATAAGCGGAGGCACGCTGCCAAAGCGCTTTCTCCTCGCCGCCCTTTCCACCACCGTGACGAATACATAGTCCGGCTTGAAAGTTTCTACCAGCCGCGCCAGTAAAGCGGTGTCAGCGGTTTCATAATGAATCTGCAGCGTCTCGGAAAACGTCGCCGCCATAAACGGAGCCATCGCGGTGCCGAAGGAATCACGCAACCACAACACCTTCTTGTCGTTCAAGGCATGTTTGGACTTCACCAGCAACGGTTGCCGCGCGGTATGAATCTGGGGGTTGCCACCGGCTTTTTTCAGCCGGCCGGTATCGAATTCATACTGCTCGATTTCGATTGGATGCTCGCTGAGGATATCCACCAAAACCTCGCTATCCCGCAAGGTTTCCTTCATCCTCAGGAATTTCGCCAAGTCACCCCCTTGCCGCTCGCTCACTTTTGAAACCCGCACCTCGTTGTCGGAAAGCAGGCGCAACCCCGGCTCGCTGCGGGCAATCTCCGCTTCAAAAGCGCGAAATGCCACCCATGCGCCGAGACTGTTCCAGTGCGTATCGGTCTTGTAATAAAGGGATTCCGAAAACCGCGCCTTCGCTATTCTCAATGCGTTTCGGGTGTCAACGTAGAGCCCCTTGCTGTCGTTTGCCAGTAATGCATCGGTGGTAGACCTGGATGCCTGTTGCGCCCAGTCCGGCAGGAACTCGGGGTAGACCGTATTTTTGTCCGGACCGAGCATGACCCTGAACATGCTCACACCCTTCAGGTTCAGCCATTGATCCCACGATGTGGTTGCGCCCGCGATCATCCGGGCCAACTCCGCGTCCTGGACCGTGGGCTGATGACGCCTCGACGTAACCGTTTTTTCGTACTGCTCACCCAGGTAGAGCCAGTCATCTTTCCCGATGAATACCTGGGTGGGGTTTGTCGAAATCCCATGCGGATAAAAAAACCGACCCAGCAATGCGGAAGCGAAGTCAAAGTTGTAGAGCACGGATTCGCTCCACCATTTCTGACCTTCCTTTTTCGGGCCATTCCACGTGGACAGATTGATCAGCGGAACAATCGCCAGCGCAAGCAGGGCCACGCCCAGAAAGACAAAAACCCTTTTTTTCATTGCGACGCCGCTAGAAATTGAAGTAAAGAAATATCGAACTCGTGGTCACCATGCTGGAATACATGGCGATGCAGAACAGCACCAGCGCGCCCGAAAATTTTGCTGTTCCCTGGCCGCCGGCATCGACCATCAGCTCGAACGAATTCTTGCGACTAATGATCCCCAGCGTGAGCAGGATGGCGACGAAACAGAGTATGTTCGCGGCAAGTCCGGCGGGCAGCCACCTCAGGAGGTAATCCGAAAACCATCCGCCCCACACGAGGCTGTCGGTAGGCACGTGCAACGCCGTCAGATCAAAGACCGAGCCGATATCCGCCATCCCTCGGATGACCCTCAACGCATTCTCGGGGGTATCCGCCCGAAAGAAAATCCAAGTGAGGTTGATGAAGTTGAACGTCAGCAACCACGCTATTGCCTTGGGCATCCGCAGGCCGAATCCGCTCCATGCGCGATGAATGACCAGGGCGGCGCCATGAAAGGCCCCCCATAGCACAAACATCCAACTGGCGCCATGCCACAGCCCGCCCAGTATGAAAGTGGCCATGAGGTTCAGGTAGACGCGCGGCGTGGCGCAGCGGTTGCCGCCCAAGGGGATATAGAGATAATCCCGCAGGTAGCGGCTGAGCGTCATGTGCCATCTGCGCCAGAAATCCTGTATGTCCAGCGCCTGGTAGGGAGAATTGAAATTGATCGGCAGCCAGATGTTGAACAGGAGCGCAGACCCGATCGCCATGTCGCAATAGCCGCTGAAATCGAAATAGAGCTGGAACGTGTAGGAGAGACTGGTCGCCCAGGCGCTGAAAAAATCGAGCGTTTCTCCGCCCTCGAAGCCCGCGTTTGCCCACACCGCGAAGGTGTCGGCAATGACCACTTTCTTGAACAGGCCGATGCTGAAAATAAACAGGCCAAGCGCAATATTCCGATAGCGCATGACCAGGGTCCAGCGCGATTTGAACTGCGACATCATCTCGCCGTGGTGCAGGATCGGACCTGCTATGAGGTGCGGGAAAAAGGTGACGAACAGCGCATAATTGAGGAAATCGTATTCCCTTGCCTCGCCGCGGTAGCTGTCCACCAGATAAGCTATCTGCGTAAATGTGAAGAAACTTATCCCCAGTGGCAGCAGCAGGTGAGGCGAAATAAAGCCGATATCGAACGCGGCGTTCATGTTGTCGATCAGAAAGTCGGCATACTTGAAATATCCGAGCAGGCCAAGGTTGCCGATAATCCCGCAGGCGAGGACCAGGCGGCGCGAGAATCGCGCAGGCTTAGACGGATTTGGCGCCAGGGCGGTGCCGACGGCGAAGTTGAACAGTATGGAACCGACGAGAAGCGGCAGATAGGCGATATTCCAGTAAGCGTAGAAAAAAAGGCTTACCGCCACCAGCCAGGCTTTTCCTGCGAGAACCAGCCGAATCCTGTTCAGGTAGAAATACCCCAGGAAGGCAATTGGCAGAAACAGCAGGATGAATTTCGGGGAGCTAAAAATCATTTATCCGCGGGTTTTCCTTAACGAGCCATAGACGGGTGCGCGACTATTCGAGGTCGGATCTTTTGAGGTCGAATGACGCGGGCAGCAAGGATGCGAACTCCCACTATCTCGCCATATTCCTGCTGCGCTGGCTCGCCCCGCTGATACTGAACTGCCGCATTGTACCCCAGGTTTAAATTCTTTGCTCGATTGAGCGTTTTCGGCCGATTCGACCGATTCTCTTGCCGGCTCCGCAATCCAATCCTTATCCCCCAGTTCCCCAGCCCGCTTGAAAAAATGCCCGGGACAGCAGCTGCCGCGGGTGGCAAACGAAGTCGCGACTAGAGTCGTTGAGCAGGCACAGCGGGCAGCAGCAGGCGTCAAAAGCAAACAGAGACGGATAGCAAGAACGGGACGCCGGGCGTTGTGCGCCTCACGATTGGATCTACCGTTTCGCGGTCATGGAAACGGACGGTCCGGCGGAAGCGTCCCAAGCGTCCTGGCGACAATTATTCAGGGACAACCTTGTAGCGCATCATCTTTTTTAAAAAATATTCGCTTTAGGCGCGAACTTTACGTGTGCTGGAAAGTCGAAATACTGGCGGGCTTTTTGGAGTTCGGCTCGCTGATGTCATGTTGTTGACGTGTTTTTGATCAACCTGGAAGTACAACGTTGTACTGGTCATTAATGTAGTCATATTCTTGAACATCTACATCCTTAAGGAGGTAATCATGGAAATGGCAATCCTCGTGATAGGTCTCGGTGCGGTTGTTGCTTGGTTCTTCATGTCAAAGGACGGCCGCAAGGAATAACCTGTCTAAAATATTGAGTAGTGCTACGAAGCAGTAATTCTTTTGATTACGAAAACAAACGAACCCAAGTAGACGAGTCGATTAGCCGATGCACACCCTCATGTGTTCGTCAGGTGGCATCGGCCCCTTTTTTGAGGTGGCGGAATAGTGGAAGTTCACCTCCGCCGCCCCCTGGCTTCTTCAAACAATCCCGCCAGGCCAATTCCTTGAGCTTGAGTTTCCGCAGTGCAACGACCTTCGGGAACACCTCGAAGCTTTGACGCGCTTGAAACCTTCGCGCGGCAGCACGCAGCAATGAAGCCGAGTGTTGCTTCACTCAGCGCCCACCGCCGGGCCCGGCCAACTCAATATACCCGGGGTTTCCAGGTACTTTTATGCCAGCAGGCGTTTGCGCCGGGCAATAAACTCGATCAGTCCCAGCCCAGCTAAAAACATGGCGTAGGATTCGGGTTCAGGGATAACGGCGATGGGAACGGAAATGGCGATAACGTGCCCCGCATGATTGATATCCATAGCTCCAGTTAGAACAACTCCATCCGGCAGATCGACAAGCGTATTGAGATCGGTCATGCCCATCCCATCGGCGCCGGTGATAAAAGCACGGGGTTCCCCGCGGCGTACCCCTCCATGCGTGTAAGACTCTCCCACCACTTGCCCGATGTCGTTGATACCCTCAGCATCGCTGTAATCATCGCCGCCTAAAGTGCCAAGATCTCTCATGCCGACCCCATCAGGGCCGGCGATGAATGCATGGGACCCCCCGTCAGCCGACGCCGTGATAGACTCTCCCACCACCTGCCCTGCTTCGTTGATGTCCAAAGCCGCGCTGGCAATACCACCTAAAGTGCCAAGGTCTCTCATGCCGACCCCATCAGGGCCAGTGATGAACGTACGGAATTCCCATCCAGTGAGAGACTCTCCCGTCACCTGTCCAATCTCGTTTATGCCATAAGCTGAGGTGTTATTACTGCCTAACGTGCCAAGGTCTCTCATGCCCACTCCGTTGGGGCCGGTGATGAAAGCACGGGATCCCCCTCCAGGCAACATGTAAGACTGCCCCACCACCTGTCCCGCCTCGTTGACGTCATAAGCCCTGCTGAAATTATCACCGCTTAATGTGCCAAGGTCTCTCATGCCGACCCCATCAGGGCCGGTGATGAATGCATGGGGTTCCCCTCCATCCGTGTAAGACTCTCCCACCACCTGCCCAGCATCGCTGATCCCATTAGCCCTGCTGTAATTATTACCGCCTAAAGTGCCAAGGTCTCTCATGCCGAACCCATTAGGGCCGGTGATAAAAGCACGGAGTTCCCCTCCAGCCGTATAAGACTCTCCCACCACCTGCCCGGAATCGTTGATCGCCCGGGCGATCGTCCGACTTCCACCCAAACTCCCAAGGTTGATCGCTGTCCTGCTGCTCAGGTCAATGAAATAGGAAGCTTCTTGCTGGGCAGCGGCATGAGTCACAAAACCGAGGCCAGCGAGCAGGGCCGCCCCGAGGATAAAACTATGCACCTTGGAGCTATGGGTAATTTTCATGATGAATCTTCCTCAGGAAAAGAAAACATTGGTGCTGCTAAGCGTGAAGCATCTTTTCAAAATAATTAATGGATTGAATTGTTAAGGCAAGAAGAAATCCAGGGGCCAATTGCAGCAATCCGCACATACGCTTTTCAATTACTGAGTCTTACCGCATTTAAGGCGACAGGAAATTCAATAAGTGATTTTAGGGAATACCTCCCCGTTTGTGAGTGTGGCCGGTCAAGACAGCTCAGCTCATCCTATTGCCAAGATACGCCTAATAAGATGGCAGAGCGATAGTCTCTTCTGACTACTGTCAAGCAATCGTTGATGTTGCCCAAACAGAAAAGGCAAGGCGTGCGACAGAAAGGGCAAGGCGTGCGGTTCGCCTCGGTCACTGCTTAGCTTGTGTCGTTGAGCTTGTAGAAATCACCTGAATGACCGGAATGGATGTTCGCCGTAAAAAGGCGGCGCTTTCGGTGGGCAAAAGACCCACTGGCAATCAATGAGCGGTCGCCCTCGGGAAATCCGGCGGGTTTGTGTAGAAAGCAGTAACTTAAATCTGACAACCAGTGTCAGATCAAATCTCGACTAACGACACAGTAGCCTCTATGAATTAAAACATCAGTACCGCCACCAGCGCTATCGACATTCCGAGGAAATATGAAATGGCAACAAGTTTTCCTATTTTCACCCCTCTTCTCCTTCTGTTGAAGCATCGTGGTTAGCAATGCCGTAAGTTGTGAAGATTTTGTGAAGTTTTTGTTCCCCCCATGTGAAGACCATTGTTACTCAAGCTAGTTCCCTTCCGAGACACCGCCCCGGCGTTCTTTAGGTGACGCCATCTGCCCACGTTCTATGGCTTCGCGGCGAAGCAGATCCCTTTTGCAACAATGAATGAACAATGCCAAGGGACTATTTTTTTTCTACTTGTACTGTTGCATGAGGGCATGGCAAAGAGAGAGGGAGTAATTTACGAAAACGGGTTATGTGCGGATCTCTGCCGATGGCCAGAATCCCGCCTTGCAGAAGCCGCTTTAACCAGGGCGGGTGTGACGGATATTCGCCGAGCAGGGCGCCGGCCGCGCCCCCCCGTTGCGCGGGAAGGATTGTTTCAGGCAATTGCCGCAGTCGGGAAAGGTGACGTGCCGAGGGCTGGAAACCTGACCCCCCAGAGCGCCCCTTTAATTTCTTTATTTCTTTATGGAGCTGATCGAGAAACGGCGAACAAACGGGCAGGAAGGGCTTCACGTAGCGCCCTTGAAACGCCCATAGCGCGCCAAGAGCGCCCCGCCCGATGCGGCGGGACGGGGCGGGGCCTGAGAAGGAATTATTTTTTATTCAGAGAATGATGTCGGTGATGGGACCCGCGAGATCCAATGGAGGACTGCCAACCAGATGGATCTGCAGATCGAGCGAACCGGGGATACCAAAGCCTATGACAGTTGCGGTCAGTATCCCCCCGCTATAGGTCAACTGATTCAGGTTGAACGCCTGATTGCCGGGCATGTTCAGGTTGGCGTCTATGGTGGAGAGATCAATGCGGTCCCCCGCCATATTCCCCCTACCATTGAAGCCGATAATATTGTCTCGAATCACCACCGGGCTGGTTTCCTCGAATCCCGGGCTGTCGGATAGCGCGTCGTAGTCGAACACGTCGTTCCCCGACCCGCCGTGAAGCGTATCCATGCCGCTGCCGCCGTTAAGGGTGTCATCTCCGCTTTCACCATACAGCCTGTCATTCCCAGCTTCTCCGTATAGCTTGTCGTTTCCTTCGCCTCCCAGGATGATGTCGTCGTCCTTCCCGCCAGAAATCCGGTCTGTTCCCCCGCCCCCAAACAGTATGTCGTTACCCGCCTCTCCCTCGAGCCGATCGTTGCCGCTGCCCCCGTCCATGCCATCATAACCCGCGCCGCCCATCAGTGTATCGTCGTCACCGTCGCCGGCCAGGATATCGTTGCCATTGCCTCCACTCAGGCTATCGTTGCCGTCACCTCCGTCGATCACATCATTACCACCGTTGCCGGACAACCGGTCGGCCCCGCCGAAACCGAACATGAAATCGGCGGTATTGCCCAGGGCTTTAGTGTTGCTTGATTCATCTCCAAAATAAAAGGCCATGCGACCTCCTCTCGTTAGTTGAACAGGTGTAACGCCCTTGCCGGTCGGTCTGAACCGGCCCTCGCTGCCTGCCGCTCGCACGGCATCGGGGTTGACCTATTAATCTTTAGCACACCGCGCGCGCTTGGCAAGCTCCTACCCGTCCATAAGCCCAACGATCGGTGGACCTTGGCGTGTCTCCGGGTTTTTCATCGGTGAAGCGGGACCCGTTCAAGGTTTGCACGGTTCGCGATGCAAAAAACGGTTTCGATGTGGTCACCCATTCTGCGGAACAGTCGAGCGCAGGCTGCTTCGTCCTTGTCAAAACAGGTTCATCAGCTAATATGAAATGAAACATTCTGAAGCCTCGAGAGTATTCCCCTTACCGGAGCTGCGCCATGAAAAAAACAAATTATTTTGAAATAATACGCCGCTTTGCTGCGATCGCCGCCATGAGTATAGGCCTTGGTTCTGGTTCCGCAGCTTATGCTCAAGCCTACTCATGGGTAATGGGCCCGAATGGCGAGGGATTGACCAGACTCGGGAGTCTCGGTGGAGATGAAACGGTAACCTTTGCACGTGCAATCAATGACGCCAGGCAGATAGTTGGGTGGTCTTCCACAGCGGCAGGTAAAACTCATGCTTTTCTCACCGGCCCGAATGGCGCATCCATGACTGATCTCGGCACTCTGGGAGGAGAGAACAGCTACGCCTATGGCATCAATAATGCCGGGCAAGTGGTGGGGACATCCGACGCCGAGTTTTGTTGTGTAAATAGGGCCTTTATCACCGGCCCGAATGGCACCGGAATGACCGCGTTTCTGCCGACCGCGGGTGCTCAGCGGGACCCATACAGCGTCGGCCTTGGCATTAACAATACCGGGCGGGTAGTCGGTTATTCGACTGATAACATTCGTTCTCATCTGCTGATAACCGGCCCCAACGGGATGAACAGACTCGATACCGGTTTTCAGGAAGGGGTTGCCAGCGCCATTAATGATGCCGGGCAGGCAGTGGGAACGTTAAGCCCCCTCGAGGAATTTACCCACCACGCCTTCATAACGGAGCCGAACACGGCGACCGTAACCAAACTCGGCACGCTCGGGGGTAGCGAAAGCCACGCCACCGACGTTAACGCCTCAGGTCAGGTGGTAGGATGGTCACGCACCGCTGGAGGGGAGTTCCATGCCTTCATCACTGGGCCGGATGGAGCCGGCATGACCGATCTGGGCACGTTGGGCGGAACCGTTAGCATGGCGACGGGCATTAACGATGCCGGTCAGGTAGTTGGATATTCCACCAAGGCGGAAGGCGCCGAACATTACGCCTTTATCACGGGCCCTGGCGGCACCGGCATGACGGATCTCAATTCGTTAGTAACCCTGCCGGACAGGCTGACTCTAAGCGAGGCCCAAGGGATCAACAATTCGGGGCAGATCATTTCGCTTAGCGGAATAGCCCCCATACCCGAGCCTGCCACCTATGCCTTGATACTCGCCGGCCTCGGCCTGGTAGGTTTCATGGCAAGATGCAGAACTCGAGCTACCATCAACCAATAGACGCCAGCTTGGCCAGCCGCGCTTGAATGTCCTTGTCATCAGCAACAACAACGAGCCACTCTTCAACCGCCCCGCTGACATCCAGGCAGAACTGATCTATTTGCAGCTGGAGAACATTGTTAATCTGGTTCATATGAACGAGGAAACCCTGCTGCGGTGCGGTGAAGTGGAAGTATTGCAGCGCTCGCCGCACACGCTGGTCATCAATTCCAAATTCGCCCTGGTGCAAGAACGCGCACCGCAGTGCGTAACAATCCAGGCCGCCGAGGAAAGTGTGGAGCGTGCGACTCGCGCCGATATTAGCCTGATAGCGCTTGAGCAAGAACCTGTCATACCATTCCACGAAACGCGCCTTCGAACTCTTTGACGGGTTCTCGATCCTGCCACAAATGTCGGGCATGGTGAGCGCTATCGCAAGCGCTGCATACCAGTTACCTTGCGCGACTGCCGCTCTGGCGGCGATAACAAACTGGCGCATTCCATGCTCGTATGGTCGCTACTCGGCGGTTAGGAGGCAATTCCAAGCGACGGGTGAAGAAACAGCGGCCTCCAACATCAAGCCGAACCTTGACATCCGATCCGGTTTTTTTGGAATAAAACCCGACCGGCTCCTAAAAGCCCGGCGGCAGGAGTACTGCCGCCGGGCCGGGCTCCCTCTTGTAGGTATACCCTTGGAGGAACGCTGCTCCTCCATTTAATATAATACAACCATTCCGCGCCTTGGGTATCGGGCCGAGGTGCTATTCCGCATATTTTTTCACTCTTGGCCTATGCCGGAGCAGCGCCATCAGAGCGCGGCGTGCTTGCCATTTCCCTGCTGCGGGGACCGGCATCCGCCGTCGCGTGCGATAATATTCAAGCCTGGAAGAGCTGGATAAGAGAACAGGCTGAATCAGGGAATAAGGCTACGCATGTCGACCACGAACTCTCCATATACTTCGGCGCCCACGCCCTACATCGTGTCGGTGGACCTTTTGCGTGGGTTGGTGATGGTACTGATGGCGCTCGATCATGTGCGCTGGTTTTTTACCGCTGACAACTTCTCTCCGACTGATTTGTCCCGCACCGATGCAGCGCTGTTTTTCACCCGCTGGGTGACCCACTTTTGTGCACCCGCCTTTGTCTTTCTGGCAGGCACCAGCGCTTTTCTTTCCGCCACGCGCGGCCTCACGCGTCCGCAGCTCGCCCGCCGGCTGTTCACCCGCGGTCTGTGGCTGGTATTTCTGGAGGTAACGGCTGTTCACCTCGCATGGAATTTCAACCTGGATTACAGCGAGCTGGCACTGGGGGTTATCTGGGCGCTGGGATGGTCGATGGTAGCGCTTGCCGCATTGGTTTATCTCCCCCGATGGGCAATCGCTTGCACCGGTATCGGCATGATCGCGGCCCATAACCTCCTGGACGGCCTGCAGCTTGACAGCTTCCGCGCCCTCGACGGCTCGCTGCAATGGCAGGGATGGCTGCTCAACGTGCTCCACGTGCCCGACTCCCCCATTTCGTTTCCGCTGATTCCATGGATCGGGGTCATGGCGGCAGGGTATGCTTTCGGGCCCATCCTCCTGATGCCTCCAGGCAGGAGACAACAATGGTTGCTCGCAGGGGGAACGGCGATCATCGCTGCCTTCGTCCTCTTGCGCCTCTATAACGGCTACGGGGACGCGAGGCCATGGGCCTCACAGGAAACGGCCTTGTTCACGCTGCTGTCCTTTCTGAATACGAGCAAATACCCCCCCTCCCTGCTCTTCCTGCTGATGACGCTCGGACCCACGCTCATACTGTTGGCGATATTCGAACATAGGCAAGCCCGGCACGGCTCGCTATCGCGCCTGCTTATCGTCTTTGGACGCGTGCCGCTCTTCTTCTACCTCCTGCACCTGTACGCCATACACGGGCTGGTGATCGTTTTCGCCATTGCCATGAACCGGAACATCGAACCATTCCTGGCATCTTTCGAGGCTTTCCCGTCCTGGTGGGGGTTCAGCCTGCCCGCCGTCTATCTGGTCTGGATCGCAGTCACCCTGCTGCTCTACCCGCTTTCCCGCTGGTTCGCTGCTGTCAAGGCGCGTCACAAGGACAGCTGGTGGACTCCGTGCATATAAAAACGGCTTTAATTACGGCTTGAGGCAACTTACCTCCTGCACGATTTATCCCCAATATCAATCTAATTCCGCTGTATGTGCGGTAGCTAACGAAGTTTGAACATTCCTCTTTGGTAAACTATTTGTCCCGACTCTTTTCTTAATTTTCGCAAAACAGGAGTTGTCATGGAAAACAATCTTTTTCAATTCCCCATTACGGGATGGGAAATAAAATCCGAGCCGGTCGACGGCCTGCTTTGTGTCCGCTTCCCGTTTCTGTCGCATGGACAGCAGAACCTGGCGGAGGCCGACCCCGGCAGGCCGTACGTCATGCAGGCTGAGCAGGCACGCGAGCTCAGGGATGCCCTCTCCCGGGCCCTGGAACGCATTGAAAACCACGCGCTTGAGTCTGCGCCCGTCTCGCCGAGCAGCCTGTCCATTTATTAACAGTTGCGTGTTCCCCCGATTAGCCAACCAACCAATCGAGTCAATTAGCGCATAAACAAGCCTGAACCGGGCCGCGCCTCACACGAAAGCGAGCGCACAGTGCTGGAACCGCTGCGCCGCAGTGTTCGATTTCTGACGTGACACCCGACACTCCACCCAACCGGCTCGACCGGCCCGTCGACGACACAGATGACCATGTATTGGGTCCCCCCGACGCCGAAATAACGCTGGTCGAATACGGCAGTTATGCAGACGCTTCCTCCCGCGTGGCGCACGAGCGCATCGCCGAAATACGCAATCGCTTCGGCGGCCGCCTGCGCTATGTATTCCGTCATCGGCCGCTGCCAGGGAACGATGTGGCCCGGCAGGCAGCCGAGCTGATCGAATCATTCAGCGACCCGGCGCGGTTCTGGAACATGCATGTCTCGCTGATGACGAGGTCCGATCAGCTCACACCGGAGAATCTGCAAACAATTGCCGCCGAGCTGAACCTGGAGGAAAACGGAGGCTCGCAAAACGACGAAGCGCTCGCGTTTGCCAAAGCCCGGGTGGACGCGGACGTGGAAAGCGCAGAGGCCAGCGGCGTGATCATCACGCCGACCTTTTTCATCAACGGGCGGCGCTACGATGGCCCATGGGACGCCAACTCGCTTTCGGAAGCGATGCTGGGGTCGCTCGGTCACGTCGTGCACGCGGCGGCGCTGGATTTCGCCAGGTGGGCGCCCTCTACCGGCATCCTGCTTCTATTGGCCACCGGCATCGCCGTGGTGCTGAGCAATTCCGGCTTTGGACCCGGTTTCAATCAATTCTGGGACCTGCCTCTGGGGTTTGTTTTTGACGGCGCCGAGTTCGTTCTCTCGCTGCGCCACTGGATCAATGATGGTTTGCTGGTCATCTTCTTTCTCGTCGTCGGCCTGGAAATCAAACGCGAATTCACGGTTGGCCACCTCGCCAATGCGCGTGCGGCGATGCTCCCTGTCGCGGCTGCCACCGGCGGCATGGTCGTCCCCGCCATCCTCTACCTGATCCTGGTTCCGAGCGGCCCTGACGGCGCCTGGTCCCGGGGATGGGGCGTGCCCATGGCCACGGACACCGCCTTCGCGGTCGCATTGATCGCCATGATGGGCAAGCGGGTTCCGGTGGAACTGCGCGTCTTTCTTACCGCCGCCGCGATCGTGGACGACATCGGCGCGATCGTCGTCGTGGCCATCTTCTATTCCACAGAGCTGCAATTTGGCTTCGTCACCGGCGCAATCGCCATCGTCGCGCTGCTCGCGGTGTTGAACGAGGGCGGCGTCTACCGTGCCACGCCCTACATACTCCTGGGCATGGGCTTATGGATTTGCGTGCACGAGAGCGGGATACATGCGAGCCTGGCGGGGATTATCCTCGCATTGTTTATTCCCACCCGTCCGCCACCTAATCTCCGGGCGCTTATGATACAGGCCGACGCCATCCTTACCGCAGAGACGCAGCGCGGCAAGGAGGTGATGCGATACGGTCCTTCGGAGCCCGCGCTGGAGGCGCTGGATGCCATCCACGACCGGCTCGAGTCCCCGGCTGAGCGCATGCTGCGCATTGTCGCGCCAAAATCCAGCTACCTGGTGCTGCCGCTGTTTGCGCTGGCCAACGGCGGGGTGACGATCAATACCGAGGTATTCGAGGGTCATGCGGCACTGATGCTCGGCATTGCGACGGCGCTCGTGATCGGTAAGCCACTCGGATTCTTCGCCGCCACTGGCGCAGCGGTATGGATGGGAATCGCGGCCAAGCCCCACGCCTATTCCTGGCGCCAACTCGCAGCGGCGGGCGCGCTGGCAGGAATCGGGTTCACCATGTCGCTTTTCATTGCCAGTCAGGCTTTCCCAACCGAGACGGATTATGCCGCCGCCAAGATCGCGATTTTTGTCGGTTCGATTGCCTCGGCGCTTATCGGCGTCGCCATACTGTGGGGCGCCCAGCCCAATTCCAACTCCAACTCCAATTTCAGTTCGCGCTGAGTCGAGAGTTGTTCTCCAACCCCTGTACTGTCGCTGTCATTGGCGCTGTCGCCGTCGCGGTCACTGCCAGCCCCTGCTCCTGCGTTAGGAAGCGCACAGACTCAAGGATGCAAATATCCATAGGCTTGCATCATCGCATCCGCTCACTCTCATCTATTCAGGGGAAAAATCATGACAGTCAAAAAGGCATGGGCAGTCTGGAATGGCAGCATCAAGGAAGGTGGCGGTACGATTTCCACCGAGACAGGGGTGCTGGACAAGGCGCAGTACGGGTTCAAGTCGCGGTTTGAGGATGGCAAGGGCACCAATCCCGAGGAATTGATCGCGGCCGCGCATGCCGCCTGTTTTTCCATGGCGCTTTCCCTGATGCTGGGCCAGGCCGGCCTGACGCCGGACCGGATTGAAACCCACGCGGAGGTGACGCTTGAGAAAATAGGCGAAGGTTTCGAGATAACGGCCAGCCATCTGAAAGTTGTCGCCAAAATTCGCGTCGCCAGCGAGGAGCGGTTCCTGGAAGTTGCCAACCAGGCAAAAGAGGGGTGTCCGGTATCGAAGCTCCTGAAGGCGAGGATCACGATGGACGCGCGGCTGGAAAAATAGCTTGGTTCCGTCTCCTCCCTGCTTCAACCGGTGCGCTTCCAGGCGGAGAGCGGGGGGCTAAGGGAAAAAAGGATGAAAGGGACGAAAGAGTCAACAGAGTCCCAGGGGAACCGCTGAACAAATCCGCGCTGAGCGCGTTGCGGTTAAAATCGGGGATGATCATAAGGCGCGCGACGCTGGTCGTAGCTCGTACGACGCGATGCCGAGGAGCGCAACGCCATGGCTCCCTAGAACGTTGCCTGAGGGGTCCCGCGAAGCGGGGATCGAGCAGCGGCGGGATGTCAAGACCGCGCGAAGAACCTGTTGGGGCATTTGCATCCCGCTACGGCGTCGCATCTTCCTTTGGAAGACACTGCTCTGCCCTTCGCGGTCGCACCATTCGCGTCGTCGCCTTTCGCGCATCCCATCCCGCTAAGCCGCCGTCGCGCCAGCGGAGATTTGTTCAGCGGTTCCCTAAAGAAAAAGCCCGGCGCAGGATCACTGCCGCCGGGCTACAGGCACCCGCTACATCGGGGAGTCATTGGGTTACTCCCCAGCCATCATCCTACTCGGTTTTCGTGCCTTTCCAATTGGACTAAAGTACAACCTGTCCGAAAATCCTTCACGACAAATCTCGGCGGCGCACCTTCGTCCGCCCCTGATTCGCTCCCGCGCGTTTACCCGTTTATCCATACTCACCCATACTCGCGCCGTTTTCCCGGGTGTGCGCCCGTCGGTGCTGCTGCCAGCGCCTCTACTCCCGCGATCACGTCAAATAATTCCTCGTCAATCTTGCTCTGGCGCTGGCGGTAAAACGTCTTCTGAAGTTCGTCGAGCAGTTGATCGATGTTGCGCTCGGCGCGCTCCATCGCGGTGAGTCGGCTTGCGTTCTCGCTCGCCATCGACTCGGCGCACGCGCGGAAAAGCGACACGAACAGATACTCACGCACCAGCGCCTGCAGCGTGGAGGGGACATCACCCACCACCTCGGGCAAATTCTTCGACGGCCAGGGAAGTTCAGCCAGAGAGCGCCGCCATGCCTCATCCAGCGGCAACAGTCGCTGGGCGATGGGTTCGTATGCTGTGCCCGATCGGGAGCGATTGTAAAACAGATAAAGTCCCGCCAGTTCATTTTTTCCCTGCACGCCGCCTTCCAGCATGCCGGGCGCCATGATGTGCAACAGAAGCTGGCCGATGAAGGGGGTGACGGCTTTTAACGACAGGGGAACGGCGAAAAGCCCATTCAGAGGCAGTTGCTTGTCGGCCAAGCGGTCGTGTACGCGCTCGCCGACGGCCCAGATTTTTTTTCTTCCCCCATGCAAGGCCAGGGTCGCTGCGGCATGATCGGCGACGATGTCATTGAATTGCCCGACCAAGCCCTGGTCCGAACCGAACACGATTGCGCCGGTGATACTGTCCGGTGCTCGTGGGCTGTGGGGACTGCCTGAGCCGCGTGGACCGGTGCCGGCGCCGGCGCCGTCGCTACTGACCTCTCCGACGGAGGCAGCCAATGCGGGCGTCCTGGAGCGAACGCAAACGCTCAGGCCGAGCTGCACCGTACGGTAATAGTCAGCCAGCGAGCGCACCGATTTTTCATACTGAGCCAGGTTGGCAGCGGCCAGCGCCTTCATCGTGCTCACCACCGAACCCAGGTCCCGGGCCCGGTCGATCTTCCGGCGCAAATTCGCGAGGGTGTCGCTCATGAGTTATGCCCGTCCGTCCGTGGATGCTCGAACGAGCCGGAGACACTGACGCCCGACATACAATATCAGCACCGGTCCCATCGAGAAACCTTGCGCGGAAAGGGGCCGCCGCTTACATGAGCGCGGCCTTCCGCGATTATCTTACGGGTTACTTCAGTTGCTCGTACAGCAGCTTCAATATCCGGCTTCCGTTGCCCGATTTCTCGGGTTCGCCATCCTTGTTCAGCACCTTGACCTCGGTGCTGTCACCGGCTTCACTGAGCAGTATGCGGTACTGGTCCGGTTTGTCGGACCCTTCCTCCCGCCAAAAAGCGAGCTTGGAGAACAAACCGACGCCGACAACACCGCTGTCCACGTCCGGGTCGATGTAGCGCACGTAATAGATACCCTGCGAACGGTTGCGGTCTTCCACGGTAAACCCAGTCCGGTCGAGCGCCAGTCCCACGCGGCGCCATGAGCGGTCGAATGCCTCGTTTACGGTGAGCACGCCACCCTTCTCTACGAGGCGGGCGCGCTCCTGGGCTGAGCCGGTGCTTGCCACGGCTGATCTGGCGCGCTCCTCTCCGACGCCGAAACGCATCATAAGGCGGGAGAGCATCTCGGCTTCGAGGTCGGGATCGGGCTTGCGCGGCTGCCACACAGTGCGCACGTTGCCCTCCATTACCTCATCCATGCCGCGGTGGCTGATGTAGATTTCCGTCGTGCCGCCCTCCCCACGCTCCAGGCGGGTGCGGAACTTGTCGCGCTCGGAAGTCGAATACATGGAATCGAGAAGTTTCCCCAGGGTGTTGCGGATAATGTCCTCGGGAATCTTGGCGCGGTTTTCCGCCCAGTCGGTCTCCATCACGCCAGCCTCGGGCAATTCTATCTTGATGAGGAAACCCAGTTCATGCCAGAACTCTTTCACCACCGGCCAAATCTCCTCCGGTTCGCCCTTTACCACCAGCCAGCGCTGCGTGCCCGCGCGCTCCATGCGTACCCCACCCTCTTCCAGTGAAGGCAGGATGGCAGCCCCGGCCGGGTTCGGCGTCTTGTTGCGCTCTGCATTATAGGCGGAGAACGTTGCGCTTCCGCTCGGGCTGATATCCGGAACGATAAAACGTTCGTCCGATCCTGGTGACGTCAAATCCGGCGGGATTTCCAGCGGAGGGAGTTTTCCGGCCGATTTATAATTCATCTTCTTGCCTTCCGGCAACAGGCTAGAGAGAGCGTTACACCCTGTTGCCGCCACCACCGTCAAGCATAGTGCAGCCGCTATATGCCATCTCATGTGTAGTGCTTTATCCTTTTGTCATGCAGCATTGAATTGCTAAACCGGCCAGCCGCTGAGGTGTTTTACTTCCGCATCGCGCATCGCTTCCAGTACCGTATGGTGGTGTTTATCCAATAGCTGCGTCAGGGGCAGGCGCAAGCCGGGCCCGATCAAGCCCATTTGCGACACCGCCCACTTTACCGGAATGGGATTCGCTTCGACGAACAAATCCTGATGCAGACTCATCAGTTTTTCATTCAAAGCCCGCCCCGCAAGAAAATCGCCTGCGAATGAGGCCAGGCACATCTGGTGCATCATTCTCGGCGCCACATTGGCCGTAACCGATATTACGCCATGGCACCCCAGCAGCAGTAGCGCCAGGCCGCTCGCGTCATCCCCGCTATAAACGGCAAAGCCCTGCGGCGCACGGCTCAGTAGCTCGAAACCGCGCCCCATGTCGCCGGTCGCATCCTTGATGCCGACAATATTGGGAATCTCGGCCAGCCGCAGCACCGTTTCATTGGCGATATCGGCCACCGTCCTGCCAGGCACGTTGTATAGAATCTGGGGAATATCGACGGCTTCAGCCACCGCGCGGAAATGCTGGTACAAGCCTTCCTGCGTCGGCTTGTTGTAGTAAGGGACCACCGAGAGGCTTGCGTCCGCGCCGGCATCCCGGGCGAAAATCGAGAGATCGATCGCCTCCCGGGTGGAATTCGCGCCTGTGCCCGCGATGACCGGAATGCGCCCGGCGGCACGCTCCACCGCGGTCCGGATGAGCAGGCTGTGCTCGTCGAAATCCACTGTCGGAGACTCGCCGGTCGTGCCTACCACCACGATGCCGTCGGTCCCCTCTGTCACGTGATAGTCGATCAGGGCGCTGAAACGCTCCAGATCCAGTTCGCCATTATCATGCATGGGCGTGACGATGGCGACCAGACTACCTTTTATTGCAACACTATTCATGACGTGTCCGTCCCGTGAAAAGGGGTATTTTACCTGAATCTCGCCTCCGTCAAGAATATTCCCTAACGAGCCGGGACGTACGAAGGCACCTTCTGGCGAGGCCGCCACCCGCAAAACTTTCAGCGGAAGGGTCCGGGTATGAGCCTCGGACCGGACCTGCATGAGACAATGCCAATGGTATCGCGTTCCCAAAGCCTTCATCCCTAGGCCTTCATTTTCCTCCGGGATATGATTCAGCAGTCGGACCGCTGAGCGGATTCCGGCAATTGGTCCTTGACGTCCAGCGCGGCTTGAGGTAGCTCCTTCATCATTCCTGATCCACGAATCGTATCAATCGTATCTGTGCAACGGCTCCGCGAGAGGGTGCTAAGATTAAGAATCACCACCTCTGGATGTGATACCAGAAAATGAGACAGGAAAGAGCGGTATTAATCTCTAAAATTTTGGAGGCCAGCGTCGATGAGCACGCCGGCTGATTCAAAGCTTCTGGCATGGGACGAGACCAGCGGGCAGCGAACCCTGACCGTTCGCGGTGACTGGACGCTCGACAATTATGTCGCACTGGGGGAGCAGATCGCCTGCTTGCGTCCCGAAGTAGGGGATTCCACCGCGGCGCAGGGTAACATCGACCTGACCGGTTTAGGGGCGCTTGACACCTCGGGCGCCTCACGGCTGTATGAACTGCTCGGCGGTGAGCTCGTCGGAAAAGTTTCCACTTCCGGTTCCGGGCTGAGCGCGGAACGCCGCGCATTATTGCAAACCGTGGCCAAAGCGATGGAAGCTGCCGAACAACCTGCGCGCAGACGCGCCCGAGGAGCGCTCATCGAACTGTTTGGCCGGGCCGGGCTGGCGCTGGAAGCCTTTTGGCGGGAACTACACACCCTGCTTGGATTCGTCGGTTTCACGCTTGAAGCTCTAGGCCAAAGCCTGTTTCGCCCAAGGCGCTGGCGGCTGACCTCCGTGGTCGCGCAAATCGAGACCACGGGGCTCGATGCCGTGCCCATCATTTGCCTGCTCAATTTTCTGGTGGGCGCAGTGATTGTTTTCCTCGGCGCGACGGTGCTGGCCGAATTCGGCGCCACCATCTATACCGTCAACCTCGTGACTTTCGCGTTCCTGCGCGAACTTGCCGTCCTGCTCACGGCCATTCTCATGGCCGGACGCACTGCAAGCACATTTACGGCCGAGCTCGGGTCAATGAAGATCAACGAAGAGATCGACGCCATGGAGGTACTCGGCCTGAGTCCGGTCAATCTGCTGGTGTTGCCCCGGGTACTGGCACTGCTCGTATCCTTGCCGATCCTTACCTTTCTGGCGATGATTGCCGGGATACTGGGAGGAGCGCTGGTGTGCGCGTTGCAGCTCAATATATCTCCAGCGATGTTTGTCAGCATTTTTCATGATCAAATCGAGCTGCGGCATTTTTTCGTGGGGATGTCCAAGGCGCCGGTGTTCGCCTTCGTCATCGCGGTGATCGGCTGCCTGGAAGGCATGAAAGTGAGCGGCAGCGCATTATCGGTTGGCCGGCACACGACTGCCAGCGTCGTGCATTCGATTTTTGTCGTCATTCTTCTCGATTCGGTGGCGGCGCTATTTTTCATGGAAATGGGATGGTAAACAACCAGGCAGGAGTGGCGGATAACGCGGCGGAGATTGTGGCCGGGCGCTCCGCAGCCGACGGTAGCGAGGCCCGGCGCGGGCCAGCCCAGGGCGAGACGCACCGACAGCATGGCAAGGAAGAGGAAGTGGTTATAGAGGTCCGGGATCTGACAAACCGTTTTGCCCGGCAGGTGGTGCATCACAAGCTGAATCTTGATGTCTACCGCGGCGAGGTCCTGGGCGTGATCGGCGGTTCCGGGGCCGGGAAATCGGTGCTGCTGCGCTCCATCGTGGGATTGGAAACCCCTGCCTCAGGTCGTGTGCGCGTGCTCGGGCAGGATTTTTCGAGCCTGGCGCCTGAACGCCGGTCTGCCCTGGAACGCCGGTTTGGCGTACTGTTTCAGAGTGGAGCGCTTTTTTCATCGTTGACAGTGGTGGAGAATATCGCCGTCCCCCTGATCGAAAATGTCGGCCTCGACCGGCCAGAGGCGGAACATCTGGCGGAAGTCAAGCTTGCGCTGGCCGGCCTTCCCGCCAGTGCGGGGGCAAAATATCCGGCGGCCTTGTCCGGGGGGATGGTGAAACGAGCCGCGCTGGCGCGGGCGCTTGCCCTCGATCCTGACATACTCTTCCTGGATGAGCCCACGGCCGGGCTGGACCCCATCAGTGCCGCCGAATTCGATCAACTCATCCTGACCCTGCGCGATGCGCTCGGTTTCACCGTTTTTCTGGTGACGCATGACCTGGATACGCTATACGCCATCTGCGACCGCGTCGCCGTGCTGTCAGATAAGCGCGTCCTGGCAGCCGACAAGCTCGATGTCGTCCAGGCGATTAACGACCCCTGGGTGCAGGCATATTTTCACGGACCTCGCGGGCGTGCAGCTAGACAGGCAAGTCAGGCCAGCCGACAGCAGACCACGGAGACCCATTGATGGAACCACGTGCACACCATGTGTTGATCGGCTCGCTCACAATCCTGGCGGTGGCCGTGGCACTGCTCTTCGCGTTTTGGCTGGGCAAGGGGCCCAGCGCGGCCCAGCAGCGCTACTACACCGTGATCTTCAATGAAACAGTCAGGGGCTTGTCCGTTGGCAGCGGGGTCCAATACAACGGGATAAAGGTCGGCGAAGTGACAGCGCTTGAGCTTGACCCGCGTGATCCGCGAAAAGTACTTGCGCGGGTGCGGGTGGACGGCAATGTCCCGATCAAGCAAGACATCGAGGCGCGGCTGACGCTGACAGGCATCACCGGCACCTCTGTGATCGAATTCAGCGCCGGATCGCCGGAAAGCCCTGACCTCGTCGCGAAGGATGACGGAGACCCGGTCATTGTCGCCTCTCAGTCACCCATTACCAAGCTGTTGGAGGACGCCGAGAGCACTTTCTCCGATCTAAGGGAGATTATCCTGCACGTCAAACAGGTCCTATCTCCGGATACTGTTCAAAATCTGCGCCAAACAGTTGCGCACCTGGAAAAGGCTTCAGGCGCGATCGCAAGCCAGGATGACAATATCAAGGTTCTGGGGCGTGAATTGGTCGCCGCCAGCAGGCAGGCCAACGCGGTATTGCAGCAGGCATCGGGCGTCATGGATGATGCGCAAGAACTTATCAACAACGAGGGTAAAAATGCCTTAAGGAGTGCAGACCGGGCCATGGCTTCCCTGGAGAAAAGCGCAGATGCAATCGATCAGATCCTGGTAGAAAACCGAACGGCGCTAGCTGGGGGCATTCGCGGCCTCAACGAGCTTGGCCCCACCTTGCAGGAACTCCGCGATACGCTCGTCTCGATCAGAAGACTAACCCTCCGGCTGGAGGATGATCCCGCCGAATACCTGACGGGCCGTCAAAAAATAGAGGAGATCGAACCATGATGAACTGGATGCCTCAACGCTGTTGGAGGCGGGTGGGACTAGTCGCGGCACTGGTTCTTCTGTCTTCGTGCTCGATCCTGCCCAAGAAAACTGTCGAGGTATATCAGCTTCCTCCTTCATCAATTACGATCGCGACCGCACCGGATCGGCTGCCGTTAACGCTGCATATTGCCAAAGCGGACAGCAGCCGCGTCACCGATAGCCAGCGCGTCGTGATACTGAATAAGGACAATCACGTGAGCGCCTACAAGAGCGTCCGCTGGAGCGACCCGCCCCCAGTCCTGCTGCGCAACCAGATCGCAAGCGCCTTTCGCGCCGATGGCAGGCTCAGCCTGGTGAGCGACTATAATCCCACTCTGGCGAGAGACCTCGAGCTCAGTGGCGATCTCGGCGCTTTTCATGTCGAATACGCCGACGGCAAGCCCGTCGTAGTGATCCGGTTTTATGCCGTTCTCGCGCACCCGGGGCTCAAACGCAGCATCTCCGCGCGTGGCTTTGAGTCCCGGCAGCCGGTGAAAGGCAAGGGAATGCCTGAAGTCGTCGCCGCATTCGGCAAAGGCGCCGATGATGTTGCAAGGGAAATTATCGAGTGGACGATCCAGCACGGCAGTGCCATTCAAGCAGGTGAGAATGAGATGCCAGCGTCTGCCGGAAGAATGAATCCGCCAGCCGAAAAGCCCTGATTCGCACCCCGGTCAATCATATCGTTGCGCGACGAGAACGTCCTTCGATCTTAAATAATTCCCTCAAACATAAATCCCGGAAATGAACGCACGCCTATTGCACAGAAAGTTGAGTAAACCCATAACACCGATGCTGGCAATGATCATTTTTTTTTCGGTAAGCGTAAGCGCAACCTCGGCAGACCCTCCAATGCTAGGAAATGCGAAGCGCATTTCCGGCAAATGGGTTGGACATTATGAATGCTTTGATGGAAAAACCGGAGTTACCTTGATCCTTACGGGCCACAAGAGTGGACATGTAGAGGGGAGCTTTTCATTTTACCCAATGTCATCAAGTGCCGACATGGCTACAGGCCGTTTCGTTCTCGTTGGTTCCTATTATTATGACGGCTCCTTGATTCTGGATAGCGGTGCATGGATAGAAAAACCCGAGGGGCATCAAACGATCAGCCTGAGGGGAAAAGTCAATTCTTCATTTGATTCGTTCACAGGAACCGTACCCGAGTGCTTTAATGCCCAATTCAACTTGGAAAAAATGCAACATTTACATTACGACAGGACGCTTGATTAACAAATCGAAGAAAGTGAATTTCTGAATGAAGCGCTCCGATCTGTACATTCGGAGCCGAGTCGTTATGCAGGCTCAAATCGGCCACCGCCCGCTTCAACTTGCTGTTCTCCTCTTCCAGCTGCCGCAGCCGTCTATATTCTGAAGGCCAGTTGATGTGATGTCTGCCAGACCACCCAGGAACCCCGCACGGCTCCTCGGTCGCGCGACATGGGGAGGCTTGTTATTTAAAACTTGCAAAACTTAGGGGGGCGCGGATGGACGACCCTAAACGTTCAACGGGGGAGATCCAGTCCATCCCCGTTGAGGCCGGTGGGACCAGCGGGCGTGTGCGTGAGCAGTTGGAGGCAATCTACCGGGCCGAGTCCCGTCGCGTGTTTGCGACGCTGGTCCGCCTTCTAGGCGACTTCGACCTCGCCGAGGAGGCGCTGCACGACTCCTTTCGCGCCGCGCTTGAGCAATGGCCGCACGAGGGCGTGCCGGCCAATCCGCGTGCCTGGCTCGTATCCACTGGCCGCTTCAAGGCGGTCGACACCTTGCGGCGGCGCGCGCGTTTCAACCTGGTGGAAGACTTCGATGATCGCCCTGATCCGGCGAGCGAGGACGTGCCGGACCAGGACAGCGTCGAGGACGACCGCCTGCGGCTGATCTTCACCTGCTGCCACCCCGCCCTGTCGCCCGAGGCCCAGGTTGCGCTGACGCTGCGCGAGGTATGCGGCCTCACCACTGAGGAGATTGCCCGTGCCTTCCTCATTGCGGCGCCCGCGCTCGCGCAGCGCATCGTGCGTGCCAAGGCCAAAATCCGCGACGCCCGCATCCCCTATGAAGTGCCCGCGCCTGCGGCGCTGCCAGCCCGGCTCGACAGCGTACTGCGCGTGATATACCTCGTTTTCAACGAAGGCTACTTGGCATCCGCCGGCGATTTATTGACACGGGCCGACCTGTCGGGCGAGGCGATCCGGCTCGGCCGCCTGCTTGCTGAATTGATCCCTGAATCCGAGTCGATCGGGTTGCTGGCGCTGATGCTGCTTCAAGAGTCGCGGCGGACGGCGCGTACCACCCCGGCAGGCGATCTCGTGCTGCTCGACGAGCAGGATCGGTCGCAATGGAAGCATGAGTTGATTGCTGAAGGCTCGGCACTGGTCGAACGCGCGCTCGGCTCGGGGCGCGTGGGCCCCTACGCGCTGCAGGCAGCGATCGCCGCGGTTCATGCCGAGGCACCGAATGCCGCGGCAACCGATTGGGCGCAGATCGTCGGCCTCTACGATGTCTTGCTGCGGCTCGATCCGTCTCCTGTGATCGAGCTGAACCGTGCCGTGGCAGTCGCCATGCTCGACGGTTCCGCTGCGGGACTGGCGGCGGTCGACAATATCCTCGCGCGCGGGGAACTCGCTGACTACCATCTGGCGCACGCCGCCCGGGCTGATCTGTGCCGGCGCCTGAGAATGGTCGGCGAGGCACGGGCAGCCTACCGGCGGGCGCTTGAACTGACTCGACAGGCGCCTGAGCGCCGGTTCCTTGAGCGGCGACTCGCTGAATTGCCTGAGTAATATCGCCTAGTGATATCGCGTCGCGATGTTGTGGAGTGATGCGCGAAATAATGTCGCCGCGCAGTAATGTCGAATTCGCAGTTCGCCGTTCGACCAGGAATAAGTACACCCCACCTAAACAAACATGCAAACACGCAAACACGCAAACACGACAGAGAAGGAGGAAGGCAATGAAATACTTGTGTCTCGTCTATCTTGACGAAGGTCGCCTTGACGAACTGCCCGATGAAGACTGCGTCGCCTACGACTCGGCGATCCGGACGAGCGGCCACTGCCTCGCCTCGGAGGCACTGGAGTCAGTCCGCACGGCGACGACCGTGCGCATGCGCGACGGCAAGGTGTCGGTCACCGATGGGCCCTTCGCCGAAACCAAGGAACAGCTTGCCGGCTTCTACATGATCGAGGCCAGGAATCTCGATGAAGCGATCGCGCTCGCGGCAGAGATACCGCCTGCCCGCGTCGGTAGCATCGAGGTGCGGCCGATCCGGCCGATCCGCGAGACTGTCGCCGCAGCCAATGCGGTCCCGCACGCGTAGCCAGGGAACCGCTGAGCGGCGCTGTTATCAGGCCGCCAATATCGGCCCCATTTACCGTCCGCCATTCACGAGGAGAAACAGCATGAAATACCTGTGCCTGATCTGTGCCGAGAAGGTGATGGAGCAAATGCCCCCCGCCGATGCGGACAAGCACTTCGAGGAGTACCGCGAGTTTACCGACAGCATACGGCGTAGCGGCCACCTTATCGGCTGCAACCGGCTGTTGCCGCCTGATGCCGCAAGTACGGTACGGGTCCGTAACGGCAGGGTCTCGGTCACGGATGGACCGTTCGCCGAGACCAAGGAACAATTCGGTGGCTACTATCTTATCGAGGCCAGGGACCTGAACGAAGCAATCCAGGTCGCATCGCGGATTCCGGGTGCGAAACGCGGTTGCGTCGAGGTGCGGCCTGTCGCGGAGGATCCCCCGACTCTGCGTGCGCTTGGAGCTGACGGGCCGGAATTTGCATGATGACGTGGGTGCCGATGTCGATTTCGCGGTCTGTCATTCGACTATTGGATGCAATCAACTGTCTCACCGCTCAAAGTCACCCACTCAAAGGAACTCGCGTCATGAACACTGCACCCATACGTGCAAGTATTGAAGTCACGACCCCGCTCAAGGCTGGACGAGCGGACACGTTCGGTTCGAATCAAGAAACAATCCTTAACTATCAAACTTCACCCCGACCAAGGAGAGCACCATGCGTATTGACCCTTATCTCATGTTCAACGGCCAGTGTGAGGCCGCCTTCAAGTTCTATCAGCAGTGCCTCGGCGGCACTATCAAAGCGATGTTAAAGTTCTCTGATGCGCCAAAGGGCGAGGAAGGCGAGGACGCCGCCAGCGGATGTGGACCCCTCCTCCCCGGATCGGAAAACCTCATCATGCATGCTTGCCTATCGTTCAACGACCAGATTCTGATGGCATTGGATACGCCCCCGAACTATCCTTACGAGGGCATCAAGGGTTGCTCGGTTTCGCTGAACGTCGATTCGATTGGCGAAGCCGAACGCGTCTTCGCCGCGCTTTCCGAAAATGGCACAGTGCAGGCGCCGCTCGACAAGACCTTCTGGGCTGCCCGCTTCGGCATGTTCACAGACCAATTCGGCGTGCCCTGGATGATCAACTGCGAGGCCGGCAAGGAGGGTAAGTGACATGCGATTCATGATGCTCGTGATCCCGAAAGGCTATGAGAAGGCCGCGCCAGGAACGATGCCGGATGTTAAGGCGGTCGAGGCAATGATGAAATACAACGAGGAGCTGCAGAAAGCCGGCGTCCTGATCGCACTCGACGGCCTGCACCCACCGTCGATGGGCGCCCGCATATCGTTCTCCGGGGGCCGGCCGACCGTCACAGATGGCCCCTTCATCGAGACCAAGGAGGTACTAGGCGGCTACTGGATGATTCGCGTGGATTCCAAGGAGGAGGCGATCGCTTGGGCGTCCCGCTGTCCCATGGCCGACAATGAGATTATCGAGATCCGCCAGGTCCAGGAGATGTCGGACTTTCCGCCTGATATACAGAAGGCAGCGGAGGGGCTGACCGCGATGCAAGGTCAGTCCTGAGGATTGCTGGGATGTAGTGCGGCGCAGCTTGGCTAAGCGCCTCGTTGCGCCTCAAGAGGGCGCGCCAGCACCCCAGGAACGACGAGAGCCTTGGCTGGGGTCGTTTCAATATAAACAGTAAAGGAGATCAATGATGAACTACGTGGATGGATTTGTTGCTGCCGTGCCTACCGCAAATCGGGAAATTTATCGGCAGCATGCGGAAAAAGCGGCCGTGGTATTCAAGGAGTACGGCGCGCTGAACGTCGTCGAGTGCTGGGGCGATGACGTGCCCGAGGGCAAGCTGACATCCTTTTCAATGGCGGTCAAGCGCGAGGCGGACGAAACGGTGGTGTTCTCGTGGATAACGTGGCCCTCGCGCCAGGTGCGGGACGAGGCCTGGAAGAAGGTGATGGCGGACCCGCGACTGCAGCCCGACACGAATCCGATGCCGTTCGATGGCAAGCGCCTCATCTATGGCGGATTCGAGGTGATTGTAGAGGTCTGACGCCTGGCACAGGCTCATCTCGCGCGGGCAGATTTCGGACCCAGGATGCAGAGGCAGGGTAATAAGCGATCGGGCGAAGCCTGTAGCATCGGCGATAGCTCGCAGGCTTCCCGTCCTTGTTTTATCCAGCGCGTGTAAATCAATCCAGTTTGCCCGTCGGCTATTTTATGCTGTTGCCATGGAACTGGGTCGTCTTCAATCCCGGTGAGTTTGCCTTGACAGCTTCCAGCCGCGCAGCCGATGATTTTGGCCAAGGAGGAGCCTCACGATGACCATCACCATTACCGCCTTTGAACGGTCACCCGACGGTGGCAAGGGACTCGCGCGTGATACGCGTGTTCGCTGGGCGCTTGAAGAAGTGGGCCAACCTTACGAGGTTCGCCTTGTTTCGTTCCGTGCGATGAAGGAACCCGCGCATCTGGCGCTTCATCCTTTCGGCCAGATTCCGACCTATGAGGAAGGCGACCTCGCCCTGTTCGAGACAGGGGCAATCGTATTCCACATCGCCGAGCGCCATGCGGGCCTGCTGCCGCTCGATGCCAATGCCCGGGCGCGCGCAATCACATGGATGTTTGCCGCGCTCAACACGGTGGAACCGCCGATCCTTGAACTTGGAACCGCGAGGCTGCTCGAGGGCGACAAGCCCTGGCATGCGGAGCGTCTTCCTCTGGTGGAAGATCGCGTTCGCGGCCGGCTAAACCAACTTTCCGTTCGCCTAAGTGACGCCGACTGGCTTGAAGGTGCCTTCAGCGCGGGCGACCTTTTGATGGTGTCGGTGCTGCTCAGGCTGAAATCATCGGGCATTCTGGACGAATTTCCGAACCTGGCCGCCTATGTCGCCCGCGGCGAAGCGCGGCCTGCATACAAGCGGGCTTTCGCCGCGCAATTGGCAGTCAACACCGGCAAGCCTCCGACCGGCTGATTGAGGTCAGTCCTCGGCTCAAAGTCGTCATCCGAGTTTTTCGTTCAGTTTATGGGTCCTGACCCTAGGTTCGCTGAAGCCCCCGCGTGCATTTGCGTCTTGCGGTAAGAATACATGAATAGAAAAAGGTTGGCGGAGTGCGAAAAAAGTTAACCATAAAGGAAAGTTTTGCTTGTGCACCAGTATGCAGCAGATATATTTAGCCGTTTTGGAAGCTATGAGGTGCCCATGAACCTGACGCTCTATTCCCACCCCCTGTCCTCCTATTGCTGGAAGGTTCTGATTGCCCTCTATGAGAACGGCACGCCTTTCGATACGCGAATGGTCAATCTCGGCGATCCGGAGGCGAAAGCGGCATTCAAGACATTGTGGCCCACCGCGAAAATCCCGCTTCTCGAGGATAGAGGTGAAGTCGTACCCGAGACCTCAATCATGATCGAGCATATCGAGCAGCGATATCCCGGAAAGGTCCGCCTAATCCCGCAAGATCCGCACGCACAACTGAACATCCGTCTTTGGGATCGCCTTTTCGACCTCTACGTCATGGCCCCGATGCAGCGCTTCATTGCCCAGCAGCTCCGGCCAGCCACGGAGCGGGACATGGGAATCATTGCCGACTCGCTCACGGAGCTGCAAAATGCGTACGACATGATCGAGGACAGGCGTGGCGACCACAACTGGGCGGCGGGGGAAAGCTTCAGCATGGCGGACTGCGCCGCGGCCCCGGCGCTGTTCTACGCGCGCATGGTTGCGCCATTTTGGTCCAGCCACGTAAACCTGGCCCACTACTTCGACCGGCTGATGGCACGCCCATCGGTCAGACGAGTCATCGCGGAGGCGCGCCCCTACTTCCATTACTTCCCCCTTTACCATTCCATCCCGGCGCACTTCCTTTCGGATGTACCCGAGACAGCCTGACGCGGACCCGTACCGCCTGGATCGGCTGGATCGGCTCCTCGCCGCGCTCGCCGATGGAAACCGTTTCACGGGACTGGAGGCCTGGGTTTCGGAACGCAAGGCGCAGTGAAACAGCCAGTTCGACTGGCTGGAAAGATACCTTGATGGAAACACCGCATGACACCCCTCTTGACTTTCCCTGACATTTCGATGATTATAGAATTATGAAAATGAAAGAAGCTATCGTCGCACTTGCCGCGCTTGCCCAGGATACGCGCCTTTCGATATTTCGCCTGCTGGTGCAGGTGGGGCCGGAAGGAATTCCTGTCGGGCAGATCGGTGAAGAGCTGCAGGTAGCGCCTGCCACGCTTTCGTTTCACTTGAAGGAGCTCTATCACGCAGGGCTGATTTCATCGCGGCAGGAAGGCCGGTTCATCTACTACACCGCCAATTTCGAGCATATGGCGGCACTCATGACCTTCCTCACCCAAAATTGCTGCCAGGGCGTGCCGCACGAGTGCCTTACCGTGGCGGAAACCCAGCTTAGGGATTGTTGTCCGCCGAAACGCAAACCTAAATCTACGAGGAGTCAATCATGAAACGTTTTCACGTTCACGTTGCCGTTGATGATCTGGAGGCCAATATCCGCTTTTACTCCGCAATATTCTGAGCACCTCCTAGCGTAGCTAAACCTGATTACGCAAAATGGATGATCGAGGAGCCGCGGCTGAATTTCGCAATTTCCAATCGAGGTGCAAAAACCGGACTGGATCACTTGGGGTTTCAAGTCGATTCGAATGAGGAGTTGGGCGAATTGCGCCAGAAAGTGGCCGATGCGGAGATTGCCGCGCTTGATCAACCGCAATCAGAATGCTGCTATGCACGTTCGGATAAATATTGGATTACCGACCCGCAGGGCATCGCCTGGGAAACCTATCATACGCTCGGCGAGGTCGAAGTTTATGGTGTGGACATGCCTAAGGCCGCCAATGCCGCCGAAGCCGCCGCTGAAGGGGCTGCATGCTGCGCCCCCAAGCCGACTGTAGCGAACACCACGCCGAAGCGCGCAAGCTGCTGCTAAAGATCATGACCATTCGCTCCTTCAACGTTTTGTTCCTTTGTACCGTCATTCAGCACCAAGCATCCTGGCGGAAAGCTATCTTAATGCGTCCGGCAAGGGGCGCTTCCGTGCGTTCAGTGCGGGAGTTTTCCAACAGAAAAAGTAAATCCTTCCGCGCTTGAGCTCCTGGAGAACAGCCACCTTCCAACCGGAGGAACTCAGGAGCAAGGCATGGGATGAATTTGCCAAATATTACTGAATATCGCTTCTGGCAACTCCAGCCCTCCCGAACTTCCCCGAACACACCGTTAAGCACGTTCTAGTTTTCAGGCTGAGCTGTTAAAGCCGCTAGTCAAAGAAAGCGGTTCACCCGCTCAAAGGGAGAATTGACGTGCTTGTCGCCTTACTGATTTTTCTTGTCACCATTATTCTGGTGATCTGGCAGCCGCGCGGGCTCGGTATTGGCTGGAGTGCAATGCTCGGTGCCGTCCTGGCGCTGCTGTCAGGCGTGGTCCAGCTCGCCGATATTCTGACGGTCTGGCAGATTGTCTGGAATGCAACGGCTACCTTCATCGCCATTATTATCATCAGTCTCTTGCTCGATGAAGCCGGTTTTTTCGAATGGGCGGCCCTGCACATAGCGCGGTGGGGCGATGGACATGACCGGCTGCTATTTGCCTTGATCGTCCTGCTCGGCGCGTCGGTTGCTGCGTTGTTTTCCAATGATGGCGCGGCGCTGATTCTCACGCCCATCGTGATGGCGATGCTGCTGGCGTTGGGATTCAATCCGGGGACCACTCTTGCGTTCGTAATGGCAGCAGGCTTCATTTCCGATGTTGCGAGTCTCCCCTTCGTCGTTTCCAACCTGGTCAATATCGTATCAGCCGATTTTTTCAAGATCGGTTTCACGGCATACGCCGCCATCATGATTCCGGTGAATATCGCCGCTGTCGCTGCCGCGCTGGCGGTGTTATTGCTCTATTTTCGCCGGAGTATTCCGGCACGCCATGATGTGCATCAGCTTAAACGGCCAAATGATGCCATTCGGGACGGAACCACCTTTAGCACCGGCTGGCTGGCGCTCATGCTGTTGCTGATCGGATTTTTCGGCCTCGAACCTTTGGGGGTACCGATCAGCGCGGTTGCCGTCGCCGGGGCGCTGCTCCTGTTCGCTGTTGCCGCGCATGGACATGTCATCAGCACCCGCAAGGTACTTCGGGAAGCCCCGTGGCAGATCGTAATTTTCTCTCTCGGGATGTATCTCGTGGTTTATGGACTGCGCAATGAGGGGCTTACCGATTATCTCACCAGACTGCTCGATTACTTTGCACAGGGCGGGATATGGGGAGCTGCGTTTGGAACGGGAATTCTTGCCGCGCTATTGTCCTCAGTCATGAACAATATGCCTACGGTGCTGCTGGGAGCCCTTTCCATTGATGCCACGAGTGCAACAGGTGTGGTCAAAGACGCGATGATCTATGCCAATGTAATTGGCTGCGACCTGGGACCCAAGATCACGCCCATCGGTTCATTGGCAACACTGCTATGGCTTCATGTCCTGGCGCGTAAGGGCATGAGAATTACCTGGGGCTATTACTTCAAGGTGGGCATCGTACTGACCATGCCGGTATTGCTTGTTACACTGGCGGCGCTTGCATTACGTTTGAATCTCAATCAATGAAGTGAACATTAAGGTCCGCTTTATCGGAAAGCTGGGCGCTTCTCTTGGTGTGCCTAAATCCCTTAAAGCGCATTAAGACTCACATCGCATGGGATGCCATTATTTATGAATGCCGTTGTTCTCGAATCGATCCTCACCTGTCCGCATTGCGGAGCCACTAAACAGGAAACCATGCCGACCGACGCTTGCCAGTTTTTCTACGAGTGCAGCCACTGCAAGGCCCTGCTGCGTCCCAATCCGGGCGACTGCTGCGTTTTCTGTTCTTTCGGCTCGGTGAAGTGTCCGCCCATCCAGCAACAGCATGGATGCTGCCGGTAGTGTTTTGCAATAACTCTTTCGTTTGCTGACAAACCCTGCATATCACCTGCGCGGCGAGGCAACTCCCTGCAAAACCGCGTCGAGCGATTCAACCTTGTGGACAAACGGATCATAGTGACGGTCTCCCAGGTCCGCCACGTCAATCGTCTCGAAAATGCGTCCTTCCATCATATCTGCACGCGGCCAATTCTCCGGTGTAGTGAAGTGAAGCGTTTTGAGATTGATCGTCACGCGGACGTTTTGTTGCTGCTTGATGACGCGAGCCGGCAACGCCAGCGCGTCCAGCCACCAGAGTTCAATGCGCTCTCCCGCGATGGAACCACGCAACACTGAGGCCCGACCGTAACGGGTATTCACGGTGCGGGTGCGTTTGAGCGTGGCGAAGAATCTGGGGTCGACAACTGATCCAAGCGATTCCCATGGCACATCCATCTGACGCGCGCGAAGCTCCCCGGGCACGTACTCGACGATGCGGGAGTCGTTGCCAAACACCCGCTTCAGGCTTACCTCTCCCCTGTCATCGCGCTCCCAGATCTCGGCAAGCCCCGCATCCGGGCGCACCCTTTCGATGCGCTGTAGGTCCCGTAGCAAGTACCAATCCTCTTGTGCAACGGGTCGTGAACCATCGCGTGAGATGCTCACGCCAAATCTTGCTGCCACCGGCGGGCCTTCTTTCCACATCGCCGCTGTTTGAGGAGCATATGCCCCCGCTGCCCCCGTTGAGTGTTCTGCTGCCTGGTGCCCACGGCTAGAGTGTCCTGCCGCCTGGTGCCCATGGCTGGAGATCGGAAAGGCAACTGCAACCGTCAGTAATAGGAATAGTGGAAACTTGTGCATTTCTGGAATCTGTAAAAAGAGCCAGAGAACGCCATAAGGACGTCCCCCGGCTCGGGTAGGGTGTATGCCTCAGAAGTTGAATGCTTCCCGCATCACGTGATAGATCCAATTCTGTTCCATCACGCCTCTGAACAGATGGCTGCGCGGCCCCGTCGCGTAGATGGCTACGTCCTCGCCGGCGTGCGTCTCGGAATTGAGGGGAACGGTCGCCTCCGGCATGAATGCTTGAGCCGTCGTATCCACATTCGTAAGATCGGGGCGGATCGCCATGTTGGTAGCGGACGCTGGAGTGTGCGGGAAGGTCTTGGTTCCCGCCGGCTGAACATCGGACGCGCCGGTATACCCAGGACCATTCGCGTATCCCAGAGTCGTGTACGGCAGTCCAACGAGATCCTTCGCGAGCGTCGCTGGTTGACCGTCGCGATCTGGAACTTCTCTCACCTTGCCGAGTATCGGATTGCCTCGATGCGGGTAGCCGGCGATCGTAAAGACGTGACTGTGGTCCGCTGTGACGATAATGAGCGTCTCATCGGGATCTGTCATTTCGTATGCCTTACGAATGGCATTGGAGAACTCGATGGCGTCCGTCAGCGCGCGGTATGGATTACCCGCGTGGTGAGCGTGATCAATTCGGCCCCCCTCGATTTGCAGGTAGAACCCCTGGTGGTCGTCGTTAACCATTCTGATCGCCTTCTCCGTCATCTCGGTAAGAGAGGGCTCCCCTCCGCGGTCGGTTGAGCGATCGGCTTCGTACTCCATGTGCGACCGCTCGAACAAACCGAGCAAATAGGGGGTTGAGTGGGCGTGGGCAGCATCAAAGCCCGCTTTATCGAAGACAAACTTCGCACCCTGCTCCCGATTTTGAACCCATTCTTTCGTCAAGTCGCGACCGTCCTTACGGCGGCCCCGGTTATTGCCGCCATCCTCAGGATCCACAATGGCCTCTGGCATGAAATACGAGCGGCCGCCACCCAAGACCACCCGCAGGCTCTTCTTGACCGCTGGGGAAGACTCGACCAGCTGCCGAGCGATATCCCGCACGGTGCAGGAATTGGCTGGCAAATTATTTGCTGCTTCAAAAGCCCGGATCTCAGCATCGCTTTCCCAGTCGCGCATCGCTGTATGCGCATAGTTTGCCGCCGGAGTCGCATGGGTAATACGTGCTGTGCTTACAATGCCCGTAGCCTTGCCAGCGTGCGCCGCCTGCTCCAGAATCGTCTGCAGCGACTTGCTGGCGATGACGTTGGCGTTGCATTCGTAGCGGGTCGTAGTGTGGTTGACGGACAACTGACCTTCGCGACCCTTGTAGCCGGTGACCATGGCGGTCATGGTAGGAGCGGAGTCCGAGGTCTGTTGATCCCACGAGTATGTCTTGGAAAGAGCAACATTAGGAAAGGTCTCGAAGAAGAGATGATTCTCTTCGCCCATCCCATTTTTCATCTGTCCCTCGAGTATCCGGGCCGCTGTCACGGTCGATACGCCCATACCATCTCCGACGAACAGGATGATGTTCTTTGCCCTGCGGCGGACGTCGCGCTCGTGCTGGCTTTCACGTATGAACTCCTGACCAGCACGCCACCAGTCCTGTACGCTCTCCGGCCCGCCGACAGTGGGCGTGGTCTCGGCATAGGCCAGCATCGACAGGCCGCTGAGGGTTGTAGCGACAAGAAACGTCGCCGTTATTCGATTAACCCATTTTCTCATACGACACTCCTCATAAATCGTTTTAGGGAAGATTCTTCCTTTACAGCAGTAATCGTCCGAACCTTCAGTGAGTGTCGCATCCCGATGTGACGGGGCAATGACATTGTTGAGCTAACAATTGGATCAATTGGACTTAAGTACACCTCTATCGCCAAGTATGGGTATGTTGGGAAAGCCCTGGCTCGCTGTGCGATTCACGGTCCCCGACCTGGCGGGCGGGCAAGATGCCCTTGTACGTGTACGCGTCACTCGCGCCAACCTCCCCGGCGGAGGGGAAACCCACCGTGCTGTCCTGCTCTGCCTAGTGGGAACGCCGCAACTCGTGTAGAAGACCTTCCTTATCCTCCCCTTATCCTTCCATGCGCGCGCATCATCTTTGTGTACAAAATGGAAGCCAGTGGCCGCCACGACGCCACCTGCGCAGCATCGCTGTGCACAACGGAATTTCACACCTGGAGGGGTCCGGCACGCATCTCCGGCTAACCGAGCAGTTGGCCTACCTCGACGGGCGCTATGGTTTGGGGGAACGCATTTGCCGCACCGGCGAAGGACTCGACCGGCTCGTGCTTGAAGTCATGGAAAACCTGCACTCCATCAAGCACTAGAACGATTGCCCGAACTTCTCGTACGGGCTTTTGCAGACTCATTTTGCAAATTCGTTTTCCGGGTGTTGCCCAACACGGAGCAAGCCGCGAAGCTACGAACGAATATAAGCACCGTGAAAGCCAAACGGCACGTGCTGGGGAACCCTTGCGCGGGCAATCTCCGACAAATCACGTGCGTCGAGCAGCAAAAGGTACGAGTTGTTTGCTGGTGCATCCAGGACCACCGTCAGCAATATGCCGTCGTCCTCGGATTGAGCGTTTGGTCGTGGGACAAACACCGGCTCGCCAGGGTATTGCCCCTCCTGCTTCCACTGCCTGACATTGCCGGCCAGATCGAATTTAACGATAGTGTCAAAAATGACTGATTCGCCCCCTTTTGCGATGCCCACAGCATAAACATACCGGTACGCCTGGCCGTTGCAGCGCCCATAATTGATGCGCGGCAGCTCGGCCGTATAGTCAGCCAGCCGGCGGGAGTTGACGGTACCCGCGGACACGTCGATAGTAAATCTCCGTAATTCGTTCTCTGGATAGGCCTCATGATTCGGCCTGTTGAGCAATGAGTTCAGATAGAAGTACTGCACCACATCGGCGTTCGGATACACGATCATGTCGAAGTCTACTTTGCCGTCACGGTCCGCTGAGTTGACGTGGTGAAAGCCGAACCACGCTTCGTCGGTGTGAGCATGGCTGACTTCGCCCGTATCGCGATCAACCAGCGAGAAGCGCGTGCCCCGCTGGGGCTCCCAGGTGTAATTTGCTATGAATGGCTTGCCTCGCAACAACATGCTTAAGGGATTCACTACCAGCGGAAACTCCCCCAAAACGACATACTTATGGCTGAGCCCAAAGCTGTGCATATATGACGGCCTGTCTGTCCTGTAGCTGCCAAGCAGACGACGTTCGCTGCTGCCGTCAGGCAACGTGCAGACGTTGTATGTGGATTGGCGCCCAAAATTGAGCAGGTAGTTGAACTGGCTGCCTTGATCGTAATGCGGATGAGCTGTTGTCACTTGGCCCTTCAGCGTGTCGCCATAGCTGACGACACCAATGGTCTCCAGGGTTTTTTTGTCGAAGGCAACCGGCACGGGGGTTTCGGTTTGAGCGACGAACCGTCTGCCAATCTTGCCGATCGAGACATTCGCATTGGCGCCAGGGGTCGATCCCATGAAGATCTGGGCAATGCGCTTGAACAGGGAACGGCAGGGATCGGTGGCAAACTCCCCGTATTGCATTTTTCCGTCTTTCGCCGCCCGAAATGCGGGACTGTCGAGGAACTTGTTCGCATAGCCGACCTTGCCTTTGGCGATATCGAACTTATGCAGCATCGCCAGACCGTCGAACCAGTGGTTAAGTGTTTTGCCTTCCAGGCGGAACCGGGCCGGACCGTTACGCAAAAGCGTGCCGGACAGCCAGTCAGGTATCACCCCCTCTACCTCGAGCGAAGGAGCGATGATTTCGTTGGTTTGGTCCGCAAACCCTTTTCTATAGTCATCTCTCATTTCAGTACCTCCTCATTCCCGACATCGAAACGGTAGTAGTCGAGTTGTTTACTCAAGGTAGGTGATGAAATTTAAGCTGTCAAAGTGGGTTTCGGTTGCGGCTTGGCAACACAAGCAATTACGTTCGCTCAGTTGCTGAAGAACATTAAAGCGGGTTGACCTGAGCGCAGCAGTAATCACCTTACGCCAGATCGGTCCTTCGCCCTTGGAGTACCGTCAATAACTGTACCACCCCTGCGATCGGCGGGAGTTAATTCAAATCTTGACTCTAATCAGGGCTAAGAAAATCACCTGAATCTCTAAAATAAGAAATTACGATATTAGCCCGGCGTTTTCTTCCTGAGGAGTTGCTCCCCATTGTCATCATCCCAGATCTCACAAATAATGCCATTTACGTTTTCAAAGCTCCCAGTTGTAATTGGCTCCTACAGGGCATCGTTTCTACCAAGAAAAGGGGCATCGTCCTAAAAACTGCCGTTGCGATTCGCTGAAGGCCAAATTCTAGCCGAGCAGTTAGCATTAAGCGTGCCCTCTTCCGCTTCTTAACGATAAAACCTGTCACCCGCCGCCTATGAACGAAAAATGGCAGCAAACCAATGTCTGAAATGATTTGACCACTACAGGTGTTGGATGCAAGACTTATGGAAGGCCGGCTCTGGCTGACTATGAATTTTTGGCGTTTCTTCTGCAGGTCGGGTTTAAAACGAAGCGGTTCAACTCGCCGCTGCCACTGGTCCCGATGGTCCGATAGCCTGGATAAAATTGATCGCACCTCGAAGATGAATCGGATTTTATGCCGCTAAACAAAAAGCCAAACAAGTTAGAGAGCGTCAGCCGCGCGCTGCGAACCTTGAGCGCGGGCAATCGCACCTTGCTGCGCGCGTCGGACGAGCAGGAGCTTCTGCGCGAGATGTGCAAGGTAATCGTTGAGCAGGGCGGCTATCCCATCGCGTGTGTCGGATACGCGCGAAATGATGAAAATAAGACCATCCAGTGGATGGAGTGCGCTGGAATGGACAAAGAACATCTCCAGGCGCTTTTTCCCTCCTGGGCTGGTACCGTTGTTGCCAAGGGCGCGTTCGGTACCGCAATTAGCACGGGCAAACGCAGCGTCGCGACGCACGTCTTGACTGATCCCGCCTATGCCACCTCCGCTCATGCCCAGCTAATGGAACTTGCAACAGCGAGAGGCTACGCCTCGGTGACCGCGTTTCCACTTCAGGTTGAGGGAGAAATCCTTGGCGCACTCGTAATGGCGTCGGCAGACCCGGAGGGATTTAATGACGAAGAACTCAAGCTGCTTAACGAGCTGGCGGACGATCTTGCCTATGGGATTGCCAGCTTGCGAATGCGGATCGAGCACCGTAAAGCTCAAGAGGCTATCGCTCACCTTGCTTACCATGACCCGCTGACCGATCTGCCAAACCGCATCCACTTGCGTCAGCGCCTGGAAGAAGCGATAGAGCTTGCCAAGCGACAGCATCACCCCGTGGCATTGCTCTATCTTGAAATCGGACAATTCCATGAAATCAACGAAATCCTCGGCCACCACGCGGGGGACCAGTTGGTGCAACAACTGGCAGCGCGCCTGGCGGGAGCAGCGAAGCTCGACCAGCTTCTGGCACGTGTGGGCGAAGCGGCTTTTGCTTTGCTAGTCCAGAATGCCGGAGCCGATGATGCCGCCACGGAAGCACAGCGACTACTTGACGTTCTGTATGACCCGGTGGAGATATCGGGGTTGACAATAGACGCGCCGGTATCCGCTGGAATTGCCATGTTTCCGGGGCACGGGAGCGACGCCGAAGCGCTACTGCGAAGGGCGAACGCGGCGGTGCGCAAGGCGAAGCCCGCAAGGGGCGGCTACGCCTTCTACAGTGGTCAGGAACAGGAAAACGCGCTGAGGCTTCGCCTGATGGGTGAGTTGCGGCAAGCGATCGGAAGGAACGAACTGCGCCTCTATTGCCAACCGAAGGTAACCATCGCTTCGCGCCGACCCTTTGGAGCGGAGGCGCTGGTGCGCTGGGAACACCCATTGCATGGTTCGATCCCTACCGGCGAATTCATTAAGCTCGCGGAACAAGCCGCGCTCATCACCCCGCTTACAAACTGGATGTTAAAGGCTGCATTCAGCCAGGCTTATGCGTGGTACGAGGCCGGGCTGGCAAGGCCGTTGTCGGTAAACCTGTCGGCGCACGATCTGCATGACTCGCGGCTGGTCGAACGAATTCGGAACCTGTTCTCTACTTGGGGCCTTCCGCCAGAGCTCATTCAATTCGAAATTACCGAGAGCGCGTTGATGGAGGACCCGGCGAGCGCCAGGGATACGCTGGCACGTCTGAAAGAACTGGGCATCGAGCTGTACATTGACGACTTTGGCACAGGGTATTCCAGCCTCAGCTACTTGCAGAAACTGCCGGTCGACTGGATCAAGATCGATCAATCTTTCGTCATGCCGATGACGACAAGCAGGGATTCTGCACTGATCGTGCGATCAATTATCGAGCTGGGCCATAATCTTGGTCTAAGAGTGGTCGCGGAAGGCGTAGAGAGCCAGGCGCTGTGGGATCAGCTCGGCACCTGGGGATGCGACGTAGCACAAGGCTTTTTTGTCGGGCAGCCGATGCCGGCGGACAGATTTAATGAGTGGGAAACCCAATGGTCCCGGGGTCCTGCCTAATCCTCGCTGACGCGATGGTTGAAGAGCTGGTGGTTGGCGCAGAAGTGGCGGGTTCAAGGACGAGGGGTATAGTCATTGATGATAGGCAGGCAATGGCGTATGCCGGCGTGATTAGCGAATTACCGCTTCAGCTTGATCTTCCGGCTGCTACAGAGCCCACCCAGAATGCCTATATGAACGCTTCAATGGTCGATTCTGCAATGAGTGCCTGGCCCCACGTTCCCATGGCAATATCACGCCAACCGAATTTGCGGCCCAACATCAATTTGCAACCCAAGATTCTACTGCACTGGTGTAGCTAATGATTGGGAGCAGGTCAGAGGAACTGCCCTACATTGCCAGTGCAGGGCAACTCACTAGTCAGCTTGCTCAGCGGCATTCAAGTGACGGTCAAGTTTTATTGGGGCAGTTTGGCAGCGAGCACATCTACATGCTCAATCTGCGGGGGTTCTGAGAGCAGCTCCGAGGCATTGGCCATCAGCGCCGCCGCGATCGGACCCGCCAAATGTGCCGTGCGTCCGGCTTCGTCAGCGAAAGCATCGAAAATACCGAAAGTTGATGGCCCAAGACGCAGCGCAAACCAGACCGGAGTGGTAGCTTCTTGATTGGCCAAGTCCAGGGCGCTTTCAAGGAAGCGGGCGACTGCAGTTTCCTTTCCGGGTTTGGCCTGCAAGCGTACCAACAGGGCGACTTTTACCATAGTGATTCTCCTTTCTTGAATTGAACTACGAGAGGCCAGTCTAACGGGGGCTCTAATTCCTGCCAAGTGGCAAGATTGACAATTATGGTATGATTCCTGCCATGCGTATCTACGTTCTTGCACTTAACGACGTTTTTGACACTGGCCTGGCCACTGTTGTCGACACCTTCAGTATTGCTAATGAGCTGACTGTATCTGCGGGGACTCCTTCGGTCCATTTTGAGATTACCGTCGTTGGCGTCCGCAGCCGGGTATACACCAGTCAGGGGCTGTCGGTTCCGGTACTTTCTGCTGCACAGCTTCCGTATCCGGATATCGTGCTGATACCTGCGCTTGGGGCAAAAATGCCCGCTACGTTGCTAGCGGCGCTTGAACGGCGAGACATAACCGACGCGGGGAAGTTGTTACGGCGATGGGCTGACAATGGCGCTTTGGTTAGTGCCGCCTGCACTGGAACCTTCGTCCTTGCGGACACATCATTGCTCGACGGGCTGAGCGCCACTACCTCATGGTGGCTTGCTCCGCTATTCCGGGAGCGTTACCCGTCAGTCTTGCTGGAAGAATCGCGCATGGTCGTGGGGTCATCCCGTTTTGTCACCGCAGGGGCGGCCCTGGCGCATATCGACTTGGCACTATGGCTAGTGAGGCGTAGCAGTCCTACGTTGGCAGCGCTGACGGCACGTTATCTTTTGATTGATCCCCGTCCGTCGCAGGGAGTTTTCATGATCCCCGAACACCTGATGCATGCAGATCCGCTGATCGAGCGATTTGAGCAGTGGGCCCGGCGCCATCTAAGCGAGGGGTTCTCGCTCGGGGCAGCAGCCACGGCGACCGGTACCAGTGCGAGAACACTCGCACGCCGCCTGAAAGCTGTGCTGGGCAAGACGCCGCTTTCCTATTTTCAGGATTTGCGCGTAGCGCGTGCGATACAGTTGCTGCGTACAAGTAGTGACAGTATTGATCTGATTGCCAATCAAGTTGGTTATGAGAGCGGGGTAACGTTGCGTACGCTCCTTCGCCGTAGAATTGGCCGATCGGTGAGCGAGTTGCGTGCAGGCAATTAATAGAACGCGAGCATCTCGCCCATAACATTGAGAGACTATCGACGCAATGTGGAGATACTTTTCAGTAGAGTACATTCAAGACGTGAATCCCGAACTACGCTCAACTCGGCATCTGGATACACGATCATGTCGAAGTCTACTTTGCCGTCGCGATCAGCTGAATTAACGTGGTGAAAGCCAAACCACGCTTCGTCAGTATGCGCATGCCTGACTTCGCCGGTATCGCGATCAACAAGCGAGAAGCGCGTACCCCGCTGAGGCTCCCAGGTGTAATTTGCTATGAATGGCTTGCCTCGCAACAACATGCTTAAGGGATTCACTACCAAGGGAAACTCCCCCAAAACGACATACTTATGGCTGAGCCCAAAGCTGTGTATATATGACGGCCTGTCTGTCCTGTAGCTGCCAAGCAGACGACGTTCGCTGCTGCCGTCAGGCAACGTGTAGACGTTGTATGTGGATTGGCGCCCAAAATTGAGCAGGTAGTTGAACTGGCTGCCTTGATCGTAATGCGGATGAGCTGTTGTCACTTGGCCCTTCAGCGTGTCGCCATAGCTGACGACACCAATGGTCTCTAGGGTTTTTTTGTCGAAGGCAACCGGCACGGGGGTTTCGGTTTGAGCGACGAACCGTCTGCCAATCTTGCCGATCGAGACATTGGCATTGAACGCAGGATTAGGCTCCTGCGTTCTTACGGAATTGGCATTGGTAGCACAATGGTTGGATATTGGATATATCATTGGAACCCCCTTTGGATAGCGGTTTGATGTGATCTTTTGTCCAAGTGGTCTTGTAACGCTTACTGGGCCTCGGCGGTATTTCCATCCAAGCTCTCTTACATCGAGGACAGGCTAAGAATTCTTGGAGTATTTTGAGCCACTGTGACTTTGTGTGATGACCACCATTAGCCAATTTTCTCGCATTATATGATTCGCGACGTGCATTGCGGCAAGGTTTGCAGTAGGGAAATGTTTTTCCCGTAGATGATGAGGTCCACTGACCGTAGTCAACGTTGCCGCATTTTGAGCAAGGCAGATACTCGCTGCTTGTCATAGCTGAAACCTTACTTTGTTTCGCATTCGTTGCGTTCATGTGGATTAAATCTTCCCAAAAAAGGCAGCACCATTACAACACATACTGGGCGGTAACACACATCCAGCATGTCTTACATGAGGTCGGTCCTTCCCCCTTTGGAGTCCTATCAATAACTGTACGAGTCCTATCAATAACTGTACGGTATGAAAAACAAGTTTCATTAATAGTTATTTTCGATAACAGCCGATGCAGCAATGGCTTAATAGGCGGGATCAATTACGTTGCTGGCAGAGAACAACCCAACATGAAGGTGTACTAATGTCCAATGGCGGTCATGAAGGGTTTCTATAAGATGGAACTGAGGAATAACCGATGGTAAAATCGCTCCGCCCCATTATTGATGAGTATGAGTACTAGGTCATGAAGTTGGAAACAGTATCGTTAAAAAATTTCCGTTGTTACAAAGACGTGATGACTATCCAGGTCGGCAAGATGACGACCTTCGTAGGAAAGAATGATGTCGGCAAGTCTTCGGTACTTGAGGCTCTAGAGATTTTTTTTAACAACGATATTGTGGCAATCGAACCGAGCGATGCCAATGTTAATGGAGGTAGTTCTAGGGTTGAGATTACATGCGAATTTTCTGACTTACCATCAACGCTAACTCTTGATGCTGGGGCCGAGACTACCTTGGCAGACGAATATTTACTTAGTTCGACGGGGAAATTAAAGATTCAGAAAGTCTTTGACTGTAGTGTGAAAAAACCAGTGGCGGAAGTGTTCGTGCTTGCTGAACATCCCACCGCCGACGGTGTTTCAAATCTACTAGAACTCAAAGAAAAGGATTTACAAAAACTTGTCAGAGAAAGGAGTTTGGACGTTGGATTAAAAGGTAATCCTAGTATGAGAAGAGCAATCTGGGCTGCGGCCGATGAACTTGCTTTAGCGGAAGTTCCAATCTCCGTTAGCAAGGGCAAAGAAGACAGCAAACGCATCTGGGACCAGCTTGGAAGCTATCTACCGATTTTTGCCCTGTTTCAAAGTGATCGTACTAGCAAGGATTCTGATGGTGAGGTACAAAATCCAATAAAGGCGGCAGTAGCAGCTGCGATTGCGGAAGTCGGAGCCGAGATCGCACAAATTCAAAGTAAGGTTCAACAAAAAGCGGAGGAAATTGCCAAAAACACCCTCGAAGCACTAAAAACTATCGATTCACAACTTGCCGGGGAGCTAACACCCGAGTTTGCTCCCCCTTCCCCCGCTAAATGGACTGCGCTCTTTTCAGCTGGACTAGCTACCGAAGCGGGCATTCCACTAAATAAGCGCGGTAGCGGCGTTCGACGATTAGTATTAGTTGCTTTTTTTAAGGCTGAAGCCGAGCGGCGTCTCAAAAACACCAATAAGCGCAGCATCATATACGCGATCGAAGAGCCTGAGACTGGTCAACATCCGAACAATCAACGAGTCCTCGTCCAATCACTTAACGGGTTGGCTAATGAGCCTGGCTGTCAGGTTATGCTGACTACTCATAGTCCTGGTCTGGCATCCGAGCTACCCCTGGATAGCATTAGGTATCTCTACAGAGACCGCACTGGAAGCCCGAAGGTTGATCTAGGTATCGAGGTGTTCGGTCCAGTTGCAGATGCCTTGGGGGTCATACCCGACAGTCGTACGAAAGTACTGTTCTGTGTAGAAGGGCCAACGGACATCACCGCGTACAAGTGTTTGAGCCACGCACTACACCTTACGGATCCTACAATAGTTGATCTTTCCCAGGACGACCGTGTTGCATTTGTCCCGCTAGGTGGCAGTACACTTAGGCATTGGGTGGCAGATCATTATTTGCGTCCACTTCGTCGAACGGAATTCCATATTTACGACCGTGATGTACCAGACTATCAAAATGCGGTAGACGAGATTATGGCCAGAGGGGATGGGGCGTGGGCAGCGTTAACAACAAAGTACGAGATTGAGAGCTATTTGCATCCGGATGCTATTGCGGATGCATTCGACATAGCAATCGAGATTTCAGATCATCCGGGAGAGGATAAGAAAACTGTTCCAGAGTTATTCGGTGAAGCCTACGCTCTTAAACGAGGACACGGGGCGCCACTAAGCGACAGCAAGGCCAAGAAAAAACTGAGTGAAGCGTTTTCGCATATGAGCGCTGAAAGAATCCGTGAACGGGACCCTAATGGGGAAGTGGAAAACTGGTTTCGCAAGGTAGGAGAGATAATTGATAAAACATAGCTTAACTGAAAATCGACACTAACAAGCAGCAAGCACACTTATGTGTTAAAGATATCCCTACTCATTTATTTTGCATCAGGAGCTGCAGGAGATGCGAGACAGTTTCGCAATAATCTTACTCAGAATCTAATTCGCACATGTTAAAGTTTATCTCCCATACTTCGTTTAACGCCCCTGTCCTCCTGGCATGTGCCTGAGTCGCATAAGGCATCTACTCTTTTTGCACTCCTGACCCATCTTTCAATTTTGGTGCTCGGGGAGACTTCATGAAACGATAACTCTATTCCCCATAGCTTTAGCTTGAGTGTACCTGTATGTCATCGCCGTTTCCAAACATAAAACCTTCGTCAAAATATCGCGTTTTATCCTTCATCTATGAGCGACGCTGAAGATCGAGTAAAAAAATGTGTAGTCAAGTAATTTTAGCCATTGGGATAAGCGGTATTGCTGTCCTTCCGTTCCTACGCGCTAAACAGCCTGCTTTTTTACCCACGATAGATATTTTTCGTACGCTAGTGGACATACAGCAAGCGGTACGACGCCAACGACGGTTAATTGGTGTTGCAGTCAGAATAAGGCCGCGAGTTTTCGCTCCGGCGGCAGGTCATCGCAAGTGGGCGATCTCGGTCACCGAGTCTTTGATGACCTCCACGTAGCGTTCCAGGTCGAGATCGTCGGCCTCTGTGCCAAACGGGTTCTCCATGATCTCCGATGCCATCTCAAACACGAGCAGGATATAGCCGGCCAGAAGCACTGCGGGAAGGGCGGACCAACCCATGGTCTTCGTCGCCACCAGTGGACTGTAAGCAAGGTAGAGAACAATGCCCAATCGCAGAACTCCCGTGAGTGTGGGCGGAAGCGGCGTGTTTCGAATCCGCTCGCAGGCACCGGAAGCGTCCATCAGCGCTGTGGCGTGAGGTTCGAGATATAGCAATGTGAAGCCGTCGATGCGGTTCTGCCTTCGCCACCCGTCGATGAGCGAGAACACTCGGGCCGCGAACCACATTGGGACATGAGCCGGCTGCTCTACCTCCGCCTGGTACCGCGGATTGTCCTGCAAACGTCCGGAGCCCCTCAGATGGCGGAGCAGTGCGTGAGCGAAGCCGCCGACGAGATCAGCCAGTTCAGATGCTTCCACCTCGTTCAAAGGAACAGCAGCCTTCGCCTTGAGCACCAGATTGCGGCTGTCGTTTACCAGCTTTCCCCAAATGATGCGCCCTTCCCACCATCGATCAAATGTAACTTTGTTGCGGAAAGCGATCAGAAGACTAAGAATGAGACCTACGCTCCCTAAAGCCTCCCTGTCCCAGATGTCAAAAGAGAGGGCGGTGAGCGGCACTAGCAACTGCACAGCGACAGTATACAGAGCCAGGATGGCTAGCCAGGGAAGAGTTCGCCGAGTCGCGGGGATCCAAAGGAACGATTTAGACGGGGATTTCATAGGGGAGCACTATCATCCTCTTTGTTATCTGCTCCCCCGTCGTTCCGCCGACCGACGCAGCCGTGCGATCTGAAGGTTTAGTAGTCTGGGGGACCAATCCAGGGAACGTGATCGTCTCTTGAGCATCTGCTATGCATGGCGGAAATACTAAAGCCGGTACAACGAGCACTGGCGTGTAATTCTTTATCCTGAGCAGCCGACATCCAAGTCGCCTTATTCATAACAAATCCCCCAAAGGGTCACCGAGTCGAAAGTTGGCGCCGTTGCTTTTAAGCAAATGAACGGTAGATGGCCGGAGCGTCTAGTGTCTAGCGTCACAGCGCAACCAATCTACTTCACTAACCGCGTGCCCCGCAGCTTATTTTCAACATAGATCGTTTCAATGGGAAAGCAAGGAAACGGTGCTCATTCCCAGGACCTTCTGGAAGAATTATTGTGAAGACCTGCCCAGTATCATCAGCGATGTGGGTAGCCGATCAAGGGGAAGAGTTGACGATGGCCTCTATGCGGGTGCCCATCTGCTGGAATTGCTCAGTTACGATGCGGATATCGACGCCGTCCTGCATGCCATCCGCGATCCAATAAGATATGCTGCGCCAAGCCTTCCACGATGTGCTGTAAGAAAAGGAAAAGAAATTAAAAATAATTTCGATCCCACCAATCGCGCAGTTTCCTGAATATTCGCGGGCCTGCCCCGTGTGGCTCGGCCTCAAACGCTGCTTAGATAAGCTTACGGCGGTTTGCGATAAAACCCAGCAGACCCAGACCGGCCAACAGCATGGCATAGCTTTCCGGTTCTGGAATACCTTGTGCGATTACTTGGCCCATGTTGTTAATGTCCCTGGCTTCGGTTAGAAGCACCCCTCCCGGAACTTGAACCAATGAATTGAGGTTCGTCATGCCCCTCCCCATTGGGACCTGTGATGAAGGCATGGCCAGCCCCTCCATCAGCAGGGTAAAACAATCCCACCACTTGCCCTGCATCATTGATTTCTCTAGCGTAACTCCATTCGAGTTCTCGTGGGTCAAGGCTTCTCATCCCCATTCCGTCTGGACCAGTGACGAAAGCGTGGGTCGTCCCTTTGTCAGTATCGGCGTTCCCCACCACCTGTCCGGTAGCATTGATGCCATAGGCGTCGCTGGTAGCCCCGCCTAAGGTACCAAGGTCCCTCAGGCCAACCCCATTGGGACCGGAGATGAAAGCATGCGCAACAAAGCCTGGGGTGCTAGTGTTGGAATACCCCACCACCTGTCCTGAGTCATTGATCCCGGAAGCGTAGCTATAGTCTCCACCGAGTGACCCAAGATCGGTCATGCCGACGCCATTCGGGCCCGTGATGAAGGCATGGAGCTGCCCGTTGTCCGTGCTGAATTCCCCTACCACCTGCCCTGCGTCGTTGATTCCGAGAGCGATGCTAGAGTTTCCACCGAGTGTGCCGAGGTCGGTCATGCCGACGCCATCTGGGCCCGTGATGAAGGCGCGGGCCTGCTGCCCGTTGTCAGTCTTGGAGTACCCTACCACCTGCCCCGCGTCGTTGATGGCTGTTGCATCGATGCATCGTGGCCGCCCTGAGGCATTTCGGCAGCCAGCGCAAGCCTGAGAGTTCTTCATCCGCCTTGCGACGAAGCTTCAGCATCCCGGAATTTATTAGCCGGAAGTTTATTTTACAGGCCTATCCCAGGCTAAAAGCTTCCCCACCCATCTTCTTCCGCCGCGCGATGAATCCAACAAGGGCCAGACCGGCAAGCAATAGGGCGTAGCTCCCAGGTTCGGGAACGATTCCGATGGCAATGACCTGCCCCGTGTTATTGATGCCAGTGGCTCGCCCTAAAACCACCCCGCCAGGCACATCCACCAGGGAATTCAGGTCAGTCATGCCCAGGCCGTTGGGGCCGGTGACAAAAGCATGAATATCACCTGCGGCGGTCCAGGAGTCTCCCACTACCTGTCCGGAGTCGTTAATACCCGCAGCCACAGCCGAGCCTCCGCCCAGATTACCGAGATCGGTCATGCCCGAGCCATTTGGGCCGGTTATAAAAGCGTTAGGATAATACAAATCATATGGATCTGGGACGGCCATGGAGCCTCCCACTACTTGCCCGGAAGCGTTAATATCGTTAGCGTGACTACGGTTTCCCCCCAGAGTACCGAGGTCTCTCATACCCACGCCGTTGAGGCCGGTCATAAAAGCATGACGATCACCTGTGGCAGTTCGGGACTCTCCCACTACCTGCCCGGACCCATTGATACCATAAGCGAAACTGAGGTTTCCCCCCAGGGTGCCGAGGTCGGTCATGCCCACGCCGTTGGGGCCGGTAATAAAAGCATGAGCCGTTCCCGGGATGTAGGAGATTCCGGCTACTTGGCCGTAAGCGTTGATGCCTTGAGCGAAACTTTCCCCACCCAAAGTACCGAGATCTCGCATGCCCACGCCGTCGGGGCCGGTGATGAAAGCATGTGAGCCAGAAAAACCCGCTACTTGCCCAGAATCGTTAATACCAAAAGCGCCACTATTGCCTCCGCCCAGAGTACCGAGATCGGTCATGCCTACGCCGTTGGGGCCGGTAATAAAAGCATGGAGATCTCCGGCGGCGGTCCGGGACTCTCCCGCTACTTGCCCGGAAGCGTTGATACTTCGAGCGATACTGTAATTTTCGCCCAGGGTACCGAGGTAGGTCACCTCACGGGTGTTAAGGTCAACAAGATATGAGACCTCTTGCTGGGCAGCGGCAGGAAACACGAAACCGGCGCTTACGGCTGCGGCGAGGACAAGGCTGGGAATTTTGAAGCTGTGCAGGATTTTCATGGTGAATCTCCTTCGTTGTCAGGAAGAATCGCTGTGAGGTTCTCTGAAAGCAAGGACTCTTCGCTTAAAGATAGACCAGGGCCCGATTAAATAAGGGAAGGGAGAGCAGCAAACTTTCCCGGTGAGAGAGCGGTAGCGCAATTACACAGCAGCTGCAGGTACAGCCTGCTGGAAATCGCCAAAGTCCTATCCCGGGCTAAAGGCTGTCTCCCTCATCTTCTTTTCGCCCCGCAATGAAACCGACCAGGCCCAGGCCCGCAAGAAAGAGCGCATAGATCTCCGGCTCCGGGATAATAGCGCCGATGGCAATGACTTGCCCTGCGTTATTAATGGCGGAGGCTGAGGTTAGAACCACTCCACCCGGCAGATCAACGAGCGAATTGAGGTCCATCATGCCCGTGCCATTGGGGCCGGTGATGAAAGCATGGAAAATGCCCCCAGCCGTTCTAGAATCACCCACCACTTGCCCGGCGTCGTTGATGCCAGAAACAGAGTTGTCACCGCCCATGCCAAGCTCGGTTGCTGTCTTGCTGTTAAGGTCAACGAGGTATGAAAGCCCTACTTGTGCGGAAGCATTGGTGCCGAAACCCAGACAAGCAGAAAATGCTGCAGCCAGGATAAAAGCACGGATTTTAAAGCCAGGGGTGATTTTCATGATAAATCCTCTTTATTTTTTTCGACGAAAGGATAGGACTGCCAGGCTGTCAGAAACCACATACTCCATCTTAAAATAGATCAAGGATTTGAATTGTCAACGCAACGAAATGCAAGATGCGTTAAGCATCAGGAAGGGTTCTTTGGGAGGATGGTTGCCAGCATCGTATCCTCCGGAAAGGTATCGTTTCGCTCTATTAATTCAATCAAGGTGCTGGAAATTTAAACCCTTAAAGACAGGCCGCTATTTATCCTGCATTTTTCGCCTTCTTGCGTCGCGCCATAAGCCGGACCAAGCCTAAGCCGGCCAGCATCAACGCATAGGTTTCGGGTTCGGGAACAGTGCCAACGGCAATGACCTGTCCGTTATTATTGATGTCGCCGGGGGAGGTTAGAATCACTCCCTCCGGCAGTTGACGACACGCTGCGCCAAACCCCTCCACGATGTGCTATAAGGAAAGAAAAAGAAATAAAAATAATTTCAATCCTGCCAATCGTGCAGCTTCCTGAATATTCAATATTCATACTTGGAATGCAGCACTTTTTCGCGCAATTATTTGTTTTACAGTTTGTTCCCAGTCATATGACTGTTTGGAATGGGCATGACTTTTAGTAGGGGCTTTCCAGCAATCTGGATGGGGCGTAACGGCACCCGGAATGAATATTCAGAACATTCCGTATTTACAAGAAATGGAAGAAGTAATCACAAAAAGGCCGCCCCTCGCTAAGGAGAGGGCCTCTATGACCAGCCCACAACACGCTATTGCTAGCTATTTTTCAGTGCGGACGCCACGTCTGGGTAAAACTGCTCCCATCAACCTGATTCCAGCCAGGAACATTGATAGGTTTCCGTCTCGTGGATGGCGAGTGCAAAATTGACTAAGCACTAAACGGCCTGCTTGTTTACCCATGATAGATATTTTTACTGCGAGGGAGTGCACATACAGCAAGCGGAATTTATAGATCCCTGTCTCCAGGTATTTTTACGCTAGGCGGCGCTTGCGCCCCGCAATGAACCCTGCCAAGCCAAGCCCGGCAAGCATCAAGGTATAGGTTTCAGGTTCAGGAACTTCTGGAACAACTGCTTCTGAAACTCCCCCAGCAATCACCTGTCCATTGTTATTAATATCAATAGCATATGTTAGGGTCACTCCCTTCGGCATGTAACTCAGTGAATTAAGGTCCATCATACCCATTCCATCGGGGCCGGTGAGAAAGGCACGGTATTCACCTTCGGCAGTGCGAGATTGTCCCACCACCTGCCCCGCATCGTTAATGCCACCAGCACTGCTGTAATCCCCGCCTAAAGTACCAAGGTCTCTCATCCCCATTCCATCCGGGCCGGTGATGAAAGCATGTGTCTCCCCTTCCCCTACAGAGGTGAGTGAACTCCCCACCACCTGCCCAATGTCATTTATGCTCCCAGCCGTGCTGGTATCACCACCCAAGGTACCAAGGTCTCTCATCCCCGTTCCATCAGGACCGGTAATGAAGGCATGGAAAGGGCCTTCAGCCGTGTGAGACTGCCCCACCACCTGCCCCGCATCGTTGATACCACCACCAAAGCTGTCGACATAACGGACCGCACCGCCTACTAGTGTGCCGAGATCTCTCATCCCCGTTCCATTAGGACCGGTAATAAAGGCATGGTTAGCGACTCCGTCAAGGAAAGAGTGCCCCACCACCTGCCCCACATTGTTGATACCGTTACCATAGCTGTCATTCTTGCCAAAAGCGCCTAGGTCTTTCATCCCTCTTCCATCTGGACCCGTGATGAAGGCATGGTATTCACCTTTAACAGTGCTGGATTGTCCCACCACCTGCCCCGCATCATTAATGCCACCTGGATAGCTCCACCATCCACCAAGGGTGCCAAGGTCTCTCATCCCCATTCCATCAGGGCCGGTAATAAAGGCATGTTCCGCCCCACCCCCAATTCCGTCCACTTGAGAGTATCCCACCACCTGTCCGGCATCGTTGATGCTCATAGCATTAGCGCCGTAATCCCTGCTTAAACTGCCAAGATTGGTCACTGTCCTGCTGTTGAGATCAATAAGGAAGGAATGATGATCTTGGGCGATGGCATCAGTACCGAGGCCAAGGCTGGGAGTCATGGCTGCGACAAGGATGAGGTTGCGGATTTTGAAGCACTGGTTGAATGTCATCGTATCCTCCGGAAAGGCGGCGTTTGGTTTGGCATCCATTGCTTCAAAGTTGGTAATGGACCTTAGCTTGTAGCCAGCCCAGCACACATACTGAAGTACATCCGGATACGCTTTCAGTTTCCTTTATAGATGAGTCTGGAGAAAAAACAAGTTGGAGCTAAAAGAGGGGAAGACACGAAACGGAATTTTCTGCACCCCAAGCCGCATTCATAGCCTATGGTTTGGGAACTCGGGAGAGAGCGTCCAGTGCCGATTCCTGCTTGGCAACATAGATCGTTTCAGTTCGAAAGCAGAAAAACGGAGGCCAATTCCAGGACCTTCCCGAAGAATTATCGTAAAGACCTGGCCGGTTTGATACGCCTCTTTAACGGGTCTCGTCAAAACCGACCGATTGTGCAACGCGGCTCCCAACATTGATACGACCATGATTATCAGCCGTGCATCTTGAAGCAGTCGCGGCAGCTGAGGTGGGTGGTATATTGCCGCACGCGACAATATATCGCAGCCCGGAAGCGCTTGAATAGAAAACGAGGCTCGGCTGCTTTAGAAGCAGGGTGAATAGATGTACTAGTTTGGATTTGATCGGACAAACAATGTCAGATTCGAACTGCCGCCAAGTACCAGGAAGCGGCCCTCAGGCGCTGGCAACAATAAGCCATGGGCCGCGCCCGCCCCGTTGTGCTCGGCATCAAACGCTGCTTAAACAGTCTTGCGGCGGCGCGCGATAAAGCCCAGCAGACCCAGACCGGCCAACAGCATGGCATAGGTTTCCGGTTCGGGAATACCTTGGGCGATTACTTGGCCCATGTTGTTAATGTCCTTGGCTTCGGTTAGAAGTACCCCTCCCGGAACTTGAACCAATGAATTGAGGTTCGTCATGCCCATGCCATCGGGGCCAGTGATGAAGGCATGGCCAATGCCGGTTTGGAAATCGTAAAATACTCCCACCACTTGCCCTATGTCGTTGATTTCTCTAGCATAACTCCACCCGATTTCCCGTGGGTCAAGGCTTCTCATCCCCATTCCGTCTGGACCAGTGACGAAAGCCTGGGACGTCCCTTTGTCAGTACCGGCGTTCCCCGCCACCTGGCCGGTAGCATTGATGCCATAGGCCACGCTAGTAGCCCCGCCTAAAGTGCCAAGGTCCCTCAGACTCACCCCATCGGCACCCGAGATGAAAGCATACTGAAGAAAGCCTGAGGCGCTAGTGTTGGCCCCTCCCACCACCTGTCCCTCCTCATTAATGTCGTAAGCAGCGCTGGGATCGCTATAAAGCGTACCGAGATCTCTCATTCCCGTCCCATTAGGGCCGGTGATGAAGGCGTGGTACAGTTGTCCGTTGTCCCTCCCAGACACCCCTACGACCTGCCCCGTGTCGTTGATCCCGGAAGCGTAACTATAGTCTCCGCCGAGTGTGCCGAGATCGGTCATGCCTACGCCATCCGGACCCGTGATGAAGGCATGCAGCTGCCCTTTGTCAGTGCTGGATTGCCCTACCACCTGCCCTGCGTCGTTGATCCCGGAAGCGCGGCTATTTCCACCGAGCGTACCGAGATCGGTCATGCCTACACCATTAGGGCCCGTGATGAAGGCGTGGATCTGCCCGTTGTCAGTTCCGGAGTACCCTACCACCTGCCCCGCGTCGTTGATGGCTGTTGCGTCGACGTTTCCGAGATCGGTTACTGTCTTGCTATTGAGGTCGATCAGGTATGAATGTCCTGGTTGTTGTGCGGAGGCGTTGGGGCCGAATCCCAGACCAGCAGAAAATGCTGCAGCAAGGATGAGATTGCGGAAATTGAAGCAATGGTTGAGTGTCATCGTATCCTCCCGCAAGCGGCGTTCAATTGATGAATTATCCGTTGCTTCAATCTAGGTGATGGAACCTGGGATGTCAAAGCACGCTTTTATTTATGTGCGAACGCGCTTGATTCGGGCGCTCTATTTGGCCGAACAGGCGATGATTCCGCCATGAATAAGGTGTTTTCCCTGACCTGACTGTTTTGTATCGAAAGCAGTAACTTGAATCCGACAACCAGGGTCGGATCGAATCTCGACTACGACACTTTACGGCTGCCGGTCCTTACTTTCCGCCGATTGACGACAAAGAAAACATTCTGAGTTTAGTGGTGGGGAGTATGTTGCTGCTGCGATCCCGGCGTTGCCAGATAGCAACAAAGCGGCCGAGGATTTTCAGGAAAGCGTATCAGGTACCTAATTTAGGCAAAGTCCATCGCTACTGCTGTGTTTGTGAAGCCGGGAGTAGATGTCTTCTGCTCGCTAGGCCGCTCGGCTCCTATACTTTTCCCTTGATTGATCTAAGCTGGATTGTGGGAAATGGTAGCCGGGCAGTTATCGCTGACGCAGGGGACCGCGCTGTCGGCACGCTTCAATCAAATCAGGAGAGGCTCCGAATTTTAATAAACCCTCTCTTACTGAGGAAAAATCATGAAAATTACCCATCGCTCTAAAATCCAAAGCTTCATCCTGGCCTCGGCGCTGGGTATCGGGCTGAGTTTTGCTTCCCCCATCTCCGCACAGGTACGTTCATACATCTTGGACTCCAATGGCAAAGGACTGACCGATCTCGGGACGCTGGGTGGAGGTAACAGTTGGGCCCGTGGCATCAACGACGCCGGGCAGGTGGTGGGGGAATCCAGCACGGCCGCAGGTGTTAGCCATGCCTTTATCACCGGCTCCAATGGCCTGGGCATGACCGATCTCGGGACGCCGGGTGGAGGTTCCGGTTCCGCCTTCGGCATCAACGACGCCGGGCAGGTGGTGGGGGACTCCTTCATGACGTCCGCAGATATTTACCATGCTTTTATCACCGGCCCCAATGGCGTGGGCATGACCGATCTCGGCACGCTGGGCGGGGTTGTAGGTTACAGTTCCGCCTGGGGCATCAATGACGTCGGGCAGGTGGTGGGGGACTCCTTTACGGCCGCAGGTTTTTGACATGCCTTTATCACCGGCCCTAATGGCGCGGGCATGACCGATCTCGGGACGCTGGGTGGACCTGAAAGTTTCGCCCGTGGCATCAACGACGCCGGGCAGGTGGTGGGGGTGTCCGTCCCGGCCGCATATGCTCCGCATGCTTTTATCACCGGCCCCAAGGGCGTGGGCATGACCGATCTGGGGACGCTGGGTGGAAGTCACAGTTACGCCTGGGGCATTAATGACGCCGGGCAGGTGGTGGGGAAGTCCGACACGGCCACAGGTGCTTACCATGCCTTTATCACCGGCCCCTATGGCGCGGGCATGGCCGACTTGAACTCGTTGGTGAGTCTGCCGGGCACAGCTGTGCTAACGGAGGCCCGAGGAATCAATAACCATGGGCAAATCGCCGTCATTGGCAGCCCTATCCCCGAACCCGAAATGTATGCCATGCTGTTGGCCGGTCTGGGTCTGCTGGGCTTTATCGCGCGCCGCCGCAAGACTGCTTAAACACCGTTCGATGCTGAGCCACAACGGGGCGCGCGCCTTAGCGGCTTATTGTTTCCAGCACCTGAGAATTCCTTCCTGGCACTTGGCGGCAGTTCGAATCTGACATTGTTGCCCGATCAAATCCAAACTAGTACAAGAGTGTCGTAATAGAGATTTGATCCGGCCTTGGCTGTCAAATTCAAGTTGCTGCTTTCGATACAAAACATCGCTACTGCTCAGTGTTTGTGAAACCAAGAGTAGATTTTTCCGCTGGATAGGCCGCTCGGCTCCTATACTTTACCCTTGATTGATCTAAGCTGGATTGTGAGAAATGGTAGCCGGGCAGTTATCCTTGACGCCAGGGGACGTCGGCACGCTTCCCTCAACTCACGAGAGCCCCGAATCTTCAAAAACCCTCTCATGCTGAGGAAAAAGTCATGAAAATTACCCATAGCCCTAAAATCCAAAGCTTGCTCCGGGCCGCAGCCCTGAGTATCGGGCTTGGTTTTGTGTCCCCCGTCTCCGCACAGGAACATGCATACATCGTAGACTCCAGTGGCAAGGGACTGACCGATCTCGGGACGCTGGGTGGAGGTTCCAGTTGGGCCCAGGGCATCAACGACGCCGGGCAGGTGGTGGGGACCTCCACCCCAGCCGCAGGTCCTGTCCATGCTTTTATCACCGGCCCCAATGGCGACGGCATGACCGATCTCGGGACGCTGGGTGGGTATGTAGTAAGTGTCGCCTATGGCGTCAACGATGCCGGACAGGTGGTGGGGTACTCCGACACGGGCTCAGGTAATTTCCATGCCTTTATTACCGGCCCCAATGGCGCGGGCATGACCGATCTCGGGTCGCTGAGTGGAGGTGACAGTTTCGCCTCTGGCATCAACGGCGCCGGGCAGGTGGTGGGACGGTCCTACACGGCCGCAGGTTTGCGTGCTTTTATCACCGGCCCCAATGGCGTGGGCATGACCGAGCTCGGGACGCTGGGTGGAGACACTTACGCTTCTGGCATCAACGACACCGGGCAGGTGGTGGGGATCTCCACCACGGCCGCAGGTGCTTACCATGCCTTTATCACCGGCCCCAATGGCGGGGGCATGACCGATCTCGGGACGCTCGGTGGATCGGAAAGTTACGCCTCTGGCATCAACGACGCCGGGCAGGTGGTGGGGATTTCCACCACGGCCGCACGTGCTTACCATGCTTTTATCACCGGCCCCAATGGCGTGGGCATGACCGACCTCGGAACGCTGGGTGGAGGTTACAGTGACGCCACTGGCATCAACGATGCCGGGCAGGTAGTGGGAGGCTCCGTCACGGCCGCAGGCGATCGGCACGCTTTTATCACCAGCCCCAATGGCGTGGGCATGACCGATCTCGGGTCGTTGGGTAGTTTCGCCCGTGGCATCAACGACGCCGGGCAGGTGGTGGGGGCGTCCGACACGGCCACAGGTGCTTACCATGCCTTTATCACCGGCCCCAATGGCGCGGGCATGACCGATCTCGGGACGCTGGGTGGAGATTACAGTTACGCCTCTGGCATCAATGACGCCGGTCAGGTGGTGGGGGACTTCGACACGGGCGCAGGTGCTTGGCATGCCTTTATCACCGGCCCCAATGGCGTGGGCATGACCGATCTCGGGACGCTGGGTGGAGATTCCAGTTACGCCTATGGTATCAACGACGCCGGGCAGGTGGTGGGGCGGTCCGACACGGCGGCAGGTGCTTGGCATGCCTTTATCACGGGCCCCAATGGTGGGGGCATGACCGACTTAAACTCGTTGGTGAGTCTGCCGGGTGGAGCTGCTCTAACCGACGCGACGGGGATCAATAACCTGGGGCAAGTCGCCGTCATTAGCAACCCTATCCCCGAACCCGAAACCTATGCCATGCTGTTGGCCGGTCTGGGCCTGCTGGGCTTTATCGCGCGCCGCCGCAAGACTGCTTAAGCAGCGTTGATGCCGCGCCACAAAGGGTCGGACCCGCCCTTGTGGAGGCATATTGTTTCCAGCGCCTGAGGACCGTTTCCTGGCACTTGGCGCAGTTCGAGGCTAACATTGTTTGTCCGATCAAATCCAAACTAATACTGGATAGATGCGATAGATGATTGTTCTGTAATAGCTTCTACTGTCTTTCTCCCTTGCCACTATACTACTTTCAAAGCAGCCCACCCCATGGTGTGACATATTGTCGCGCGGCAATATGTCACATTCCCAAGCTGGTATCCCCTCTATAATCGGGCTACTTCTTGTTGCTAAGCATTAGTACGACTAAGTGTTGGTGTCTGTACTTTCAGCGTTTTCCCCCCTAGGTTTCATTACCTATTTAGGTTCGTAACATTCGCTCAAGGATGTTACAAGCCTGTTCTTTTCCCCTTCGCTCACCTCAAGACCCGGGCTATCAGAAACGCTCGGCGGCCACAATAGAAAATTGCTTGGAAAGCGAATCCAAGTAGAGACGGGGTTTAGCACCTCTCCAGCACCGCGTCCACCTCGATGTACTTGCGGTATTCGTCCAGCGCGGTTGCCCACACACAGTGCAGCCCGCCATGCGCCAGCGCCGGTTTGAGCATATTCCCCGCATCGATCGCGCTTCCGCCTTGCGCCTACCACGGTGTGAAGCTCGTCAATAAACACGATCGTGCCCTCGCTCTGCGCGATTTCCCTCAAAACCGATTTCAGCCTTTCTTCGAATTCGCCACGGTATTTGGCACCGTGAGCAATTCCGCCGTATCCGGCGATAGCACTTCTCGTCCTTCAGCGTTTCGGGCACTTCGCCATTGACGATCCGTTACACAAGGCCCTCCGCGATGTGCTGTAAGGAAAGGAAAAGAAATAAAAATAATTTCAATCCCCCCAATCGGGCAGTTTCCCGAATATTCAATATGCATAACCGGAATGCAACACTTTTCCGTGCTAACCGAAGCTACAGGCGACTTGGCGCGGGGTTCATTTCTCGTGTGCGACAAAATGTCACATGCGGAAATATGCCACATTCCTAATTCAAATCATTTGTTTTACAGTTTGTTCCCAGACATATGACTGTCTGGAATGGACCATGACTTTTAGTAGGGGCTCTCCCCAGGCGGCCCAACCGGCAGCAAAAATACGGAATATTGCAAACCCTGCGGCCCTCGGCGCTCAGTCCCCTCGCTTTACCCTGCTCCCGGCTGGTGGCATATTGATGAGCTGGGTAGAACCGGTTCCCGATGGTCATGCCCTCAAGTATGGCGTATTGCGCGATGGACGAGGGATCCACAAGGGCGAAGTCGCGCGCGGTAATGACTGGTTCGTCAACTGGAGCGATTTTCCATCTGTGGTACCCATTGACGAGTCCTTTTGGGTGGCGCATTGGCTAATCAATAAAGAAGGGGAGAACGCCTATCACTACGATATTGCCATATCCGTTTCTCGGGATGCCGGCATAACCTGGAGTGCTCCCCGTCCACCCTATCGCAACGCTACGGCGGCGCAATACGGTTTTGCCACGATATTCCCGGTGCATGACAGTGCCGGCGTGATCTAGCTGGATGGACGCGATCGGCACAAGCGGGATGGCGGTGGCAAATCGGTTTTCACTTTACGCTATGCGCGCATTCATCGCGACGGCGGGATGGATAGCGAGCAGATAATCGACAGCAGTACATGCACTTGCTGCTGGACAACAGTATCTGTAACACCAGCCGGCCCAGCCCCAGCCTGGCGTGGCCGCACGGAGAACGAGATCCGCGATTACCGGGTGGCGCGTTTGCTTGCTGCTAAATGGTCTGCACCTACGCCGCTGGGTAAGGAAAATACGATTGTCGAATAGCTTTACACTTTGTACCGTTTCTACTCATCTGCTACAGGAGAAACTAGAAAAACATACACCTAAACAGATAGGCATAATTTATGCTTAAGGTTATTCTATCCTTTTTATATAAAAAGCAGGCACACAATGCCCTGCGACAAACAGGTTCGGCCACGTTAGCGCGCATTGTCATCGGAAGGACTTATTTTTTAGCAGACTCGTTTATTCTGTTTCAAACTTGGCTTCCTCGTAGTTTCTTGATTGGAGCGTATGTTAGCCAAGACCAGCCGCCCTCGTCTCTCCGCCGTCTACCAGCGCTCGCGCTTGTTTGATCAGCTGGACATGGCATGGAGAAAACATTCGGTCACCCTCGCCCATGGGCCACCTGGAGCGGGTAAAACCACGCTCGTCTCAAGCTATATTGAATTTCGAAATCGTCCCTGCCTTTGGTATCAGGTGGATTCGGGCGATGAGGACGTAGCCACGTTCTTTCACTATTTCGGCTCCGCGGCAAAGGAACATTTACCGGTCGACGCAACCCCGTTGCCTGATTTCGACCCGGGTACCGCGGCAGACCTCGTAAGATTCAGTCGACAGTACTTCCGCAAATTTTACGCTGGACTGAAAAGCCCGCTTGTCGTGGTGCTGGACAACTACCAGGAGCTGGCCGACGCCTCCCCCTTGCACACCGTGGTACAGGTCGCCTGCGAGGAAATTCCAGAAGGCTATCACATCGTTATCGCTAGTCGCGAAGCCTGCCCTCCGCCAATCGCCTCGGCGCGCTTTAGGCAGGCGTTGACGGTGATTGGTGCGGACGATCTTGTTTTAACGCATGAGGAGACGTGCGGAATTGCGGAGTTACAAGGGATGAAGCAGCCTTCCCCAGCCACGACACTAGCCCTGCACGCACGTAGCGCCGGATGGATGATGGGCTTGATGCTGATGCTCGAGCGTGCGGATGGTATCCGCAATGACAGCGATCTGAGCCTTTCCCTCGGAGACGATCAGGGAGAATCTGTATTCGATTATTTCGGTGTCGAAGTTTTCAAGAAACTCGACACTACTTGCCACGACCTGCTATTGCAAAGCGCGTTGCTCCCCAAGATGACCATACCCCGCGTTACGCAACTCACCGGCACGCCCAAAGCCGGCGAGCTGCTGCGGGAACTGTTACGGCGAAACCATTTCATCACACGCCATGCGGGAAAGGAAGCGGCGTATCAGTTCCACCCCCTCTTTCGGGAGTTTCTCCTTGAACAAGCAATGGCGCGGTACTCTAAGGATGCGCTAGAGTTAAAGTACTGTAGAGCTGCTGAGGTGCTGATAACGGACGGCGATAACGAGGGTGCCATCGGCTTGCTGGAGCAGGCAGGCAACTGGCGGCGCCTGGCGGAAGTAATCTTGGCGACCGCCTCGACTCTGAAGGCACAGGGCCGTGATGCAACCCTCGTGGCCTGGATGGAGAAGCTGCCCGCCGACGTGATCGACACGGATCCGTGGCTGCTCTACTGGCACGGTAGCAGCAAGGCATTCTCGGACCCTGCCGCCAGCCAGGCAATTCTTGAAAATGCCTATCGGCAATTTCGCATGATGGACGACCTCGTGGGTATGGCGATGAGCTGGGCTGGGCTTATGGGTGCGATTTTCAACATGTACCAAAACCTCCGGCAGATGGACGCATGGGTAGAGGAATTCAGCGAACGACTTATTGGCCGACTTGAGCTGCTGCCACATGACCTTCAGGTGGCGGTGACCGTCGCTTTCGTTATCGCGCTATCGTTCCGCCAGCCTCTGCATCCTGACCTGTTGTATTGGCGGGAACGATTGCGGAAGGTGCTGGAGTCCGAAACCCGGGCTGCAAATCGACCTCTGTTGCGCCACCATCTGGTGACGCATCACATCTTGCGCGGCCAGCATGCGGAGGCCGAATCCGTTCTGAGCATGCTTTACTACGCAACCAACCTGCCCTCGGCTGAACGTCCGCCTCGCACCCCCGTGGACTATATAAACGAGGCCGCGGTTGCGCTGCATACCGGCATGAAAGAGCGCTGCTTGCGAGCAGTTCATGATGGGTTGCGCGTCGCTGAGGGTACCGGCGATCGTCGTCTCGATTCGGTTTTTCTCCAGCTTGGCGCGGCCATGAGCCTCAATCGAGGCGATCTTGGACAGACAGACGAGTTCCTCGCCGCCTTCGAGCGTTTGGCTGAATCTATGCCATTTGTGGACCGGGGCGCCTATTATGCTGTGGCGGCCTGGCGCAAGTTTTATGCAGGAGAGCCTGCGCTGGCACTACATCTTTTAGGCCGGGCGGTCGCTGCTTCGGAAGCTCGGGGCGCACCCTACTACATCGCCGTCGATAACCTTGGCTTCGGGCTGCTGCTTCACCTCTGTGGCAGGAAGAGCGAAGCGCTTCTGTGTCTGAAGATGGGACGCAGGCTCGGCGCAAGCATCAAAAATGCGTTGATCGAGTACGCCTACCAGCTCTTTTCAGCCTTCATCGCGTTGGATACGGGCGGGAAAAATCACGCCCTCTACCATCTCGCTACCGGCATGCGGCTCGGCCAACAACATGGCTACATGCATTTCTTTTTTTTCCCCCCGAGAGTAATTTCAAAACTATGTTCGATAGCACTCGGGGCCGGAATTGAGACCGAGTATGTTCGTATCCTCATTGAACGCAATGAACTAAGCCCGGACCCCTCTTGGCGAGACGCCGAGTCATGGCCCTGGCCCATCCGTATTTATACCCTTGGACGTTTTAGCGTAGTCAAGCAAGGCACAGCGCTGCAATTTTCCGGAAAAGCCCAGAAGAAACCCCTGGAGTTGTTGAAGGTGTTGATCGCGTTGGGGGGTCGCGATGTGTCAGAAGCGAGGCTGGCAGATGCCCTCTGGCCCGATGCTGAAGGCGACGCGGCTTCACAGGCGCTTGCGACCAACTTGTTCAGGTTGCGTAAACTCATTGGAGAACAGGCGATTCGCAGGCAGGAGAATCGCCTTACAATCAATCCGACCTTCTGCTGGGTAGATTGCTGGGCGTTCGAACGATTGTCTAGGGAGAGCCCAGGCGATTCGCAGAGATGTCTTGAGAAACTCAGGAAGTTCTATCAGGGCCCTTTCCTCGACGGAACAGACGATGCCCCCTGGGCCCAGTCAATGCGCGAGCGATTGAAGGCAAGGTTCGCACGACTCACGCAGAATCCAGGCAATTCATCCGGCAAGAGATCGTAGCCCCAGGCCAACTTTTCCTGTTCCCGCATCTGCTGGCAATGCTCTCGTCTTCGGCCATACGAAAGAATGTAACCGTTCATCTTTCCACTGGCCGACCTCCATTTCCTCCCATACCGGCAAACTCCCCGGCTTACTCGCAACGTTGACGCAGGTCCTGCGTCAACCGTCTGCTGCTGATGCCGCGCCGCTGAATCCGAGTCTTTAGAGCTCATCCGGGCCCAGCAGCTATCTATACCGCGTCCTCATAGTCGAGATAGAGCCGGACCAAGCCCAAAGCGGTTGCGGTATCGTGGCGCCGCCCCGCAATCGTTTTGCAGCGTCTCCAATTTGTAACCCGGCACGCCTGACATCGACCGTAAAACAAACGGCGTATCTGTCCTTTTGACGGGTTGCGGCCCTTTCCTGGCCATTCCCATTCTCAGAGTGGGGGGAAACTCGATTATTGTGAAATTTATTTGAAGTTTATGTGAATCTGTACCTGATCCGTAATGACTACTGCGTAGCATTTATTTCGTCGGAGGTTATATCGCCTAACGAAATAGCATGCCAGCGAGTGTGCTTCCGGGTGATCCACCGAAAAAAAATACTTACAAAGGTGTGCAGTGCGGCCGGAGCAATGGCCCTACCGTATCAGCTGGATCACATACTCAAGGAGCGTATCATGCCAGTCAGCGTCATTAAATCAGATCTAGAATTTATCCTCGCCCAGATCAAGATCTCCGAGGCGCACGCCGGCGGTCAGCCGCTGTTCGGCCCGGGCGGGCTCATTCCATCCTATAACAATTCGTTGGGCCTGCGCACCGTCGACGGTACCTACAACAACCTTCTCAATCCAACATGGGGTGCTGCGGACCAGCAGTTTACCGAGTTGCTGCCGCCGGAATTCAGGCCTGGTTACAATCCCTCGAACGATCCCAACTCAGTCGTCATCGACTCCAGCATTCGCACCATATCCAACCTGATCGTGGATCAGACACTTGCCAATCCCGCAGCGATCCTGACCGCGCTGCAGCAGGCGGGAATCGTGGCCCCGGCAAACCAGATGGCGGTCATGGCCCAAATCAGCAATGCATTCGCACCGATTGAATCCCTGTTTTCGGCATTGACCGCCGCCGAGGTCGTCGCCGCCGAGGCAGCTGCGGCAGCCGGTGCAAACCCGGACGATCCGGATCTTGCCGCTGCTGCGGTTGCAGCCGAAGCTGCCCGCGCAGACGCGGAGACAGCTTTGACGGACGCCCGCAGCGCCCTCGACACGTTACTTGCAACCAATGGCGTGGAACTCGACGGGGCAAATGTCGTGCTCGCAAACGTCGCACCCGACGAAGGATTGTCGGCGCCGTTCAATTCCTGGTTCACGCTGTTCGGCCAGTTCTTCGATCACGGGCTCGATCTCGTCAACAAGGGGGGCAGCGGCACCGTTTTCGTTCCCCTGCTGCCCGACGATCCGCTATACGATCCAGCTAGCCCCACCAATTTCATGGTGATGACCCGTGCCACCGTTTCTGCGGGTGCCGATGGTGTGATGGGAACCGCGGACGATGTGCGGCCCGTGAACACGACAACGTCGTTCGTCGACCAGAACCAGACCTATACCTCGCACGCTTCCCACCAGGTGTTCCTGCGGCAGTACGAGTTCAACGCCGCGGGCGACCCGGTTGCGACCGGCAAGCTGATCGAAGGCGGTAATGGGGGCATGGCTACCTGGGCTGACGTCAAGGCGCAAGCCGCGGATCTGCTCGGAATTCAGCTGCGCGATGCCGAGGCCGGCAATGTTCCGCTGCTCGCGACAGACCAGTACGGAAATTTTATACCTGGGCCGAATGGCTTTCCCCAACTCATTTTTCCCGGAGCAAATCCCGGTGACCCTGGGATGCTGGTCGAGGGCGATCCGACGGCCAACGGCGGGCTCGGCGTGTCTACGGTCGGCTCCTACCGCACCGGCCATGCCTTCCTTGCCGACATTGCCCACAACGCCGTGCCCACCGGCCTCGCCGACGGCGACATTGAAATAGGTCTGGGCAATCCGGACAATTCGCCAACAAACGGCCAATACGACAATGAGCTTTTGGATGCTCACTATATAGCCGGGGACGGGCGTGCCAATGAGAATATCGGGCTGACCGCGGTACATCACGTGTTCCATTCCGAGCATAACCGGCTTGTCGAACATACGCAGCAGGTCGTTCTAGAGACGGGGGATCTTGCTTTTCTGAATGAATGGCTCGCTGTCGATGTGGCGGCGCTGCCAACGACGCCGGAGCAAGTGGATGCTTTGGTTTGGGATGGCGCGCGGCTCTTCCAATCGGCGAAGTTCGTAACCGAGATGGAATACCAGCATCTCGTGTTCGAGGAATTTGCCCGCAAGGTGCAGCCCGCGATCAACCCTTTTCTGGTGCCTGACGGCTTCGATGTCACGATCGATCCTTCAATCGTCGCCGAATTCGCCCACGTCGTCTATCGCTTCGGCCATTCGATGCTCACGGAGACGATCGACCGCTTCGATCCGGACTTCAACCAGAATCACATCGGTCTGATCGAGGGTTTCCTCAACCCCATCCAGTTCGAAAACAATGGCATGGGCACTACCGTCGACGCCGATATTGCGGCCGGCGCCATCGTACGGGGCATGACGCGACAGGTCGGAAACCATATCGATGAGTTCGTTACAAGCGCGTTGCGCAATAACCTGCTGGGGCTGCCGCTTGATCTGGCGACTATCAATCTGGCCCGCGGACGCGATACTGGCGTTCCGTCACTCAACGCCGCCCGGCGCGACTTCTACGAGGCAACCAACGATGACGCCCAACTTAAGCCCTATGAGAGCTGGGTTGATTTTGCCGGTCATCTGAAGAACGAATCCTCGATCATCAACTTCATCGCCGCTTACGGCACACACGCGCTGATTACCGGCCAGACCACGATCGAAGGCAAGCGCGACGCGGCCCTCACGATTATCACCGGCGTATCCGTCGGTGGTTTTGAAGTCCCGGCTGACGCTGTCGACTTCCTCAACGCGACAGGCGCCTACGCTGGAGGAGCGCTGGGCGGCCTGGAGAATGTCGATCTCTGGATCGGCGGCCTTGCGGAAGAGACGATGCCTTTCGGCGGCATGCTAGGGTCGACCTTTAACTTCGTGTTCGAGATGCAGATGGAGAGCCTGCAGAACGGCGATCGCTTCTATTATTTGCAACGCCTCGACGGCCTGCACCTGTTCGGCGAGATGGAGAATAATTCCTTCGCCGCCATGATTATGGCCAACACCAACGCGGGCCATCTGCCCTCGGATGTTTTTTCGACCCCTGGTCTGATACTCGAGGTCAATCAAAGCAGGCAATTCAACGATCTGGATGGCGACGGGGACCTTGAAAGCACTGATCCGATCGGAGCGGGCATTCTCACCCAACTGGTTGTCCGCAACAATCCGGCTACTGTTGGCCCCGATACGAACTACTTGCGCTATGCCGGAGACAACCATATCGTTCTCGGGGGAACCGACAACAGGGACATTCTTGTTGCTGGCATTGGCGACGACACGTTGTACGGCGATGGTGGCAATGATGATCTCGAGGGCGGTTTTGGCAACGACATTATCAATGGAGGCGCTGGCGACGACATCATTCGCGACGCCGGCGGCGACGACAACGTTAAGGCCGGCGACGGCAACGACGTGGTTCATGGCGGCCCCGGCCTCGACCTGATCATGGGCGGGTCTGGCCAGGATTTTGTCGTTCTCGGTACTGACGCGGGCTCGGAAGTGTTCGCTGGAGAAGGGAATGACTTTATTCTCGGCACCAAGAACGCTGAGCGGATTCTCGGCAACGAAGGGAACGACTGGATCGAGGTCGGTACGTTTGACGGCGCGCCCGGCGACAACTTCGACGAAATCTTTGCGCGCGATGGGGTCAAGGGTCACGACGTGTTTCTGGGCGACGGCGGCTTCGATGAATTCATCGCCGAAGGCGGAGACGATATCATGATTGGCAGCCCTGGCGTCGGCAAGATGGTGGGTATGTCAGGCTTCGACTGGGCCAACTACAAGAACAACACGTCGGGCGCCAACGCGGATTTCTTCCGGCTGGCGTTCGATGAGAACCCGGTTCCCCCGGAAAACGCTGCGCTGGACGTATATGAGGCAGTCGAGGGCCTGTCCGGCTCGGCCTTCAATGACCTTTTATCAGGCTCTGATGAAAACGCGACCACACTTGTCCCGCGGGCGGCGGGGGGCGCGGCCGGCTATCTTGGCAGCGTGCTGGATGCTGAAGGCATCGCGCTGATCGCCGGGCTGCAAGACGTGGTTGGTGCGGGCGTCACGTCTTTCGGCTCGGGCGATATCATCCTCGGCGGCGACGGCAGCGACCTGATCACCGGACGCGGCGGTGACGACATTATCGATGGCGACAAATGGCTGAACGTGCGCATCAGCGTTCGGGAGAACGTCGGGCCCAACGGCGGTACCGGCTTGGAGATCGACAGCGCCAATAGCATGAAGGAGCTGGTCACCGAGATGTTCAACGGGACGTACAATCCCGGGCAGTTGCAGATTGTGCGTGAAATCCTGACAGCGAATGGAGCGGGCGATATAGACACGGCGGCATATCGTGGCGTGCAGGCCGACTACCAGATCGGCGTGGCCAACGATGGGACGGTTACGGTCACCGACGTCGCGTTGAATCCGCTCGACGGGTCGGACAGGCTGCGCAACATCGAACGACTGCAGTTCACAGATAGCACGCTCGGGCTCGTAATCGGCACAGCCGGTAATGACATGCTGGCCAGTTCGGCAACCAACGATCTGATAGTCGGCCTGGGCGGCAACGACACGGCCACCTATGCAGCCGCGACTGCCGGTGTCACCGTTTCCCTGAGTAACGGGGGTCCGCAGAACACCGGTGGAGCAGGCACGGATACGCTGACGAGTATCGAAAACCTGACGGGCAGCGCGTTTAACGACACGTTGACCGGCAACGGCGTTGCCAATGTCCTGTCTGGCGGCGGCGGTAACGATACGCTGGTTGCAACGGTTGACAATGTGCGGGATACGCTCGATGGCGGCGCGAACACCGACACAGCGAACTATGCGGCTTACGCCGCTGCACTGACCGTAAACCTTGGCGGTTTGGATCCGATTATCGTTGGTGGTTCGGGCAGTACTGCCGCCAATTCCGATGTTCTGGTGGGGATCGAAAACTTCACTGGCGGTTCGGGCAGCGACACGCTGACCGGTAGCAACGTAGCGAACGTTCTTAATGGCGGAGCCGGCAACGACACGCTGTTAGCGACCGTTGACAACGTGCGCGATACTCTGGATGGGGGTGCAAACACCGACACGGCCAACTATGCAGCCTACGGGGCTGCGCTGATCGTGAACCTTGGCGGTGTCGCACCGATCGTTGTGGGCGGTTCGGGCAGTACTGCCGCTAATTCCGACGTTCTGGTAGGGATAGAGAATTTTACTGGCGGTTCGGGCAACGACACGGTGACGGGCAGCAACGCGGACAACATCCTTACTGGCGGGTTGGGAAGCGATACGCTCAATGGCGGAGGCGGCAACGACACGCTGATCGCAACCGTGGACAACGTGCGCGATACGTTGGATGGGGGTGGAAACACCGATACGGCCAATTACGCAGCCTACACTGCGGCACTAACCGTGAATCTTGGCGGTGCGGCACCGATCGTTGTGGGTGGTTCGGGCAGTATTAACCCCAATTCCGACGTTGTCGTCGGGATCGAAAACTTCACCGGCGGGTCGGGCAACGACACATTGACAGGCAGCGGAGTCGCCAACGTCCTTATTGGTGGTGCTGGGAACGATACCATCAATGGCGAGGCAGGAAACGACACCATCGATGGCGGCGCAGGAGCTGACATACTCATTGGCGGCAACGGGGCTGACACCATCAATTCGGGTGCAGCGAACGACAACCTCCAGGACGTGTTCAGGTTCAACGCGACGGCCGAATTTGGCGACACGGTCAACAATTTCGACGCCAATGGCGCTGATGGAGTTGATGACCAGGTTGAGTTTGGCAGTGCGCTCAATAATGCATATGACGACGGCAACGATAACAACGATTTCCTGTTCGCTTCCGGAAACGGCTCGGGAGGCACGGTGAATGTTACCGTGGGACAGGCGAATGCCAATATCGAGGCGCTGCTCCTGACCGGCGTAGGCGGCGAAGGCGTGACCACTGCAAATCTGGGGAACGCCGCCGCTGTTTCGGCAGCATTTAATGCAGAGTTCGTCATTACGGCAGCTGCCGGCGAAGATGCGCTCCTGGTTGTCAACGATACCAACGGCAACAGTTTCAGCTTGTGGCAGTGGGTTCAAGCTGGAGGGGGCGAGACGGCGGCGGGCGAAATCACCCTCATCGGCACCTTCAACGCCAATGCTGCGGTTTCTGCCGGGAACTTTGACTTTATCTAAAGGATGGGGATGGGGATGGGCACTTCGGAATAGCGGGGGCCCTTCCCAAAACCGCGTCGCAACAGGGTGATCGAGTGTCAGGGGGAGGGGGAACCTGGCTATGGTGGGGAGGAAAACTGCCAGCGCTAGGTGATTCCCCTTTTTTATTGCGTTGCCAACTGCATTGAGGAACATGGACTTGAGTCCAATAGGCAGGGTGCGTCCTGTGGAATAGCATCTGTCGCAACCGCTTTTCCCTCATGGGCTGTTTGTCGATTTATTGCGACCGTCCAGCCGAGATCATCGAGTCGAACGTTGCTGCTGTAGAGAATGAATAAATAATGGCCAGACGCCAGGTTGCACAAAACGAGATTGCCGAAGTTCTTAGTAGCTTCAAGGCAACCTTCAGAACTATCGGGGTGTTCAGTGCCATCATCAACGTGTTGATGCTGGTACCGGCCCTCTACATGTTGCAGGTCTATGACAGGGTCCTTGCCAGCCGCAACGAAACAACGCTATTGATGCTCACTCTGATAGTACTCGCTGCTTATCTGGTGATGAGCAGCCTTGAATTCATACGCAGCTTCGTGTTGATACGTGTCGGGGCGCAGCTCGACATGAAAATGAACAAACGCATTTACGAGGCGGCATTCGAGCAGAACCTGAAACGCCCTGGCGGGAGCGCAGGTCAAGCCCTGCAGGATCTGACAAGCGTTCGCCAATTCCTGACCGGTAACGGGCCATTCGCGTTTTTCGATGCGCCCTGGTTTCCGGTCTACCTGATCGTTATTTACCTGTTTGACCCAATATTGGGCTTGTTCGCACTGGGCGGAACGGTCGTGCTGGTCGCGCTGGCCGTGGTCAACGAAATAGTATCGAAAAAGCCCCTGGCGGCGGCAGGCACGATGGCAATAGAGTCAGCCAATCTTGCCAGCAATAACCTCCGCAACGCAGAAGTGATCGCGGCCATGGGAATGCTGCCCCATCTCATGTCGCGCTGGTTCAAGTTGCACAGCCGGTTTTTGCAGTTACAGGCCGAGGCGAGCGAAAAAGCTGGAATGATTGCCTCAGGCACAAAGTTTGTCCGGACCTCGATGCAATCGCTGATATTAGGGCTGGGAGCATTGCTGGTACTGGACGGCAGAATTACTCCCGGCATGATGATTGTCGCTTCCATCCTGATGGGCCGCGCATTAAGCCCGGTCGAACAACTGATCGGCGTGTGGAAAAACTGGAGCAATACGCGCGGGGCCTACCAGCGGCTCAATGAGTTGCTGCAGTTCAATCCTGCGCGGGAGGGCGGCATGTCGCTGCCAAAGCCCCTCGGACGTATTTCTGTCGAGGCAGTCACTGCAGCGCCTCCCGGCGTATCGTCGGCTTTTATTAAAAATCTCAGTTTTGCCATTTTCCCCGGCGACGTGCTGGGCATCATCGGACCCAGCGGTGCGGGCAAGTCCACCCTCGCCAGGTTGCTCGTTGGCATCTGGCCCTCGATGATTGGCAAAGTGCGCCTGGATGGGGCGGATGTCTACCTGTGGAATAAGGCTGAACTTGGGCCGCATATCGGTTATTTGCCGCAGGACATAGAACTGTTCGGCGGAACGGTCAGCGAAAATATCGCGCGCTTTGGCAAAATCGATCCGGAGGAGGTGGTTTTGGCAGCCAAGCGTGCGGGCGTTAACGACATGATCTTGCGTTTCCCGCAAGGGTATGACACGCCGCTAGGTGATGGGGGGGCGGGTTTGGCTGGCGGGCAAAAGCAGCGCATCGGGCTGGCGCGCGCGCTTTACGGCGATCCTGCCCTCGTTGTACTGGATGAACCGAACTCCAATCTGGACGACAGCGGGGAATCGGCACTGGTGGCGGCGATAAATGACCTGCGCAGCCGGCAAAAAACCGTCGTGATGATTACACACCGGCCCAATATCCTGGGCGCCACGACCAAGCTGCTGGTTTTGCAGGAAGGGGTGGCACGCTCGTTTGGCGCCCGCGCAGATGTTCTCGCCGAATTGACCAGGCAAAACCAGCAACTGACGCAACAGGCTCAACAAACTCCGCAGGTAAAGCATGCAAAATCAGCTTCAGCCTAATCCGGGCGAGGGCGTCGTCCTCTATCCTGATGAGCTTGTTTCATACGACGTCGACACCGACCCGCGCGGTTATATTCGAACAGGATGGGGAATCGTTATTGCAGGAGTCGGCGGTTTCCTGCTGTGGGCATCCCTCGCGCCACTCGACAAGGGGGTGCCCCTGAGCGGCACAGTGACGGTTTCCACCAGCCGAAAAGCCGTACAGCATCCCACGGGGGGCATCGTGGATGCAATCCTGGTGAAAGAAGGCGACCGTGTGAAAGCAGGGCAAGGCCTGGTTCATTTGAACGGAGTGCAGGCAAGCGCAAATGCGGAAATGAGGCGGGTGCAGTATTTTACTGCACGTGCAGCGGAAGCCCGCCTGATAGCGGAACGCGACGGAACGGGTGCAATCGAATTCCCTGCAGAACTGTATAAGGAAAAAGACGACCCGCGTGTCGCCAGCAATATAAGGACGCAGGAACACTTGTGGAACTCGCGAAGGGTGGCAATCAGGAGCGAATTGGGCGCCCTCGATGAAAGCATTATTGGCCTTCAACTTCAAAACCATGGATGGGAGGAAGCACGGGATAACAAAAAGATGCAGCTTGAACTCCTGAAGGAACAGCTGCATGGAATGCGGGACCTCGCCAAAGAGGGATACGTCGCGCGCAATCGCCTGCTCGAACTTGAGCAGTCTTATGCGCAGATCAGTTCTGCAATATCCGAGGATATCGGGAATATCGGACGCGGGCAGCGGCAGATCGCGGAATTCAAGCTTCGACGCGTACAACGTCAGCATGAGTACCAGAAGGAGGTACGTACACAGTTATCCGATGTGCAGCGGGAAGCCGAGGCGCTTGCCAATCAGCTGAAAGGACTGGATTACGATTTGTCCAATGTCGTGGTGAAAGCGCCCGTTGATGGAACAGTGGTCGGGCTGTCGATCTTCACGGTTGGGGGCGTAATTGGTCCTGGCGTCAGGATGATGGATATCGTGCCGAGTGAAGATGCGCTGGATATAGAAGGACAGTTGCCGGTGCATCTCATCGACAAGGTCCACCCAGATCTCCCGGTGGAGCTGATGTTTACGGCGTTCAACTTGAACCTGACGCCGCGCGTGCCAGGCGTGGTAACCCACGTCTCGGCGGACCGGCTTGTCGACGAAAAAACCGGCTTTCCCCACTACAAGATCAAAGTCAAGATTGCGCCTGAGGGAGCGGATATTATTTCCAATTTGCACATCCGACCCGGTATGCCGGTAGACTTATTCGTGAAAACAGGCGAGCGCACAATGATCAATTACATTTTGAAGCCAATACTGGATCATTTCAAAATGTCAATGACGGAAGAATAACGATACGGCTTCGCTGTTTTGTCTTCCAGGCGGAATCGGACCGGACCGTTACGCAGAAGCGTGCTGCATAAGGCACTCAGGTATATCACCCTCCACGGCTAGCGAAGGCGCCATAATCTCGCATCTCTTCGTTCCTGACATGAAACCGTAGGGGACGCGCCACTTCCTCAAGGTAGGTGATGAAATCGAAGTAGCGTCTAGTCAAAAAAATGTGATAATTTTTGTGATCATCCCATCACGCAAAGTTCCGGGCAGGTGATGGCATTCAGACCGCAGAACCGGTCGGAAATCGGGTTGCACCAAGTGAAGCTTCGGCCTGTGCCAAAAGACTTCGGGTTGGGACCAGTCATGGATGGTGCGACTGCCACGACGAAGCTTCAGCATCCGGGAAGTTATTAGCCGGAAGTTTATTTAACTACAGGCCTATCCCGGGCTAAAAGCTTCCCCACCCATCTTCTTTCGCCGCGCGATGAATCCAACAAGGGCCAGGCCGGAAAGAAGGAGCACATAGATCTCCGGCTCCGGGATGGTTCCAATGGCAACGACCTGCCCCGAGTTATTGATGCCGGTGGCTTGTTCTAGAACCAGCCCATCAGGCAGATCAACCAGAGAATTGAGGTCCATCATGCCTGCGCCATCGAGCCCGGTGACGAAAGCATGTGTGGACCCCCCAACCATGACAAAATCACCCACCACCTGCCCGGCGTCGTTGATGCCAGAAGCCCGGCTGAAATCAAAGCCGTCAGTACCGCCCAAAGTACCAAGGTCGCGCATACCTATCCCGTTGGGGCCGGTAATGAAAGCGTGGATGGCGCCCCCAGCCGTGTAAGACCAACCCACCACCTGCCCGGCATCGTTGATGCCATAAGCCCAGCTGTAATCACCCCCTAAGGTGCCGAGATCTCTCATGTCCATTCCGTCGGGGCCGGTAATGAAAGCATGTGGAGTGTTTCCATCCGTGTAAGATAAACCCACCACCTGCCCGGCGTTGTTGATGTCAGAAGCACTGCTGTTTTTATCATCCCCAAAGGTGCCGAGATCTCTCATACCCATCCCGTCGGGGCCGGTGATAAAAGCATGTGGAGTGTCCCCAACCGTGACAGAATCACCCACCACCTGCCCGGCGTCGTTGATGTCAGAAGCAGAGCTGTAAGTACCACCCAAGGTGCCAAGGTCTTTCATCCCCATCCCATCGGGGCCGGTAATGAAAGCATGGTTAACGCCTTCAGACGTGTCAGACCAACCCGCCACCTGCCCGGTGACGTTGATACCAGTAGCAGTACCACCCAAGGTACCAAGGTCTCTCATGCCTATCCCGTCGGCGCCGGTAATGAAAGCATGGTTAACGCCTCCAGACGTGGCAGAATCACCCACTACCTGCCCGGCGTCGTTGATTCCATAAGCAGAGGTGTCATTACCACCCAAGGTGCCAATATCAGTCACTGTCTTGCTGTTGAGGTCGACGAGGTATGAATGTGTTGCTTGTGCCGAGACGCCGGTGGCGAAACCCAGACCAGCAGAAAATGCTGCGGCGAGGATAAAGCCGCGGACTTTGAAACCACGTGTGATTTTCATGATGAATCTCTTCAGTTTTCTCAACAAAAGGTGGGGCTGCCAGGCTGCCAAAAAGCAATGCTCCTGCTTGAGGATAGATCACGGATTTGAATTATCAAGGGGACGAAATGCAGGATGCCTGTCAGGTCGTCCACCCTGGAGCCGGCAGGTCCTTCTCGGAGCCCAGTCATGGACGGTGCGCACTGGCATGACGAAGCTTAAGCATCCCGGAGGTTATTAGCCGAGAAGTTTATTTAAATAAAGGCCTGCCCCTTGCTAAAAGCTTCCCCACCCGTCTTCTTTCGCCGCGCGATGAATCCAACAAGGGCCAGGCCCGCAAGAAAGAGCGCGGAGATCTCCGGCTCCGGGACCGCGATAGCGATGACCTGACCCGAGTTATTGATGCCGGAGGCTTGGTCAAAAACCAGCCCACCAGGCGCGTCAACCAGCGAATTGAGGTCCGTCATGTCTGCGCCATCGGGGCCGGTTATGAAAGCGTGGGCAGCGCCAACGCCTCCACGCTGAGTTTCAGACCATCCTGCCACCTGCCCGGCATCGTCGATGCCAAAAACATAGAGGTAAAAACCCCCAAAGGTGCCAATATCTCTCATACCCATCCCATCGGGGCCGGTTATGAAAGCATGTTGAGCTTCAGCCGTGGCAAAAAAACCCGCCACCTGCCCCGCATCGTTGATGACAGAAGCATTGCTGTAACTACCACCAAAAGTGCCAAGGTCTCTCATGCCCATCCCATCGGGGCCGGTGATGAAAGCATGGCGGCCGCTTCCAGCCGTTTCAGACACCCCCGCCACCTGTCCTGCGTCGTTGATGCCATAAGCCTCGCTGTACCCACCACCCAAGGTGCCAAGGTCTCTCATACCCATCCCATCGGGGCCGGTGATGAAAGCATGGGTGGCGCCTCCAGCGGTGTCAGAAATACCCACCACCTGCCCAGCGTCGTTGATGCCATAAGCAACACTGCGATTACCACCCAAGGTGCCAAGGTCTCTGATGCCCATCCCATCGGGGCCGGTGATGAAAGCATGGGTAACGCCATTGAATGTTTGAGACTCCCCCACCACTTGTCCTGCCTCATTGATACCAAACGCCTGGCTGGAATTCCAGTCCTGCCCTCCCAGGGTGCCCAAGTCTCTCATGCCCATTCCATCGGGGCCGGTGATGAAGGCGTGATCACCAGCTACAGCCGTGGAGGACCGCCCCACCACCTGCCCGGCGTCGTTGATGCCATTAGCAGTACCACCAATAGCGGTTACTGTCTTGCTATTGAGGTCGACGAGGTATGAATATCTTACTTGTGCGGAGGCGCTGGTGGCTAAACTCAGGCCAGCAGAAAAAGCTGCAGCCAGGATAAAGCCACGAACTTTGAAGCCACGGATGATTTTCATGATTGTCTCTCCAGTAAGAGAGGGTTTTTAGAGATTCGGGACTCTGCTCATTTGATGGAAGCGTGCCGACAGCGGGGTCGCATGCGTCAAAGATAACTGCCCGGCCACCATTTCTCATAATTTAGCTTAGATCAATTAGGGGAAAAGTATATGAGCAGCCGCCTATCCAACGGAAGACATCTACTCCTGGTTTCACAAGCACTGAGCAGTAGCAATGGACCGTTTTGTATCGAAAGCAGTAACTTGAATCTGACAACCAGGGTGGGATCAGTGCCAGGAGGTGACTCTCAGGCGCTGGAAACAAAAAGCCATATGCGACCTCCGCTCCGCTTTGGCTCAGCAAAACGCTGCTTAAGCAGTCCTGCGGCGACGCGCGATAAAGCCCAGCAGACCCAGACCGGCCAACAGCATGGCGTAGGTTTCGGGTTCGGGGATGATAGGTGAGACGCCAAAGGCGGCGACCTGTCCCTGGTTATTGACCCCAGTCGCCTCGCCTAGGGTTAGAACAACTCCACCCGGCAGACTCACCAACGAGTTTAGATCGGTCATACCCACGCCATTGGGGCCGGTGATAAAGGCCGTGTCCGAGGTCCCCACCACCTGCCCGACGTCGTTGATACCATAGGCCTGACTCTCACTTCCACCCAGCGTCCCGAGATCGGTCATGCCCCCGCCATTGGGGCCGGTGATAAAAGCATGCTCAATACCTGTGGCCGTAGCGGACCTCCCCACCACCTGCCCGGCGTCGTTGATCCCATAGGCGACGCTGTAACTTCCACCCAGCGTCCCTAGATCGGTCATGCCCACGCCATTGGGGCCAGCGATAAAAGCATGGTCAACACCTGCGGCCGTGATGGAGTTTCCCACCACCTGTCCGGCGTCGTTGACGCCAAAGGCGTAACTGGTACCTCCACCCAGTGTCCCGAGATCGGTCATGCCCACGCCATTGGAGCCGGTGATAAAGGCATGCGTAGTACCTGTGGCCGTGTCAGAGTACCCCACCACCTGCCCGGCGTCATTGATGCCACGGGCGAAACTGTTAACTCCACCCAGCGTCCCGAGATCGGTCATGCCCATGCCATTGGAGCCGGTGATAAAGGCATGGTCAGCATTTGAGGGCACGTCGGAGTACCCCACCACCTGCCCGGCCTCATTGATGCCAGAGGCGGAACTGTCACGGCCACCCAGCGTCCCGAGATCGGTCATGCCCACGCCATTGGGGCCGGTGATAAAGGCATGCATTGCATCTACGGCCGTGGTGGACCCCCCCACCAACTGCCCGGCGTCGTTAATGCCATAGGGCTCACTGTAACCTCCACCCAACGTCCCGAGATCAGTCAGTCCTTTGCTATTGGAGTCTACAATGTATGCATGTTGTGCGGAGACAGGGGAAACAAAACCCAGCCCGATACTCAGGGCGGCGGTCAGGATCAAGCTTTGGATTGTAGAGCTACGGGTAATTTTCATGATTTTTCCTCAACAAGAGGGGGTTTTTTAAGGTTCCGGGCTTCTGCTGATTTGTGAAAAGCGTACCGACAGCTCGGTCCCTTGGGTCAAAGATAACTGCCCAGCTACCATTTCTCACAATCCAGCTTAGATCAATCAAGGGAAAAGTATATGAGCCGAGCGGCCTGTCCAACTGAAGAAATCTAACTCCTGGTCTCACAAACACTGAGCAGTAGCCATGGACTGTTTTGTGCCGAAAGCGGCACCTTGAATCTGTCGACGAGGGTAGGATCAAATCTCGACCGCTATACTTTAAGTGCACTATGGAGAATATATTAACGCTTTTTAATCAGATATTTATAGATTTAAAATGTAAAAACTCCGTTAGTGTAGGTGTCTACGAACCAAGGGGTCTTGAGTTCGAATCCTGCCGGGCGGGCCATTCCATTCGGTTTTTTGCAGAACCGCATTTTTCTTCTTGTGCGATAAAAATGTAGGAGTTAGGATTTGACCGGGCAAACAATGTCAGATTCGAACTGCCGCCAAGTCGCAGGAAGCGATTCTCAGGCGCTGGAAACAAAAAGCCACAAGCCGACAGCTGCTCCCCTGTGGCTGGGCATCAAACGCTGCTCAAGCAGTCCGGTGGCGGCGCGCAATGAAGCCCAGCAGACCCAGGCCGGCCAGTAGCATGCTATAGGTTTCGGGTTCGGGGATTACGGAGACGCCATTGGCTGCGACCTGCCCCATGTTATTGATAGCTGATGCTTCGGTAAAGGTAACTCCGGGTGGCGGGCCAGCGCAAGCCTGAGAGCTCTTCATCCGTCTTGTGGACGAGTTCCTGTTTCGTCAATCCACGCATGAGGTCGGCATTGCCAGCCGATACCGCTTCTGCCACCATCGAGAGAATCCGACCCTGGAGACGTGCGAGAGATAATTCTCCAAGGGAGGTTCCCTCCCGTCGGCTATGTCCAGATTCAAGGCGATCATGAGCGCCGATTAACCATTGCTCCGCTATCAAGGAACCTCATCCCCAGCCCTGGTGGGTAAGCGGCCCGGTCCATTTGGCAGTTCTTACGAGGTGGTGCGACAAAATGCCGCGCGGCAATTTGCCGCATTCTCAAATCGACGCTTCCGCACTATGCTTTGGCTTGGCTTCCATACACTAGCTTGCGGGTGGTGATAAGTGACCTACAGCTTGCATATCAAAGCTATTCTAAGTTTATTAATGGTAACCGCCACCCTGGGCCAGGCGGCCCAACCGGCAGCAAAAATACGGAATATTGCAAACCCTGCGGCCCTCGGCGCTCAGTCCCCTCGCTTTGCCGTGCTCCCGGCTGGTGGCATATTGATGAGCTGGGTAGAACCCTTTCCCGACGGTCATGCCCTCAAGTATGGCGTACTGCGCGATGGACGGTGGATCAACAAGGGCGAAGCCGCGCGCGGTAATGACTGGTTCGTCAACTGGAGCGATTTTCCATCTGTGGTACCCATTGACGAGTCCTTTTGGGTGGCGCATTGGCTAATCAATAAAGAAGGGGAGAACGCCTATCACTACGATATTGCCATATCCGTTTCCCCGGATGCCGGCATGACCTGGAGTGCTCCCCGTCCACCGCATCGCAGCCCTACAGCGGCGCAATATGGTTTTGCCACGATATTCCCCCTGCATGAAAGTGCCGGCGTGATCTGGCTGGATGGACGCGATCGGCGCAAGCGGGATGCCGGTGGCAAATCGGCTTTCACTTTACGCTATGCACGCATTCATCGCGATGGCAGCATGGATAGCGAGCAGATCATCGACAACAGTACATGCACGTGCTGCTGGACAACAGTATCGGTAACACCAGCCGGTCCAGTTGCAGCCTGGCGTGGCCGCACGGAGAACGAGATCCGCGATCACCGGGTGGCGCGTTTGCTTGGTGACGCATGGTCAGCACCTGCGCCGCTGGGTAAAGAGGAATGGCAAATTGATGGATGCCCGGTCAACGGACCCATGTTGAGTGCCCGCGGCATGCAAGTTGCCGCTGCGTGGTTTACCGCTCAGGGCGACCGGCCCCGCGTAAACGCCGCATTCTCCACTGACGGCGGGCAGAGTTTCGGTCAGACGATGGAAGTGGATGGGAAAAACCCGACTGGACGCGTTGGACTAGCCTGGATCGATGACCGTACCGCAGTCATTTCCTGGATTACGGCGCCAGACCTGGCCACAATGAAAGCCCATCTGGTGCTACGCAAGTTGTATACCGATGGCTCATCCGGTCGGTTGATACGCCTTGCGGAAATCAGTGCCGGACGAGATAGCGGCGTGCCGCAAATGGTTGCGGACGGTTCAAATTTCTTATTCTCATGGACGGGTGAAGCTCCCGATCATGGCGTCCATATGATATCCGTCTCCCGGGACTGGCTAAGAAACCTCTAAAGAACGTAAGAAACCTCTAAACAAGTTCGATGTAGAGGGGAGCTTTAGATAAAACAGGCCCTCCTTTCGGATACCCTGCCATTTTAAGTCACAAGCTACACTCTCTCCTTTTGTCACCTTACCACTGGCACTGATTCCAGTCTCCCGTGTAGGCAGGACTCTTGAAGCTGCGCCACATGGACCATGAACGTCAACTCCCTCAGATGCTGGATAAACCGTGCTATGCGGGTATTTGCTGTTGATATATCAACAATATCCATCAGCCTGTCGATTTGTTGCTGCCTTCGGTTTATTGGGACCTGAGTCCTGCCTTCTCCCCGCCGCGTGCGCCCAAGACTCGCCGTGATTTAACTCTGTAACGTAGTTCGATTTACGGCAGGGCCCGAGCGGTCCGTCTATAACAGTATAGTAGCCGCAGATTCCTTTGATTCCGAGAGTGAGTAACCGCCCCTTTCTTGTGTATGCCGATGAAAAACGCTTCCTTCTTGCTATTCATGTGGTCATTGCTGTTTACGGCGGGCTCGCTTGCGGATTCGCTGAAGGGTAAGGACATTGAAGTTCAGGTCAACATGGCTGGGGAAAATATCATCATTGACCTTAATTTTGCTGTTCCAGCAACCCGCCAGGAGGTCTGGGACGTACTGACCGACTTCGAAAACATGGCTGATTTTGTCACTAACATGAAGGAGAGCAAGGTGATCAGTGTTTCTGAAGCCACGCTTAGGATTTTCCAGCGCGGCGCTGGGAGTTACGGCCTTCTGCGCTATCCGTTCGAGTCAACACGGGAAGTAAGATTGATTCCTTACCATGAAATACGGTCGCACCTGATCAGTGGCAATATGCGCAAATTGGACGGTGCTACTTATCTGATTGACGAAGGCGGACAAACTCGTGTGATCCATCGTAGCGATGCCATCCCGAAAGTCTGGATCCCTGCGGCAGTGGGAAAGATCTTCATCGAGATTGAAATGCGCGAGCAGTTCAATGAAATGCGAAATGAGATAATCAAGAGAAAACGGGCCTCCGCTTCTTCGACACCACCCCAAAACTCCGCTAGCGGAATTTAATGCTGCTTTCCTGCTGGTTGAGCACGAAAGGTAGTGTAGTGCTTGAAACTGGCGGAGTGAATATTTGCGCTAGTTGATTTTTTATCATGAAAAAAATTCTGTTGTTGCTATGCTTGCTGACGCTCGCGGCGTGCGCCGCCCGAAAGCCAGTGGAGGGATTCGATAGTGATTTTGATGGTGACAAATCTTGGGCTGAACTGCAGGTACAATTGCCTGCTTACCCCAAAGCGGAGAATCTGCTGCCATTTGACGCCGGCCCGGCCAGCAATAATCTTCATTACATTGATGCTCCCTCTATCGTCGTCGGAGAGGATGGCATAGTGCGCTACACGCTGGTAATCAAATCACCCCAAGGAGCGGTGAACGTGAGCTACGAGGGTATGCGGTGTGCAACCGATGGCGTGAGAGAGAGCGCGAGACTGAAAATATTGATACTTAAATTTCAGATTTCCGAAAAAAGGCTCTATGCCATTGGCCGTGACGACAGGACCTGGGTACGGACGCGGGAATCAAAATGGGAGGAACTTCAAGATATCTCTCAGCATTATGCGCAACGGGCGCTTTCCAGATACTTCTTCTGCCCGGCTAATGTCATTGTAAGAAATGAGAAAGAGGCCATTCAAGCGTTGAAGAGAGGCAGCCATCCACGCGTGATTCAGTAGCCAGCGATATATACTGAACTCTCATGTTGAAAAGCCCATCGCGACAGGCAGCGCCGTGTCGGGTTGCGACTTTCGCGGTGTGGCACAGCGCTGCATACTTTCGTCACTGGCGCAGTCGGGTATGACGGGCTTGAATACCCCTGGTGGCGCGTCGCCTGGGATTGTTCTTTTGAATCCGCGTGACCAAAAACCCGGACCAGTTGGTTGCAGATGTCTCCGTATGCCTGAGCCCAGGAATTGTGCCTTTGCTATTTACGACCCTGGGTCCGCTCGGTCTTGTGGCAAAGCGCAAGAAGGTGGGCATCTGAAAACAGGTTGTGCTCTAGCGAACTGACTCAATAGTACAGGAATTCATGTCCGGCTCAATGCTCTGCTTCACACCGCAGCAAACGTTTTCCGCACTCCTACAAAGTTCTCCATCCCATCGGTCAGGAGCCTTGCCCGAGCCTCAGCAGATTCGGCATGTCCAGCAATCCAAGCACGTCCAGGCCTTCCAGTGAGAGGCAACTCAGCCTTCAAATCGCATATAACCACCGGGCGGTCAGGCTCACCAGCACTATAAATATACCAAAAACAAAGCGGGAAGTGTCGAGCGGCATTTTCATTTCCTCCAGAAATCATCAGAGGAAAATCTAGCATCATCGTTTTCTAATCCCAACCAATAAAAAATGAATAGCTTATCAATCGGTACCGAATAAAGCTGGCAAGAGCGAAGTCTCAGAGCGAAAGTTTTTTACCACATCGAGACTTAGGGTCGGATAACTACAATGTGCCAACAGAACGGTATGAATCACAAAAAAGCTTTAATCTGATTCTTTAGCTGTACTAACAAGTATTTCCTCCCCAACCCGCTCCCGGCGGGTTTTGTTTATCCGGATATGTGGGTCAATTGCCTGCGAAAATCCAGCTCGACCGGCGCATCGGCCATCCAGGACGAGGCGCAATGCTTTATGCATAGCTTGAGGATGACACGCCAGCTGCAGGAACAATTATCCCAGCGGACCCTCTAATCTTTCCTTAATATTAATGGCGCTTGCCAAGGCAATAATTCAACCTGCACATGAAGAGTCCAGAATTCACGCCCCCCGCTCCTGGTGAGCGAAAAAACATTCTTTCCGAAATGCGGAATCGGAAAATGGCTAGATCACCTCATGCTTATGTACGAGGAAACACGGCCAAGTTTTACGAATGGCTGGAAGAGAAGACGATGCGATTTCCATCGGGACCCGCTATTTGGATTTGCGGCGATTGTCACTCAGGGAACCTCGGTCCCATCGCCAATCATGAAGGAAAAGTTGACATACAGATCAGGGATCTTGACCAAGCCGTTATTGGAAACCCGGCACACGACTTGATACGGCTCGGGTTATCTCTTGCTTCGGCCGTACGTGGATCCGGCTTGCCGGGTATTATCACTGCACAACTAATCGAAAACTTAATGTCAGGTTATGAGCATGCATTCGATATTCGGGATGAACCAGAATCGAAGCCAATCAAAACTCCAACATCTATAAAAATCGCAAAAAGAAAAGCAACCAGGCGGACCTGGAAGGAGTTAGCTAAGGAACGGTTGGAGCAATCCTCTCCACTTATCCCGCTGGGAAAAAATTTTTGGCCGCTTTCTCCGGAGGAGAGAGAGTCCATCAAAAAATTATTCGAGCTAAAAACCGTAACACACCTCGTGACTTCGCTACGTCTGAAGGATGACAACGCGGTTGTAAAGCTCCTCGATGCCGCATACTGGCAAAAAGGTTGCAGTTCGTTGGGAAACCTTCGCTATGCTGTGCTGCTTCAAATACAAAACAGTGCTTCCGATGAAAAAACGTTTTGCCTGATGGACATCAAGGAAGCAACGTTGCCAGTTGCGCCGAAGCAACAGGGTCAATTGATACCGGGTGAACATGCCGATCGGGTTGTCGCAGCGGCCCGGCATCTTTCGCCCCACCTGGGAGAAAGAATGGCGGCAGCACGCTTCCTGGATAAATCGGTGTTCCTAAGGGAGCTACTTCCCCAGGATATGAAAATTGAAGTCGGCAGCTTGACGGAAGACGAAGCGAGGGAACTCGCGAGGTACTTGGGGGCGATAGTTGGAAGAGCACATCTGGGGCAGATGGATGTTTCCACCAAAAAAATGTGGTTTAGCGAACTTCAGAAAAATCGATTTAAAACCCTGGATGCCCCTTCGTGGCTTTGGACAAGTATCGTGCATTTGATTACAAATCATGAAGGGCAGTACCTCGAGCATTGCCGAAAATACTCAGTGGGGAAAAACGAGCATGACTAATTCAGCAGTATTTCCGATCATTCAAATTTGACCTGCATAAAATGTAATTCATAGGCATCGGGATCGAAGGTTAATTCAGCACATATTTGCTGAACTATTTCGCGGCCGTGTCCATCCTGAAGCTCCTGGCGTGGCGAAGAGCGAAACGCTCCTGCTTGCGCTGCAGCTAGGACTAGGTGATGTAGCGGTCATTCTCCCTGACAAGCCTGAGCGTATCTTCCCCGTTACGCGATATCAGCTGCTTAATCGGTTTTTGCAGGGTGGTCTGTCATATCGTACAGCTGAGATATAACAAACAGAAATGCCGTGGGTCGACGGTCGTCATGCAGTACTGCCAGGTGGTAAATGACTGAAACGCCCCGGGATTTGAGGAGGCTCCAACATCTGAGAGAATGGAGCCATGAAAAAATCAAACAAGTTTTCCCCCGAGGTACGTGAGCGTGCGGTACACATGGTGCTCGAACACCGCGGCGAGTACTCCTCCATGTGGACAGCCATCGAGTCTATTGCGCCCAAGATAGGGTGTGTGCCACAGACATTGAACGAATGGGTGCGCAAGCACGAGGTCGAGACCGGCATGCGCAATGGGGTGACGAGCGCTGAAAGGGAGCGGGTAAAAGCGCTAGAGCGCGAAGTGAAAGAATTGCGAAAAGCCAACGAGATATTGAAACTGGCCAGTGCGTTTTTCGCCCAGGCGGAGCTCGACCGCCGATTCAAGTCTTGAGAGCGTTCATTGATGCGCATCGGGATGTCTGCGGGGTCGAGCCGATTTGTAAGGTGTTGCAGATTGCCCCGTCAGGCTACTGGCGCTACGCTGCGCAGCAAAGGAATCCAGAATTGCGTTGCGCACGCGCCAAGCGTGATGACATGCTGATGCCGGAAATTCAACGTGTTTGGCAGGCCAATATGCAGGTCTATGGCGCTGATAAAGTCTGGCATCAGCTCAATCGCGAACATGACCACGTGGCACGTTGTACGGTTGAACGCTTGATGCGGCGCATGGGGCTGCAAGGCGTACAACGGGGTAAAACCGTACGCACCACGATTCCTGACACATCGGTCCCATGCCCGCTGGACAAGGTCAATCGGCAATTCAAAGCGGAACACCCAAATCAGCTATGGGTTTCGGACTTTACCCATGTTTCGACTTGGCAAGGCTGGTTGTACGTGGCCTTCGTCATTGACGTATTTGCCCGGCGTATCGTAGGTTGGCGCGTGAGCAGTTCCATGCACACGGGCTTCGTACTCGATGCGCTGGAGCAGGCGCTCTATGCTCGCCAGCCAAAGCTCTCCGATGGCTTGATCCACCACAGCGATAGAGGCTCCCAGTATGTCTCTATCCGCTATACCGAGCGTCTAGCCGAAGCAGGTATTGAACCCTCGGTGGGCAGCCGGGGAGACAGTTACGACAATGCCTTGGCTGAAACCATCAACGGCCTGTACAAAGCCGAATTGATACACCGACGTGCGCCCTGGAAGACAAAAGCGGCGGTGGAACTGGCCACCCTGGAATGGGTATCGTGGTTCAACCATCAACGTCTGCTCGAACCCATCGGTTATATTCCACCGGCTGAGGCCGAGGAAAATTATTATCGACAGCAGGCAGAAAAGGCCACGGTAGAGGTCTAACTTAAACCAACCAGCCTCCATGAAATCCAGGGCGGTTCAGACAGCTCAAGCAAGGCTGCTTGAGCTATCACTAATTGAAATACCAGTTACTGTTTTTTTACAGGAACATTATTTACATCGTGATTTTCGTAAGTGAAACCACCGGTACCGTTCCAGTTATTATCAATAGCCATATTGGCAGTGAATTTAGCCAGGTAAGATCCGATTGCGGGAGGTGGAAAACTTTGAACATATTCACCTTCAAGTGAAACGACTTGGGTAACGGTGCCGAATCCAGTAGGGCGAATTTGTCCAGTTACATTTTTTACAACGATAACTCCATTTGGAGAAGCAAGTGCTTGGGTAATTTCGACTGTACCGGATACGGTATGTGCTCCCGGAACAACCACTAATGAAAAATGCATGATTGGAGCGCCGGGCATTCCAACATTTCCTACGGTTCCAGTTACTAAATAAGCTCCGATCAGTGAACTCTCATACTGGGTTTTTTGGGCTACTTCTGTCATAACGAAACCTTATAAGTTATTTGTCCTACTCATGAGGCTTTTCGGAATACGCCCCCGTTTTAACTCCATGTACGGACCATGCCCGCGTATTAAAAGATACTATCGTTCATAGGCGGAAGCTGATCCTAATCCGCTTTCTTGCGAAGCAAAGCAATAAATACAATTGAAATTCCCCGCCTATTCTCTCCTTGGCTCGGTGCGCAGAGGCGTGCCGATTGCACTTCTCAATTCCAAATACGCAAGATTTCGAAATCTTCCCGCTCGTAGGCGCCGAGCACCTGCTTGAATTCCCCGCTTTCACTAGACACTTTTGAGCCGGTTGCTATACTGCTTTTTCGAACTCTACTGGAGACAGGCTATTGTTGTAGCCATGTCGCCTGCTGTCCTGGCCCAACCGCGCCCTGACTTGGCTGGTGTTCAAGCGCGAGCGCAATGGCAATAGATTAAACGAGTGAAGGAGAACCACATGGCAATTTCAGTGATTGCAGTGGATCCCAATCAAACCATTCCACCCGGCCTGGCAGCGGGGGGCCTCACGATCCTCAGCGGGATTGTGGAATGTGTTTTCAAGGGCGATACTCCAGGGGCGATCAGCAGGGATACGTTGACTTTCACTGTCGGGCCCGTGAATTTAGGTCCCGTTGGGCCGATAGCAAGCTGCACCATGTCCCTAGCGAGTTTCGCATATGATGGCGCGGTGAGTGATGCGCTATGGGCCGTCGACAGCGCACGCGTGCCGGCCTTCGTCGACGTGGACAGGGGCAGCGGGACGGCACAACTGGAAGTAGTCGGTAACTTGGCGGTCAGGGGTCCGAACGGGATCATTCTTCGGGTCAATTACATCGTCTTTTATGTGTCATCGTGACGGCAAGGGTATCAACCGCGAAATTTAAAGCAAGGCGGCATGCGCTGGGACATCCCGCAAAAACACTTCACTCCTTCCGGTATGTCGTCATCAATCGCCTGTACGGGATCATGCGGGAGCGCCTACTGGTAGCGGAAATTACCGGCGAGCGTCGTCGGGGCCACCACGTGTTGGCGTGTTGATCAACGTGTATCTCGATCCGATCGAAACAAGCCGGCCAGCGGAGACGCAATCCTCATTTCGGGGCCAATGCATGATCTCGGGTTAAGCCTCGATTCATGCTCTGAAAAGGCTTGAAGGGAAGAACGCCGTCCCATGAGCTTCGAGCACCGTGGAGACGCTACTTATGGGGATGACAGATGAGTCTCTGCACTGCTTCCGCATCCGATGAGCCCGCGATCATGGCTGCGCCAGCCGCTGCCCCATGCGCCGAGCACGTTCGCCCCATGGTGCTGGCGGCGACAATACTCGCTTCCGGTATGGTCTTCATTGACAGCACAGTCGTCAATGTTGCCCTGCCGGCGCTGCAGCATGAATTCAGCGCAAGCGCAGGACAGGTCCAGTGGGTTATCGAATCATATGCGCTGTTTCTGGCGGCCCTGCTGTTGGCAGGCGGCAGCGCTGGCGACCGGTACGGCCGGCGCCGGGTATTTCTGGCCGGCGTCATGCTGTTCGCCGCGGCATCCGTATGGTGTGGCATGGCAGCCAGCATCCAGCAGCTCATCTGCGCCAGGGCCGTGCAGGGCGTGGGTGGAGCACTACTGGTGCCGGGCAGCCTTGCGCTGATCAGCGCCTCGTTCCCAACGGATGTTCGTGGCAAAGCCATCGGCACCTGGTCCGGCTATACCGCAATCACCGCCGCACTGGGACCGGTGACAGGCGGCTTTCTAATAGAGCAGTGGTCATGGCGTGCCGCCTTTCTAGTCAATATCCCGCTGGCGCTGGCAGTGCTATTCCTCACTTTGCGCTACGTACCTGAAAGCCGGGGCAGGGAAAAGGGGCGCCTGGACTGGCTGGGCGCTGCATTGGCCAGCATCAGTCTTGGCGCGCTGGTATTCGCTCTTATTCTGTCCTCTACCGCCGGCTGGCTCGATTTGGGGGTTGCCGGTTCCTTTTTACTGGCTGCGGTCGCTTCAGTGGCTTTTGTGCTGCAGGAGCGTGGGCATCCCGCGCCCTTGCTTTCGCTGCAGCTTTTCCGTTCGCACGACTTTTCCGGGGCCAATTTGCTCACGCTGCTTCTATATGCCGCCCTGGGCGGAAGTTTGTATTTTCTGCCGCTCAACCTGATACAGGTGCAGGGCTATACTGCAGTGGAGGCGGGCGCCGCCTTGCTGCCCTTCATACTCACCATGTTCCTGTTGTCGCGCTGGGCAGGCGCGCTGGTAGACCGTTACGGCGCGAAGAAACCGTTGATGATCGGCCCGGCTATTGCTGCGCTGGGGTTTGGCCTATTCGCATTGCCAGCGACCGGTGGAAGCTATTGGCTTACGTTCTTCCCGGCTGTAATGGTTCTGGGCCTGGGCATGGCGATCAGCGTGTCGCCGCTCACGACCACCGTGATGAATGCCCTGGACAGCAGCCAGGCCGGCGCTGCGTCCGGCATCAACAATGCCGTCTCGCGGCTTGCTGCGCTGCTGGCGATTGCGCTGTTTGGCATCGTGATGAGCGTGGCCTTCCGGCATGCGATAGCTGATCTCGAACACAAAGTGTCGCCCGGGGTGAGCAGGGAAGTCTTTGCGCATTGGGACAGGCTAGCCGGGATCGACGTGCCGGCCGCAGCGACTCGGGACGAACAAATTACTGTAAAGGCCGATGTCGGTGATGCTTTCGTCTATGGATTTCGTTGGGTCATGCTTTTGTCGGCTGTGCTGGCGCTGGCAAGTTCCTATAGTGCATGGCGGCTCATAGGGCAGCGTGGTCAACACCGATCGGACCAGTTTTATGGCGAATAGCTATAGCTAAAGGCCTGGACTGAACTGATCCACAGGACCACGAGGAGGACCGTTCCATCAATGGTTGAGAACCACGGCATCTGCCAGCCGATGCGTTTATGGAACGCTTCGATCTCGTCCACCGGGGCACGCGAGACGAAGACCAGCGCGGTGTCGCACGCGTGAAGATGCGTCAGATGCGGAGTTGCCTGAGGACACCGCTCCCGTTAATTGACGTCGGAATATTACCATCTGATCACTTCTTTCTGGCCGGGGGGTAGTCTGCGAATGCCTTAGCGATTCCCGTGTCGGCCATTTTTAGATTCTCCTCCTGGCTCCCCGACAATGTTCCCACAATCGTCGCGCGCCACACCAACTCTTTTTTCGACGACTCAACCAGATCCACGATCAAGGTACCTTCCTGATACTCATAGGTGGTCACATCACCCCCATAGCCGCCTGCCCCATATCTGCCACCATAGGGATAGTTGGGCCCCCACCCGTACCTGCCACCATAGGCGCCCGCCGGCATGCCGGTACTCTCAACACGTTGCTTGTCCTTTACACCCACCCAAAAATGTACCAACAGGTCAGAACGCTCTTCCGAGCCGACTCGCTGTAGCCCCTTGGCGGTCAACTGCTGACCGACCATCGCTTCGATCCGCTTCCGTAAGAGCGAATTGTCCAACACTCCACCCTGATCTTTATCCGTCAGCCCCGTGAAAGCAAATGTGCGAAAAGCGGGAAAGTCGGCGGACGGATCAAAATCCGTGAGAACCTTCGACGGTCCCGCACAACCGGCAGCTAACAGCCCCAGGGCCAGCGATACGAGCCAGAATCTGATATTCATCTTCTATCTCCCTTATATTGGGGGTCTCGTGCAGAACACACTAACCCAGAACGTATACTGAATTCCAACTTGGAATGGACAGGAAAATCCGATGGGCTTAATCGCATGTTTCAACCGGATAACCTATCGCGGGTTCAAATTCGAAGTGCAACCGCTGATAGTGGCTTACTGTATCGCATTCCGCCCCAAATCATCCTAAATTCCGTGGTCGGCGGGAATAAAGTATACGGTTTTTGGGGTATAGGGTAAGGCACAACGACTCAGAAGGGCATTTCATTCCAAGGGCTATGCACGTGATTTTCCCTCGATTTTTCGTCCTCCAACAGGTGTGGTTCATGCTACCAATTGTTCGTTCTGCTGAGCAGCGAGCCAGTCATCAAGGAGCTGCATCGGCGGCTTGTAGCCCAGCGTCGGGGGGGCGCGGTCTCCGATTGTAGAATACCTCGATATACTCGACGCTCGTCAATGTCATCGCTGCTCGTGTTTCATAGCGCAGCCCATGCGCACGCTCGTTCTTGAGACTATTGAACCAGCTTTCGGTCGGGGCGTTATCCCAACAATTCCCCTTGCAGCTCATCGAGCAAACCATACCGCATTCCTTCAGCTTGTCCTGGAAGGCAAGACTGGCGTACTGACTGCCCCGGACGCCCTTCTAAATATCAAGTGGCAACTTGGACCTGGTCGATCTGGCGGTTTGGCTGCCATATGGTGTAAAAGACTTCCCGAGCGATATAGCGCCAAGGAGGCAGGACAAGCAAAGCTGCTTGTCGCGTTCACCGAAGACCTGATGGATTTGTGGGGAGACCTCCTTGAAAAATGCCCGGTTGCATGGCCGCTCAACATGAGGCTTGGAAGCGTATGACTGGTGCTGAGGAATATGTTTTGAAGGTCGGGCTGACCCACCGCGAGGAACTAGCAGTAAGGCAACAATAGCGTCATTAATCGGGTCGGAAGCTGCCTAACGATGGATCTGGGCTTGCGCGGCCACGGCCAGACTTTTGATGATGCCCTGTTGCAGTACCTGTTGCCGCTGGGCAGGTAGCATATCAACCTCACCGGCGATTACCTCTGGCGCAGCAGCGCCAAAATCAGCGGTAGCATGTTCAGGCCGCTACGGTCACTGCAACCGACTTAGCGTGCTTTATTGTCTGATTTCTGATGCAACCGCTTGTTTGACAGAGGATAAAACGCTAAGGTTGAATACACGTATCTTTCCAACTCAGGAGAACCAAGATGGCCAGCAAAAACACGATTTGCCTCTGGTACGACGGCACCGCCTTGGATGCTGCGAAGTTCTACGCGGAGACGTTCCCGAACAGCGCAGTGGGGGCGATCCATCGCGCGCCTGGCGACTATCCTTCGGGCAAACAGGGCGATGTCTTGACAGTCGAATTCTCGGTAATGGGCATCCCTTGTCTCGGCCTGAACGGGGGCCCAGCGTTCAAGCACAACGAGGCATTCTCGTTCCAGGTTGCGACCGACGACCAGGCCGAAACGGACCGCTTGTGGAACGCGATTGTCGGAAATGGGGGCCAAGAAAGCGCATGCGGCTGGTGCAAGGACAAGTGGGGACTGTCGTGGCAGATCACGCCACGCGCCCTGACCACCGCGATCGCCGATCCTGATCCAGCCGCGGCCAAGCGCGCGTTCGAAGCCATGATGGAAATGAGAAAGATCGACATAGCTGTGATTGAAGCGGCTCGACGTGGCTGACGCTTCCGATGGCTAACCCGTATCGCCGCGCCTGCGTGCTTGTGTTGGCGGGAATGGCTGCTTTGGGTGGGAGCAGAGCATTCACGATCTGATACATCCTGCAGATCTATTCATAATTTGTACAATTTAATTTTCTGATACAAGGAATTTGCCCATGCTCTTTTATCTAATGCTACTCAACAGGAGCCACTATATTCGCGACGCCATTGTAATGCTCAACCTCGTGGCGCTCTTCTTGATCAATTTTTCCGCCATTGCCAGCGATCCTGATGTGCCCGTTGCGGGCCGTACTACAATTGCGCGGCAAGCTGCCGAATGGAACAGTGATGGCAAACCGGTGAAACTCGATTTCGATTTCGGGGATTTCAAGGCGTGGGCGCGGCGCGACGGCTCGTGGAATGCCGAAGGAACTGTGCAGCATCGGGGCTTGAGGTGTACAACCTACACCCTACTTCTCCGAGTGGGCCACGGTAACCCTGGCTGCACGGATGTACACTGGTTTCGGGAACCTGTGCCCGTGGCCAGTACACAAGTCTGCAACAACGCTCCCGCAATGCTCTCTGGCGGTAACCTGGAATTCCGCGATGCCGCACGTTTTGACGAAATCACCTGCGCGGAACGTATAATCTCATGCAGTGGCACCTGCAAGTAGGGGTAACATGCACACAGCTGCCAAACCCGCCACTTAATTCTTGGGGTACTAAAGGAGTCAGTTCGCAAAACGGAAAAATTGTACCCCAGTGAAGTGAATTAATAAATCAAGGACTTACCAAAGCGCATGAGCATTGATTTTTGAGATGATTTTGAATTCTTGGAACATTATTCCCATCAATAACTTGTAAGACGTTAACGTGCTTTAAATTCCGTTTCGTGAGCTGACGATTGCCTCACATTGAGAAACACCCCCACAGGTGTGGGGAAGACCCCGGTAAATCCGCGCTTCGCTCATCGCAGTTCAGGAAACACCCCCACGGACGTGGGGAAGACTCAAGTCATCACCCCAGAGACCTGTCATATAGGGAAACACCCCCACGGACGTGGGGAAGACAGTGTGCGTGGAGACAGCCCAGATTGTTCTATGGAAACACCCCCACGGACGTGGGGAAGACCAGACCTTGCCCAAAGCATCCCAATAAGCATGAGAAACACCCCCACGGACGTGGGGAAGACTGAAGCGAGCGTGGCGGTATCGACCGGGCTTTGGAAACACCCCCACGGACGTGGGGAAGACATCCCAAGTAGTGGTATCGGGGTCGCTCGTCGGGAAACACCCCCACGGACGTGGGGAAGACGGAGCGCGGTGCTTCTTGCGATGGGTTACTTCAGAAACACCCCCACGGACGTGGGGAAGACCCCGGCGGACTGGGAGCCACCACTTGGAACAAAAGAAACACCCCCACGGACGTGGGGAAGACCGAATGTTCGGCAGATGCCACGCGTTGATGTAGGAAACACCCCCACGGACGTGGGGAAGACCGACATCATATCCATGATCCCACGCCAGCATTGGAAACACCCCCACGGACGTGGGGAAGACCCGTCCAGCTCGTCACGATCCCATTGATACCAAGAAACACCCCCACGGACGTGGGGAAGACACACCAGTCTCAGGGTCGTTATCCACCCCATCAGAAACACCCCCACGGACGTGGGGAAGACATACTTTTGGACATACTTTTGGACATACCCTAGGAAACACCCCCACGGACGTGGGGAAGACCAACGTCGACTGCGTAAAAAGAGTCCGGATCGGGAAACACCCCCACGGACGTGGGGAAGACAATGGTATATCGTCATCCATATCTGCGAAGCCAGAAACACCCCCACGGACGTGGGGAAGACCCGGTGAAATGGGCACCGTGATGCTTTACCGGAGAAACACCCCCACGGACGTGGGGAAGACGCCTTAAAGAGATTAAAGATTGGTACAAGCGTAGAAACACCCCCACGGACGTGGGGAAGACGCATAGAACGAATCGGCTGCGTTGGCTAATAGGGAAACACCCCCACGGACGTGGGGAAGACCCGGAAACGCCGCCTTGCATCCATCCATATTTAGAAACACCCCCACGGACGTGGGGAAGACCTTTCTATAACTACACTCCGGTCCTTGTAGTAGGAAACACCCCCACGGACGTGGGGAAGACCCACAGCAGCACCACCAATCTCATCACGGAGCAGAAACACCCCCACGGACGTGGGGAAGACCCGATGCCAGTACGAAGGCAATGCGGCGGGCTGGAAACACCCCCACGGACGTGGGGAAGACGTTTACCGACATGGGACACGGAAAGCTCGATGAGAAACACCCCCACGGACGTGGGGAAGACGTGCGTTGGGGCCATATCCGCGAACGGCGCCTAGAAACACCCCCACGGACGTGGGGAAGACTGCGCTCGTGCCTGTATGACACGCTGGATCTGAGAAACACCCCCACGGACGTGGGGAAGACTAGTGCCGGTTAACGTGACCGCCACAGACAATAGAAACACCCCCACGGACGTGGGGAAGACCGCTTTCTCGCGATCCTCTGCCTTCCACTGATGGAAACACCCCCACGGACGTGGGGAAGACTCGTTACCGCGTCACCGCTCGCCATGTACTTTGGAAACACCCCCACGGACGTGGGGAAGACCAATCAACGTCGGCGTCACCTGATGCAGAACTGGAAACACCCCCACGGACGTGGGGAAGACCCGTATCTGGGCTTCACGGTCAAGGTCGGGAAGGAAACACCCCCACGGACGTGGGGAAGACCTTGTAGCTTACGGGCGGGATAACGCTGTGGCAGAAACACCCCCACGGACGTGGGGAAGACTCAACTATGTCCGCTGAGCTAAGGTAGGGCGAAGAAACACCCCCACGGACGTGGGGAAGACCAGATTGTCCGCCCCTTGAGGCGCGGTGAGGCGGAAACACCCCCACGGACGTGGGGAAGACGGCCGTACGCTTGCCGCTTCAATCCGATAAGGGGAAACACCCCCACGGACGTGGGGAAGACTGCCGCAACCCTGGCCAGCGGTGCGAACACTTAGAAACACCCCCACGGACGTGGGGAAGACTCGCTGTTCAGATGTCGGTGTAGCATACTTTCGGAAACACCCCCACGGACGTGGGGAAGACTCGGTGAAGATCGCGCCAGCCGTAACCGATTCAGAAACACCCCCACGGACGTGGGGAAGACTCAATCTTTCCTTCATCTCAGGCTTAACCTGTGGAAACACCCCCACGGACGTGGGGAAGACCGATAACCCTCCACTTCGGCCTTGAGCTTTATAGAAACACCCCCACGGACGTGGGGAAGACGAGCCCGATCAGACGAAGAAAACGAAGGATGTAGAAACACCCCCACGGACGTGGGGAAGACATTCCAGACCCTCCGATTCTTCGAGCGGGCTTAGAAACACCCCCACGGACGTGGGGAAGACCCGTAAGCTACTAGGCATATCGGTGCGCCAGAAGAAACACCCCCACGGACGTGGGGAAGACACCAACAAATTGTTAAGGAACGTTACTATAACACTATGGGTTGTGTTTCAGTAATCGAGCCGTCCGAGACGGCCCGGACTTAAACGCTACAAAATAAGGAACCCCGCCCGCGAAGCAGCAGGGTATTTCTCATAATGTTTAGTCAATTTACGACGACGACACAGGCGGGAGAAATATATCCCGAAGGGATCAGGCCAAGGGCCCGAACAATATTTGTTTCTCGATCACCAATTGCAAGCCGGAAATCTCGATGAGATCGCGCCGGGTATCGCCGATGCCGCGAATCTCATAACCCGGCGTTTCCGGAATCCGGCGGAAAATCATCAGGCCGCTTTCGCGCGGGCAGTGATCGTGCAGATAGTCCACTACTTTCCTCGCAACAGCGTCCTTGACGCCGGAAACGAATACATTGGGGCGCGGTTCGATAAACCAGAGCTTCATTCGCCCGCGCACGGCAGGCGGCAGATCATTGGCAATCACTACGAGCATTTTTCACTCCTAACATAGCCTCGATGTCCTGGCCTATCTTGCCCAATAAATCCGTTTCAATGACGCGTTGGCGAAAAGCAGCGGACACTTTGTGTTTGTTGTAGCGTCCAGCCATCTCAAGCGTAAGCGCGAAAGCCAGATCTATGCAAAGATGCTCTTTGTATAGATCTGCTAGATCATAAACAAATGGCAGAGGACTGCCAGAATGAATAAAGCCGATGTGTGGAGAGTAGCCCATGCTATGCACGCATGAACTTAAAATACCGTAGAGCGCGGCATTGGTAGCGGTAAGCACCTGGTTGGTGATATCGCCCATTTCGAATTTGCCGGGGGTAAAACTCCGCCCTTTCCAGCCCACACCGTACTTCTGTCCGTTTTGTTCGTATAACGCGCGCACGCGGTAGCCTTCCATGCCCATCATTTCCGGCAGCGATTTGCCGGTCAGATCCGCTTCGGAGAAACGCCGGGCAAACATGCGCCGCGCAACTTCCACCGATTTTTTCGGATCGGCGGAAAGTTTGAGTTGTGCGCGCATGTTGCGTGTATCGGCGGCGGGGGCTTGCCCGCTAGCGTAAAACAGGAGGCTATCCTCTCCCACCCAGCACACGCCGCAATTGGATTGCGCGATAACTTTTACAGCTTCGTGGGTAATGCTGGTGCCCGGACCCAACAATAGACAGTTGAGCGTCGCAATCGGCAAACGTACCATATTAGCTTCACAGTCTATCCATTTGACACTGGAGTCATCGATTTCAAGCCGGCCACGCTCAAGGTAGATGAAAGGATATTTGTCTTTGACCTGAGGCAGGCTATCGCGAGTGACCTTGATGAGGAGGCGATTGGACGGCGCTGTGGGCCACGCGGCCTCATCCCGCATGAATCACGCTCACCTGACGGTCGCCGTAACGTTTGTCTTCACCAAACTGCAAGGGAACGTCGTTGATGGTAAAAACCTCGTCCGCCTCGCCCTCACTGCACGCGCCGTGCAGTACCCGGAAATCCTCGACGCGGTTTTTTTGCCTGCCAATGGAAGCGGCCTGTTCCAGCGCTGCTGTTTCATCGTCATAGGTTCCGCGATAAATAAAATCGGTCGGCACGCAACTCTTGCGCCCGAGATAGATATCCCAGGCCGGATTTTGCAGAGCGAGTGCAACGACTTCGGCTTTATCAATGGGCACTTCCAGCACCACGGCAAATGCAGCATCTTGCAAGTAGTAGCGGTAGGTCATTTTATTGCCACCGCCATCGCTTTTTCGAGGTTTTCCATCACGTTTGTAAGGTTCTAACAATGCCTGCCATGGATCATTCAGATCGTAACCCGCACCGACCATATGAAAATCGCGTAACAGAGGCTCTCTATCCCGTTTGCTAGCGCCGGCTGCGGTTTGTTTGCCGCGTACAAAAGAGACCACGGTTTGACCGAGTGCGGCAAACTCTGCCAGAAGCGCCCGTTGTTCACCGCCCGCGCCTAACGCGGCGCATACCAGGCCCAACACGCCCGACTTGGTAGGGAAAGACAGCGTATCCCGCCGCCCGAATTTGGAGTCATGCCCCCACGACTGTAGCGGGGCTTCCAGCCATAACAATAGGTAAGGATCACGCATTCGCTTTGGCGTTGGCTACGCTCTCCGTGGAATGATGATTGAGCGCGGCGATCAGGTCATCGACGGTAAAGCTTTCGTCCTGTCCATAGGTATATTCCGCCTGCTTGCCGAACAGGCTACCGTGCAGCTTTTCCTGCTTGGCCAAGTAGCCGGTCATGGCCTCAATACTTGGCTGGAGATAACCGCCGTCCTTCGCTTTGACCGCCGTTTCGAATGGCACTTGCAACCGTTGACCCTTGCGGACCAGCACCTTGGCGAATTCCCAAGGCGAGGCGCCGGACTGAGTGGCCTGACGCGCGGCAGGCACCGCAATGAATAGCGCCTTGGTAAAGTTCTCGACCGCTTCGGGCAGGTTTTGCCCAGCCAGGGTTTGGCAAAGCTGGCCCAGATCCAGGCTCACATAGCGGTAATAAGTTGCGGAGTTGAATTCAAGGCTGCCCATATGCGCGGAACCCGGTTCCGTTGCAAGATCATCCAGCGCAGTGAAAAATTCAACCTCATTGCTGACTTTGTGGGTGGAGATGGCATGGGAAAACGAGGCGGCGGCCTCGACATTCAGGTCGGCCGCCTGGGCTACCATGCGCCCGAAAAATGCGATATCCAACGCGTCAATTGCCTTGGACGCACTGCCGATCAAATCTGCTATTTCTTTGGCTTGCTTTTTCTGCTCCTTTTGAGTAATAGCTTCATTCTGGTTAAACCCTTTTGCTGCAAAGGCATCGGCAATGATTGCAACCTCATGCGGGCTTAGGAAAAGTAAGGTGTCTGATTTCTCGGAATTTGATTCCGCTTCGATTTCTTCCACTTCATTTTCAATGACGGCTTCCTTGCCTTTTTTTGATTTCTTTCCTTCCTTTTTCTTGATAAACGCACCTTCAATCTTGTCACCACAGGCCTGCGCTTGTTCGGGTGTTGCGCCTTTTGCAATACAGGCATCAGAAATCAACCTACCGATGAATTTGGTCCGGGTACCATAAATCCCCCCTAGTTCATGCATCACCATGCGCACCGGGCGCTTCCACGCCTGCGAGCTGACACGGGCGCGCTGCAAGCCGCCGACCATGGCGGTTTTAGGCGCGCCCACATCGTCGCGGTTGAGGCAGGTAACCGGGAAGGATTGCAGGATGTGAAACTCGATGCGCAGATTCTTGAAAGGGTTATTGATCGTCATTTTGTACCTTCTAAGTGTATGAAATTGAATGCAGGGGGAATTAAATAGCGTGCAGGGGCACGATTTGCAGCAGCCCGAAGCCGAATGCGCGGCCTCGGCCTATGCCGTCGGTGAAACTCTTGGTAAAGCAATCTTTGTCCATGACCGAGAGTTCACCTTTGAGCGTGGCGCTGCCATGCGTAATGGTCGTGCCGGATTTCTCAAAGGTCTGTACGCTGAGTTGCTCCGTTTGCAGGTTTTCGGAATTGACGCCGAACCCCCAGGAGTTCGGCGCACGCGCCTTGAACCATTGCTCGATGGCTTCGCGCCCCCGAATGGGCACCACTTTTCCTGTTTTCTTGTCGCGCTTGCCGGGATTGAGTTTGACTTCAAAGGCATAACGTTCGTGAGCGAGGAAATCCCGATGAACGGCCTTTGTATCTACCTTGCCAAACTGGGGGGTTTGATGCGGCTTGCGGTTGGACAGCATCAGGATATGGCGCGTATTGAAATCCCCGCCCTTGTCAGCGTAGACGATGCCGCTGCGGGCGCTGGCCTCCTTCTCGGCATCGGAACGAGTGTCTTCGAACAGCCCATACACGGCCCTGTGCAGGGCATACGCATCCTTGATCCCAAGGATGTGTACGTCGGCTCGGCTCAGACGGAGCACGCTCGCATAAGCCAGGACGTCTTTATTCATCCTTTTCCCCGTTTCCCTGTTTCCCGTAAAAATTCTGCGCCCAGCGTGCCTTGATATGTGCCCGGCTGTCGTCATAACCAAACCTGAGCAAATCGTTCAGCAGGGTGGCATAGTCGGGAACGATATCGCCCCGTGATTCAATGAGACCCAACAACGGCCGTAAAATACGGCAGGTCTCCGGCACGGAATCGCAGGCTAATAAACGGCGCAGCTTCGCTTTAGCCTGGTCGCTGGCATTGCCGTCCTCGTAACAGTGTGCAATGGCTTGACCGATATTGGCCGTGCCATTTTTCTCGATTTTCGCCCGGGCAATAGCAGCAGCAACGGTGGCGTGGGGCAAGCGCTGGTTTTCATATTCCAGGTTTATGCGAAAACCTGCCAGCATCTCCCAGCTCTGGTATTCGGTCGCCGGGTTGTCGGCGCGCTTGAGTGCAGCCCGTATTCCGTTGTCAGCCTGACAGCGGTTGATGATGTAATCCACGAAAGCCAGGCTTCTACTGCGAGATGAGCCGGTTTTCTGCAATGCGTCTTGGGTATCGGTACTCATGCTGCTTCCTTGCCGGGGTTTTTGAGATACTTGCTTAAATTGGGCCGATTTTTTGCCCAGGCGTCGAGCTGGCGGGCGGTGTCCTTGGGACAATAGGTGTCATAGGCTTTGAGGGCAAACAGGGCGAAAGTCCGGCGCATGGCGTGGGCTTGGTCCGCATCGCCACAAGCACTCACCAGATCCTGAAACCGGCGCTCGCATAGTTGCCAGAAGAGATTGCTGGCTTGCTCACCCTGCTCTTTGGCTTTCTTATTCTGGTTTTTAAAATAACTGACGGTTGCCCAGTCAACCGTTTTGGAGAGGCTTTCCATCTCGTTCATTTCCTCTGATAGGCCGCTAAACCACCTACTCCTATCTTCACCTGTAATTGAATTAGGAGCAGGTAAAATAACGTACGATTCAATGAAGTCGTCATCCTGTTTTACCGATTGATCGCCACTTGACCCTCTCACCTTTAATCCGCCTGACCAGACGCCTATAGGTTTATCACGCAACTTCACTCTTTGGAATCCAAATCTGATTTGCAAACATTCGAAACCCTTTTGATTTCCGGCATTCAAAAATGAAAGCAAAGATGTCAACATACGCCAAGGCTTTTTATCCACATCCAACCAGAGAGCTCTGATGGATTCACCTCCACGATCCAGACTAATACTTGGCTCAAACCATCCTTCTTTATGGCTTGGATACTGAATCCCTTCGATATAAAGAATGCCCTCGTCTTTCAAGAGCATAAATCTGGACATCGCAACTAAACATCCCATGTAAGAATTTATTAACTGCATGGAAATTTCACAACTTTCCCCAGAAGGCATTTCTTCCCACGGAGCTGCGCCCAACCCGCTTGTCCAGATTTTGATGCCCTGAATTTTTTCCAAAGTAAGCAAATTCAACCAAATGGTTTCCTGTATCGAATCGCCGATGAGATAAGAATGGAGATAGCCCACGTAGTTACCTAGGCCCGGTGCAGACTTGGCTGAAACGGTTTTGCCCTGATAGCGCGGTGTCAACGGCGGAATATTCTTGTGAATCCGCTTACCCCCCAATGCGAGATTCATCATGGTTATGATGAAAACTGCTTTTTCTGCATCTCCCAGTTTTCTTTCCAATTGAGCCTGATTCAAAATCGTATTGTTATCGGACGGCACGTCCGGATAAAAACCCGAGCCAAAGGATTTAGGTTCCTCATCTTTTATTAAACGATTCAAGACGGGCATCTGCAAAAATGGTTTTTCACCGTAGAGGTAAAACCGGCCATGCCACTTGTCGAGATATTCAAGGCACTTGATTGCCAGGCCTTCCGGCTTGAGGCCTGCCCAGTCGTCATCGTCTTCGGGTGTACAGGCAGCTTGGGCAATAGCCAACAGAAGTTTGGTCAAGGCGATTTTTTGTACCGGATTTCCGCCGAGCGCGCGGTATTCCGGATGGCTGAACAACTGCATCAGGCTGACTCGCCCCGCGTCTACAACAGGAATCCAGGGCTCGTCGATAAGGTTAAACCGGTTTTCAATCATATTTTTGTTCCTGTTTTTGTAGTTCTGTACCCGACTACGTTGTCATAAGAGACATGGTAGTTGGGATTCGCCATGCCGTTGTCGAGCAATTTGACCGACCCGCTTTCGTCGACCAGTGCCACCCGCAACATGACGCTTTCCTCATATTCCGGTCTGCCCAGGTAGAAATAATCCCCGAGCCATTCAATGCGTTTTTTACTGACTGCGCTTGGCGCGAGATAATCGGCAACTTTCAATGTGTTTTGCATCAGCTTGGCGCTGATCTTGCGCCACTGTTTGCGTTGCAGCGCACGTCCGTTGTGCGGGAGCCATAGTCTTTCATCGTTGAGTAACGTAACCCGGGTCCCTTTCCCCACAGAGTCGTGCGAACAAGCGCGAAACAGCAGTACTTCGGTGGATTCGATCTCGTTGTGCCGGGTCTGGGCTTTTTCTTCTGGCTGCGTGGTGCCGCCTTTCGACAGTCCCTGTAACGCAAGGCCTGCTAGCCGCCCGCGCGTGGTCTCCAGGTTGTGAAGGTGCCGTGCCATGTGCTCGTTCTCATCCTGAGCGGCGTAGGTGGCTTCGATTAGCTCGCGAATCTGTCCCGGCAGGCGAACTTGGGAAATATCCCGCCAGACGGTAAGGCTGCGGCACAGCACGTAGGGCGCATAAACCTTCGCCGTTGCACCGAAGGCCAGCTCGGGGGATACGACGGCGGTTGGCAGATGAGGGGAGAGTATCCACGCCTCGCGTTGCGCCGTCGCCGGGCGCGCAGTCTCCGAGTGCCGCCACAAACGGCCCAACCTCTGCAAGAGCATATCGGTAGGGGCAATGCGGGTAACCAGGAAATCTGCGTCGATATCGAGGGATTGCTCAAGCACTTGCGTGCCGACGAGAATACGCCCTTGCTGTCCGCGAGTATCAGCAGCGTCCTTGCCAAAAAAAGTGACCCATGCATCTTCAATGGCGCCGCGATCCGCTTTAGTAAAACGCGAGTGCAGCAGGCCGCAGGAAACGCCCATTCCAGGAGTGCGGGCAGCAAGCTTCTGATAGATGTCCTGCGCGTCCTGTATGGAGTTTTCTATCCACAATATCTGCTGTCCTTCTTCGGCCCGGCGCAAAACCTCTTCAATGGCATCGTTTTCCGGATGATGAGCAACGGCCACCAACACATCGGGAATCTGTTCCACGGCAATTTCCATCGCACCGACATCGACAGGATCGCGACTATGGGGTTGGGCGGTAATCAAAGGATAAGGGCTCAAGGGGCAAGCAGTTTTTTGCGGCGCCATGCCCAGCAGTTTGTCCCTGCGTTCCCGAGTCAGGGTGGCGCTCAGGATGATGACGGTACAGTGCAGCTGGCGCAGCGCTTTAACCAGCGCATCCAGGATCGTACCGGTAAAGCTGTCGTACGAATGCACTTCATCCAGTATCACCACTTTGCCAGCCAGACCAAAGGAGCGGACAAAGCCGTGCTTGACATTCATGACCGCCATCAAGGCCTGGTCAACCGTACCCACCGCAAGGGGCGCGAGAATGCCGCGCTTGCCCTGGGCAAACCAGGCCCCGCCAGGATCGCCTTCCTCGCCCATTTCAAACTGCTTCAGCCAGGCGTTGCCGTGGACCAGCAAGGCCTGCTTGTGAGGCGAACCATCCTCTAGAACCCGCTCCAGGAATGCATTGGCGCGTTCATGGATTTTGTCGGAAGTCAGCTGAGTGGGGAGCGCGAAGTAAATACCCGTCGCTAGATTTTTTTGCAGCAATTGATAAGCCGCATACAGGGCGGCCTCGGTCTTGCCCAGCCCCATCGGGGCTTCGAGCACATACACGCCGGGCTGGTTCGCTGCCTCGATCAGCCTGGTTTGAGCGGGCTTGGGGGGAAAGCCAAATACTTCGACGAAACTTAAACCGGGTTTTAGCCGTGGCTGTATGAATCCGGCTGAATCCAATGCCTGTTCGATTCGTGGCCGCCAATCGATACCGGGGTCTTCAAACAGCGATCCGGAGCCGATCCAGTCGGAAACCGTGGTTAGTCCGGCCAGTACGCGCGCTTGAAGCCCATCGATTACTACGGGAAAATCAGCCGCCAGGGCTTGCCTGAGTTGCGACAGCAATTCAATACGCTGCGTTTGCCAAGGCTGACCGCCGAATACCTCGCTGGTGGCTTGATATAGGGCTAAGTTTGGCGAAAATCCGTGATGCTGGCCGAGAATTTCAGGTATATATTTGCCGGTTTTCTGTTCCTCCGCCGTCGCCTGGCTGACGCCGCCATGTCCTCCCCACAATTTTTCAGCGTCGGAATTAAAGCCCCTCAACGATGAAAGCACCGCCTCATTTTCTTGAGACAGCGCACTGTAAATCTTCTTTTGGAAAGTCGGGCTGACCTTGCCGATGTCGTGAGCGGCGGCAATTAATTCAGCGCCAGCAGGAAAAAGTTCTAAACGCAGCCAATCAGGCATGCGGGCCATTATCGCGCGCGCCACTTCGCCGACAATATGGCAGTGGCTAAGTACCGACTGCCCCGGCAATACTGCGCCCTCACCGGTTCTGCGTGATTTGGCCAAACATTGATTCAAGGGCAGCGGCGGCAAATTAAACGGTGCTGTTGATTTTTTTATTCCGCGGCCAAGCATTATTTCGTCCAACGAAGTTCTAAACGTCTGCCCAAAGATGTAACGCTCTCTAAGATCGCGATAATTCTTCAAAACTTAGCCTGAGCTTAAGAATCAGCTACAGCCTGGTAAAGGCGCGCGAGAGCCGCATTGTCGAGTTGCGCACCCCGCACATCTTACGTGCTCAGCAATTAATGAACACTGGACTTTAGTACAGGTGCAAGGTGACCGATGCGATGAACCAAGGAGATTTGATAATTTCGGCCTCGAATAAGGACAAAGCAACTGACACATAATGCGTCAGGAAGATTTCCTTTGTGTGGTGAAGGGGTGGGTGCCTGTAAGCAATCCCGGTGGGAAACCTCGTGGGCGGGGGATGTTATCCGTCCACTAGGTTTTCCATTAGGGTCACCACGCGCTAAGCGTAGCGAACCGAATGATCGGCAAAGCAGCTGCTGCAATACGTATCAGTGACGGCTCAATCCTCCTCTTGCCCTAAATACCCTGCTTGGCGTTGATGACGAATCGCAAGAATCAGGACAGCGTCCTGAGCCTCCTCCAGGCTATAAAGGACCACGAGGCCGGTACGTCCGCGCGATATGACCAACTCACGCAATCCATACTCCACAGGCCGGCCACAAGGGGATGCCGGATTAATAAATTTACCGCTTCCTCGATTAATTCAAGCGTCTCTGCTGCCGCCGCTGTATCGTTATCAATCAAAAAGTCGGTTGGTCGTTCGAGATCGGCAAGCGCACGTTCCGAATAGCTCAGCTTCGCCAAGATTTGGCTTTCGGGTTTACAGGATTGTTGCCGGCTATGCGCGCCTTAAGGTAGGCGTGAACCTCATTGACATCAAAGCCCTCGCCGGTAGCTAACATTTTTTCCCGTGCTGCTTGAGCTTCACTTACGAAGCTGGCACGCGATTCAGCTGCCGTGGCTGCTCTTTCTATCGCCTGGACCATGAAAGCATGGGGCGACGCTCCTTTTTTCTCAGCTGCGGCAATAGCTCGTTGCTTGAGTTCGTCCGAAAGCTTTAGTGATGTGGTGGCCGTTGGTTTGCACCTCTTGAATTGTTGGTGCCGCCAGAGTAACACCTCCGCACCGCCGCGATGCAAGTCTACAATATCCGCCAGTAACCATTGTTTTTTATGATTGATAAAGGACTTATGAAGGATAAATGATTCGCGCAGAGCAAGAAGAAGACGTTCATCATCGCATCGCATAAAGCATTACCAGGCAACCCGAAAAGGCCAGCATGATGGCAAGCGAGTCATAGCCCATACGAAGGAAAGTCGGATTCCGCCGCTCGAGTAAACCTATTAAGAGAACGCCCGTCAGAACAACACCGAGCAGCGCTGAAGCGATCTCGAACCGGCCCAGCTCGTTGATGACCGGGCCACCGGTAAACATGGCGTCAGCAAGCAGGATGAGTGACACGTTCACAAAGTTTGTGCCCAGAACTTCGCCAATCGCCATCTCGTATTTGCGCATTCGCAGCGCAGCAACAATCGTGCTCAGTTCAGGAAGCGAGGTCGAGACGCCGATCAGAACAAAACCGACGAGGCCTGCACCAAGCCCCGTCTGAACAGCCAAGGCATCGCCCGTCTGTGACAGGCAATAGCCCGCGATGAAGATCACGACGCCGGCAACTGCCGCCCTGGCAATAAGGAGTCGCAGGCTTTGCGGACCCGCGTTCTCTACGCTGGGGATGCCGCGTTCCTTTGATTGTGGTTCCTCCTTCACGGCCCATGGTGCGGTGCGCTCGTATTGTGCGCAGAGCCAGAATGCACCGATGCTGCTCGCGAAGGCCGCAATACTCCATGCTCCTATGCCAAGAACCGAGGTATCACCGCTGGTGATGGCGGTAGCGACGAGCGCCATCACTATCATGGAAAGCGTTGCCTGCATCAGTGTGGCCGGCTGCGCGACAAGCGAAGTAAGCGCATCGCGGCCGATAAAGGAATCGGCAATCGCGAGCAAAAGAACATTGATCGACGCGCTTCCGAGCAGGTTGTTGATCGCTAACGACGGATTTCCCATCGATGATGAGGTCATCACGTTTGCGATTTCAGGAAGGGATGTGATGCTTCCGAGCAGGAGCATGCCCACGAACGCCTGCCCCAGCCCGGTTTTAACCGCAATGGCATCCAGGTAGCGCACCAAGCGCGTTCCGGCGAACCAGATGAACACCGCCGCGACCAGGAAAATCAGGCTGTTGATCCAGAGCGGATAGTCCTGCGCAGCTGAGAGAGGCATGAGCGCGCTCTCGGAGCTCAGCTGGTGAGCCGTATGACGAGCTTCAGCAGGAAAGGCATCGAGCAAGAGCTAGCCAGTGCTCTTCCAGCACGGGTCGTAACGCTCGCGATCATTTGCCCCCCTACTAAGGAAGCGCTTCTCGTTCAGGTAATTTTGTAATGGATCATGCTGGTTACGGTTCATCCGCCCCAGCATGAAATCTTACGCAGATTGAATGTTTGAGGCCTGCTTGCCCTTCGGGCCTTGAGTAACCTCAAACGTTACTTTTTGACCTTCTTGGAGCGATTTGAATCCGGACATGCTGATCGCCGAGAAGTGCGCGAACAAATCCTCACCGCCGTCGTCAGGGGTAATGAAGCCAAAGCCTTTTGAATCATTGAACCACTTTACTGTACCGTTTGTCATTTTTGTTTCCTATACATATCAATTAAAAAAAGAGACCCTCGCTTTCAGGGCTGACCGCATTTTGTCAATCTTTTGTCGAGAGATATGTTCGCTACCGTACCTAACAATTCCATGTGTTCAATCGAACCGCTTCGGCAGATTTTTGTTTATTGATCCGTTTTAAGCCTGACTAAGCAGGGATACCTCAACCACCCCGTCAAACTCCTTCTTGATTTGTCATAGCACTCGCAAGCAACGGGTCAAGACCTGCTTGAGAGGAGCCCTTCGTTTATAGGGTGACGCCGTTCGCAATGTCGAAAGGCGCGTTGCCAACAAAGATGGACCTGAAGATCAAATGATAATGGAATACCAAGCCAGATCACTTTCCGCAATAACCATCATCTGTCCTTCCTGTTCCTGTTCCTGCTCCGGGCACCCCTCGCCTTTTGCGTTAATTTTTCATCTGATGAAGCGCTACGTATCGGTTTTCTCTGCCGCCGAGGCCTTCATTCTGGATCGGCCTTTACCTTTAAGGCGCTTGGTTGCCGGGGCCGGAAGGGAATCGATGGCAATCTCCAGCGGTTCACGCCCGGTCGTCCCCAGAATTGGATTCCAGAACTGATCCGCCTCGCGTCGATAAAGCCGTATTGGTCGGAGAATGTAGTTATCCCGCTTGGCGTTGTGCATGCACATCGACAGCGGACCCTCCGATGTCATTACCTTGAAAACGCATGCACTAATGCGATCCCCATCCAATCGCTTCGAATCCATGAAATTGTGCATCACGAACGAGAGTGTATGAACGCGCCCTCGACCCCGCAGCAGATCGCCTTTCATCTGCCACGCTTTTCGGGCCACCCCATGCAGTAATGGCCACCATTGGGTTGGGTTAAATGCGAGCCAGCGCGCGAATGCCTTTACCGAGGCGGGGGGGTTAGAGCGATCCAGTTTGATATCAGCGGTCGCTGCCTGTACCCGCGAGATTAGATCAGGGTCATCGAAGGCATCGTAGAGCGAACCATTGGCTTCTAAGCACATTCCGTAGCGGCTGCAGGAGGGATGCCCGATCAAGGACGCGTCGAAGCGGATCGATGTACCCGCCCCCAGCTCGATCTGGCGTGCCAAAGTCTCCTGGGTGATGCGCAATCCGCGTTCACCCTGAACGCCGCGGCCAGTATCGGCTTGAAGTTGAAACGAGGCTGTGCGAACCGAAGCGGCGTTTGCTACGAAGAAGCGGACCACATCTGGAACCTGGTCGAAATTGTTATCGTGTACCGTGGTGTTGAACATTATGGATAGACCCAGCCCGCTTGCCCGGTCAATGAACTTACGGCGCAGCGCGTTGAGCTCGAGCTCCGTGCGAAAACCTTTAATCTGCTGCGTCGTATCGACGTGAAACGCGACGTCCATGAGTCCTGCGTTCGCTAGCTGTCGAAGGAGCGACCGGGTCGCTCGCAGCCCGTTTGTCATCAGTGTCGGACGTAGGCCGAGCGACCGCACCTTGTGGACGATCGCCAGGAGTTCGTCATGCTTGCGCAGCGTTGGCTCACCTCCCGTGATTTGAACATCGGTGTTTGGCCCGAAGTGGGCATAAATTAGGTCAATGCGCCGGAAAATCTCTTCGATTGGAAGATCCTGGACTGCTTCGGAGTTTTCCGAGAGATAGCACAAGGTGCAGTCTAGATTGCAGCGTTGAGTAATCTCCAGCGCCACACAACCAATTGCCCAGCGCTGGCCGGATTGTTGATTCGGTCCAGCTAGATTCAAGCGAGCCAATGTTCTAGTCACGCGCTCCCTGGCCTCGGCATTCGAGGATGGCAACCGGTCCGGCGCGTACTGAGCGATTGCTTCAGGTGTCATATAAGCCATAGATCCCTCTTTAACAAGAATTCAGGGTATCTCTATTGGATTATCTGCTCTAGGTTTAATTCATCGTTAGCGTCGAGTTGAAGAACGTGGGAAAAATTGCTTCGATATGAGGCTGAACTTAGCGTAGCAGGCGTACAACGACTGGAAGAACGGGGACTGGAAGAACGGGGACTGGAAGAACGGCGAGGAGAACTCTTTGGAGATCTAATGCAGGCTGAGCAGAGAATCGATGAGCTGCGTAAGCGTTCAATGGCGCTCGACCTTCTGCTAAAACTGCCGTGCAATCAACAATTCTTGGGAAGTAGCTGGGTATAACAGTACGCCGGACAATGATTCAATTCTGTTCCTCCGTGTCTTTTTTCGAGGGTTCCCCGGCAGACTCCCGTGCATTGATAGGGTAGCTATTAGCAGGCCCGACGAAAGGCTGGATCAGCATTCGATCGAGTCGTTCCCAAGCCGATTCACGGAACAGATTGATGCCAATGGTCATCCCTTCGTGGCCATCCTGGGGCTGATCTTTATACGTGCCCAGCAGCCGATCCCACCAGGGCAGATTGAATCCGAAGTTGGAGTTTGTCTCGTTAGGGTACCAGGAATGGTGAACCCGGTGCATGTCAGGCGTAACCACCAGCCAGCGCAGAACTCTGTCGAAGGATAGGGGGAGGCGTACGTTGCCATGGTTGAACAATGAGGTTGCATTGAGTAATACTTCGAAAATCAACACTGCAAGCGCTGGCGCTCCAAGAGCGGCTATGACCATCAGCTTGATCCCCATGGAAAGCACGATCTCAATCGGATGAAAACGCACCCCGGTGGTCACATCAAAATCGAGGTCAGCATGATGCATCCGATGCAGCCGCCAAAGTGAGGGCACAGCGTGGAACAACACATGCTGAAGGTAAATGGCGAAGTCGAGGACCACCACAGCAATCAACACCGCCATCCATTCTGGAAGGGCGAAAACGTTCAACAAGCCCCAGCCGTGCTCTTTACCCAGCAATGCAACGCCGATTGCCGCAGTCGGGAATACGATTCGGAGCACTAGCGTATTCAACGCCGCGATGCCGAGATTGCTCGGCCAACGCTTGAGCCGCGTAAGACTCCGCTTACGTCGCGGCGCCAGAGCTTCCCAAATACCGACAGCAGCGAGAATCGCGACAAAAAAACCTAGTCGGACAATCGGCTCAGCCTCTAAAACGATTTCAGCCACCCTGGCGGTGCGCCCATAGGTAATATCCGCCAATAATCAGGCAAGAGTCAGCTGACATGAAAAAGCCCCTATACATCGGTGCTATCTTAAAACAATGGCTTGGTAGACACACTAATACTGCTCAGGTTGATTCGTTTATCGATGCCGGTAACCCTATCCGTGTCTCTCCGTCGGCTCCCAAGCCCTGGACCATGCGGGCAAAACCGACATTGATCTAGGGAATTGGGATATCTGTAAATTGCCAATAACTTTCAAAGTTTTTCTTCCTGCTGTTGCTTTGTTGCGGGAAAAAAAATAGAAAGATACCGCTCTTCTCTCATTGTCTGTTGCTACCGACTGCTCCTGATCCCGTCAGATGCTAAACAACCCAAGACAAAGCCTGAAATTTCTTTGGACCTAGCTTCCTGCATCCCTTTTTGATTCATAGAGCTAGCCAGGAATAAAGCCGGTTTGCATTGAATGTAACCCATACTCGTCGATATATCGATATTGCATAATGGAATATACGTTCCAGAGTTTCTGTGCGATGTCCGACAATTGAAGATAAAAAATCCAGACAACACTAGAAATACAAACCTGATATGTATGGAACCGAACGGTGCCTACCTTAAATTAAACGCAATATAAGGTGTATGCGTGGGCGTACGGCAACACTGCGTAGTTGGCATATCAAGCCTTACTGCGCTTGAGAAGTAGAAGCGCGTTTACGCCACTTGCCAGTCCACTCCATATCAGTCCTGCAAGCCTTATTCGCACCCATTGCCAACATCTTTGGATATGAAATCATCAGCACATATTATTGGCGCCGGAGGTATTGGCATCGCTTCAGCGACATGTCTTATTCGTGCGGGATGGGACGTAAGCATAGTCGACTCGAACCCGGGGAAGATTGCCGCTGGTTGCCGCGATGAAATGACGCTGGATGGCGAGTTCATTCACGGAGCACACTTCATCCATTTTGACGAATGGGTGCCCCCGACGGACGAGGTGGTGTTGCTATGCACAAAAACATTCGATAACGCTCCTGTCCTGGAACGAATCGCGAATACTCAGGCCCTCGTGCCAATTCAAAATGGTTATGACAGGAAGCTTGAGGAATGTGACCACCCTGCGGAAGCCATTGCTTCATTTGTCTCTGAGTGCCCTGCTGATCGCCTCACCGCTCGCCTTACCCGCCCAGGGTCTCTGCATATCGGCGCGCGGCGAAGGGCAACCAGCGCCGAACATGAATACATTAACGCCCTGGCCTCCGCCTTTACAGAAGGTAACATTTTTCCGGTCAAGCGCGTTTCTGATATTGCGCCATTCAAAGCAACGAAACTGATGTACAACGCAGCCATTTCACCGCTTGCAGCAGGTGCTGGTGTTGACAACGCTGAATTGCTCATTGAGCCGCTCACGCAAAAGCTATTCTTCGCTTTATTACAGGAGAATTATTCCATCCTGCGTCACGCCGGCCTCACGCTGGAACAAATTGGGCCATTTCATCCGGACACCGTCATGCGTATATTGCAAACACCGCTTTTGCCCAAACTCATGGGGCTATTTTTTCGACCCTCGTTACGCGGAACCTATTGTTCTATGAGTCCGGATATGGGAAGCGGACGCACTGAGATTGACGCTTATAACGGACATCTTATTCGACTTGCAGGAGGTTTTCCCTGTCCAATCAATAATGCCGTTATCAATCTGGTTGATAGAATCTCTCGCGAGCGACTCCCGAAGCTACGAGCGCACCTTCATCATCTCGCTGCGTCTCTGCCGCATGGTACTTTGAAATGAACCTGGTAACAGGTGGCGCCGGGTTTATTGGTTCTCATCTCGTGCAGCGACTTCTCGCCGGTGGTGAACCTGTACGGGTTCTTGAACATCCTGCGGCTGTTGCAAGTCATTTACCCCTTGAACGCATTGAACTCGTTCGAGCAGACATTCGAGACTCAGGAGCGATTCGAAATATGGTGCGCGGCTGCGATCGGGTCTATCATCTAGCAGCTGATCCCAATCTTTGGCGCCGCAATCGCTGTGAATATGACCAAATTAACCATAAAGGTACTCTGAATGTCATGCGGGCCGCGCTCGACAGCGGCGCGAGTCACGTGCTGTATGTAAGTACTGAAAGTATTCTTACATCGGATAAGTTCCATGGTGGAGCCGTTGAGTCTCTGCGCTTTCGGGAAGAGGACATGATTGGACCTTATTGCTTGAGTAAATTTCGGGCGGAGCAAGCGGTATTTCAACTGGCAGAAGCCGGCGCTCCAGCCGTTGTGTGCAGTCCCACGTTGCCCATTGGACCGGGGGACCGAAATCAAACGCCTCCAACCCGTCTTTCGGTTGCGTTCTGTCAAGGCAAGATTCCGGCCTATCTTGATTGCCGTATAAATCTGATTGATGTGCGCGACGTAGCTGAGGGATTGGTGCGTGCAATGCAACGGGGCCGACCTGGCGTTCGATATCTGCTCGGAGGGCACAACTATCGGTTGATCGAGTGGCTGCAAGTTCTTGGGCAAATTGTGAACCGCCCGGCGCCACAATGGGCCATTCCATATCCAGTAGCGCTGGCGATTGGCTGGTTCAATGAGTTGTGGGCCGATCATATTTCACATCGCATGCCCATGGCGACAGTCACAGGTGTGCGGCTTACAAAACGTACTATGCACTTCGATACTTCGGAAACCTTTGCCGAGCTTGGATTGAAGCCTCGGCCCATTGCGGAATCGGCAACGGATGCAGTGCGTTGGTACCGCGAGCAGCATTGGATCTAAACCAGCGAAATCATGGTCTGAAGAAAGTTAATCCCAAGATAGGGAAACAACACAAGATTACAGCTTCAAAGATAAGGATTCATTCGACAAACGCGCTCGTCTCAGCGCTTTCAGCATAACCCGGTCCAACCGCGGCAAACACTGGCTGAACTGGAGCTTCTCCCTTGTTCGAGGATGTCGACACATGGTAAGCAAATTTTATGACTGCGTCTGTGTACCAGTGCGCCGTTCGAGCCGAGTTATAAGAGCTTAGATTGGGAGCGCACAGGTTCTTCATTCTCGCCTTCTAGTCTGTAGCATAAAGCGCTGAGCAACTTATCGCGCTTTTGGTGCCATTCACCCCCCATCAATACGTTATCAATTGTAAACGTGGGAATAAAAACTTCAGCCATCTCTCACTTGCTTTTTCTTTAACCCCACCTCTAAACGAAATGAATTTGCGGAACGGCAATGTCAGGTGGACGATCCATTGCAAAACTTTTACTGTAGATCATCAAGAGCAGCGGACGGCGTGGAGCAGGTGACCGGCCGCCCGGCAATGGGGCATCCGGGAATTTGTATTGCTTCACACGGATGAGTGCTGCGGTCATCGATCTTGAAGGTTCACCACGCCGAACCCAGCGCTGCATCGGACCCAGCCGCGTAATTCGATTTCCGCTGCCCGCCGGCTTGTCGTCATCCGCAGGTGTTGCGCGGCCGGGCCGGTGAGCTTATTCGCTAACCCTATACATACAGCCTATACACGCTACATATACAGGTAAGGAGATTTTCATGTCAGAAAGAGTCAATCTTGGTAAATCAGCTCCAGCGCTTTACCAGGCAGTCATGGGCCTTGAGAAACTGGCGACTGAGGCCGTTGCTTCCGCGGGCATCCAGGCTGGCTTTGCACATCTGTTGCGCCTTCGTGCATCCCAACTCAACCAGTGCGCGTTCTGTGTCAGGATGCATACTCGAGATGCCCTATCCAGTGGCGAGTCAAGCGATCGCATAAGTGTTTTGCCAGCCTGGCGGGAAACGGGGTATTTCACCGAAAAGGAACGTTCATCGTTGGCACTGGTGGAAGCAATTACACTGATCTCTGACGGGCAAGTGCCAGATGCCGTCTATGAGCAAGCAGCAGCCAATTTGTCAAAGGATGAGATATCGGCTGTCGAGTGGCTTTCGGTAGTCATCAATGCCTGGAATCGCATTGCCACTTCCAGCCGTTATCCTGTCAAGGCATGAGCATGGCTGACAATTCATTCAAGCCGAAGCCGCTGCTCGGCTCAGTCGGGAAATGATCAAGATCTTGATGAACGGAGAATATACGATGAGCCACTTCTTAGCTGCATTCCTCGGTTTGACCGGAATTCTGTTTACCTATCAATCCTATGCAAGTGACCTTGCGACCAAAACCTATGCAACTTATGTCAATAAAACTGGCGAAATCAGCCTGCCTGAAAACTACAGACCGAATTGGAGTCATTTAGGCTCATGGGCGGTTAATGATTCCAATGCGCCCGGCCACGGCTTCCATGATGTCTACACGCAGCCGGAGGTAGTAAAGGCATTTCGTGAAACTGGCCATTTTCCCGATGGCGCAGTTTTAGTCAAGGAAATCCGCAAGATCATCTCACGTCCGTTGACGACTGGACCGGCGGTATGGGCAGGCGATATATCCGTATGGTTTGTGATGATCAAGGATACAAAAGGTCGTTTCAAAGGCAATGCCAACTGGGGGGAAGGTTGGGGATGGGCGCTGTACGAAGCCGGAAACCGGAAGATCAATACATCCAAAGGTTACCTGGAAAGCTGTCTTCCCTGCCATATACCGGCAAAACAAACCGACTGGGTATATATCGAGGGCTACCCCACCCTCAAACCACAATAAACACACTGGGGAATCAACATGAAGGTAGCGAAACTGGCGACTATGGGGTCTTGTCTTGCCGAGAGAGCCTGGGGCTCGGTGCGGGAGGATTACAATCCGGTGAAGCGGTGCGCAGGACGGGCGATAAACTGCGCGTTCGTCTGTCCATGCTTTTCCGAAGAACAAGCCTTCTGATTCGCGATTAGATGGAGGGCCCGAGGGCATCATGCGTGGATTATTTCCACTAATTTTTATCAATGAAGGAGAACACAATGTTAAATAAATTTCTCTGCGGGGTTGCCTTCGCAGCGCTCTCCGTGAGCGCAACATCAGCCGATAACTTGCCCGCTGATAAGTCCAAGGTAACGGTCGTCTTTGATCACGTTCTTCCGAATGTGCCCGGCAAGAGCATGAAAGGCGTGCTTGTCGAATACCAGCCGGGTGGCTCATCGCCAGCACATACCCATCCAAAGTCGGCTTTCATCTATGCAACAGTCTTGGAGGGGGAAATTCGTAGCAAAGTCAATGAGGGACCGGAAAAGGTTTATCGCGCCGGCGAGAACTTCGCCGAACTGCCGGGCGATCATCATGGCGTCAGCGCAAATAACAGTAAGACTCAACCCGCACGCCTGCTGGCCGTCTTTGTCGTCGATACCAACGAAAAAAACCTGGTCACGAACGACAAATAGTTGTAATGGCTTGGCGTACATTGAAGGAGCACCTAGGCAAATATGCCAACACTAAAACTGGAACTATCTAGTGTCATTTTTCATTCCTCCTAAACCTATTAACGAGATCCCGAATTCTTTACAGGCCTATGTCATTACAGCTGCAAGCTGATGCTACATGAACGGGACCACGATATCCGTCGATAGTGGAACGTCAACCTTCCCGGCGTTCCGAGGCGCGGGATGAGCAAGCCTATTGAGGATTACGGATTCATCGGCAACATGCTAAGCGGGGCGCTTGTGGCGCAGGACGGTTCGATGGACTGGCTTTGTCTCCCGCGATTCGACTCCGATGCCTGTTTCGCCGCTCTACTGGGAACGCGGGAGCACGGGTACTGGCGCATATCGCCTGTGAGCGAGGTAGCGCAACCCCGCCGACGCTACCTGCCCCACACGCCGATCCTCGAGACTACCTTTGAGACGGAGGACGGTACGGTAACCCTCGCGGACTTCATGCCGCTGTCGGACGACCCCGAGAAGGTCGACGTCATCCGCCTCGTGCGCGGAGTGTCAGGCCGGGTGTCGATGCGGATGGACTTCGTCCTGCGATTCGGCTATGGCAGGACCATTCCTTGGGTGCGCCGCCGCGACTACGGAATACACGCGGTGGCCGGACCAGACGCAGTCGAGCTCGTGACCCGTGTCCCTCTTTACAGCAAAGACATGCGTACAACCGCGGAGTTCGAGGTGAGAGAGGGCGAAGTGGTCCCCTTTACGCTCGCCTACCATCCGCTGCATCGTGAGCCCCATTTCGTCGGCGACACCCAGATGAGGCTTGAACACACGGCCGACTGGTGGCGGGATTGGGTTCGCATTTGTCAGCTTTCCGACTTCGAGAGTCCGGTATGGAAGGACGCGGTGGAGCGCTCGCTCATCACGCTCAAGGCGCTCTCCTATCAGCCGAGCGGCGCGATCGTCGCGGCGCCCACGACCTCTTTGCCGGAGGAACGGGGCGGGTTCCGCAACTGGGATTACCGTTACTGCTGGATTCGTGATGCAACCCTTACGTTATACGCATTCATGAACGCCGGTTACTTCGACGAGGCTGGTGCGTTCAGAAAATGGTTGCTACGCGCCGCTGCAGGCGCGCCTGGTCAGATGCAGATCATGTACGGCGTCGGCGGCGAGCGCCGCTTAACCGAAATCGAGTTGCCCTGGCTGCCGGGCTACGAGAACAGCCGGCCGGTGCGCATAGGCAACGGCGCGTACGACCAGATCCAGATCGACGTGTTCGGTGAACTGATGGATGCGCTTCATACTGCCCGCAAGTCCCAACTTGGGCCGAACCAGGACGCCTGGTGGTTTCAGCAAACAATGCTTTCCCGATTGGAGGGCCTGTGGCGGGAGCCCGACAAAGGTATCTGGGAGGTGCGCGGTGGAAGCAAGCATTTCGTCCATTCGAAGGTGATGGCCTGGGTCGCATTTGATCGGGCCGTAAAGGCCGTGGAGCAGTCCGGCCTCCCCGGCCCTGCCGCGAGATGGCGCGCGATCCGTGACGAGATTCATCAGGAAGTTATGGCACGTGGCTACGACAGGAGTCGGAACACCTTCGTTCAGCATTACGAGGGTGCGGCGCTTGACGCTTCGCTCCTGCTGATGGCGGAAGTCGGGTTCCTGCCGCCCGAGGACCGCCGTTTTCGTGGCACGGTCGAGGCTATCGAGCGCGAGCTCGTGGAAGATGGGCTTGTGCTGCGCTACCGGCCTGAGGAGACCGAAGATGGACTCCCTGGGGAGGAAGGCACTTTCCTCGTATGCAGCTTCTGGCTCGCTGACGCCTATACAATGATCGGACGCCCCCATGATGCGGAAGCCCTGTTCGAGTACCTATTATCTTTGCGCAACGACCTCGGGCTTCTTGCGGAGGAATACCATCCCCGCCTCCAGCGCCAACTGGGAAACTGCCCGCAGGCGTTCTCCCACATCGGTCTGATCAACACGGCGTATAACTTGCGCCGTGTCAGTGGTCCGGCGCAACAGCGCGCTGATCTCCGCGACTGTCCTCGTGCAGACCGCCCCGCGGCGCGGGAAGCTTCGGTGGAATGAGCCAGCCTCCAATATGCCATTTACCCTGGACTTGATTCCCAAGCACACCTCCTGACTCATTACCAGCCTTTTTAGATGTGTCCGTAAAATCGGAGGAAAACCCTTGCCCCGAAGACAAGGGAAGTCCAGTCGGAAAAAACCATATTTGCTCTGTGGGAAAAAGCTGCTAAAAATACCATTATGAATTCGACTAGCGTACAACAGCCATTGGATTGGATAAAGCAAAACTGAACTGATCAGTACAGCTTAAATCATCGATGTGGAATCGGTGCCTATTTGGCCACCGAGGCCTTGGCAGAGTTGTACAGATTAACATGCATCCTTCATTCCGCACCTGCAGCAGGACGTTGAACACCTCTCCCATCTGTTCCAATGTTTCCAGGTCTACATTCTTAGCGACTAGCAGGCGCGGACGTAATCGTCGCAGTTGCGTCTAATGCATGTTCTAGATCGGCCTGTCGGTGAGTCTGGGTCAGCTAAACACCGCCCGCAACTCGGACGACAAAATGGACCGCCGCCACCACCTCCTCCGCCTCCACCTGTTTGGTCAAAGCAGCGAAGTACACAAATGCTTCTTAAAAAACCATCCTGAATGCTGTCACAATTTGCTTGGCAGAAACCTATAGGTAGTTGGGGCAAGACTTCGCGACTGCTTCTCACGTCATTGGGAGTATTAGCTATCGCACGATAATGATCACTCGTCCTGTAAATGGATTTTTCTGCAGTAAATCCTGGCATGTTCCTCGTATTCATTTCATATCTCCTTTAGATTGTTCGGGTGGTCCAGACTTTCCGCGAGCACATGCTCTGCGATTTCGGTTCGAGTACCCCATACCTCCATCTATTTGTATACCAGTTCATCCCAAAAACAAGGAGCTTTACTTTAATAAAGCGTAGGCCGGGAAGTTGCCCCACCCATCAACATTCAGCGCTGCTAAGGCAGGATCAAAGCTGGCGAGACCCTTCCCAGTACTTAGCCTTGACCGAAAGCAAAGATGCTGATTTTTGCCAAAGAACCGGTGAACGGCAAGTGTTACAGGCTATTACGCGCGCCAAGGCGATTGGCTGACCAAGCAAATACCGTTACAGCAAGTGAAAGTGTTCGACCGGTGAAGGATTATTCCAGGCACGGCGCCCTTGCATCCATCTTCTTTCGCCGTGCGATGAAGCCAACAAGGGCCAGGCCTGAAAGAAGGAGCATGTAGGTCTCGGGGTCCGGAATTGCGGCGGCAATAACCTGCCCTGCGTTATTGACGCCAGTCGCACTCTCTAGAACCACCCCGGCGGGCAGACCAACCAGCGACAGCGAGTTTAGGTCGATCATGCCTGCGCCATCGGGGCCGGTGATGAAAGCGTGCTGAGCGTTAGCCGAGTAAGACCAACCCACCACCTGCCCTGCGTCGTTGATGCCGTACGCCTCAGTGAAACTACCGCCCAAGATGCCAAGGTACGATACTGTCTTGCTGTTGAGGTCGACGAGATATGAAAGTCGGGCAGAGGCGAAACGCGAGCCGAATAGTCTAGAAAGACCGTCGAGATTAGCAGAATCCCAAACGGAAGCTCAGCTATAATTTACCGCTCGCTATCCGTGCTCATCTTAGGACATGGGAAGCTGCTCCACATCATCGAAATACCATACTCGGTGACAGGTGTACTAAAGTCCGATGGTCATTACAACCGGGACCGGTAAGATATGCAATAAGAACATGAATAATGGGATCGTTTACGCAATTCAGAAAAATTATTAGCGTCAGATGAAGGGCTTAAGCTATCAGTGTTCGATTCCATTTATATGTCGCCCCTTGTTACGTCCAAAGGGGGTCTATGTCTGGAATTTTTGCCCTTTCTCTTTCGAGTTTATAGAACACATGACTGTAAAAATAAAGAGCCAAGTCATACGGCAGTGGTTAGATTGCTTTCGTTCTGAACTCGTACATCACCAATTGTCCCGTTGATAAAGGATCCGTATGGCCCGCTCGACGATGAGTGACATATCTTATGGGATCAGCAAACCCGTTGACCTGCTGGCAAAGCTCATTGCTGATGCCAGCAAGATCACTGCGCCTCCACATTCACATGACATATTCAATTTCTTGGTCACCGCAGCGGTCCTCAATGAGTGGATAGGAAAGTATTATCCGGATGATACAACTGTCAAAGCTCTGAAAGACGCGCAAGAAGAGAAAGACTGGACCAAGTTGCCCGCCGAAACATCTGCGTGGATCTCAAACAAGGAGTGCCTTCCGAATAAGGGATGCGATCCAAGACGGCATGCATGGAATGTCACTCGCATTTGTTGGTGTTAGCGCCGCTGTAATACTGACCCACTGAGCCGGAGTAAAACTGACCCACCTGGGCGAATATGGTGGCTTTTTGGCTGCCGATTATGTTGACT
>NZ_FOPV01000004.1 GCF_900113575.1 Nitrosospira sp. Nsp14
TCTGTTCATCCGTAAATCGCTTCTGCACGTCGTTCTCCTCTCGAAAAACGAACTTTACTAGATTCGACTTGGCTCTGTTTAAGGGGAGCACATCAATCCCACATGATTCGCCCATCAGCAGGTTCGCCGCGCGGATGCCCGACCGTAGCGCGCCTTCCATGTAGCCGAAAAAGGAAACGTATGTGTGTTCCCCAGCGAAGTACAGCCGCCTATGGAACGCAACGTTGAGTTTCGGGCCGACCTTGAAGATCTCGCCGTTTGGCTTTGGCGCCCAGTAACCGGTCTTAATGAAGGGCTCGTTCGGCCAGTCGCTGTAGTACGTCTTGTTCAGATTTCTAGAATAGCTGGGATAGAGATCTTTCAGCTCTTTCTGCATTTCCAGCTCGGTGGGCGGACGGGATGCGCCTTTCCCTGAGCCGGGCAGCGTGGGCCCGGCAAAGATGTTCAGCACGATGCGCTGGCGGCCGGTCTGCACTTGGTTGTCGGTGCCCTCCCAAATCTGACCCAGCTTCAGTGTCCCCCCGCTCGGGGCGGAGGGGATCTTTTCCGTAATCCAGAACCGTCTCTTAAAGCTGCTGAAGAACTTCACCGCCGGGCCTCGTCCCATTACGCCAATCTCCGCCTTGAGATCGACTGCGCTGCCGTTGTCCTTGATCGTCACGTCGTCCCAGACGCTAGGCGGGACCGCCAGCACTACGTATTGAAAACGCGCCGTTTTGCCTGCGCTGCTCAATTTCCCACTCGGCCAAGCCACCGATCGTGTCGTCAGCTGCACATCCTGCGGATGAATTTCGATCTGCGTTACCGCTGTTTTCAGCATCAAAGCGCCTCGGTTTTTCCGGATCTCACTGGCCATCTCATCCGCCAAACGCTGGCAGCCATCGGCGCAGCGAAAAATCTCCAGCTCGTCCCAATACCCCATCCGCCCGGGATCATCGATTTCGAACCGCTCGCTCTGCCCACCCTTCACCTTTAACAGCAGACCCAGGTAGTTCATTTCGTCCAGCTGAGAGACTTCATCGTTGACAAGTCTTAACTCCAACATCTTCCACAGGCGCTGCTGTTTTGGATTATTCGGGTTGACCTTGTGCAGGTTAATGAGCGCGTCTCTTACCGTCGTGTTGTCGTAATTCTTCAGGATAGCCAGCACGATTTTGTTGGTTTCGTTCCAGGGGCAGGTTTCTTGGACGATCCACTTTGCCGCGTCGTCGGCAATTGACTTTAGCACTTGATCAACATCTTTGTTGAGTTGATGGATTTCTGCCCAGGTCAGGTCCTTCGTATTATCCAGCCGTAGTTTCAAATTCAGGCGTTCCCGCTCGTACTCAAGGTCCCCCATCCGGTTGATCATCGCGATGCCATACTTCTGGGCCAGTTTTAGCCACGCGGTGTGAAACGAGCCGATCAATTCGGCGCCCTCCTCGATAATGCGCCCGTTGGCAAACCGTACATTGCTGCGAACGCGGCCGCCCACCTGAGGATGTGCCTCATATAACGTCACTTTGACGCCATGCTGGCTGAGCCGCAGGGCCGCCATGAGCCCCCCCAGCCCAGCCCCAATTACCGCCACGCGCGTGTTCTTCAGCCGGTTCCTACAATCCTGTGAGATGCCCTTCAGGGGCGTTATCGGATCGTTATCCATGGTACCGTCCGGATTTGGGATGCGAGGCTCTTGTGACCATCCTTTTTCTCTCTGATTTTCCCAGTTCACAACAAGAGACCGGGAGGTATTTTAGTTTGGGGGAACGCGCCCAGGGCCAGATCGGCTATTGAGTTGCGCGGACTGCTTATAAATATAATAGGTGGTTAGCTATAGCTTTGTATGCACTTATCTGGCGCAAGCAGTGATAATGGAACCTTTTGAGTCTCCCCCTGCGTGACTCAAGGCATTTAGTCAAAGAAGCGGCCTCATCATGGCGAACACTTGGAGTCGCTGGCTTTTAGGCTTCAACTGACCGACAAGAGGCAGGCTGTATTCGACGTCATCGATATGCACCGCTACAGCCTTCCCGAACCCTCCAAGCAAGACGACGCTGATCGGCTGTGGCGTCTGTCTCTAGATCGAATGGATCTACGTCGATACAACGTCAATCGAGGTGAGGAAAGCGGATTGATTGAATTTGAGATGCGCGCTCCTGATAATGACGTCCAGAAGCTCATCGATGATGCAGTGCCAGAACAAGAAGGTTTTTTTCAGCAAATTAAGCTGATGAATTGGACTCGAAATCAGTTCCAGAAGAGTCCCGCGCATATCCATGAGGTCGGGGAGTGGCGGCTATGTTCGCTTTAGCGAAAGTCGATCCGCGCCGATTTCCCCGGACACCGTAACGGACATGAATTTGTGGATGCAGGCCCGAACGTCGCCGCAGCGATTGGAGTTCGAGATCAATGGGATCCTATGGACGACGAAGATCGCGCTTGGTGCCGAAACACCATCTTCGACCTGATATCACGGCCTCTTGTCGATGACAACGCGAGCGAGTTGTACCCAATAAAGCCTACAAGTGGAATCACCCTGGACAACTGCTGTGGCTGCGACTCGCAAGGCAGAGAGCGATGCATGGTTTGCAAGCGCCCCGAATATGGACGATTTGCTTTTTGATTCGTGGCCCGACCGACGCCTTGCACGGATGCTCCTCCGATTGGATGGGGCACATCCCGACATGCAGCTTGCCCAAGTTTTTTTACTAACGTTACTGCGGCGATTGTTTCGTGGTAGAGGCTTGAGCGACGCGGTGCAGACGACAGGAAAACCGAGCGCGACTTTGAGTTAGAAAACCTTGCTGAGCAAAAATTAGCCGTATTGGTGTTGGATAGCGCGCCGGCAAAGGCATTGGAGCTTGTAGCCTTGCTCGTAGAGTCGGTAGAACATTACCCGCGAGGCGTCATGGCAAGTGAATTTGGACTCCAAGTACTCCGAAGACCACGGCACAGTGCGTAGCTCATTCCTGAACATCCGGTGGAATAGCGCCAGGCGGAAATGGGCGCGGCTTGAAGGTCATTTCGCGGATGTCGATTGTCATTTTGTAAATTCGCCCCGTTCCATATACACCTTCGGTTGCTACATCCAGTACCTCTATTAGATAGGAGACGCGTCATTGCCCGGAGCATTTGCATTAATGGCTGAAAAGTTTGCGGATCAACTTGGGGAAGCAATCGCGGCGGACGGAGACGTCAAGTTTCATCTCGAAGCCTTGGTTTCCAGAGTCTTATTCGAAAATGTGTTTAAAGTCAGGAGAGCGCAAAGGTTGAGAGGGTCGATGATGGTGATCTTGGACGCGCTAGTACAGTCGGGTTCTTCCATCGGATTTCAACCGCGCGACGATTACGTGACCCCGACCGCGAATGCTCGAGATCGAGGTACGCTCAGATGAGCTAAGTAACCCTGCCATCGTTCTTGCAACACCGCATAGGGTCGACTTGCATTTTTTGCAACAGAAAGAATTTTGCGAGGAGACGACACTGCGGGGTAAGGATGTCGGGTAACCAATCGCGAAACTTACATGCGAACAGATACAGCCCGTAACCCCTTCCCATTTTGAGGATAGTAGTCAGTTTTACCGCGGAGTCGCTCATATCAAACGTTGAGCGCCCCCTTTGAGAAGAATAAACCACCCATTCTGGGTCCATCGGCGCGCTTAATATTTCTAGATAATGCTTCTAATTTTGGCTCTAACTCTCAAGAAAACCCTCACGCTGCTCGTGCTGATGGGGCCTGTTTCCATGATCCCGGTCTTTCTCGCGGATACGGAAGGTTTTGATCTGCGCAGCAAGGGCCGCTTCGCCAGGACTATTGGGTTGAGCGTCACGGTGGCGTTGCTGGTGGCAACATTTCTGGGGATGCCTATTTTAGGATTGCTCGGCATATCGCTGGGAGCGATGCAAGTTGGCGGAGGAGTTATTGTCTTATTGCTGGCAATAGCAATGGTTCTTGGGAAGGAATCAACCTTCAAAGGATCGCCCAGTATCGCTAATGAAGATGGGGTTCGAGAAGCGGCAATCGTCCCTTTAGCTGTACCGCTGCTGGCCGGTCCGGCCGCATTCAGCTATGTCATGGGAAACAGCGCGTGGCAGACCTATGCCGATTTGATTCATGTCGTGGTGCCTATCCTTATCGTAGGTATCGTATGCTGGATAACTTTTTACATCGCCAGTCAGGCGGAAAAGAAGATTCGGCAATCCACTATGGATGTAGTACAGCGCGTCGGAGGATTTATCCTTGCGGCGATAGCCGTAGAAATGATGGCCACTGGGTTACGTGGACTGTTTCCGATGCTTGCTCCAGCCTAGTGTAAAAATTCTTATCAGAGAAAGATTGGATGACCAAGAAGTGGCGAGAACGGAAATTTACTATTGCTAAAAAATGGATTGGTACAACGTCGACAGCGGTATTTTGAGGAGTAACTTCGGGGGTAACTCCTGTCGAAAAATTGTGCTTATTAACTCTTCAGATGACACATGCTCGGTTGTGAACCCTCAAGCAGAACAGTGATTGCTGCTGGTTAAGCATTGGGGTTGTCACGGCAATCACCTTTAGTATTTTCTTTTCTAAAAGGAATCGCAAATTTTTTTTCTCAGTGCCCCGCTATTGGCCCATCAACATGAACTCAGAAAACATTTGTAGTGCAATTATACGATAAGTGCTTGAATTTTGGTGCCCGGAGCCGGAATCGAACCGGCATGGGCGATTAAGCCCGAGGGATTTTAAGTCCCTTGTGTCTACCAATTTCACCATCCGGGCGATAGCGGAAGCCGTCAATTGTAACCCGAAGCGATGAACTGGATGGAAAGGTTGCCAAAAATTTTCGTTCCAGTTAATTGGCAAGAATGTATCAGGCGGAATGAGCGTCACCTCCTCCTGGGCCGGTGACAAAACAAAAGGGGGCTGAAAGCCCCTTTCTGCCGCACCAAATTAAAAAGAACTCAAACCCTGCGGCGGCGAGCCACGAGACTGACGAGCCCAAGCCCGGCAAGCAGCATGGCATAGGTTTCGGGTTCCGGCACCAACGTGAGGAAGCCGCGAATCTCTCCCGCCGGGAACATTTCTGAGTGGATGTTCGCGTAGGCGCTGCCACTATTCAACCCTGCCACCAGCGCAGCAAAAGCGCCACTAGCATTACCCCCATGGTCGGTTATGAATGCCGAGTTGTAGCTGGACGGGTCCGTCAAGTCAAAGGTGTGGTCATAAGTACCCGACGTTACTCCCGAGGGAAAACCCGTAAATGTGGGCGTGGTGGTGGCCACACCCGCAGTACCGGTAAGAGGCTCAGTTGTGCAACAGTGGATGTGCGAAGCAGTATTCGCCGCAAGCAGGCCGCTGAATGTTTCCTGAACCCGCATCGTGTAATCGCCAGTGTCGATCGTGACAGTCGCCGTACCGGTTCCTGGAGACTCGTTGGGCGGGGCTTCGGCCGACCCACTGAGCACGGCTGTGTAGATTGACTCAACGGCGGTGGCTGGCATGGCGACCGCTGCAAACAGAGCTCCTGCGACTAAAGAACTGTATTTCATCATTATCCTCCTTTATATTAGGGCTGACAGACCTTGCGTACTTCACAAAAAGAGCGACGGCGGATATATAAATTATTTAACACCCTCTTTACGATAGTACATATCGGAGGTATTTCAATAGACCGTTTGGACTTGCAGGGTGACGGCTGCTCCGCTATCGCCACGCGGTCCGGGCCGATATCGTGGCATTAGCGGCTCCAGAAAGACACACGCGATTTTCCCACGGGCTTCAAAAGCATTCTCCGGCGTCGGCATACATGTCGTCTCATGCTCGGTCTCTCTGTCCCTACGCAGGGTTAACGAGTTTTTTTGTGGTTTGCGCTCGCATTTATATCGAAGAATCCCTTTTTCACTGCTGCCGGCAAGGGTAATATTAACAATGATGAGCCATTTTGCCTAAAACCAATTCAAATGGAGATGAGCGTTTACCGACGATTTTATGTTTAAAGACCTTACCATCCGAACCCGGCTCGTTTTCATCCTATCTGTCCTGGTTGCCTTTCTGCTGGGTATTCAGATGCTCGGCCTCTTCGGGATGAGCAACGCCATCGGCGGACTGGCGACCGTTTACCATGACCGCGCGATTCCGCTCAAGCAGGTGAGTTACATTGAATCACTCCTGCTGCATAACCGTCTGGCTGTAACGTCTGCATTGCTGTTGCCGACGCCTGAAATCATTGCAGATAAAACTGCGCTGATTGAGAAAAACATCGAAAGAATCAACCGGACCTGGGAGCGGTACATAGAGACCCACCTGACGGCGGAGGAGAGAAAACTGGCGCTGAAGTTTGCGGCGGACCGTGAAATTTTCGTTAACGAGGGGATCGTTCCCGCAGTCGCCGCTTTACGCGCGCATAAAATTGGCGAAGCTCACCGGCTTCTGGTCGAAAAAATTCGACCTCTCTATGTACCGGTTGGCGCCAGCATCGACGCGCTGGTCATGCTTCAACTGGATGAAGTTGGAAACGAATACAACCGGGAACAAAACCGCTACGAGAACATTCGCAACATTCTCATCGCTTCCATCGTCATCGCGCTCCTGTTAGCCATCTTGATCGCCCGGGTGTTCACTCGCTCCATTTCAAAGCCGTTGGAGAATGTGGTAGTGATCGCCCGCGAAGTTGCAGCCGGAAACTTGTTGCAGAAAATCGAGGTTCGCTCGAAAGACGAAGTTGGGCAACTCATGCAGGCGCTCAAGGAGATGCGAGACAGCCTGGTGAATACCATCGCCCAGGTACGGGCAAGCGAAGCACATACGCGAGCGCTGTTGAATAACATGATCGACGGCATCGCATCGGTGAACGAAGACGGTGTAATTAAAACCTTCAATCCCGCAGCGGAGCGGATTTTTCGCTATACGCCAAGCGATATCGTCGGGCAAAATATCGGTCTTCTCTTCCCACAGCAGGAGCTAGGTCAGAATCGGGACGCTGAACATCTGAGAAGTTTCCTTGCCGGTCGGTCGAAAGCATTCGGTGCCCCCTCGGAGGTTATAGGGCACCGCAAGAATGGCGCCATGTTTCCCCTGGATCTTGCGGTGGTGGAAATGTACACCGAGGAGGAAAGGATGTTTGTGGTCATCATGCGCGACATCAGCGAGCGCAAGCTCGCCGAAGAACAAAAGGCGCGTTTGATGGCCGAACTGGAAAGTGCTAACGAAGAACTGAAAAGCTTCGCCTACGTGGTTTCACATGACCTGAAGGCGCCTCTCCGCGCCATTGGCGCCTTGGCAGACTGGCTTGCGACGGATTATACGGATAAGCTGGACGACCAAGGTAAGGAACATATCCGCCTCCTCGTCAGCAGGGTACATCGGATGGGAAACCTGATCGACGGTATTCTTCAGTATTCCCGCGTGGGTCGGGTGAAAGAAGCGCCGGTGGCGATGGATGTGGGGGACGTAATTCGTGAGGTGATCGAACTCATTGCTCCGCCGGAGAATGTTACCATAGAGATTGAAGATCCTATGCCATCCCTCGTAGCGGAGCCAACTCGTATTCAGCAGATATTCCAGAACCTGCTTTCGAACGCTATAAAATATATGGACAAACCCCGGAGCGAAATTCGTATTGCGTGCCACGACGACGACGGCCAATGGAAATTCAGCGTTAGCGATAACGGGCCGGGCATCGAGTCACGCCATTTCGATAAGATTTTCCAGTTATTTCAAACCCTGGCGCCCCGCGATCGTATTGAAAGCACCGGGGTTGGGCTGGCCCTGGTAAAAAAAATTGTGGAAATTTATGGCGGTCGCATCTGGGTCGAATCCCGGCCTGGGGAAGGCAGCACATTTTTCTTTACCCTGCCTAAAACAGCACGAGTTTCAATCTAATACTAATATAGGAAAAGCGAAGTGAAAATAACCAACAGACCTATTCTTCTGGTAGAAGACGATCAAGTGGATACCATGACCGTAATTCGCGCGCTCAAGGAAATCCATGTGACGAACCCGCTTATGAACGTCGAAAACGGCGAGGAGGCACTGGCCTACCTGCGAGATCGGGAAAGTGAAAAACCATGCATCATTCTGCTTGATCTGAACATGCCGATCATGAACGGAATCGAATTCCTCCAGGTGATAAAACAGGATGAACAGTTCAGACGCATTCCGGTAGTGGTGCTGACCACTTCCGAAGAGCAGCAGGACAAGTTGAACAGTTTTAACATGGGGGTCGCGGGTTACATGGCGAAGCCCGTTGATTATCGCCAGTTCGTCGAAGTGATGCGCTCCATCGACGCTTACTGGACCATAAGCGAAATGCCGTACTGACGCTTTGCGGAGGACGATCTGATTCTTGCTTCAGCACTTTTTAATGACTAAGCCGCTGATTCGCGTGCTCCTGGTCGAAGATGATGCAGTGGATCGCATGGCCTGCAGACGCGTGCTTGCCCGCGACCCGGACTACGACTTCGTGCTTTCGGAGGCCGAATCCGGTCGGGAGGGATTGCAGCTCGCCCACGAACAACGGCCCGACTGTGTTCTGCTCGACTATCGCCTGCCGGACCTGAACGGTCTCGAATTCCTGGCCGCGCTCGCGGATGATACCGGCGATATTTCGATTCCGGTGATGATGCTGACAGGGACCGACAACGCGACAATTGCGGTCGAAGCAATGAAGCGCGGCGCGCGCGATTACCTGATCAAGGATATGGAGCAGCAATATCTTGAATTGCTGCCGGCCGTCATCCAACGCGTGCTGGGCGAGCGCAAGGTCCTGCTCGAAAAAAAAAACGCGGAAGAAAAACTCGCTCAGGCCGAGGCTAAGTACCGCTCGTTGGTCGAAACCATTCCCGCGATCGTTTATATCGCCGCGCTCGATGGCACCAACCGGTTCCTTTATGTAAGCTCCCGGATTGAAACCCTTGGGTTTCCGTCGGAAAAATGGCTTCACAACCCCGACATCCTTCTGGCACAAACTCATCCCGATGATCGGCAGCGCACGCTGGAAGAGCGGGCAAAGAGCCAAGCCACCGCCGCGCCGTTGCACTGCGAATACCGCCTGCTTACGGCCGACGGAAAAGTCTTGTGGTTCCGGGACGAAGCGAGCGTGGTGCGGGACGAATCGGGACGCTCGCTGTTTCTCCAGGGTATCCTGGTGGACATCACCGAAAGCAAGCAATCGGAAGACGAGTTGCGTCAGCATCGCTATCGCCTCGAAGATCTGGTGGCGCGGCGCACGGATGAGCTGGCGAGATTGAATGATGAGCTACGCCGCGATATCGCTGAACGCAAGTTGATCCAGGCGGAGCTGACCAAAGCCAAGACTGAAGCGGAAAAAGCGAATCTTGCAAAATCCGAGTTCTTGTCCAGCATGAGTCACGAGCTGCGTTCCCCGCTTAATGTCATGCTTGGGTTCGCACAGCTGCTGGAATCGAGTTCGCCGCCACCGACGTCCAACCAGATGACCATGCTCAAGGAGATCAACTCGGCAGGATGGTATTTGCTGGAGCTGATCAACAAGATACTCGATCTCGCCACAATCGAATCTGGCAAGCTCGTGGTTTCGCCAGAACCGATGTCTGTAACCGACGTCATGCTCGAATGCGGGGCGATGATCGAACCGCAAGCGCAAGAGCGCGGCATCCAGCTGATCTTTCCCCCCCTGGATGTGCATCGGTTTGTCAAAGCTGATCGCACCCGGGTTAAGCAGGTTTTGATCAATCTGTTATCCAATGCCATCAAATATAACCGCCAGGGCGGAACGGTCGAAGTGAGTTGCCAGGGATCGCCGGACTGGCTTCGCATCAGCGTAAAGGATAGTGGCCCCGGCCTCACGCCGGATAAGATGACCCAGCTTTTTCAACAGTTCAATCGGCTCGGGCAAGAGCGTGGCTCCGTCGAAGGCACCGGCATTGGCTTGGTCGTGACCAAACAACTGGTCGAGCTGATGGGCGGGCAGATCGGTGTGGAAAGTACCGTGGGCGTTGGCAGCGTATTCTGGTTCGAACTGATCTCTGCGAGTCCCCCTAAAGTCGCTGCAGACGAAAACCAGACCGAAGCGATGGCTGCAAAGCGGTAAACGAACACCGACACTTGCCTGGTTAAGCCGGTGGAGTAGCTTGTTCAAAGGCAACTCTCATGCTTTGTCCCGAGCATCTGGAAGGGCTTTAACGATATGAAAGCCAAATCCGGGTATGCGTCCAACCCGGCGGAGCATGCCGGAAATACGATTGAAGCGCTGCGAAACGCCGCCATGGATTGCCGGGCATGCCCCCTATGGGAGCGTGCCACTCAAACGGTTTTTGGCGAAGGTCCGTCCGGCGCGCCGGTAATGTTGGTGGGCGAGCAGCCCGGCGACCAGGAGGACATTGCAGGCCGCCCATTCGTCGGACCCGCTGGTCACCTTCTGACTCGAGCGCTGGCTGCGGCTGGCATCCCGCGCGAGCGCGTTTATATAACCAACGCGGTGAAGCATTTCAAATTCGAACTTCGCGGCAAGCGTCGTATGCACAAGAAACCTGTGGATGCGGAAATCGCTGCCTGTCATGATTGGCTGAAACGGGAAATCGAGCTGGTCGCGCCCCGCCTCATCGTCGCCATGGGCGCGACAGCGGTCCGTTCAGTGCTGGGCCGAGCCGCGCCCATCATGGGAAGCCGGGGAAAACTGACCGAATATGCATCAGGCATAGCATTGCTGATTACGGTCCACCCATCGTTCCTGTTGCGTGTGCCCGAGCAGGATAAAGATGACGAATACGATCGCTTTCTTGATGATATCAAGCTGGCAAAATCCTTCGTGCGGTGAACTTCAATAGGAATATTCCAGCATCTGCATCAGTCTTGATTGCCTGCATGTCACGTACCCGACACGTCGACTTGTTCGGTAGGTAACCGACTTCTTCCAACTCGAACTGCATCATTTTCGAGCTGTGTAATTTTTTTGACTCGCGCCCGCGGAAGGAGACGTGATGAAACGAAAGAATCTGCAGTTTGAAAGTGGGTTTCGAGTGGTCCTGGGAAATCGTATTTCGCAGGCAGTGGAGATGGTTCTGCCGCCCGGGCAAGCCGAAGGTGGGCCGGATAACCGCCATCGTGGCGCCGATCAGTGGCTCTACGTAGTGGCTGGAACCGGTATAGCGACTGTAAATGGGAAACGCTACTGCCTCGGCGAGGGGACGCTCATGCTAATTGAACGGGGCGACGAGCACGAAATCCGCAACAACGGAGATGATCTGCTCCGGACGCTGAATTTTTACGTACCGCCTGCCTATGAGAAGAATGGAGAAGAGTTGGCGCCGGCTCGGGGTTGAGCACGGATGAGCGCGGTATTCGTGGGGATTTCCGGCTGGCGCTATCCGCCGTGGCGAGGTGTTTTTTATCCTCCCGGCCTTCCCCAGCGTCGCGAACTCGAATACGCATCTCGGGCATTGCCCACCATCGAGATCAACGGCACGTTCTACTCCCTGCAGACGCCGCAAAGTTTTCAGCATTGGTACGACGAAACGCCGCCCGGATTTATTTTCAGCGTGAAAGGCGCGCGCTATATCACCCACATACGCCGTCTGCGCGAAATCGAAGCCCCGCTTGCCAACTTCTTCGCCTCGGGCCTATTCAACCTGAGAGAGAAACTTGGCCCTATCCTGTGGCAATTTCCGCCGAGCTTTCGTTTCGACCCGGAAACAATGAAGCGTTTCCTTGAGCTTTTACCGCAAGATACGGAACAGGCGCTGATCCTTGCCCGCCGTCGCGAGCGTCGTATGGTGGGACGCGCACGGCTGGCGATTGACGCACCCCGGGCATTGCGCCACGCGGTTGAAATCCGGCACGAGAGTTTTATTGACGAATATTTTGTGCAGATGCTGAGGGCGCACAACATTGCATTGGTCGTTGCCGATACCGCAGGGAAATGGCCATATCGCGAGGATGTCACCGCCGATTTTCTCTATCTCCGCCTGCATGGCGATAAGGAACTTTACGCAAGCGGCTATACCGATGAGGCCTTGACGCGCTGGGCTGCTCGAATCGGCGCTTGGCGCGACGGTCTCCAGCCGGAGGATGCGCATCTTATCTCGACCCGAGTGACGCCACACCGACAGCCGCGTGACGTCTACTGCTATTTCGACAACGATATCAAAGTCAAGGCACCGTTTGATGCGAAGTCTCTGATAACGAAGCTTTAGTTTAACCAAATAAAAAAGGGGGAAACCCCCCCTTCGTAAACCGGTCTATTAATGGTTTTTATAGCTTTGGCTACCCGCTTTGGCGGGCTGCTCGGATGAGATACCTTTGCCGCGCGCTTCTCCGCCTTTTCTGCCAGCCTCCCGCGCCTCTGCCGAGTCAAACTCGTGAGCAGTACCTTTCTCATGAGCGGCCTTGCCACCCTTCCGGCCAGCTGCGCGCGCTTCCTCAGAGTCGAACTCGTGCGCAGTTCCCTTCTCATGCGCGGCTTTGCCACCTTTCCGCCCGGCCTCGCGCGCTTCCGCGGAATCAAACTCGTGAGCCGTACCCTTTTCATGAGCGGCCTTTCCGCCCTGGCTGGCTATTTGACGCTGTCTCTCTGCATCCATGGAGGCAAACCCGCGCTTACTTGTCCCCCCACCCGTGCGACTCCGCTCTTCGCTAGTTTTCTCTCTACTTGTAGCCATGATAAATCTCCTATTATGGAATACTTCAACAATATCCCAGGACATGCTATTCGCTTAAATCCCACTTGGGCCCCGGGAATTTCATATCTCCATTATTAGAGTTAAAAGCTAGAGAATGACTGCATGCTAGTTAGCTGAAACACTTCGCTCTGTTCGGAAGCAAACATAATGAGGAGCCTGTGCAAACGTCACGTTTAGGAGCATGGTGAACAGTCCAGAGAGAACTTGTGCTGGCAGACCGGCTTGTGGATGCCGCCTGGATGCCCACCCATGCCAGCCTCGTTGACCGTCAATGCACCTCTTCCACGGTGAGCAAGGCGCTGCCGATAACGGGAATTGCCGAAAGAAAGGGACGATTCCGCCGGATACATAAATATCCAACCGATGGTAAAAGTACTGCAACACATATCCAGTAGAATTGGCTGCTGGACGTTACCATCACAGGAGTGGGTCATGCCATCATATGCTGTCTACATAAGAACCAAAGAGGGTCACGTTGAGCGCATGAAAAATGTTGTTTCACATCTGCCCCATATCGCCCGGTCCTCCCCCGGAACCTCGAATCCGTATGTACATGAAGAACCGCTGGTGGGCTTTCCCGAATCCACGGTGCTGTGGGCAGCCCGCACGGGACCGAGCGTGGGTATCGCCCCGCTTAGCCCTGATTTGGGCGTTCGTGCCGCTGGCAGCCCATCGGTAGGGATGAAGGAATCAGCATAATTATCAATTTGACCGGAAAGCCGAAGACACCGATTTATGCTTGCATATTTACATGAGGCAAACATGCATAAAAAGCGAGTCAGACGAGACCTGGAGCAGGAAATGACGGAATACGTCCTTTATCTCCGAACCGAGGCAGGCACTATCTCACGCAAAACTTTCCCTATTTTCTGGTGTTACGAATCCCTTGTCCCTTATGTTCACGAAGAGGCGCTCGTTGGGTGGCCCGAATCAAAAGTGTTCTGGGCACTTAAAGAAGGACCGTGCGTCGGTATGGCGCCTTATAATTTGCAGGTCAAGCAGAAGCCGGCGCCGAAACCTATTGGTCAGTAATAACGTTCTCTGGTATAACTATGAGCAATCAAGGGCTAGATTCCGCTTTGCCCAGGCAAGGAATATTTCCACTTCGTTGCAGAGGACTGCACTTCGGCTAAACTCTTTCTAAGATTCCGGGGAAGACGTCACGCGCTCTGCACTGCCAACCACAACATGTTATCAGCTATATTTCTTGGCACGGTAGTTGGTGTCAGTGACGGCGATACACTAACCGTCCTGAATAACAATAAGCAGCAAGTGAGAATTCGACTTGCGGAAATCGAGGCACCAGAAGCCGGGCAACCGTACGGCACCACTTCAAAACAGTCTCTTTCGGAGTTGTGCTTCGGCAAACAGGCACAGATAGCACCACGGCTGAAGGATAAGCATGGACGCACCGTCGCCCGGGTGACTTGCAATGGCGTAGATGCCAACGCTGAGCAGGTGAACCGCGGTATGGCGTGGGTCTACCGCAAATACGCGAAAGATAACAAGCTCTATGTGCTCCAGCATGAAGCGAAAGTGGCGAAACGTGGACTGTGGAGCGACCCTTCCCCCATCCCGCCTCGAGCATGGCGCCAACAGCGCAGGCAAATGTAAAAAGGTCTTGCCAACGCACGGTTTCAAATAAGGGCTTGAAGAAGTTGCAGGTTCAACGATAATGCCCGCTTCTACACTTCCGGGGGTTCCAGATTCAGCCCCGACATCACGACGATCTCCGTTGGCGCCAGATGGCTGAGGTTGGATGCTCTGGCTATCGCGTCTTGTTCCTGTAGAAGCTGATTCTGAAACACATCCTCATACGTGTCCTGGATCATAAGGTTCACGACTCTCTTCGGCCACCCCATCATCCACCGATTTGCGATCTCGATCCCAATATGTCCCGATTCCAATATCATTTGCCGGACCTCATCCGTGTATACATCCGCGTTATATAGTGCTTGCATTTTTATTCTCCTGAATCGTTGCAGGTTTTTAACATGCTCAGCTGCCTTTCGCTTGATAAAACCCTCGCCACGCTCCGCCATCCAATCCTGAACCGGTGTGAATTTAACAGATCCGTTCATTTGGCCCTGCCATCCCGGCCGCGCTCTGCAAAACCGCAAACACGTGGTCGCTAGCGCCATCCAGGATTATGGTTTCCATACTGATCCCGAGGTAACAACACGGGCAGCACAGACGGCTTCAATGCTCTAACCCAATGCTGTTGGCATTTTGCCATCCAAGACCGCTCGCAGCGTTGCTCTTCACGGTATAGCAGCATTCCCCTCCCGGGACCGGGCGGGCCGTATGCCTTCGCAATGGCATCTGCCATTCACAATAGAGATGAAAACATGACGAAGACGTGCTCCCATCTGAATCAGATCCAGCGAGTAACACCGAGCGCCGCAGGTTGCGAGGATTGTCTAAGAACAGGCGATAACTGGGTTCATCTGCGCCTGTGCCTCATCTGCGGGCAGGTCGGCTGTTGTGACTCATCGAAAAACAAGCATGCCACGAGGCATTATCACGAAACGTCTCATCCAATTATCAGATCGTTTGAGCCCGATGAAAACTGGAAATGGTGCTACATCGATGAGCTTTTCATTCACCTGGGTTTGTTAAAGGCGGCGCAACATCCTGCAAGGGCTTCTCATCTACTAGACGATTATGCGTCTCATTCTCATTAAAAAAAGAATGTGTAGCCGGCGATTCAGCCCACGCCTGTCCCACCATTGCCTCCTGAATCGACCTGACTTCAACCTTCCCGCCGGTCCCGCTACCGCAGCAGCAGTCTGAGCAACCTCAAACTGCCATCAGTATCCACGTCCTGAATGACCGTCCCGTTAGCATCGCGAGCAGTAACAACATGGGGTGCATCAGTGGGTTTCTCGTCAATGCCGTAGCCCAGCGCCGTACCCCTTTGCCCGTTTCAGAACGGCTTGCAGAGTCGCATCGTCACGATATATCAGAGTGACCCGCCCCTGTATCTCGGGAGCGGATCAAGGAATGCCGCGATATTTACGTCACCGATGAAATGGTTGCGTTTATCAATGCGCCTCACCAGTGATTCAGGATGCAATCGACCAAGCCTGCCCGACCGCGCAATGACCGGCCGAGTCCTTAAGATGCGATGGGATCACATCAAGGATGGTGCGCTCTGGGTTGAGCAAGGAAAGACCAAAGCAAGATTACAGATTGATATTGTCGGGGAGCTTGTCGCTCTCATTGACCGCATCAAGTCGCGCGGTATTGTTGGCATGACTTTGCTTTCTGATCCGAAGGGCCAACGACTGAAGCACTCCGGCAATTTTCGGCGCCAATTCAAGCTAACGCGTGACTGCGCCTAGAAGATCGAAACAGAGAGGCGCGGGGAATTCATCAGGAGCGATGGCACCCCTCATATAAAAATCGAGGAATTTGCCGATCGACGCGCCTTGCTTCACAACCAGCCATCACACGTGATGTTGCGCATCATCAATCCAAGGCTGCGGGAGATTAAGGAGTCGGATGGCAAGGCGATGCTTGCAGCAATGATAGGCAAACTACCAGAGAATGACAGGAAGACCTCAAGGACATGCTACACGGGCCCGTTGAACGGATCACGCTCAATCGCGAAAACGTTAGCCCGTTGTAGTTATTATACAATCCGGCTAAATTTGGGGGGAATTGCTGGCGTCCCCAAGGAAATTCGACGAAATCACGAGTATCTTTTAGCGTAAATCCTTCCACATTCGCCACCAAACAACCGTGCTACAGTGGCATGATGTTTGACGCCATCGCTGCCATCTTTGGAGCCGCCCCTCATTATTATGACGAGGATATATCGGCGCGATTTACACTAAAGGAAGGCTGGTATCGAGTTGCAAGTTAAAAACTAGCTAGCAACAGGCTGGTGTTGCTTAAAAATAAGGAGAATAACAATGGCATTTGATCCGGACGCATGTAGGAGGGTTATCGCAGCGGAAGCAGCGGCCGATCCACTTATCCCAGGACCCCGAGGATAGACGAAAGTGCGAAGAATGGAAGCGAGTAGTCGAGATCGTCAGGCGTGGAATTACGAAGATTAAGATTGCGCCTCCTCCTCCTCAACCTCCAGAGCCATGGGATCGCATTGGTAATATCCGCATATTTGACGGCGGCCCCGACCCACGATTCCGCATTGACGATAATATAAGAGACGTATTGCTCAACGAGCTGGTTGTTGATGCGATCAGAAGGGCGCCGGTAGGAGTCGGCGCGAATCCCTCTATTTTCACTCAGTTAAAGGAATCCGGTGTGTACAAACAGATTGTAGAGGAACTGCATCAAGAATTTACAGCTGCTGCAACGTCTCTGAAACAGGAACTGGATAGCGTCGACGAGGAATGTAAGGGGCAACAGGGACAAAAAAGCAGTTGAGATCGCCTTCTTTTTCATCAGCCGGGCGGCCGTATACGATTTCTATCTAGCCTCCCGGCGTACTTCCTTCACCAGCTGATTAAATCCAGCCATCAGTTTCGTGATTCGCTCATCGATCACCTTGACCTAGTCCTGTAGCGCGCCCTTCTCGATCAGTTCGGACTCTTGCAGGCCCGCTCGCCTTGATTGTCGTAACCAAGGGTAACATTTACAGATATACGTAGTTGAGGCTGGGATGGCGTCCCCACCGGGTTTCGACGAAATCACGAGTATAACGAAGAGAAAGTCCTTTCAGATTTTGCCACCAAAAAACCGTGCTACCCTGCTGTAATGCTTACCTTTCTAGCAGTCACCCTTTCGATCGGCTTGGCAGTCATCATGACGCTGGGGCTCGCCGGTGCCGTTTACGCGAACAGGAGAGCACTCCCAGTGTGCGCTGCCATGTTCTTCGCCATTCTCATCTTCGGTGCTACCTGGTAGCTTCGCAGCAAAAAACGGGGAAAACCGCACCTTCCGGTTTTCCCCGTTTTGGTTACTTCGTTCTAACTGTGATTGCCAATATCCATATAAATAGGCAGCAGTGCTGCACCATCATAGGGACGTTTACGCTTATGCTTATGATAAGCACGGCGGCTCCTTGTAGTAGAACACGCCTGGCAACAGAATTGGCTTGCCGAGTTAGGATGAACTAAACAGGTTGTTGACATTTAGCTTCCCCTGCCCGACACTATCGTTTGCAACTTTCGAAAACCATTCCGCTTCCAAGTGTGTTTGGTTGATGTTGATTTTAAAGTCTGGGGGAGTGCCGCAAACACTCTCCCATTCTCACGTTTGTTGTTTCCTGCACGTCTACCCACTTCGCTTCTCCAGTAAAAACTCTCCTACAGCTACATTTTGCACACTCTCTCTTCTTTCCCACGACTCATGGAAATTAAGGTATCAACTTAAATTAGGAGTGTCAAATATGAATGCGATTTGCATTAAATCGCATTCATTCAGAGCCAACTACTGGGCTAAACCTATTCACCTACCCCTAGCTCAAACGGAATAATAACCTATTTTTGAAGGCGGTCGCCAATGCTCGCTACGCTTACACAAGTCGCTTCATCAAGGCTAGTCAATTTTCACGGCAGCTAGCGCACTGAAAGTTAGTCCATTTTCACTGCTGCTATCGCGCTCCAGAAAACATTCACGGATTTATGATGCTTTGATTTAATCTGCCTGCAGGTGAACTTAACTTTACCAAAATTCGGAATCTCCATAACCGTTTCCTGTCGCTCGCATTATCATACCTTCGGTACAACCCTCTTTCGCGGCGCCTTATAATGGTGCCCCGATTAACTGATTGGAAGCGAATCACAAACCATGAACAAAAAAGAACTCGTTGATGCACTTGCTGTAAAGACTGATTCTAGCGGCGTTGCCGCCGACCGCGCGGTGAACGCACTGATAGAAATTATTTCCGATATGCTGAAAAAAGGGGATTCGCTGACGTTGCCCGGCTTCGGAACGTTTGAAGTACGTGAGCGTGCGGCACGAACTGGCCGCAACCCCAAGACCGGTGAAGAACTTAAGATTGCCGCATCGAAGGTTGCAGCATTCAAACCAGGTACAGCGATTAAGGCTGCGCTCAATGGCGGCGGAAAATAACGAGCGGCAGAGGTAAAGCAGATGGGTTTCAGGCCTTAAGGCGAGCAATGACCATTACTGGACATAAAATACCGACACCGATTTCTCTCACCCCGCACGAAGAAGAGCTCCTACGAGAAATCACATTTGATATTCGAGGTTGCGGACATGAGACAGCGCGAGCCTCTTGTATTGTTGCGAGCCAATTGGCCAAGTCAATCTTGGCGCGGGAAGCAGTTCCTGAAATTCGACTTCGCTTCTTTACAGACGCTGAGTTAAAGATCGGATCAAAAAAATCAAGAAAGGAAGTTTTCGAATCAAACGGAACTATCGGTGACGCGATACTCTGCCATGGCCATTTCCTGCCTTACCTGAAGTATTTCATCTTTGGTCCAGATCTGGACGACCAAGTAATAGCTGCTTTTTGCAGGCAAGCCTACGCCACTGAGTATATTTCGGGTGGCGATTTGCCTGACTTGGTGACGACAGCGAAAAATGCCACGCGCCAGCGTCGCCGCGCCCCGAAGGAAAGCGCGCAGGAATTTTTCAAACTAGCTCTCGAATGCGGTATCGATTTGAACTACGCGCGCTCAATTCGAGACGCAGTGTATAAAATGCGCCCATCTTGATTTACAGTGGGTTATAAAGAATGTTCCTGACAAAGAGTCGGTGAAAGGGTATCCCCGGTTTTGATGTCCGGTTATGCCAAACGAGAAAAGACGTAAGAATGACGAAACGTTTCGCCATTCTTGATTTCGTGGCTTTCCGTAAGGTATTGATTTGTTGGAGGCGGGGGTCGGAATCGAACCGGCGTCCACGGCTTTGCAGGCCGCTGCATAACCACTCTGCCACCCCGCCATTGCTGCCACAACCTTTGGATTGGTCGCACCGTTGCGGTGCAATAGCACAACTTAAAAGCTAAAAAGGGAAAACGGATTTCAGCAAAGGCGCATGGGTTACATACGATGGCCTTGTGCGAAAGGATCCATTTTCCCTGTAACTGGAGCGGGAAACGAGGCTCGAACTCGCGACCCCAACCTTGGCAAGGTTGTGCTCTACCACTGAGCTATTCCCGCGAAATACAATCTTGGCATTATAAGGATGCTGTTGCCGTTGTCAAGAAAGGCCCTATGCAACTCATATATCGGTGAACATGGTTCAGCCATGTTTCAATGCCTGGGGGATGGCCACCTTCAAATAATAAGCCATCGACCATAGCGTAAGTATCGCGGCCAGGTAGATCAGCCACGTTCCGACTTTCTGTGGGTCGAAGCCCTCCCCTATTTTGTCGTGATACAACAGCAACGGGATGGCGGCCATTTGCGATACAGTTTTCAGCTTGCCCAAAAATGAAACAGCCAGACTTTTGCCCTTTCCAATCTGCGCCATCCATTCCCGCAGGGCCGAAATCGTGATTTCACGGCCGATTATGATGAAGGCAATAAGCGCATCCAGCCTGCTTAAATAAACCAGGACAATTAATGCCGCCGCCACCATCAGTTTATCCGCCACCGGGTCCAGGAACGCGCCAAAAGCCGACGTTTGATGAAGCACCCGGGCCAGGTAGCCATCGAGCCAGTCTGTAATCGCTGCGCCGGTGAAAATAATGGTGGCGATCAGGTTCTGATCCGAGGGGGACAACCAGGTGGGCGGGAAATAAAAAATTCCTACGAACAGCGGAATTGCCAGAATGCGCATCCAGGTAAGGATGTTGGGGAGGTTAAAAGGCATAAGAGTCAGGCTATGCCAGTGGTATGACTGGCGAATAATGCCATATTCGGAACTTTCGCTTCTGATGGCCTGCTGACTACCGAATTGGCATTAAGATCGGTCGCATAGCTTTCAGGGTGCCTGATGTCACCGAGGCGGCACGCCTCCGAATCATTCAATGCAGCTCCCGGTAAATTTTTTCAGCCAGGGCACGGCTGATCCCCTCTACTTGCTGGAGTTCGTCAATGCTGGCAGTGCGTACACCTTTCAGGCCACCGAACCTTGCCAGTAGACCTTGACGGCGCTTTGGGCCAACTCCGGCAATCTGCTCAAGGCTTGAACTGGTGCGCGATTTGCCGAGTTTGGCGCGATGGCCGTATATCGCGAAACGATGGGCTTCGTCGCGAATTTGCTGGATCAAGTGCAACCCGGGACTATCCCTTGACAATTGTAGCGGCTTTTCCCTCGCCGGGAAAATCAATTGCTCCATGCCAGGCTTCCGCTCCTCGCCTTTGGCAACACCTAGCAGATTGGCATCGTTCAGTCCAAGCTCGACCAATACCTCATGAGCAGCATTGACCTGCCCCCTGCCGCCGTCGATCAGAATCAGATCGGGAAGACTCCCCTCGCCTTCCGCGACTTTTTGATAGCGCCGGGCGAGCACATCACGCATCGCGGCATAATCATCCCCCGGCGTAACGCCGGTGATATTGTAGCGGCGGTATTCGCTATTTCGCATCGCAAAATTGTCATAGACTACGCAGGAAGCAATGGTGGCCTCCCCCATCGTGTGACTGATATCGAAACATTCGATGCGCCCTAGCCCTGTCATATCCAGCGCCTGTTGCAACGATTGTAGCCGGTCCTCCTGGCTGGCCTGACGGCTCAGCATCTGTGCGAGCGCCAGGCGCGCGTTTTCGGCCGCCATGTCCAGCCACATGCGCCGGTCGCCGATCGGATTGGCATTGATAACGATTTTATGGCCGCATTGCTCGACCAGCAGCGCCTGAAGCGTTTCCCGTTGAATCTTCTCACCGACAATGATGAGGTTTGGCACGCTTCGATTCAGGTAATGCTGCGCCAGAAACGCCTCCACCACCTCAGGAAGATCGTATCCTTCCGCATTTTGGGGGAAAAAACTCTTATCCCCCAGATGCCGGCCTCCTCTTATCATGGCGAGATTGACACATATCCTTCCACCCGCGTCATTCTCCGCGACAGCCGCAACCACATCGGCATCCAGCGCCTTACCGCTATCCACAAATTGTTTCTCGCGGATTTTGCGCAGGGCCTGAATCTGATCACGAAACAGGGCTGCTTGCTCGTATTCCTGAGAATCCGCCGCCGCCCGCATTTTAATGGTAAGACTTTCCAGAACCTCGGTTTGCCTGCCCTGCAGGAATAAGCCGGCATCACGCACGTCTTCACTATAGGCCTGCTCAGAAATCAGGTTCACACACGGGCCGCTGCAACGCTTGATTTGATAGAGCAGGCAGGGCCGCGTGCGATTGCTGAACACGCTGTCCTCGCAGGTGCGGATGCGAAACACCTTCTGCAAGAGCTGGATGCTTTCCCTCACCATTCCTGCGCTTGGGAACGGACCGAAGTACCGGTGTTTCTTATCCAGCGGGCCGCGGTAAAAGCCGAGCCGGGGGAAGCGGTTACCGCTCAGAATAACGTAGGGATATGACTTGTCGTCCCGGAACAGAATGTTATATTTCGGCGCAAGCGTTTTAATCAGGTTATTTTCAAGTAACAGGGCCTCCGCTTCAGAACGGGTTACCGTGGTTTCGATCCCCGCAATTTGCGAAACCATCAATTGGGTGCGCGGACCTAGGCCGTTTTTCTGAAAATAGGAGGAAACACGCTTTCTGAGATCGATTGCCTTGCCGACATAAATCACCTGCCCCGCCGAATTTATCATGCGATAAACACCCGGTTGGGAAGGAAGACGCGCGCAAAATGGCTTGGGGTCGAAGACAGACTCTGCCAACAATGAATTCAGTCCTCTTTTCCCAGCAGTGTCCCCGCGATGGCCCAGCTTTCATGCGGCAGTTCATCAAAGGCGATATAGGTATAAGACTTGGGCTTGTGCGCTACCCGCTCGAGCGTATCGGTAATTTCCTGGGCGATTTGTTGCTTCTGCTCGCGGCTGAGCGAACCCGCGATGCGAATATTGACATAGGGCATGGGTTATTCTCCAGTTTTTTGGTGAGCGGCGAAATCGGCGCAGATGTTGGCAAATACCTGTTCAAACATATCGGGAGTCAGACGCCGGGTCTGGGTATTGTAACGACTGCAATGGTAGCTGTCATATAGCGTCAACCCTGTGGATTTTGGTATGTCAACCGAAGCCCGGCCGGGAAGCGTGTGAATCGCGCCATGGCTGAATGGATAGCTTTTGAGCTTGAGCCCCAGCGCCATGAGCACAGCCTGATGAGCAATAGCGCCAAGAGCAAGCAGTGCGGATCCGCTAGCCGCAAACTCGGAAATCTCCTCTGCAAGATAACGGTTGCATTGTCGTATCTCCCCTGGCTCGGGCTTGTTTCCCGGTGGCAGGCATTTGACCGCGTTGGTAATGCGGCAACGCATGAGCTCAAGGTTGTCGTTTGCGGAAGCCGACCCCTCGTGAGTCGCAAAGCCGAATTTATAGAGCGTTTGATATAACAATATGCCGGCGTAATCGCCCGTGAAGGGCCTCCCGGTGCGGTTTGCTCCATGCATCCCGGGCGCCAGGCCGATAATAAGAAGTTCGGGTGCCACATCGCCAAAGGCCGGCACGGGACGGGCATAGTAATCTGGGTAGCACGCCTTTACCTCGTCTAAAAATCCGGCTAGCCGTGAGCAATCGCGGCAGTCAACGGTAAATCTCATTTGCATACAATTACCCGCAATATTTTGTAGTAAGATGCGCGTTTCTTGATTCACTGGACAAATTCATGGCTAAAGTTCTTGCAACCGAAATCCGCGTCGGCAACCTCATCGAATGGGAGAAACGCATCTGGCGCGTGCTGAAATGTTATCACGTCCATGTAGGGGGCCGTGGTGGTGCATTCATGCAAGTGGAAATGAAGGATATAGAAGCAGGCACCAAAACCAATCAGCGTATTCGTACCGAGGATAAAGTGGAACGCGCTTTTGTCGAGCCGCGCGAAATGACCTTTCTCTATCAGGAAGGCGACAACTATATCTTCATGGATAAAGAGAATTATGAACAATTGAGCCTTTCGCAGGATTTTCTTGAGAGCCAGTATGAATACCTGTTGCCGAACACGGATGTACAGGTTAACTTCCACAACGACCGCGCCATCGGGGTACAGCTTCCCGCCAGCGTCGTGCTGACCATCACTGACACTGAACCCAACCTGAAAGGCGCTACTGCCACCAGCTCTTACAAACCTGCCACGATGGAGACCGGTCTTGTTGTCATGGTTCCGCCGTTCGTCCTGCAAGGTGAAAAGATCAAGATCAACACCGATAGCGGGGAGTATATCGAGCGCATGTAGGTATGCTGCAGTGGAGGATGGCCGAACAAACACATTCCCGTAGGTATTAGCCCCTCACGTACAAATCGTCGATTGCCGGCTAAAAACTCAACTGGGTGCGAAAGGAAATCACGTATGGCTCGTCCTTCCGATTCGCCGTGCCAGGGCCGACGTTGCCGATCGATGCTTCAGTTACATAATAATTCAGCATAAAGCGTAAACCCGGGCGGACATACCAGTTGGCGCCTAGCGTAATCACCTCCACCTGACATTTCGACGTCCCGGTGCGGCAAGGGTCTGCCATCAGGCTCTGCATCGTGTTCTCCGCCAAATCATATCGAATAGCCAACTCCAGAGCGCCTAACTTGCTGATCGGCGTTGGCTTCCCAAATGTGCCGCGTTCTTTCCGGTAAAGCGCTTTCTCACCTGTGACAAACCAGCTTGCCTGCACATAATATGCCTGCACGGTGGAATCCTTTTGCGCGCCTCCAACCAGGTGAGTATTGTCGAGCCGCGAGTTTGCATACTCGCCCTGCACGGTCACGGGCCCCAAAGCCCAGGCCGCCTCGGCGGCAAACGTCGTCTGCGTCGAGCTACCAGCGGCCATGCCGGCGCCAGCGGTGCCCAGCGATTTTCGAATTCCTATTCGCCCGCCATACACATCGACCGCGCCCGCGGAAAGTGATTCTGCCGTGGCATGATCCCGGCTGAAGGAGAACCCAAAGTGCACTGTCGTCCCCTCCTCTGAGATAGGCAACCAGACAGCGCGGCCACCGTAAGTCAAGCCTTCAATCGGTAAGCCCATGTGGCCCAGGCTCATGACATCGACGCCATAGCCAAACTTGCCCCCGATCGTGTCTTTGTAACCCATCCCCATCAGGAACTGGCGTCCGTTGTATATACCAGTGGATGAGGTGGAAGGGCGCTCCATTAACGTGATCTCGTTTGAGCTGGTCAGCTCTTCCATGCCGCGGTAGGGTTTGAACTGCCCGACGGTGACAAGACCGGAGCCCAGTTTGGTTGAAACCCAGGTTTCGCGGAGCGTATGCGGAAAATCGCCCGCGGCAAAATCATTCTCGAATTTGAAATTCAGGCGATAAAACTTGCCCGTAAGCGTGGCATAAGTCCGGCGCCAGTTGAAACCACTACCGTCGTCGCTAGTCAGCGTCTGGCTGCCGAAAGGCGGAAAAGCTGGATTCGCGCTATCCTGGCTGAAGGAGTGTACGTCGAGATGCGCGCGAGCATTGAGCCCAAGCTCGAAATTCCCACTGTCGCTCTGGATCTTGGGTCCGCCCTCGGTGACGATACGAAACGCATGAGCGGGACTACCACCGGCGCCAAGCAGTAAAAAAACAGCAAAAGCGCTATATTTCAATAGATAAGACATTATTGACGGGCCGGAAACTGTCCCATGTAACACCAGTTGCGAAACCAGTTGTAAGCGTCCTGCCTTTTTCACGTGTCGCATAACTTTAACGCATGATTCCATGCATGAGTCGGCTTTCGACGCCTCTTAGGCGATGGCTCGAAACCTCCGTTATCGCTCTGCGGTTTCGTATGCTACCGCACCGAACAATGGCTTAACTCAGCCTAACATTGTCGTCACAGCACTTCGCTGGATTGAAAATAAGGGAATGATCATGAAAATTCTTCCAATCGCCGCAGCAATGATTTTTGGCATCGCGGGCTTGGCCAATGCCCAAAGTTATGATTCAGGGAAGCAGGACCCCATGTCAGAACAGCAACGTCAAGAATCCTCCCAGCAGGGAACGAGCTCTTCCAATACGTCTGGCTATGGCACAACCGGATCACAACAGAATGCTGGCAGCAGTAAGTCGAGCAGTAGCCAATATGGAGGCTCGTATCAAGAAGGCGTGAATGTCGAGCTTTATGACCAGGATTCGGCGAATGGGACGGGGCCACGAATCAAGGGAAGATATTGATCGTTCGCTTGCATGACTTATACGCGCCGGACTTGCCGGGCGGCGGGTATCACAAGCCTCTCGTCTCATAAAGCTTGGCAAGCTGCATCTCGGTCACCGGCGCTGTCGTTTACAACTCAGTGAGTTGCATTGAAACTTCCTTTTCAGCGGGCAGCCAATGGATGACCTTCGTGTGATACCGCACTGAACAAGTAGCAACCAGAACGTAATCTTTCAAACACAGCAATATCGCTGGATCTCCAAAAAGGAACAGCCATGAAAACTTCTACAGTAAAAAATCGCTCAATGGCATCCGTAGTAGCTCTGGTCAGCGCCGCCATCTTCGGCATAGCTGGGATCGCACACGCCCAGTCTGGAGGTAGCTCCTACGGGCAAGGCAGTTCTGCTGGTCAGAGCGGCAGTTCTGCCGGTCAAAGTGGTTCCGCGGGCAAAACGCCCAGTGAAAGTGAAAGCCTTAAGGAAGGAAAGGCAGGAATGGATCAGGGACAGGTTGACCAGAGGAAAAGAGTGGAACGTGCAGCAGATCCAAAATCGCCAAGCCCTGATGCCCATGTTCCGGACTTTCCCCGAGATAAAGAAGGAAAACCAATGAAGGACTTGAAGGAAGAGCAAGGCGGTCCGATCGGGCCGAACTAAGCACCCGGTTCTTATGACTCACGGTTTGCACGGTGGTTCGGGCAAAACACTGAACCACCGCGTGAGTCTATTGTTGCACCACTTTACACTCATCAATATTCTTCTGCTTACTTCGATCGTTATAGCGTGGTGCTGATGCGGCTCGAAGCCAGGACGGTGGGACGCAACCGCACTGCCGCAATGCCCGCCAGGACAATCAAGCCCATGCCCAATAGGGCAATAACAGTGACCGGATCATCGAACAGAAAAACGCCATACAGATAGGACCACGCAATCCCCAGGTACTGCAGACTGCCATTGACAAGCATACGTCCGGTAGCATACGCGCGGGTCAACATCAACTGCGCGAGCGTGGCGAGTAAACCGACTGCGAGCAGCAATCCCGACCCTGTAAGGCTATGCCCATGCCATCCGCTAAAAAGCGACGTCGCCACGGCGCCGCCCGCAATGCTCCCTAGAGAAAAATAAAACACTACCCGATCCTCCGGTTCGCCCGCCCGTCCAAGTGCAGCCACTTGAATGTACGCTACCCCCGTGAGCAGGCCGGAAAGCAGGCCCGTCAGGGCACCCCATGCTTGATTGCTTGCTAAAGTGGGCTGAAGTACGCATACCACCCCTGCAAAACCCACCAGGATGGCCGCAATCGGGTTCGCATTCACCTTCGCGTGATTGAATAATACGGAGCCGCCAATGAGGAGGACAACCATCCAGATCGGCGCCATGTAATTCAGGGTAAAGGCAGTCGCAAGCGGCAACTCCCCAATTGCGTAGAACCAGAGACCGAGCGCACTCACACCGGACAGGCTTCTCCAGAAATGCATTGCTGGCAACCTGGTCTTGAGCGTGGAGCCACGCATCCGAGCGAGCATAATCATCATTGCCGCGCCAACTAAGCCGCGGTAGAACACAATCTCTCCCGTGCTGTATTCGGCCGAGACGAACTTTACGCACATGCCCATGGTTGCAAATAGCAGTGTCGAGGCAACCATCAGCCACGGCGCGGACATAGATTCCTTCCCCTTCATGCAAAAAAATTCATTATTGGTTCACAAGTATGTATTAGTGTTAAACGCCTAGCGGGGCGGGTTGTAGCATATACATGCGGACAATGTAAGTACAGGAGGCACCGCTTCATGCTGTCAACGGATTATCGACGATCCGGCAAGATTGTTTTTGCAAGTGCTCTGTATAATATTGCCGCCATGAGCTCAGAAATGCCATTTATCGATTTTTCGGCGTCATCCGTTGAAGTGGCGCAGCGCCTGATCGGCGTGACATTGCTCGTGGATGGAGTTGGAGGACGTATCGTAGAAACGGAAGCCTATGATCATGACGACCCTGCCTCGCACAGCTTTTCTGGCCCTACAAAACGAAACCTGGTGATGTTTGGCCCGCCCTGCCGCGCCTATGTCTACCGCTCCTATGGAATTCACTGGTGCCTCAATTTCGTCTGCCGGACGGAAGGACATGGGGCAGGTGTTTTGATCCGCGCGATCGATCCGGCGGCGGGACTGGATATCATGCGTTCACGTCGTGGACTGGACGACGTGCGCCTGCTATGTTCCGGGCCGGGTCGCGTATCCCAGGCGCTAGGTATCACACGCGCACATAGCGGTTTGCCGATCGACTTGCCGCCATTTCAGCTCATACCGCCATTGGAGCCGGTAACAATCGTGACCGGACCTCGCATCGGTATTTCCAAGGCCATCGATATGCCGTGGCGTTTCGGATTTGCTGGCTCCTCTTTCGTGAGTCGCCCATTCCGTTAAGGTTGGCCGCAAGCAACAAGCTCAGCCTAAAATTTCAGCGACAAACTATAATCGTGGCATCAATTCGGATTTTGCGTTAGGAGAAAAAATGAGCAGTCTGATCATCAAACTTGGCTGGGCGGCATTCGCGATGACAGGCGCTGCGGCGTTCGCTGTCATTGCCTTGCAGCGGGGGGAATCGATTGGCGCCATCTGGATTGTGATCGCAACCATCTGCGTCTACACCATCGCCTACCGCTTCTACAGCCGGTTCATTGCCCGCCGTGTCCTGCGGCTGGACCCTACCCGCATGACTCCGGCTTACAAATTCAATGACGGCCTTGACTATGTGCCAACCAACAAATATGTATTGTTCGGTCACCATTTTGCCGCCATTGCCGGGGCAGGTCCGCTGGTCGGCCCTATTCTCGCCGCCCAGATGGGCTATATGCCTGGCATGCTCTGGCTGCTGGCAGGTGTGGTGTTTGCCGGCGCGGTGCAGGACTTCACGGTGCTATTCATTTCCACCCGCCGCAACGGCCGTTCCCTCGGCGATCTGATCAAATCCGAACTGGGCAAGATACCCGGCATGATCGCCCTGTTTGGCACCTTCTTCATCATGCTCATCCTCCTCGCCGTACTCGCGCTGATCGTGGTAAAGGCCCTGGCCGAATCTCCCTGGGGCACATTTACCGTTGCCGCCACGATTCCGACGGCGCTTTTCATGGGTGTGTATGCGCGATACTTCCGTCCCGGCGCTATCGGCGAGGTTTCACTGATCGGCTTTGCGCTGTTGATGCTGTCCATTGTGGGCGGTCAATACGTGCAGGAAATTCCGGAGCTGGCCACGCTTTTCACCCTCACCGGTGAACAACTCACTTGGCTTCTGATCGGATATGGCTTCATAGCCTCCGTGTTGCCAATATGGTTGTTGCTGGCTCCGCGCGATTATTTGTCCACCTTCCTAAAGATCGGAACCATCGTGGGTCTGGCGATCGGCGTCATATTTATTTCGCCGGAATTGAAAATGCCCGCCTTCACCCAGTTCGTGGATGGGTCTGGGCCCGTCTGGTCGGGCAGCCTGTTTCCCTTCCTGTTCATCACTATTGCCTGCGGTGCCGTATCCGGGTTCCACTCGCTCATCTCCTCCGGCACCACCCCGAAGATGATCAGGAACGAGACCGATGCCCGATTCATCGGCTACGGGGCCATGCTGATGGAATCGTTCGTGGCCATTATGGCGCTTGTTGCCGCCTCGACCCTTGAGCCGGGCGTGTACTTCGCCATGAACAGTCCGGCCGCGATCATCGGCACCACCGCGGAATCAGCTGCGGAAACTATCTCGAAATGGGGCTTTTATCTCACGCCTGAGATGGTAAACCAGACGGCGAAGGATGTGGGGGAACACACCATCATTTCCCGTACCGGCGGCGCACCGACCCTGGCGGTAGGCATGGCGCACATCCTGTCGGAATTTGCCGGAGGCAGGACCATGATGGCCTTCTGGTATCACTTCGCAATTCTGTTCGAGGCGCTTTTTATCCTCACGGCGGTGGATGCCGGGACGCGCGCGGGACGCTTCATGCTGCAGGATTTGCTGGGTAGCTTCATCCCATCCATGAAACGTACCGACTCCCTCGGGGCAAGCCTGATCGCCACCGGACTGTGCGTCGCGGGTTGGGGGTATTTTCTCTATCAGGGGGTCATCGATCCATTGGGGGGAATCAATACGCTCTGGCCATTGTTCGGAATTTCCAACCAGATGCTGGCCGGGGTGGCGCTGATTCTTTGCACTGTCGTGCTGTTCAAGATGAAGCGCGACCGTTTTGCCTGGATCACCGTCGTCCCGGCCTCATGGGTCATTGTTTGCACACTGACGGCTGCCTGGCAAAAGATCTTCGACGCCAATCCACGCATCGGCTTTCTGGCCCATGCCGACAAATACAAGGGGGCGATTGCCGAGGGTCAAGTCCTGCCGCCTGCCAAATCCATTGAACAGATGCAACAGGTCATTTTTAACGATTATGTCAACGCGTCGCTCGCAGGACTATTCATGCTGGTACTGATCAGCATGCTGGCATTCGGCATCCGAACAGTTCTGCAGGCCCGGGCCGTGGGCAGCCCCAGCGCAAAGGAGGCGCCGTTCGAGTTACTGCCGGCTGAAGCAGGCTTAAGAATATGATGAATGAGGAAAGCAGGAATATGTTGAAAAAAATTACGCAAGGAATGCGTTTTGTGGGACAGAGCGTGCGTCTAATGGTAGGCGTGCCCGAATACAGCACCTATCTCGAGCACATGAAAAATGCCCATCCGGATCGCCCGGCGATGTCTTATCCCGAGTTCTTCCGCGAACGACAGGAGGCGCGGTATGGCGGCAAAATCAGCAGGTGTTGTTAGGCCCGGAAACTTGCAGGTATGACGGCACTGCTACCGTGAGGCCACGTTCACCGAAAGGATGACAGAGGCGAAAGCCTCGGTACAAACCGAGGCTTTCTGTTGGCTACCACTGAGACTTTATGGAAGCTAGAAGTTGGCGATCACGGTCAGGCGATAGATGCGCGGCGCGCCAGGCAGGATGTTGTTGTTGTTATGCGCGGAGGCGATGTAGTCGACATCCGCGATATTTTCGATATTCGCTTGCACGCGTAATGTCCGGTTCAGCCTGACGAACATCGCGGCATCCATCCGCGTAAAGCCCGGCAACAGCACCGTATTGTCAAGCGCGGCATACATGCTGCTGCGATGGACCACGCCCAGACCCAGTCCCAGGAATGGTGTGAAATCATAACGATTCCACATCGAGACAGTATGCTTCGGGACTTGCGCCACCACCGCGCCAGCTCGCGCCCCGGTTATTGCTTGGGTAATCTCGGCATCCGTGTAGGCATACCCCCCCATCACGCTCCATTGGGGAGTGATGCGCCCCGCCAACCCGACCTCCGCGCCACGCGCGCGCTGGCCGTCCACCAACATGGTTCGGGTGGGGTCATTTGGAACCGGGGCGATGACGTTGCTTCGTTCCAGTTGATACAGCGCCGCGGTTAACGACAGGTCGGGCCGGATATCCCACTTGGCCCCCAGCTCCAGGTTCATAAATTGCTCCGGCTTGAGCGCAGCATTACTGAGGGTCAACGAGGTGAGTTGATCTCCGGCGCGTGGTACGTACGCCAGGCTGTAGTTTCCATAAATCGAAACGGTCTCGATGGGCTTATAAATCAGGCCCGCCCTGGGCGAAATGAATCCATCCGTTACATTGAATACCTGCCCCGTGTTGTTGTTGCGAAATTTCGTATCGAAATTATCGTAACGAATGCCGAGGACCGCTTTCACCTGGGGAAGAAGCGTAATCTGATCCTGCAAATACACGCCAACCACCTCAACGGTGCCATGGTTATTCGCAGTAGCGGCGCCCCCGCTTGCCGCCCCGGTGGGATCCGGCCTGAATGTAACGGGAGTCAGGGTAATAGGGTTGAAAAAAGAAACAGTATCGGTCCGTCCGCCGTTGGTGAAATTGTTGTTGAAATAACCGTTATTACGGAAATTATCGGTCACCTGGCGCCCATACTCCACCCCCGCCATGAACTCATGCTTGATGGGTCCCGTATTCAGGGCATACAGAAAGTCGGTCTGGGTGAAAAGGTTATCGCGCTCCGTGGCGTCGTTATAGCCTTGGACACCTAAATTGTTGGCGACGACGGGGCTGCTGGCGAATATGTTCTGATAAAACTTGTCGTAGCTGGCGTAGCGCGTACGATTCCGAACGGTAAGATTATTGTCGAACGTATGCTCCATGAGAGAGTTCAAGGCATAGGTGTCCAGACGCACGGGGCTTCGGTTTGGGTCACCGAAAAAAGTCGACCAATGGGTATTGGCAGGGCGGCCTGAGTCGACCACACCGGACGTCGTACCAAAAGAAGGAATACCACGGTCTGCCACACGGTTATCGGTAAAGTATTCGCCGCTCAAAACGACTTTGGTCTGCGCGGTGGGCTTGAAAGTCAGTGTAGGGTTGACCCCACCCCGCTCGAGATCCACTCCGCTACGGTAGCTGTTCGAGTGCTCGTACATGGCATTCAGACGAATAGCGAGCACGTCATTGATGGGGCGTCCGATGTCGACGGCAATCCGCTTTTGGCTGAAAGATCCGTACTGGGCCACGATTTCGCTGACCGGCGTCCAGTTGGCCTCTTTGGTGACGCGATTGATTACGCCGCCCGCCCCGCCGCGTCCAAATATCATTCCATTGGACCCTTTTAAGACCTCAACCCTGTCTATATTGTAAAGATCGCGCAAATACTGCACATCGTCGCGCAGTCCGTCGACATAGAAGTCTCCCGTCGATTGATTGCCGCGAAAAATCACCGCATCCCGGTTGCCTTCCCCCTGGGAAGGAACGACGCCGGGCACGTAACGCACCACGTCGGTAATACTCATCATGGCTTGATCCCTGATCTGATCCTTCGTTACCACAGTGACCGATTGCGGCACGTCGCGCAGCGGGGTATCGGTTCGGGTCGCGCCGAAACTTTTCGTGGCCATGTAGCCATCCGTGGGTCCGGTGATCGGCGTTGCGGCAACTTCTACCGGCGGCAACACCGTTGGCTGGGCAACCACTGTAGACCTCCTGATAACATAACCACCAGGTTCAGCAACCGCTTCCAGGCCACTCCCGGACAATAAACGACTGAGCCCATCCTGGGCGGAAAAATTGCCCGTCAACCCCGGCGTGGTGATGTTTTTTACTTCCGCAGCATCGAAGGAGAGCTTGAGTCCTGCTTGTCGGCCAAATTCCTCAAGAGCGCGCTCCATGGGGCCGGCTGAAATGCTGTAAGCCTGCACCGTTGCAGCAGTAGCGCCGCCAGTTTGGGCAAGGACGGCATGAGGCAGCGTCATTGTCGCCAACCCCAACGAGAAGAGCGCGCCGCGCACTGCCGTAGCAAGATGGGAATGGCGAAAGCCATCGCGTGTTTGCGGCGTGTGGCCCGCTTCGGCTTTCGTTCCGCCAGAGCCGATCGAATCTGTAGTCAGGACTACGCTCGACTTACTGCTTTTTTTTATTGTTATATTTTTTATTATTATATTTTTCACAGCCAAATACCCCCCAGTAAGTCGGATATAAATTGGCTGGCTTGCCCGGAACAGGCTGGCTGGCTACGATTGTTTCTTGTAAAAGTCTTTAAAGTCTTATGGCGACCGATAAATGCTGGTTTATGCTGGACAGCGACTGGAACGCGTTACCATTGCTCTCAACGCTCGTATCGCAGCCCCCATGGTCATGCGAACTTGACTGTTACCATTTGTACTCGGACTGCCCCGCATCGGAGCCCACGAAAGAAGGCAAAAGTTTGAACAATTGCAGTTGAATGATAATTGTTACTATTATATTTCGAGCAGAACCTAAAGGCAATAATGGCGGTGGGGACTTGCGTAAAAAACCCGATAATTGCCGCCTCAAGACTGGCAAAGCTGGCTCATGCACATTACCGGAAACCCTTCATCGATTACGCTAGGTCAGGCATCCCTGTATTGGCTAAAGCTGGGCTTTATTAGTTTCGGTGGCCCCGCCGGGCAGATTGCCATCATGCATCACGACCTGGTCGAGCAAAAAAGATGGATTTCGGAAGACCGTTTCCTCCATGCGTTGAATTTTTGCATGGTGTTACCCGGCCCGGAAGCGCAGCAACTTGCCACCTACATCGGCTGGCTGATGCACCGGCATTGGGGCGGAATCATTGCGGGAGCACTGTTCGTGCTCCCGTCGTTTTTTTTACTGATAGTCCTGACGTGGATTTATTTGACCTACGGCAATGTTCCGGCGGTCGCAGGGGTACTCTATGGCCTCAAACCCGCCATCGTCGCCATTGTAATTTTTGCCGCCTATCGCATCGGCTCAAGGACCTTGAACACTCCCTTGCTATGGCTAATCGCTGGGCTCGCGTTCATAGCCCTGACGATCTTCAAATTGCCCTTCCCCTTCATCATCCTCACCGCCGGGCTCATTGGCTATTATGCCGGCCGTGTCATGCCCCATCGCTTCGAAACGGGAAAATCGCACGGCGCCCCGAGGGAACGATCCCAGCCTGCGCTTATTGACGATGCCAGTCCCATTCCCTCTCATGCCCTGTTCAGCTGGCTAGCATTGTGGCGAACCGCTGCGGCTGGGATCGTGATATGGCTCGTCGCGATCGGAATATTGTCGGGCATGTATGGATGGAATGGCACCTACACTCAGATGGGCTGGTTTTTTACTAAAGCCGCCCTGATGACTTTCGGTGGTGCTTATGCGGTCCTGCCCTACGTGTATCAGGGCGCGGTAGAACAGTACCTGTGGCTCACCCCGGGACAGATGATCGATGGTCTGGCCTTGGGAGAAACGACACCTGGTCCGCTCATCATGGTCGTCACCTTCGTTGGTTTTGTCGGGGGGTGGGGCATGCAGGTGCTGGGCCCGGAAACCCGATTTGTTTCCGCTTTCACAGGGGCGGGGGTAGTCACGTTCTTTACCTTCTTGCCCAGCTTTATCTTTATTTTTATGGGTGCGCCGTTTATTGAAACCACCCACGGAAAACTGTCATTTACCGCACCGTTAAAAGCGATAACGGCCGCTGTGGTCGGCGTTATCCTTAATCTTGCTGTATTTTTTGCCTATTACGTGGTCTGGCCGCAGGGCTTGGGCGGCGATGTGGACTGGTTCTCTATCGGACTGATCATCACAGCGGTAACGGCAATGTTTCGCCTCAATGCAGGCGTGATTCCCGTCCTCCTGTCATGCGGGATGCTGGGTATGGTCTGGCGCTTGACCACTTAGCACCTAGTTAGTGAAAACAAAGCAAATAGGAAAAATTCTTCAGACAAACCGGTTCTCCATGCCTGATTCCCGTCCTCGACCGTAAAGATGCGCTAGCGAAGCTCGACGTGTCTCGTCTATTCCAAACCGCACAACGGTATTCTTCACCGGATAAGCTTACTCTTGCTTAATTCCGCTCCGACTCGATAAGCTTGCCGTCTTCCCCCACTTTAATTTCAACCTTCTTGCCGTCGGGTTTCTTCACCTCGGCTTCATAAACGATGATGGTTTTACCGTCTTTCGATTTTGTTTCCTTCTCGATCTCCTCTACTTTCCCACCTCCTGCATTGTCAGTTATTGTTTTCTGTACTGCAGCAGGCAGCTCCGACCAATGCACTTTCTCCTCTTTCCCGGCCAATGCCGAGGTCGCGAATACCATCGCACCTACTGATAAAAGTATGCTCTTTTTCATTTGAGATCCTATCAGGGTTAAATTGCTTTGTTATTTTGCCTTTTTGTTTTTGCCGCGTGACACACTTCATGAATTGCCGAATAAATAATGAAGGCGGCGGGAGCCTTAAATAGATTACTACGCGGCAGAAGATCCGTCTGTGCGATATCTAACAGACGCGCCATCACGAACATCAGCTAACGTATTGTGAACTGGAAAGAGGCGGAAAACACCTTGGGAAGCGCTCTGGCATCTAGCGTAACATCGCCCGCCATTTTTACACCGCCTTGCGAAAGGTCAAATTAATCCGAAGGCGGCCAGTCGCAGGATGATAGCCCTCCATAACTGGGCGAACGCCATGAAAACACAACCTTGCAGGCCCGCCCCATACCATGACATCACCGTGGATCAATTGCACACGCGCCGGCCTTTCCTGCCGTCGTAAACCGCCCCATAAGAAAACAGCCGGGAGGCCAAGCGAAACGGAAACGATCGGCGCGTCAAAGTCTCGCTCATTCTTGTCCTGATGCAATGAGACCCTAGCCCCCGGCTGATAGAGATTGACGAGGCACGCGTCGGGCTTGAAATTTTCAAAACCCGCAGTGGCAGCAGCATCTCGCGCCACCTTGCGGAACACGTCCGGCATGCGAGGCCACGGCTTGCCACTATCTGGATCACTCGCTTGGTAACGATAGCCGGTGTGATCGGTCACCCAGCCGTAGGAACCACAATTTGTGAGTGCGACCGACATGCGGAAACCGCCTGGCGGGATCATGTGACGTGGAGGCGCCTCCGCGATGACTTCGTCCAGCGCTGCCAGAACAGGCGCCTCATCCGCGAGCGCGAAGGCGCGGAGGACAACGGCTCCGCGGCATAGCTCTTCCAGCCGTGACTGGCATGGCGCCGTATCCTCATCCTCGAACAAGTTGAGTGTCCCGTTCACCACTTTCTCAGGTCGCATCGTGAAAAATGATCCCCGCTGTATGGCGACGCCCGGAACGAAGGCGGCTGACACCATGGCGCAAATTGACCTTGTATACTCCTCGCGTACCTTGCACCGGCCGCTGGTGCACAGCAAACACGACAGCATCCCCCTGCCGGAGAGGCACGACTTCCGCACGCGACTGCATGCGGGGACGCTGCTCGGTCAACACAAATTCGCCTCCGGTGAAATCTCGTCCTGGCTCGCTTAGCAGTATGGTGAGCTGAATCGGGAATACATGTTCTCCGTACAAGTCCTGATGCAGACAATTGTAATCGCCGGGCTCATATTGTAAGAGCAGCGGAGTCGGACGAAGCTGGCCCGCCTCATGGCAGCGCCGGATGAAATCGCCGTGTTCCGCCGCGAAATGCACCTGAATGCCCATTGCCTCATTCCAGCGGTTGGCAATGGGCGCGAGCTGGAAATATATCGAGGCCCGCAGGTCTGCGATGATGCCGGGCAACGGGTAGCTGAAATACTTGTATTCCCCCCGGCCAAAGCCATGACGGGCCATTACCACCCTGCTGCGGAAAACACCCTCCTCTGGATAAAGCGTGGTTAAGGCCTCGCATTCCCGAGGAACAAGCAGCTTTTCGATCACTGCGCATCCCTGCGCGTCCAGTTCCTCTGCGATTCCGCCCCAATCAAGCGCGCCGACCTGGGTCACGATGCCCCGATGCAGGGAAATCTTCGGAAACGTGCTCTCTGTTAAGGTATTCAATCCGGAAACACCTCCCCCTCCAGGCACGGCGTTCGACTCAGTCTCAAGCAGGGTGCGCTTGCGCTCCACGCCCCAGCGGTAACCTCCCAGGTCGCCATCTTTACGCACCACCCGGTGACAGGGTATGGCTACCGCAAGCTTGTTCGCCGCGCATACTCCAGCCACTGCGCGTGCGGACCCGGGCGCACCCATGTGTTTGGCAATATCGGTGTAGCTTTTCGTCTTCCCCGGCGGAATTGCGCGCAGTGCCTGCCACACCCGCTGCTGAAAAGCCGTGCCACGTATATCGAGGGGGAGGCTCAAGCCGATGCTTGGCGCTTCGATAAAGCCGACTACGGTCGCGACAAGTTCTTCGAAGTTCGAATCCCCTCCACTGAGGACAGCATGGGGGAAGCTGTCCTGCAGTTCGTGCACTAGTTTATCGGGATCGCCGCCGAGAAGAATCGCGCAAATACCTCGTTGGCTTTGAGCAACCAGAATTGATCCCAGCGAGCATTCGCCAACGGCAAAACGAATTTTGGTATCAATTCCGCCCGCCCGATAGCAGCTCGGCAACATCCCCAGAACGTTGTTCGATCTTTCATAAAAACGGCTGCTGGAACTATAGCCGGCATCGAAAATAGCAGCCGTGACCGTGCTCCCCCGGCCGAGTTGATGGCGCACCTTTTTCTCGCGCTGCGCTGCAGCGTACTGCCGGGGCGTCAATCCGGTGACTTGCCTGAACACACGATGGAAGTGATAGGCGCTCATGCCAAGCTGGCGGGCGAGTTTCCTCCAGAGTTGGGGTGGCCTCCGATTCTTCAATTATACGGCACGCCTGCGTAACCCGGACGGCATACGGGTCTATAACCGTGGAGCGGTCAGGCCGGCAGCGCTTGCAGGGTCTGAAGCCTGCCGTTTGGGCTTCTTCGCGCGTAGCGTAAAAACTGACATTCTCGGGCCGCGCCGTACGCGCACCGCAAGAGGGACGGCAGTAGACGCCCGTGGTCCTGACTCCGAAATAAAACTTGCCGTCGGCTTCGGCGTTACGGACAACGATGTCGGTCCAACGAGGGTCTTGGACTGTTTGAGCGCCAAGCCGTGCTTTTTCCGCTAAGCTATTCATGATGGCTCCCTGAAGTTACGCAGACAATGATAAACAATTGCCAATCTATCAATGTCGGCAGCCCGTTGCACTCCAGGTCTTGCTTTCAAATTCCACCGCCGATAGAGTAAATTTAATGCGCCGGTCGGCTCAGTTCACCTTGGATGGCTAATTAGTTGACCGGGTGGCCACCGATCATCGCGCAATACCCTCACACTTACCTCCTGCTTTTACGCCCCGGCATGATCCATTGACTAGTCGGACCGGCATTGATTCCGGAAACATTCATGTATTTGTTTCCCTGCGCGCACTGCACATCCCTGCTTGCAGCGGCACCGTTTAGCCAGGCTATCGAAGGGCCGCCTTGATGGTCCCGGGGATCCCGGGCAATTTGTCCTCCTGCCTTCTCCATTAGGTACGGTCTCGAACGGACGAACGGCGCGGCTCGCTCTATAACGATTTGCAGCCATCCACGAACCGGACCCCTTCCGACACGCATGCTCACAACGTCCTACACGACCTTGGTGACGACCAAGAACGGGGCGGCGTCCGGAGACCGGTAGATGGGACTAAGGTATTTCAAATATTCCATATAACAGCTGTCCATGGGAGGAAACGACATGTCCGAATTAATCGTAGTGGGCTTTAAAGATCCTGAAGAAGCGGATCTCGTTCTGCTGAGGCTGAGCAAGTTAAAGCGGGAATATCTGATAGATATCGAGGACGCGGTCGTCGTCGTGCGCGACGACGCGGGCAAGGTGCATCTCAAGCAAAGCATTAATACTGTCACAGCCGGAACAACGACCGGTTTTCTTTCTGGTGGTCTATGGGGGACCCTGGTCGGGTTCATTTTCCTAAACCCGTTGGCGGGATTTGTTCTGGGTAGCGCAATCGGCGCCGGAGCAGGCGCCCTATCCGGTTCTCTAGTCGACTATGGCATCAATGATGATTTCGTTAAATCACTAGCCGAGACCATTCCGCCCAACTCGTCCGCGCTTTTTATTCTCGTACGAAAGGTGCAACCGGAAAAGGTTCTCGCGGAACTCTCTGGCGTTAAAGGAAAGGTCCTGCGGACCTCCCTGTCACCAGAACAGGAGAAAAAGCTTCAGGAAGCTCTTGAAGGGGCAACCGTACCCGCCTCAAATTGACCGCCTCGAGTTGACCGTCGCTATGTGAAGTCTGCATCGAGGACGATGCGGTAACGCGCCTCCCCCGCCGCGAGATGGGCGATGGCGTCGTTCACCTTACTCAGCGGGAAGTGCTCCACCTGGGGCGCGATATTATGCCGGGCGGCGAAATCCAGCATGGACGACATCGCGGCCGGACTCCCCGTCGGCGACCCGGAGATGCTTTTCTGTCCGAAGATAAGGTCGAAAGCGCCAACCGGTATAGGTTCCAGGACCGCGCCGACGAGGTGCATGCGCCCATTAGGCTTGAGCGTCTGCAAAAACGCGCTCCAATCCAGCGGAACATTCGCTGTGACAAGTAGAAAATCAAGCGAATTTGCCGCCTTCAGGATGCCGGCGCGATCCCGGCTTGACACCACCCGATGCGCGCCGAATTTTCGTACTTCTTCCATCTTCGACGGGTTCGAGGAAAAGGCGGTTACCTCGCAACCCCAGGCATTCGCAAATTGAAGGGCCATGTGCCCCAAGCCGCCGATGCCGACCACACCTACCCGGTCCGTTGGTTTCACATCGTAGATAGCTAGGGGCGCAAACACAGTAATACCGCCACACAGCAGCGGACCGGCAGAGGAAATATCGAGCGCTTCCGGCAAGGGAACAGCCCAAGCCCAATGCGAACGCACCTTTTCCGCAAAACCCCCGCGGTGGCCGATGATTGTCGCAACTGCTCCAGCGCAGAGATGATGATCGCCAGTCATGCATTGATGGCAATGCATGCAACTGGCGCTGGTCCATCCGATCCCGACACGCTGGCCGATCCCCAATCCCTTGACCTGATCACCCGCGGCCACGATGCGGCCCACCGCCTCATGGCCCAGCACGACCGGATACTGGGACAATCCCCAATCGTTGTTAAGAATGGAAAGATCGGAGTGGCAGAGGCCGCAGAATTCGACGCCGATCTCCACCTCTTCCGGCCCCAGCGGACCGGCATCGTAGGTGAAAGGCTCAAGTTTTTGCTTAGCCCCGTGCGAGACCCATCCCCTGATGTCCGTCATGGCTTTCCTCCCTATTCAAGCCGGATACTCACATTGTTTTGCCTTTTACGGCCCCATATGAAACATCGGTGATAATCGCTCGGCGGCCCCTGCCGTGTTCAACCCATTCAGATCCACGCTTACTTTGCGGGTAAAATCTATTCCCGTCAACATAACATCCTCAAGCACGGTCGCGCCGATGATCTATTCAAGTTTTCAATCACATCCCATCAGAAGCGATGGAATCGGAGGGCCGCCCAATGCCTGAAATCAGTGGAATCGGTGAAACCGTGGACTTCTGTCAGGCGCCGGCACATCTCGCGCTTATCGATGCCGATTGGGCCCGATTGATACACCACATTGGCCCCTGCACGCTCCAACCACGCTTGCGGGAGCCATACGAAGCCCTTATCAGGGCGGTTGCCTACCAGCAACTTCACGCCCGGGCCGCCGATGCTATTATCGCCAGATTCCTGAATTTGTATCCGACCAGTGGTTCTGAAACAACCTTTCCGCTCCCCGACCAAGTGTTTGCGACTCCAGATGGAGATTTGCGCCGCTGCGGTTTCTCAACGCGAAAGATAACCGCCGTCAAGCACATCGCAGAAGGCGCGCTGAATGGACTGGTACCTTCCCTCGATGCTGCCCGACGAATGCAGGACGATGAGCTTGTCGCCCGGCTCATCACCCTCCCCGGCATCGGCCGGTGGACCGTGGAAATGTTTCTAATGCATACGTTGGGACGCATGGATATCCTGCCTGTGGATGATTTTGGGGTACGCGACGGATACCGGTTTCTAAAATCCATGAACACCTTGCCCACTCGCAAGGAATTGGAAAAGGCCGGCTTGCCGTGCAGCCCGTATCGAACCGCAGCATCCTGGTATTTATGGCGTGTCGCCTCCTTGCCGGACTATTCCAGAATGACGAAGGAAAAATAGCAACCCGTTCTGAATAAGCACGCCGCTGGCATCCCGGGACCCGTCCGCCGGCGCCCCTTTTTTGAGTACTCTTTCCCATCCGTTCGCAGGGGGCAAAGCATTTCATCGCGAAGGTTTGCTCTGGTTTAGAATACCGTCCTTGCCCGGCAGCGGCCGCCCCTTAAAAAAGGCAAAAAATAACGCCGGGGCGTGTAACGCCTTCGATAATCGGAGAAACCATGCTGTTTGAGCGCGTCAAATCCCTCGATCACATCCTTGAAGCAGCGCAGAAAAAGGGACTTAAGCGCCAGCTCGGAGCATTTGACCTGACCATGCTGGGGATCGGCGCCGTCATTGGTACCGGCATTTTCGTTTTGACATCGGTTGCGGCAGACAAGGCCGGCCCGGCAATGATGTACTCGTTTGTCATTGCCGGGTTCGTGTGCGCACTCACAGCCCTGGTATATTCCGAAATTGCGGCAATCGTGCCCGTGGCCGGCTCGGCCTACACCTATTCCTATGCGGTATTCGGTGAATTGATGGCGTGGATGGTAGGCTGGGCGCTTATCCTCGAATATGCCGTTGCGGCCGCTGCGGTGGCAGTTGGTTGGTCCGGCTATATCAATGGGTTTTTGCACGAGATCGGCTACGGTCTGCCTCTGTTCCTGACCGCCGGACCTTTCGACAGGGTTCTGGTGCCCGGGACTGGAAATGACAGCGGGGCTGGACTCGCGACTGCCGCGGGCGGATTCAACCTCCTGGCATTCCTGGTTTCGCTCTTCGTCACGTCGTTGCTGATCATGGGCACCGGCAAAAGCGCCAGATTCACCGCCGTTCTGGTCATCGTCAAAATTGTCGCGCTTGCCGCCTTCATTATTCTCGCTCTGCCAGCCGTCAATTCAGCCAATTTTGAACCCATGTTCCCCAATGGCTGGGGGACGCCGCTTTCCGGAGTTGGCGTGCTGGGCGCAGCCGCTTCCATTTTTTTTGCTTACGTGGGATTCGACGCCGTCTCGACGGCTGCGGAAGAAACGAAAAATCCCAACCGTAATGTACCGATCGGGCTCATCGGGTCACTGACGATTTGTACGCTGATTTACCTGGTCGTGGCTTATGCGGCCGTCGGCGCGGTTGGATCTCAGCCCGGCGGCGAACTATCCCTCTCGAAGGAACCGTTGGCGTTCGTGCTGCGTGAGGTGGGATACCCGGCTGTAGGCAACTGGGTGGCGTCAGCAGCGATTATCGCTCTCCCCTCGGTCGTGCTCATGATGATTTATGGTCAAACGCGGGTGCTGTTTACTATGTCTAGGGACGGGTTGATGCCGGCAGCTTTCTCCCATATTCATCCTCGTTTTCACACGCCGCATATCGTCACGCAGGCAACCGGCCTCGCGGTGGCGCTATTTGCCGCCCTGTTCCCGGTTGCAACACTGGCGGATATCTCGAACTCCGGCACGCTGTTCGCGTTCTTCATGGTGGCCCTGGGGGTGATGGTATTGCGCCGGCGCGACCCGGAGCGGCATCGGCCCTTTAAGACGCCTATGCTATGGATGGTGGGACCCTTGGCGATGGCGGGCTGCGCCCTGCTGTTCATCAGCCTGGGTTGGGGCACGATCCAGATGTTTCTGGCCTGGGCCACGATCGGCCTGATTGTCTATTTCAGCTATGCCCGGCGACACAGCCATTTGGCAAACCATCCTGCGAGCGATTGATCTGATACACGCCATATCTTGCTTCAGCCCAGCTGCGGCCCGGATGCGGAAGAAGCTATTGCCGGGATTCAGGCATACGCTTCCAGCTTCCCGCGGAAAATAATTGAACTCATGCCGGTGGCAGCGTGTCTTCTATTTCTGAAAGCGGAGGCTTGTTTCCCAGGGACAACTTTCCCACTTTACAAATCCACCCCTGCAACAGGGACTCAAGTTTCTTGACATGCCCGGCTGAGCGGAATTAAACCTCGGCCTCTTTTCCAAACCTGTTTCCCGCGGACATATGCCGGTCGATAGTACTGATCTTGCTTTGGAGGACGCCGAATGGTGGAAAAAAACCACCGTTTATCATGTCTATCCGCGGTCCTTTTTCGATAGCAATGGCGACGGTATCGGAGATATACCCGGCATTATTGAAAAACTGGACTACATCCAATACCTTGGATACGAAACCATCTGGATTTCCCCGTTCACCGAAAGTCCGCAAAGGGACTTTGGCTATGACATCAGCGACTATTACGCTATCTCTCCCCATTATGGGGATATGGCGCTCTTCGAAAAGCTGGTGCAGGAGGTGCATGGCAGAGGCATGAAGCTCGTCTTCGACCTGGTGCTGAATCACACCTCCGATCAGCATGACTGGTTCAAGGAGTCCGCCAGCTCACGCGACAACCCGAAGGCGGATTGGTATATCTGGAGGGATGGAAAGGGCAGGAATGGGACGAGAGCACCGAACAATTGGCGTGCCATGGCAGGAAACAAGGCATGGACCTACTATCCCGAGCGAGACCAGTTCAACTACACCGCGTTTCTGCCTTTTCAACCCGACCTGAACTACCACAATCCGGAAGTGAAGGAAGCCATGTTCGAGATTGCGCGATTCTGGCTGAACAAAGGCGTGGATGGCTTCCGGCTGGATATTGTCAGCGCGATCTATGAAGATCCCGAGCTTCGCGACAACCCCATCAGCTTTCGCTTAAGCCCGTCCGATCAATCGCTATCCATATTTTTCCAGCATCTGAAGCATAACTTCCTGCACGAAAAGAGCTTCGAATTCGCGACCGAACTCAGAGATGTGGTGAATGAGTTCGAAAACCCGAAAAGGATACTCATCGGCGAATCGCATGGTGATGAGGGAGTGATAAACCGTTTCTGTCATCACGAGGGGAAGAATGGCCTCCATGCCGTCTTCCTTTTCAAAGCAATTTCAACCCCGTTTAGAGCCCCGAATTACCGCAATTTGCTGATGAGGTTCGAAGAACATTTTCCGGACCCGCTGTTGCCCACCCTCGTTTTTGCCAACCACGACCGTAACCGCGTGATCAGTCGTCTGGGAGGAAGCGTGAAAAAGGCGAAATTGCTGGCGCTGTTCCAGTTTACCTGCCGGGGTATTCCGTTCACCTATTTTGGTGACGAGATTGGAATTCCCAGGGTGCGCATTCCGCTAAAACAGGGAAAGGACGCGATCGCCCTGCAGCACAACTGGGTTCCACAGTTCCTGGTGGACAGAAGTGCCGAAATTCTTAACCGCGACGAGTGCCGCACCCCTATGTTGTGGAACGACGAGGCCTATGCAGGCTTCTGTCATACCTCCGCTCAACCGTGGCTTCCGGTAGCGGAAAATTTCAAGGACATAAACGTTGAGAAGCAAATGGCTGAACCTGATTCGCTGCTCAATTTTTATAGAAAGGTAATTTGTCTTCGGAATGAAACCCCTGCGCTGAACGCCGGACAGCTTGAGATTGCGCATGATTTTTGCAACCGCAAAATGCTCGCTTACTACCGCATTGCCGGAGGCGAGAAATATCTGGTGCTGCTGAACATGTCGAGATACCGCCTGAAAAGCCCGCTCGATAATGAGGTCTTGCTGTCGACCCATGCTCAAGGCAAGGAGACGCATTTTCAGCCATTCGAAGGACGCGTCATGGTGGCAGCGCACCATTAGGCAGGTCCGGGCGCCTGGGTTTGACACGCCTGAACACTTTCAGTGGTTGCCGCACCCCTCCCTTGATCCTTTATACGTTACGTCTGGCCGCTGTGCTGGCCGAAAGGCTTGACGATGGTCTCTGCGGTCAAGCGTTCCTGGCACACCGCGTTCTCATTCCGGCCGCTCCTCCCCGAACCGGAGAATAAATCAGCTTCACGCCCGCTGGTTGCCAGGCCTGCGCTCGGTCCCAGCATCGGGATGATCGTCTTGCCACCAAAGGGTCCGAACTCCGTCCTGGCGTCAACGGGTGCTCCTCGCCCCAGTTGCTCGCCTCGCGTAATGCTTCGCGGTGGGCGTTGTCCCCATGTTCGCGCCCGACGCGAAGCATCGACCAGTTTATAATACGTTCGATAGGGTTGCTTCCATCCTCGGCCGGTCAGTTTAATGACGATAGCCATCCGGTTGCTCAAATAGAAGAGCACAGATGACAACGCAACACCGATGATCTCGCGCATAATCCTCCCCGATCGATTAAATCCGGACGGGTCCGATGGAAGCCTCATCTTATGGACCCGTCGTGACTGCTGGACACAGGTACTACTATGTATTACTACATATTAGTAGGTACAGAGATCGTTAACGGGTCATTTCAGAAAATCTTGATCCAGACGGCATTCAGCTGGTCCAATCCATCGCCGACTAGGGGACAATCAATTTTATGATTTAATGCGTGCGCTCTACTATGCCCGAGTAACACAAACCTTTTTCTACTCCTGATATTCACCCGGCTCCTTTTTGCGGAATCAGTTGCTAACAGAAATAGAACGGACCTTGAATGGGCGTGAAGACGTGTTAGAGATGTTTCTGCCCCGAAAAGTCGACTGCCAGCTCATCGCTAACTGTCGAGCTGTGTTTGACAATCATGCTGCAATCACATCACTATTCGGTTATTGAAGGGTCGGGTATAAAGCCAGCCTCATCGTTCGTTCCCCCTCATTTGACGTATTGAAAAGCAGGTCGTCGGACTCGTAACCCGGGGCTACTATTAAGGATGGCGAGAAGGGGTTTTCTGAGCCACCTTCACGTGCAATGTGGCCATCCGATTCGAGGCGAAAGAGCAGACCGTCCAGTTGGTCGTTACTTATCGGATCGCTGCTTAAGCCAAACATATCTATCAATCCTGATTTTTTCATTATAAGTTCCTCCAGAAACTCTAGTTGCGGCACGGTGTGAGCATGGGAACCGGACCGAAAAATATCATTGGCTATCTTGACGTGATGCTTGAATTCATTTTTTCCCCGGATTTTTATATTTGTTGAGTCAAACGCGATAGCAGGACATTGAGCTTCAACTAATACCTGTGAAATCCGTTAGGGCTGATTGAACGATACTTAAACACACACAGAAAGTCGTAAAGGAACGGTTAAGTTTTGGTTAAATTCCTATAATTCTGTTCTTGGGACGGCAAGATGGAACGGATGAACAGCGCGACACAGAAAAATTGCTGGGAATTCCTACCTTTCAGGTTGGATAAGGCTAACGCTACACTTTGGCGCAATGACCAGGTGGTGCCATTGCGGCCCAAGAGTTTTGCCACGTTATGTTATTTGATCGAGCGGCGCGGCCACCTTGTAACCAAGGATGAGTTGCTGGATGCCGTGTGGCGCGACCGCTGCGTTGGCGAGGCCGTGCTGAAAGTGTGCATTAATCAGCTCCGCCAGGCCCTGGGGGACGATGCCCACGCTCCAATTTACCTGATCACGGTTGCTCGACGAGGCTATCGGTTCGCCGCCCCTGTTACTGAAATTCAACCGTCGAAGAAAACGGAAGTGCCTGTCACCGACCCTCGCCGGCGGAGTTGGCTCTCCAACAGAACAGGCTACTGGGTCGGCCGCGAGACGGCCCAAGCTACGTTACTGACAATCTGGCAACGGTCGCTAGAGAACTTGCGCCAGGTTGTTTTCGTGACAGGCGAGCCGGGAATCGGCAAAACAACGCTGATTGAGATGTTCCTCAACCAGGTGAGCGATCGCGCGCCGATGGTTTTACGCATGCGCTGCGTGAAGCATTTTGGTGAGGGTGAGGCGCTGCTTCCCATGATCGAGGCCATGGAAAAACGTTGCCGCGCGCCAGAAGGCGTCGAACTGATCGGACTATTGCGTCGTCATGCACCGGTCTGGCTCGCGCAACTTCCGTCAGTATTGAAACTGGAAGAACGAGAGACGCTTCAGCGCGAAATCTTCGGCGCAAGCCGGGAGCGCATGGTAAGGGAAGGATGCGAGCTGCTGGAAGCTTTAAGCAAGGAGAGCCCGTTGATCCTGGTGCTGGAGGATCTCCATTGGAGCGACCACGCGACACTTGATTTTCTCAGCTTGCTGGCGCGCCGCAATGAGCCCGCGCATCTGACGATTGTGGCAAGCTATCGTCCAGTTGACGCCAGCCAGGGCACGCATCCTGTTACCTTGATCCACCGTGAGTTGCAGATGCGAGACGTCAGCTCGGAAATCGCGGTTGATCCGTTCTCGCTGGATGAGGTCAAGGGCTACCTGATGCAACGTTTCCCGGATATTGAAATTCCAGATTCAGTGAGCCACGCGCTCTTCACCAGGACGGGCGGACTCCCTCTGTTTGTTTCCAATCTCATCGAGTATCTGGTAAGCAAACACCAGGGCTGGCCCCTATCCACAGAAATGGTCGTGGACACAGCGCTTCCGGATACCATCCGCCGTGTCATCGAACGCGAGATCGAATGGTTAAGTTCGGATGAACAGCGCCTGCTGGCAGTCGCCAGCGCGCTAGGGTCTCAGTTTTCCGCGATATTGCTCGGCGCGGTGCTCGATATGGACGTGGCCGAGGTAGACCGCGCATGCGATGCGGTGGTAAAGGGTGGCCAGATATTGCTTCTAGATGGCATGGAGCGTAGTCCGCAAGGCGAGGTCGTCTGTAATTATGCATTCCGCCATGCTTTATATGTGGACGTACTGTACCAGCGGCTTTCCGCCAGCCAGCTCATCAGATTACATTTGCGCATTGGCGAATGCCTTGAACGGCTGCAAGGCAAGCAGGACCGGAAGTATGCCGCTGAATTAGCCCTGCATTTTGAAAAGGGATGGGATTGGGATCGAGCAGTTGGTTATCTGGTACAGGCAGCGGCCAACGCGGCACGGCGGTTCGCAAACCGCCACGCGTACGACTACCTCGTTCGCGCGTTGGGGATGGTTGAGCGACTACCGCAGGAAAAGCAGGCGGAAACACGCATCGAACTCCTGAAACAATCTTCTGCAATACGCCGCTCGATGGGAGAAATGGCGGGCGCCAAAGCCGACCTGGAGAATATGCTCGCCACGGCGACAGCTTCGCGCAACCGCCGGGCAGAAGTATTAGCGCTTCTCGAATTGAGCCGTGTCCTGGTATGGCTGGATCGTCGGCGATGCCTGAAGCTGGCGGAACAAGCGATGGAAAGCAGTAAAGACCTTGATGACAAGATGCTTCAGGCGGTGGTCAAGGGGATGTGGGGCGGACTGAACCTTGTCTTCGGTCCATGGCGCGCAGATTTTGCCCGCGCCTGCCAGGAAGCGATGGATGTGGCTCGGGCCAGCGCGAGTCCGCTTGTAATGCACTCGCGGTTGACACAGCATGTCTATATCGAATTGCTGGCCTCACGGTACAAAAATGCCTGGGAAATGTCCGAAGAGGCCCTGGCCTTGTCACGTGCGGTCGGCGACGGCTACATGTTCATGGTGGGCCATTACTATGCGGGGTTAGCCCTGCTGCATCTGGGCGAGTGGGGGAAGTTGCGGCAGATCGCGGAGGAGAGCAAGCGGGCGTTCGAATCCAACGACGCAAGTTTGCCGCTTCGTTTGCATTACCAAATTCTGATGGCGTGGCTGTATGTTGAGGCGGGTGATCATGCGGGCGCAAAAAGGTATTGTGAGGAAGCGCTGTCTGAGAGCGCCGGCGAGTGGTTCTCATTTATCTCGGTTCATTGCTCGGCTATCCTTGGACGAGCGCTACTGGGCCTGAAAGATTACGCTGGCGCCGCTCGGTGCTTTGAAATTTTCTTTCAAGCAAAAAAAAATGAAGTTCTGCCGGTATTCAGCAACTATTTCTTCCCGGCGTGTTTAGGAGCTTGCGAAACTTGGCTAGCACTGGGAGAGTTCGGACAGGCACGTCATTACGCTGAACAATTGCAAAGCCGCGCGGCTGGAGCCCCCGAGCGCACCTATCTTGCGCTCAGTTATTGCATGTACGCGGAGATTGCTTTAAAAGAAGCGCTGCCTGATGAGGCCGAGTCGCAGATTGCCGAGGCGCTGAACATAATAGAGCAAGCCGAACTTCCTCTTGCCGCGTGGCGCGTACATGCCACCGCTGAGAAATTCTATTCTCTGCGAGGTGAAACGCACAGAGCTGATCTATGCCAATCGAAAAAACAGGGCGCGATTCAGCAATTGCGTCGATCAATGCCAGATTCTGATCCTTTGCGTGAATGCTTATCGAGCTTGTTCGGAAACAATTCGGTTCCCTTTATGGTCGATCAGGCGGTACGGATAAAACCATGTCCGAGGAATTCCAACGCAAGCTTACCCGACCTGTTTAATCGTTAACCCTGGGGTTGAGCACGCCATAGCCGAACTCCCGCCTCAAGTTCCTCCCCTCTGCCGGTGCTTCCGATTAATGGTCAGCTTGGGTTCAAGCTCGACATCAAATTTTTGCGTGGGAATCGTTACGACTTAATCAGAATGATCAACGGCTTTAACATGGATTCATGACAAACGAATAAAGACGAAAATTTTCGCCATAACTCACGTCGGCGCTTTTTCCTGAAACGGGCGGCAGCTTCCGCTGCCGGATTGGGGATAGCCGGGGTAACCGAAACAATGGCTGTTGCCGCGAAGATGAAATTGCCGCCCCTACCAGAGAATGTGATGACGGCGGACGCGGCTTTGGAAAGATTAATGAAAGGTAATGAACGCTACGTTGCCGGTCTGTCCACACCCCTGAATTTCGCAGCTGACCGGGCAGCCTTGGTGACTGGACAAAACCCTTATGCCACTATCCTGAGTTGTTCCGATTCGAGAGTAAGCCCCGAGTTCTGTTTTGACGAACAACGCGGCGATCTATTCGTGGCTCGTGTCGCTGGTAATTATCTCACCACCGATTTTGTCGCCACGCTTGAGTATGCCGCCGTCGTATTGCATACCCCCCTGATCTTGGTTCTGGGTCATCAAGGCTGCGGCGCGGTTCGCGCCGCCATTAGCGCGGTTGATAATCACGAGCAGTTTCCGGGGCACATACAATCGATCGCAAGCGCGCTCGCGCCTGCAGTCAGGGCAGCAAAGGACATGCAGGGCGACCGGTTCGATAACGTGGTTAAAATGAACGTCGTTCGCACTGTCGAAAAATTGCGAAAACAGCCGCCGGTATTGAGCAGATTGGTCGCGGACCGAAAGCTGCTGGTAGCAGGGGGTGTTTACAATCTGTCAACCGGCCGCGTTGACCGGGTTGCCTGAATGGTACTTACGCTTCGGCCAGCTGGCACGGGATCAGCGAACGTAGAGAGTACGTCCGATAGCGTCGAGCGCTAGCGCGGCTCGTCTACGCGCGCGAGTGAACAGTCCGGCGCTCCTGATACTCGATTAGCCCATGTCGGGTGTCCATATCAAAACGCGGCACGAAGTGTTGCATCTGCTCGTGGATATCAATAGCGAAGGCATTACCGTTTTACTCCGCACGCAGGACCTTCACGCAGTTGCTCCCATCCCCCCTGCGTACCAAGACCTCCGGGGCCACTACCCGACTGGTTGCACTCGAACTCCCAAATGCTTCATGCGCGGAAAACCGCCGTGCGCAATCACGCTTTGTCCCTGCTGACCACTGTTCAGATGTTAGAGCAGGAGCAAGCGAAAATGTCCGTATCCCCGGAAACGTTAGATTTTTGAGATCACGAGACTCGTATTTGACACCCAGTCCCCAGCCGCGGCCTTGCCGTAGGGGGTGTACCTCAGTCCAATAGTAAAGCTCGAGCAATTCCGTAATATGACCTACTGGTTGACAGCCCATTTTTGCTAACTTTGAAGGATCATATTATGAACAGAACCCTAGCCCCGCTTCTGGCCGCCATCGGAATTGCAGCGTCCGCTCCGGCATCGGCGATTATCGTAGGCGGTGTCGATTTTGGAACGCTGGGTGCAAATCCAGGCAAGACCCATCTGGAGACGGCGACGCTTGCCCAAACCTTCGTAAACGGCAATGGACAGAATGCTTCGGTCTATGGCTATATCACCACCATCAATGGCGATAATACCTACTGCGCTGACGGAAGTGGTAATTGCGGCCTGTTCTACACTGCGACATTTAACAATTCGCAGAATTTCTCATCTTCTTATGTTGAGTTCACGAACGCGACGGTTTCTGTTTTTTTTACGAATACTTCACCTCTGAATCTGCTCAACCATGACTCGCCAACCAATATGGCTGCAATTCAGTCGTTCAATAATGGAAACCCCTGGGTGACGCTGACAGGCCATGGCAATCTTGGCGGCGCAGCCGATCCAGCGGCTGTGCTCAATGGGGTGGGCTTCTTTACCGGGTCAACATTGAGCGGTGGCGGTTTCGGTTTATTTGATGTAGCAGGTCCCGGAGATGCTTCCGTAATCTCGTTTTTAAACGGGAATGGTATTTCAGATGCAATCGGGGGCAAGGCGGATATCGCGCTTACCAGTTCGTTTAACAACTTTGTACAGAACCCGTTCGATATCGTCGGCGGATTTGCTACGGGTTGTTCCAATGGAACCGCTAGCGAGGGATCATGGTGCTACCAGGGCACGGCAAATCTTCGGGGTTCCACCGTCGTGCCGGAGCCAGGAATGCTGGGACTTATTGCGATTGGTCTTCTCGCCGTTAGCGCAACCGGCCGCCGTCGGAAAGTTTGACGCGTAGCGATCGAAAAAAATCGGAGAAAAGTTAAAACTATGCGACCGGGCCCGGTGTCACCAATGCTTCGTAAATTTGGTCGTAGAAGCGGGATACATCAGTCATTTTTTTCGTTCACGATGTGAAAGAAAATTTCATTCTGCTTGATCATGCCCAACTCGTTCCGCGCTCGCTCTTCAATGGCCTCATGTCCCTGTTTGAGGTCCCGCACTTCGGCATCCAGCGCGGCATTGCGCATTTGCAGTTTTCGGTTGATCTCGTGCTGCCGCGTCACCTGCTGATCGATTTCCCATACTTTCAGCCAGCTACCCTTCCCCAGCCACAGCGGGTATTGCACCAGGGCAATCAGAGCGATGAGTATAAGCGTCAATATTTTCAACGAAGAATCCCTGCATAGGCTGCACGCGGCGTGGCGGTCCCCTTCTTACTTTAACTGATAGAAGGCGTCGCGCCCCGGATAGTGCGCCGCATCTCCGAGATCTTCCTCGATACGCAACAACTGGTTATATTTGGCCAGCCGGTCGGAGCGCGAAAGCGATCCCGTCTTGATTTGCAGCGCATTCGTGGCCACGGCGACGTCGGCGATGGTGGTATCTTCGGTCTCGCCGGAACGGTGAGATACCACGGCGGTGTACCCGGCGTTTTTTGCGCTCTGGATGGCGGAAAATGTTTCAGAAAGTGTCCCAATCTGATTGAGCTTTATGAGGATGGAATTGGCGATGCCTTGCGCGACGCCTTCCTTTAGAATGCTTGCATTGGTTACAAAAATATCATCGCCCACCAGCTGGATGGATTTTCCGTACCTGCTCGTAAGGAGTTTCCAGCCGTCCCAATCATGCTCGCTCATGCCATCTTCGATGCTGAGAATGGGATACTTGTCGATCCATGCGCCGAGGTAGTCGGCAAATTGTGATGAGTCCAGGCTTAAGCCGTCCGAGGCCAAATGATATTTTCCATCCCGGAAGAATTCGGAGCTTGCGCAGTCGAGCCCGATCGCAACATCGGGTCCCGGTAAATAACCCGCTTTTTCTATTGCCTCTACGATCAATTGCAAGGCCGCCTCGTTATTGGCGAGATTCGGGGCAAAGCCGCCCTCATCGCCCACCGCAGTATTGATCCCCCTGTCGTTAAGCAAACCCTTCAGGGTATGAAATATTTCGGCTCCGCAGCGCAGGGCTTCACGGAAACTCTGTGCGCCCAGCGGGATGATTACAAATTCCTGCATGTCGATATTATTGTTGGCGTGCGCCCCACCGTTAATCACGTTCATCATCGGCACGGGCATGGACATGGGCCCTGTTCCGCCCAGATAGCGGTATAGCGGAAGCCCGGATTCCTCCGCCGCGGCTTTGGCGACCCCGAGCGATACTGCCAGAATGGCATTCGCACCCAATCTTGATTTATTACCGCTCCCATCGAGATCGATAAGCGTCTGGTCGATAAAACTTTGCTCAGTTGCATCCAGTCCCATGATGGCTTCCGCGATCTCGGTATTCACGTTTTCGACTGCTCTCAGTACTCCTTTACCAAAATAGCGCTGAGCATCCCCATCGCGTAATTCGACCGCCTCTCTGGTCCCAACGGATGCGCCGGACGGAACGGAGGCCCGGCCCAGCACGCCGGATTCCAGCAGCACATCTGCTTCCACGGTAGGATTCCCGCGTGAATCAATTATTTCGCGGGCAATGACATCTACGATTGCACTCATGCTATTTTTCCCTGGGTCTTGTTTGTAAATTATTGAAAGTGTTTTCCTGGATTCACAGGCAGTGATAAAAATTCGGGCAGTGAAGCGGTATTCAACGGTGCGGCAGCCAATTGGCTGGATGGTTATGAACACGCATTGGATGATCTGATCATTGGAGGATCTTCAGTCGGGGATGGCATCCCGCGAAAACTTCACAAGCTGGTTTTATTTCGTTGATGCTTATGCGATGTTCTTCACTTTACCGGGTAACGCTGCCTCGACAGGGAGCGGCTTATTCGCATAACTGGCAGCAGCCCCGATAAATGCCGAAAATAATGGATGCCCTGCTCTGGGGGTGGAAGTAAATTCCGGATGGAACTGACAAGCGACAAACCAGGGATGTTCGGCTTCAGGCAACTCGATCATCTCGCACAAGCCTTCTCCAGCGGACACAGCGCTCACGCGCAGCCCCGCCTGTTCTAGCCGGGGAATATATTCGCTGTTCACTTCATAACGATGACGGTGCCGCTCGACGATTTTGTCTGAGCCATAAATCCTGCGGACATGTGAATTCTCCTTCAGCAGGCATTCCTGTCCGCCCAAGCGCATGCTGCCGCCGAGATCGGACTCTGCATTACGAAGCTGCAGCTGTCCCTCGCGGGTACGCCATTCGGTGGTCAGAGCTATCACCGGATACGGCGTCTCGGGATTAAACTCCGTACTGTGCGCGCCTTCCATCCCGGCCTTGTCGCGGGCGTATTCTATTACCGCCAATTGCATGCCGAGGCAGATACCGAGATAAGGAACCCGGTTCAGTCGCGCGAAGCGGATCGCCATCATCTTGCCTTCCACCCCACGTTTGCCGAAACCACCGGGAACCAGGATCGCATCCATGCCCTGTAGGCAATCCGCCCCGATTTTTTCGATGGCCTCGGAATCCATATAGTGAATATTGATCTTGCTGCGGGTATGAATACCCGCATGAATCAATGCTTCCGACAGGGATTTATACGATTCGGTGAGATCGACATATTTACCCACTAACGCGATTTCGACGGTCCGTTGCGGATTTTCCAATGCATGCACCAGTTTCTTCCACGTGCCCAGATCTGCCGCTTTTGCAAGAATATTCAGCCTGTGGCAAATGATTTCATCCAGCATCTGGTCGTGCAGCAGATTAGGAATTTTGTAAATACTGTCTACATCCACTGCCAGAATCACTGCCTCTTCGCGCACATTGGTGAACAACGCGATCTTGCGTCGCTCCGCAGCCGGCAGGTCGCGGTCCGCGCGGCAGAGCAGCACATCCGGCTGAATGCCGATTTCGCGCAACTCCTTTACCGAATGCTGGGTCGGCTTGGTTTTCAACTCTCCCGCCGAGGTGATGTATGGCAGCAAGGTGAGGTGAATGAAACAGGTATCCTCGCGCGGTAGCTGTACCGCCATCTGCCTGATTGCTTCCAGAAAGGGTAGCGATTCAATATCCCCGACTGTCCCCCCGATCTCGACGATGGCGACTTGTGCATTCCCCGCGCCAGCCTTGATGTGGAGTTTGATTTCGTCAGTAATGTGAGGAATGACCTGCACTGTCCCGCCGAGGTAATCGCCGCGACGCTCTTTCTTGATCACGCTCTCGTATATCTGCCCGGTGGTGAAATTATTGAGCCTGCTCATCTTGCTGCTGATGAAGCGCTCGTAATGGCCCAGGTCAAGGTCAGTTTCGGCTCCGTCTTCGGTAACAAATACCTCGCCGTGCTGAAATGGACTCATGGTGCCGGGATCCACGTTGATATAGGGATCCAGTTTTAGGAGCGTAACCTTGATGCCGCGCGTTTCGAGGATAGCTGCGAGAGAGGCCGCCGCGATGCCTTTTCCCAGGGAGGAGACGACACCGCCGGTTACAAATACATACTTTGTCATGGACGCGTATGATACCGGAAAAGGCCTGCCCGAACAAATTGACCGGGAAGGTAATACGGGCTTTATGCAAAAAATAGGGCGCTCACCCTGCCATTAAGCCCTATGTTCGTTACGGTATCAGGTAACGAAGAAACTTTTATTCAGCTTTCTGTCCACAGCACACATCCCCGTCGTTTTAATGTTCCCCCTGATGAAGACGGAGTCCTATTCAGGGCATCTCGTGCAGGGGAGGCGTGGGATAGGAGACAGCCCTGCTTTTGCTTCCAGAGCCGTCCATCTTTATTAACAGCGCAGCGAATACGGAAGCACCGTGTAACGCTTCTTTAACGGAGGTCAGCCGCGGATATGGACCTCTGTCCCGGCACTTACCAAGTCGAATAATTCCAGCAGATCGCCATTGCGCATGCGAATACACCCAATGGAGCCCGGTTTGCCCATCTCTACGCTATCGGGGCTGCCATGAATATAAATGTACCTGCGCATGGTATCCACCTTTCCCAGGCGATTGAAGCCGGGCTCACAGCCCGATAGCCACAAAATGCGTGTGAGAATCCAGTCCCGCCCAGGAAAGCGGGTGCCGAGATCCGGGGTATAGATCTCCCCAGTGGGGCGGCGCCTCACGAAAACAGTATTGAGCGGCTGACCTTCGCCAATCTTGGCGCGAATAATGTGCTTGCCCAGGGGAGTGCAAAAGCTCCCATATTCCTGGCCTACCCCGTTTCTCGCCGATGAGATCCGATAATGACGGACGATAGCATCTTGATCGTAAACATCAAGGATCTGGGAAGCTACGCTAACGCTTATTCTCATTAGGCGCCTTGCAACGCCTGCTTGCGGCGCAACGCAAAGAAATGCTTCAACTTGCTTTCGGCCTCCTCCGCCAGAACGCCGCCAATCACCTGGGTGTGATGATTGAGTCTTAGCTCCGCGGACAAATCGATCACGCTTCCGCATACGCCGGTCTTTGGCTCCGCCGCTCCAAACACAAGCCGTGCGATACGCGCATGAAAAATCGCTCCGATACACATAGCGCAGGGTTCGAGCGTCACGTAAAGCGTGCAGCCGGTTAGACGATAATTGCCGAGATATTTTGCCGCATCCCGAAGCGCCATCACCTCCGCATGCGCGGTTGGGTCCGCGGCCGAGATCGGGCGATTGTAACCTCGCCCGATAACCGCATCGCCGCGTACCACCACCGCGCCCACCGGCACTTCCCCCGCCTCCTGCGCTTCCGCGGCAAGGTCAAGCGCCGCGCGCATAAACTCGATATCGCTGTTGATGCCTGCGCTCATCTTTTGCTGTGGAAAATAGGGATATTAGTCAAGTTCCAGCTGCCGCCGCTTGTAGTCCGGTTAATTCCAGCGAACAATAAAACAAAACCCGCCAGGACAATTAGGAATAACGATAAGATAATAAATTGCTTTGCGGATTTTATGCGAAAAACGCTGATTAGCGGCGGAACGATTTGCGATTTCAGTGTTTTTCGCCGTTGCTTGGCACGTTGCTTGGAATTCTTCGTTTCCTGGTCTATAAAAAATAAACCATGAATCATGTTGGACGTCCACTGCCGACCCCCGGTTCATTTCATTGAATTGGCCGGACCGCACCGGAGCCCTGCCTAGCGCACCAGAACGACCCGATCAATCGTTGGGGTGAAAGCCCCGATCAATAACACACCGAAAGCGACAGCACGTACAGCAAATGCGGACGCTGGACGACGTGCTCCGCAAACAACGGAGATCATGATCATGACGCTTATTGCCGACTCACGGATCGATTTGCCCATGCTGCCTCCGCTGACAGATTGGCAGGATACCTGCACGACGGTTCACATGTGGAGCCAGGTCGCGGGGAAAGTCCGGCTGGTGCTCTCCCCGGATATCAACCATGGCTGGGGTTCGACGTTGTACGTTACCACTCGTGGCCTGACAACGTCCCCCATTCCCTATAGCGATTTCACGTTTGCAATCGACTTCGATTTCATCGAGCACCTCCTGCGCATAACAACGACGCAGGGAACGGATCGAACATTTCCCCTGGAACCGATGTCGGTCGCTGCCTTCTACCGCAAAATAATGCTGGCGCTGAGTGAACTCGGTATCGAGATTAAAATCTTTGCCCGGCCGGTTGAGGTGGAAGTGGCAATACCATTCGAAATAGACGAACAGCATTCGAGCTACGACGCCCGGGCCATCACCCGTTACTGGCATGCACTGGTATGGGTGGACCAGCTTTTCAAGGAATTCCGTGCCCGCTTCATAGGGAAAGTCAGCCCCGTGCATTTTTTCTGGGGCGGATTCGATCTCGCCGTTACCCGTTTTTCCGGGCGAATCGCGCCCAAGCATCCGGGTGGCGCGCCTAATGTGGCGGCCCGAATAATGGAGGAAGCGTATTCTCACGAGGTATCCAGCGGAGGTTTTTGGCCTGGGACCGGTCTGGGTGAAGCTGCCTTCTATGCCTACGCCTACCCCGCCCCTGCGGGTTTCAACACCTATCCTGTTCAGCCCGAGGCCGCGTACTATCACGAGAAGCTCGGTGAATTCATTCTGCCTTATGAAGCGGTGCGCAAGGCGGATGATCCGGCACAGGCACTCCTCTCATTCCTTCAGACAACCTATGATGCCGCGGCCAACCTGGCGAAGTGGGATCGTGCGGCACTGGAGCGAAAACCCCTACAGAGCTAAAATTTGGCGTCGGAAATAACGGAAGTTGTGCGCCGAATGCAATTCAACCGGCAGCGATCCCGCAACCTCTTTCAGTGGCTCAACAATCACTTCAAACCATAACTTTCAACAATCACGGGCAGGAGCAGATATGAGCGTCCGACCAATACCCGAGGGCTACCATTCCATCACCCCTACCTCATGATTAATGGCGCGGCAGAGGCGATCGAATTTTACCGTCGCGCCTTTGGCGCGACGGAATCGTTTAAACTGGATGCGCCCGGAGGCAAGGTTGGACATGCGGAAATCCAAATCGGCGATTCCCGCATCATGATGGCCGATGACTGCGGAGGAGAAAGCCCATTTCGTAACCCGCAAACATCAGGTGGTTCGCCAGTCGGTCTGCACTTGTACGTCGAAGATGTGGACGCCGTCTTTGATCGGGCTGTCAGTGCGGGCGCAACAGTCATCAAACCGATGCAAGACCAGTTTTACGGCGACAGAACCGGCGCATTGAAAGACCCGTTCGGACACATCTGGTTTCTTGCAACCCAAAAGGAAGAACTGTCGCCCGATAAGATAAAACAACGCGCCGAGACCATGTTCAAGCAACATCACCCTGATACTGCGCCTGCTTCCTGATACAGGCCATACGCCCGTGAAGCGGCTACATTGCGGGCTCATACTGCCTCGGCTCTCGCGGTAATGACGGGTTGAGAGATGCCGAACCATCTGGTTCCCTGCCGCGCGGCCCCCCACGCAATTAGTCTGCGTGACGCCGTACATCTCCATGCCCCTGCCCGGACACAGGCTTATCCAACCGGCCGCATCCCCTTCCCTTCCCTTCCATTTGAGCATATCTCAAGCGCCACATCTGCGGGCATGGGCGATGCCGATACGCTATAATGCCGATTTTTTTGCGCCCCAAAAATGCCAACGCTGCAAGGAATCGACCTGACCTGCATTCGGGGCGACCGCAAGTTATTCAGCGGCATTCATTTTTCCCTCGACGCCGGCGGGCTCATGCAAGTGGGGGGGCCCAATGGCAGCGGTAAAACGAGCCTGTTGCGCATGCTGTGCGGGCTTGCAATCCCCGCTCATGGTGAAATTCGCTGGGGCGGGTCCGAAATTCGCTCTTTGGGAGGAGCCTACTACGCCGACATGACGTATCTTGGCCATTTGAGCGGCGTTAAGGATGATCTGACCGCACTGGAGAACCTGCGCATTTCCAGCGCGCTCGCCGGGACCGAAGTCGATGCTAGTAAGGCCCACGATGCGCTGCAGCTAATGGGACTGGGCGGCCGGGATTTATTGCCGGCCAAAGTATTGTCGCAAGGGCAGCGACGACGGGTAAACCTGGCGCGCCTGTTAGTATGCAACACCGTGCTATGGATATTGGATGAGCCATTGACAGCGCTCGACGCCGCCGCGGTGAAACTGATGCAAGGCGTAATGGAACGGCACCTGGAAAAGGGCGGCATGATCGTGATGACTACCCATCAGGAAATCGAGATAGCTGCCGCCGCGACTCAGCGGTTGCAACTCGCCTGAAATGTTTTTCCGCATAACCCAGCGTGACCTTTTGCTCGCCATGCGGCGGCGGTCGGATGTCCTCACTACGCTGTTCTTCTTCGTGATTGTCGTAAGTCTGTTCCCTCTCGGGGTGGGCCCGGAGATGAGCATGCTGCGCACCATGGCTCCAGGTGTGGTGTGGGTGGCCGCTCTGCTGGCCTCCATGCTGTCGCTGGGGCGGATGTTTTCCAGTGACCACGTGGACGGCACGCTGGAGCAGATGCTGCTCTCGCCTCAATCACTGTCACTGCTGGTGCTGGGCAAGGCACTGGCTCACTGGCTGGTAACCGGTGTTCCACTGGTGCTGATGGCGCCAGTGTTGGGCATCCAGTATGACTTGTCGGCGGATTCGCTTCTGGTGCTTACCGCCTCTCTGTTGCTGGGCACCCCGGTTCTGAGCCTGATCGGAGCAATCGGCGCCGCGCTGACGCTCGGATTGCGCGGCGGCGGCGTGCTCGTCTCGCTGCTCGTATTGCCGCTTTACATCCCGATATTGATTTTTGGCGCCGGTGCGGTGGAAGCAAGCGCTGCGGGCCTGGGGGCCGCAGCGCATCTGTCGCTGCTGGGCGCCTTCCTGCTCGCAGCGGTCGTACTGGCGCCGTGGACAACGGCGGTATCGCTACGAATCTCCATGGAGTAACGAAACGTCTGCTGGTTCTCGTCGCATGCCAGCGCGCAGGGAGTGGCCACAGGCCGTAACCGCGATTCTCATGTCGCAGCCACGCGGAGCTTCGAAAGAAACCAATTCTGAATTTGAGGTTTTTAGGTTAAAATTTGAGGTTACGCGCGCTTGGGGCGCAAAACCTCACAAGGAACTCAGTATTTAGATATGGCGATTAACTGGTTCAAGTATTCTTCCCCGGCAAGCTTCTACTTTCTCGCCGGCAAAATGATTCCGCTGTTTTCTGTCGCTGCTGTCCTGTTCTGCGTGGTCGGGCTTTATATTGGTTTTTTTGTCGCTCCCACCGATTTTCAGCAAGGCGAGGCTTATCGCATCATTTTCATCCATGTGCCGGCCGCGTGGATGTCCATGTTTCTCTATGTCGTAATGGCGGTATGGGCTGGTATCGGCCTGGCGTTCAATACCCGCCTTTCCTCCATGGTCGCGACGGCCATCGCCCCCACCGGCGCGATGTTCACGTTCTTGGCGTTATGGACAGGGGCGCTTTGGGGCAAGCCCATGTGGGGAACCTGGTGGGTATGGGATGCGCGACTCACATCCGAGTTGATTCTTCTGTTTCTCTATATCGGCTTCATGTCGCTGCAGGCGGCAATCGACGATCCGCGCCGCGCCGATAAGGCGGGGGCGATGATTGCGCTGGTGGGGGTCGTAAACGCACCCATTATCTACTTCTCGGTAAAGTGGTGGAACACGCTTCATCAGGGCGCCACGGTCAGTCTCACGCAATCGCCGAAAATGGCCACCACCATGCTCACCGGCATGCTGATCATGTCAATTGCATGCTGGATGTATGCAATTGCGGTCATCTTGATACGTACGAGAGCCATAATTCTGGAGCGGGAGCGCCATACCTCCTGGGTAGGAGAGCTACAAGGAGCAAAAAGCTGATGTGGACCAGCGTATCGCAATTCCTGGACATGGGTGGCTACGGGTTCTACGTATGGGGCTCTTATCTGGTTACGCTGATTTGCATTGCCGGCGAGCTGGTTCTGGTTTTTAACCGCAAGCGAACTTTGCTTAAACATCTCAGTCTCATTCATCAGTCAAACAAACAAGAGAAGAGAAATGAAACCGCGTAATAAAAAATTGGCCATTATCGCTTCGAGCGTGACTGCGCTGGGCGTCGCTTCCATACTCGTATTGAACGCATTCCAGAGCAACCTGGTATTTTTCTTCAGCCCCACCCAGGTAGCCAATAAGGAAGCGCCCCTGGGCAAGAGCTTCCGGATCGGCGGCTTGGTGGAAGAAGGCAGCGTCAAGCGCCAGACCGATGGCGTCACGGTAAATTTCGTTGTGACCGATACCGCAAAGGTCATCCCGGTTGTATATACGGGGATTCTTCCTGACCTGTTCAAGGAAGGCAAAGGAGTCGTGGCCCAGGGCAAGCTGTCGAATGATGGCATCTTCCGCGCCGACGAGGTACTTGCCAAACACGACGAGAATTATATGCCCCCGGAAGCGGCCGACGCCCTGAATCAAGCGGATAAGGCGCGCCAAACCGTACTGGTGCAATAGCGTCAATACTGCCGGCCTGGAGTTCAGGAGAACGTCTTCAATACCCGAACCGCCCTACTATGGCAGCCAGCAGTCAGCCCATTTCATTTCATCATCCATAGGCTTTAATCACCATGATTCCAGAACTTGGTAATTTTGCTTTGATCCTCGCCTTGCTGCTGGCGCTTATACAAGGTACCCTGCCCATCATCGGCGCAGCCCGTGGCATCCCCTCATGGATTGCCCTCGCCCGCCCGGTCGTGCAGGGACAGTTTGTGTTTATCGTCATCGCATTCTTCTGTCTTGCCTACTCGTTTGTTACCAGCGATTTCTCGGTAATCAATGTAGCGCAAAACTCGAATTCCAAATTGCCCCTGGAGTATCGCTTTGCCGCCACGTGGGGGTCGCATGAAGGTTCCCTACTGCTGTGGACTTTCATGCTGGCGTCCTGGTCGGTCGCGGTAAGCGTTTTCAGCCGCCATCTTCCCAATGATATGGTGGCCCGAGTCCTGGGCGTCATGGGGCTGGTGAGCGTCGGCTTTCTGCTATTCATGCTGTTCACTTCCAACCCCTTCGACCGCATGCTGCCCGGAGCGGCGGAGGGCAGCGACCTCAACCCCTTGCTGCAGGATCCGGGAATGGTTTTTCACCCGCCCATGCTGTATATGGGTTATGTGGGCTTTTCGGTCGCATTTGCTTTTGCCATTGCTGCGCTACTCAGCGGCCAGTTGGACGCAACCTGGGCACGGTGGTCGCGCCCGTGGACTACGATCGCCTGGATGTTCCTCACGATCGGCATCATGATGGGAAGCTGGTGGGCTTATTATGAGCTCGGGTGGGGCGGCTGGTGGTTTTGGGATCCGGTTGAAAACGCGTCTTTTATGCCCTGGCTGGTAGGCACCGCCCTGATACACTCGCTTGCAGTAACGGAAAAACGCGGTGGTTTCAAGAGCTGGACCGTGCTGCTGGCGATCTGCGCATTTTCCCTGAGCCTGCTTGGGACCTTCCTGGTGCGCTCCGGTGTGCTGACCTCGGTACACGCATTTGCAACCGATCCCAAGCGCGGCATTTTCATCCTGGCTTTCCTGGTCATCATTACCGGCGGCTCCCTCCTGCTGTTTGCCTTGCGCGCGCCGAAAATCGGGTTAGGCGGCAAATTTGAGGTGGTATCGAGAGAGTCGATGCTGCTTGCCAACAATCTTTTATTGATGGTCGCTGCCGGAAGCATTCTGTTGGGCACGCTTTATCCGTTAATCATGGATTCGCTTGAACTGGGCAAGCTATCGGTAGGCGCGCCCTACTTCCAGGCCGTATTCGTACCCTTGATGACACCGGCAATCTTCCTGATAGGACTTGGCCCGCTCGCGCGCTGGAAACAGGCAAGTCTGCCTGAACTCGCGGTGCGCTTGCGCTGGGCCTTCGGCGTCAGCGTCATCACCGCCCTGGTAGTCCCGTTCTTCATGGGTGAATGGAAACCATTCGTCAGCTTCGGTTTACTGATGGCGTTCTGGGTCATTGCCAGCGTCGTCGCCAGTCTGATCCATCGCCTTCGCAGCAGCGGCAAGCAAGGGCTGTTCGCAAAACTTGCGGCGCAATCGCGCAGCTATTACGGCATGCATGCCGCCCACCTGGGGATCGCGGTGTTCATTATCGGTGTCGCACTGGTCGGCGGTTATGAGACCGAAAAAGACGTACGCATGGACATTGGCGATACGGTCGAAGTGGGCGGCTACACATTCCGTTTCAACGGCGTGAAGAAGGGACCCGGACCGAACTACGTGGCGGATATCGGTAACGTGGACGTGTTGCGTAACGGTGAAAAAATGCGGGTGCTCGAACCCGAGAAACGCGTTTATAACGCCTCTGGAATGGCAATGACCGAAGCGGCAATCGATACCGGTATTTTTCGCGATCTCTACGTCGCCCTGGGCGAGCCGCTGGAGAATGGGGCATGGATCGTGCGTGTTTACCATAAGCCTTTCGTTGACTGGATATGGTTCGGGTGTATGTTAATGGCATTGGGCGGGGGTCTTGCCATTACTGATCGTCGTTATCGTCTCTCGGCAGGCAAAGAACGCGAGTTGGCCGATGACGAGAACGTTTCAGCCAAACCCGGCAAGGTCGGCAAGAAAGCCCCAGCGGCGCCCCTCATCGCAAGGAGCAAAAAGGCATGACGCGTTTCTTGCTGCCGCTGGGAATTTTTGTAGTGCTGGTAGGGTTTTTACTCGTGGGATTGAATCTCAATCCCCGGCAGGTGCCCTCGCCTCTGATCGGGAAACCTGCCCCTGAATTCCAGTTGCAGCAATTGCACCAGGCGGAGCAAACGCTGACATCCAAGGATAATCTCGGCAAAGTATGGCTGTTGAACGTGTGGGCCTCCTGGTGCGTCTCGTGCCGGGAGGAGCACCCCCTCCTGGTTGAGCTGGCAAAGTCCGGCATCGTTCCTGTTTATGGTCTCAACTATAAGGATCAGCGCGATGATGCACTGAGATGGCTAAAACAGTTTGGAGATCCTTACACTGTCAGCATCGTTGATCCGGAAGGCAGGACGGGGATAGATTATGGCGTGTACGGCGTTCCTGAAACTTACGTTATCGATAAGAAAGGTGTTATCCGGTACAAGCAAATAGGACCTGTGACAGTGGAAGCGCTGCAAACAAAAATCCTGCCGCTGGTTAAGGAATTGGAATTACAGGGATGAGTCTGAGGCTTTTATTTCCATCACTCAAAGATGACGGCACTCATAAGGGTGACAGCATGACGAAGGCGTTCTTCGGCGCAACGGGATTTGCATTTCTGCTCGCATTCCTCCTTGCGCTGACTCCGGTCTGGGCCAAGGAGGCCGCACCCGTAGCTGAGGACCCGGAGATCGAGAAACGCATGACTACTTTGTCCGAGGATTTGCGTTGCCTCGTGTGCCAGAACGAAACGATCGCGGCTTCGCGCGCGGATTTTGCCAACGATCTTCGGCGGGAAATTCGGGAACAAATGCAGGCCAAGAAATCGGACAAGGAGATTGTTGATTTTCTCGTCGCGCGGTATGGAGATTTCGTGCTTTATCGTCCGCCGGTTAAATCCACAACCTTACTCCTATGGTTTGGACCTTTCATTTTTCTTCTGGGCGGCGCCATCGCACTGCTCGTTTATCTCAAGCAGCGCCGCAAGCAGATCCAGGAACCACAGCTATCCGACCAGGAACTCAAACACACTGAAGACCTGCTGAAGGAACGCAAGGGTAACAACGCATGACATCATTCTGGGTAGTTGCCGGCGTATTTATCGTCGGCGCTTTAATGTTCGTCCTCCCTACATTGTGGAGCAAAAGGAATCGCGACGGCGGCGTGGCTCGCGACGCGACCAATATAGATGTCTATCGCGATCAGCTGGCTGAACTAGATAGCGATTTGCGCAGTGACATCCTCACACTGGAGCAATACGAGCAAAGCAAACGGGAGTTGCAGCAACGGATGCTGGAGGATATTCCTCAGGGAGAAACCATGGCAGCCACGCTTATGAGCGGTAATCGAAATGTTGCCACCATAACGCTGACGACCCTGGCCGTGCCATTACTGGCCGTTTCACTCTATCTTTGGCTTGGCAATACCAAAGCATTGTTGCCGCAACCCCAGGCGACGGAACATCCCGCCATGTCGTCAGCAGGATCAGCAGAAGGCGGTCATCCTGATTTTTCGTCCGTACTTGAAAACCTTATCGCCCGGCTCAGGGATCAGCCTGATGATATCGAAGGCTGGCTCATGCTGGGACGCACCTATGCCATGATGCAGCGTTTCAACGAGGCAAAAGAGGCGTATGAAAAAGTGCTGGCCTTGTCGCCGGACAACCCTGAAGTACTCACCGACTATGCCGATATTGTAGCGATGACGCACGACGGCAGCCTTGTGGGAGAGCCCTATGAGCTGATCAAGAAAGCCCTGCGCCTGGATGCAAGAAATCCGAAGGCGCTTGCGCTTGCGGGTACGGCTGAATTTGAGCAGAAAAAATACAAGGAGGCTGCCGCGTCCTGGGAAAAACTGCTCGCGCTTATTCCGCCCTCCGAAGCCGAATTGACGCAATCGGTCAAGGCCAGTATCGATGAGGCGAAATCGCTTGCCTCAGGCGGCAAAGGCGGCATGATTGCAAGAGCAATGGAACAGCCCGGTAGTCAGACTCCTCCTCCCGCAGAGAACAAGCCGGCGGGAGCCGCCGGTGCGGGGGCGGCGACGGCCACATCAGGCACACTTTCCGGCAAGGTCGCGTTGAGCCCCGCCATGGCCACAAAAACCTCTGCCAACGACAGCGTTTATATTTTTGCGCGCGCCAAGGCTGGTCCGCGGGCGCCATTGGCAACGCTGCGTCTGCAAGTCAAGGATTTGCCTGCAAGCTTTACGCTGAATGACTCAATGGCGAGGTCCGGCGTGCAGCTGTCGACTTTTCCCGATGAAGTGGTGGTAGGCGCCAGAATCTCGAAATCGGGCTCCCCGATGCCTCAAAGCGGTGACCTGCAGGGGCTCAGCCAACCAACCAGGGTCGGCGACAAGAATATCGACGTCGTCATTGATCAACAACTGCCCTAGATACCGCAAGAATCTCTGAACAAGCTCTCATGGAGGACTTGTTCAGACGTCCCCCTGATCGGGCACCTCCTCTCCTGAAGAATCTCGACGCATGGTTGGACCGCCCTGGTTAGCGTAGCCCAACCCGTATCTCAACCCTATCAGGATCGCAGTTTCCCGGCTTGTAGCAAACCCGTCCTCAAGTCATTCGTGCGTAGCCCCTGGCTGAACGGATCCTGCGCGGGGCAACAATGGTGTGCGACGCTGCGATCCGGCACCCAAGCAGCCTCAGGATTTAACCTGCGGATTATTGAGCGCGCAACTGGTGATTAACCCAGAGCGCTGCGGTGAACAGCAGCAGCGCACCAGCCTGGTGCGCCGCCGCCAGCGGTAGCGGCACCACCAGCAACAGGGTGGAAATGCCCAGACTTATCTGCACTGCCAGCATGACCAGTAACAGGGTGCATGCAAGGCGTGCCGATCCGGAAAGCGGTACGCTTCTGGATTTGAGCCAGAAAATCGGAATCAGAATAGCGAGTATCCAAGCGATCATACGGTGGTCAAATTGAACCGTCGCCATGTTATCGAAGAAATTCCGATACCACGGCTCCAGCATGAAGATTTCCGGCGGAACAAAATGACCGTTCATTAGCGGAAAAGTATTGTAGGCCAGCCCGGCCCGAATGCCGGCAACGAATCCTCCTGACAGGACCATGACGAATATGAGCACGGTCAGCGCGATGGAAAACTGGCGCAAACCTCTCAACCTGCTGTTTGAAAGCGCCGCGCCGGTTGCACCGGCGGGCTGCAACAACCCCAGCGCGACCCAGAACATGGCGGCATAGATCACGAAAGCGAGTCCCAAATGGGCGGTAAGCCGATACTGACTCACGTGGGGATTGTCCACCAGACCGCTCTTGACCATATACCATCCCATCGCACCCTGCAGACCGCCCAGCAAAAAGATTCCGGCAAGCTTAAGACCAAGAGGCCCATCGATTGCCTTTCTGATAATAAAGTAAAGGAAAGGGACAAAAAATGCTAATCCGATAACACGCCCCAACAGGCGATGGAAATACTCCCACCAGAAGATACCTTTGAATTCGTCCAGACTCATGCCAACATTTACTTTTTGATACTGTGGCGTCTGGTGATACTTTTCAAAAAGCTCTTCCCAATCGTTCTGGCCAAGCGGAGGAATGGTGCCGACCAGTGGTTGCCATTCGACGATAGAGAGCCCGGAATCGGTCAACCGGGTAACGCCGCCGACAACCACCATGGCAAACACCAGGGCACAGCAGCCTAATAACCAGGCGGCAATGGATTTATGCATGATGGGGTTGGGTTAACGAATTACCTGAACCAAAAAACAGCATGATTTCTCGCAGGTCGCCGACCTGTTATTTTCCTCTCATTAAACGTTGCTTATCGCGCGCCCATTCTTTCTGTTTCTCCGACTCGCGCTTGTCGTGCTGCTTCTTACCTTTGGCCAAGCCGATTTCAAGCTTGATTTTGCCGGCCTTATAATGCATATCCAGGGGAACCAGCGTGTATCCCGCGCGTTCCACCTTACCGATCAGACACTTTATTTCCTCCGCATGCAACAGCAATTTGCGCGTGCGAACCGGGTCCGGCACGATATGCGAAGAAGCGGTCAATAAAGGGCTGATATGGCAGCCGATCAGAAACAACTCACTTTTACGAATGATGACGTAAGCTTCCTTTAACTGCACTCTACCGGCGCGAATCGCCTTCACTTCCCAGCCTTCGAGCGTCACGCCCGCCTCGTATTTCTCCTCGATGAAGTAGTCGTGAAAGGCCTTCTTGTTCTGAACAATACTCATTTAAGGCACTCCCGAACAGGTCCTCGCATAACACTTTACTGCTAAAATAGGGATTGAAATACAAGGGGGGCCCCGCGGTGCCGTTCGTAACCAAGTCTATGATGCCAGGGCAGCGCGACTCAGCAAGCGTGACATTTTACCATAACCGCATCGGAGCGACGTTTCGGGTCTGGGTCCGCAAGGCTGACGCAGCATCAGCCATTCCCATTATGGCATTTCGCGCATTCCGTCCCGCAAGTCGCCGCGCCCGCGCAACTTGTCCAGGGAGGTCTCAAGGGGAGAAAAAGGGTGAGTTCCATGCGGGTTTCGTGTATTTTAACAACTTTCATTACTGCCTCGTCCGGTCGGGGCAGTTAATCTTATGGCTGACATCGAAAAATCGGTTCTGATCGGATATTCCGCGAGCCGGATGTTTGCGCTGGTGGACAAAGTCGAAGACTATCCCAAGTTTTTGCCATGGTGCGGCGGCTCATCAGTCGTTGCGCAGAACGAGATTGTGACGCATGCCACAATCGTGATCGACTATCACCATATCAAGCACAGCTTTACCACCGAAAACGTTCGAAAAAAGCCGGAACTGATCGAAATGACGCTGCTCAATGGACCCTTTCAAAATCTGGATGGCCACTGGCGCTTCATACCGTTAGCCGAAAACGCATGCAAAATAGAGTTTCGGCTGCATTACACCTTTGCGCACATTTTTCTGGAAAAGCTGGTAGGGCCAGTATTTTTCATGATCGCCAACAGCTTCGTGGAAGCCTTCATTCAACGCGCCGAAGAAGTTTATGGAAACTCATGAGCAAGGAATCGACATCGAGGTGGTCTATGCGTTACCGCAGCGCCAGGTGCTCAAGCGCTTACGGGTTGGCCCTCAAACCACGGCGGAGCAAGCCGTAGAGCTTTCCGGAATAAGGAGCCTGTTTCCCGAGATCGACCATTCAGTCAACAAACTGGGGATATTTGGCAAGGTCGTCAATCGGGATACAGTCTTGCGGGATCTCGACCGCGTCGAAATATATCGGCCCTTGATTAACGATCCTAAGGAGAGTCGGCGGCGACGGGCGGAAAAATTCCGGAATACGCAAAAGCGCTGATCTCGCGAGTCGCGAGATGGGATAGGCAAAAGGCGAAGACGTGATGGTCTGACCCATAGCTGATCCCTTTCCCAGAGCATGAGCACCCGACGATGCGCGCAAAGTACGTCGCTAGCGACGCAAGATCCAGCGGTAACATCTGTGCGCTCCGTGGTCCCATGTACACAGGCTAAGACCTGGGCAAGACGAAGAGCGCCTTATGATCATCTGCTTTTGCCAGCAAAGCGCTCGGTGGTGGCCTTGTTCACAGACTCCCCGTAAGTCCCGCGTTTGGCTATAATGCGGCTTTGTTAAGGATCGATATCATGCGAATGGTTGAGAAAGCTTTAACCTTTGACGACGTGTTGCTGCTTCCCGCCCACTCCGTGGTACTGCCGCGCAATGTTAGTTTGTCCACGCGACTCACCCGCAGCATCTCTCTCAACATTCCGCTGGTGTCGGCGGCCATGGATACGGTCACCGAAGCCCGCCTCGCCATTGCGCTTGCACAAGAAGGCGGCATCGGCATTATTCACAAAAACATGCCGGTGGAAGCCCAAGCCGCCCATGTAGCCAACGTTAAGCGTTTCGAAAGCGGTGTGGTTAAAGACCCCATCACTATTCCTCCCGACATGACGGTGCGGGATGTCCTCAGCCTCATCCGCAAGTACAAAATATCCGGCCTGCCGGTGGTCGAAGGCGCAAAAGTCGTCGGCATCGTCACCAATCGGGACCTTCGTTTCGAAACCAATCTGGATCAGCCGATCAAGAATATCATGACGCTGAAAGACCGTTTGGTTACCGTCAATGAAGGTGCTACACGCGAGGAAGCGATGGGACTATTGCACAAACATCGCCTGGAGCGTGTACTGGTGGTGAATAGCGACTTCGAGTTGCGAGGCCTGATTACGGTAAAGGATATTATCAAAACATCTGAACACCCCAGCGCGTGCAAGGACGATCTGGGGCGATTGCGGGTGGGCGCAGCGATGGGCGTCGGTGAAGGTAGCCACGAACGGGCTGAGGCCTTAGCCGAAGCGGGGGTGGACGTAATTGTGGTGGATACCGCGCATGGCCACTCGCAGAGCGTGCTGGACAGTATCAACTGGGTGAAGAAACGGTTCCCCGGTATCCAGGTGATTGGAGGAAATATAGCCACCGCCGCAGCGGCCAAGGCTATGGCAGACCAGGGCGCGGACGCGGTAAAGGTCGGGATAGGCCCCGGCTCCATCTGCACGACACGAATTGTTGCAGGAGTTGGGGTCCCTCAAATTACGGCTATTAAAAATGTATCCGATGCGCTGGAGAATACGGGAGTACCTTTGATCGCCGACGGGGGCATCCGCTATTCCGGGGATATTGCCAAGGCGATCGCTGCTGGGGCCAGTTCGGTGATGTTGGGTGGGTTGTTTGCTGGAACAGAGGAGTCGCCCGGTGAAATCGAGCTTTTCCAGGGCCGTTCCTATAAGATCTATCGCGGCATGGGTTCCCTTTCAGCGATGCAGCAAGGTTCGAGCGACCGTTACTTCCAGCAGGCGGAGCAGGATGCAAAGAAGCTGGTACCGGAAGGTGTAGAGGGCCGCGTTCCGTTCAAGGGCAGTGCAATCGCGGTCATCCATCAGCTCATTGGCGGCGTGCGCTCAGGCATGGGTTATCTCGGCTGCGCAACGATCGAAGAGATGCACGCCAAAGCGGAGTTTATCGAAATCACATCCGCGGGAATTCGCGAATCCCATGTGCATAACGTGCAGATAACCAAGGAAGCGCCCAATTATCACGTGGAATAGACGCATCGCTGGAGCTCATGGCGATGATAAGGCTCTCCTGGATCCGCCCCTGTCCGTCCTATCCAAGCTGCGGATTGTTCTCGTTGCTGGCAGAACAGCGGGGTCTCAACCCACGCTCGCGCTTGCCGCTGCCACGCAATAATAATTCCTGGTATCTGAAACATGCACCAAAAAATACTCATCCTCGACTTCGGCTCCCAGTACACCCAATTAATAGCCCGCCGCGTGCGGGAAACCTATGTGTACTGCGAGATTCATCCGTATGATATTAGCCCCCAGTTCGTCAAAGAGTTCGCGCCCAAAGGCATCATTCTTTCCGGCGGGCCAGCGTCCGTAGCAGAGGATGAAACGCCGCGGGCTCCACAAAATGTATTCGAGCTCGGGGTCCCCGTATTGGGCATTTGCTACGGAATGCAGACCATGGCCGCCCAGTTGGGCGGCGCAGTGGAGAACGCAACCGTGCGGGAGTTCGGCTATGCCGAAGTATGGGCACGAGGTGAAGTAGATTTGTTGCGGGATATTCGCGACCGTATCGATACGGAAAGAAACCAGGTCCTCGATGTATGGATGAGCCATGGCGATAATGTAACGGCCCTGCCCGCCGGCTTCGAAGTCATGGCAAGCAATGCCTCTACGCCGTTCGCTGCCATTGTGGATAAGGAGCGTAAATTCTACGGCATGCAATTTCACCCCGAAGTTACCCACACGCTGCAAGGCAAGGCGATTATCGAGCGCTTCGTGCACGAGATCTGTAGCGCCGGTTATGATTGGAACATGCCCGATTACCTGGAAGAAGCGGTCGGGAGAATCCGTTCTGAAGTAGGCACGGACGAAGTCATTCTTGGGCTGTCAGGCGGCGTCGATTCGTCCGTAGCCGCGGCGCTTATTCATCGTGCCATCGGCCAGCAGCTCACCTGTGTATTTGTGGACAACGGCCTTCTGCGGCTGAATGAGGCAAAACAGGTGATGGAAACCTTCAGCCGTAATCTGGGTGTGAAAATCCTTCACATCGATGCAAGTGCAGAGTTCCTCAAACACTTGCAAGGTGTCACCGACCCCGAAACAAAGCGCCGAATCATCGGACGGGAATTTGTCGAGGTATTTCAGCGCGAGGCCGCCAAAATCTCAAGAGCGCGCTGGCTGGCGCAGGGAACTATCTACCCCGATGTAATAGAGTCGGCTTGCGGTAAAACAAAAAAAGCGCATACCATCAAATCGCACCACAACGTCGGCGGCCTGCCGGATACGTTGCATCTGAAGCTCCTGGAGCCCTTGCGTGAATTGTTCAAGGACGAAGTGCGCGAACTCGGGCTGGCATTAGGTTTGCCGCACGACATGGTTTTCCGGCACCCTTTCCCCGGCCCCGGTCTAGGCGTCCGAATTCTCGGCGAGGTGAAGTACGAATACGCTGAACTGCTGCGCCGGGCCGACGCGATCTTTATTGAGGAGTTGCGTATCTCGGGCTGGTACGAAAAAACGTCGCAGGCTTTTACCGTCTTTCTACCAGTGAAATCCGTCGGCGTGATGGGTGATGGACGTACATACGAATACGTCGTAGCATTGAGGGCGGTTCAAACTGAGGATTTCATGACAGCTCATTGGGCCGAACTTCCCTTCACCCTGCTGGCAAAAATCTCCAACCGCATCGTCAATGAGGTGCGCGGTATCAACCGCGTAGTGTATGACATTTCCGGAAAACCCCCCGCTACCATCGAGTGGGAGTGAAAGCATCAGGAGATAAGGATAAAAAGGCATCCCAACCCGGGATGCTTTTCATGAGCACTTGCTCAGGATGGTCTTGAAATGTCAGAGAGCGCCTCGACGACGAGCTGAATATCCGCACTGTCCACTGCAAAATCGCCTAGCGATACAATTCCTACCAGACGCTGCTCCGCATCTACAACAGGCAATCGACGGATTTGATGATCGCTCATGATCCTGGCCGCATCTTCTACGGAATCGTCCTCGCTCGCCCATACTACCTCTTCTGACATGATTTCCCGGACCAGGGTGCTTGGATCCCTACCTTCTGCCACCGCCCTGATTGCTATGTCGCGATCGGTTATTACTCCCAGCAACTCTTCATCTTCCGCCACCGGCACCAGTCCGAAATCGCCATCTCGCATCTCCTGTGCCGCTTCTTCAATCGTAGCGTCGGGGCTGATTGTCTGCACATCCGAACTCATTACTTCGCTGATTTTTTGCATGCTAATCTCCTTGTAAATAAAATATCCGGATTGGACAAGCTGCAAACGAATTCTGTATGTCGTGTGAGAGATTGCGGGAAAATCACAGAACGCCGGACCGGCGAGATGAAAATGATGCTGTCTTGAAATGAATTCGATGCTAGCCCGCAAGGAATCTATTACGCCTGGGGGCTAGCATCGTGGAATCTTTATTCGCTACCGGGGGTTCGCGCCTGACTGATTCCCCCGCAGGCTATAGCGGCCTACGCCCGCTAATGATTCGAAGCAGGACCATCACGATGGCAATGACCAAAAGCACATGTATGAAGCCACCTATGGTGTAGGAACTTACCAGCCCCAATAGCCATAAGACGATTAAGATAACAGCAATTGTATAAAGCATGATATTCCTCTCTCTATGGCAGGTCTGAACATACACATTTCCCGCAAATGCTCCATCACGGGTAGCGTTATACTGGACACCATGAGCTGCTTTTGCTGGTCGTTCTCTCTCCTGGCTGATACGTCTTCTGAGTGGAGGGTTTCGAGGCGCGCTGCCTCGCATTCTTATCCCCGGTTCTGCCTGGGTCGGAAGGGGGCCGCATTGCGCGGCTTAGCCCCGCTTACCTAGGTAAAAGGATATACATCATCCTCTCTGGTTTCTCTCCCAGTTGCTGATCTGCTCCTCCGCTTCTTCTTTAGTAATGCCGTATTGCTCCTGGATCTGGCCCGCAAGCTGATCCCGCCGGCCTGCAATGGTGTCAAGATGATCGTCGGTAAGCTTGCCCCACTGCTCTTTCACTTTTCCCTTGAATTGCTTCCAGTTTCCTTCTATCTGATCCCAGTTCATTTGCATACTCCTTATAGATTGAACAAGTAAGTAACGGAACTATTTGTATTATTTCTTCACGCTCAGTTCATTCATGACATCCTTGACCCCTTCGGCGCTTCGTGCGACCTGTACTGCGCGGTCAATCTGCGCCTGATCCTTTACGAAGCCGCTGAGTTGGACTACGCCATCGCGAGTGACAACCGCAATATCGCCGCTATCGACATTCGACTCGGCAACTAGTGCACCTTTTACCTTGGTCGTAATGATTCCGTCATCTATTTTCTCGCCTACCGTGGTCGGGGTTTTTAGACTCATTTTGTTATCCACGTTCTTGACGCCCTCTACTCCCTTAGCTACGGAAACGGCGCGGTCAATTTGAGCCTGAGTGTCAACAAAACCGCTTAGTTGAACCTCACCTTTATTCGTCTCGACCTTTATATCCAGACCTTTGACTTCCGCGTCGGCAAGCAGCGCGGACTTCACTTTTGTCGTGATAGCGCTATCGTCGATTGTCGTCCCTACCGTGGTTTTGGCCTCAGGGGCTCCGGCCTGAGGGGCCTCCCCCGGTGCCCGCGCCTTTTCCTCGGATTTACCGCAAGCCGCGAGAGACAGCGCACTGGCGAGCGTTATGGCCACAACGAGTGATTTATTTTGAATATTCATGCTTTTTTTCTCCAGAGTAGATTGAATAAGAGTTGCCAATGGAGTTGCCAATGGCACGCAGCTAAAGGCGTATTCATGCTCTGCTCCACATCGACTGCCTACGGTTACAATAATCCCTCTTCTTGCGCAATGGCTCAGTGCGCTGGCGCACATAAATGGGAATGGGCTGGATTGGACGATGCCGTTCGCAAATCGGCCGTCCTCAAATGACAACGGCGCGGAACGGGCCCGAAACTTTAGCCCGATCTGCGCCGCGAGTATTACAAACGATTATTAGAGATTCGAGATTCGATTTACCTGTATCTGATCGACAATGCCGCCATCATCAAAATGGGTGGCTTGCGCTGCCTTCCAGCCCCCGGAGATTTCATCAATCGTGTACAACTCTATCGGCGGAAATTGCCCCGCGTACTTGGCAGCCATTTTTTCATCACGGGGACGGTAATAATGTCTTCCCGCGATGTCTTGAGCCTTGGTGCTGTAGAGGTAGTCTATATATGCCTTGGCCACCTCCCGCGTCCCGGGCTTTTCAAGCATGCCGTTCACCACGCTAATCGTCGGTTCGGCCAGAATCGACATCGAGGGAACAACCACCTCGAATTTATCTCCGCCCTTTGCATGAACTACTTGATGAGCCTCATATTCCCATGCCAGTAGTACATCGCCCGCATCACGTGTGACGAAGGACGAAAGCGACTCATGGGTGTCGGAATTGAGCACGTTGGCATTAGCAAGCAGTTTCCTGACGAATTCATATGCGTGGCTTTGGCTGCCACCGGACCGCTTGAGGGCATAACCCCATGCAGCCATATAACTCCAGCGAGCACCATCCGACATCTTCGGATTCGCCGTAACCACCTCGACGCCGGGAAGCGTGAGATCACTCCAGTCCCGCAAATTCTTGGGATTCCCTTTACGCACCAGGAACACGATAGTAGACGTAAAGGGGGTATTGTGTGGAAGGAGATTCTGCCAGTGAGGTAATGTGAACCTAGTGCTTGCCTGAAGTGCCTCAGCATCGTACGACACAGCGAGCGCAACCACTTTTAGCCCATCGACGGACACCCGCACGGGCACACCGGATGTCATTTTAGCTTGCTTGACGGTAACGTCGACACCCGTGCGTGCCCGCCAGTGTCGTTCGAACGCGTCATTCAAGTCTTGAAACATTTTGGACGTAGGGTCCGAATTGCTGCCTTCGGAGAGACTGTGCAACGCAGCAACAGCGCCACCCAGACTGAGCAGCATAACGATAACTGCAACAGCAAGACGTAAGCGATATGAATGCATGTGTATGTCCTCCAACTCTGACAAAGACAGGAGCACAATTTAACACTCGATTATTTCATCGGTATTGCGTAAAAATGAAGAAATCACGTTCGCCCGCAACCCAGCTCGGCAGTTAGAAATACATGGCGCTTACGCAGGGGCGGCGTATAAAATTTAATAGCCACCTGTTAATGGAATAGCAAATCGAGGAAGCGCGCTGTGAACATAAAAAAGGTCACTAATTTTTCCACTATTGCCCTCATATTGCTGTTGACCAGTATCGGCATGCTTGTATTTCACTCCTTGAGCATCCGCGAAGATATCTATCAAAGCGCGCGCCATCGTTTCGAAGCGCTGCTGGTGGCTGAAGAGATGCTGCATAGCTCGAATGATCTGACCCGCATGGCGCGAACCTACGTCACGACAGGCGATCGCATCTATAAGCGTTATTTCATGGAAATACTTGAAATTCGCGCTGGCATACGACCGCGACCGCTGAATTACTCTCCCGCGTACTGGCATCTGATGGCGGCCGGGAAACTGAATGCCGTCCAGCACGGGCCGGCTGTCTCCCTGCTGGAGCTGTTTCGTCGCGCGCGGCTGAAAGATGAGGAATTTGCTTTGCTGGAGGAAGCCCTGCGGAGGTCAGATGAATTGGTAAACCTGGAAAAGCGCGCCTTTGCAGCGTTCGAAGGGTTGTATGAAGACAGTGCGGGCAATTTTACCGTGCGGGGAAAACCCGACCGGGACCTTGCAATCGAGATAATGTTTGGCAGCGAGTACCTTGCCGAGAAGGCAGGGGTTATCGAACCCGTGCAACAGTTTATGGATTTATTTAGCGGACGAATGCAGACTCAGGCCGATTCAGGGCTGGCGCGGCTTGAGCAACAGATCATGACCGAGATGATCCTCATCTTTATCGCGCTGCTTGCGACCATGGGCATCATATTCTACACCCGACTGGGCATCCTGCAGCCTCTGGCTGAACTTGGCAGTCAAGTAGCAGGCGTCACCCGGGGGATTCTCCCGAGTCGCTATGGCAAAGCAACAAGTAATGAACTGGAGAAGCTGAGCGAAGCATTAGCTTTGGCGGACGCGGAGAAACAGCAACTTCTTGAGAAAGAACGTATTGCCAAAAACGAGGCTGAGCGCGCCAGTCAGCTTAAGGACGAGTTTCTGGCCACCCTCTCACATGAATTGCGTACCCCGCTGAATGCGATTCTGGGTTGGTCGCAACTCATCCTGAGCGGGAGCATGAAAGAGGACGACGTCCGCCGCGGGCTCGAAACCATCGAGCGCAATGCCCGTTCTCAGAACAAGCTCATCGAAGATCTATTGGAGATGAGCAGCATTATTTCTGGAAAAGTCAGGCTTGATATGCAGCAACTTGATGTTGCCAGCCTGGTGGATACGGCAGTGGAGTCGGTCAGGCCGACGGCGCAGGCAAAAGGTGTAAGCCTGCAAAAGACCATCGCTCCACACGTCGGAACGATAACAGGTGACCCGAACAGGCTCCAGCAGGTGTTCTGGAACCTGCTTTCAAACTCGATAAAATTTACTCCCAAAGGGGGAAAAATCACCGTCCTCGTGGGTTGGTCGGGCCCCATGCTGGAAATCAGGATTAACGACTCGGGCCTGGGCATCTCGCCGGAATTCATACCTTATGTCTTCGATCGCTTCAGACAGGGAGACGCCTCGCTTACTCGACAGTATGGCGGGCTTGGCCTGGGGCTCGCCATTGTCAAGCAGCTGGTGGAACTGCACGGTGGAACAGTTCGAGCGGAAAGTTCAGGCGTCGGCAAGGGATCTTCCTTTATCGTCAATCTTCCGCTCGTTATTAGCGACGATGCAAGAAACGACCCTATACCTCGGTTGAAAGAATTGGGCAGTGACAAAAAAACCGAGTTATCAGGCAAAAAAGTTCTTGTGATCGACGACGAGGCGGACGCACGGGAACTGATCGGCAGGATACTGACCTACTGCAAGGCCAGGGTGATTACGGCGGCCACGGCGAGGGAAGGACTGGAGCTTCTGAAGAGGGAAAAACCGGACGTGATAATAAGCGACGTCAGCATGCCCGACCAGGATGGTTATGAGTTCATCAGCGAGGTAAGAAAGCTATCCCCGGAGAATGGGGGCAGCACTCCCGCCGTCGCCCTTACTGCATTCGCGCGCGCTGATGATATGGCAAAGGCCATAAGTGCCGGATATCAAAAACACCTATGCAAGCCGGTTGATTCGCATGAGCTGATCATTGCCATCAATCAGCTGGTGGAGGCTACAAAAACTCAGGATTAACCTGGTCCCCAACCAAAACCGGAACTGCACAGTAATAGCCCAGTAACCACTTGCCGGCTCCAATCCGCAAGCCGTGCCCTTCAGAAAACCGGCACAAGTCACTTTGTGTCACTTGTGTCACATGTCGCAGCTGATCCGGCACCAACCATCAGAACATATTCCGTCTAAGTCCATCTCGAAATCTAACAATCCAGCTGTCGCCAGATCACAGGGCGCGCATGTTGCCCGGCCATGTGCCCTCTTGTTACCTTTCGCTCAACCCTGACACTTCTGCCATGTTACTTATGTGTCATTTTTTATCGTGTGAAACTGCGACAATCTGTCACATGCGACAAATTGTCGCATGCGGCAATATGCCGCATTGATCAATTACCATGATTCATGAATACTCTCCGTCGGCCTTACGAGTCGCTCAATATCATCTATGCGACGGTGTTATTTCCTATTTAATTCCAATCGACGGGAGTTTAACGAACAGCATGAAAAAAACTTTAAGATATGCATTGCTTCTCGCTGGTATGACTTCATTGCCCGTGATGGCCCACGTGGGCTATAGCGGGCGCAACTTCGGAACATTCAGCGATGCGTCTGCAACATCTACCTTATCCGGGCAAGGGGTTACCGGCAATTACGGCTGGATAGACGGCACGGACGCCGACTATGGTGACGCTCACAAAACACTGGCCTACCGATTTACGCTGCTAAACCCGACTAATGTAACACTCACGTTTCATCAAGCAACATCTCAAGTGACGGACCACAGCGGAAACGTTTCCACGTCCATACTGGGGCTGATGCCCGGGTTTTCTCTTTATCAAGGGCTTGCGCATTTGGCTCCGATGGGAGCCGATTACGACTCTTCCGATATCTCGAAGGCACACCGCCCCGCTAATACCGAAGGTGCATTCAGGGCGCTTAACGACTGGAAGATCGGAAATGAGCCCGACGCCGTCAACGGCGTACCGGCCGCGCTGAGCTTTTTCAAGTATATCGGTCACGCCTATGACGGCACAGGCTCCGGTTCAGATGGCGTCGCCGACGGCAAGGTTTCCCACACTTTCACTAACCTTGCAGCCGGGGACTATTCGGTATTCATGGGTGGTTCTGATTATTCCGCTCAGGAACTCTCGAACCCCAATCTCCTGAGCAAGTACGGGGTCACTGCAACCCTGGTGGCGGGCGTCGTACCGGAGCCGGAGACCTATGCTATGCTGATAGCGGGCCTAGGCCTGATGGGCGCTGTCATCCGGCGGCGCAAATTGACAACCGCAATTTAACGCTTAGACGATAGGGCATTTTGTTTTCTTCCCGATGATCGAAGATCGGGAATTTATTTCAAGGAGAGAGTTACCATGACTAGATACGATAGAACGCTCGGACTTGCTGCGCTCGGTTCCTTGGCATTGAGCCTGACGTTCGCAACAGTACCTTCGGCTCATGCGCAGGTTAACGTTTTTGACGGCAAGAATTTTGCGATCGATTATGGCGTTTCAAGCGGCGGTCCCGACAGCTTTTATTCGCTTTCCCACGCCGACGCCACCGGCAGCGCCACGGGTGTAGAGGTAGCGAACCTTTCGGGCTGGAAAATCGACACCATGGGCGATAAGGTCACGCTCACCTGGAACAAGGGTGACGATTTCATGAATGCGGGCACTCCTGCGTTTCTAGGATTCAAGATTTCCGACACCGCCAACCAGCTGCCAGACTTTCTCGGCGCCTCGGTCACGAATACCGCTTACACGCCCTCAACATATGGCAACCTGATAGAGGGATTTACGCCATCGCAGGTGACTTTCGATGCGAACAATATCTACGTCAACCTGAATACGTCCATGTGGCATGAAACGCCCATGGCCAGTATGGGTGATCCCTATCGCGATACAATAGCCCTGTCTGTGACCGCTGTTCCCGAACCGGAAACCTATGCAATGCTGCTTGCCGGTCTGGGCCTCATCGGCGCAATGGCTAAGCGCCGCGCTCGCAAGAACTTATCGGCGTAAGCTCTTCCCTCCGGCACGAGAGCCCCTCCCGGCGGTAAGGGGGGCTCTCTCGCGTCATTCATCAAGGCAGCCGCCTCAAACCACCTGATATGCAGGTTCGCGATTTTCCGTCCACACGTCCCTTGTGCGCTCCCACCTCTCGACATCCACTTATACATTCTTGCATAGCGCTCGCCCTATTAAGCGGTTCGGCTGCCGGGCAAGAAACTCTGCGTGAGGTAAATGTATCTGCCACTCGGGTAAAGGAACCGCTGGTGGAAAGCGAATCGCTCAAGTGGAACCCCCGTCCCTCGAGCGATGCGGCTGAGTATCTCCGCCAGAAACCCGAATTCTCGGCGGCCAAAATTGGCGGTACCGCCGGAACCATTTATCTGCGTGGACTAGGTGGACCCCGCCTTGGCATCGTTATGAACGATAGCCTGGAAGTATCCGGGGCTAATCACGGAACCGATCCCGCCACATCCTATATCCAGCCGGATGCCCACGATCACGTGACTGTGGTAAAGGGGCCAAACAGCGTACTCTACGGCTCCAGTATGGGTGGTCTCGTGATTTTTAACGAAACCCCGAAAAAGTTCGAGAAACCCGGCGCGCAAGCCCGGCTGGTTGGCGGCCTGGGAAGTTTCGGGCGTCGCGATTTGACAGCCGATGCAACGGTAGGAAGCCCCCTGGCTCAGTTACGGGGAGTCGTGAACTTTACGCGGGGCGATAACTATAAGGACGGTTCAGGCCAGGAATTCTTCTCTTTTTTCAAACGGGACTCAGGACGGGTAATCGCTACGTTTACGCCAACCAAAAATATCAGTGCTGAATTCAGCGCGGAGCAGGGTGACGCGCAAGTCGCTTTCCCGGCCTTTTCGCTAATGGGAGATGGGATTCAGTTCAAGCGGGAAATACTGGGGTCCCGCTTCGTGATAAAAGATATCACAAGCAAGTTCCGGAAGCTGGAGGCACAGTTTTACGACCGGAACCTCGACCACCACATGGACAATTTTACCCTCAGGCCCGTCACGGTCCAAATTCTGAATCCCGACCCGCCCGGGCCATTAATTACAAATACCAGTCGCAGGTCGTTGATGCAAATCTACCGGGGGCGATCAGCCCGAGTCGCCGCGACATTCGATTTGACAGATACGACAGAGGCGGTCATCGGCTATGAGCATAGGGACGAAAAATTTGTAGGCAACAATAGCACAGCGGGAACCTTCTGCAATTATGGTCAGATCCCTCCCTGCACAACCAATAATGTCTTCTCCCGCTTTTATGACCTCCATACCGTCAATAATTCAGTATTCTCAGAGGTAACACATCTGTATGACCCCGAAACGACCCTTAAATTTGGATATCGCCGCGATTATTTTCATACCCGTGCCGGAGAACTCCGCGACTTCCTCGGCAGCACCATCTTCCCGACTTCCAATGGCTCGCGCGACGATATCGCCAATAGCGCTTTTGTGCGCCTGGAAAAAGAGGTTTTTCCCGCAGGGATGGCATTTGTAGCCTTTGCTAATGGCGAGCGCCCGGCCAGTAACATCGAACGTGCGAGCTTCGCCGGGTTCGATCTGAAAAAGGAAAAGAACCGGGAAGCGAATATCGGTTTGACGGTGACCCGGCAGACGTGGCAAGGATCCATTACCTCGTTTTTTAGCCGCATCGACGACTACATACTGATCTATCAGGGGATTCGTTCGGAGAACGTAGACGTACATCGTGTCGGCGTTGAACTCGATTTCACCAAGCAGCTCACGCCTTTCTGGAGATTGTTCGGCAGCATGGCGTGGATTAGAGCCCAGAATCTGACTGGACATGGGAGCGGTTCGGTACCGCTTGCCCAAACGCCACCGCTGGACGGCCGGTTCGGTGTAATATACGAGCAAGGAACCTTTGCCGCGACTTTTGCAGGACGCGCGGTAGCCGCACAGACACGCATCGATCCCGGCTATGGCAACTCCCTGGGTATTGACAACCCTGATCCCACACCCGGCTTTGCCACCGCCAACATGTCCATGACATGGAAGCCGGTCAAGCAGACCCAGTTGAGTCTGGGTATAGACAATATTTTCGATCTGACCTATTACGAACACCTAAGCCGACGGATAGGGGATGTGCCGCCCGGATTCGTTAATTTTGGACGTCTGAATGAACCGGGACGTGCATTCTGGTTCAGAATAGTACTGAATATGTGAAGAAGTCCGGCGCGATACATGTCGCTGCCGGACCCGCGGGTGTCGTCTTTCGACGAGGGGGGCGATTTGGACACCCACGGTGATTGTACCCTTCGGGCGAAATTCATCCGTTCGCTGCTTCACATAACGTCGCGATTACTGACCCCCCTACTCCGGGAGCTTACGGACCCTACAGCTTATCCCACATCACATCACGATGCTTCTTCGCCGCTGCGGTAAGCAACTCGATCAGTGGTAGGGCCCGGTAAGCCAAGCTTACCTCGTTATCGTTATCCCGACCTTGGGCTGCGGTATCGCCTCCGGACTGCGCGGCGCCGGATATTTTTCCAACCTCAAGCGAGCGCTTTAAGCGTTCCAGTGCCGCTGGCACATCATCTGCCTGAATCGCGCTGGGCACCGTACCACTGTGGCCCGTCATCTTAAGCAGCTGCTGGGCCACGTCGCCAAACATGATGATGTCGGCGTACGCATCGGTTTTGAACGCTACCAGCATCAGGCGGCTCCCCGTCTCCCCAAGGAATCATGCTCAAACCTGCGGCGCGTGTGTGCTGCAACACCCATGAGAGCCAACCCCATCATCAGCATCGCCGCAATTTCAGGTTCAGGCACGGCCGCAGCGAACTCTGAAGCAAGAATGCCGTGCGCTCGGGTAGTCGGATGGAAGTCATCCCAGTAAAGATGAGCATTAGGATTCCCGCAGGGAATGGATAGCGACGATAAACACTCATCTTGCGGATTGACAAATCCATAAGCGGCGGGATTTGCCACAACGCTGCTTAAAAAAGAGAAGGTATCAAAGCGAAAAATATCTGCTTCGGGAACGCTTGAGCTTATGGTATTCAGTTGAGTGGCTAACTCATTGTTAAAAACTATAGAAAAAGCCCGAGCCTCGGCCCGCACCGCATCGCTCTCTCCTGCGATAAATGGAGTAAGGCTCAGGTCAGGCAGATTGGGCACGAGAAAATGCTGAGCACCTGCTGCAGCGAGCGCGCTCACATATCCCCCGATGTTTTGCGCTGCGGCAACCGGAGAATCGCTCGTCAAATAGTCGTTCGCCCCGCCCCAAATGAAATACAAGGCATTCGGATCGGCTTTGCCCGACGAGTCGCGGGTATACATCTCCAGTTCCTGTTTCATGCCCGGGAGTTCAATCACGCCGCCGGGATTGAAGCCGCCGTTCTCTCCCCCGCTACCCGCCCCTGCCACCGCATAGCTGCGGAAATTCGTGCTCGTGACTCCTGCGGGAAAAAGAATTGCCGCCAGTTGTTCTGAAGCAACCGGGCCGTTGGATATCCGTCCGTCATCATAGGGGGGGCAAAAATGAAAGGGATCACAATTATTTCCGAGTATCTTGTACAGGCTCGTCACAGCCGAAGGGCTGTCGCCCGCGTCGCTCAAACTGTCTCCGAACGCGTATAGGCTGGTAAACGGCGCGGCCCAGGTATTGGCGCCTGAAAGTAGCCACACGGAAACCGCGACCAAGGTCATCCGAACGTTCATGATATGCCTCCATTCTTGATGTTATTGGGACCGCCGGTGTAACCAATCAGCCAAGGTGCGACGTGCTGCATATCTCATTCCCGTAAGTGCGGACTGCTTTTGCTGCGGCCCGCGGCACCGTTCAAACTCAAGTGATCGATCAGTCCCGGTCGCTAATCAGATATCCTATTAAGATGCCTACGCCAATCGCTAATCCGATGGTCTGCCAGGCATTTTCATGAACGTATTCATCGGTTGCCCGTGCTGCGGTTCTCGACCTGTCGATTACCGAATCCTCAAAATCTTCCAGATATTCCCTAGCCTGCTTCAAGTTCTCTTCGATCTTGGTGCGCAAAGCTTGGGCCGTCCCACCACTTTCGTTGCTCACTGATTTCATTAATTCTTCGGTATCCGAGATTACCGAATGGAAATCCTTGATTAGCTTGTCCTTGCTATCTTTAACAATTCTCGCCATTACGTCCTCCAATAAAAATAAATCTGCCCGCACTGTTCGATGTCATGAGATCATCGGTATTCTTTGATCCCGTTCTTCTATTTGTTGTTGACGCACCGAGTAATGGAGTAAGTTGGCATTGTGACAGGAAATAACTGATCAATAATATCGATTACTTCCAGCGGCGCCACTCCGTCCACCCGCTCTACCCCGTAGAATATTTGTTCTCTACTGCTCAGTCTGTCTGCCAGCGCACATACAGCCATTCAAGCGAGGCAGTACTCTGTAGTCTCCTGCGTCGCTGGTGTCCTCCTGATGGCCAAGGCCGTTACTCTCTTGATGCCGGTTGAGATGCATCCGAGATTCGTTACCGGGAATTGTCAGGGCTCTTGAAGTGGATAAAGCCTGACAGTTGACCTTCAATCCAGATCAAACCGAGGAAGGGAATGTCGAACTTACATACTGCGAAGCAAAACCTTTTTTTAGCTGCCCTGCCGGAAGCGGATTATGAGCGGCTCAGATCCTGCCTTGAGCTCGTGTCGCTCCCTGAAGGCTGGACAGTTTATGAACATGGGGGGGAATTGGACCTCATATATTTCCCTACCACCAGCGTCATTTCCCTGTTTGCTGCCGTCAGGGGTATGGAATCGACTGCGATAGCGGTTATCGGTAACGAGGGCGTCTTCGGCATTTCCATGCTGATGGGCCGAAAAAACACGCCCAGTCTGGCAATGGTTGAGACAGCCGGATATAGCTATGTGCTGCGGGCGGCCCATCTTAGACGCGAGTTCGAGCTAGGCAGCCCGCTCCGCTGCTTGCTCCAAAGTCACACGCAGAGCTTGATGACGAGAATTGCCCAAAGCGCGATCGCCAACCTTACGCCGGCTTTTAAAACCAAAACCGGTTTGCCTCTCGTCTGCTCGACCAGCCCTTCAGCCTGAGTAACGCAAAAAACGCATGAGACGGTTTTTATGTGTTACCTGCAAGAAGGTTGCCTTAATTCCAGGGGACGTCGGGTAAAGCTCTCATGCATGGATTCCTCTTCGGGAGGTAATGATGACGAAGGTTTGCTCGCTATCCCCCCTAAAACCGTTACGCAGTATAAAGTAACGGAAAGCAGTTGATCGAAGGGCACAAATCCGTTTCTTCTGCCGGCTTTCCCTTCACCCAAATCTTGCGCGGCTCCCCCCTACTCAGCCGTTTCCCCTTCCGCCGCCCCAATCCGAACCTCGACAGCATGAGAAACCCGATCGTCGACGAGTGAAACGAAATTGTTGGACTGATCGACTCCATCAATGGCAATACCTGCCTTGCTCATTCCACCAGCCCGGAGAACGGTGATATGGTAGGTTGTTTCCTTATAGCGGTAATCCAATGTAAACCTGTCCCACTCACTCGGCAGGCAAGGTTTGAGGTGCAGCTTTCCGCCTTCCAGCATAACGCCTAGGAGCGTTTCAAGCATCAGGCGATACAGCCAACCGGCGGAACCGGTATACCAGGACCAGCCGCCACGGCCGACATGAGGTAAAACCGCATACACATCGGCTGCAACGACGTACGGTTCAACTTTGTAAACGGCCACCGTCTCTTGCGTACGCGTATGGTTGACCGGGTTGATCATGGCGAGCAGCTTCCATGCGCGCTCCTGGTCGCCCAGCATCGCGAACGCCATCGTCGTCCATACTGCAGCATGAGTATATTGACCACCGTTTTCCCGCACTCCCGGCACATAGCCTTTTATATAACCGGGATTCAAGGGCGACTGATCGAACGGCGGGTCAAGAAGCTGAATAAGTTTCGCGTCGCCCCGGACGAGATGCTGATTTACCGCCTCCATGGCCTGGCGCTGGCGCTCCTTGGGGGCGGCCCCGGACAATACCGACCAGCTCTGCGAAACCGAATCGATCCGGCATTCCTGGTTGGTGGTGGACCCGAGCGGCGTACCATCATCGAAATAGGCTCGACGGTACCAGTTGCCATCCCAGGCATGCTGTTCAATGTTGGCCTGTAAAATCCCGGCCTCCTTTTGACAGCGCCCGGCAAAGGTTGCATCCCCATGACGGGTGGCCAGCTCTGAAAACTGAATGAGGATGTCATAGAGAAAAAAGGCCAGCCAGACACTCTCGCCACGTCCATGAAAGCCGACCAGGTTCATGCCATCATTCCAATCTCCGGTACCCATCAATGGCAGGCCGTGTTCGCCAAATCGCAAACCATGCACAAGGGCGCGCACGCAGTGCTCATATAATGTGGACGTTTGTCCGGAATGAATCGGAAGGTCGTAGTAGGATTCTTCATCAGCCGCGACAGGACGGCCTTCCAGGTAGGAAACGGTCTCATCCAGCACTTCTATATCGCCGGTCGTGGCAACATAACGACACGCCGCCAAAGGCAGCCAGAGATAGTCATCCGAACATCGGCTGCGGATGCCCCGCCCACCCGGCGGGTGCCACCAATGCTGGACATCTCCTTCAACGAATTGACGCGACGCGGCCCGGAGAAGATGTTCCCGCAGAAGCGCTGGCTCAGCGTGTACCAGCGCCATTACATCCTGCAACTGATCGCGAAATCCAAACGCACCGCCCGACTGGTAATAGCCGCTACGTCCCCACAGGCGGCAGGCCATCACCTGATAGACCAGCCAGCCATTCATCATTACATTTACAGATGGATCAGGCGTCTCAACTTGGACCGCCCTCAAGGTGTGCTCCCAATAGCGGTGTACCGCCTCACGAACCTCTTGCGCAACCGCTTGGCCGCGAAAGCGTTGCGCAACCTTTAAAGCATCTCCTGCGTCAGTTCCGACCCCTAAACGGAATACGATTTGGCGCGTTTGGCCGTCGAGCAACTCAAACGCAACTCTGATAGCGCCGCAGGGATCAAGCCCTGGTCCTACGCGCCCGGAGAGTTTTTTCGCCGCCATCGCAGCGGGATCGCTTAATTTTCCATTGCGCCCGATAAATTCCGTCCGGTCGCCGGTCACGCTTCTTTCCTCGTCGTCCACATCGAAAAAAGCAACACGGCCGTTAAACTCGTTGTTGTATGGATTGCGCGCAAGCATTACGCCGCTGTCCGCGTCGATTTCGGATACGACATGCATTCGGCCTTTCTCGGGCAAGTCCCCCAGCACCCATTCAATACATCCGGTTGCGGAGATTTTGCGCGATCGGCCGGATTCATTATGCACAGTCAGCACCGCAAACTTCACCGGCGCCTCCGTCGCGACATAAACCAGCAGCTCCGAGCGAATTCCCACTTCGGTGTGCTCAAACGCGCTGTAGCCGAATCCATGCCGGATAACATATGGTGTCTCGCCTCGCTTCGGCAGTGGGCACGGCGACCAGAAATAGTCGTTTTCTTCGTCCCGTAGATAATATGCTTCCCCCCCGTGATCGCACACGGGGTCGTTGTTCCATGGCGTCAGCCGAAACTCGTGCGCATTGTCACACCAGGTATACGCTTGCCCGCTTTCAGAGATCACTGTCCCGAGCTGCGGGTTGGCAATGATATTTGCCCATGGCGCCGGTGTCGTCTGGCCCTGTTCCAGCGTGATCACATATTCACGGCCATCCCTGGTGAAACCTCCCAGTCCGTTGAAGAAAAGCAGTTCCCGATGCGGCAGCGGCGGTCCTTGTCCGGGAGCGGGTCGCCGGCTCTGCAATGATCTGGGGCGCGCCTCCGGCAACTCCGTCGGTACGCGACGGGTTAACTGCTCATTCAAACTGCCCTTGCTGTCAAGAATGATCACACGCGCCACCGTCTGCAGCAAAATACGGTCTTCGGGAGCGATCTGCTCCGCGCGGCGGAGAAAAATGCCACCGGGGCGGTCGAGCAAATGGGCCTCGGCGCTGCCGGCCACGAGCCCCATGATATGGTCATGCAGAACCTGGCGATAACTTGAATGATCTTCGTTCCAGATCACCAGATCAACAGCGAGACCCTTAACCCGCCAATAGGCGTGCGCCTGGATCAACTGGCGCACCAGTTGGATGCTGTCCGCCTCGCTAACCTGCAGCAGGACGATTGGCAGATCGCCCGAAATCGCGTACCCCCACAACCCTGACTGGCTGCGCTGGTTTTTGCTCAGGACAGCTGCTTCGGCCCGTAGATAGGTATTGGCGTACAGCACAGAGCCAGCCAGCCTGCCATAGAGTTGCGCATCGGCTTCAGTTGCATTGAGCTGGCGCAACACGACTAAACTGTGCGTCCACGCAAGATCGAAAACACGATTTTTCAAATGATGATCCTGATATTTTTCCACCAGATGCATCACGGCATGGCGAGAGTCGCCGGCCCCAGTGACGATATCTATCGTCGCCGATTCGCCCGGGTCGATGGTTACGAGCTTGCGAATCGCCACAATAGGATCCAATACCGAGCCTGCGCTGCCAGAAAGCGGCGCCGCATCAGTCAAGGCGCTGGGTGCGGATACATCGTTTCCCCTGCCGATAAAAGCCTTGCGGTCAGTTTCGTACGAGACTTTTTCCGTTTCCACGCCATGAACGGTCATGAGATGCAGCATCCACGGCACCAGGTCCGTATGCGAACGCGGGCGCCGGCTGCAAAGGATCGCATGCCGGTCGGCCAATATCTCGGTTTGCACAAAAAGATTACCGAAGGACGGCGCTTGAGCGTCAGCCGAAGGCGGCGCAAGCACTACCTCGGCATAGGATGTGATCTCGATCGACCGCCGGGTCCAGGCCCGGTTGGTGATACGCACACGGCGTATCTCTATGTCATCTTCCGGCGACACCGTGATTTCGGTATGAGTGTCAAAGTCAAGGTCGCGTCGCCGGAACTCGACCCTCCCTTCAGAAAAGACCACCCCGTACCGCTTAGGCTCTTTACACGTGGGCTGGTACGTGTTTGACCAGAACTCTCCAGTTGCCACATCGCGGAGATAACAGAAATTTCCCCAGTTATCGCGCGTGCTATCCTCCCGCCACCGCGTTACCGCCAGATCCCGCCAACGGCTTCTTCCCCCACCGGCATTCGTTACCATGACGTGGTAACGGCCGTTTGAAAGAAGCTGCACCTCGGGCACCGGCGTATTTGCGCTCGAGAGCAGTCGCAACGGCATTTCCGGAAGCTCTTTGACCACTTTCACATCCGGTAGCTCGGCGGCAGGGGTGCGGATAACGGAAGCCTTCGGAATCCGCTCCTGGAGCAATAGCATCGTTGCTCGGAACAAAGGTTCAGCGGTAAAGCGTCGTTGCATCGGTTTGTCGAGCAACAGATATGCCAGCGACAGCAGGCTCATGCCCTGATGATGAGCCATAAATGAACGCACCACGGCGCGCGTTTCGCCCCGCCTTAAACGCGACGGCGTATAATCGACGGCCTCATAAAACCCGAATCGGCCCGCTATGCCGTCGGCCGCCATCTGCTGAAGGTTATCGCATGCGGCTTCAGCTTCGACCATCAGCGCCAGGACGCAAGCGTATGGCGCCACCACCAGATCCTCCCCCAAGCCGCGCTTGAGCCCCAGTCCCGGAACACCAAATGCGCGATACTGATAGTTGAATTGAACGTCTACAGCGTTATACCCTGATTCGGAGATACCCCAGGGAACGCTGCGTTCCTCTCCATAATCGATCTGCCGCCTGACCGCCGCCTTACAGGTCTGATCGAGCAACGTATTATCGAAGGTGGGCATAACCAGCAGCGGCATAAGGTATTCAAACATCGAACCACTCCAGGAGAGCAATGCCGCCTCGCCACCATAGGTAGTTAGCAGTCGCCCCAGCGCAAACCAGCTTTCCTGTGGAAGTTCCCCTTGTGCAATGGCCACAAAATTGCACAGCCTCGCCTCTGACGCGAGCAGATCATAATAACTTTGATCGAGGCGATGCTCGCCGACGTTATAACCAATGGCAAGCTGCCGTTGTGCATGATTAAACAAGAACCCATACTTCATCTGCGCCATTTCACCCGACTGAGACGCCAGGCGCTCAATCGTGGCCACCCAGTCCCGCGCCAATGGGCTGCTCTGATCCGCAAGCTGTCGTAGCGAAGGCATGCCCGAGGTTTGCGTGGCAGCATCTTCGTCCGCCGTCGCGGCGGTCAATAAATTCTGAGGCAGAAGATCGATCAATTCGCTCAGGGCACTTTCGCATTGCCTGTTCAATGCCTGTGCCCATTCAATCGCCTCGCTCCCGGCGGTAGCCGACGGCTGCCCGGAAAGCTCGCGCAAAATGTCCCTGGAGCAACTGGCAAGCCAGTCGAGATCAGCACGCGCGCTGGCGATGGTGATGAGACGAACTCCCGTTGCAGTTACGAGGGCTTGTTCGAATTGAGCCAGGGATGGCACCGCTCCCGACCCAGCCTCTTCCTGGAGAATCCGGAACGTTTCGCCCAGTCCCAAAAATACTTGTTCCCGAATAACCGGCGTATCGATTATTTCCAATAGGCCGGCCCTTAATGTAAGCAGATGGCCCGCGAGGTTACCGCTGTCCACCGTTGAGACGTAGCGCGTCAACGGGGCTTTGGTCTGAGTGTCGTACCAGTTGTAAAAATGGCCGGCGTACCGTTCCAGGGTTTCCATCGAACGCAAGGTATTTGTCGTTCGCTCCACCAACTGTCCCGTGCTGATGTATCCAAAGTCATAGGCAGCAAGATTCGCCAGGAGAGACAAACCCATGTTGGTGGGCGATGTCCGATGCGCAACGGTGGCGACCGGGTGCTCCTGAAAATTATCGGGTGGCAGCCAGTTTTCTTTGGGGCCAACAAAGGTCTCAAAAAAATACCAGGTTCTGCGTGCAATCTGCCGTAAAAAGAGGATCTGCGCGACGTTCAACTCTGCCGCCCGTGGCCGCAACGGCTGACTTACCCACCAGGCGATAACCGGGAAACCTGCCCACAACAATAGTAATGGCATTGCGACAATCAACGTTAAAGGCGCTGAAACTGCTATTGCCGTGGCTGCCCCCAAGGCAATAGCAGGTGCGATCCACATGGTTCGAAACGTATTGGCGACGCCAGCGCGCCGGGTCTTAGCCACCGCCGATTCGGACTCCCGTTCGACTGCGTGCGAGGGCGTCCACTCCAGCAATCGGCGGCGGGTGATAAACAGTCGCACATGGGTACGCCATATTGCGTCGAGACTGAAATAAGCCTCATACGGCAGGGAAGCCAACGCGAATATAGCCTGGCCAAAATTCCGTTTTGCCGTGCGCGAGGAGATAATGAGATGCTGTCGCCAGGGAACTTCAAGCGGCTTGCTCGACAAATCTGAAACAACTGCTGTCACTGCCGGAAGGGCGAGCACGAAAATTACCACGCTGGTCCAGAACGCTGGCTCCGGTAAGATGATCCATCCGAGCAAGACCAACAGCACCAGGGCGACCGGCACCAAGCTGCGACGAAGATTATCCATCAGCTTCCATCGCGACAATGCCGATAAAAGATTAGGCTGATAATCACCGTGCGCGCCGGGTACGCGCCATAGCAGCCAGCTTGCGAGTTGCCAGTCTCCGCGTATCCATCGATGGCGCCTGCTGACATCAGCACGATAACTGAATGGGAACTCTTCGTACAACTGAACGTCGCTCAACAAACCCGAGCGGACGTAACAGCCCTCGAGGAGGTCATGGCTCAAAATGCGGTTCTCGGGAAAACGGCGGCAGAGTGTGCGCTCGAAGGCGTCGATGTCATAAATTCCCTTGCCTATGAACGACCCTTCGTAGAACAGATCCTGATATACATCCGAGACAATACGGGTATAGGGATCGATGCCAGCCTCTCCGCCAAAGAGGCGCGCGTATTCCGACCGGTTTGTGCTGGAGAGGTTCACCCCTATCCGTGGCTGCAGAATTCCATACCCCTCGGTAACACGGTCAAAATCTCCTTCTGCACAAGGGAGATCGAGCCGTGGCCGGTTTAAGGGATGAGCCATTGCACCCACCAATTGATGAGCTGTCTCGCGGGGCAACTGCGTGTCGGTATCGAGGGTGATGACATACCTGACTTCCGATAACACCGCTGTGTTGCCGACGATTGCGGAAAACGCATCGCTCCCTCCCCCACGCAAAAACGCGTTCAGGTCGGCAAGTTTCCCGCGTTTGCGCTCGTGGCCCATCCAGGCCTGTTCGTGGGGATTCCATCGACGCGGACGATGAAACAGGAAAAATGGATCGCCGCTATCGCCCGTGGGGCGCGCTCCTTTCTCCGCACTGTCATCCGCGCCCGCACGGTGGGCATATTTTTTATTCAGAGCCTCGATACTTGTTTGCGCAAGCTGCAATAAGGAGTCGTCTTCCGGAAGCTTTTCCTGGGCCGCGTCGCGAAAATCACTCAACAGGGCGAAAGAAAGATTGTTGTCCTGATTTGCCAAGAATTTAACTTCAAGCGCCTCGACAAGCCGGCTCACCTCCGACTCGTTGGCAAGGATGGTTGGGACCACCACCAGTGTCCGAAATTCGGGCGGGATTCCCTTGGCGAAATCCATACGCGGCAGCGAATGGGGCGTCACCAGCAGAGAAGAGAGCCAATTGACCAGCGCTATGGCGACTTGACTCATCGCGAATAATGACAAAACCGCCAGCAAGCCCAATAGCCAGCCATTCGCGCCCTCCGCCTGCGCTTCCACGACGAGGTTTAGGGTCAACGGTAGCGTGATGAGCGCGATTGCACCAAGGTAACTGAACAACGGGTAGCGCCGGGCTATCCTGAAAAACCGCTCTGATACCGGGAGCTGAACCGGTACCGCCGTTTCAAGGATGGGCAATCCCGAGTCAACCAGATAAAAACCGACGTGCGCCCTCGCATTCCCGTGCCCGCTTGCCTCGGCCTCGCGCGCCAATCGCAGGGCTTCACGCGCCACGTCAACTTCCGATAATTGACTTGTCCTAGCCAAACGCTCTACAGCGTGCCGGTAGCGATCACGGCTGGAAAAATCCATGCGCCCATAAACCCCGCCCGGATCCTCACGCAACGTTCGTTCGACAATGCTGATGGCTTCTACAAATTCGCGCCAGTCGATTGCGCCCAAGGTGCGCAAACTATGAATGCTGTTCGAAATGGAAACCTGATCGGCCGCTTGCTGCTGATTCCCGAGTTGCACCATCTGATCGATGGTCTGGTTTGATTCCGCAAGCCTTTGCTCGATCCACGTTAACGGAAGCGCCAGGGAAGGGCCCTGTCCCTGCAAGCGACGCGCCAGTTCCGAAATAAAAGAGGTCGTCATTGGAGGATCAGACCGGGCCATATCGGCGATGATGAGCACCAGGCTCTTCGGATCTTTGTCTGCGACGCGCGTGATCTCGTCAGCCCAGCTATCGGCGAGACTACGATCTATTCGTCCGGCGGCGACACGTACGCCGACACGGCGGAGATTCTCAATCAATGACAACCTTAGCATGATCGGGATCGCCCATAATTCCCCCAGTCGAAGGTTGGCGACCCCCTGATATGCCGCGATAAAACGCCTCAGACTCTCCGTGTCCACCCTTCCATCGCCGTGCGAGACGGCCTGAAGAGCAATGTCATAAACTCGCGGCAGGCCTGCGGAGGTGCCATTTGCAAGGAGCGGCAATTCGCGGCTATAACTCTTGGGGAGGTGCCGCTTGGCGAGGCGGATCTGCTCCTCGATCAGATAGAAATTGTCGTACAGCCACTCGCCGGCGGGGGTTAGCAGCTGATCAGCCGCGGCGGCTTCCGTTAGCACCCTGCCAATGGCGAATAACTTGCTCTCATTCTCATCCAACCGGGCCAGGAGCTGATCCGTCCCTCGGCCAGACGACAACTCGTGCGAGGCCGCAAGGATCCCGCCGTACAACTCCATCTGATCGGCGCTGAATAACTCGGACCGCAGGGGCAACTCTTCCCTGATTGGCACGCGTTGGGTGCGAAAACCACGATAGCGGGTCGCGAAGCGAAGCAAAAGCTCAGAAACAGTCATGCGCCCCAGCCTTGAAGTCGATTATTCCCCTGTACTAAACTAGTGATAATGATCGTCCCGACGTTGGTCGAAGAATACGTGGAACGCACCGACGTCCTATTGTCGTCATGATCTCAGAATACACTAGCACGCTATAACGACCGCAGGTCCAACCTTTCTCGGCTGCGAATCGTATGGAATATGAATAAAAAAGGAAGAGGAGATGTTGGATATTGTCGAGCTCTCTCTTGTAAGCACGATTTTTTGCGAAAGGAGTGCCGTTTCGCCGATCTCCACCGCATCATTATCCAAGTGACACGAAAGAACAACCAAGAACTGCATGCCATTCCGTCCTGCGCCGCCTGTCTCATGGCTAATGATATGCCAAATTGCGGCATTGCGAGCGCATTGTTGCCGCGCCCCAGTGGGTTCGCTCGGCAGTGGCCCCGTAACCGCTTGCCGAAAGCTTGCTGAAGATATTAAAAAACCGGCTCATCAGTAGTATGTACGCTACCGCACAAAAATGCTGGCATATTAATGGAATACTTGAAAAGCTATCCATAGCCAAAAAAAATTTCACGGGAATACATGCTATTATAAGTTTGGATGGGAACCAGCCCGGTGAGGAATGGGAGCGCCGGGCACATGCAGACTTTCGATTATTGTGCCCCCAGGCTGCGCTTATTTTTACAGATTTCTGTATCGAATGCTAAGCTCTCCCCCACATCAGCCCAACCAGAACCGACTTCTCGCCGCCCTTCCGGTAGCCGAGTTCGAGCGTCTGAAACCCCATCTGGAGCTGGTCCATCTGCCGCTTGGCGACGTCTTATGCGAGTCGGGCGGACGACTGTCTTACGTCTACTTCCCCATTTCTACCATCATCTCCTTGCACTATATACTGGAGAATGGCGCATCGTCCGAAATCGCAGGAGTGGGCAATGAAGGCATGCTCGGCGTTTCCCTGTTTATGGGCGGCGAGAGCACCCCGAGCTGGGCCACTGTGCAAACGGCTGGGCATGGCTATAGGCTGAAGGCGGCGCTGTTGATGCAGGAGTTCAACCAGGGAGGATCCGTGCAGCGCCTGCTGTTGCGTTACACTCAGGCGCTCATCACGCAAATCTCTCAAACAGCGGTGTGTAATCGCCATCACACAATCGAGCAGCAGCTCAGCCGCTGGCTGCTGCTAACGCTGGACCGACTGAATTCCGAGGAACTCATCATGACCCAGGAATTGATTGCCAGCATGCTAGGCGTTCGTCGCGAGGGCATTACCGAAGCCGCGGGCAAGTTGCAACAGGCGGGTATTATTCGCTACCGCCGCGGCCATATCACAGTGCTTGACCGGAGCGGATTGGAAAAGCATGTGTGCGAATGCTATGAAGTCGTAAGAAAAGAATTTGAACGACTTATACGCGACGTGGGAAACGTCCGATAGACTGGGCTATTTGGGCGCTATGAATAAGCCCGATAAGCTCTGTCTGAGCTTAGCAGATCAAATTGGCGCAGCATAACCTGAGCCCACCGCATCGGCTCAGGCCGCCGTATCACTCCCCCTCCTGATCTCGATCTCCCTCGCCGTATAACCCCCTGGATGGAGAGGCTTCTGCAACATCACTCCCCTTCCTCCATATACAGTTTGCGGCCTGGAGAGCGGAACACCTTTCAATCTTATCGGATTTCTCTCATTTATTTATCGTATCAACCTACTTATATGCATCTTGAGAATGAGAATGAATATGTGTGCTGACGTACCGAACGGTCGCAGTAGCAGAAGTATGATTGTGTTCACTTCTGATGCTTTGCACACCGAGGTTTATGCTGGCCATGCGAGCTCGTACACGAAGGTTACTGCCAGTCATTGGCATTTTATTTCTGCTCATTGTCATACTCGCAGTCTGGTTCGACTGGAATATGATCAAACCGTACGCGGAACGGCAGGTCACTGAGAAGACCGGTCGGGAATTCGTAATTCGAGGTGACCTCGATGTCAGCTTGTCGCTCAACCCCTTGATTAGCGCGGAGGGAATTTCGCTGGCGAATGCCGAATGGGGTACCGAACAGCCAATGCTCGACGTTGGCAAAGCGTCGTTTCGGATCAGCCTGTGGGATCTGATCCTTGGAGATATCGTGCTCCCGGAAGTATCGATTTCCAGTCCAAAAATCATTCTGGAAAAAAGCGAGGACGGGAAGCGGAACTGGGACCTGAAAAAGCCGGAAGAAGAAGTCGAACCGCCAAAAATTGGCAGGCTGGCCATCGACGATGGCAAGCTTATCTTTCGAGACCCAAAGACCAAGACGGATGTGCATGTAACCATATCCACCAATTCCGGGGTGGCAGGGGGCGAAATGCCATTGAACGTAGCTGCGGAGGGCACATATGCGGATTTGACTTTTTCGGCTCAAGCCCTGGGCGGCGAATTGACCTCCCTGACGGACAAGACCATCCCCTATCCTATCAAAGCGCGGGCGGAAATAGGAACGACGCGCGCAACGGCGGAGGGAACCATTACCGGGCTGCAGGAATTGGCGTCCATGAACCTGAGCCTAACCATTGAGGGCGACGATATGTCCACCCTCTACCCGATAGCGGGCATCGTCTTCTTCCCCTCCCCGCCCTATCGTATTTCCGGAAACCTCACACATCAAAAAACCGAGTGGGCCATGAAGGGCTTTTCGGGGGAGGTAGGCAGCAGCGACATGGGCGGTGATCTGGTTTTCGATACCGGGGGTGAACGGCCGATGCTGCGCGGCGAAGTAATATCGAAAGTTCTCGACCTCCACGATTTAAAGGGCACGATCGGCGCCAGAAAGGCTCCTCAGCCTCAGGATAGCCCGCAGGAGAAGCTAAAGAAGAAAGCTTCCATCGAAGCGCAAAAAGATCGCTTGCTACCCGATCAGGAGTTCAGGGTGGATCGGCTAAAGGCGATGGACGCGGACGTCAAGTTTACCGGGGAGTCGATTCGTAACGAGGATTTGCCGGTCGAGCACGTCGTTACCCATCTCAAGGTCGACAACGGTCTCATGACCATCGACCCCCTCGACTTCGCGGTCGCAGGTGGAAACATCGTAGGCTCGGTAACGATAAACGGACGCGAGGAGATCCCGTCTGGGGAAGCCAGGATCGATATGAAGCGGCTCCAGTTACCCAAACTTTTGCCCAAGGTCGAGCTTACCCACGGGAGCGCCGGCTTGATAGGGGGTGCAACCAGGATAAAAGCGCATGGCAAGTCCGTGGGCGGCCTGTTGGGATCGGCTGACGGACGCTTCTCGTTAATCATGTCGGGCGGTCAAATAAGTAACTTGTTGCTTGAGATTATTGGGCTCGACGCAGCCGAGGTGATCAAATTCCTCTTTGCGGGCGATAAAAACGTCCCGGTTCGTTGCGCCGTCCTCGATTTCGCCGTCAGCAAAGGCGTAATGACCGCCGAAAGTTTCGTTATCGATACGGCAGATACGAATATCCTTGGCGAAGGTCAGATAAGCTTGCTCGAGGAAACCATCAAGATGAAGCTGTCGCCGGAGCCAAAAGACGTCAGTATATTAAGTCTTCGCACGCCTGTTCATATCACCGACACGTTCAAAAACCCCACGATATATCCCGACAAAATGCTCGCCATCCGCATCGGTGCGGCAGCCCTGCTCGGCGCGCTCGCGACTCCGTTCGCCGCGCTGATACCGTTGATCGAGACAGCTCCCGGCGAAGATGCCAACTGTAAGGCACTCATCGCGTCGGTGAAGCAACCGCTGAAAACAAAAAAGGAAAATAAGAAAAAAACCGAAGCCAAGAAACCTGTATTCAAGGAGCCATAGCAACGCATCAGCCTTTCCTTGTGCCAGGGACTTGCGTGGAAGCAGTAATCGTTGTATTGCGCGAAGTTCTTTTTTAAACGGCCGGTCGCGCCGTTAGGTTCGATCAATTAATTCTGAAAAGGAGGCACACCACGCCACGAGGCGACAAGTCCGCTTATACCGACAAGCAGAAACGTCAGGCGAAACATATTGAAGAAGGGTATGCGCAAAAGGGCGTTCCTGAGGATGAGGCAAAGCGGCGCGCCTGGGCTACGGAGAACAAGCTGGCGGGGGGCGGAAAAAAAATCGGGATCGGACAAGGAATCTAAAAAACACTGAACGACGGTTCTGATCCCGTCTCGTTGCATTTTCACGTTTCCCGATAACGAATCGCCATTCTGGCCACATCCATTGTTTATCGATATTAATGAGGGGTTAATCATGGAGAAAGAGAAAAAAATTCCTGAACAACATCAAAAACGACAACCGGGGATCGAGACCGAGATGACGCCCGAGCCCGACTCAACCGTTGAAGGATATAAAGGCAGCGGCAAGCTGGAATCAAAGGTCGCGATTATCACGGGTGGAGATAGCGGCATCGGCCGCGCTGTCGCAGTTGCGTTCGCGAAGGAAGGCGCAGACATCGTTGTGGTCTATCTGAACGAGCACGGCGACGCAAACGATACCAAAAAGGAAGTCGAGCAATGCGGAAAAAGATGCGTATTAATTGCGGGCGACGTGGGCAATGAAGACTTCTGTACCGAGGTCATGGCAAAAACGCTCTCGGAGTTCGGTCATATCGAGATTCTGGTCAATAATGCGGCCGAGCAGCATGTTCGGGAAGACATCATGGATATCGATAATACCCAGCTTGAGAAAACTTTCCGCACTAATATCTTCTCCATGTTTTACATGGTAAAGGCCGTGCTGCCCCGCCTGAAAGAGGGGGCGCGAATAATCAACACTACCTCCGTCACTGCGTATAAAGGCAGCGCCCATCTGCTCGACTATTCCGCCACCAAAGGCGCGATCGTGGCGTTTACACGATCATTGTCATTGCAATTAGTCGAGCGCCAAATTCTGGTGAATGCAGTCGCGCCGGGTCCCATATGGACCCCATTGATTCCTTCCACGTTCCCGCCCGAGAAAGTCGGCAAGTTTGGGGAAAATGTTCCAATGAAACGGCCGGGCCAGCCTGACGAAGTCGCGCCGTGTTATGTTTTTCTCGCTTCGAAAGATTGTTCCTATATTTCAGGTCAGGTCCTGCATCCCAATGGCGGCAATATTGTAAATGGATAGGGAAAAAGGAATGTGCCGTCAACGCGCGAACGATGTAGGAGACTGGCCGCGGAGTTTTAACATCCCCCTTCTTGGGCGCAGCCCGGCACCAGCGGCTAAAGCAAAAAAGCTTCCGTCCTTGTTCCGTGTTGCCAGGCCTCTGGTGAACGAAGGCGAGCAGGTCGCGTTCTGCCATGGTACGGGCGTTCAGAAAGATATCCTCTTCCCGCACGAGGATGACTCAGGTAAGCTATGATGCTCCACTGTTGTATCAGGTCAGCGCCAGTGAGGGTGCCGAAAAAAAACGAAATCGCATCTTTACCCGGCCCGAAGTTTAACCTTTAGCCCTACCGGCTGACAAACAGGGGCACCAAGTATGTTCAGTTTAGGCGCCAAGGAACCTGTCATAGCGAAGGCGAGCGTTCTGGTCGAATGCTCGCCTTGCGATATATTCAAGTATGTGGGTGATGGTTTCTTCGAGAATTATCCCAAATGGTCGCCGGAAGTCGTGGAACTTGAATCTCTCAGCGCGGGGCCTGTGAAATTAGGCACCCTTGCGAAGCAGGTCCGTATTGATCAGGGGCGCCGCACTGAAAGCAAATTCAAGATCGACGTGTACGAGCCAGGCAAGCGCCTGAGCTTTGCCGGGGTATCCGATCCATTCCGTTGTGTTTACGAATTACGTAATCTCGATAAAACGACTGAACTGACCTTTACATTTGAGCTGAGCGAAATTCAAATGTTCATGCGCCCTTTCGAGAAACTGATTCGCGTGGTGATTCAGGAGGGCGCGGAGCGCACGGTGAGAAATCTGAAGCGTTTAATTGAATCGAATAAACAGACGGCGAAATCCTCAACCCCGTCCCGTTAATATCCAGGAGAAAAAGAATGACCTTTGTGGTGGAAAAAGACCCAGGACTGATCCCCCAGATCTTGTCCCAGATCCTGGACAGTTCGGTGAACGGCATCACGCTCGTGGATCCGGATCAGGAAGACCTGCCCATCGTTTATGCGAATCGACAATTCGAGGCGATGACCGGATATTCTCAGCAAGAGATCCTTGGCCGCAACTGTCGTTTTCTTCAAGGAAAAGACCGGGAGCAGGAAGCCCGTTTTGCTATGAAGCAAGCCATCGAAAAACAACAACCAATCGAAGTCACGATCCGCAACTATCGCAAGGATGGGGAGCTTTTCTTCAACCATTTAAGCCTCACCCCGCTTTTCGACAACGACGGGAGGCTCATTTATTATTTGGGCATTCAGTATGACGTGAATCGTAACAGGGAGATGCTATCCAAATTCAGCCTGCAGCAGGAAGCCGATACACGGCGCTTGCTGTCTTCGCTCCTTCCGCGGCCATGATATTGCGTCCAGGGAATCACACGTTTCCCACACCAATTGGCCTGAAGCCCGGGAATTCTGTGTAGCCACCGAATCAATCAATAAAAGAGGATTTTTATGGCCCCGCAACCACCCGTAAAGATAAACCAACCCCGAGGAGACGACCGGCCTGTATGGGATGTCATATTCGCGGTTTACGGATACCCGGCGCTGCTCATCGCCCACCGACTGAAAGTGTTCTCGCTGCTCGAACAGCGGTCACGCACGCTGGCCGAGATTTGCGCGTCACTGAACATCAAGAGAAGGCCGGCGGAGGCAATCTTATCGACTGCCACGGCATTGGGCTTTCTTTCCCTGCACGACGGGCGCTACTCCCTTACGCCGCTTGCGGAAGATTATCTCCTTGAAAAGAGCCCTAGCTACTTTGGTTTCTTCTGGGACATGATGATCGATAATTCCGAGGCATTTTCCTACGCCGGGCTGGAAAGGGCAGTGCTTACTGATTCGCCCCAGGCCTACGGCGGTGGAGATATTTACAAATCCCATGAAGAACAGGCCGAGTTGGCGCGAAAATTCACGCGCGGCATGCACAGCATCAGCATGACGCTCGCCTCCGCATGGCCAAATGCGATAAACCTTGCAGGGCACCGGCGAATGCTCGATATAGGCGGAGGGTCAGGCGCTCATTCGATAGGCGCGACGCTCAAGGTAAAGGATCTGCAAGCAATCGTTTTGGACCTGGAGCCGATCTGCGAAGTCACCCAGGAGTTCATCGTTCAGTATGGCCTGCAGGATCGCATCCAGACACATGTCGCCGACATGTGGAATGATCCATTTCCGGACGCCGACCTGCACTTCTATTCCAACATTTTTCACGATTGGCCTGCCGATAAGTGCAAATTCCTCACCGATAAAAGCTTCGCAAGCCTGGGATCAGGAGGACGCATTATTATTCACGATGTGCTCTATAACGATGAAAAGACCGGACCTTTCGCACCCGCTGCCTATAGCATGTTAATGATGGGCTGGACAGAGGGAGAGTCGTATTCCGGTCTCGAGTTATCAGCGATGTTGAAGGCTGCCGGTTTTCAGGACACGCAGGTGTACCCAGCCTTCGGCTACTATAGCGCGGTGACCGGCGTCAAACGCTAGGCCTTCAGGTCTTCTACTCAAGCGGATATCTGACTTATCTCGGTTAAAGATCATGAGCGATTCAATGAAAACATACCACCCGAGCTGCTGGATGATTCTGGTTGCGGTCGCGGCCTGCCCTGCTGTGGTTCAGGCCGAAGAAGATCACGGTGAAAACGCCAAAAAGCATCTGGAACAGGCGGTTGAGAGCGGCAGGAAGGGCGATGTGAAAGGAGTGGGCAGCCATACCCAGGAAGCAAAAAGGGAACTGATCGAAGAGAATAAGGAACATCCATACACGCACCTGCAGAAGCCGATATATGGCGAGCATGAGAAGGCCGAACACGACAGGGAGGTTTTTGAAGAAATGGATCTCGCCATCGAGGAAGCGGAAGAAGGCGATGTAAAGGATGCTACCGAAGCTGCGGAGAGAGCCTCCTGGCATTTACTGGAAAAGGATAAATCAAAGTAAGCGCTGCGGATCCTCGCATATTTCCGCCCTGGCATCTTCACCCATCCGACCCCTCGCGGAGTTCATCGAAATAGCAGCTGCGGGATACACAAATTAATTCTTTGCGGTTTCTTTCGGCGGCTTGAATCCCAACGTTTTCATCGCCGGCACGATCGATTGCTTTGCCGCCTCGTAGTCGGCCCATGGGAGGTTGCCTTTGTCCAGCCGTTCGTGAATGTTTGAAACAGACCAGCGATCGGCGCTTGTTAGCGACTCGAGCTCTTCCCACGCCAGCGGCACGGACACGCCCAATCCCGGCCGGGCGCGCACTGACCAGGCGGCTACAGTGGTAGCGCCAAAACCGTTGCGCAGATAATCGATGAAAATTTTTCCCACGCGGTTCCGGGCGCCGCTTTTCGCGACGAACCGCCCAGGTATGGTTGACGCGAGATGCTGAACGACCGCCTGGGAAAAACCCTTTACCGTATCCCAGTCACGTAACCGCTTGATCGGCACAACGACGTGCAAGCCTTTACCACCGCTGGTTTTCAAAAAGGACTTTAGCCCGAGTTCGTTGAGGAAGATGGAGACAAGTTGCGCGGATTCCTGAATCAGGCCCCATTGCACTCCATCTCCCGGATCTAGATCAAATGTCATTCTGTCTGGCTTGTCGATAGCGTCTTTTTTTGCGTTCCAAGTGTGAAACTCAATGACATTCATCTGCGCCGCAGCCAGCAAGCCATTCGCAGTCGCTATTTCAAGCAATGGGGGATGCTCCGGATCCAGGGCGGGATCAAGCTGGTCTACACCTTGCATGTTTTCCTTTTCCCAGTGCTTCTGAAAAAACAGTTGCCCGGAAATTCCTTCCGGAGCACGCACGAGAGAGACCGGTCGTCCTTTTAGATGCTCCAGCATCAACGGCGCAACCAAAGAGTAGTAGCGTATGAGGTCGATCTTGGTTAAATGTGTCGAGGGGTCGATTACACGCTCCGGGTTCGTTACCTTCAATGAGGACAGCCTTGAGGTCACTTGCGCCGGTTTTGCGTCGGAGGCATGCATGGGCTTCTCCTTGATAATGGCTTCCGGTTTCTTGTCTGATCGGAGTCCTCGAAAAACCGAGTGGCGAATGTGGCCATCCCGTGTCCATTCTCCAAAGGAAACTTCAGCAACCAGTTCCGGCGAAACCCAATGCGCTTTTTTATCAATGCCGGCCGCGTTCACGAAGGGGCAGTGGCTGGTGCCCACGGCGTCCAGTCTGGTCTTGAGATTATTCAGCGATTTCTCAGTGAAGCCAGTACCCACGTTTCCCGCATACTGAAGGGTTTTGTCTTCGTCATAAAAGCCAAGCAGCAGCGAGCCGATACCCGTTCGGGAACCCTTGGGGTCAGTGTAACCGCCAATGATAAATTCCTGCCGTTGTGAGCACTTCAGTTTTATCCAATCGGAAGAGCGGCGCGATACATAAGCCGAAGTTTTGCGCTTGCCAATCACGCCCTCCAGCCCGAGGCGGCAGGCAGAGGCGATTAAGTCGTCGGCCGGCACGTCGAATACTTCGCTGAAGCGTATCTGGCGTGGGGAAGAAGATTTTAGCAGCGAATACAGCAACTTTCTGCGTTCGATCAACGGGACGTGTCGCAAATCGTATCCATCGTAGAACGGTGCGTCAAAAAGATAATAGACGATGTTCTGCGTTCTCGCGCTATCAAACGCGTTTTGCAAAGCCTGGAAATCCGGCAAGCCTTTTTCATTCAATACTACAATTTCGCCATCTAGCCATCCCGGCTTTAAACCCATGTTCTTCATTGCCTTAACAAGATTGGGCAACTTATGCGACCAGTCATTTCCATTGCGCGTGAAAAGCCGGACCGCGCCGTCCTCTATCCGCGCCAACATTCGATACCCGTCCAGCTTGATTTCGTAAACCCATCCTGATGGATCATTCGGTGGTCCGTCCACCAGTGTGGCCAGTTGAGGCTGCAGGGTGGCCGGAAGCCTGGCTTTAACCGCGCCTTCAGGTAACCCTGGGGATTTTCCGGGGCCGCGGCCCCGGCTCCTTATGCCGGGCACGGCAGCTGTCCGCTCCTCCGGCGACGGAAGAGTCGCGACGCTCTCCGGCATTTCATCCACCACGCTGAAGTCGCTGGACGGACGCACGTACTCGTCTTTTTCCTTGATAAGCAGCCAGGCTTCCTGCTTCTCTTCCTGTTTTTTGCGCATACGGACCAGTGCCCAGTGGCCTTTCAGCTTGTGGCCACGCAGCTCGAATTTCAGCTTGCCATCCCGATATCCGCGGCGCGGATCTTCAAGAGGAAGCCATGTACCCTTATCCCAAATAATGACCGTGCCAGCACCATACTGACCGGGTGGAATTTCCCCTTCAAAGCTGTTGTAAGATATGGGATGGTCTTCCACATGGACGGCCATGCGTTTGTCCTCGGGATCAAAGCTCGGACCTTTTGGAACAGCCCAGCTTTTCATCGCGCCGTCGAGCTCCAGCCTAAAGTCGTAATGCAGCCGGGTCGCCCAATGCTTCTGTATGACGAATGACAAGACGTTCTTGTCCCGGCTGATGATGGGCTCAGCACCAGAGGGCTCGGACGTAATAGAAAAATTACGCTTTGCCCGGTACGTTTTTAATGAATCGGGCTTTGACATGTTTAGCAATCCTCGGACAATTTCCTCCTTGGGCACGCGTTGAAAATGCGGCGCTTACTGCCCGCCCCCGGAAACTGGCGAGGCGCGGAACCGCGTGTTATGGTAATTGGGAGGTGAGACGCGAATATTGCCCGTTTACCCCAACCGCGGTAAACCCGGGGCTACGAATGCTTTTATTAAGCCCGACGCTTATGCGCGCCCTTGGCTGCGGCCTCCGCACGATCGGGGCCGGTCTTCGCGGATTTTCGGCCAAGTGGCTTTTCGCGCTCTTCCTTGCCCCCTCCTTTCTTCAGGCTGCGCTGGAGCAACTCGGTAAGATCGAGAATTTGTGCGCCGCTCCCCCGCCCTTCGGACTCTTCCGGTTGGATCACGGTTTCAATATCGCCGGTCTCGACCTTCTCATGCACAAGTTTCATGACTTCAGTCTTGAATGAATCGCGAAAGTCTTCGGGACGCCATTTTCCGCTCATATCCATTACCAGTTGCTCCGCCATTTTCAATTCTTTTTCGTTGATGCCGGCCTCCTCCGCTCCCTCGGGTGGAAAGCTCAAATTTTCCCAGCTGCGAATTTCGTCGCCCCATCTCAGCAGGTTAAGCACCAGCGCCGGCCCGGACGGCACTAGCGCCGCCAGATGCTGTTTGGTTTGGATAACCACTCGCGCTATTCCCACGCGGCGCGTCTTCAAAAGCGCTTCGCGGAGCAGTGCGTAGACCTTCGCGCCTTTATTGATCGGCACGATGTAGTACGGGCGCTCCAGATAAACGAAAGGGATATCGGTCGCCGGAACAAACATTTCGATCTCGATGGTTTGGGTCGTTTTTGGATAGGCAGCAGCGATCTCTTTCTCGCTGAGAATGACGTAATGTCCATCCTCATACTCTATTCCCTTCACAATATTTTCCCGTTCGATCTCCTTCCCAGTTTTTTTATTGACTCTCTTGTAGCCAACCGGGTCCATCGTGCGCTTGTCGAGCCAATCGAAATCCAACCCCTGTTCAGAGGTCGCGGAATGCAGGGCTACGGGGATGTGCACCAATCCAAAACTGATCGCGCCCTTCCATAATGCACGGCTGCTAGCGGTAGAAGTGGCCATCACGTTTTACTTCACAAAAATACATTCACGATGGGAAGCGTTCATAAGAAATAGAAATAGAAATGACAACAAGGGCGTGAACCATTTTGCACCCTGCCCGTCCGGTTGTATGTGCGATGACGCACGAATGCCCACGCCGCTTGTGAGTTCCGCTTGTATGTTCGCTTGTGTGTTCTTTCGTACGGAAAGCTCTGCGGATGAATGAGAGGATGGGGTTTGTTGGCGCGGTAATGGTAGCGTTACCGGTTGTTGAGGCATTGGTGAAATCAATACCGCGCCTATCATCAGGAGAGACCGAGAATATGGATTATTTTTCCCTACTGCAGTGGCCGGCAATGATCATCAACGTACTCGCAGTCTGGCTGCTGACTTATCAATCCAAGCGCAAGCGGCATGCTGGATTCGTCTGTTCCCTGTTCAGCAATGCCTTATGGGTGGCATGGGGATGGCATGTTCAGGCATTCGCTGTGATTGGTCTCCAGTTCGCCCTGGCCACGCTCAATATTCACGGTGTTCGAAAAACAGATTAAAATTAACTGTACGTTTAACTGTACGTTTTCATAACCCTCAACCTCCTTCAGCTATAAGCGCTCGATTTGCCGCAACACGACGGGTGGTATTGTGGGCAAGGAGTGCCAATTTAAAACCACTTTAAAGTGGTATAATGTCTTGAATCGACCGCATTCCGATAAACAGTCCTCATTGCGTGATAGCGCCAGCCTCAGCCATAAACGCCTGCCACTTCTGGCTGGGTGGAGCATCTGTCCACTTCAATTCAACCGCCCCAGCTAGAGAATTGCGTCGCGGCGCACACTAACGCGCATCATTAATTTTTAACCAAAACCAAAATGGGGCGGGCGAAGTTAAAGCTTGCGGTAACCCGTGTTATTCGGGTTTTGAGCCGACCTGATCCGCGACTCGGCCTCACCAGCAATTTTAGGATATGATTATCGATTCTGTGCTGACCTAGGCCATGCGGACCCTCTTTACCTATTGCATGCTTTTTCCCCGGCGGACGGCCTACGTGCTGGTTGCTCTGCTGGCGGCGGGTATTGCTGAAGGACTCAGCCTGACCGCGTTGCTCCCGCTGCTTTCAATTGCGGTAGGGGATACGGCGAATTCGGATATCGGAAAGCGCGTCGTGGAAGCGCTGAACAGCATAGGCATCGTCCCGACAATCGGCATCATGCTGTCGATCATTGTCGGCGGCATGATAATCAAGAGTCTCATCCTGCTGGTTGCCAATAGGCAGGTTGGTTATACCGTTGCCCATGTAGCAACCGCCCTCCGTCTCGAACTAATCGATGCGCTGCTCGCAAGCCGGTGGCAATATTACCTGCGGCAACCCATGGGTTCGCTGGCAAATTCAGTTGCAACCGAGGCATACCGAGCTGCCAACGGTTTTGAACATAGCGTTACCGTGCTTGCGCTGGCGGTACAGGTGGTCGTATATGGGACCGTTGCCATGTTCGTTTCATGGCAGGCCACGCTCACCTCCTTCCTCGTCGGTATCGTGATGCTGAGGCTGTTAAACGAGCTGATACGCGCCACCCGCAGGGCAGGTACCAAGCAGACTCACCTTCTGCGCCATTTGCTGACGTATCTCTCCGATGTACTCGGTTCGGTAAAATCGCTTAAAGCGATGGCGCGGGATAATGTTGCGGAGGCAATCCTGCGGGACCAGACCAGGCAGATTGAAAAAGCCACGCGACGTGAGATCATGGCGCGGGAAGCATTGATGGCTTTGCAGGAACCTATTCTTGCCACGCTCATGGCAACCGGCCTGTATCTCGCTCTGGTGATGTGGGAGCTTTCGTTGCCGGCGGTGATGGTAATGGTCTTCCTCCTCACCCGGCTGCTGAGTCTTCTCAATAAAACCCAGCGGAAATACCAGAATCTTATGGCCCAGGAAAGCGCCTACTGGTCGCTGCGTACCGCGATCGACGAGGCGCGTGCCGCCGCAGAGCGAACCACGGGAACGCGCCAGCCCACTTTCCAGAAGGGAATCAGCTTGCGGCACATCTATTTCGATTACGGCACGCGGCCCATATTCCAGGATCTCAACCTCGAGATTGCAGTCCATTCATTTACTACAATTGCGGGACCATCCGGCGTCGGGAAAAGCACGATGCTGGACCTCCTATGCAGTCTGGCTGAACCCAAGTCAGGAGAAATCCTCATCGATGGCGTGCCTCTTCGCGAGATCAATCCGCGCGACTGGCGACGCATGATCGGCTATGTGGCGCAGGAAAATGTCCTGCTTCACGATACGATTCTCAACAACATCCTGGTGGGTGCGCCTGATCTGGTGGACGCCGACGCGGAGCGCGCGCTGCGCCAAGCTGGCGCGTGGGATTTCGTGAGTGCACTCCCTGATGGGGTGCATACTGTTGTCGGAGAAAGGGGAGGATTGCTATCCGGGGGGCAGCGGCAACGTATAGCCATTGCCCGCGCACTGGCCCATCAGCCACTTTTTCTGCTGCTCGACGAACCGACGAGCGCCCTTGATCCAGAAACCGAACGTCTGTTTTGTGAAACGCTCCGGAATCTGGCGCAAAACCTCACCATTGTGGCCGTATCCCATCAGCCCGCATTAATAAACGCAGCTGATAATATATATACCTTGTCAAAAGGAAAAGCAGAGCGGTGGCAACCCTCTGCAGAAACCGAACAGGCTTCAGCCACTCTGCCCCTATCCCGAGTGGAGGCGACTTCAGGTTTCCGTTAAACTGGCGGTGGCTACAAGCCCCGGGCAGTTCGCTGAATCTACCGCAACCACCCGCCTACCCCATACCCAGCGACAAGCGTATTTCAGCGATTACTTCTTCGGGATTCCGTTCAAACTGTTTAATCAACTGATCGTGCCCGTTGTTGACCACCTCATGTTTCGCGCCCCAGCGCAACAGCTCAAGAATCACGGGGATCAGATCTGTCCCTTTTTCCGTAACAGTATAGGCTATCTTGCAGCCATTATTTGGGTCATAACGCCGTAAAATCATGCCTGCCGCCTCCAGTTTTTTCAACCGGTCGGCAAGTATATTGGAGGCGATTTTCTCCGGCGACGTCAGGAATTCCCGAAAATACCGCTTGCGTTTTAAAAGAATGTCCCGCAGGACGAGCAAGGTCCACTTGTCGCCTAATATATCGAGCGCGCAACTGACGGGACACGAGGAGCGGTGGGACAAGGTCTGTGCAAGCATTGGAATAGTTTAATGAATATGGTTGCATTTTGCAACCCGCTATCCCGGCCTCATTTTAATAACCGCGATCGGACGGACTCCGCTCCCCCTCGAGCTCCGAATCCGTGATTCCTGCGAACGATCGAATCTTTTACGTCGGCTGCGAGGAGGGCACACCCCCCTTCTTTTTTTAGAAAATCATTGAATGGCGAGTAACGAATGAAAAGGCTTGTTGATCATAAACGACAGTTTCGGTTGCATTTTGCAACTTGCTGGGTTAAGCTTTTTCCAACTTGCTTATTGCAAGTATTATTGCAGGCGTTTGGAACAGGTTTCGTTCCAGGACGATCTGCCAGGCAGATGATGGGTATTTGGTGTAAAACCTTACTGATTCGGGATGTATGGGCACAAACTTTATAAGACTCCTTCTGGTCGACAGGATGGGGGAACGACGTTTGCAGGATCCGGATCAAATGGTTGTTTTTCTCTAAAGCGTTACCGACTGCCAGTGGATAGGGGGTAAAAATGTCGAACAAATTACCTTGCGACCGGAATCGAGCTCGCATCAGCAAATCACTCCAGCCTTTGTTACGGCATGGTTTAAAAGGCTGCGAAAAAGAAGGCCTTCGCATTACTCGGGAGGGAACCATATCGCCAACTCCCCACCCTGTGCAGCTAGGGGCTGCCTTGACGCATCCGAATATCACCACCGACTATTCCGAAGCTTTGCTTGAAATGATCACACCAGCATTATCAGATGGGGGTGAAATGTTGGGTTTTCTGACGAACTTGCATAAATACGCCTGTGCCAACATTAACAACGAACTGCTGCTAGCGGCAAGTATGCCAATCGGGGATCTGCAAAACTCGGCAATTCCTATCGCCAGCTATGGCTCATCCAATATAGGGAAGATGAAGCATATATACCGGCAGGGCTTGAGCTATCGTTACGGCCGCTGTATGCAAGTCATCGCGGGCATCCATTTTAACTACTCGCTTCCCGAGTCCTTCTGGCCCGAATACCAGCACTTCATGAAACAGGCGGACGATCTGCAATCCTTCAGGACTCACGCGTATATGGGGATGATCAGAAACCTGCAAAGGTATGGATGGCTCATTCACTACTTATTCGGCTCGTCCCCGGCTGTCAGCAAAAGCTTTGTGGATAGCCGTAACTCTTCTTATTCGAACGCGTTGGTGAAATTTGACCAGACGTCCTATTATAAGCCCTTTGCGACATCCTTAAGGATGAGCGAGATCGGGTACGTAAATCCCGTTCAGGCATCGTTTCATGTTTCCTTCAACAGTCTTGATGAGTACGTACGCGACCTGAGCAGGGCCACATCCATGCCCTATCCCGATTATGAAAAAATCGGCACCAGAGTCGGCAGCCAATACCGCCAACTGAATACCAATCTCCTCCAGATCGAGAACGAATACTACACCTCAGTCCGCCCAAAACAACCGACCATGCCAAATGAACGTCCGCTGCGGGCATTGAGGAGCAGGGGCATTCAATATATTGAAATACGATCCCTAGATATCGATATTTTCGAGCCGATCGGGATTTCACTTCAAACCACGCGGGTTCTTGAAGCGCTTAGCCTGCTCTGTTTATTTCAGGGAAGTCCCGGGCACGACAGGAAACAACATGAGGAAATCAATTTTAATGCACTCGCTGTAGCCAACAGCGGACGAGATCCGGCGTTGAAATTGGTCGATGAAGGAAAGGAAATTCCTCTGCGGGACTGGGCATTAAAACTCGGTGAGCAAATGCAGGAAATATGCGAAGCGCTGGACGAAGGCGATGAAGAGAAACCTTATGCCAAGGCATTGCTTAAGCAGATCGAAGTTATCCGTCACCCGGAGTTGACTTCTTCGGCCCGGATGCTCGCAACGATGCGAGACCAGAAACTGTCGGTTACAGACCTGGCATTGCAAAAATCCCGTGAGCATACCGCTTATTTCCAGAAGGCCCCGTTAGATACATTGGTAAAAAGAGATTTTGATTTAAAGGTCCAGAACTCGCTGGAGATACTGGAGCGATTGAATAACGCTCCGCAAATACCTTTCGATCAGTTCCTTCAAAACTACTTTTCCGGCGACGCCAAAGCTGGGGACATAGCGCCAAATAAATCGCAAGATGCGCAGGGTTCGGTAACCGCGGCTGCGGCCGGCATCACTCGATGATAAATCGTAAGCCAACTGAACTTGTCTTGATCCTCAATGATTGGCTCTCGCCAAGACTTAAAACGACTCGGCTTTGCCACGATAAAAGCATATCCCCCTACTTCGAACGCCGGATTCTTGCAATATGTTTTCTCGTCAAACCGGAAGGGCAACCTATAAATGTGGAAAAACGGATGTGAACTCCGAGGTGGATTGGATCAGTGCTCGCGACACCGAACCGCGCGAGGTGTGATTGACTCACTATCCGTTGACAAGCTTGCGAAACAAATTACGTGCATTACAGAGCTGTAACTGTCAATTTGCAATCTAATAGATTAAACTTAGTCGCTTGTTAATTGCAAGCAAATTAAGACTAAATAATCTAGGGGAGGCCTTAGTGCTCATACTGTATCAACTGGAACGTACTTGGGGTATTCCGAATCTCAGTCATTTCTGCTGCAAGACAGAAACATACCTGAGGATGGCGGACATCAAATATACGGTAAGACCCACGCTTCCGTTGTTTGCGCCAAAGGGAAAGCTGCCTTATATTGAGGATGGAGATTTCAAACTGGCCGACTCGCGCTTCATCATACGGCACCTCAAAACCAAGTACCACGATCTCGACCAAGAGTTGAGCCCGACAGAGTTAGCGCACTCGCTCGCTATGCAACGCCTGCTTGAGGAGCATCTGTTCTGGGCCACAATGTATTCGAGGTGGCAATATACAGACGCGAATTGGCAAGTAAATAAAAAAGCGATTTTCAGCGTGCTGCCACCGATCGTTCGCGATTTTGCCGCCATCTTTTATCGCCGTAGAATCCAGAGGCAGATTTTGGGGCATGGCACGGGGCGACATAGCCCCGAAGAGATCTTTGAACTCGGTATGCAGGACATTGATGCATTGTCCGCGTATCTCGGCGACAAAAGCTATTTCATGGGCGATAAACCAACCGGTCTCGATGCCAGTGCCTTCGGGTTTCTGATCAATACTCTGGGTTGCCCGATCGAATCCCCGCTCAAGGAACATGCCCTGTCGAAGGCCAATTTGCGAAATTATGTCAATAGAATAAAACTGGAATACTATGCGGACTTGCAGCCGTCTGGCAAGGCGGCTGAATATACCCCAAAGTAGATTTTATACGGCGGCATGTGAAGAACCGCTGTGCCAGCCGTGCCAGCCGTGCATAAAGGGTTTATGGGCCAGTTGCCGATCAGCCTCGTGGCGATTCAAAACGACGATTGCGCCTTGGGGCGGGTACGAACCTGGACGCAACGGCATGACGGTAACGACGTCAGCCACGTTTTACCGTACCGTGCTCTCAAAGCCATATCGTGTTTCTGGGCCGGTTTGGCGTCAGCGGCTCCTTCCCTATTTTGCGGATATGAAACACGTTTCGCCCCAGTTTCTGGTCGTCTTGAATTTTACTTTCAAGCCCGCTTGTTTCATCAGGCTTACAGCTTCCTCCTGCTCCTCGGGCGTGCCCAACTCGACGATGACTGATTTGAGAGCTGGGTTTTTCAGCACGTTCTCCGCCCCCTTGATAATAGGGATTTCTATGCCGTCTACATCAATCTTCATATAGTTGGGATAGGGAAATCCCCATTTCGCGCATAAGTCATCAAGGGTTACGCCAAAAATCCCCTGAATATGAGTCGCGGCCACTTTCATATTTTTTAGATCTTCCTTTCCGAACTGAGAACGGTTTCCCCCTCCGTAAAATTTGGGGATATACAGTTTCGAAAATCCCTCTTCGCCAGATACAGCCACGCAGTATGAAGTAATATTTTTCTCGAGCTTGTTCAGGTATATATTCTTGTTCAATAGGTAGTAATTGGCGCACTGGGGCTCAAACGAATATACCTGGATGTCATTCCCGTACTTCTTTGCCGGATACAGCGAATATTGACCAATGTTCGCGCCGAGATCGAAAAAACAGGATCCAGGCTCGAAACTGTCAAGCCAGTCCAGTGTATCGGGCTCCTTGATTGAGTACGTTTTTGCCCGTTGCAGAGTCCGGAAGTTATCTATGGCGATACGTATCGACTGGCCTTTAACATTTATCTTTGTATAACCGCCTTTTAATCCATAAAGTGCCACAGCCAAACCGGAAAGAATATCGGTAAAAAAAGAGGACATGAAGTTGCCAGCAGTAGATTTGATGAGTGCAGGGAAAGAGAAAATGAGCGGGTAATGTCGAAGGATATACGGTTTTGTTATCAACGCCTAAATATTTTATGATGTCCGTAGAAGACACATATCTAAAAAACCATCGGATTGGAGAACGCGCGCTGTTCCGCCATTACGATCATATTTTGGTCACACGCGCGGCAGTTTCAGTCAGAATGATTTAGGGAATGTCTGAACAAGCCTTATAGGCCACGGTCGGCTTTGCATCGTATGACAAAATGAGTCGATCTGCTCAGTACGAGCCAGGAGGCCAAGAAGCGCACGCGATACACCGAGCATTAACCCGGTGGAACAACCCAATCGTTCAGAATATCAAGATCGTAAGAAGAACCGCTCTCCGCGAGCACCGCGCCAATTTCTTCAAGAGACACTCCCCTCCGCGTAAAAACGCTTTTTTTCAAAAACGGAAACTTGAACTCGGTAATAAGCGGCTTCCATAAATGGAAGGTCGATTCTATCCAATTCACGGGTCGTTGATGATAATCAGCCCGCGCCAGCACCGTTTCCAGATCATAAAGCGCCGACAAACGAAATCGGCGTCCAAGAAGGCGCGAAAAACCCACCTCATATTTTCGGATGATGGCAATCTTGAGTTCGAGTGTATCGACCCCGCGGAAAAACTGGGTGAACTCTTCTGACAGGAAGACATTTTTTTTACAATAAATAAAATAGGATTGAAGATGCGGATGGAAAAGAAATGATTCCGTCATCCCAACCAGATCCGCATTGCAATTGTTGACCCGCTCGATAATGTCGCTGATGCAGAAAAGCGGACCAAGAACACTATCATTAGCCAGCAAAAGACCGGAGTGAAACTTGTATTCAGCATATTTTTCCAGACCCGTCTTCCATCCGTAAAAATCATAACCCTTATTCTCCCGGTTCATGATCCTTATGCAACATCGCGACAATTTTTCAAGGTCCGCATCCCGAATAGCGTCGCTTGAACTGATGAATACGATATTGAATCCTGCATGCGCGAGTTCATCGAGATAATGGTGCACGTTCTTTCTTACGATGCTTTCGGGATCGTAGCTGCAAAAAAAACATACTGGTTTATCATAATCCGGGGATATTGAACCGTCTCCATAAAACCTGATCACCGGTGTTGCCTGCCCTGCCCTCCCTGCAAGCAGGTGAAAAGCAAGATCGTAAACGTACTGAAGGTCCTTGAATATTGCCTTTAGTTGCCATTTTATCGGCCAGTTTGGGGCCAAGAGTGAAGGCAGCTTGTCCGGTCTTTGCGGGGATACCTTCATCAGTCTCGGCCAATGTTAACAGGATCGTGAAGGTCCTGCTTTCGATCGGAGTTTTCGGTTTTCAGTAAAGTCGCGCGCCTAAAACCAGCAAGCGCCGCGCGTACATGCCGCAGTATCGATTCCCTGTCGTCATCGTCGAAGTTTTCTGTGCTACCGATATGTGCCCACAACCCGGTTGGCATATCTAATGCCGCTTTCCTCACCGCCTGCTCGGCATCGGACATCCGGTCCGCTGGGATATTGTCGAGGAGTCGAGCGGCAAGCGCGAACAGCAGAACGATTTGTTCAGGGACGGAGACCGGAGCAGACTCCGGTTGCTTGAGGCATGCGCGAATCCGGCGACCGTGTTCGATGATCGCACGCGTATCCTCCTTGAGTCTCGCGCCAAACCGTGCAAAAGCCTCCAGTTCTTCGAATTGCGCATAATCCAGCTTCAGATCACCCGTTGCCGCGCGGTAGATAGCTCTCTGCGCCTTGCCACCCACCCGGGAAACAGATTTGCCTACATCGACAGCTGGTAATACCCCCAATTCGAACAGCGATGGAGAAAGGTAGATCTGCCCATCCGTAATCGAAATCAGATTGGTCGGAATGTAAGCTGAAATATCCTGCGCCTCTGTCTCAACAATCGGCAGGGCGGTCAACGAGCCACCTCGCCCGCCGCGCAGATGAGTTGCCCGCTCAAGCAATCGCGAGTGGATGTAAAAGATATCTCCAGGATAAGCTTCGCGGCCCGGCGGGCGGCGCAGGAGCAGCGATAACTCCCGGTACGCTCGCGCATGATGAGTGAGATCATCATACACGATCAGGACATCGCGGCCCTGTTCCATGAAATATTCCGCGATGCTGGTGGCCGCATACGGCGCAATATAGGCAAGCCCCGGCGGGTCATTACCCTCTGTCACGACCACCACCGTATATTTCAGCGCATCGTTTTCACGCAGGGTTGCAACGACCTTTGCCACCCCTGCCGTACGCTGGCCGATCGCGCAATAAACACAGAGGACATCCTCGTTTTTCTGGTTGAGTATCGTATCCAGCGCGATCGCGGTCTTACCGGTCTGACGGTCTCCAAGGATCAACTCGCGCTGGCCGCGACCAATCGGAATGAGGGAATCGATAACCTTGATACCGGTTTGAAGTGGCACGGTCACCGGGGCGCGATCCATTATACCCGGCGCGGGACGTTCGATAGGCAGACGCGTAGTGGAATCCACCGCTCCTCTCCCGTCCCTGGGGCGGCCCAACGGGTCAACTACCCGTCCCATCAATGCCTCGCCCACTGGCACATCCATCACATGCCCCCTGCGTTCCACCTCATCCCCGGTATGCAGGCGCGCGTACTCATCCAGAAGAACCACGCCTATTTCATCCTCTTCGATATTAAAGGCGATACCGTACGAGCCGTCCGCAAATCTCAGCACCTCCTCGAACCCGACCCCTGGAAGACCGGACACTTTCGCTATGCCGGAAGCGATACTGGTGATGATTCCAAATTCACGCAAGGCTAACCGCGGCGTGCACGCCGCGCGGGCGCGGTCCAACTTTGCCAAGGCACTGTCGAGGATGTCTTCTAGATGTTTATTGGCGACATCCATTGGTTCACCGGCGTTCAAGTTACGTTTCAGGTTTGGGTTGGGATTCATGTTCAGCCACAGCCTGGTTTTTCAAAAGCACCTCCAGGTCCCTTTCCAGGGACGTGAGATAATCGGCAATAGTCCAGGCTATTTTCTGCCCTTTAACGACAAGTTCAATACCGGCGATCAGGCTTGGCTCAATCACAAATCTCAATGGTTTATCGCTGCCCAGGTTTGCTCCAAGCGCCTGCTCGATGTTTTTTTTTTGCTCCAGCGACAAATCAAATGCGCTTCGGATCGTCCAATCCATGGGCGTCGAGGCTACCTGAAGCCGGAGGTCAGCGTCCGACTCCCTCAGGCGCCGGATAAACACATCCACAATATGCGCTTCAAGTGCCGTGCTCCCGAGATCGGATAAAACCTTACGGGCGGTGGCAAGTATCTCTGCGCATGTTTTCCGCGTAAGCGTATCACTCAGAGCCTGATACTCCCTGTTCCATGTTTCCTCCCATTTGCTGCGCCACCTCGCTGCATCTTCGTGCGCCGCGTCGATCAGCCGCTGGCGTTCGGCTTGAGCCTCTTCCAACGCTTTACTCAAAATCGCGGCACACTGTTGCTCGAGTTCATGCGTCTTACGCTGAAACTCGTCCCGTTCCTTGTCACCCGCCATTTTTTTTGCATCGGCCTCGGCGAGCTCCGCCGCTATTCGTCGTTCCCGCGCGTCAATCGCATTAAGAATAGGTCGGTAAAAGAAACGCTTCAGGAGCCAGACCAGAACAAGAAAGTTAACCGTTTGCGCAACCACCGTGAACCAGTCAATCAGCACCGGTTACTTCCCAGTGGCCTCTGAAATGACATGGTTCCAGAATGGATTGGCGAAAATCAGAATCATGGAAACCACGAAACAGTATATTGCCATTGACTCGATGATCGCCAGACCGACAAACAATGTCCGCGTAATGGTTGCAGAGGCATCCGGTTGCTGCGCCAGGGATGCCAACGCCGTGGCAACCGCCTTTCCTTCGCCCAGTGCCGGCGCGATCACCCCAACACTGATCGTCAAACCAGCCGTAATGATTGATACGATAGCAATCAGACTCACACTGTCCATAATCTCTCCTTCATTGTTTTGTTCTATCCGTCTGTTCAGCTCTTACGACTGCCGCAGCTTCATCGATCACCGGTCCTGAAGTCACTACCTGCAGCTGTTATGTGAACCTCTATTTTTTACAGCTCCAGGCCGACCGGATTCAACCCTCGCGTTTGGTAGCGGCAGCGATGTAAACCGTGGCGAGAATACTGAAGATATAAGCCTGAACCATACCGGTCAATAAACCGAGCGCACTCATAATGACCGGAAAAATAAACGGCGAAATGCTCAGAAGAATTGCAAGTATCATTGTTCCGCTCATCATATTGCCGAACAGGCGGACAGCCAGAGCAAGTGTGCGCGACAGCTCGCCCATAATATTGAAAGGAAGCATGAGGGGCGTCGGTTTGAGATAGGATCGCAGATAGAGGCTTATCCCCCGCTCTTTGATGCCATACATAGGCACGGCGATGAACACGCAAATCGCAAGAGCCGTGGTGGTCGAGAGCGAGCCTGTGGGCGCCTCATAGCCAGGGATGATTGTGAACAGGCTGGCAGCGGCTACAAACAGAAACAGAGTGCCAAGAAAACCAAGATATACGTGCGCGCGGCGCAAACCTGCTTCCTCGATCTGCTTGTTGATAACGAGAACAACGATTTCCAGGAAGTTCTGCCAACGGGAACGTTTCATGGCCACTGAAAGTTTGCGTGTGACCATTTTTGAACCGCCGGCTAGTACTAACATCAGCATCCATGTATATACAATGGTAGCGTTGAGTTTCAGGAAACCATAATCCCAGAAAATAATGTCGTCAGGGCTAAGGTGCATGGCTCGGTTTCCGTCCCTGATAATTTCCTTCCCGTTTTAGGTCTTCCGACCCTCCAGCCACCTGAAGAAGGGACGATAGCCGCGTCGCCGCGATCCGCGCAAGGCCGAACCCAGCGAGCCCCGCAAGCAGCGTTGCCCAGCTCGCACCAGAGAGGTCCAACAGCAAATAAAAACCAATAATTACGATGCCTGTACGCAGCAGCAAGCTGCAAACGAACCAGCGGCCTGGCCGACAGGCGTTGGTTGCATAAATTACGGTCCACCACAGACCACCGAAAAAAATTGTGCCCAGCACCATGCCGCTCACTACAGCCAAGGCAATGCCAGTGACTTCACCCATCCCTATCACCTCCATCACCCACCCCATTGTCCTGTTGTTTGTGCGTCTCGCCGCCTTCTCTGGCAATCCAATACCAAGCATTAAAACAGCCAACGATGAGACCCAAAAATAGCAGCGTAAGTGTCCAGGAATGGCTCATCGGGTAGCGGCGGTCCAACCAAACGCCCAGCCCCGCGCCAAGCAGTGTCGGAATCGCCACCGACCATCCAATCAGCCCCATCATGCCTAGTCCTGACCAGACTATTCGCGCCGCCTCAGACTTCTCCCGCTGTGCCTTCAACTTGCGCGCAGCGCTAATACCGACCACCCGACTCAACTCCGGCTCGTCGTCCACCGGTTTTTTCCCTGATGGATCACTCACGATAGAATTCCGCGAGACGCCGAATAAAGCCGCTTTCCATGGTTGCCATCACGCGGCGCATACTCTGCTCGTGTATGTGCAGACCCAAAAACTCATCTCTGACCGCGTCCCTGAGTGTATCCAGCTCCGTTCCGCCTATCGCGTTCCGCACCGACACGAGCACTTCCGCACCCGTCTTTACGAGAACTCCCTCATCGACCGCAACGTACGTTTCATTCTCGCCTTTGGCCTGGAACGTCATGATTCCGGGCTTCAGCGTGGTAACGAAGTCCAACCGCCGCGGCAGGATACCAAGCGATCCGGCGTCGGTCTCGGCAATGATACGCGCGACGTCGGTCTTTTCGATGAACACTCGAAAAGGTAAAAGTATCTTTAAATTCATCGCGCTCCAACGGCTCAAAGCCCTCCCGATTCAAACTCTACCTTAATCCCGCCTTGTTCTCGTTCTTCACCTCGTCAATCCGTCCGATCATGTATAACGCCCGCTCTGGAAAATCCTGGAATTCGTCGCCCAGGATACGCTCGCACCCTTCAAGCGCGTCCTTTAGGCTTACCAGTTTTCCCTTGATACCGGTAAAGTGTTCCGTGGTAAAAAACGGCTGAGTAAGAAAACGCTCCAGCCGGCGGGCCCGGGCCACTACGTTGCGGTCTTCCGGGGGGAGCTGCTCGAGCCCAAGCATTGCGATGATGTCCTTAAGCTCTGCGTACTGCGCGAGGGTGCGCCGGATTGCCTGGGCAATATCATAGTGCCGTCGTCCGATCACACCCGGAGTAGCCATTTTCGAACTGGACCGCAATGGGTCGATCGCCGGATAAAACCCCTCGCTGGCGCGCTTGCGCGAGAGCACAATTGACGCGGAAAGATGCGAAAACGTATGCACCGCTGCGGGGTCGGTAAAATCATCCGCGGGCACATACACGGCCTGGATCGACGTGATCGCGCCGGTATCGGTGCTTGCTATGCGCTCCTCCAGCTGGGCCAGTTCGGTGCTCATGGTCGGCTGGTAACCCAGTCGCGACGGCATCTGGCCCATCAGTCCGGACACCTCCATGCCCGCCTGGATAAACCGGTAAATATTGTCCACTAGGAGCAGCACGTCCCGGTGCTCGTCATCGCGAAAATACTCGGCCATTGTCAGCGCCGCGTGACCGACGCGGAACCGGGCGCCTGGGGGCTCATTCATCTGCCCGAATACCATCACCATGTTTTGCAGCACTCCAGCGTTCACCACGTCCCGATAGAGTTCCTCTCCTTCGCGGCAGCGTTCGCCTATGCCGCAAAAAATGCTTACGCCTTGATGCTCTCCAGCCACGTTGTGGATCATTTCAGTAAGCAAGATTGTCTTACCCACGCCGGCGCCGCCCAGTAATCCGGTTTTTCCTCCGCGTTCCAATGGCATCAGCACATCAATAACCTTAATGCCGGTTTCAAAGATTTCCGCCTTGGCCGACCGGTTGGCCAGAGGCGGCGGTGCTTGATGTGCGGAACGCCATTGGACGACATCCGGGGGGGCTTGACGGTCAATCGCGTTACCGAAGACGTCAAACATGCGCGACAGCGTGGCGTGCCCTACCGGCACCATGAGCGGCCCGTGCGTATCTCTCACCGGCATGCCTCTGGCCAGGCCTTGGGTCGGCGTCAACGCTATGCCGCGCACGCTATGTTCGTCGAGCTGCGATAGGACCTCGATGACAATCGACTCGTGCTTGCCGGTGCGCAGCAACGAGTGGATGAGTGGAACGCGGCTCCCAAACCGGACATCCACAATACCGCCACGTACGGAAACAACTGAACCGCATTGCATGTAAGCAGGTACACTATCCATATTCTCCTGGCAACAGTAGAATTGACCTGCACGCCATCCTTATCTATATCAATTTTTAGTATAGTTCAGACTAGGCACGCTGCCAGGCACCGAGAAGGCAAAGTAGACACCGGCGGAGGGGAGCATATTGCTGGACCGCGTCTATGAAAACTGCCTTCCCATGCAATAGTGCATCCTGAGGTTCGTAGATTTTTACTCCGCCACTCGACAATTCATCGTAATACGAATGGGCAGCATAAAACGCAAGATTCGAAACGATCTTGTCGGGCAACAGCAAACGTAGATCACCGCACGCCGGGCTGCGCTCTTCAGTGCCTCAGCAGCTGGGGCGGCGCCAGGCACAAAACATGCTGTCGTACTAACGTGTCGATTTCGGCGCTTTTGATGGCCGATAGTAGCTTGGCATATATCGGGCTTGAAGCCTCTTCCCTCGTCTCGTCTCTCGTCAATGGAATTGCCACGCGCTGATCGCGGGGTGAAGTCACGCACCGAAGCCGACAGTTAAGACGGCTCATCCATGATTCCTGGTCATTGCCTTCAGAGTATCCAGCGTATCGGCTTCATCGATTTTTTTGTCATTGCGCATGCGCAGCATGCGGGGAAAGCGTACCGCGACCCCTGATTTGTGGCGTGACGATCTGGCAATCCCTTCAAATCCGATCTCGAACACCATGGTGGGCGTTACGCCTCGAACCGGCCCAAACTTTTCAATGGTCGTCTTGCGAATTATTGCATCCACCTGGGCAATTTCGCGGTCAGTGAGGCCGGAATAGGCTTTTGCGAACGGCACGAGTTTCCGCTCCCTGCTAGGGGCGTCGCTCCACACCGCGAAGGTGTAATCCGTGTAGAGCGATGCCCGTCGGCCGTGCCCCCTCTGCGCGTAAACCAGTACCGCATCCACCGTGTAAGGATCAAGCTTCCATTTCCACCAGACACCACCTTCCTTGGTGCGGCCTACACCATATTGCGCATTAATCGATTTGAGCATGAGGCCTTCAACGCCACGCGCGCGTGAACTACTTCGCAAGACTTCCAGCATCTGCCAATCGGGGGCATCAATTAGCGGGGAAAGCATCAAAGCGGAATTCCCAGTTCCTTGCACAATTTCTTCCAGGCTGGCGCGGCGTTCCAACTGAACAAAACCACGAATATCGCGGCCGCCAAGTTCCAGCAAATCGAAGGCGATGAGCACTGCCGGAAACTCATCCAATATTCCGGACGACAGCATTTTGCGGCCGATTCGCCTTTGCAAGTCGGCAAAAGAACCCGGGGCACCATTTTTCCAAACCAGTATTTCGCCGTCGATCACCGTGCCGTCCGGAAGAGAAATACCGCTTATTTCGGGGAAGCGATCTGTGATCAAATCCTCGCCGCGTGACCAAAGGTAACGTCGACCGCCCCGCTGCACCAATTGAGCGCGGATTCCGTCATACTTCCATTCGGCATGCCACGACCGTATATCTCCCAGTGTATGCGGGTCGGTTTGCAACGGATGGGAGAGAAAAAACGGATAAGGTTGGCCCCCCTCCACGGCATTGTGTTCAGAGGCCGGGGCAATCAACTTCTGGTAGCTTTCCGCACTGGGCAGGACCGCGCCATCGGTCCACCCCATCATGCGCTGGGCAATGACTTTGTGATCCGTCCCGCTGAGTTCGCCTAACGCGCGGATCACCAGCAATTTTGATACGCCGACGCGGAAACCGCCACTTATCAGTTTGATAAGCAGAAAACGCGACTGCGAATCGAGCCCCCGCCAGTAATCGAACAATGCGGCGCGAATCTTTTCCGGCTTGTCACCCCGCAAAGGAAGGATGCGTTCTTCCATCCATACAGCAAGTCCTATGTCAGTTTCATATTCCGGCGGTGGCAGGATATGGGCAATCGTTTCCGCCAGATCCCCGACGGCAAGATAGCATTCATCGAAAAGCCATTCCGGCAGACCGGACATTTCAGTGGAAAACTGCCGCAACAGCTTGGTAGAAACGATCTGGCGCGGCTTCCCCCCGGCAAGAAAGTAAACTGCCCAAGCGGCGTTTCCAGGCTCATTGGCGCTGAAGTATTTTTCTAGGGCATCGAGCTTGCGGGTGGTTGCGGTAGTTGCGTCCAGTTCGTTATAAAGGCACGCAAATTTACGCATGGCTTTCCTTGAACGCGACAGCTTCATTCATGGCGACGTTATCATCCTCATCGGTGCCATATTCGGTGCTAAAACCGCTGGCGTCCAATCCAATTTCCCGCAGCCACCGCACCATGATATCGACATGTCCATGGGTCACAATCACCCGCGTTGCACCGGTCGCTTTGATCGCGCGCATTAAACCCGGCCAGTCCGCGTGATCGGATAGGACAAAGCCGCGATCCACCGCCCTGCGGCGCCGGGCACCGCGCAAAAGCATCCAGCCGCTTGCGAAACCATCGCTATAGTCGGCGAACCGCCGCAGCCATGGCGAACCCGCGGCGGCGGGCGGCGCTATTATCAGGGCCTTGCTAAAATCACCCTTGTTACTTACGTCACTCACGCTCAGAGTGGGCGGTAACCAAACACCGCTCTCGCGATATATCCGGTTGAGTTCGGAGACCGCGCCGTGGCAGATGATGGGGCCGACGACACTGTCGATACCGTTCAATAGACGTTGCGCCTTGCCGAAGGCGTAACAGAACAGCACGCTGGCGCGCCCCTCTTCGGCATTACGTCGCCACCAGTGACGGATATCGTCAAAAATTTTTTGTTGAGCTTCCCAACGGTAGATTGGCAAACCAAAAGTCGACTCCGTAATAAACGCATCGCAGACGACGGGCTCGAAAGGGGCACAAGTACCGTCGGGATCCAGTTTGTAGTCGCCGGAGACGACCCATACTTCGCCGTGCCATTCCAGGCGAACCTGGGCCGAGCCAAGTACGTGACCCGCGGGATGAAGGGAAATGGTTACGCCGTTGTGGACAATTTTTTTTCCGTACGGCAATGCCTCAAGCGAGATTTCGCCGAGACGCGACTTTAGAACTGCCGCACCTGGCGCCGCGGTAAGATAATGCGCATGACCGGCGCGGGCGTGGTCCGCATGCGCATGCGTAATAACGGCTCGCTCGACTGGAAGCCACGGGTCTATGTAAAAGTCCCCGGGCACGCAAAGCAATCCTTCTTTTGCCGAAACCACCAGATCGGCCATTTTTACCGCGGTACCGGAACGTCAGTCTGATCAGCCGCTAGCGTTGCTTCTGATAGCGTCCGATCAGCTCCGCCGTTGCGATAACGTGGCCGCGCATCGCCTCTTCCAGTTTTGCCTTTGTCGGCTGCTTCAAATCCGGCAGCACGGTATCGAGCGCGTAAAGCTTGTGAAAATACCGATGGCTCCCGATTGGCGGACAGGGTCCGCCGTAGCCAGTCCGCTGCCAGTCATTCACACCCTCCTTCGTTCCGGGCGGAAGATCGTGCGCTGCAATCGCCTCGGACAACCCGCTGCTGGTCGCAGGGATATTGTACAGCACCCAATGCACCCACACCCTTTTTGGCGCTGCCGGATCGGGTGCATCGGGATCGTCCACGATTAATACGAGGCTTTTTGCGCCACTGGGGACGTCTGTCCACAGAAGCTCGGGCGAGGTGTCGTGACCCTCGCAAGTATGGCGGGTGGGAATGACGCCGTCGTGGGGAAACGAGGAAGATGTGATGCTCATGGACATGGGTGCTTTCTCCTTTTTCTGCTTTGTTTGCTGCCGATTCCCGGCAGGGTTGCTTTCAGCCGCTTGAGCCATCCACGCCATCATGCAGATGAGTGCGATTCCAGACAGGGTAGTCAAACGTGCCGGCCAGCCGTGACGCAGTCTTGTACTCATTCGTGTGCTCACCAAAATGCTATTTGTCGGATAAAGGAATTATCCGACCTTTCTTCCCGCCCAGCTTTGGCAGGCGAACGGTCAACACGCCATTCTTGTAGCTCGCCTCCGCCTTGTCCGCGGCGACCTCGCGCGGTAGCGGAATAGTACGTTCAAATACCCCATATGCGCGCTCCATCACGTGATAAGTGCTATCGCTGGTGGCACGCTCGAAGCGCTTTTCGCCTTTGACACGAAGCATACTGCCGTCGATGGTAACGTGACAGTCCTCTTTTTCCATGCCTGGCGCCTCTACTCGCACCACAATATCTTTATCCGTTTCCTCGATCTCTCCCGCAAGCAGGCTCCAGTTAGGAAAAGCGGGATACTTGTCCGCTGGCGCGGTGACCTCATGCTTACCGTGGGTGAAATGGGTGAGCGCGTCGCTACTGCGATGGACCAGTTCGCGCCAGCCTTCCGCGATGTGCTCCAGCGTCCGGCTAAATCCACGGCTGAGATTTCTCCTGGCCTGTTTCAATGAATCCAACATGATGAGCTCCTTTATCATTATTAGACCAAACCGCCGACCCTGTCCGAAAACCAGGAATGTAGATAAATCCTGTGAAGGGACAACCCAGACGCGTGATATCGCGCGCAGCGGCACACAACTAGGGCAGCTGAACGAGACCCAAGGAAAGGCCTTTACACTTCAGGGCCGCCGCCGCGTTTCCTTCTGGCGCTGATAGTTAACCAGTTTGGAGATCGCCAGTAGCTCTTCCGCCAACAGTTCCAGCAAGTCATCCAGCGTCAGCACGCCCACCAGCGCGCCACGGTCGTCCACTACCGGTAGGCGCCGCACGGTCTTGCTGCGCATGTATTGGACTGCCTCGAATATACCCACGCTTTCTTTCACCGTCACCAATTCCTCAAGCATGATATCGCCAACAGTAATGACCTTTTGGTCGAGCTCGGTCGCCATGATCTCCACCACCAAGTCGCGGTCCGTAACAATCCCGACAGGGAACCGGACACCGTCACGCTCATCAACAACGACCACGTCGCCGACATGATGCTCGCGCATGAGTTTCGCCGCATCGGCGACAGTATCCTCACGGTGGGAGATGATAACGTCGCGATTGCAAATTTCACCGATAGGCATAATGTCTCCAATTAGGTTATACGTTCGAAAACAGACGCAGCACGCGTCCACGCAGGCAATGAGGACGAAACAGTGACTGTGCAACGGTTCGACCGTACGGGTCGGTTACAGACCGCGCGGTTCGAGCTAGACAATCGCGATAATTACGCTGGTCGGCGGTATGATTGCTACCAAGTCGGCTTCGCCCCCCAAGCGAGGTAGTCGGAACAAGCCAACCCTGTTAAGCGGACTCGGCTTGATCCGCGAAGCGATCGGAGTCCGCGCTTGAAGCGCGCAAGCAGCAGGAGGCGTGCCCGGGCGGAATGGTCACCTGCTGGTAGCCCCGTCCCGCTCCGAGGGTTGCGTGTGCTACTTGACCTCGATCCGTCTGGCGCCTGTTCCTTCTTTCCTAGGCAGCGTCAGCTCCAGCATTCCGTTCTCATATTTTGCCTCGGCTTTGGTCTCATCTACCTCGCTCCCAAGCATGAAACTCCGGTAGCTCGAGCCCTGATGACACTCCCGCGAAATCACCCTTTCACCTTCTTTTTCCTCTGTTTCCTGCTTGGTCTCGCAGCTAATCGTAACCCGATTGCCTTCGACCTGCACCTTGACATCTTCTTTCTTCACCCCCGGAATTTCCGCCCGGACCTTATAAGCATTGTCGCTTTCTGTTATATCGACCTTGATCATCGGCGCCTCGGCTTCCATGGAGAACGGACGCATGCCGAAACTCCTGAACAAGTCCTCGAAATTGGCGAACGGGTCGTACCGAGAAATATCACCCATAGTAGGTGAACGACGAACAATATTTGCCATGCTGTTTCCTCCTTTATAAAAATTACATTCGACTACCTCACCAGTTGATACTACTCATCCGGGTGCCCATCCAATTCGAGAGTTTACATTTTCAGGCATCCCCTTCCGTTAGCACATCATCTGATTCCACGCCTCCCACGATCGAATCGTCGGCTTCGTCATGCCCGTAGCCGTAGGAGCCGCGGCGTTCAGCCCTGTAATAGGTTGCGGTAGAAATCATTTGATGACCTTGCCTGCGTTCTTGCCTGGCTGATGCGGTGGGCAACTCCCCCGCCATCGACTCGCCTAATGTTGACTCTTCGAGTTGTTCAACACTATTGCTGTTGCTTCGCTCACTTCTTTTAACCCTGCTGCCGGGCTTGCTAGATGACCTGCTATCCAAGATCTCGCCTTTAAATGGTGGTTGATAGGATGTGCGGAACACGGTGACTCCATTGCACCGCACAGCTTACTAACGGTTGAAGCCGCCCATTTCTAACACTGCCTCAGAAATGTTTCTGTACGTTATTTAACATTTATGCTTTCCCAAAACGGGGAATAATGGCTAGCCATGCTTATTGGCCCTATCTGGCCTGGCATATGCCGGGACAATCAGCGCCCCCGCGTTTCGGATCGCAGTCGTCTGCGGGATCATCGATGCAAACTTTTCCCTGAGGGCACTGGATGCCGGCAATGCCACCACATGCCTGCGGTTCGCTTTTTCCGCATTCGCCCTCATACTCCACCGAAACACCCGCCGCCGCCGCAGTGCACGCGTTACCATATGTTTTCCCGTCACACCCGCAAACCGGGCGGAATTCACGCGTGCAAATGGTGGGCTTGCTCTTGCACATGCCCTGCGCATCGGGAATTTTGCATTTGCCGGGACCGAAATCACAGTACTGCTTTGCGTCAGGGCATACTGTGCCCGCGATGCCACCACAAGCGAGTGGCATGCTGCTGTCAATTGGCTTGCACTGATTGGTAAGTTCCACGTTAAGGAAGGTCCCCGCCTTGGGACGGATATCGCGCAATTGGCTGACAAAACGAGTAAAGTTTTGTGGTGTCGAGCTGAAGCCGGCTTCTGCACAGGCAAGCAACCCGCCCTCAATCGGGACAGGTCCGCCTACCCTTGGACTATAGACGGAGAATGTGTCCACGGTATTAACCGAGATTGCATGGCCAACCAGCTTCCTTATCGCGCGCAAGGCAGCGTCATCCAGTGCCACACCGCTACTGCCCAGGTTGATATTCACGGCCCGATTCGAAGAATCGCCCCCGCTCTCTCCACGCTCGGCAAAAGCCGACCCGGTGTTTAGCAGGAATACGCCGAGCAGGATAAAACCGCAAAGTCTATTCATTTTCCCCTCCCATTTTCGAATGGATGACCATGCGCTTGAGCTTTGCGATGTAGGCCGGGCAAAGATGTTTGGAGCTATTTCTGAAATATAGATAACATTAACGGGAAAGCAAGAATGCAGGCTGGAAACAGGACCTGGTGCCCCCACAGAATGAAGAAACGGTTCTCAAAGCACGCGAATCAGAAAGGGAGAGTCAAGAGAGAAAAATGCTTATCGCCTGAGCCTCATCGCCCCGTCTTGCGCACCTAAACTCAGCATCGTCTTTCCAAGCAGTAGCTTGAGCGTAAATTTCAGAAACCGGATGGATAGGTTTCATCCATCTCGCCAGCTCGTCCATGGACAAAAGACGGAAGCGGCTGTACAGCAGTGGTTTCGTCCACATGTATCATGAAGTCGAATTGCAGCGGCAGGGAGGAATAGAAGTAGTGGCTGACACGCTCGGTCTCGGGCCGGTAAATAACGCCAATTGCCCGCTGCAGCCTTTCCTCGCTTAACAACCCTACAGCTTCGCTGGAGGCGCGAAGGTCGAAAAAGAAACGTTTCTTTTCGAGTTGAGAGAACACATCTTCGTAGGAGTCCGGCAATGGATCACGAATGGTCTTTGCTTCCGCAGGCCCGTCCCAATCCGTGGCCGCAGTCACCTTACCGCGGCTGGTAGAAAATCCGATATTGAGCGCCCGATCCCCATACTTTTCCCTGACCAGTTGGCCAATATTGAACTCGCCGCGCCGCCCCATATCTGTCGCCGCGGCATTTCCCAGATGAGAATTATGCGCCCAGACGATTACCCGGGCAGAACGTCCTAACCGGGTCTCCAAATACGCCGAAAGACTGTCCAGCGTTTCAAACATATGGCGATCACGCAGGTTCCATGTGTTGGGACGCCCACTGAACATGGCGCGATAATATTCCTCTGCATTCTTTACCAGCTCGGCGTTCTGTTGCGCCGAAAAATACTCGTTTCCGGCAAACGCCCCATCTCTTTCAACGTAGAGCCGAGCCTTGCGTTGCAATTGCATGAGCTGAGTGATCACTTCCTGCTCACAGGAATCCCATCTTCCTGATGCGATTGCATATCCATAAGCCTGAGGATTGGTGATGAACTGGCCAAAACAGCCATAACGGGCACGGGCCGCTGCGGCTTCCTGGGGATCGATCCGCTCCAGGTATGCAAGGACTGCGCTCATCGAAGTCGTCATGCTGTACAAATCAAGGCCGTAAAATCCGACGGGTTCGCCGCTCGGCTTCATTTGATCTGCAGATTTATTGGTATTGTGGTTATAACTGCGCAGCCAGTTGACGAAGGCCAGCACTTCGGTATTGCGCCACATCCAGACAGGAAAGCGTTCAAAATTCGACAGCGCTTCATCTGCTTCCGTATCATCGGAACTGCCGCACACGTAGCGGTTGACCCGGTACGCGTCGGGCCAATCAGCCTCTACTGCGACGGCATCGAATCCTTCTTTAACGATGAGGTGCTGCGTAATGTCAGCGCGGATCCGGTAGAAGTCCGCTGTGCCATGGGTCGCTTCGCCGAGCAAAACATATTTTTTACTTTTTGCGGCATTGGTTATCGCGCGGTAATCATCGGCTGTACTCTGCAGCGGCCGCGCCGCCCTTTCCAGCGCATCGATCAGTTTTCGACGTTGATCGAGATTTGGCATATATCGTTTAGCCTCACCCGGATTAGCTTATACCGGTCGGGAGTAAGCCCGGAACCACTCGGCGGCCAGGAGCGCGGCTGCCTCAAGCGTACCTGGCTCTTCGAATAGATGCGTGGCATTCGGCACGATCTCCAGCCTTGATTCGGTATTCAGCTGCGTCAGCGCGGCTTGATTCAGTTCGATCACCTGGGGATCGTTCTCGCCTACAATAAGCAGAACCGGGGCCACGACTTGAGGTAGATAAGCTCCAGCCAGGTCTGGACGCCCGCCTCGCGAAACCACAGCCATAACATTTTCCGGCCGCCGTGCTGCCGCAATCAGCGCAGCGCCGGCCCCAGTACTCGCCCCGAACCAGCCGATCCTGAAGTGTTTTGTTTGCTGTTCACGCTGCAGCCATGCCGCAATATCGATCAACCGGTCTGCCAGCATCGGAATATCAAAGCGCAAATGCCGCGTCCGCGAATCGATGACTTCCTCCTCTTCTGTCAGCAAATCAGCGAGCAACGTGGCAAATTTGAACCCGTTAAGCGCTTTCGCGACATAACGGTTTCGGCTGCTATGGCGACTGCTCCCGCTGCCGTGCGCGAACGCAACAATGGCGATGGCATCGTCGGGAATAGTCAAGTCCGCATTCAAGATCACCCCGGCAGCCGGAATTTCCACGGGCTTTGATTCTGAAACAAATCCATCAGGCTGAATGGTTCGCATATCGTGCCTCGGCATCACGTTTTGGTTTAGCGAATCGTTGCAAGCAACAATGCGTTGAGTTCATCGCATAGTTGGTTTTCATCCGACCGGAGAGGCTGGATCTGCAGGCTCCGCCATGCTCGGCCTTTGTCATTACCCAGTCGCAAACTTACGATCGCAGTTGCCAATCAGTCTGGCAGAAATCTCATATGCTTCCGTTCGCTTCCTAACATTAATTACCTCTTTCATATTCCGTTATACACGGGGCGACCGCAGGCGCGGGGGGCGGTCGCGGGAGCGGCACGCGCCTTTAATCGGGTCCGTATGAGATAGAATAAGTACCGGAGACTTTCAAGCGTGCCGAAGCGAGAGGAGAAAAAATATCAGTGAAAACGATCTACCGCATCTTTCCGTCGATAGGTATTGCCCGGCTAGGAAACAGCAACACCACTTATTTCCTTGGTCCTGAATCCCCAGGGATTGTTCCGCAAGGGCCTTACCGCGACGAGTCGTCGCCAGGAAAAATCAAACCGCAAGCCGCCCGGTTTCGGGTTTATGAATTCAGGCGCGACGAATTTGGTGAAGAAACCGTGACGCGTGAACTGATTCCCAATGCGAAAATCCGGATCAAGTGGAGCGTACATCTTGTGAACCGCAAAGCCGCAGCCGGCCAGTTTCCGCCAAGTGGCCCATCGGCGCCGCCCCGAAATGAAGGGTACGACCGCGCGGGGCTGGTTATAGACGCTGGCGTGCAAAGCCGCTCGGGAAAGAACAAGGCCGCTCTCACTCTCAGCGGTGACATCAACTTCATCAGAGACGGAAACGTTGAAGCAAGCGAACGCGTCCAGCTTGGCCGTATACTGACGGATGAGAAGGGGCGCCTGATTGTGGTCGGCGGTTCGGGGAAGTCGGGTTCCCCCATTAGCCGCGGCCTGGATAATTTTGCAAACAACGATGGCTGGTATGACGGAGTAGCCGACGGCCCCGTAAGTGCGTTGATAGAGGTGGGTGATGAGGAGCCCGTCCTGGCGGAAGGGAGCGCTTGGGTAGTAATTGCCCCGCCATCGTATGCGCCTGGTATCGAGAACGTAACCACTTGGTATGACCAGGCGCTTAACGTTAATGCCGGAACTTTTTCTCCGCATCTCATGAAAAACGTGCCGTCGTTCACACACGATATCTACCCGATACTGAAACGCACGGTATTAATCTCCTGGGTAGTGGAACAGAGCAACCGACATCATGGCGTCTCGGGAAATTTCCTGAATCCTGGCCGTCTCCGCAGGCTGGCGGACAAATCCGCGGGTTCGAAGGCCTCGCGCCAAGGTGTTTTCAACAAGCTGATGAAACCCAACACTAGCGTTCGCCCGAACACACCTCCCCTGAGATTTGATCAGAACAACATGCCATATGTCTATAGTGGGCTGGATCCGGATAATCCGTCGCAAGGCGAGTTTGCCGCACTCACAAACTATCAGTATGCGATGATGGAAAAGTGGTCGCAGGGTGAGTTCCACGCCGATTGGGTAGAGGAACCTACTCCTGTTCCTTTAGACGATCTCCCGTTGGATCAACAACCGCATGCCTTGACCCGTGCAGCACTGGAAGGCTGTATTGGCGCGCCCTTCTTCCCGGGCATCGAGGTGACGTATGTGGTCGCACAAGCGGCGACCTACGAATCTCCATTCAGGATTAAGCAGACGCTACCCCCCGGCTTTTTGACTGAGCGCATGGCACTTCCCTGGCAAGCGGATTTTTCCGCCTGCGGCGAATTATGGTGGCCAGCGCAGCGGCCCGTCGACGTGATTACTACAGATGGGATTCAATCCTTCTCCCGCGGTATTCGTGGCGGCGATGAAGGCTATCACGACATGGTGCGATGGTGGACGGAGCTGGGCTTTGTAATAAAAAAGGGTGAAAAATTCGTCGAGGATGAGCGCAACCCTATCCGGGGCTTATCCTAGTGGAATGACTGATCGACTGATGAATACGTTCGCCAGCATCGCTTCCGACTCAGTAGTAATAGAGCCAGGGGGAGCGTAAAGTACATTTGCCGGTTCTGCTGGCGGACAGCATCACTTACCAATCGTTCGAATGCAGCGCCGACAACGTAACCGTGCCGGCTTTAAAGCAACCGCGCTCGAGATTAACCCTGCGCCTGCTTGAAGACGGAAGGGTCGAGCTGGTATCTTTGGAGCAGCTTGTAAAATTCGGTACGATTGCGCTTGGCCAAACGTGCCGCCTGGGTGACATTGCCTCCGGTAATCTTCAGTACACGTACCAGATAGTCCCTTTCGAAGCTCTTGCGGGCGTCTTCAAAGGACACCAAGTGCTCTTCTTCATGATGCATCGCGTCATACACCAGCACAGGCGAAATAAGAGGAGCTGTGCTTAACGCAACGCATCGCTCGATCACGTTCATCAGTTGCCTCACGTTTCCCGGCCACGATGCGCTTACCAACATCTCCATCGCCTCGGGAGCGAACCCGTTAATATTTTTGTTGTACTTGTCCGAAAACATGCTGAGGAAATAATTAGTCAGCAGGGGGATGTCCTCGCGCCGTTGTGACAATGCCGGAATAGTCAACGCAACGACGTCCAACCGGTAATAGAGATCTTCCCGGAAGGTTCCAGCGGCAATTTCAGACTTGAGGTCGCGGTGCGTCGCTGAAATTATTCGCACATCCACCGTCATCGCTTGGGTGGACCCAACCGGGCGCACTTGCCTTTCCTGTAGAACTCGCAATAACTTGACCTGGAGCAAAAGCGGCATATCGCCGATTTCATCGAGAAAGACCGTCCCTCCCTCGGCCAACTGGAACAATCCCTTGTGGTCCCGCACGGCGCCTGTAAACGCACCTTTGACGTGCCCGAATAGTTCGGATTCCAGTAATTGTTCCGGAATGGCCGCGCAATTTATAGCCACGAAAGGATGATGACAGCGCTTGGAAGCATCATGTATAGCATGTGCGAACAATTCCTTACCGACGCCGCTTTCGCCATAGATCAGCACGCTTGCATCTCCTTCCGCGACTAATCCGGCTTTGGTCAGCAGGTCCTCCATCACGGCGCTCTGAGTAATGATACTTTTGCGCCATGACGCTTGGGAAATTTCTTTTTGCGGACCGCCTCCCGGGATAAGCCTCAGAGCCTGGCTAATGTTGGCTAGCAGAGTCTTGCTGTCAAAAGGTTTGGCCAGATAGCCAAATACACCGCGCTGAACCGCTGCGACCGCGTCCGGAATCGTGCCATGCGCGGTCAATATGATCACCGGCAACGTTGGCAAGGTACGATGGATGTGGTCGAATAACTGCATGCCATCCATCCCACTCATTTGCATGTCGCTGATGACCAGTTGCGGGCGCGAAACGTCCAGGTAATTGAGTGCTGCCTCCGCGCTTTGGACAGCGTCTGTTTTATATCCGGCGGCATTTAGCCGGATCACCAGTAGTTCAAGTAAATCCGTATCGTCATCAACAATGAGAATTTTTGGCTTCGTATCAGGCATGTTTCGAGCGCTTTTTCAAGGTTCTCTGAGAATGAGGTTTTTTTCCATGCTTTTTATGGCCTCAATTTGACTTTGCAAGGTCTCAACGCGTTTTTGTTCGTCTTTCAGTTTTTGGGACAATTCTTCCATTCCGTGGTTTAAACGTTGTTGTTCCACAAGCAGGCTTGCTAACAGATTTCTGAAGCTTTGCAAACTTGTGGAGGTTTTCGTATCCCGTGGCCACTCGTTGAGAAGATTGACCGCCGAATTTAAATCGCGAACGGAGCTATTAGGCAAGATAAGAAGCAATACCAATCTGGCACGGTTTACCTCGCTTTTGTTCTGGGCAAAATTCTGTTTTACCTTGTCGTGGATACGACCCAGATCTGACGCGGGCAGTTTTCGCAGAGAATCATAATACTGCATCATATCATCCATCTGGCCTGCCACTGCCACATCAGCCGACACCGGGGGGACCGCAGCTGTAGCCAGGTTCTCCGGCGTTATGGAATTTTCCGGCGTGACGGAACTTTGCCGTGGTGCCGAGCAGGCGGTCAATAATGCCGACAGCATACAGACCACGCTGCAAAGCATTACGAACTTCCGGCTGACCCTACTCATGACCTTCATCCGGATCCCGAAGCGGCAAGGTGAGCCGAAAATGGGCACCTACCGCGATTCGCGGCACAAGTTCGATATTACCGCCATGCGCAAGCGCATATTCGCGGGCAATGGAAAGCCCCAGTCCTGTCCCCCTCACGTGGCTGTCAAGCACGCGCCGCCCCTGATAAAAGGGCTCAAATATTTTCTCGCGATCCGCTTCATCCACGCCCGCCCCAGCGTCCACAATATCCAGCTGAGCCAGTTCGGCTGTTTTACTCGTCCAAATGCGAATGCAACCACCCGGCGGGGAAAATTTCACCGCGTTCGACAATAGATTGTCCAAGATAATTTTGATTTTCTGTTCGTCGCAGTCGATCATGATTTCCGGGCAAGATAATTCCATTCTCAACCCCTTGCTCATGATAATGAGATTCTGGTCTTGCAGCACCGCATCTAGAACTTTGGTGAGATTCGCCTTCTGCTTCACTAGCGCGGCCTTCTCTGCCTGGAGCGCGCTGTAGTTCAGCAAGTCTTCGATACGACGCTGAAGCTGGACGCTGTTGCTGTGGAGTATACGCGCGATGCGCTGCTGTTCTTCGGTCAATTCCCCGACTACTCCTTCCGCCAGCAGATCGGCGCCCTCGCGCATGGCGGTAAGCGGCGTTTTGAGTTCGTGGGAAACATGTTGCAAAAATCGGGTTTTCTGCTCCTCAAGCTTTAACAACCGCCGCCGCATCCAGTCCAGGCGCTCGCCGAAATAAACCAGATCCTGGGGCCCGCCCACGCGGATAACCTTGGACAGTTCCCCCTGGCCCATGTTGCGAATAGCTTCATCAATTTGCCGGATGGGGCGCGCGATTCGTACGGAAAAAGCAAATGCCAGCAGAATTGCAAATGGAATTAGCGCCAGCAGCTGCCACCCAACGGTAAAACGGGCGTACCCTGCCATGTCCTGCATTTCGTCGACCTCGCGCTCGATCAACGCGTAGCCCACCGTGGCAAAGGTTCGTGCAGAATCTCGCAGAAGTACAAAGCTGTCGATTAGATTGCGCAATTGTTCGGGCGACTGTTTCAAAGCGGAGACTTTTTGGAAAATCGAAGCTTCGGATGATTGCAGTTGTGTTAATAATTGCTCCTGCTCCGCATGCAAGGAAAGTTCGAAAAGGCTCGCCGCCGTGCTTTCGAACTTGTTGTGCGCTCTGAAATAACCTTCCAGCAGCGATGTGTCGCCCAGGATATGCGTTTGCCGCACCGCACGTTCCATTGTGGCTATTTCGTCCGCCAGCGCTCGACTGCTGTGGGCGATTTGTGCGGCTTGATAAACCGCCTTGCGGCTGTGGTCAGCAAGCCGGTCAATGGAAAGCGCGTTGTTGATGAGGGCAATGATAAGCGGAAGACCTACAAGCGCAAAACCAAGCAGGATCAATTTAAGAAAAGATTGAGGATGACGGCGCATGCGCAACATGGACCCCGTGCCGGATCCGGACTCCTGCCTTGCGGCTTCTGCGCGAGCGGTCATTTATCTCCTCCAGCAGCTCTCCGACGTGAGAAGACGTAGTCTCCTAGCGGACCTATCCTATGAATGCGATACCTAATGCGTGCCCTAACCATACGATTCATGCGATGCAAAAACCGAGGGGCTACCAAAATAAATGCAAATTGGGCTGGAAGCGCAGACTTTGGGCCCCTTCCTTCAGTCCGATGTTCGATGGCATATCGCGATCCGATTGTCTTACTTTCTGCTTGCCGCAGGGGCGATGTAGGGTTTGCAATAATGCTTGGAAGGAAATTCCTTGTTTCGACGCGAGTTCATAACCACATCCCCACCATTTCGAACACACTCCATGATTGACTTATCCAGACTTGCATAATGCGCGTCTGGCTCCGTGTTTGCCGATACCGGCGGCACTTTCTCTTTTATTTTCAAGCAGGTGTCCGGTTCCCCGGGAACCGGCGGCGCATCTTTCGTGGGAGGCAACGGACATAGCTTGCATGGATTTCCCGGGCACAGGCAACCGCTGCACTCCGCTTTCACGACTGTTGCCGATGCCCCCAGCAAAATGGCCACAACAAGCTGACTGAGTAGCCACAACCGGGTGGATAACATGATCTTCATTGATGCTCCTCTGCTGATCTTACCGTTTTCCCATTTTATTCAATGTTGGGACAACTTCGAAGCTTTACCACGCTTGCCCGCCCTCTAATGCAGGCAAGCAAGCGAGAGTCCGACGCGCATGGGAGAACGATGCGGTATAACCGTCCTCGCGCTCGTCGGCCCCATGGCTTACATTTACAGTAATCTTTTCACCTTCTCAGGGGGGCGGCACAGCACGGCCTCATCGCCCCGCACGACAATGGGTCGTTGAATCAAATCCGGGTTCTCCACCATGATCTTTATCAACTCGTCATCCGACAACCCTCCTTCGCCAAGCTTAAGACCGCGCGCCAGCGGTTCATCCCGCCGTAATACATCCCGTGCCGGAACACCCAGTTTGTCGATCAGCTCACGCAGGCGCTCCACGGTTAAAGGTTCTTCATAATAATTGACGGCATCGAACTCCGCACCACTTTCCCTCAGAAGCGCAAGCGTTTCCCTGCATTTACTGCATGTAGGCTTTTGGTAAACGACCATTCTGTCATTCATTCGATTTCCTCCTACAGTCAAAATCATAGTCTGACACAACCACAAAGTCCCCTAAAAATAAACAGGACGCCGCTCACGGCGATTTTGCGGAATGAAGTTCGCTACTCTCGCGCTTTTCATTATTTGGGACAACCTTCTCCAGCACATAGCGGGTCATGCTCAGGGCAAGCTCGTGCTCGCCAAGAAATACCTCTCCGCCGCTTTCCTTGCGCAGTAAGGCCGCCTCCTCTTCGTTATGAGTGCGAACAATAATCTCGACCGGCGGGTTAAGTATACGTGCGATTTCAATCATACGCCGCGCACGAAGCGTATCTGGGACGGCTATCACCAGCATGGCGGCCCGCGCTATATGGGCTTGTATAAGTACCGCGGGCTCTGCGGCATCGCCCGCGACGGCGTGGATTCCGCTCCTGCGCAACCCCTCTACTATTTCCCGGTTTTGCTCCGCCACAACAAGCGGCGTCCCTTTTTTTGCCAGCGCTTCGCCTATATAACGACCGACACGGCCATAGCCCACAAGCACTACGTGGCTGGTCACGTAACTCGAGGCGACGGTGGTAGGCAGTTCAGCCAGAGGATCGTCCGATCGTTCCAGCAGACGGGCCAGCTTGGAGCGCGCACGTATCCAGGCTTGGGCTGGCTCAATTATTTTGAATACCAATGGGTTAAGCGTGATGGAAATGAACGCGCCCGCCAGGATAAGACTCTGCGCCTCAACTGGCAAGAGCCCGAGCGAGACGCCAAGCGCAGCCAGGATAAACGAAAACTCCCCAATTTGCGCAAGACTGGCTGATACCGTGAGCGCTGTATTCAGCGGATAGCGGAAAACGAGCACGATAAGAAAGGCCGCCAGTGATTTTCCAACGATAATGATTCCAAGCGTTGCCAGCACTCGAAGCGGCTGATCTATTAGAACGTTTGGGTCAAACAGCATTCCTACCGAAACAAAAAACAATACTGAAAATGCGTCCCGCAATGGTAGGGACTCCTGAGCAGCCCTGTGGCTCAAATCGGACTCCCGCATAACCATCCCTGCGAAAAAAGCACCGAGTGCGAAGGAGACACCGAAAAGCATAGCGGATCCATAGGCGATTCCTATTGCTACCGCGATAATGCTCAGGATGAAGAGTTCCTGGGAATTCGTGCTGGCAACGTACCAGAGCAACTTTGGAAAAACACGTTTCCCGACAATAAGCATCAGCGCAACAAAGACAGATACCTTCCCAAAGGTAATCAGAAGTGTTGTCAAGAGATTGGGATCGGATTGAACAGGCGGCGTTGAACTGCCTGGATCCACTCCCATCCATCCGGCAAGTGGCGGCAGTAACACCAGAACGAGCACCATGGCCAAATCCTCGACAATCAGCCAGCCAACCGCAATCGACCCATTCACGGACTTAAGCAGCCCACGTTGTTCAAGCGCTCGCAGCAAAACAACGGTGCTCGCGGTGGAAAGCGCAACCCCATATACAATTCCGACCACCAGATTCCATCCCCACGATATAGCAACGATCGCGCCGAAGGCGGTGGCTACCGCAATCTGGACCAGCGCACCCGGCAGGGCAATTCGGCGGACAGCCAAAAGGTCGTCCAGTGAAAAATGTAAACCTACGCCAAACATCAGCAGAATCACCCCGATCTCCGCCAATTGCCCCGACAACTCCATGTCCGCTACGAAGCCCGGCGTGTTGGAACCGAGAATGACACCCGCGGTGAGGTAGCCGAGCAGCACGGGGAGTTTCAGCCGATGAGCGATGAGGCCCATCAGCAAGGCTAGGCCGAAGCTGACGGCAATCGTAGTGATCAGAGTAACGCTATGAGGCATTTGTCCAAGGAAAGGTTGGGGACTATGAAACCCGGGCACGCGTGATGGCGGCGCTGGAATTAAAAGCGTATAAAAGATGTAAAGGCGGCGTCGCGACCTCGTTTAATTCACGCCCCCGGTTCCGGGCTGTCAACTCCCCGCCGCAAAATGCGGGATGCACGCGGCAAATAGGGTCCGCGCATACAGGGGGATCATTCCTCCGTATCTCGCCCCGTCGATTTATCGACCCAAGGCAGACGGGCAAAATAACGCAGCATGGGGGCGAGGGGAAGATTCCAGCGGGGGGGTGATAAATAACACGTGTCCGCACTCACCGTGCATTTGTCAAAGCATCCGCGCCGTACCTGCTTAGGACGCCTCGGGCCCCTCCGGGTGTGTTCCCGGCTCTAAGCGCTCTGGATGCAGTTAGACATTCTGTAATGCTTCCAGCGGCTCGATATATTTCATGCCAAATTCCTGCGCGACAGCCGCATAAGTGACACAACCGCGATATGTATTCAGTCCATATTGCAAGGCTGGATATTTCCGTACCGCATCCAGGCCTTCATCCGCGAGGAGGAGTGTGTAAACAGCGGTCTGCGCGTTAAGGGCGAAGGTGCTTGTACGCGGTACCGCGGCGGGCATATTAGCCACGCAATAATGAACAACGCCGTCGACCTCATAGGTGGGGTTCGAATGAGTGGTGGGCCGCGTGGTTTCCACGCAGCCGCCCTGGTCAACCGCCACGTCGACAATTACCGCGCCCCTGCGCATATTTGGCAGCATCGCAGCTGTGATCAACCATGGTGCGCGTCCGCCGGGAATTAAAACCGCGCCGATGACGAGGTCGGCATTGTAAACCACCTCTTCAATGTTATAGTCATCGTTTATCCGCGTCCGCAATTGCCCCCGGTAAATGTCATCCAGATATTTCAGGCGGTCATGGTTTATATCCAGCACCGTCACCTGCGCGCCGCAACCGACCGCCACCCGGGCAGCGTTTGTGCCCACGATTCCGGCTCCAAGAATGGCGACATTGGCCGCAGCGACACCTGGAACCCCGCCCATCAATACGCCGCGGCCGCCATAAGTCTTTTGGAGGTAATTGGCTCCAATTTGAGTCGCCATGCGCCCAGCCACTTCGCTCATGGGAGTCAACAGCGGCAGTTTGCCCAAATCCGTTTGAACCGTTTCGTAGGCAATGGCGCTGACATCGCTTTTCAAAAGAGCGTCGGTTAAAAGCCTGTCGGAGGCCAGATGAAGATAAGTAAAAAGGATCATATCGCGATGGAGGTAGCGATATTCGGCGGCTATCGGCTCCTTGACCTTGACCACCATTTCCGCGGCCCAGGCATCTTCGGCATCTGGAACGATGCTGGCTCCGGCAGATCGATATTCCTCATCCGCCAAAAAACTGCCTTCCCCCGCCCCGCTCTGTACCAGCACGCGGTGGCCATGTCGTGTTAAAGCTTTGACAGTGCTCGGCGTCATCCCAACCCGATTTTCGTGATCTTTGGTTTCCTTGGGCAATCCAATCAGCATGTATTTATTTCTGACGCTCGATAAGCAGAGCAGAACCTTTCATCAAGAAGATTATCATTGATACCGGAACAAATGGGGCGGCAACGATTATTCGATCCGGAGATGTTCCGGGATACCGTCTGGTACGCTGGTAATTGTTCTGCCTGCAAGTATACAACCCCATCTGGAAACGCTGGAAAATAATACCAGTGCTAGCCATATTTGCCGGAACAGAAGTTTTAAAGAACGAGCTGAGTGATAACAAACCCCGGTCTGTCAGGCCGCCACCTCAGGCCAGATCTAAACGACCGCAATCGTGCCGCTGCCGTTTGTGTTGCTGATGAAAAGATACTTTGAAGCCTCAACCATGTCTCCTTTTAGAGACATGGTGATATCATACAAAACAATATGATAGAACAATCTTCCTAAAGACTGTCTTCTAATGGAGACGTTAATATTACGAAAGTGGTGCCCAACTTCTACCTGAGGCAACGCACCACAATATATCTCTTTAAGCTGAACAGTGCCCATTTTTCTCTCGCGGATCATGTCGTCAATAGACGACAAACACTCAGCAAAAACAATTTTTTAAGAATAAGCGGCACAGGTTGAGCACGCGTTCCGCGCCGCTCTTCTAGCGTGGCACGTTTGTTGCTGAAGTGATGTTGCTAATTGCTAGCAGTTCCTACATAAAAAGATTGTCTCGGCAGAAAGTGGATTGGATAGGAGCCGAAGACAGTGCGAACCTGGACAAGAGGGAAAAAAAATCACAATAAGCTTTCACTCATACAGGAGCAATTATTATGGCTAATATTAAAGGCACGGAGAGATCAGATACCATCACGCCCCAGTTTGTTTCTGCAGGCGTTGTCGGCGGGCCGCCAACTGGCGGGGCCGACTGGATCTCAGGACTAGGCGGCGGCGACAGAATAGACGGGGGTGCGGGTAATGACATTATCAATGGCGGTGATGGTTCCGACACGCTGCGTGGGAGCCATGGTAACGACAGCATCACCGGCGACGCGGGAAACGACGAGTTATGGGGCGGCAACGGGGATGACAGGATAGCCGGCGGCAGCGGCAACGATCGCGCATCGGGCGATGAGGGAAGCGATCTTCTGTGGGGCGACGCGGGAAACGACGAGTTATGGGGCGGCAACGGGGATGACAGGATAGCCGGCGGCAGCGGCAACGATCGCGCGTCGGGCGATAAGGGAAGCGACCTTCTGTGGGGCGACGCGGGAAACGATACGCTGAGCGGGGGTGATGGTCGCGACACTCTATACGGGGGTCAAGGCGACGACCAGCTCAATGGCAACGACGGCAACGACAGCCTCGGCGGCGACGATGGAAACGACGCCCTATCGGGCGGGAGTGGCGACGATAGATTGTGGGGGGGCGCGGGGGACGACAGGCTGTGGGGCGATAGAGGAAATGATGTTCTGTCCGGGGACAACGGAAACGACCGGTTGTGGGGCGGAGATGGCAACGACTCGCTGTATGGCGGCAATGGCGATGACAGGCTATCGGGTGACGATGGTAACGATGAACTGGCGGGTGGCGCCGGCAATGATGTGCTATCGGGCGGAAGCGGCAATGACGCGCTATCCGGAGGTGACGGTACAGATATTCTTACCGGTGGATCCGGAACCGATACGCTAACCGGAGGGAGCAGCCGCGATACATTCGACTTCAACTTTACTACCGAGAGTCTTTCGGGGCTTGGCATTCGGGATATTATTACCGACTTTAACGGGACCGGGCCTTCCGGAGATCAAATTGACCTGAAGGGAATAGACGCGAACCGGACCACTTTTGGCAATAATGACTTTACCTGGAAGGGAAACGCAGGCCCGACGGGCGCCGCAGGCGAGCTCTGGTATGTGGATGAAGGCGGGAATCGTCTCATCCGGGGCGATGTGGACGGAGGCGGAAAAGCTGATTTCGAGATCCAGTTGGTGGGTCATCCGGATCTTAACGTCAGCGCCCTGCCCGATTCCGACATCATCCTTTAAGCACCAGGCAAAAAAAACGGCATCCCTTCATTCAACAAGGATGCCGTTTTTTCATCTGCGAAGATGAGGCCGAAGTAATCTCTTGGCCGACGAGGATCGACTGGCTTATAAGGCCTTGACCATATTCTCCACAACTTTCTTTGCGTCGCCAAATACCATGATGGTCTTATCCATAAGAACAGGTTGTTGTCGAGGCCGGCATACCCCGCGGCCATGCTGCGTTTGACCACCATTACCGTGCGCGCTTTGTAGGCATCCAGGATAGGCATGCCGTAAATCGGACTTCCCGGAACGTTCGCTGCCGGGTTTACCACGTCGTTGGCGCCCAGGACCAACACGACGTCGGTATTGGAAAAATCGCTGTTGATTTCATCCATTTCCAGCACTTGCTCGTACGGTATCTCTGCTTCAGCAAGCAGAACATTCATGTGTCCGGGCATGCGCCCGGCGACTGGGTGGATTGCAAAACGCGCATTGACGCCTTTGGCATGCAGCTTTTCCGCCAGTTCCTTGACTGAATGCTGTGCCCGTGCCACGGCCAAGCCGTAACCTGGCACTATAATCACGCTGTCGGCGTTACCCATTAAGAATGCTGCATCATCGGCGCTGCCGCTGCGATAGTTTTTCTGCGTCTGATCGCTTGCTGCAACGGTACCGCCCTCGCTGCCGAACCCTCCGAGTATTACCGAAAGGAAGGGTCGATTCATTGCCTTGCACATGATGTAGGACAGGATCGCCCCGGAACTGCCTACCAGCGAGCCGGCGATGATCAGCATGGGGTTGCCGAGAGAGAAGCCGATACCTGCCGCCGCCCAGCCGGAATATGAATTAAGCATCGAAATGACCACCGGCATATCCGCGCCGCCGATTGGAATGATAATAAGGAAACCAAGAACAAAAGCGATTGCGGTCATGGCCGCAAACGCTGTCCAGTTGGTGGTCTCGCTAAAGAAGAACCACAGGCCAAATCCCAGCATGACGATTGCGAGTGTCAAGTTAACCATATGCTGGCCGCCGAAGGTGATCGGCGCGCCACTCATGCGACCGGACAATTTCAGGAAAGCGATGACCGAGCCCGACCAGGTCATGGCGCCGATGAATGTGCCGAGAAACAATTCCAGTTTGCTTCCCATCGGCAATGTCGCGGGAAGACCGAAAGAAGCCGGGTTATTGACTGCGGCGATTGCAATGAAAACCGCCGCTAACCCCACCAGCGAATGCATGAACGCAACCAGTTCCGGCATCGCGGTCATTTGTACGCGCCGCGCCACCACCGCACCGATAGTCCCGCCCACGCCGATACAGACGAGAATCAACGCCCAGTTTTTCGTGATGGTAAGCGTGGTGACGACAGCGATGGCCATTCCGACCATGCCGAACAAATTGCCGCGGCGTGCGGTCAGAGGTGAGCTCAGGCCCTTGAGGGCCAGAATAAAGAAAACCGATGCGATGAGATACGCAAGTGCGACCGTATTTGCCGACATTGACTAGCTTCCTTTTTTATCTTTTTTTCTAAACATTTCGAGCATCCGCTGAGTAACAAGAAATCCCCCGAATACGTTAATCGCAGCCAGGGTTACCGCTACCGCACCCAGCCACACACCCCAATCGGTTTCCGCCGGACCCGCCGCGAGCATGGCGCCCACCAGGATAATGCCTGAAATAGCGTTGGTTACCGACATAAGGGGGGTGTGCAACGCCGGCGTTACATTCCATACAACGTGATAGCCGACGAAAACCGCCAGCACGAACACGGTTAGATTAATAATGGTTGGGTCAACTTCACCAATCATGGTTACTCCTTCTATGCATTAACTGTACCGTAAATTTCCTGTTAAGCTCGGCCGAGGCTGCAGCCCGCTTTCGCTGGTTGAAGTTGGCTTAAACCTTCAAGTTTTCCGAATAACTTCTCCGCCAGTGCAGACCAGTGTTCCAGCAATAATCTCGTCTTCCCGGTTCATGACAAACTCGCCATTTTTTGGGTCCAGCATCAGGTTAAGAAAGTTCATCAAATTACGAGCATACAAGGCGCTGGCATCCGCCGCCACCAGGCCCGGCAGGTTGGATATGCCGACCAGATGCACCCCGTGCTTTACCACAATCTTGTCCATTTCCGATAGCGGACAATTGCCGCCGGCCTCTACCGCCATGTCAACGATAACCGAACCCGGTTTCATGGCGCGGACCGTCTCTTCCTTGATCAGGACGGGTGCCGGGCGACCGGGAATCAGCGCAGTGCTGATGATAATATCGGCGGCCGAGGCTCGCTGATGTACCAGTTCCCCCTGGCGCCGCTTATAATCGTCGGACATTTCCCGCGCGTAACCGCCAGCTGTTTCCGCCTGCGCTTTTTCCTCATCGCTCAGCGGAACCTCGACGAACTTGGCGCCAAGGCTTTCGACCTGTTCTTTTGCGGCCGGGCGCACGTCGAATGCTTCGATTACAGCGCCCAGACGCTTTGCCGTGGCAATCGCCTGCAACCCTGCCACTCCGGCACCCAGAATCAGCACCCGCGCGGCTTTCACCGTTCCTGCCGCGGTCATCAGCATGGGGAAAAATTTCTGATAGACGTTCGCCGCCATCAGTACCGCCTTGTAGCCAGCGATATTCGCCTGCGAGGATAGTACGTCCATGCTCTGGGCGCGGGAAATACGCGGAAGTCTTTCCATCGCGAACGCGGTGAGGCCGTGTCGGGCGAGACTTTCAATACCCTCCGCCTGATGCGGCGAAAGCAGACCCAATAAAACCGCATCCTTGCGGATCATCTCCAGTTCACCAGGTTCCGGACCGCGCACTTTCAGCAAAATTTGGGATTGCCCATAAAGTTCTGCCGCGCTGCCTACGATGTTTGCGCCAGCAGCCTGGAATGCTTCATCCGGTATGCTTGCTCCGGCGCCCGCGCCGGACTGTACCAGAACAGTATGCAGATCTTTGGCGGTATATTTTTTTACCGTCTCCGGCGTCGCCGCAACGCGGGTTTCCCCTCCGCGGGTCTCAACGGGTATACCTATGTGCATCGATCCTCTCCCTTATCTGTCCCGCCTACGCCACTTATTTTTAACAAACGCGGAAACCTGCTTAACATCATCACTGTTACTCCCTCATCCATCAAGAAGGTCGGATTATAAATGAACCTGAAGCTGATGAATGCGGCGATTTCTAACAGAACCGCCCCTCATTGCGATTTCACGCGACCTGGTTTTTCTCCAGACAATGACTGATCCAGCGGGTCGTCAGCTTCTCCTGCACGCTGTTCTGGCGTAAACGCGACGCCAAGCCACCAAAGTCCACCTGGTCGAGCGGTTGATCCTGGTTGAAGCAGGAAAAGACGTACGTCACCTCTCCCGTTTCCGGATCCTTGTGGGGCTGAAGGCACTGTGCGCAGATTTCCTTCATCATGCATTGCATGGGCGAATTGATGGACCCAATGGCAAAATGATCTGTTTTCAAGTAAGGCCGAAGCTTGTTGTGGCGTGCGGCACCCACTGCCGCCATCATCCGGTCGGAGCCGATCGCGACGATACGATCGGCGTCTGCCAAGGGAATTTTCTGGGGCCCCAACGCGCCACTTCCATAAGCGGCCATCGCCGCGACGATGTTGCCCACATAACTGAGATCACCCGGCCGGGAAGGCTCAAACCCGGGCGCCTCGTCGCAGCACCAGACTACCACGTCGGCAGCTGCCTCGATTTCCGCTACTTTATAACGGTCGATCAGTTTCTTGTACCCGGCAAAGTACAGGATTTTCGATCCCGCCGCCCGTGCCGCAGCCCCAATTGAAAATAACACGGCATTTCCAAGTCCTCCACCCACCAGGATGACGGTCTCGTCCGGCAGGATCTCGGTGGGCGTTCCGGTAGGTCCCATTAATACCACCGGGTCGCCAGGGTTGAGCTTCGCGCACAAATCGGCTGAGCCTCCCATTTCCAGCGCGATCAACGACACCAACCCCCGCCCTACGTCAACCGAGGCGCCGGTCAGGGCGATCCCCTCCATTGCCAGCTTGGTATCGCCCGCGGAGGCGGCGAGCGTTGCAAAATTCTGGAAACGATAGAACTGGCCGGGATGAAAACGCTCCACCGCCATCGGGGCATGAACGACCACTTCGATGATGTTGGGTGTAAGACGCTCGATCTTATGCACCGTGGCTCGCAGCTGTCCGTTCATTTCAGCAAAGAACAACCATGCCGGCTTCGAGGATGCCGGGGCAACACGTTCGAGCACCCGGCTTACCACCGGATAGCCTTGCTTGGCGCTGGACATGGCCTTTACCACATTGCCAGAATAGGAAGGATGCAGGTCTCCGAAAAAACTGATGAACCGACCATCGTCATACCGGCTCAGCAGTACACCGGGATTTTCCGGCTTGGGATTTGCGCGCGGCGGGTTGACCGGGTCCCCATTTTCATCGCACGCATTAAAATAGCGGCCGTTGAGCTTGAAATTTTTCTCGTCTTCCCTCGCGAGCACGGTGTTAGGTTGCGTCCCCGCAGCCACGAGAACCGCACGGGCTGGCAAAATCGCGTGTCCGGTCGGTTGCCACGATCCTGTTTCATCCAGCGTCTGCACCGCGAACTGCACAGACTTCGCATGCTGCCATTGATCAGTTTCTACCCGCACCGGCGTGAGGCCTTCCGCGAACCATATCCCCTCCTCGAGCGCTTTCTCGACCTCTTCGTGGTTGAGCGTATAGGAGGGACTGTCGATAAGCCGCTTGCGGTAAGCGATTGTGGCGCCTCCCCAGGATTGCAGCAGCTCCAGAATACGTGGCGTGCGCCCCTCCAGTTCCGCCGCCCTGCGCTCCGCGCGAATGGCACGGGCATGATCGAGAAATTCCTCAGCGATTTCGCGCTCTTCCTCATCCCATGCCGAACGGATCGCTGCTTCCCCCTGCACCGCAGTGAGAATTTCGTAACGCCGCAGGAATTTGTCTACCTGCACCGGATAGTAGGCAAGCGCTTCGGTGGCGGTATCAATCGCGGTCAGACCTCCGCCGATTACCACCACAGGCAGACGCAACTGCATGTTGGCGACTGAATTGGTCTGAGCCGCGCCTGTCAACTGCAACCCCATCAGAAAATCCGAGGCAGCCCGGACACCGCGCGCGAGACCGTTGGGCAGATCGAGGACTGTGGGGCGTCCCGCGCCTGCGGCCAGCGCGACATGGTCGAAACCCATCGCGAACGCGTCATCGGCGGTGAGTGTTCCGCCAAAGCGAACACCGCCGAAAAGCGCAAACTCTTCTCTTCGCTCGAGAAGCAGGCGGATCAGCTTTAGGAAATTTTTGTTCCAGCGCACCGTAATGCCATATTCGGCGACACCCCCAAAACCGCCCGGCATGCGCTCATCCAGGTTTTCGGCAAGCTCGTCCGCGTTCCGGATGGCGCGGAATGGAACACGCCCGCCTTCCCGATTCACCCCGCAGATTTCCGGCGACAACGGCTCAATCTTGAGGCCATCGATACCCACCACCGCGTGGCCATCGTTCATCAAGTGATGCGCCAGGGTATACCCAGCGGGGCCCATTCCCACTACCAGTACTTTCCTACCGGTAGGCGCCTTGGGCAGAGGTCGTCGTAAATTGAGCGGATTCCATCGGGTGATAAGGCTATAAATTTCAAAACCCCAAGGCAGCTCCAACACATCCTTGAGGGTACGTGTCTCAGCCTGAGGAATATCGACCGGTTCCTGTTTCTGGTATATGCAGGACTTCATGCAATCGTTGCAAATCCGATGGCCGGTGCCCGCGCACATGGGATTGTCGATGACGATCATGGCCAGGCCGCCGATGGCGACACCTTGGGTCTTCAGCTTATGAAATTCGGAAATGCGCTCTTCCAGCGGACACCCGGTCAGCAGGACGCCGAGCTGGCTTCTTTTAAAGGATGAGGCCTCCCCGGGTGTTTTTGGTTTCTCCTTCATGCCCTTGGAGCATGAATCTTTTCCCTGCTCATGGCACCAGATGCAGTAATTGGCTTCATCCAGCGCGCCTACGAGATCCGTGCCCGGATCAGTAAGGGCGAATCCCTCCCGCCGTCGTATATGATGAAGACTGTGAACGGTATAGCCGGCGCTGCTGTCGGTGTCGGTCGACAAAAGATGCAGGAAATCGAGTTTTGCCGGCGCCTTGAACAATACACCATCCCGATTCCGCTCCCGGCCGGCGGACGTTTTCAATGCCCAGGCAGCGTATAGCAGGGCGTCCTTCAGCCGTTCTTCGTTTCCCGCTTCATCCAACAGCCATTCCGTTACCTTGCGCGCGAACGCCAGCTCTGAAAAAGGCGCATCCAATTCAGCGGCCAGCTTTTGTTCCAGCGCAACCCCATCCATTTGTGCAACCTCTGCCTCGCTTACCTTGTTCATCGCCCGGCGTTGAACGAACAATCTTTTGCAGGTATAAAGCGGGGCGAGCTGATGATGTCGTTCGGCAAGGGCGGCTACTTCTTTCTCAATACCAAACAGCCTGGCGATGAAATCGTCCATCCATGGTCCGATCTCAATCAGCAGCGCAGCTTCCTCCTTGCGATCCAGACTATCGGGATGGGCGCGAGCGTGGTCCAGGCGAATGCGCAGCCCTTCTTCTCCTTCGCCCATAAACTGAAGAAATGCCTGATCGAGTTTAACGAGCCCTTCGCGACGGTAAAGATCCGCAAAAGCCATTCCGAATCCAAGCGCGGGGAAAGCCCCATCGGTTGCCGACGACGGGTTGGAAGCCAGTTCTGAACTTGTCATGATAAAGTCATTAAAAGTGAAGGTAAAAAAAATGAAAAGCGTATCCAGATAAATTTTGGATCGTTATTATCCTTAAAGTTTTATAACCCTTTTCAATTTGTGCTTTTCACGGCCGTAAATACAAAAGCGGAAAGGCTTTTTCCGCCTTGTCCGCCTTTTCAGCCTCCCTCAATAATTTCTGCGTCGCGCGGCGATAAGTGTTTGAGATTCGGTTCTCAATCGCTCGGTGGACAGATCATGCCCGCAGCAACAGTATTATTATTGCCTTCGTCTATAACGATAAAGCTACCAGTGGCATGGTTACGCTGATACGGGTCGCATGCTAGAGGCTGATGCACTTTGAACAGCACCCGCCCGATATCGTTCATTTTCAACGTATCAGCAGCCTCATGCTTCAATGTGTTGACATCTACGCGATACGCTATCCCGGAAACCAGCGCCTTAACCGTGCGCGTCGTATGTTTGATGAGATACTTGCGCCGTAGGTCGAGGCTTTGCTCAGACAACCAGCACAACACCGCCTCGAACTCCTTTTTAACCGGCGGAACATCGATCGGTTTGACCAGCATGTCTCCACGGGAGATATCAAGGTGATCTTCAATCGTCAATGTAACCGACTGGGGCGCGACCGCTTCATCCAGGTTGCCGTCATAGGTGACAATTTCCTTGACACGCGAAGTCAACCCCGATGGCAGAACCTTCACCGCGTCGCCTACGCTGATGAAACCAGATTCGATACGTCCCATGTAACCCCGGAAATCATGCAACACCTCTGTTTGCGGCCGGCACACCAACTGTATCGGGAACCGGAAATCTTCGAGGTTGATGTCGTGGTCGATGGGAACATTTTCCAGCAGATCCATCAATGTCGGACCTTGGTACCAGTCGAGCCGTCCCCCGCGTTCCACCACCATATCGCCATTCAAAGCCGACATCGGAATATAAGCGATATTTCTCAGTTCGAGTCCCTTGGCAAAAGCGTCGAAATCCTCGTAGATTCGCTCGAACACTTCGCGGGAATAATCCACCAGATCCATCTTGTTAACCGCCACCACCAGATGAGGGATGCCGACGAGGCTTGCAAGGTAGGCGTGCCGCCGCGACTGGGTGAGCACGCCCTTGCGCGCGTCAACGAGGATGATGGCGAGATTGGCCGTGGAAGCCCCTGTCACCATGTTGCGGGTATACTGTTCATGGCCCGGCGTATCGGCAATGATGAATTTTCGCTTTGGGGTCGCGAAGTACCGATAAGCCACGTCGATCGTGATGCCCTGTTCACGCTCGGCCTGCAATCCATCGGTGAGCAGGGATAAATCAACGTTTTCCATTCCGCGCCTCTGCGAGGTGTGCGTAATGGCGCTCAACTGATCCTCGAAAATGGACTTCGAGTCATGCAGCAAGCGACCGATCAGGGTACTTTTGCCATCATCCACGCTACCGGCGGTGATGAAACGCAATAATTCCGTATGATCAAAGGAAACACTTTCTATGGCTGACATTTAAAACTCTTCTGGAAAAATCCCGGTTAACGCTTTTCCGCATCAAAACGACGTCTATTCATAACGCCAGCGTCAGAAATAGCCCTCTTTCTTCCGCAGTTCCATGGACGCATCTGACGTCTGGTCATCCATGCGCGTCGCGCCCCGCTCGGTAATCCGCGTTATGGCTGTTTCCGCGATAATCTCGCCCACACTGACGGCAGCGGACTCGACTGGACAGGTGCAGCTCATGTCACCCACGGTGCGAAAGCGCACCATCAGATTCTCCACTTTCTCGCCTTCCTTCAGATCAATCAGGTGGGATAGCGGCAGAAGCCCGGCGCCCCGCCTGATCACATCCCGCGTATGGGCGAAATAGATTTCGGGCACCTCCAGGTCTTCGCGCGCAATATATTCCCATACGTCGAGCTCGGTCCAATTGCTAATGGGAAATACACGAATGTTTTCGCCGGGGTGTACCCGGGTATTATAGAGATCCCACAGTTCGGGGCGCTGGTTCTTGGGATCCCACTGACCAAATTCATCCCGGAACGAAAATATGCGTTCCTTGGCCCGAGCTTTTTCCTCGTCGCGGCGCGCCCCGCCGATACAGGCATCAAACCGGAATTCCGCAATGGCGTCCAGCAGTGTCACAGACTGAAATGGGTTGCGGCTCTGTTTTTCCGAGCGCAATACCACTCTTCCCTGCCTGATGGAGTCTTCCATGCTGCGCACGATTAAACGCTCGCCCAGCTGCTTGACGCGGCGGTCGCGAAACTCGATCACTTCCGGAAAGTTATGCCCTGTATCCACGTGCAGTAACGGAAATGGAAAGCGGCCGGGACGAAAGGCTTTTTCGGCAAGACGCAGTAGCACGATAGAATCCTTGCCGCCTGAAAATAGCAAGGTTGGATTGGCGCATTCGGCAGCCACCTCCCGCATGATATGGATGGCTTCGCTTTCAAGCGCGTCCAGATGACCTAGATGGCGTGCCATGCGGCATTTAATGGCAATCGGTTCAGTCTTCATGAGAACACTTGGAACAGGCGTAATAAATTCTTCCATATCGTTAAATATAATATCCATCGTTAATCCAGAGTCCCAGAGTCTTCGGGCGTAGGCTTAGCCCGTGTTTCTCAAAACCGAAGCTTGTCTGTGTCGCTTGTCCGGATGCAAGCCGCACTCCTTGATTTCCGGATCTTCCCACCACCAACGACCCGCGCGGACATCCTCCCCGGGCGTAATGGCTCGCGTGCATGGAGCGCAGCCGATGCTCGTGTAACCTTTGTCGTGTAGCAGATTGTAGGGAACACCGAATTGTTTGAGATAGTCCCATACCTCGGGCAGGCTCCAGTCCAGCAGCGGGCTGAATTTGTGCAAACCGTTGTCGGCATCGAATTCCACCTCGGCGAGATCCTTTCTGGTCGGTGCCTGATCCCGGCGTAAACCTGTTATCCAGGCACGCTTTCCGCTCAATGCACGTTTCAGCGGCTCAACCTTGCGTATGTGGCAGCATTGTTTCCGAAGTTCCATGCTGTCATAAAATCCGTTGGGCCCGTTCTGCGCAACATACGCCTCAATTACGGCAGAATTCGGAAAAAATACTGGAATACGTATTCCGTAACGCTCCGCAACTTGTCTCATCAGGCTATACGTTTCTTCAGGCAGCCGACCCGTATCCAAGGTAAACATGCTGATGGAAGGATAGTGGCGGGCGATCAGGTCCGTTAACACCATGTCCTCAGCGCCGAAGCTGCAGGCGAAGGTAACAGGCGCGTAATCTTCCTGGGCGGTATCCAGCAGGGTGCGTACCGCTGTAATCTTATGGTCAAGACTCATACGCTGGCTCAATCGCTAGCAGGTTATCAAACGTTGACCGACGACTGTGCCCGCTGAGCTGGTGATTTGGCTGACGCTGCCAGCGGCAGCGCGCCGGCCAAGTCAAGCTGCCGGTCGAACCCGAGGCAAAACTCGGCCGCCTCCATGGTCCATGTGTCCAGTTCGCTGTACCATTCGGTCAGCAGCGCATCATTCAGCTCTGCTGCCGGACGCGCGAAGTCCTCGGCGAATTTTGCCAGTTGCCGGGATAAACGCGATTTGGTAGGCAGTACCCGGCGTAACTCTTCCGCCTGCTCCACGAGGCCATCGTATTTTCGGCCACCAACTAACTCACTCACTCCTTGACCAATCAATCGGGCGATCTCCTCGGCACACTTCGCTGAATCCTCGAATTTGCGTTGAAACTTGAGCGCGTCCCGATAATTACGCTCGTGAGCCGCATCGAAAAAGCTTGAACCTATCTTTACCTGGCTGACTCCCGCGCACTCGCCACCCCCCAGTTGCAATACCTTGAAATCACCGTCCTTGCCATGGTCGCGCAGGACCGAATCCAGTTCTTCCGGTTTCACATCCGCTAAGTCCGCCAGCACGCCAGTCAAATATTCTTTGCCTACACGCCGTATCCAGGAAGAGAAGCTTTCTCCCGCCTCGCCGTTGGCTAGGTGAGCAGACTTCACCCGTGCCACCGCTGTCTCGATCCGGGCAGCGGGTATCGATGGGCCTTTGATCGCCAATGCGCCACCGGCCATGGCATTACCACCGAAATACATCTGGTAGTGGGGCACGAGCTTGCCATGCATGCGCTTGCCTTCGCCATAAATGCCGATATCGCCAGCCTCGGGTTGCGCACAGCCGTTATGACATCCAGAAACACGGATTTTCAGATCCTGCGAACCACCATTTAGCTTGGGCGCTAAGATTGTGCTTGAAGTGATGCCCAACCGGCACGTGGAAGTCCCCGGGCACGCGACAACATTATCGCCTATCTGGGGCTCGCCCAGCCCCAGTTCAGCCAGGGCGGATCGCAAAATTTCGATCTTGGCCTCCGGCACATTCGCGAAAAACATATTTTGATCCTGGGTCGCGCGTATATCATGCAACCCATGAGCCTCGGCAATACCCGCGAGGCCGCGCAATTGCATAACGTTCAAATTACCCATGGGCACGCTGATGGGAAAAACGTAATAACCACTCTGTTTCTGGGCGAACACATGGCGGGGGGCGCCCATGCCGGGGACTTCGCTATCCAAACCAGCGCTCCATTCGCCCCTGGGGTACTCCAGCGTCGCCAACGCCGCTTTGGTACGTCCCAATTCTTCGCGATATTTCTCGACGAACCCTTCCGGACCGAATTTGTCCACGAGGAACTTGATCCGCGCCTTGGCGCGCTTGACGCGGTCCGAATAGCGATTGTGCAACGAGATGATTGCTTCCATGACCGGAAGCAGATCCTTTTCTTCAATAAATTCCTCCACCACGATCGCCTCGTGTGGCTTATGCCCGAGCCCGCCCCCAGCCAAGACCTTGAAACCAAAGCGGTCGCCGTCGCGCACCGCGACGATTCCCATATCGTGCATCATCCCCTGCGCGCAATCGGACTCGCACGCGGAAAAGCTGATCTTGAATTTACGCGGCATCTGCTGTGTCAGCGGGTTGCGCAGGAAGTGCTGCACTGCGCCATCGAGATGTTCGTTGACATCGACATGCTGGCGAGGGCACACGCCGGATAGCGGGCATGCCGTAACGTTACGGATGGTATTGCCGCACGCTTCGCGAGTCGTCAACCCTGCGGTGGCCAAATGGCGAAGCACTGCCGGCGTATCCTCCAGCGGCACGTAATGCATTTGAATATCCTGCCGGGTGGTGATATGCACAACATCATGGCGCGCGTATTTTTCCAGCATATCGGCGATCACGCCCAGCTGAGGCGCGTTAAGACGTCCCCCCGGAAGCTTGATGCGAACCATGTTGACGCCTTCCTGCCGCTGCCCATAAATCCCCATTTGCAGGCGTGTGGCGGTAAAACGATCGACATCCATGCGCAGATCCCGGAAATCTCCAAGCGCCTGATCGAACGAATTAATTTCTTCCTCGTTAGCGAGATTCAAATGATCCATATATGCCTCCACAATTTAACGCTATATCAGCACGCGGCCCAAAAAGTCAAAAAACCTAACCTCAAGTTCTGCTTTATACTAACTGGAACTGCCTGGGACTGCTGCCGATACCTGTCACCTAACAACTCCTAACCACAAAATAGAAAAAAGCCGCAAAAATCCTTTATCTAGGAATGATGTTCAAACTTCGTCGGCTACCGCACACAGATCGCAACGAACCATCGTTATCCAGGTAAGCCGGCCGGGCTCTAGGTCGAACGTATTGTTTTTCACGGGGGGCGGGCGCTACCGAGTTGCAGGAACGTTTGATTTTCATCGGAATTTCCAGCACAGTCGCGGCTGTTCCTACTCGGATCGGTCCTTGTTATCAACGCCCTCCGCCACCTATGTCCTATTCTACCCACGGCAAGCAACCTCATATAGTGCCTCGAACCTGGCATAATAGCAATGAACATATATATCTCAAAAGAATATTATGTTAGATTTACATAACCTAACGTTATTAAGATTCAAAAATTATGAAATTACAACAGCTGCGCTATTTACGCGAGGTCGCCAACCAGGGCTTGAATTTGTCTAAGGCGGCAGAAATTCTGCACACCTCTCAGCCGGGAATCAGCAAGCAGATCCGCCTTCTGGAAAATGAGCTGGGAATAGATATCTTTGTGCGAAACGGCAAACGCGTGGTCAAGATTACACCACCAGGATTGGCGATCCTTGAGGTCGCAGATAGGATGTTGCGAGACGCAAAGAACCTGAAAAAGATCGGCCAGGAATTCGCCGATGAAGCGAGCGGCTCTCTCACCATCGCCACCACCCATACTCAGGCGAGGTATGCATTACCCGCCACAATCAAGCATTTTACCGCACGCTACCCAAAGGTGAAATTAATTTTGCGTCAAGGCAACCCCACCCAGATAGCCGAGCTGGTCACCTCCGGTGTTGCGGATATCGCAATTGCGACGGAGGCCATCGAACTTTTTGATGAACTCGTAATGCTGCCTTGCTACCAATGGAACCGTTGCATTGTGGTCCCATCGCGGCACCCGTTGCTTAAGCTCGAAAAACTGACGCTGGAGGACATCGCGCAGCACCCCATCGTTACGTATGATTTTGCTTTTACCGGCCGCTCCAAAATCAATCAGGCATTCGATGCGAAGGGATTAACGCCCAACGTCGTCTTAACTGCGATAGACGCCGATGTAATCAAAACGTACGTGGAACTCGGGCTCGGCGTGGGCATACTTGCGCAAATGGCGTTCGAGCCCAAGCGCGACAAGCACCTCAGGGCGATCGACGCAAGTCATCTGTTCGAGGCAAGTACCACCCGGATCGGCATCAGCCGCAACAGCTACTTGCGTGGCTATATCTATGAGTTTATTGAGCTCTTCGCTCCACATCTCGACCATAAGGTGGTGACCGCCGCAATGCAGGAGCGCCTCTGACCCTGTTCACGTGCAGGGACGGCCGAAACTTCGAGGCGTTGTCAGGCAGTGCGCGTTATCCGTACCGTGCGCACGTTATAATGTCGGCACACCGTGGCTAATGCACACATGACTGCCATCAAGTTGCTACCCGACCTGCTCATCAGCCAGATTGCCGCTGGAGAAGTGGTAGAGCGCCCCGCGTCCGCGCTTAAGGAGATACTGGAGAATAGTATTGATGCCGGCGCTACGGAAGTATCGGCGCAGCTTTTCCAGGGTGGAACCAAACTGATCCGTGTCGCCGACAATGGAACGGGAATTGCCAGAGATGAGATGGCTCTTGCACTTTCGCGACACGCGACCAGCAAGATCACCACGCTTGAGGACTTGCAGAATGTAGCAAGTCTTGGTTTCCGGGGCGAGGCGCTCGCCAGTATCGCAGCAGTATCGCGGCTGACGCTGGCAAGCCGCCGGGCGGGGGAAATCCACGGCTGGCGGGTAGAGATCGAGGGAGGCCATTTATCCCCGCCTGAACCCATGGGGCGGGACAACGGCACGACGGTGGAAGTGCATGATCTCTACTTCAACACGCCGGCAAGGCGTAAATTTCTGAAGAGTGAGGCGACCGAATTTTCTCACGGTGAAGAAGCGTTTAAACGGATCGCCTTATCGCGATGCGATATCGCGTTCACCCTGCAACACAACGGCCTCGTACGCAGCCGTTTACCCGCTGCTGATGCAAGAACCCGCATCACAGCCGTGCTGGGGGAAGAATTCAATCAAAACTCGGTATTTATCGACAGTCATGCAGCCCACCTGCGGTTATCCGGCTTGGCAGCGCTGCCCGCCTATTCCCGATCTGCCAGGGACGCACAATACTTCTTCGTAAATGGCCGGTTCGTGCGCGACAAGCTGATTGCGCACGCCATACGCGAGGCCTACCGGGATATTCTCCATCTCGACCGGCATCCCGCTTTTGTCCTGTTTCTCGAGATTGATCCAAATGGCGTGGATGTGAATGTCCATCCAACAAAAACCGAAGTCAGATTCCGCGATCCGCGCGCACTGCATCAATTCATTTTTCATGCCATCGACAAGGCCCTTGCCTCCCCCAGCCACGTATCCTCCGCCTCCATTTCCGCTCATCATCAGACTCCAGGCAGAACGGCAATTGAAAAGACAGCAGACGCGTTTTCCAGCTACCCGCGACAAAATATCATTCCGCTTAAACCTCCGCCGGGCGTTGCCCAATCAGTTGCGTTCTATTCGACGTTATTCCGGGCGGAAACCCCTAACACAGAATCAGAATTTGGATCAACGCAGGGCGATGACGGCAAGCAGGCTGACCTCCCATTAGGTTTTGCCCTCGGGCAGCTTCTCGGTACCTACATCCTGTCGCAAAATGAACGGGGTCTGGTTATCGTTGACATGCACGCCGCACATGAGCGCATCCTTTATGAGAAACTGAAATTGGCGCTGGATAGCGAAGCGGTTGTGATGCAGCCTCTGCTGATCCCCGCCACGTTCCATGCAACCAGCCTGGATATTGCGACTGTTGAAGAAAACCCTGTCACCCTGCGTGAACTTGGCTTCGAAATATATGTATTCTCACCAACGATGTTAGTGGTTCGCGGCATACCCGTGACGCTCAAGGATGCCGATATAATTAAACTGGCTCGCGAAGTGCTGGACGACATACGCGAATTTGGCGCCAGCGAGGCACTGACGAGCAGACGCAACGAACTTCTTTCGACGATGGCCTGTCACGGCGCAGTTCGCGCCAACCGCATGCTGACCTTTCCGGAAATGAATGCGCTGCTGCGTGAAATGGAAATAACCGAGCGTGCCGGGCAGTGCAATCACGGCAGGCCGACGTGGTTCGAAATCAGCTTTGCCGATCTCGACAGGATGTTCATGCGCGGCAGATAAATTTCTTTGCCCAGCAGCGCCCATCCTTCCCGTACAGCCACTTTCAAAACCCTCCATTCTCACGCTACCCGCAACGATGACAATAAAGCTTCTGGGAGGAATCTCTCCAACTCACTTTCTGCGCAATTACTGGCAAAAGAAACCATTACTGATCCGGGGTGCCGTCCCCGGCTTCAAGGGGTTACTCAGCCGTGACGAACTCATCCGCCTGGCTTGCGAAGACGAAGCCCAATCGCGGCTGGTCACGCAAAGGAATAAGAAATGGGATGTTCGGACCGGTCCGTTTACCAATCGCGATTTTTCTCGTCTGTCCAACAAAAACTGGACATTGCTGGTGCAGGACGTTAACCATTTCCTACCTTCCGCGCGTGAATTACTCATGAATTTTCAGTTTATCCCGTACGCGCGCCTGGATGATCTGATGATCAGCTATGCGCCCGAAGGGGGGGGCGTGGGTCCCCATTTTGATTCATACGACGTGTTTCTCCTACAGGGGCCGGGACGCCGGCTTTGGCAAGTGTCCGCCCAACAGGATAAGAGACTGGTTGACGTTGCGCCGTTAAAAATCCTGCGTGACTTCAGGCCCGAACAGGAGTGGATACTGGAACCGGGCGATATGCTGTATCTACCACCCGGTTACGCCCATAACGGCATAGCGAAAGAACCATGCATGACCTATTCCGTTGGATTCAGAGCGCCAGCCCATCAGGAACTTGCAACCCAGTTTCTAGTGTATCTCCAGGATCATGTGGTAATGGAAGGAATGTATAGCGATCCGCATCTCCGCATGCAGCCTCACCCGGCCCGGATCAGTCGGGACATGTTGCGTCACGTGGGCGCAACCCTGAACAAGATCAAATGGAACGGTGAGGACGTGGAACGTTTTATTGGGATATATCTCACCGATCCCAAACCCCACGTTTTTTTTACCCCGCCTTCGCATCCCATGAGTCAACGTGAATTCGAACTTCAGGTTTGTAAAGGCCGCCTTAAACTGAATCTGAAAAGCCGCATGCTGTGCGGCGAGAAGAACATTTTTTTAAACGGCGACGTATACACGGCCGGAGCCGCCGCTCACAGGCAATTGGAACAGCTCGCCGATCTATTCATATTGCAGGACGTGGAAGAATTTGAAACCCTTACCCTGCTTTATCAATGGTATACTTACGGATATGTTGAGCTAGAGCTAGAAGGACGGCCAGCGCGGTGATTCCCGATTTTTAAATCAACTGCTGCAGAAACACTTCGCGCGAGCTTTTCAATTGAGAAGCGTGACCGAAAATTTTGACCAGCCTGTCACCCTGGTGCTTGAATTGCAAAAAAAACCGCAGCAATAAAATGGGGCAAGCCCTTATTTTTGCAGACCCCCGTTACTACCACTTATGGCTCTGGGATACAACGACTAGACAACATTTCTGAATTCTGCTATTAAGATAGTGGCTGTTAAGATGGTGCTCGTCTCAGATTTGAATGGCCGAAATACTTAAATTTTCCCGTGACTCGTTAAATCTATAAAGGAGATTAAAAAAATGAAGTACTCGCTCCTCGCTGCTGCACTGGTGACACTCACATTCAGCGCATGTGATCAAATGAAAGAGCATAAACCCGGCGAAGGAAAGCCCGGGCAATACCCGCCCAGCCTATGGGAAAAACGCGAAGGACAACTTAGTGATGCGGATATTGAAGCTGCGCAAAAAGAAGCTGCCGGTGGAGGGGGACAAGCCGCGAAACAACCCCCGGCAGATGCACCCAAATAACAATGCAAATACGCAACTTAAAAAAAGCCGTCCTTCGGGACGGCATTTTTTTGTCGAATTCGCTTACAAAAACCACTCTCCGGACCATGCTCAGCGGACTGAAACGCTGACAGGTCGTCCACACCCTTCCCCTTCTCCAACCCCTTTGACGCCGTGAATCAGACCCTTCATCGCGATGGTATTCGACAAGCACCCGTTTTTGCACGTTCCTGATCCCCTTTCAGATTTGAACGACTCCGAGGCTTTTGTTACACTAGGCTTTGTTACACCACCTTTTTCTGGACTATAGGACGACATATAATGAAATACCCGCTCCTCGTTGCTGCTGTGGCGGCATTGATGCTCACTGGTTGTGAGTATAAAAAGCACCCGATGGATAAGCCGCCTCCCTCTGCCATGGCTGAACGTGATTCGGCCCCGAAATTTGACGAACTGGATAAGGAAGGCGCTGACACAAACGTCAAAAAAGAAGAGCCGGCCAAATAAATAATAGGGCTAATGTTCTTCGAAACATCCAACTATTAAAAATTAACTCCGCGAACAGCGAAACCAGAATCAATATAGATCAGTTAGCGTAAATTTCGATTGGTCAGCGGGGTTTTTACTATATAATAAGGTTCGTTGCACTCTATTTCCCATTTTATTAAGGACGCCCCGATAATGAAACTCACATTCCTTGCCGCCGCTTTGGTGGCTATCGCTCTCACGGCATGCGACAGACCTAAACAAGCACTGCCCGAAAATTCGACGACATATGGCACCAGAACCGAAGAAGGTGCCACGTTGGATGAAACACGGAAAGGATCCCCAAGCGAACAAACCGCCGCCGCTCCCGCTGCTGAAGGCGAGGATGAATATTCCGGTCAAGCCGTGCTTCCCGGCCATGCACTCGATGGCAATGGCAACCCCCTGCCGCCGGGCAAAAGCCCCATTCCCGAAGGCCACTAGGAACAATCGCGCTTAAAAAAGCCATCCTCAGGGATGGCTTTTTTATTGGGTAAAACGCTGATTTGTAGGGTATATGCAGTAGCAGGTCGTATGTCCACGCTTCCGCTCGCCGCGCGTTCCCGCCATGGCAGTGAAGGCTTACCGGGTCTGCTGGAGCTTGAAGCAAGACTTGGTTTTATCATATAATTATGTCTTATCACCAACTTTTTGAGGGTATTAAACAATGAGACTTACGCTCGTCGCTGCTACCTTGGCTGCGCTAATGATGACTGCCTGTGGTAAGCCGAACCAAGCGCTTCCGGAACAGGAAAAAGAGAATTTTTCTAAGATCACCTCGCAACAGGGTGCGCCCTCGGCGCCGGCTCCTGACGCAGGTGCACCGGCGTCGGAAGCGCCGGACGCAAGCGAAGGAAAATAATGCGTATCTAAGCGTCAGCTGGCAAAACCAGACTTGACCAGAATTCAGACCTTGCAAATAAAGGCCGCCCTAGGGCGGCCTTTACATTTGGGGTCGGCTTTTAGATCTGTACCCCGAAGGGCACGGATTTTTAAAAGCGCCCCACCGCCGTTGCCTAGCTGCGTGGCCACTATCCGGGTGAAGACCTGTTTAGAGGTTGCTTAGCTGACGCCAGCCAAAGCCGTCGTTCTGGTCAGCCACGCCGATCCAGTCACCACCGCAATTCAAGGCACGGCTCAGCACTGATCGTGCCAGTAATGGGGTGTTGTTTTTCTGGCTTAAATGAGCCGCGATGACATGTTGGAGGCGGCTGCAATCGAGGCTCGCAAGCAGTTCACCGGAGGCGGTATTCTCCAGGTGGCCGAAACGACCCCCCACGCGCTGTTTTAGACGGTGGGGATAATCTCCGTTCGCAAGCATATTCGCGTCGTGGTTGCATTCGAGCACCAACGCATCGCACCGGTTTAACGTTGCCTCGATATGGGGCGTTGAACGTCCCGTGTCGGTCAGTACGCCTAATCGGAATGCGCCATCCCCGAATACGAATTGCGCAGGTTCGTGCGCATCGTGCGGAACCGGATAAGGCTCGACTTCGATACTTCCTATGGAGAAACGCTGGTAGCCTTCGATGATGTTGACTGAAGGCACCCGCGCGAATCTTCTTTCCACCCCGCGAAGAGTCCCATAAGTCAACCATACCGGTGTCCGAAATTTACGCGCAAATCGCTCAACTCCTCCTATATGATCATCATGTTCATGGGTAACCACGAGCCCGTCGATCATCTCGGGGTCCAGGCCGAGCCTGGAAAGACGGAACAGGGTTTCCTTCAGAGTAAAACCGCAATCAAGTAGCAACCTTGTATTTGCTACCTCGACTACAAGGCCGTTTCCCTGTGAACCACTACCTAAACAGGCAAAGCGCATGCTTCGGGACGAATAATCGCATAACACCGGCGTCTAACGCGGAAAGACACTTCGATGCCCAAGCTCTCGCTTGAAGGGCGGCTATGGCAACGTATTTTAGCGAGATGTATCACCGCGATACAGGCATGATTGAAATAAACCCCGGGGCGGGTTCGACCAGCAGATTGAAAATATCAAAGGCTGGTTAAGCCAAAGTTCGCCGGCTTTATGAGCCGGCCCTCATTCAACAACAATTTTGTTATCTCATCGGGTGGAAGGGCCTGGGCGAAATAATAACCCTGAATTTCATCACACCCTCGCTCACGCAAAAACTCATACTGCTCAACGGTCTCAACTCCCTCGGCGACCACTCTTACCTTAAGGCTGTGCGCCATATCGATGACCGCGGTTGTTATCGCAGCATCTGCGGCATTCGTCGTAATATCACCGATAAAAGAACGGTCGATCTTCAGCACATCGATAGGGAACCGCTTTACATAAGCCAGGCTTGAATAGCCGGTCCCAAAGTCGTCGATCGAGATTCGAATTCCCAGCGCTTTCAACCGTTTGAGAATGCGTGCAGTTTTTTTTGCGTGCGTCATCAATGAACTCTCGGTCAACTCCAGTTCCAGCAAATCGGAATCAATGCTGTTCTCTCGTAACGCGCGTTCTGTTTGCAACTCAAATTCAAGCAGTTCCGGCGACACGCCATTTTCCCGAGTGGCACGGATCACATCGTGGTTTAACGTGCTTTGAGAGAACTGCCTGCCAGAAACATTCACCGATACAGGAATTTCCCCCATCCCTAGACGCCTCCATTCGGCAATCTGCTTACATGCACTCTCTATCACCCAGGCTCCCACCCGGTTGATCAACCCGGTTTGTTCAAGCACCGGTATGAACTCCAGTGGTCCGATGAATCCATGCCCCGGCCGCTCCCATCTTATCAGGGCTTCCAGGCCGGTGATTCTTCCATTGGAGAGCTCCACCTTCGGCTGATAATGTAAAACAAATTCGTTTTGATCGAGCGCGGTTCGCAGGGCGTTTTCCTGATCCAGTTTCTCCATGGCCCGCATATTCATTTCCGCGGTGAAGAAGCGATAGGTGTCCTTCCCCGCCTCTTTCGACCGATACATTGCGGTATCGCCGTTTTTTACCAACGCGTCTGCATCAAGCGAGTCTGTTGGGTAAACGCTGATCCCGATACTCGCTGTAACCGTTGCCTGATGCCCCGCCAAATTGAAGGGCTGGCGCAGGGTTTCTCTGATCTTGCTCGCCACCACTCCTGCATCACCGGAGCTATCGGTAGTAACTAGAATGCATCCGAACTCGTCACCGCCCAGGCGGGCGACCATGTCCGTGATACGCAAGCATTCCGACAAGCGAAGACTGAACTGACACAGTAACTCATCGCCAAGCGCGTGCCCCAGTGTGTCGTTTATATTCTTGAAGTCATCAATATCGAGAAACAGCACCGAAATCATGCGGTGATTCATTTCAGCCTGTTTGATAAGTTTTCGCAGCGACTCGTAGAACAGTGTCCGGTTGGGAAGACTGGTCAGCGCATCGTAATGGGCGAGATGTAACAAGCGCAGGTCGGCGTGCTTGCGATTGGTGATGTCGTCCATAATCCCCACTACTTTCTGTGCGCCCGTCGAGTCTTTGATCGGAAAGCTGCGGGAGTGCACCCAGCGGATGCTGTTATCCGAAAGCAGCAACCGGTAATCGTGGTCCACCCCCTCCTGGGACAGCTCTCCTGTCTCGCAAATTACTCGTTGCAGATCGTCGGGATGAACCGCTTCAAGAAATTTTTCCACTTTATCCCCAGGCACAACGCGACGCCCTGTCAACTTCTCCCAGGCAGGATTAATGTAGCGCAACGTTCTATCCTCGACATCCCAAATCCAAAACACCTGTGGAAGGTTGCCTGCAAGCTGATCGAACAACTCTTCAGCTTCGCGCATAGAGGCGGTTCGTTCGTGGAGCACGGTTTCAAGATTCGCGACAAATTGCTGCAACTCTTTCTGCAAAAACCTGATCTCGAGCACATCGCGTATATGTGTCAATACCGCAAGTCGGTCAAACGGCTTGGTAATAAAACCTTTTGCCCCCGCCTGCAACGCCCGCTCCTTATGCTCCAGCTGCGCAGTTATCACAAGAACGGGAAGCCGCTCGCAATGCGCCGAGGACAGCCCCGCTTCAGCCTCAACCCCCCGCAGCCCTTCCATTACCTGGAATCCATCCATGACAGGCATCATCAAATCAAGCAGGATGAGGTCATATCGCTTCGCACGGTGCAGATCGCAAACCACAACGGGATTCATGGTGGATTCAACTGCAGTATAACCCGCTCCCGACAGCATGCCATGGATCACCGCGACGTTATCTTTCCGATCGTCGACGATTAGGATTTTGGCATTAAAAATATCGGAAGACGTCATTGGATTCTTTTTATTTCATATCCGAAGGTTGGTTCGCCTACTGGAAGTGTTGGGAACGGATATTTGTATTTACTTGACTCGTCACGACACAGTTATGGCACACACGCTTGATCAAGTCGCGCTCCGACATATCCTGTCCGCCGCAGCGCGATAAACCCATTCCATGCACAGGGGTGTTGCTGCGGAATGCATCATATTCCTGTTGATGAGAAGCAGCAATATCCGAGCTGGTCATGAAGCGGCACTACATACTCAAAATTGCATCTTGACGGGGAATAGGTCTTTCTGCATAGTAAAGCAGAAAACATGCCACCCTCCTTCCCACCTCTAATCCACAGCAATTTGGGGCTATTCCAGCCCAACATTAGCCTTTTAGTAAGAAGGCGGGATAACTATTGTAAAATTTGCCGATAAAAAGCCGAGGCCGCGTGCGGACATGCTGCCGGCTGCACCGGGGCTCAACCGGTGACAGCAGGTGAACGCAGGATAAAGCGCCTGAAGACACCCTTGCTTCCCGAGCATCAGGCTTTCTGGATTAAATCGTATGATATTTGTCCGACCGCATAAAATAACGGCTGAGCCATGGTAGACATTTTAAGAGAATTCCTTGCGCACTGGGGAGTAACCGCGCTTGCGCTATGGCTTACAAGTTTCATTTTTCATGGCATCTCATTCAGCAGCAAAAAATCGCTATTGATATCGGCATTACTATTGGGTCTCGTCAATGCTGTCATACGCCCCGTTGTCGTTATTCTGACGATCCCGCTAACGCTGGTTACATTCGGTCTCTTCTTGCTGGTAATCAACGCAGTGATGATGATGCTGGTATCGGCGCTCGTGCCGGGATTCAGGATTTCCGGTTTTTGGACCGCATTTTTTGCCAGCATCGTGGTCACGCTGATCAGCATATTTGTGGGCATGCTCATATTTGGCCCGGAGGACAGCCTGCTCAATATGCCCGCACAACAAGGCGTAATGGTTTAATGACCGTGCATCCGAATGATGCAGCCTGTCGGTGCATCAGCCGCACGGTAATAAGGTTGACGTTAATAAAAACAACCCGATCCCATCTCGGCGACATTGAGCAAACCTGATATTTTTTTTGCATCAGCGCTCGGCTCGAACGGCAGCACGCCCAGCAGCGGACAATTCAGCCGCTGTTCCAACGCAAGCACATTTTCATCAAATGCGCCCATGTGTGGATCGATGTGGTTCGCCACCCATCCGGCCAGCGTCAGTCCGGCCGCGCGCACAGCCTGCGCCGTCAACAGGGCGTGATTGAGGCAACCCAGTTGCATTCCCACCACCAGGACAACCGGCAAGTCCAGAGCCCGCGCCAGATCGCTGCTGTCTTGGCAGTCATTGAGCGGCACCAGAAAGCCGCCGATACCCTCGACGATGACGACGTCGGCAATTGTTTTCAATTCGACCCAAGCTTGGAGAATGGTGTCAACATCGATTTTGATGCCCGATTGCTTTGCTGCAATGTGGGGTGCAATGGGTGGGATCAGCGCATAAGGATTTATCTGCTCGCACCGCATAGTTACGTTACTCGCAGCCGCCAGAAGGTCGACATCAGCACATCGACCGTTCTCGCACCCCGACGCGACCGGCTTCATACCCACGACAGTCTTGCCGTGAAGCCCGAAAGCGTGCAATAGTGCACAGCTGACCAGCGTTTTGCCAACACCCGTGCTGGTGCCAGTGACAAAATAACCCGATATCATGGCAAACTAGAATCCCGGCTCACATCAGGCCCAGTTGCCGCCTGGTTTCGGGAGTAAGCACGGACTTGCGCGACTCCGGCTTCCAGGCATGACCATAAATCACTTCAAACGTCGCCGGCAATTTTCCCCCAGTACGCAGGGCCTCATAACGATTCAAAACGGCTTGCCAGGATGTTTTTCCGCTTAGTCCACGCCGTCTCCCTCCCGTTGCATTATGCGCGCCGATGGCTTTCAGGTCCCGCATAACGCTGATGGGGTCGTCATACGTAAGCGTGATGTATTCCATATCCATGACGGGTGTGGCGAAGCCGCAATGTACCAGTATGTCGCCCACATCGTGCATGTCCAAAAAACGATTCACGTGGCTATAACGGTCGACTTTCCCAAAGGCGTGGCGCAGCTCTTTTAACGTATCCGGTCCAAGAGTACTGAACATGAACAAACCGCCGGTTTGCAGCACCCGGTGCACTTCGGCAAATGTTTGCTTGATGTCGTTGCACCACTGCAATGTCAGGTTGGACCACACCAGACCTGTGCACGAATCCTTAAACGGCATCAGTTCCATATCGCCCGCCACATAACTCGTCTGATTCTTCTTGGCTGACAACTGCCGCCACCACGAGACCGGCGGGCGCGCTTGCAAATGCATTGCCTGCGCAACGTCTACCGCCAGCATGCGGGCTGCGGGATAGCGCATGAGTAACTTTCGGGTGCCGTAGCCGGTGCCGCTGCCGGCATCCAGAATGACATCAGGCGTATATTTAATGTAATCCAGCCGTGACAACATGCGGCCGCAGACCTCTCGTTGCAGGATGGCCGCATGGTCATAGCCGGTTGCGGCCCGTTCAAAGGCAGCCCGCACCGAGCGCTTATCGATGCTGTAGTCGTCACTCACCTAATTGTCGCAACCCTTCAGTCTAAGCATGTGTTTCACAAATTGATCGGGATAAGACAAGAACGGCGCGTGCCCGCAATCGTCGAGGATCATCAGTTCTGAATGGGGTAGCTGCTGATTCATCCATTTCGCCGCGCCGGGATGGGTAATGACATCTTTTTCGCCATGTATGAGCAGCACTGGCTGGCTAATTGACGTTACAGTACCCCGCATGTCACTCAATAACAGAAGCCGCAAACCTTCCTCCAATGCGATCTCATCCGGTTTTCCCCGTTCAAACACGCTCTTGCGCAGCCGCGCGAGCACGGCGGCCGTATTGCTTCCGCCGCTAATCTGCAAAGTAAGGAATCTGTTCAATGTGCCCTTGTAGTCGCGCTTCAGATTAATCCCAAATAATTGCAGCGTCCCGGCTTCCATTCCCCACTGCCAATCATCCGTCTTGACAAAACACGGGGTCGTGGAAATTAGGGCAAGTTTTCTTACCCGTGCAGGATCGCGTTTTGCCAGTTCGATTGCGATCTGCCCGCCTAGCGACCAGCCACAAAGAATACAATCTTCAGGCAAGATCTCCGCTACCGACTCAACCGAGTACTCCATAATCCCTTGCTCTAGGTTCGCGCGATACGGAGAACTGAACCCATGTCCCGGCAGGTCCACTAAATGTAAGCGGAAATGCCGCGCGAGCCGCTCACGCACGTCGCGCCATATCCCGCTATGCATTGCCCAGCCGTGCAGCAAGACAAGATCAGGGCCTGCTCCCTCAGATTCAACGTGAAGACTCATCGTTACAGCTTGTTCAAGAGGCGACATCCAATTCTCGCAATACCGCCCCCAGCCGGGCGACATCTTCCATATCATGCGCGGAGGAAAGCGAGATCCGGAGACGGGATGCCCCTTGTGGTACCGTAGGCGGGCGAATAGCCGGGACCAGAATCCCTCTCTCGCGCAGCGATTCGCTGAGCTGCAAGGCTTTATCGTTATCCCCCACGATCAGTGGCTGGATGGGGGTATCGGAGGGCATGAGTTTCCACCGTAACGGCTGCAATGCCTGTTTAAGCGCGACGATGAGTTGAATAAGTTTTTTCCGCCGCCATTCTTCGGATTCCACCAAATCCAGACTTTTCATCAGAGCGTGCGCGAGCAGCGGCGGAGACGCGGTGGTGTAGATGTAGCTGCGCGCATGTTGAATCAGCGTTTCAATAACCTCCGGCTGTGCGGCGACAAAAGCGCCGAACACCCCCGCTGCTTTGCCTAGCGTAGCCATGTAGATGATGCGCGGCGACTTGATGCCAAGATGAGCCAGCGTCCCCCTCCCCTGTGCTCCCAGCACACCAAACCCGTGGGCGTCGTCCAGCATCAGCCAAGCCCCATATTTTTCGCACAATGCCAGCAGGTTCGTCGCGGGCGCGATGTCGCCATCCATACTGAACACTGCATCACTGATGACCAGTTTGCGTTTGGCACGGGAAGCGGCTAGCTGCCGTTCCAAGGTAGTCAGGTCGAGGTGCGGATACCGCTTGAACGTCGCCCGCGAAACCAGCGCCGCATCGTTGAGCGAGGCATGATTAAGCTTGTCGGCAAATATCGCGTCGTGACGCCCTGCGAGGGCCATCACCACTCCCGCATTGGCCATGTATCCCGTGGAGAACAGTAGTGCCCGGGGATAACCGGTAAAGCGTGCCAGCGCTTCCTCCAGCTCATGATGCGCCGTGGAATGCCCACTGATGAGATGCGATGCGCCTGCCCCGACTCCGTATCGCAAGGCGCCCTCGCAAACCGCCGCAATCAAGGCTGGATGGTTCGCAAGGCCGAGATAATCGTTACTGCAAAAGGCGAGGTATTCCTGTCCGGCAAGGGAGACCTGCTTCGCCTGCGAACTGTCCAGCATGAGGCGTTGGCGGTACAGCTTTCCCGCTTCGCGGTCGCGCAGCTGTTCGCGCAAACTACCGAGATCACCGGAATCGCTGGGCATACCGCCGGATAGCTTTGTGGAAATGATATGAGCGGAGGGAAAGTGTCTCGAATGCGGGGCCTAGATCGGATGGAGGCCCAGTTTGTCAAACAGCATTGTGTCCCGTTCCGTTTGGGGGTTACCGGTGGTAAGCAATTTGTCGCCATAAAAAATGGAATTGGCGCCAGCCAGGAAACACAGGGCTTGCACAGCATCCGGCATTTCCTGCCTACCGGCTGAGAGTCTGACCATCGCTTTGGGCATGGTGACGCGCGCGGCCGCGATAGTACGCACGAATTCGAGCGGATCGAGCACTGCGGTACCGTGAAGTGGTGTTCCCTCCACCTGCACTAAATAGTTGATGGGAACGGATTCAGGATAGGGATCGAGATTGGCCAATTGCGCGATGAGGCCGGCGCGCGCATGACGCGATTCCCCCATGCCGACGATTCCGCCGCAGCACACATTGATGCCCGCGTTGCGAACCTTATCCAATGTATCCAGTCTGTCCTGGTACTGGCGGGTAGTGATGATTTCACCATAAAATTCCGGCGCCGTGTCCAGATTGTGGTTGTAATAATCAAGCCCGGCCTGGCGAAGCTGCTCCGCCTGCCCCGGTTTCAACATCCCTAATGTAGCGCAGGTTTCGAGCCCAAGCGCTTTTACCCCTCCCACCATTTCCGTCATTTTTTCGATGTCGCGCTGCTTGGGCCCCCGCCATGCCGCTCCCATGCAAAAGCGCGATGCTCCCCGCGCTTTCGCTTCAGCTGCCGCTGCCAGGACCTCATCGAGCGTTAGCATTTCCTGGTTCTCCACCCCGGTATGATATCGAGCTGCCTGAGGGCAATATCCACAGTCTTCCGAGCAGCCACCGGTCTTCACTGAAATCAGGGTGGATAGCTGTACCCCATTCGGGTCATGATACTGACGATGAACTGATTGCGCGCGATGAATCAAATCGTTGAACGGCAAATCGAGCAACGCTTCGATCCGATGTACGTCCCAACACGGCGATTCCATCGCTGGGCTAAGCTTTTCAACCGCCACGGATGCGCGCTCTTCCGTACCGCCGGGGAGATCCGAGATTAATTGATTCATATTATGTCGTTTGCTTTAGTTACGGAGTGACTGATTCGGCTGCGTTACAATGCGCGAAAAGGGAACATTTCTCTGGCGGCACACGCTAACAGAGCAGCGTGTAATCATCGGGTATTGCGCCACAGTTGTCAATTTTTCAGCAGATGATATTCAACAACCGATTAAATTTTATGCAAGTCTTGTTCGCAAAACGCTGCCTGCTCTGTGGCGGCGCCAGCGATAGCGAGCTTTGTTCGCCGTGTCATGCCAGTCTGCCTCATCTTCCGTCTCGTCATTGTGTGGTGTGCGCGCTACCGCTCACCACAGCTGACGTCTGCGGTGCTTGCCTTGCACACCCGCCTGCGTTTGACCGCAGCATTGCAGCAGCAAGCTATGCGTTTCCCATTGATGCCCTTCTTCGGTCACTCAAGTACCAGGCTAATCTTGCCCTCGCGCCCGTGCTCGCCGACTTGCTGAGCGCCCGGATCGGCGCTGCCGAGTTACCCGACTTCATCCTGCCCATGCCGCTGCACCCCAGCAAATTGCGTGAGCGCGGTTTTAACCAGGCAAGCGAGATCGCCCGCCGCGTTTCAAAAAAAGCCGGGGTGGCCTTGCTGCCTCTCGCCTGCCGGCGGATCAAAGACGCTCCTTCACAGACGGGGTTGCCGTGGAAGGAACGCGAGAAGAATATCCGCGACGCATTCGCATGTGAAGCCGACCTGACGGGCAGACGCATCGCCGTATTGGATGACGTGATGACCACGGGTGCAACTATGAATGAACTGGCCAAGATATTGCGGAAATGCGGAGCAAGCCGCGTCAGCGCATGGGTCGTGGCTAGAACGTTTCCCGATCGCCCTCAAGCCCATTTTTAAAACTCAGGTATGACGTTCGACGTAGTTCTGTATCAGCCTGAAATTCCTCCTAACACCGGCAATATCATACGGCTGTGCGCCAACACGGGGACGAAGCTGCACCTTATAAAACCACTGGGTTTCACGCTGGAGGATAAGCAACTGCTGCGCGCCGGGCTGGATTATCACGAGTTTGCCAGCATAGCCGTCCATGCCAACTGGGGGGAATGCCTCCGCCACTTACACGAACGCCGTTTTTTTGCTGTCTCGACCAAGGGAAAACAGCGCTACGACCAAGGGACGTACGTTAGCGGAGATGTATTTGTGTTTGGGCCCGAGACGCGCGGCTTGCCGCTCGATATATTGGAGAGCTTCCCCACACAGCGACGTCTCCGCGTGCCCATGGTTCCCAATAGCCGAAGCCTCAACCTTTCCAATACCGTTGCCGTGGTGGTATATGAAGCATGGCGGCAGATGAATTTCTCCAACGCAACCTGAAGATAAAGCCGGCTTCAATAAGTTTCGGTTTTGGGTTCGCGGTTGAGCAACGCTTCCACGGCCAGTCTGGCCGGTACGCCATCATGGATGATGCTGCACACAGCGGCGGTGATTGGCATTTCGACTTTCATTCCGCGGCTCAGCCGCAGTACTTCTCCCGCCGTATGGACCCCTTCGGCGGTGTGTCCGAGTTCCTGAAGTATACTTGGCAGCGCCTCCCCTGCCGCCAGCCGAAGCCCAACCCGCCGGTTGCGGGATAGATCGCCCGTACACGTAAGTATCAGGTCGCCGGCGCCGGTCAGCCCCATGAACGTTTCCATATGGCCGCCGAGTTTTATGCCCAACCGGGTGATTTCCGCCAAACCTCGGGTAATGAGCGCTGCTCGTGCGTTGTATCCGAACCCCATACCATCGGAAATGCCGGCAGCAATCGAAATAACATTCTTTACCGCGCCACCAGTTTCCACGCCGACAAGATCGGCGCTGGTATAGACCCTTCGGCGGGAAGTATGAAGTTCGGCCGCAATGCTTCGTGCAAACCGCTCGTCATGCGACGCGAGTGTCAGGGCTGCAGGGAGCCCCTGCGCCACTTCCTGTGCAAAACTGGGACCTGACAATACCCCACAAGGCGCGACCGCCCCAAACTCCTCCTTCGCAACCTGATGCGGCAGCTTTGCGGACTCCGCCTCGAATCCCTTGCATCCCCAGATTACTGGCACAGTTTTTCTGCAGGCAACAATTCCGCGCAATGTTTCACGCAGTCCTGAAACCGGCACAATGACCAAAGCAAGTTCGGCGTTTTCAATGGCGGCGCAGAGAGAGGAAGTCAAGCGCAGGGATTCGGGCAGAGGAAAAGCGGGAAAATAGCGCTTGTTGACCCGATGAGCATCAAGTTCAGCCAGATGGGCGGCATTGCGCGTCCACAGGACGACCTCATGGGAAGAGCTGGAGCTGGAGTGTGAGCTGAGACTGATGGCCAGGCCAGTTCCCCACGCCCCCGCCCCCAGGACTGCTATTCTCATGACCCCCAGACCTGGTTCGTCCTCACGTAACCCGTCTGGCCGTCGCGGTGGCGCACCTTGACCCACCCATTCGCTGCGGGCTCAAGCCATTCCATAATGACGTCTTGCTGCGCTTTAAATACGAGTGCCGAATTCGTGTTCGGGGCTTGATATGCCTCTGCCAGGGGCGCAGTCACGATGACAAAGCGTTTTTCGCTCAAAACCTTTTCTTCCACCCATGCAAGGTTTCCCTTGCTATCGCGGACCTTCACCCAGCCTTCGACCTTGACCACGGCCTCCACCGGAAGGTTGCGGCTCGCCACGTACAACCTGCCTGCCTTTAGAGAAGGCGCGTCATACATGATCACAGCATTTTCGTTGATGGAGAAAAAATCGAAGGCTGCGAGTGCCGACCCAGGAAGCATCAACGCCGCGACCAAAAGAACCACTACGGCGCTGCCTCGCGGCACCAGGGTACCGATGACCCGACGTATAAGCAACCGGTGAAACCCTTCGCCGCGGCAAGGCGTATAACGAGCCAAGGCTGGGTCCCCGTGTGGCGTGCAATGCGGGAAAATCGCGTGCGGTAAACGGCCGATTTTCCGACGGCCTGGATGGGACCGGAGCGCATCCGCGCAAAACTTCCTTATAGACTCCTTCGGCGACGCGATGCGCGGGTGTTTCATTTCAATGCGTTATTTTTTGTGTATCTTCCGTACGTTCCGGTACTTTTGCGTTCTGATCCGCCTGCTGCTTCCCCTGATGGTAGAGTGCTTCAAAATTCACCGGATTCAATATAACCGCATGAAACCCGGCACGGGTAACGACGTCCGACACCGTTTCACGCAGGTAGGGAAAGAGAATCGTGGGCCCGGCAATACCCAGCACCGGGTCCAGGTCGGTCTCTGGCACATGTCGGATCTGAAAAACGCCCGCCTGCTGCACCTCCACCAGAAACATAGTCTTGTCCTTCACCTTCGCCGTGACGGTCGTGGTCAACACGACCTCGTACATGCCTTCGTCGATGCGCTCCCCCTTGGTATGCAGTTGAATGTTCACTTCAGGGGCTTCCCGCTCAAGGAAGATTCTCGGGGCGTTGGGTATCTCCAACGAGAGATCTTTTACATAGATTTTTTCAATGCTGAAAACCGGTTGCTGCTCGTCGCTCATGTTGGGTTCCATAAAGAGTAGTCAAAAATTACGAGGTTAGCGTAAAACTGCACGTAGGGGATAATCCTCCCAAGAGGAAATGTTCAACTGGGGAAATGCAGACCAGCACACAGAGACGTCAACTTGCCAAAGTGCGAGCCCGCGCGCTGGCAACGGGCCGACCCGCAACCGGGGCTGTTGGCCAGGAACCCTTTAACCCAGCGCGTCAGTTCCGGATTCAGGCGGTCAGGAGCTTAGCCAGTCCGTCCTTTCTGTCAAGCTTTGCCAGATCGTCATATCCGCCGACATGCGTGTCGCCGATATAAATCTGCGGAACAGTGCGCCGTCCGGTCTTTGCCATCATTTCAGCGCGCATTGCCGGCTCAAGATCCACCCGGATTTTTTCTATCTCCGTCACTCCCCTCGCCAGCAGCAGACGCTCCGCCATAATGCAATAGGGACAAAAAGCCGTGGAGTACATGACTACCTTCGCCATTAACCGCTTCCCGTTATTTCTTCACTATTGGCAGATTTGCCTGCCGCCATGCGTCGACCCCGCCCGTAAGATCATGCACAAGCGTGAATCCATGGGCGCGCAGGGTCGCGCCGGCTTTGCCGGTAGAATGAACGCCACTACGGTGGATCAACACGATGGGCTTGCTTTTGAATTTCTCCAGCTCCGAAATACGCTGCTCGAGTTTGTCGGCCGGGATGTGCTTTGAATTCGGCACGTGCCCTGCTTCGTATTCGCTTGCCTCGCGCACATCCAGAACCAGTCCCTCCTTGTAGTTGATGAGCTGAACCGCGACCAGCGTGTCAACTTCTTTCCCTGAAGGGCGAAAAATCGACCATAGGAGCAACGCCCCGCTAACAAGCGCTGCCATGACTAACGCAATATTACTCTGAATGAATGACACTCGTATTCCCCGCTTTTATAGACTTGGGATTCTATCAGAGACGCGTACATTGCGTAATTCCCTGTGCAGCAGACAGGAGGGCGCAAGCTCGGAAGTGCGCCAGAACGAGTTTGGGACTCATTCGGTCATCCGATGGTGCGAGAAGGCCCAAAATACAATAAAATTGGAACATTTTTTCGGCCGCTCAAGCGGAATTTTTAATTTTTTAACGGACAACATGAAAAAACTCATTCTCCTGCGTCATGGGGAAAGCACATGGAACAAGGAGAACCGCTTCACTGGCTGGACAGATGTGGATTTATCCGCTACCGGTATGGAAGAGGCCAGACATGCGGGACGGCTGTTGCGGGAAAGCGGATTTGCGTTCGATGTTGCCTACACTTCCGTGTTGAAGCGCGCGATCCGCACACTGTGGATAGTCCTGGATGAGTTGGACCAGATGTGGATTCCGGTTCATCTGTCGTGGCGCTTGAATGAACGGCATTATGGCGCGCTCCAAGGCTTGAACAAGGTAGAGACTGCGCTCAGGTATGGTGAGGAACAGGTTCTGATCTGGCGACGCAGCTATAATACCCGACCACCCGCGCTGACTCGCGAGGATCCGCGCTATCCGGGTTTCGATCCCCGCTATCGCCATTTGTCTATTCAGGATATTCCGCTGACGGAGTGTCTTGAAGACACGGTAAAGAGATTTCTCCCGTGCTGGAACGAAACTATTGCGCCCCAGGTCCAATCAGGGCAGCATGTGCTCATTACTGCTCACGGCAATTCGCTGCGAGCGCTGGTCATGTATCTCGACAACCTGTCCGAGCAAGAGGTCATGGAATTGAATATTCCCACCGGCGTTCCGCTTGTATATGAGCTGGACGACAGCCTTAAACCCATCCGCAGCTATTATCTCGGTGATCAGGCAAGAATCGAGCAGGCCATGCAAGTCGTGGCCAATCAGGGAAAAATTGTCCCCTAGCCGTGAATCCATTCAACCCTTCCAAAAGAGGACGCCCCCGGGGTCATGGGTTGCAACTCCGAAGGCGCTCCGAAAGACGCTTTCGCCGTTTGTGGATGATCTGTTCGGATATGTTTTGAAATCTCGGCCTTGATTGGTATTCATCCGTGGTTCAACATGATTGGCAAGTTTATCCCCGCTTGCGCACTCATCCTCTCGCAGCTGGTCGCTGCTGCGCCCAAGGTCGACAACGAGGACCTCAAGCAGTTGCGTGGTCGAATCGAAACACTGCAAAAAGAACTGGCGGATACGGAAGAATCGAAATCGGAAGTAGCGGATGCGCTGCGGGAATCGGAGCGGGCGATTATTGCCGCCAATCGCAAACTCGCGGCGCTGACACGCGAGTACCATGAAGCCAACAATAAACTCAGTCAGCTACAGGCACAGTCGAGGCAAGTCGCCAGGGATATAGAAGTGCAACAGTTACGGCTCGGCAAACTGCTTCATCGCCAGTATTTAAATGGGGGCGGACAAACGGAATATTTAAGTCTACTGCTTAACCAGCAGGATCCCAATGAGATCGCGCGCAATATGCACTATTACGGCTATCTCTCCCGCGCACGCCTGGAAGACATTAATGCACTGCGCGCGAATGTTCAGCGACTGGATACGCTCGCGCGGCAAAGCCGCGAAAAAAGCATGGAAATCGGCGCGATCCAGGTAAAGCAGGCGGAACACAAAAAATATCTGGAACAAGAAAAGACCGGGCATGCAAAATTGCTTGAACGCATCTCGTCCCAAGCGGACCATCAGCGGCGCGAAATCAGCAAACTTAAGCGTGACGAAGAACGCCTGGCCCGGCTTGTAGAAAAAATCGCGAAGATGCTCGCGCAAAAAAAGCGGAATACCGCCCGTAGCACTCCACGCGCCGCCACCCCTGGACCCCTCAGCAACGAACGGCTCCCGGATGCATCTGTCGATGGAAACCCTTTCTCGTCACTGAAAGGCCGTCTGAGTTTGCCTGTGCGTGGGGAACTTGCGAATCGGTTTGGTGGTCCACGTGCGGATGGAGGAGTAACGTGGAAAGGACTGTTCATTCGGTCCTCTACCGGTGGGGATGTGAAAGCAGTTGCGGGCGGACGCGTAGTCTTCGCCGACTGGCTGCGAGGATTTGGCAACCTGATGATTGTGGATCACGGTAATAGCTACATGAGCCTCTATGGCAACAACGAAACCAACCACAAGCAAGTCGGCGACACCGTTCGCGGGGGTGATACCATCGCCTCGGTAGGAAACAGCGGGAGCAACCCGGAGTCGGGTTTATATTTTGAGTTACGCCATCAAGGCAAACCGTTTGACCCCTTGAACTGGGTCAGAATAAAATGAGCGATGCAACAAATAGTGGAGAACGTTTAATGGGTGACAAAATGCGGCAAGTCGGCCTGGTCGTTTTCGGCGTCATCGCCGGGGTGATGTTGAGCCTTAATTTTTCAGCTGTCGCAAACAAGGAAGAAACGCAGGAAATCATGCACCCGCTTCCGGTAGAGGAGTTGCGTGCATTCACGGAAGTATTCGGGCGCATCAAAACCGATTACGTCGAGCCGGTGCAGGATAAGAAGCTGATCACCGAGGCGATCAATGGAATGTTGACCGGACTGGATCCACACTCGGCCTATCTGGACGCAGATGCGTTCAAGGAACTGCAGATCGGCACGCAGGGCGAGTTCGGCGGGCTCGGGATCGAAGTCAGCATGGAAGACGGTTTCGTCAAGGTCATTTCGCCAATCGAGGATACCCCCGCGTTTCGGGCGGGTATCAAGACCGGTGACCTGATAATCAAGCTGGACGATACTGCGGTCAAAGGCCTCTCTCTTACCGATGCCATCAAGCGCATGCGCGGCAAGCCAAATACGCCTATTACCCTTACCGTATTGCGCAAGGGTGAAACCAAGCCGCTGGTGTTCACGCTTGTGCGGGCAGTGATCAAAATCCAGAGTGTAAAATCAAAGTTGCTTGAGCCGGGTTACGGCTACGTCCGTATCACCCAGTTTCAGGAGCAAACCGGCGAAAACCTGACCAAGGCGATCGATAAGCTATTCAAGGAAAGTACAGTGCCGATGAAGGGGCTGGTGTTGGACCTGCGCAACGATCCCGGCGGATTGCTGAACGGCGCCGTGGCGGTCTCGGCCGCATTTCTACCCGCGAATTCGTTGGTCGTGTATACCGATGGCCGTACGGATGACGCCAAGATGAAACTCAAGGCAAGTCCCGAATTCTACTTGCGCGACACCAAAAACGACTACCTGAAGCGGCTGCCGCCGGAAATAAAGACCGTTCCGATGGTAACGCTGGTCAATGGAGGCTCGGCCTCGGCTTCAGAGATTGTCGCCGGCGCCCTGCAGGATCACAAGCGTTCGATTGTGATGGGCACGCAAACCTTTGGAAAAGGCTCGGTGCAAACAATTCTTCCGTTGGGTAACAACACTGCCATCAAGCTCACCACTGCGCGTTATTACACACCTAATGGTCAATCCATCCAGGCCAAGGGGATTACGCCGGACATCCTGGACGAAGCGGCGAAAGATGATACCGAGCGCTTGCGCGAGGCCGATCTGACTCGCCATCTTCCCAATGGCAAAGTTGAGGAAGCTAAGCCGGAGGCTGCCGCTGCGACGAAGGAAGTACCAGCAGAAGTACCAGCACCGGTCAAGGCCCCAAAACCCACGAACGGTGACGACAAGAACACGAAACGCGAGCCCCCGGCCGAGTTTGGTTCCCCGGAAGACTTGCTGCTGACCCAAGCGATGAATTATTTCAAGGAAGGCGGCGTCAAGAAGAGCGCGGCAAAAGTAACGAACTGAATTCCCCCATTCGTTGCCTCTGCCGCGCCTCCTGCCCATTGATCGGCCGACCAGGAATCGTTCCGGCTTTTATGGTGGCGCAGGCTGCGAATAATGAATGACGATCAGCTACTGCGCTATAGCCGCCACATCCTGTTGCCCGAAATCGGCATACAGGGGCAGGAAGCGCTTCTAAAATCACACGTGCTTGTGGTTGGCGCCGGGGGGCTGGGTTCTCCCGCCGCCATATACCTCGCTGCAAGCGGCGTCGGCAAACTGACGATTTGTGACGACGATACCGTTGACCTGACCAATCTTCAGCGCCAGATCGCTCACAGCACCGATCGGATCGGCACGCCCAAAACCTTTTCCGCAAAAAAAACGCTTGCGGGAATCAACCCGGAAGTCAACGTTATCGCGCTGCACCAGCGCATGGACGAGACAACGCTTCTGCAACTCGTCGCCGATATTGATGTGGTGGTGGATGCAAGTGACAATTTTTTGACCCGCTACGCCATCAATCGGGTCTGTACGCTATCAAAAAAGCCGCTTGTATCCGGCGCCGCGATCCGTTTTGAAGGGCAGGTTGCCGTGTTCGATCTGCGCCACACCCACAGCCCCTGCTATCAGTGCCTGTTCCCCGCGGATGGCGAGGATCAGGATATGCGTTGTGCAGTGATGGGGGTGTTTGCGCCGCTTACAGGTGTTATCGGTAGTGTACAGGCAGTCGAAACACTGAAAATCCTGCTCGACATCGGGCAAACACTGAACGGTCGGCTGCTGTTACTCGACGGTTTGTCGATGGAATGGCGCTCAATAAAATTAGATAAGGACCCATGCTGCAGGGTCTGCGGCGCGGAGGATCCAAGAGAAACGTGCGAAAACAGCCGCGCGATGCCGTAAGGAAGCAAGTATTATTTCGCAGCTCGTGTAAGGAATGTACGTTTCGCAAGGGTGAGCATTGATTCGCTGCAGCGAGTAAGGCGTTCCACTACCGTTTCTTCTATGGTGGCAGCGTGACGATACTTAGAACAGCCATATGGGCGAAGTCATTTCCGGGCCACAGTACTTGAGAACAGCGCTCTGCGCTGCGCTTCCCAATGCTCCATCGGGTCGCGTTTGTAGCCACTTTTGGCAAACTGGTGCCAGCGTCCGGTCGCATAACACATCAGCAGGTTCGCCTCAGCGACCACGTCCACATTCGCCGTAATTTCTCCCTCGCTCACTCCAAACCGCAATGCCTGTTTCAAAGTCGCCTCGAGCCGGTCGTGCAACTGATTAATACGAATTTGCAGGCGCTCGTTCTCGTTGATGAGCGCGTCGCCTATCAGGACACGCGTCATCCCCGGATTCTTGCGCGCGAAACCAAGCAACAACGCCATTATCGCTTCAATTTGCCGAATTGCGCTTTTCTCTTCGTCAGTTACTTTATTGATAAGGCTGAAGAGTGTGGCTTCAATGAACTCAATCAGGCCCTCGAACATTTGGGCCTTGCTGGCAAAGTGCCGGTAAAGCGCTGCCTCGGACACCTCAAGTTTGGCTGCCAGTGCTGCCGTCGTAATTTTTACCGCCCGGGGCTCTTCCAGCATTTGGGCAAGAACCTGCAGGATTCGATCTTTTCTCTCACCGGGTTTGGCAGACATGTAAGCTCGCTACAGTATGCTATAGCTTTAATTTAAATTGAGATCATCGCCCAAGCTCCGGCGGCTGTCGACCGGTAGCAAGGGCGCTCGCAGTATAAGGCACGACATGGGGGACACGGAAGGGAGAACGCGCCGCGCGGGCGGGGTGTGAGGGGGATTACGACGTGTCTTGACTGAACGCTGTTAACGGGACGAAAGCTTACAAACTAGTCTGCCCTTATCAGGGTGCCAACGCCCTCGTCCGTCAACACTTCAAGCAGCAGCCCGTGTTCCACCCGCCCGTCGATAATATGACAAGATTTAACCCCGCGTTTCACCGCCTCTAGCGCCGATCCAATCTTGGGTATCATGCCGCCTGAGATGGTCCCTTCGTCGATTAACTCGTCCACCTTTGCCGCTGTCAACCCGGTCAATAAATTTCCATCTTTGTCCAGCACGCCCGGCGTATTGGTGAGGAGTACCAGTTTCTCCGCGTTAATCACCCGCGCAAGCTCTCCCGCCACCAGATCGGCATTAATGTTGTATGATTCGCCATTTTTCCCTACGCCAATAGGCGCGATAACCGGAATGAAATCCCGTGTTTCCAGTAGTTCAATCAGGGCGGGATCTATGCTTTCTATCTCCCCCACCTGCCCGATATCGAGCAACTGATCCACGCGCTCCCGATCCTGTATAAGCATTTTTCTTGCACGGATGAAACCGCCATCTTTGCCAGTCAGGCCAACCGCAAGGCCGCCGTGATGATTGATGAGATTGACGATTTCCTTATTGACCAGTCCCCCTAGCACCATTTCCACCACGTCCATTGTTTCGGCGTCGGTAACCCGCATTCCCTGGATGAATTCACCCTGCTTGCCCACCCGCTTCAGCATATCGTTAATCTGGGGCCCGCCGCCGTGAACGATTACCGGGTTCATCCCCACCAGCTTCAGCAAAACCACATCGCGCGCGAAACCCTGCTTGAGGTTTTCCTCAATCATGGCGTTTCCGCCATATTTAATGACAATCGTCTTGCCGTGAAAGCGCCGGATATACGGCAGCGCTTCGGCCAGGATTTTAGCTTTATCGCTTGCAGAAGATGGAGATAGGGGCACGATATCCGATAATTAATTTATATTTTGGCAAACGAAGGCATGGCGACCGTTGATCCGTACCTAATGAGGCCAGTAGGTTCGGCTGATTGTTCTTAATCCTGCGCATCGTTCGATTAATGGGGCTGTGGAACGACTGCTTTAGGGACGCTATCGTCAGCCACATCAGGAAGTGGATCGAAATAGCGATACAACATCGGCACCACTACTTTCGTCATTACCGTCGCAGTTATTAGCCCGCATATCACCACAATCGCTAATGGTTTCTGCACCTCGGAACCAAGACCGGTGGCAATCAGGAATGGCGCCAGACCCAGAATGGTAGCCGCGGCGGTTATTAGTACTGGACGGAAACGTGCCTCGCAACTCGTTTTCACTGCTTCGGCCACGCTAAGCCCCTGCTCACGCAACTCCTTGATGAAGGAGATCAAGACCACTCCATTCAAGATGGCGACACCCCAAACAGCGATAAATCCCACAGAAGCGGGTACCGACAGATATTCGCCAGTAATGAATAGCCCAATCACGCCACCCACGGAAGCGAATGGTAAAGCCGTAAAAATAAGTAAGGCAAGCTTTACCGAATTAAACAACATGAACAACAGGAAAAAGATCGCGGCAAAAGTGATTGGCACAATAATGCCAAGCGTTGCCATGGCACGCTCCATATTCTGGAATTGGCCACCCCATTCGAAGTAATAACCCGGCGGTAGTTTAATCTCCTTCGCAGTTCGTTCCTGCAGTTCGGCCACGAACCCTCCAAGATCGCGTCCATACACATTGGCCCCGACTACTACGCGGCGTTTCGCATATTCACGTGAAATGATCGCCGGACCATCGATGACCTTGATATCCGCCACCGCGCTTAGCGGCACAAGTTGGCCGCCGCGCGCCAGCAAGCTTCCCGCCGGGGCATTGCCAGGAGGGCGGAGCAGCAGCTCTCGTATAGCCTCGACATCGTGACGGAATTTCTCAGGGAAGCGCAGCAGGAGCGTAAAGCGGCGCTCGCCCTCAAAAACCTGGCTCACCGCCTTTCCCCCAATGGCGGTTGCAACCAACTCGTTCACATCGGCAACATTGATGCCGTGCCGGGCGATGGCGCGGCGGTCGATATCGATGGTCAATTCCTGCTGGCCGGACAGGCGTTCGATGCGAAGGTCGCGCGCACCCCGCGTAGATTTGACGATGCGCGCGACCTGTTCCGACAACTTGCGCAACTCTTCCAGGTCATCGCCAAAAATCTTGACCGCGACCTGCGAGCGTACTCCTGTCACCATCTCGTCCACGCGTTGCGCGATCGGCTGCGACAGGGCGATGTTCACGCCGGGCAGCACCTCCAGCGCCTTGCGGATATCCTCCTCGATCTCCTGCTGGGATCGTCCCGATCCCTCCAGGTCGAGCGACGCAATCGGGTCGGACTCATTCTGCGACGCGGGGTCGGCGGGCGACTCGCCGCGGCCGAGCTTCGATACCACACTCTGCACCCCCGGTATCGCCGCGATCAGTTTCATCGCTTCTGTTTCCAGGTCGACCGCTTCTTCGAGGGAGATCGATGGCACGCGGATAATGACAGGCGTCACCGCCCCCTCCCTCATGATGGGAATGAAGGATTTCCCAAGCAATGGAAATAATCCAACCGCGAGCACAAGGGAACCTATCGACACCAGCGCGGTACCCTTGGGATTTCTCAGCGCTAAATAGAGCAAGCGCAGATAAAGGGATTTGAGAATGGCGACGATTTTGGTATCTTTCTCGCTGCCCCCTTCCAGCGCGTAGTCGCATAGCACGGGCGACAATAGCACCGAGACAACTAAAGCCACCAGCAACGCGATGGAGATGGTCACGGCAAGCGGGCTGAACATCTTGCCTTCCATGCCCTGCAGCGACATTAGCGGCAGGAACACCAGCACGATTATGATAATTCCATATATAACAGGTGCACCGACCTCCGCGGCGGCCTTAGCGATCGTCTCGATCTTTGGCTCATCGGGGGGCTTGTGGCTAAGGCGTAAAAAGATGTTTTCCACCACTACCACGGTCGGATCCACCATCAGCCCGATAGCAATTGTCAGTCCCCCTAGCGACATCAGGTTGGCGGGGATACCGTAATAATTCATTATCATGAAGGTGACCAGCGGCGTGATAATGAGCGTTGCGCACACGACCAGGCTCACCCTCATATTGCCCAGGCAGATAACCATTACAAGAATGACGAAGACCAAGGCTTCGATCAATACCTTGTACACAGAGTACAACGCCGCATCCACCATTACAGTCCGATCATAGAAAGGCACGATCTGGAGCCCGCCCGGCAACAGGCCGCGCTCGTTGACCTCGGCAACCTTTTCCTTTACGCGCCCAACTATGTCTTTCGCGTTGCCACCGCGCAGCATCATCACGATGCCGGTAACGGACTCGGTATAGCCACCCGTGATGCTAGCCCCCAGGCGTACTTCCCCGCCGAACCTCACCTCGGCCACATCGCGCACGTAAACAGGCACCCCCTCGCGCTCCTTGAGCACGATGTTGCGGATGTCGTCCAGAGTGCGGATCAAACCGACCCCCCGGATCAGGTATTGCTCGGCATGCAGTGGCAGGATATTGCCGCTGGCGTTGGCATTGTTGTTGGCAAGGGCCTGATCGACAGCCGCGAGAGTGAGATCATAGTGACGCAGGCGGTTGGGATCGACGTACACCTGGTATTCCTTGACGTGCCCCCCGATTGAATTGACTTCCGCGACCCCCCGGATCGAGCGCAGCATCGGCCGCACTACCCAGTCCTGGATCGTGCGCCGTTCCATCAGTTCCTCCACGGTGAGCGCTCGCTTGCCGTCGTCCGGATGCTCGATGGTGTATTGGTATACCTCACCCAAGCCCGTCGATACTGGCCCGAGCACTGGCGTGATGCCCGGCAGCAGCCTGGACGATACCTCGATCAGCCGTTCCATGACGAGCTGGCGCGCAAAGAACACATCGGTCTGGTCGGTGAAAACCAACGTGATCAGGGACAACCCGCTCTTGTTCATGGAGCGCATCTCCACCAGCCCGGGCAGACCGGTCATCGCGATTTCGACCGGCACCGTGATCAGCCGTTCGACCTCCTCCGGGCTGCGGCCGACCGCCACGGTCGCGACCTGCACCTGTATGTTAGTCACATCCGGAAAAGCGTCGACGGAGAGATTCTGTGCGGCATAAATGCCGCCGCCGCAAAGCGCAAGCGAAACCACCACTACTATCAAGCGCTGCCGGAGCATCAAGCGGACAATTGCGGCTAGCATAGATTACTCCAGTTCCGCAAGCTTACGCTCGTTATCCAGGTGAAAGGCCCCATCCACCACAATGCTTTGCTCGGCAGTGAGCCCGCTTATGACAGGCAGCATATCCGCGACTTCGGGGCCCAGTTCGACGGGTACCCGTAAGAAGCGGTTATTTCCTTGGGACAAGAAGACGTAATCCTTGTTGGCCTCGCGCACCACGGCTGTCTCCGGAACAACGAGAGTTTTATGGAGATTATCGGTGATGTGCATATTGGCAAGCATGTCGGGCTTGAGTTTCCGCTGGGGATTTTCCACCATTGTGCGCACCATCACCGTTCGGGTCATCGGATCTACTGTGTCAGCGACGAAGATGATCAGGCCGTCAAAATTGGTGTCACCTAGCGCGGGCACATGGATTTCCACGTGTTGGCCAATCCGGACGTTGCGCGCGATCTGCTCCGGCACATCGCCCACCACCCATACGGATGAGAGGTCCGCCACCCCAAACAACTGGTCCGCTGGTTGGACGACCTGCCCAACGATTACGTTCCGAGCGATGACAATACCGTTCCTCGTTGAATTGATGGTAACGGAGGGCAGGATATGGCCCTGCTTTGCCAGTTCTTTTAATACGGCACTGTCCACACCCAGCAAGCGCAACTGGTCCTTAGAGGCTTCCAGCTCGGCTCGCGCCACCTCCAGCTCGGATTCCCGCCGTTCCACTTCAGCGACCGCGATCACGTCGGCGGCCAGCAGATGGTGGGCGCGCTCGGCCGCTTTTTGCGTCAGCACGGTGCGTGAAAAAGCACGCAAATAGGCAAGCTGCGCCTGCGTCAACTCGGGGCTGGTGAGCCGGGCGAGGGGGGCGCCCGCCTTGACGTTGTCGCCGAGCATGACGTACAAATCTATGATACGCCCTGTCACGTAGGACCCGACCCGGACCAGTCTCTCCTCATCCACTTCGACGCGGCTGGGAACCTGCAATTTATCCGCAAGATCGACCATGGTGGGGTAGCCAATCTTTATGCGCGGCGCGACTTCTGGTCTGACGGTGATGCTGTTGAAATCCTTCTCCTCCGCGTTTTGCTGTTCGGATTGTTTTTCTCCGGAGGCAGGCGACTCGCCTTTACCACATGCGGCAACCAGCAGCGCAGCCAATGCAACAGAACCCAGTATTGATAGCGTACGTTTCATTCGGCGGCTTGCTCCCTCGGATAATGTGCGCGCAGGCGGTCAATTTCGGCAGCGGCCGCCTGTAAGTCGAAACGCGCCTGCAACGATTCCGCAAGTATTCCGCGAAGCACGCGCTGCGTATCGAGCACTTCAATCAGCCCACGCTCGCCAAAGCGGTAGGCAGCCTGGGCAACACGCAATGCGTTCTCGGCTTCCTTGATAATTCCGCCCTCGAACATTTCAACCCTGCGCCTTGCGATCTGCAGGGCCTGCCACGCGCCTTCAAGCAGTTGGCCGATCTCGTAGCGCCGGTATTCCAGTGTTTGCCGCACGCGCGCGGAATCCGCCACCGCCGTATCGATCTCGCCACGGCGGCGATAAAATAGTGGAACAGTGACGTGGAACCCAGCCGTATTGGACGTGTACTGCGCTTCCTGGAAGTTGCTGAGCAAAATCTGCACGGAGGGAAACACGGACGCACGCTCCTGATCAATACGCAGCCGCGCACGGTTCTGCTCCGCCTCTAACCGCACCACTTCCGGATTGACGGTAGGCACTTCCTGACGCAATTCCTCAAGCGGAGGCAAAATGACGGGATCGAACAAAGATGCGTTGATTATAAAATCGGGCTTCAGGGCGCCAGCGGTAAACTGCATCAGCGCGACCCGCGCGCGCAACGCATTCAACTCCGCGGCCTCCTTGCGGCTGGCTGCATTCAACACCTCGGCGTCGGCTCGGATCAGCTCGAAACGCGCGGTTTCACCTACGCCCACGCCCACCTTGATGCGCCTCCTCACTTCCTCCATCAGCTCGAAAATGCTGCCTTCCATGCGTGCTATTTCCTGGCGCAGCACCAGTTCGTAGGCACGGACCCGCAACTGGGCGGCGAGATCTGCCTGTACCTGTTGGAAACTGGCCGCGCTGACCTCGACGCCTGCTTCTGCCGCCCCGATGCGCGCACTACGCAGGAAGGGGTTCTCGATGTGCTGCAGCAGCGTAACGGCGCGATGGTTCGTCGCCGGGTTGGCCTGAGGAACTCTTGCATGCTGAGGCCCACCGGTGACGATGACCTCAGGATTGGGATAGGCCGCAGCCCCGATTATGCCCGCCTCGGCCATGTTTACCTGGGACCGCGCCGCATGCACCAGCCCGTTGGCCTCCAGCCCCAGCTTTTGCAGATCCTGGATGGAAAGGGCCCCTGGCGGGGGGGCCGAAGCGGACGCTGAAGGTATGGTTACCGACGGTATCATGTCAAACGGCATCCGACCAGCCGGTGCCCTCCCAGCCGGCGCCGGTGGTGGAGCCGAGGGGAGGGACAGGGGCTTGACCGGGGGCGTCGTGGCCGGAGGTCCCGGGATAAGTGGGGGAGGCACAACCGGCGGCTCGAGAGGAGGTGGCACAACTGAAGGCGGCGCGGGAGGTTCCGGCGAGCCAGGCGCCGGCCCAAAAGTCGGCGGCGGCGATGTAATGATAGGTACAGTTGCGGGATTTTGAGCTAGGACGGCAGTGGAAGAAAGGACGAGAAACAAGCTCAACAGGAAGCGAAATATGGGCGATATGTGCATCTACTACCCTTGTTGTTTCCGATAGAGATAAATCCGACTTCCGCTGCCGACGACAAATTGCTCAGATAGGCGATACGGGCGTGGGTAACGAAGAACCTGCCGCTTCATCTTTAAAAATATACAAATGTCAATGCGATGTAACCTCAATATTTAAGCAAGTCTAGAGTAAAATTTGCATCAATAAAAGTAGTATATCCCTGATAATATCATCGGGATTAACGAAGTATTGTTACATCTTTTACCGGTACCCATTGTGCTCAATTATAAACAATTACACTATTTCTGGGCGGTAGCGAAGGCTGGAAGCATCGTCCGCGCGAGCGAGCGGCTGAATCTCACGCCACAAACCCTGAGTGGACAAATTTCCTTACTGGAAGATGCGCTAGATGTCGCGCTGTTTTTAAGGGTTGGACGCCGACTCGAATTGACCGAAACCGGCCGGCTTGCACTTACCTATGCCGATGAGGTCTTCCAGATCGGCAGCGAACTGGAAGAAGCCTTGCGCAGCCGTCCCGAGAATGTGTCCATTCAATTTCGTGTAGGGGTGGACGATGCGGTCCCCAAGTCCATCGCCTACCGGCTTTTAAGCCCCGCCACCTCGCTCACCGAGCCGATTCGACTCGTCTGCCGGGAAGACAAGCTTGTGCGTCTGACAGTGGAACTGGCGATCCAGCGTCTGGATATGGTCCTTGCGGACCGACCGATGCCCGCGGGGACGAATGTGAAAGGCTACAGTCATAAACTCGGAGAGTGCGGCATAACCTTTTTTGCCGAACCTAGGCTCGCGGCGCAGCTGAAGCAACCTTGGCCGCAAGTCCTCGACACGGCACCCTTGCTGATTCCCGGCAAGGAGGCTGCGGTGCGAGGACCGTTAATGCGTTGGTTGGATCTCCGGCAGCTTCGGCCCCGGATCGCGGGGGAGTTTGACGATAGCGCTTTGATGCAGGCTTTCGGCCAAGCCGGCATTGGCATTTTCATCGCCCCATCGGTAATAGCCCACGAAGTTCAGCGCGAACACGGCGTGGCCGTTCTCGGGCAGACCGATGAGGTTACCGAGCAATTCTATGCAATCTCCCTGGAGCGGCGGTTGACCCACCCTGCCGTCGTCGCCATCAACGACACCGCTCACAGGGAGCTATTCAGGGAGGCACGCAAGCCCTCGCTGGCTTCTTAGTCCTGCTGATCCTCGGAACCGCCAGGGCTGGCCAAAAAAAGCTCATTTATTCGCCTGACGAAACTCGCAGGGTCCTCAAGCTGGCCACCTTCAGCCAATAATGCCTGGTCGAACAGTATATGGCTCCAGTCATCGAAGCGGGCCTCGTCCGATTTCAGGCGTTGGATCATCGGATGATAAGGATTGATCTCAAGTATCGGTTTTGCATGGCTCACTTTTTGTCCGGCTGATTTCAGCAGGCGCTCCAGATTGCCGCTCATGTCGTGCGTATCCGCAACCAGGCAAGCGGGAGACTCCGTCAGACGCAAGGTGACGCGCACGTCCTTCACGCTTTCGCCAAGCGCATGCTTGATTTTCTCCGTCAGTTCCTTGTATTCATCAGCTTCTTTTTCCTGCTCCTTTTTCTCCGCTTCGTCCTCCAGTTTGCCGAGGTCGAGGCTGCCTTTCGCGACGGATTGCAGGGACTTACCGTCAAACTCGGTCAGGTTCGCAGCCAGCCATTCATCCACCCGGTCGGACAGCAACAGCACCTCGATACCCTTCTTGCGGAAAATCTCCAGGTGCGGGCTGCTCCGAGCAGCCTTCAGGGTGTCCGCGGTCACATAATAAATTTTTTCCTGCCCTTCCTTCATGCGCCCGATGTAATCCGCCAGCGACACAGTTTGCTCATCCGAATCTGAATGGGTGGTGACAAAACGCAGCAACTTGGCAATGCGTTCGCGATTGGCATAATCCTCCGCCACGCCCTCCTTGATAACCTGGCCAAACTCCTTCCAGAACGTTTTGAATTTTGCCTTTTCCTCCTCCTGCTCGCCTTGAGCCAGGTCGTCGAGCAGCCCGAGGACTTTTTTCACTGCGCCGGCGCGTATCGCTTCAATGTCTTTCGACTCCTGCAGTATCTCGCGCGAAACATTCAACGGCAGATCGTTTGAATCGATCACGCCGCGCACGAAGCGCAGGTAGTTTGGCAGCAGCTGCTTCGCGTCATCCATGATGAATACCCGCCGCACATACAATTTTATACCGTGGCGCGATTCGCGGTCGTACAAGTCGAATGGAGCACGCGAAGGAACATAGAGTAGCTGCGTATATTCCTGTTTACCCTCTACCCTGGCGTGAACATAGGCCAGAGGCGGCTCGAAATCGTGCGCGACATGTTTGTAGAACTCCTCATACTGTTCCGGCGTGATTTCGCTTTTGGCCCGTGCCCACAGCGCGCTCGCCTGATTGACGGTCTCGTCCTCGTCGGTAATGACGTTCTCATTCTTTTCCTGGGACCACTCCTCCTTTTTCATCACGATGGGAAGCGTAATATGGTCTGAATATTTTCGGATAATCGAACGCAGGCGCCAGCCGTTCAGAAGCTCGTCCTCCCCTTCGCGCAGGTGGAGGATAACCTGCGTCCCCCGATCTGTCTTCTCCACTGTCTCAAGCGTATAATCGCCTTCACCGCCGGACTCCCAGCGGACGCCATGCTCGTGCGTCAAGCCGGCACGGCGGGTGACAAGCGTCACCTTGTCCGCGACGATGAATGCGGAGTAAAAACCCACTCCGAACTGGCCTATCAGGTGCGCATCCTTGGCCTGATCGCCCGTCAAGGAACCGAAGAACTCTCGTGTACCGGATTTGGCGATGGTGCCGATGTGGTCGATGACCTCTTGCCGCGACATGCCGATTCCGTTGTCGGCAACGGTAATGGTACGGGCAGTGGCGTCATAGCTCACGCGGATCTTAAGGTCGGAGTCGGATTCGTAAAGGGCACCATCGGTTAATCCTTCGAAGCGCAACTTATCGGCCGCATCCGACGCGTTGGAAATCAGTTCGCGTAAAAATATTTCCTTGTTACTATACAAGGAATGGATCATCAGGTTGAGCAACTGCTTGACTTCAGTCTGGAAATTTAGATGTTCCTTGGTAGCTGTGGCTTGCATGGTTTCTCTCCTAAAAAAATGCAAAAGGATGATGAGGGCGGGTTGTAGATTTTCAAGCTACGCGGCCATATTTAAAACGGCGGCTACATTAACAGACATGCTGGAATCTTTTCTGCTGCTATCCGTTTATCCGTTTTTTGTGCTGCCAATATAAACATAACTGGAGCCTAGGCGATGCCCCTTGTGAAAACATTGACCGGTTTCGTAACACTGTTGCTATTCTGTTTCGCCTTGCCAGCCGCCGCGCAATCCAGCGCCAGCGCCCTGCCGCTGGATAAGTTAAAAATGCCACCGGGCTTTTCGATCGATGTTTGGGCCGAGGTGCCGAATGCACGCGGACTGACGCTCGGGAAAAATGGAACCGTATTCGCAGGATCGTCCTCGGAAGGCAACGTGTACGCCGTTACCGATACAGGCGCAGCGCGCGAGGTAAAAATTGTTGCCAGCGGGCTCAACATGCCTATCGGTGTGGCCTTCAAGGACGGCGCGCTGTATGTCTCCGCAGTCAACCGAATCCTCCGCTTTGATAACATCGAGGCAAAACTCGGCCAATCCCTGAAGCCGGCATTGGTTACTGACACGTACCCCAACGAGAAACATCATGGCGGCAAATATATCGCGTTTGGCCCGGATGACCTGTTATACGTGGCGGTGGGGGTGCCCTGCAATATATGCGAGCCTGCGGACGGTTTTGCGCTGATTTCCCGCATCCGGCCGGATGGTACAGGTTACGAAGCGTTCGCCAGGGGCGTGCGAAATTCGGTCGGGTTCGACTGGCACCCGGCAACAAAAGAACTGTGGTTCACGGATAATGGCCGTGACTGGATGGGCGACAATATTCCCCCTGATGAACTCAACCACGCGCCGCGCCAGGATATGCATTTCGGCTACCCCTACTGCCACGCCGACATCCCGGATCCAAAGTATGGCGCGAAGCGGGATTGCGGCAAACTTACGCCGCCGGCTGCCAAATTCGAGCCGCATGTTGCCCCGCTCGGCATGCGTTTCTACACCGGCAACATGTTCCCGACAGAATACCGCAACAATATCTTCGTTGCCGAACACGGTTCGTGGAATCGACGCAACAAGATTGGCTATCGCCTTAGGCTGGTGAAGCTGAAAAACAACAAGGTCGTCAAGCAGGAAGTGTTCGCGGAGGGCTGGCTTCAACAGGAAAGCGCCTGGGGGAGACCCGTCGATATGCTCGTCATGCCTGATGGCGCATTGCTTGTCTCCGATGACTTTGCCGGCGTGATTTATCGCATCAGCTATAAGAAACCTTAGCTACGGCGAAGGGGCATTTCCAAAGCTTCTGCAAGTCGACTGTCACACCCCGGGTGGAGGCCTCGCGCATGCGAGGGGGATGCAATGAAGCAAAGATTGATGTGCCCGTTGGCCATAGCAGTCATCGTCACCTCATGTCTATGTGGTGCCTACATTCCAGCATAATGAATCCATCAAAGGCAGTAAGTATTTAACATCCCCTATCTCAAAGGCTGCTTGAGTCCTGCCTGGAAACTGCTGGGTCCGCTCGTTCGCCTGCTATCTCAAGCTGGTTATTCGTGCATGGTTCATCGGGCTCGCAGATAGTCCGGTCGGCCTATTGCCATATTTTTACTTAAGGCCTATTTTTCTATATCAGAACGACTTTAACACGAATTTAATCAAGAGAGTCCCTATATGAAATTGGCATTTCGCTCGTCAACTGTAGTGCTTCTGGCCTATATGGCATCCGTTTCAGCCCACGCCGCAGAGGATAACGGCATAGTGCTCAAGCCTTCTCGATCGCTTTCTGCTCAGGCCGCACCGGTGCCTCCCGGGGGGGAAGGCTGGCGTGTCTTTGTAAACACTGATGGTCCAGTAACAGCCACCTACCAGGGAAGTGGCGCGGATTTTAATAATGATCTTTATCTCATGCTGGACCGATCGGGAAAACCCGGAAACGATGGTAACTTGGCCAATGATTTGCTCGTTTTCAACAATCATTCCACGCCTCTGGGTGAAGCAAGGAATCTTGGAACATTTTCCGGAGGAACCGAACTAATGTTCCGCTTGCATGTGAATACGACCGGTGATGATTTCTTTACAGGGCCAAGGTCAAGTAATCCGGATGGCGAGTTTCATGCAAGAGCTCAAGACAACTGGCTCCCGGACACGACTTTAGTGAGCTTTGAAGACCGATATAACAGCTTTGACCGGAATTTTAATGACCTGAGCAGTTCATATTCCAACACGGTAGCGGCGATACCAGAGCCGGAAAGCTACGCGATGTTGTTAGTGGGGCTGGGAGTAATAGGAGCAATAGCCCGCCGTGGGCGCAAGAACCCGCCTTCGAGGTGGTGAAACTCGGGGACAAGGCTAAATATAAATAGCCCAGCTGGACACGTTTTTTCCAGGTGGGCTAGTTGCTTTACGGGTTTTAGCCGTAATAGGTAAAGAATTTCGCACGCAACTTACCCGTAATGACCTCGGGGCATCGTATCCGCTTAAACGAATCGATCCGGCCCCGAATAAAGGTCTGCTTCCCGTAGTATATTTCCCGCCTTCCCGGTTTGCTCGTGGTGAGATTAGGCTGGCCTTTAGGTGAAAACGGCTGGTAGCCAAATTCTTCCCGCCCGTGCCAAGTGCCAAGTGCCAAGTGCCAAGTGCCAAGTGCCAAGTGCACATCTTAGAACGCTACAACTCTCGACGTTTAATTGACACAGATCACCCTCTCGGTGAGGATAGCGGGCACACTTTCTCCCCGTCACATCGTCGAGGGTATGTAAGCGCGAGGCGTGTTGCTATATCGATTGCTGAATCGCGTAAGCGCAAAGCCCAATCAATGCCTGGGGGAAAATCCCGAACGCAAGTATTGCGATTCCGTTCGCGCTCAGCAAGATCTTAAAGTCGCCCTGCGGCAGGATGGCAGCGTCGGTTTCCGGCTCATCGAAGTACATCAGTTTAACAATGCGCAGGTAGTAAAACACGCCAACCAGCGAGAGAAGCACGGCCACTACTGTCAGCCACACGTAGCCCGCATTTAATACCGCTTCCAGCACCGACAGCTTGGCGTAAATACCGACGGTGGGCGGGATACCGGCCATGGAGAACATCAACAGCAAGGTAACAAACGCATACCAGGGGTTGCGCCGGTTCAACCCCTTGAAGTCGTCGAGCTTGTCGGCCTCAAAGCCTGCGCGCGACAATAGCATGATCATGCCGAAGGTGCCGAGCGTCATCAGCACGTAAACCACGACGTAGAACATCGCGGCGCTGTAGCCGTTTCCATCGGCGGCAATGATACCGAGCAGCATGAATCCCATATGCGATATGGTCGAGTACGCCAGCATGCGCTTGATGTTGGTCTGGGCAATGGCGGCGAAATTGCCGATTATCATGGACATGACCGCCAGGATGATAAGCATGTCCTGCCACTCCCCTGCCAAGCCGCCCAGACCTTCTGCAAGCAAGCGCATGATGAAGCCGAACGCGGCAAATTTTGGCGCTGCACCGATAAACAGCGCTACCGCTGTCGGCGCGCCCTCATAGACATCCGGCACCCACATGTGAAACGGAGCAACACTCAGCTTGAAGCTGATGCCAGCCACGATGAAGACGAGCCCCACCACCAGCACGGCATGGTTGGTGACCCCGCCCTGAATGACTTCGACCACCCGCGCGATATCGAGCGAGCCCGTCGCGCCATAGATCATGGACATTCCATACAAGAGGAAGCCGGACGCGAGCGCCCCGAGGACAAAGAATTTGATGGCCGCTTCGGTTGCTGCTACCGACTCCCGCCTCATCGCCACCATTGCATATTGCGACAGCGACAGCAATTCCAGGCCCAGATAAAGCGTCAGAAAATGGCTGGCGGATATCATGACCATCATGCCGAGCGTCGCAAACAGCGTCAGGCTGAAAAATTCCCCGCTCAGCATGCCGCGTTCATCAATGTACGCCCGCGAATACACCAGTACGGCGGAGACCGTAACGTATACCAGCATCTTCAGTATATCCGCCATTGCGTCGTCGACGAACATTCCGGAGAATGTATACACGACATCGGGCGCCGAGGTGGCGAAAGTGATCAGCAGGCAGCCAAACAAGGACAGCTGAGCCAGCGAATAGGCTATATGGGATTTCTTCCCGCCCCAAGCAAGGTCCGCCAGTAACACCACGCAAACCATTATCAGAAGAAAGATCTCTGGATAGGCGGGGGCGAAATCAGGCTGCAAAAAATTCATTTATCATCCTCAAACAGGCGGCGCGCATTTCATTTGTACTATTTGGACTAAAGTTTGCTGCGAGCGACATGCGCCAGCAAATCATCGACCGTGGTATGCATTACTTCCAGTAATGGTAGCGGGTAGAGACCCATCCCAAGCACCGCAGCGGCAAGTACTGCCAAGATAAGAATCTCACGAGGGTTGATGTCCCTGAGTCCCTCCACTCCGGGATGCGTCACGGCCCCAAAGATCACCCGCTTGTACATCCATAGCGTATAAGCAGCACCGAAAATAAGCGTGGTCGCAGCAAGAAACGCGTACCAGAAATTCACCTTGATCGCAGCCATAATGACCATGAATTCACCCACGAAGCCACTCGTGCCGGGTAGTCCCGAATTGGCCATGGCGAACAGCATGAAAAACGCCGCAAACATCGGCATCTTGTTGGCTACGCCGCCGTAATCTGCGATCTGTCGCGAGTGGAGCCGGTCGTACATCACGCCCACGCACAGAAACATCGCTGCGGAAACAAAGCCGTGCGAAATCATCTGCACCATCGCGCCTTCAACGCCATAATCGTTGAACAGGAAAAAACCCAGTGTCACAAACCCCATGTGCGAAACCGAGGAATAGGCGATGAGCTTTTTCATGTCCGCCTGCACCAGCGCTATCAAGCCAATGTAAACCACTGCAAGCAGGGACAATACGATCATCATCGCGGCAAGGTGGTGGCTGGCGTCGGGAACGATTGGAAGCGAAAAGCGCAAGAAACCATAGCCCCCCATTTTCAGCAGTATCGCCGCCAGCACGACCGATCCGCCCGTGGGGGCTTCCACGTGCGCGTCCGGCAGCCAGGTGTGAACCGGCCACATCGGCACCTTTACCGCAAACGCCAGCAGAAATGCGATAAATATGAGCACCTGCGGCGTCAGCGGCAATGGCAGCTGGTGATAATCAAGGATCGAGAAACTTCCGCCGGAGACATTATAGAGATAAATGAATGCTACCAGCATCAGCAGTGAGCCAAGCAGCGTATAGAGGAAAAACTTGATTGCCGCATACACACGATTGGGGCCACCCCAAACGCCAACGATAAGAAACATCGGAATCAGGGAAGCTTCCCAGAACACGTAGAACAAAATCGCATCGAGGGATGAGAACACACCATTGACGATGCCGGACATGATCAGAAACGCGCCCATGTATTGGGAAACACGGTTGCTTATCACCTCCCACCCCGCGATTACCACCAGCGGTGTCGTGAAACAATTTAGCAGAATCAGGGGCATGGCGATTCCATCCACACCCAGGTGATAATGAATGTTGAATCGGTCGATCCAGGGTCTGTGTTCCACGAACTGCATTGCGTTCGTTAAAGGATCAAACTGGGTATAAAGCGGAATCGCAACCAGGAAGCCCGCTACCGAGCCAATAAGCGCGATCCATCTTGCCAGTTGGGCATTTCGGTCGCCACCAGTAGCGAGCACTGCAATTCCAGCCGCAATCGGCAGCCAGATGATCAGACTTAACAGGGGAAGGCCAAACAGCATTTTTATTCCGTTTTATTCATTGTCGCGGGGAGAAGCGGAGCCGAAACCCTAACAACCTCTTGCTTTTATTGGTTCACGACCCGAACAACCACAAACTCATCAATACGAAAACACCGACGATCATGGTGAACGCATAATGATAGATATAGCCGGACTGGAAGCGGCGTATCAGCACGGCAGTTCCGGCCACCACCCGTGCTGTGCCATTGACGAAGAAGCCATCAATCACTTTTACGTCGCCAAATTTCCAAAAGCCGCGTCCGAGCGTACGCGCGCCGCCGGCGAAGAACCAGGAATAAAATTCATCGATAAAATACTTCCGTTCAAGCAGCACAGAAACCGGCCCAGCCGCGCTTTTAATTCTCGCGGGCAGGTCCGGTTTCACCAGATACAGATACCAGGCGGCGAAAATGCCAGCTACTGATAGCCAGAAAGGCAGGGTGGAAAATGCGTGAGTCATCATTCCCAGCACGCCGTGAAATTCCGACGACAGTTTTGCCATTGCCTCATGCTGCGGCATGATCTGGATGGCATCGCCGAAATAGCCGCCAAACAACATTGGACCGATCAGCCACCCGGCGCCGATGGATGGTATGGCAAGGGCAACCAGTGGGAGCGTAACCACCCACGGTGATTCATGCAGATGCTCTTCCGTGTGATGGTCCATCCGCGGCTTGCCGTGGAAAGTCATAAATAGCAGCCGGAAGGTATAAAACGCGGTAATGAATACTGTCGTCACGGTGCAGAAATAAGCGAAACCAGCGCCCGGGATGTTGGCGAAATGCACGGCTTCGATGATGGTGTCCTTGGAAAAGAAACCTGAAAGGCCAGGCACACCGGCGCTTGCCAGCGCTGCGATCAACATTGTCGCGTAGGTGATAGGCATATACTTCTTGAGCCCGCCCATTTTCCGCATGTCCTGCTCGTGATGCATGGCGATAATGACCGACCCTGCGCCCAAAAACAGCACCGCCTTGAAGAAAGCATGGGTCATGAGATGAAAAATTGCCGCGGAATAAGCCGAGGCGCCCAGCGCCACCGTCATGTAACCCAACTGCGAGAGCGTGGAATATGCGACCACACGCTTGATGTCGTATTGCACGATCGCGACCAGCGCCATGAAAAGCGTTGTTATGCCGCCAATGACCAGTATGAATGACAGTGCGGTTTCGGTTAATTCAAACAGCGGTGACATGCGCGCAACCATGAAAATACCGGCGGTGACCATCGTCGCGGCATGAATCAGGGCTGAGATAGGGGTTGGGCCTTCCATGGAATCGGGCAACCATACATGCAGTGGAAACTGCGCTGATTTACCCATTGCGCCAACGAACAACAGGATGCAGACCGCAGACAATACCGCCCACGGCGTGCCGGGAATGATTTCAATCGTCTGCGTGGCGACTTCCGGAGCCTGGGCGAATACTGCCGCGTAATCCAGCGTTCCGAAGTACACCAGAACCAAGCCGATGCCAAGCAGGAAACCGAAATCACCCACGCGATTGACAAGAAATGCTTTCAAATTGGCGTAGACCGCGGACGGCCGCGTATACCAGAAGCCAATGAGCAGATATGAAACCAGTCCCACCGCTTCCCAGCCGAAGAAAAGCTGGAGAAAGTTGTTGGACATCACCAGCATCAGCATTGAGAACGTGAAAAGCGAGATGTAGCTGAAAAAACGTTGATAACCCGGATCCCCGTGCATATAGCCGATCGTGTAGATGTGCACCATGAGCGATACGAAGCTCACCACCACCATCATCGTGGCCGAGAGCTGGTCGATAAGAAATCCGACTTCAAAACGGGTATCGCCGGCCGTCATCCATGTGTAGACGCTGCCGTTATAGATATTCCCTTTCAACACGTCCAGAAATACAGCGATGGACCCGGCCACGCACACAAGCATGAACGCAATGGTTGCTCGATGACTCCAGGCCGGGCCGATCACCCGGCCCAACAGCCCGGCGATAAGCGCTCCCGCCAACGGCGCCAGCGGCACTAACAGATAAAGTTTTTGCATCTCAGTCATGGAAAATCAGTTTTTCTTATATTGACCGGCTAGTAATCCACCTTCGGTCAACCCTCAGCCGATCCCCGGCTGCCCCAAGCGGAAAACTCACCCCTTGAGTTTGTCCAGGTCATCCACGTTGATGGTGCGCAGATTTCGAAACAGCACCACCAGTATCGCCAGGCCAATGGCCGATTCCGCCGCCGCAACGGTAAGGATGAAGAAGACGAAGATTTGCCCTGAGGCGTCCTGGAGGTAATGGGAGAACGCGACAAAATTCATGTTCACCGCCAGCAGCATCAGTTCGATCGCCATCAGCAGGATAATCACGTTCTTCCTGTTCAGGAAAATACCGACAATGCTAATGGCGAACAAAATCGCCCCGAGAACAAGGTAATGGGATAACGAAATCAAGCTAGCGCCCCCTCTTCAGGACATCAATATTATGCTTCTTATTCTTTCTTCTCCGATGGCATTGACACCATCCGAATCCGATCCGCGCGTTTTACCGCTACCTGCTTGGAAGCATCTACTGACTTGGTCCCCGTGCGCTGCCGCAACGTCAGCGCAATGGCCGCGACGATCGCCACCAGTAGAATGACCGCTGCCAACTCAAAGGCATAAACATATTCCGTGTAAATCAGACGACCGAGTTCCTTGGTATTGCTGTAATCAGCGCCCCGCGAGGGCGGAGCCGGCATTTCCTCCAGGCCGAATTGTTTGCCCATGAGCACCATGGCCATTTCGGCCGCCATTACAAGTGCCAGCAATGCTCCAAAAGGGAACCACTTCAGGAATCCCTCACGCAACCTATCTATGTTGATATCCAGCATCATTACAACGAACAGAAACAACACCATCACTGCGCCGACGTATACCAGCACCAGGGTGATCGCGAGGAATTCCGCTTCTAACAACAGCCACAGGCCCGAGGAGGTAAAAAACGCCAGCACCAGCAATAATGCCGCATGCACGGGGTTGCGGGCAGTAATCACACCCAGGGCAGCCAACACCAGCACGGTGGAAAAAAAGTAAAAAATTATATCTTGAAAGCTCATGTGGGCACTTCTATAAATTCTGTTCTAGTTGGTTGATTCGCCCTCAGCCGCGCCACGGGACGAACCCACGCGCCTCAGCAACGGATGCTACAGATCAATCGGACATGCCGCATGCAACCGCATAAATGGTAAAAATCCCCCTGGTACCGGCAATAAGCCCGGTTCCGGATCTAAAAATCCTGTCTGAACCTCGGTGGCCGGGCCTAGCGATAGCCCGCGTCTGCTGCCCTGTCCTTCGCGATCTTTTCCTCATACCGATCCCCGACCGCGAGCAGCATCTCCTTTGTATAGATGAGGTCGCCACGCTTCTCGCCGTGATATTCCAGAATGCTGGTCTCGACAATCGAGTCGACGGGACAGGATTCCTCGCAGAATCCGCAGAATATGCACTTCGTAAGGTCGATATCATATCGCGTGGTACGGCGCGTGCCGTCCTCGCGCTGCTCGGATTCAATCGTAATGGCAAGCGCGGGACAAACCGCCTCGCACAGCTTGCATGCGATGCAGCGCTCTTCTCCATTCGGGTAACGGCGCAGCGCATGCAACCCGCGGAAGCGGGGAGACAGGGGCGTCTTTTCCTCGGGAAAGTAAACTGTAATTTTGCGCGCAAACATATACCGGCCGGTGAGCATCATCCCCTTAAGCAGCTCGAACAGCAGGAAAGTACGGAAAAAATCCTTGATACGGTTCATGGCTTTTCCCTTTCTCAGTGGAACCACAAATTAAGAGGGAATGCTTCGCGCAACGATGACGGAAGCTGCATAACCAAGCCGAGCAGCACTATCCAAATCAGTGTGATCGGAATGAAAACCTTCCAACCCAGACGCATAATCTGGTCATAGCGGTAGCGCGGAAAAGTGGCGCGGAACCATAGAAAGCAAAACAGCAAAAACGCCACCTTCAGGACCAGCCAGATGAAACCGGGAACCAGCGTAAACGGCGCGATATTAACCGGCGGCAGCCAGCCGCCCAGGAATATGATGGTGGCTAGCGTGGCCACCAGGATCATATTGGAATACTCGGCCAGGAAAAATACGGTGAAAGCCATGCCTGAATACTCGACATGGAAGCCCGCGACGATTTCCGATTCACCCTCTGCCACATCGAAAGGCGCGCGATTAGTCTCCGCTACACCGGAGATGAAGTAAACCAGAAACATGGGAAACAGCGGAACGAGGTACCAATTGAGCAAACTGCCGCCCTCCTGCCCCTTGACAATATCTCCCAGGTTCAGGCTTTGCGACATCATCAGCACACATACCAGCGCGAAACCCATTGCCAGTTCATACGACACGACCTGCGCGGCAGAACGCATCGCGCCGAGAAACGCATACTTGGAATTCGATGCCCAGCCGGCGATGATCACCCCGTAGACTCCCATCGAGGTCATCGCCAATATATAAAGCAGACCGGCGTTGACATCCGCCAATACCACTTCGGGAGAAAACGGCACTACCGCCCACGCCGCCAGCGCGGGCGCAAAGGTCAAGACCGGCGCAAGGATGAACAGGAACTTGTTGGCCCCGCTGGGAATGATGATTTCTTTCATCACCGCCTTGACCGCATCTGCGATCGGCTGCGCCCAGCCGCCGAGCCATGGTATGCCAAAGAAAGTGACGCGGTTGGGTCCGACACGCAACTGCATGAAGCCGATGATCTTCCGTTCCGCAAACGTAAGATAGGCAACCGCAAGCATCAGGGGCAGTATGATGGCCACGATCAACAACACGTTCTTCGTCACGAGGAACAGGGCCGGGCCCCACTCGGGGCCGAAAAATTCTCCGAACAACTGTTGCGCGTATTCCATCAAATCATCCTGGTCTATTCCATCACAATCTTTCGACGGTGATTTCCCCGAACATTCCGCCCAGCGCCGCAGTCAGTGGATGCGCCGAGGCGATGCGTACACAGTTGGCCGGAAGCTTGTCGTCCTGCGCCGCAGCGAGATGCGCTTCACCTTCACCCTGCTTCAGCCTGACGCTTTGTCCAGGACCAATGCCGAGTTTGTCCATTAAGTGGGTCGGCATCCATGCCACCGGCTCGGCCGCATCTCGTGTGCGCTGCAGGGATTCCGCACGGCGCACGACGGGATCCGCCTGGTAAATCGGCACCTCGCCTATGCGCTGGATACTCGTATCCTCCACCGCCAGCGCGACATTCTCGACCACAAAACTTCTCAGATCGTTGTTCAGACGAGCCGTGACATCGTTTCCATCCGGTAAAATCTCAGCGCGCACCTGCTCCGGCGTTTCGTAGCCAAAACCATCGATCTGAAGCATATTGCCCAGCACGCGCAGAACCTTCCACGCCGGGCGCGTCTCGCCGAGAGGAGCCACCACGCCGTTGAAACTTTGTACCCTGCCTTCGGTACTGATGAACGTACCGGAAGTTTCAGTAAACGGGGAAATAGGCAGCAACACATCCGCATAATCCGCCTGCAGGATTGCGTCACTTTTGTAGGCGGACATCAGCACCACCAGCTCCGCCGCGCCGAGTGCCCGCCGGGTTTGCTGTGGGTCATAACTATCGAGATCCGGTTCCAGGTTCATCAGGATGAAGGCGCGGCACGGCTCGGCGCCATTCGATCCGAGCATCCGGGACGCATCCAGCCCGGTCGAAGGGCCCTCCCCCGTATTGTCGCCCGTCCCCGCGTCCTTACGATCGCCGGGAATTGCACCTGCAATGTAGGCGCCCACACTGTTGGCGGCTTCCCCCAGGACGCCGAAGGGCGTCTCGGTAATTTGCGCGAGCTGCTGCGCCAGCGCGTGTATATCGGCATATTTTGGATGATGCTGGGCCAGGTTGCCCAGAAAAATTCCCGCCGGCTTGCTGTTGATGAGACTTTCGGCGATGGCCCGCGCAGTATCCGTTACCTGCACGGCGCTCAGCGCCTCTCCGGCGCCACCAGGAATTTCCGTCCCTTTCGACTCGGCCGCGGCTTTCACAACCTGCGCCAGCATCTGCGCCATTGCAGGGGGGCCAACAATGGCGCGATTCGTCACCTTGCAAAGTAGATCGTCATCCACCGGATTGATCAGATTTAGCTGCGCCCCCTGTTTCACGGCCTGACGCAATCGTTGCGCCATCAGCGGGTGATCCTTGCGAAGTATGCTGCCAACGACCAGCGCAGATTTCAGGCGGGATAGATCGGCAACGGGCATGCCCAGCCACGGCGTGCCCTGCAGATATGCATCTGTGCGGAAATCGCACTGGCGCGGACGGTGATCGACATTTCCGCTACCCAGTCCGCGAACGAGCTTTTGCAATAAATAGAGTTCTTCAAGCGTGCTGTGAGGAGAAGCCAGTGCGCCGATATGCTGAGCACCGTGTTTTTCCTTGACCGCGTTCAATCCGTTGGCGATAAATTCGAGCGCGGTTTGCCAGTCGCATTCCTGCCATTGACCCTCGCGCCTTATCATCGGCTTGGTCAAGCGCTCCTCGGAGTTCAAGCCCTCGTAGGAAAAACGGTCCTTATCGGATATCCAGCATTCGTTAACTTCCTCGTTCTCGCGCGGCAGTACCCGCATTACGCGGTTCTGCTTGACTTGGACCACAAGGTTGGAACCCAGACCGCAGTGCGGGCTCACGGATCTCCGGCGTGATAGTTCCCAGGTACGCGCCGAATAGCGAAATGGCTTGCTGACCAGCGCACCGACCGGACAGAGATCGATCATGTTGCCCGACAATTCCGAATCCACCGTACTGCCGACAAATGAAAGGATCTCCGCATGCTCCCCTCGACCCGCCATACCAAGTTCCATGATTCCCGCGATTTCCTGGCCAAAGCGCACGCAACGGGTGCAATGGATACAGCGAGTCATGTCGGTGGAAATCAAGGGTCCCAGGTTCTTGTTCGCCACGACGCGCTTGGCCTCGGTATAGCGTGAGGAACTCGACCCATAGCCCACTGCAAGGTCCTGCAACTGGCATTCGCCGCCTTGGTCACAAATCGGGCAATCCAGCGGATGATTGATAAGCAGGAATTCCATCACCCCTTTCTGGGCGGTTACGGCCTGGCCTGAGTGAGTCGACACCTTCATGCCTTCCATCGCCGGCGTCGCGCATGCCGGCAGGGGTTTGGGAGCCTTCTCCACCTGTACCAGACACATGCGGCAATTGGCAGCGATCGACAGTTTCTTGTGGTAGCAGAAATGCGGAATGAATATACCAAGCTGATTGGCGCCATCCATTACGGTAGCATTCTTCGGAACGGAGACCGCTTTACCGTCTATCTCAAAATTGATCATCGGTTGCATGCTTTAGTATTAATGAGTGGGCGCGAAGGAGAAAATCACTCTGACCACGACGCTACTATTCCGGCTACACCATGCATCGCTTGTGCTCGATATGGTAAGCGAACTCATCACGAAAATGCTGGATCATGGCACGGACCGGCATGGCCGCGGCATCACCCAGCGCGCAAATCGTTCGTCCCTGAATATTGTCGGCAACGTTATTGAGCAGGTCCAGATCCTCCATCCGCCCTTTTCCGGTTTCGATGCGATGCACCACGCGATAAAGCCAACCCGTGCCCTCCCGGCAAGGCGTGCACTGGCCGCAGGATTCCTCAAAATAAAAGTATGAAAGCCGCTCCAGCGCTCTCACCATGCAGGTCGTATCGTCCATAATGATGACGGCGCCGGAACCCAGCATGGAACCCGCCTTGGCTATGGAATCATAGTCCATGTCCGTCTCCATCATGATATCCCCGGGTAACACCGGCATGGATGAGCCGCCCGGGATACAGCCCTTCAGTTTACGCCCACCGCGCATACCCCCGGCCATTTCCAGCAGCGTCTTAAACGGGGTGCCTAGCGGGACCTCATAATTGCCAGGCTTGTTGACGTGACCCGAAACCGAGAAAAGTTTTGTCCCGCCATTGTTGGGCTTGCCCAACTGTAAAAATTGCTCGCCACCATTTCGAATGATCCAGGGCACGGAGGCGAACGTTTCAGTATTGTTGATGGTGGTTGGCTTGCCATAGAGGCCAAAACTCGCCGGAAACGGCGGCTTGAAGCGGGGCTGGCCTTTCTTTCCTTCCAATGATTCCAGGAGCGCCGTCTCCTCCCCACAGATATAGGCACCGTAGCCATGATGGTTATATAACTGGAAACTGAAATCCGAACCGAGGATATTGTTTCCCAGCCACCCGGCGGCCCGAGCCTCCTCGACCGCCTCTTCCATCCGTTCGTACGTATCCCAGATTTCGCCGTGTATATAGTTGTAACCCGTCTTGATACCCATGGCATATGCGCCGATCGCCATGCCTTCGATCAGGATATGCGGATTGTGGCGCATGATGTCGCGGTCCTTGAAGGTGCCGGGCTCGCCTTCATCGGAGTTGCACACCAGGTATTTATCACCCTCATACTGCTTGGGCATGAAACTCCACTTCAATCCGGTCGGAAATCCTGCGCCGCCACGGCCGCGCAGGGCCGATTTTTTTACTTCCTCTATAATTTTTTCAGGCGGGATCTTTTCCTCGAGAATTTTTCTCAGCGCAACATAACCCTCGCGCTGCTGGTAATTCCGAAGGCGCCAGTTATCGGCGTCCGACGGGTTCAACCCGGCCAATAATACCTGGGTGGGCTGGGTCATTTGCTCAACTCCTCCAGTAATTGGTCGAGGTTCTCATTGGACATGAAACTGCACATGCGCTTGTTATTGACCAGTAGCACGGGCGCGTCGCCACAGGCTCCCATGCATTCACCTTCTTTCAAGGTAAACACGCCGTCCGCGGTCGTTTCATTGAAACCGATGCCGAGCTTTTGTTTCATATGCGACGCAGCATCATTGGCGCCGGACAGCGCGCAAGGCAGATTCGTGCAAATGGTGATCTTATATTTACCCAGGGGCTGCAAATTGTACATGTTGTAAAAGGTCGCGACCTCATACACTGCAATCGGCGGCATGCCAATGTAATGGGCAATGAAATCCATTGTTTCGGGGGCCAGCCACCCTTTCTCATCCTGAGCAATGGCGAGCGCGGACATTACCGCCGACTGGCGTTGGTCAGCCGGATATTTCGCCAGTTCACGATCAATTTTTCCTAGGGATTCTGCACTTAACATCTTGATAGCTATTAACCGTAAATGAGCTTATCGGTCGATTTCTCCGAACACGATATCCTGCGTACCGATAATGGCGACAACATCCGCGATCATATGGCCCCTTGACATTTCGTCCAGCGCCGCCAAATGGGGAAATCCCGGGGCGCGGATTTTCAGCCGGTATGGCATATTGGCGCCATCCGATACCAGATAGATACCGAATTCACCTTTGGGATGCTCTACTGCGGCATAAGCCTCACCGGGAGGCACGTGGAAACCTTCGGTAAAGAGCTTGAAATGATGAATCAGCTCTTCCATGTTCTGTTTCATGTCCACACGAGCGGGCGGTGCCACCTTATGGTTATCGGTTATGACCGGGCCGGGGTTCTTCCGCAGCCATTCGACGCACTGCTTGATGATCCGGTTCGATTGGCGGAATTCTTCAATTCGTACCAGGTAGCGATCATAGCAATCCCCATTTACGCCCACGGGTATATCAAAATCCATCTGATCGTAGACCTCATAGGGTTGCTTCTTCCGCAAATCCCATTCCACGCCGGAGCCGCGCAGCATGGGGCCCGTGAAGCCCAGCGCCTTGGCGCGCTCGGGCGTAACCACCCCAATGCCTACAAGCCGCTGCTTCCATATCCGATTATCGGTCAACAGCGTTTCGTACTCATCTACATAACCGGGAAATCGGTTTGTAAAATCGTCAATAAAGTCCAGTAGCGAACCGGTACGGTTCTGGTTGCGTAACCGGGTGGTTTTTTCGTCATGTATCTTGGAAGCCTCGTATTGAGGCATGGATGCCGGCAAATCGCGATAGACTCCGCCGGGCCGATAATAGGCCGCATGCATTCTTGCGCCCGATACCGCTTCGTAGCAATCCATCAAGTCCTCACGGTCGCGGAACGCATAAAGAAATACCGTCATTGCGCCTACGTCCAAGGCATGAGCACCCAACCACAAAAGGTGGTTGAGTATTCGCGTGATCTCGTCGAACATCACCCGGATAAATTGGGCTCGCAACGGCACTTCGAGCTTGAGCAGCTTTTCGATGGCCATAACATAAGCATGCTCGTTACTCATCATCGAGACATAATCCAGCCGATCCATATAAGGAACAGACTGAATAAATGTCTTGTTCTCGGCGAGCTTTTCAGTTGCGCGATGCAGCAGACCGATATGCGGATCGGCGCGTTGTATAACCTCACCGTCCAGCTCCAGCACCAGCCGTAATACGCCATGCGCAGCGGGATGCTGCGGGCCGAAATTCATGGTGTAATTGCGTATCTCAGCCATGTTTCAGAAAACCTCTGGATAAACTGGACACGAAGGCGATGGAGCCCCCGTGACGCAAGCGCCCGGAAGGAGATGACCGTCCCGGCTTCATTCGCTATCCCCATAATGCTCTTCGCGGATCACGCGCGGTGTGATCTGCCGTGGTTCGATACTGACCGGCTGATAGATGACCCGCTGCTGGTCGGGGTCGTAACGCATTTCCACATTTCCACTCAGTGGAAAGTCCTTGCGGAAAGGATTGCCGATGAAGCCGTAATCAGTGAGAATGCGCCGCAGATCGGGATGACCCGTAAAGACAATGCCATATAGATCGAATGCCTCGCGCTCGAACCAATTAGCCGACGGCCATATGCCAATTACCGAATCCACCACGGGAAATTCGTCATCATCCGCGAATGTCTTCAGCCGCAACCTGTGGTTATGACCGAGCGAAAGCAAATGGTAAACAATGGCGAAACGCCGGCCTATCCGGTCATCCTGAGGTCCAGACTCGGAACCATAGGCGGAGTAATCCACACCGCACAAATCGATGAGTATCTCAAAGCGGAGATCCGAGTGATCCCGCAACGTTTCCATTACCTGCAAAAGATCGCCTGCACGGACCGATGCGGTGAGTTCACCCAATTGTGCACTCATGCTGACAAGCTTATCGGCCAGCACATTTTGCAGGCAAAAGGAGAGCGTTTCCAGGCGAGAGGATGTCATATATTACTTAACGGGCAATGGTGTTGGTGCGGTGGATTTTGTTCTGCAGCTGGATAATGCCGTAGAGCAGCGCTTCTGCCGTGGGGGGGCAGCCGGGAACATAGATGTCTACCGGCACGATTCGGTCACAGCCACGAACCACGGAGTAGGAGTAATGATAATAGCCCCCACCATTGGCGCAGGACCCCATGGATATGACCCACCGTGGCTCGGCCATCTGATCATAAACTTTACGCAGCGCCGGGGCCATCTTATTACACAGGGTTCCGGCCACGATCATGACGTCCGATTGGCGCGGGCTGGGACGAAATACGATGCCAAAACGGTCGAGATCATAACGTGAAGCGCCAGCCTGCATCATTTCCACCGCACAGCATGCCAGCCCGAAAGTCATCGGCCACATAGAGCCGGTACGGCCCCAATTGATGACCGAATCCAGACTGGTGGTAACAAAACCTTTTTCCATCACTCCGTTCGCGCTCATAATCCTAGTCCCACTCCAGGGCGCCTTTCGTCCACTCGTAGATAAAGCCAACGACAAGGATACCCAGAAAAACTATCATTGCGACAAAACCAAACAAGCCGATCTCATTCAAAACGACTGCCCATGGAAACAGAAAAGCAATTTCCAAATCGAACAGAATGAATAGGATCGCCACGAGATAGTAGCGCACGTCAAATTTCATGCGTGCATCTTCGAACGCTTCGAATCCGCATTCATACGGGGAAAGTTTCTCGCTGTCAGGACGATTGGGGGCACATAGCCAGCCAAATGCCATCGGTAACACGCCGACCGCAAGACCAATCAGGATGAATAACAGAATAGGGAAATAATTTTCGAGCATCACGTAATTAAAAATAAAGAGCTAGAGAGATCAGGCAGCACTCCGGGCCGAACTGTTACGCTGATTTAAGCCCTATTTCAACTGGTGCCGACGGCGAGAGTCGAACTCGCACAGCTTTCGCCACCGCCCCCTCAAGACGGCGTGTCTACCAATTTCACCACGTCGGCGGCTTAATTTGAGTTCTAGTCGAGACCTACCGATTAGAACGCGGCTTTGGTCAATTGTTCAACTAGCTCATCATTTAATTATTTTGGTATTTCTGTAGCCTTCGAGGTTCCTTCTTCCGCCGGGCGCGACGGCGCCGGTTCCACGGGCTTCGATTTAACCTGCGTCGCCTTTTCCATTACGCCACCGCTCTCCGTCTTGTTGGTCGAGAGATAAGTAAGACCAAGACTGGTAACGAAAAATACTGCAGCCAGCGCGCCGGTCGTCCGGCTCAGGAAATTCGCGGAGCCGCTAGCGCCAAACAAGCTTCCCGATGATCCGCTGCCGAAGGCGGCGCCCATGTCGGCCCCCTTTCCATGTTGCAGCAGCACCAGAACGACGACGCTCACCGCCGACAGAACGTGCACTATCCAGATAAACGTTTCCAAAAGCCTGCTCCAGATGAGTTAATTTTTTGCGGCATCGCAGATGGCGACAAATTCGTCGGCAACAAGGGATGCGCCGCCAATCAATCCCCCGTCGATATCTGGCATGCCGAATAGTTCAGCCGCGTTGCTCGCCTTGACACTGCCGCCGTATAGGACCTGCAATTCGCCGGCCACTACGGAATCATTCGCCGCGATTCGGCGGCGGATAAAGGCGTGAACATCCTGCGCCTGCTGCGGCGTCGCGGTTTTACCGGTCCCAATCGCCCATACCGGTTCGTAAGCCAGCACAGCTTTCGCAAGCGCGCTCACGCCCGTCAATTCGACCACCGTGTCCAGTTGTTCCGCCACCACTTGCTCCGTGATGCCCGCGTCTCGCTGATCGAGTGTTTCCCCCACACACAGGATAGGAATCAGCCCTGCGGCCTGGGCTGCTCTGAATTTAAGCGCCACCGTATGACTATCCTCGCCGTATAATGCCCGTCGCTCTGAATGTCCGACAATTACATAGCGACACCCGAAATCGACCAGCATTGCTGCGGAAACCTCGCCCGTATAAGCTCCCTTCTCATGCTGGCTGACATTCTGGGCGCCCCAGGACACATGCGTGTTCGCTAGTACCGACTGTGCCTGCGCAAGATACGGATAAGGCACAGATACGGCAATACCGACTTCCTTCAACTCTACGGTCCGCGAGATGACTGCGTTCAGTAAACCTTGATTTTGAGCCGTGCTACCATGCATTTTCCAGTTGCCCGCAACCAGCTTTGAACGCCTAGCCATAAGAGAAGCCGCCTTGTCCGTATGTCAAAGCTGCGAATGTTACCCGTGAATGAATACCGGGTCAATCATTGGGGTCTGTTGCCAGGACATCGCCAACGTCGGGAACAAGAACTCAGCAATGCACGAGGGGAAAGAGAAGCAAAAAGTGTTGGACGCAAGCCAGAGCTAGCTACAATACAAAGAGCGGAACCGCTCTATCTGTGCCGGAACACGTAAGGTTTCAGCCAAACCGCCCGGTAATGTAATCTTCAGTCTGTTTATTTTTCGGTTTGATGAAAATATTGTCCGTGACATCAAATTCGATGAGTTCGCCCAGGTACATATAGGCTGTATAGTCGGAAACCCGCGCCGCCTGCTGCATGTTATGGGTGACAATAAGGATTGTAACTTTATCCTTCAAATCGGTGATAAGCTCTTCAATACTGGCGGTCGCGATGGGGTCCAGCGCGGAGGTTGGTTCGTCGAACAACAGGATTTCGGGGTCGGTAGCCAGGGCTCGGGCTATGCATAAGCGTTGCTGCTGGCCACCGGACAGATTAAACGCGAGCTCATTCAGCCGGTCTTTTGCTTCGTCCCATAAGGCTGCGTCGCGCAGGGCTTCTTCCACTTTCTCATCCAATATGGCGCGCTGCCTGATCCCCCGCACACGCAGGCCATATGCAACATTCTCGTAAATGGATTTCGGGAATGGATTCGGTTTTTGAAAAACCATACTAATACGCATCCGTACTTCAATTGGATCGACGGCCCGCGAAAGGATGTCGACATTGTCCGGATGCAAAACGATCTCACCCACGTAACGATTGCCTGGATAAAGGTCGTGCATGCGGTTAAAGCAACGCAAAAAAGTGGATTTACCACATCCGGACGGCCCGATCAGCGCAGTTACTTGTTTCTCGTGTAACGGCATATTGATGTTCTTTAGCGCGGAGAACGAACCGTAGTAAAAACTCAGGTTTTTTACTTCGGATTTATAGCGTACAGGCACTGAATCCCCCTGGGGATCAATTAGGGCGGCAGCGACTACCATTTGATGTTTTTCCGCATGCGATAGCGCAAGTAGATAGCAAGCGCATTCATTGTGAGCGTCATCACCACCAGTATCAAACCTGCAGCTGCAGCATTGACTTGAAACGCCTCTTCCGGCCGCGAAACCCAGTTGAACATTTGGATCGGCATCACGGTAAATGGAGCCATCAGCCACTCGAAAGACAGAAAAGGAAACTCGTCCTTAAAAGGCGCTGGCGGCAAAAATGCGATAAACGTTAGCGCCCCAATCGTAATTATTGGCGCCGTTTCGCCGATTGCTCGAGCAAGGCCGATAATAACGCCGGTCAGAATCCCGGCTGCGGAATACGGCAACAGATGGTCAGAGACGGTTTGCCACTTGGTTGCGCCGAGTGCATAAGCACCTTCACGAATAGCGACGGGAATGGCGCGGATGGATTCGCGGGTTGCCACGATCACGACCGGCAAGATCAGTAACGCCAGCGCCAGCCCTGCGGAAAGAATACTCTGGCCGAAACCAAACTGGTGCACAAACAGACCTAAGGCCAGCAGTCCGTAGATGATGGATGGAATGCCCGCCAGGTTGGTTACGTTGATTTCAATGATCTCGGTAATGATATTTTTTGCGGCATATTCTTCCAGATAGATCCCCGCACCGATGCCCAACGGTACCGCGGCCACGGCAGTTACCACCATGACCAGGGTCGTACCAATCCAGGCGGAAAGTATCCCGGCTGATCCCGGACGACGCGAGGGAAAAGAAGTGAAGAAATCCCATGTCAACCGCGGCGATCCATCGATTAGCATGTGAGCAAATAACGCCATGAAGGTCAGGAGCGCGATCATCAGCACAAACACGCCAACGATCATGAAGATGAGATCCCAAGCCTTGTGGCGGGCAATAATGCTCCGAATCTCGCTCAGATCCTGGTCGCCTCGCATCAGCTGTACCGGTTAAAGGGGAAAATAACCATATTTATGCCGAGGGAATTTGACACCAGAAAACACATCGAAAGTTGGAAAAGCACTGACGTTGGTCAATATACTTCGCGATACCGTTTGCGTAAAACGTGTCCAACGATGTTGAACGCAAGCGTCAATAGCAGCAACGTAAGTCCAGCGGCAAAAATGGTCTGGTAGCCGACACTGCCATGCGGGAGGTCACCGAGGCTTACCTGTACGATGTAGGCCGTGATGGTAGCTGCGGGCTCCGTCGGGTTCCAGGTGAGGTTCGGCTGCATCCCCGCGGCAACCGCCACGACCATGGTCTCACCGACCGCACGCGATATACCCAAAATATAAGCTGCGGCGATCCCGGAAAATGCTGCAGGCATGACTACCCTGATGGCGGTCTGAAATTTTGTGGCCCCCATCGCGTATGAGCCCTCTCGAAGGTTCATGGGCACGGCACGCATCGCGTCCTCCGCCATGGAGCTCACATAGGGAATGATCATGATACCCATCACCAGCCCGGCGGATAACAGGCTGAAACCCGGCAGCCCCGGGATAATCTTCTGCAACAGGGGTGTTACGAAGAGTAATGCGAAATAGCCGTATACAACGGTGGGCACCCCGCCCAAAAGCTCAAGAAACGGCTTGGCGATCTCACGTACGCTGAAAGGCGCGAATTCAGAAAGATATATGGCCGTGATCGTCCCCAGTGGAATAGCAACCAGGAGAGCCACGCCGGAACTCACCACCGTGCCCGAGACCAGCGGAAGTATCCCGTAATGCGCATCATCAAACAGCGGGGTCCATTGGGTATCGGTCAGGAAATCCCATATTGAAACATGTTCAAAAAATACGATGGACTCCTTCACCAGCATTACCACGATAGCCAGGGTGATGGCGACCGAGAGAGACGCCATCAGAAACAGCAACGTTTCAATCGCGCGTTCGCCAAGATGGCGCCGATAACTGTACCCGAGACTTTTTGAACGAGAAGGTACGTCGGAAGATTGTGTAGTCACTGGCAAGGGCATTCGAAAAGAGGACGTTTCTTGACAGGTTACATATTAGGAGGGAAATATTACAGTTTCGTGACATAGAGAAACTGCAGACCACCAATCTCAGGTCGAAACGGGTGAAACGCGTGTTAGCAAACGAATCTCTCTCTAGTCTGAATTCGCTATGAATCAGCGAAAATCCAGACTAGGAAGAGATTATTGGCGATTTCTGGAACGGAGTGACGTGAAAGAAGAAAGCCTTGCTGAATAGAGCCGGCGTGATATGCGCCAGCACCGAACGCTCAGCATCGGCCTATTCCTCATCCTCGTCATCGTCGTCCTCATCCTTTTTCTCGGGTTTGAGGACCATCTTGCCCTGCTTTTTGCTCTCGTTCAAGTCGGTCTCGGCGACTTCCTTGTGCACCAGGTTCTGGTGGCAGTCAATGCAGGTTGCGCCCTCGGTTTCCAT
>NZ_FOPV01000022.1 GCF_900113575.1 Nitrosospira sp. Nsp14
AATGCCGCAGGGGACTTGGTGCAACCATCCGAAATCAACCAGTTAAGAAAATAGCATCAGGAGGAAATCATGGCAGCAGTAGATCACGATATTGGTCACGACGACCACGAACATCATCCGACCGGCTTGTCGCGCTGGCTGAACGCCACTAACCATAAAGATATTGGCACCATGTATCTGTGGTTCAGCTTCATCATGTTCCTGACCGGGGGCGTGATGGCGCTGACCATCCGGGCAGAGCTGTTCCAGCCGGGGTTGCAGATCGTTCAGCCCGAGTTTTTCAACCAGTTGACCACCATGCATGGCCTGGTGATGGTGTTCGGCGCCATCATGCCCGCGTTCGTGGGGTTCGCCAACTGGCAGGTTCCGCTGATGGTCGGAGCGCCGGACATGGCTTTTGCGCGCATGAACAACTGGAGTTTCTGGCTGCTGCCGCCGGCGGCACTGCTGCTGATGAGCTCGTTCTTCGTGCCCGGTGGCGCACCCGCCGGCGGCTGGACGATTTACCCGCCGTTGTCAGTGCAGATGGGCATGGGCATGGATATGGCCATCTTTGCGCTCCATATCATGGGTGCCTCTTCCATCATGGGTTCGATTAACATCATTACCACCATTCTCAACCTGCGGGCGCCGGGAATGACACTGATGAAAATGCCCTTGTTCGTGTGGACCTGGCTGATCACCGCCTATCTGCTGGTTATGGTGATGCCGGTGCTGGCGGGAGCGGTGACCATGCTGCTGACAGACCGAAACTTTGGCACCAATTTCTTTAACGCGGCCGGCGGCGGCGACCCGGTGATGTTCCAGCACATATTCTGGTTCTTCGGCCACCCTGAAGTCTACATCATGATCCTGCCGGCGTTTGGCATCGTGTCGGAGATTATCCCCACCTTTGCGCGCAAGCCGCTGTTCGGATATTCGTCGATGGTATACGCCACTGCATCCATCGCCATTCTGTCTTGCATCGTCTGGGCGCATCACATGTTCACCGCTGGCATGCCGGTCACCGGGCAGCTGTTCTTCATGTATGCGACCATGATGATCGCCGTGCCCACGGGCGTGAAAGTGTTCAACTGGACCGCGACCATGTGGCGTGGTTCCATGACTTTTGAGACGCCCATGCTGTTTGCCATCGGCTTCATTTTCCTGTTTACCATTGGTGGCTTCAGCGGTGTCATCTGCGCGATAGTCCCGATAGATATTCAGGTGCAGGACACCTACTACGTGATTGCGCACTTCCACTACGTGTTGGTGTCGGGCGCGTTGTTCTCAATATTCGGCGGCGTTTACTACTGGCTGCCGAAATGGACCGGGCATATGTATGACGAGACCCTGGGCAAGTGGCACTTCTGGTTGTCGATGTTCTTCTTCAACCTCACCTTCTTTGTTCAGCACTTCCTGGGGCTGGCGGGCATGCCGCGTCGCATTCCCGACTATGCGCTGCAGTTTGCCGACTTCAACATGATCTCAAGCATCGGCGCCTTCGGCTTCGGGTTTAGTCAGCTTCTGTTCCTCTACGTCGTGCTAAAGTGCATCCGTGGCGGCGCCAAAGCACCGGCCAAACCCTGGGAAGGAGCCAAGACCCTGGAATGGACGCTGCCATCGCCCGCTCCATATCACAGCTTTACAACCCCTCCGATTGTTAAGTAAAAAGGGTTGGTAGATGTCGAACGACGCAGAAAGAAGGCGCAGAGCGATCAGAACCGCCCTCTTTCTGTTCGCGATAGCGACGGCAATATTTGTGGGTGTTCTCTTTAAGAACTGGAAATGAGCACAGTTCAAGCCAATTCGGTAATACTGAAAAAGCTGTTGATTTTTACCTTGGTGATGTTTGGCTTTGGTTTTGCGTTGGTGCCGTTTTACGAAAAGATTTGTGAAGTAACCGGCCTCAACAATTTATTGCAGGCGGATACGTTAACCGAAAATACCCAGGTCGATACAACACGGTGGGTAACAGTCGAGCTGGATGCAAATACCCGCGGGCTACCGTGGAAGTTTAGGCCGCTTCAATCAAACGTACGGATTCATCCGGGTGAACTGGTTCAGGTGATGTACGAGGTAACGAATACGTCTAACCGGGAGATTAATGGTCAGGCTATACCCAGCTACAGTCCACAATTGCTCGCCAAGCATCTGAAGAAACTGGAGTGTTTTTGTTTCAGTAAGCAAGTGCTAAAGCCGAATGAAACGAGGCAGATGCCGGTTCAATTCATGATCGAACCGACTTTGCCCGCTGATTTCAATACAGTCACCATTTCGTACACATTTTTTGAACTGGGGAGCGACTAAACGCAGGTGATCAGTAGTCGAGCGGGCCAGAGTTGAAAGACCCAAAGGAAAAACCGACAAAAGCAACCTTTATCCAGGCGATGAAGGCCGTATCGTGGGCTTTTTTTGGGATTAGGAAACAGAGCGATCACGACCATGACGCCGCGACGCTAACAGCGGGACAGGTGATCATCGCCGGGATTGTGGGCGCGGCGCTGTTTGTGGTAGTTGTGTTTTTGCTCGTTAAGTTTGTAACAAGTTAAAGATTAATTAAATTATACGCAGGAGAAAGAGCATGAGCCAAGAAGGGGGTCACTATTACGTTCCAGCGCCGTCGACCTGGCCTATCACAGGGTCGATTGCGCTGTTATTTATGGGTTTCGGCGCGGCATTTTCGGTCAACAAGCTTCCGCTGGGCTATGGATTGCTGGCGATTGGGTTTGCCATACTCATCTACATGATGTTTGGCTGGTTCGGGGTGGTGGCCAAGGAAAGCGAGAGGGGGGCGTATAACCAGCAGGTGGACAAGTCTTTCCGCTGGGGGATGAGTTGGTTCATCTTTTCCGAGGTCATGTTCTTTGCAGCCTTCTTCGGTGCCCTGTTTTACATGCGCGTATATTCGATTCCCTGGTTATCGGATCTGGAGCATAAGATTCTCTGGCCTGACTTTACCGGCGAGTGGCCCACGGCTGGCCCAGGGATCGTAGAGAAATTCATGCCCATGGGACCATGGGGGCTGCCGGCGATCAATACCCTGATACTGCTGACATCTGGCGTGACCGTCACCTGGGCACACTGGGCACTAAAGCTGAACAAGCGCGGACAGCTCAAGTTGGGACTCTTCCTCACCTTTGCGCTGGGCTTTCTGTTTGTGGGCTTGCAGGCATATGAATATGGCCATGCCTATTCAGATCTCAACCTTAAGATGACCACCGGTGCGTATGGCGCGACATTTTACATGTTGACCGGTTTTCATGGTTTCCATGTCACGCTGGGCTCCATCATGCTGCTGGTCATCTGGTTCCGGGTAATGGCGGGCCACTTTACCCCCGAGAACCATTTTGGCTTTGAGGGCGTGGCGTGGTATTGGCACTTCGTTGACGTAGTCTGGCTGGGACTGTTTATTTTCGTATACTGGCTCATATAGAAATGCGAGCCGTACTACCCCTGCTAAAGCGATATGAACCCCGTATAGGTTCCCAGCATTAGCAGGGTAAACAGAAGAAGCGACAGACTGATGCGAAGTGTGAGGGACTTTACGGCGCGCGTACCATGCCCCTTGTCCTTCACCATGTAGTACAAGGCGGAAGCCAAGCTGCCGAGTATAAGGAATAGAATCAAGACGGCTGCAATTTTCACGATATATTCCTGTAATTATCGGGTCTGGAAACAAGTTTAGCCGAGTTCTGCATACTATCCAATGACTATTTCAGGCTGGCGGTTTAAGCCGCGATTATGGTCAACAATAGGCGCGGCAGTTGTCATCACGATTATGGTGCAACTCGGTAACTGGCAGCTGTCCCGCGCCCAGGAAAAGGAATCCAGACAGGAACGCCTGGATCTTCTTTCGCAGGAGCCCGCGGTTGTACTTCCTCCAACGGAGGTAAAACTTGGGGATTTTCAATATCGTCAAGTAGAGGCACAGGGCGAGTACGTACCGGGGTACACCATCTATCTCGATAACAAGATTTATCGCGGAGTAGCTGGTTACCACGTCATCACCCCGCTAAGGATAGGTACAAGTTCCATGCACGTTCTGGTGAATCGTGGATGGGCGCCGGCGGACCGGGATCGAAGCAAGTTGCCGGAAGTAGCTCCGCCTTCCGGTCAGGTGAGCGTCTCGGGAATTGCGACAACGGCTACTCAGCGAACGCTTGAGCTGTCTCAGGATTTGGTAGCCGGAAGGGTCTGGGAAAATCTGGATATTAACCGCTATCGGAACGCGACTGGGTTGACCTTGCAGCCGGTAATGATTTTGCAAAAGGACGACGTGCAAGATGGTCTGGTTCGGCAGTGGCCGCGTCCGGATTCAGGCTCAGCGAAAAATTTGGGATACGCGGTTCAGTGGTTTGCGATGGCTTTGGCTGTATTGATAATTTATTTGGTGTTAAGTGGCAAGCGAGAGCGGTTTGAAAAAAAATAGACGAACGCTGATTCTACTGTTCGTCGTGTTGTGCGCGCCTATTATCGCCTCGTATACGCTTTATTTTTTTGGCGTTCGGCCTGGTACCACTGTTAACTATGGCGAATTGCTTCAGGTTAAGCCCTTGGCAGGCACGGCTCTGAATCAGGCTGATCAAACTATTTTTCGCATGCGGCAACTTCGTGGAAAGTGGGTGATGGCGATGGTGGATTCCGGGAAATGCGACGAGCAGTGTCAGAAAAAATTGTATTACATGCGCCAGGTGCGTTTGACACAACATAAGGAAAAGGATCGGGTGGAAAGGCTATGGCTGATTGATGACGGGGAAGTTCCAGCGCCAGAAATCGTGAAGGACTTCGAGGGAGTGCTGCTCATTAACGCTAAGGACAGTGATCTGCTTTCAGAAATTCCGGCCGCTGTTTCCCACCGCGATCATATTTACCTCATCGATCCGATTGGAAACCTAATGATGCGTTTTCCGAAAAATCCGGATCCCGCTCAAATGGCTAAAGACATCAAGCGCTTGTTGAAGGTGTCCCAGCTTGAGCATGCGATGGGGACTGATCAAAAACACTAGGTGCCCCGAATCCGCGCGGCACCTCCCGAAGTGGCGATTACGCAATAATTGGGAGATCGGGCTTCCGTTGTCGCCCAGCAAATGGGTTAAACACAGATAAATATCTGTATTGAATTAGGAGAAAGGTAATGGCTACTACGAGTATCGCCTGGCAGCAAACCGCTACGCGCGTGCAGCAGTTTTACCGCTTGACCAAGCCCAGGGTAGTTTCGCTCATCGTATTTACCGCCTTTATCGGCATGTTTCTTGCTGTGCCGGGTGCTGTTCCGCTTAACGCACTGATATTTGGCACGATCGGCATCGCCCTCGTGGCTGGTGCCGCGGCTGCTGTAAATTGTCTGGTCGAGCAGAAAATGGATGCGGTCATGGCGCGGACACGAGGCAGGCCGCTGCCGCGCGGGCAGGTAACGTCTCCCGAAACGCTGTTTTTCCTGGCGCTGATCGGCGGAACAGGACTACTGATTCTTCACCAGTTGGTGAACCCACTGACGATGTGGCTTACCCTCGGAACGTTCGTTGGTTACGCGATCATCTATACGGTGATCCTGAAACCGATGACGCCACAAAATATCGTTATTGGCGGCGCTTCAGGCGCGATGCCGCCCGTTCTTGGGTGGGCGGCGGTAACGGGCGAAGTAACTGCCGATGCGCTGCTTTTGTTTCTCATCATTTTCGCCTGGACGCCGCCTCATTTCTGGGCGTTGGCTCTGTACCGCAAGCTCGAATACGCCAAGGTGGGTATGCCGATGCTGCCGGTAACGCACGGCGAGAAATATACTCGCCTTCAGGTCCTGCTTTACACGCTTATCCTCATCGCCGTCACGTTGATGCCTTACGCGACGCAGATGAGCGGACTCATCTATCTCGCCGGCGCGGCGGTGCTGGACGGAATATTCCTCTACTATGCCTTGAGAATCTACCTGAATTATAGTGATGAGATAGCCAAAAAAGCATTTCGCTATTCCATCGTCTATTTGACCGCGCTGTTCGTGGTATTGCTTGTTGATCATTACATCCGTTTCTAACCGGCGTGGTCGTGGTTCATTCCAAGCTTAACGCGGCGGTAAAAACCGCCGCCCTTGTTCTGCTGGTTTTTTTCCTACCGGCGTGTAGCAACACCGCACCCCCAAAATTTCTTTCGACCGATATCACTGGCGCCAACTTCGGCGGTGATTTTAAACTGTCTGATCAGTCGGGAAACGTCCGAACGCTAGCGGACTTCAAAGGCAAGGCCGTCGTCCTGTTTTTTGGCTATACTAATTGCCCCGACGCCTGCCCCACGACAATGGCGAATATAGCTGCGGCTATGCGCAAGCTCGGTCCGGACGCGAAGCGGGTCCAGGTGCTATTCGTATCCGTTGATCCGGAGCGGGATACTCCCGAGGTACTCAAGCAGTATGTCTCGGGATTCGATCCCGCATTCCTTGGCCTATCCGGCGACGTCGAAACCACGAAGAAAATCGCAAGCGACTTCAAGGCATTTTATCAGACGAAAGCAGCAGCAAAGACAGGGCATCATGACATCGATCATTCGACCGGTACGTATATTTACGATACCAAGGGACATCTGCGGCTCTACGTTACGAACGAAAACGGTGCTGACGTCTTCGCGCATGATATTGCAGAGCTATTGAAGGTTGGATAAAATTCTCTCGGGACCCAAGTGTAGCAAACTATAAATCGTCCAATCCCCTTCTCGCCCGAGTTTTCGCCCCCCCGCTTGTATCCGCCTACGGGAATAATTTTCCGGGATTGAGAATATTGTTGGGATCAAAGACCCTCTTGATTTCCTTCATCAACGCCAACGTCGGTGGATCTATTTCCTTACCGATGTAGGGTCGTTTTTCGCTCCCCACGCCATGCTCTCCGGACAAGGTGCCGTTGAGCTGGATCACCAGATCGAATATCTCATTCAAGCACGCATTCGCCCGCGACAATTCATCGGCAGACTCGGGATCCACGAGAAGATTGACGTGGATATTGCCGTTGCCGGCGTGGCCAAAGTTAACGTTAGCAACCCTGTATTTCGCACTTAACTGTTCGAGTCCTTCAAGAAAAACAGGCAACGCCGAAACCGGGACTACAACATCCTCATTGATCTTCTTCGGGGCAATATCGCGCAAAAGTGGAGACAGTGCCTTGCGGGCCGCCCACAACTTAGCGGTATCCGAGACCTCTTCCCCCTTAATCAATCCTTTGTCGCCGCACGCGCGAAGAACAGCGGCGCGGGATTCGGCAATAGACTGTTCGGACCCGTCCACCTCGATCATGAGCATTGCGGCAGCGTGGGCTGGCACCAGCGCAGGAAACCGGCCCCGTATCAAAAGTAGCGACGCGGAGTCCAGGAATTCAAGCGCGCTCGGCGTCTGAGGAAGTGCCATGATTCGAACGATCGCCGAGGCACAACTCGATAGATCGCCGAAGTATGCGGTAACTCCCGCACGCGCCTGAGGAAGCGGCGTAAGCTTGAGCGTAGCCTCGGTGATGACGGCAAGGGTCCCTTCGGAGCCAATCAACAGTCGGGTAAGATCGTAACCGACCACCCCTTTAGTGGTGTAACAGCCCGTCCTGATCATCTTCCCATCGCCCGTCACTGCCTTGAGTCCCAGCACATGATCTCGGGTAGTGCCGTACTTCACTGCATGAGGGCCGCCCGCGGAAGTGGCGAGATTACCTCCTATACTCGAGTAAGCCGCACTCGACGGATCGGGCGGCCAAAAGAACCCATGAACTCGCGCTGCCTCCTGAACCGATTCGTTCAAGACACCAGGCTCCGCAACGATTACACGATTGGCCGCGTCAACGGAAAGAATACGCTGCATGCGCTCAAGCGACAGTGCGACGCCGCCCTGTTCAGGCAGGCTGCCGCCCGCGGTGCCAGTACCGCGTCCACGTGGCGTGGCGGGCGTCTTGTACCGATTGCAAAGTGCCAACACCTCCTGAACCTCGAGGCCGGTCACCGGAAACACTACCACGTCAGGGGGGCAAAACCTCCGGCTATTGTCATAAGCGTAGGCAAAGCAGTCCACCGTATCGGTCAATACCTGCTCGAAGGGTAGAAGGCTGCGAAGCCGCGCGACAAAATCCGGCGAGAGCAATATACGATCCTATTAAACGGGCACAGCGCACACGTAACCGCAACATGGCGAGACTGCGGATCCGCGCCGCGATTGATGCGCAGCGTCCAAAGTCTCACCGTCTGCCGAACACCATAAATGGCAACGGGCCTCCTGAACAGGCGGTGGGGGAGTGCTATAGCATCCGATCTCGTTGGCATCCCCGCGCCAAGTCGGTTCCCAACGGCACGACCGCTTGTCGCGGCGCTGCGCGAGCATCGGCCAACGCGCGGGGTTCCAATCGCATTGGAACCGCATAGCCGTAACCGGCTTATATATGGCGAAGAGCAATCAAACTATCTAACCACCGACATGCGGTAGGTGAAAGCGCGACTCACAGTTGGCACCAACTCAGTTCATGTACTCAAATACCTTTACCACCTTACGCACTCCGTTGGTAGATCGCGCGATGTCTACCGCGCTCCCGGCCTCATCAGCATTTACAATTCCCAGTAAATAGACCACGCTATCCTCCGTTATCACCTTCACATGGTTGATCTGGAACTTGCCACCATCCATGAACCGGCCTTTAACCTTGGACGTAATCAGCGCGTCGTTGCTGCGCGAGGTAAACGAGCTCACAGGTGCCACGGCAATTTCATTAACCACGTTACGCACGTGCTCGACGCCCTTCACCGCTTGTTCAATCTCTTTCCTTACACTCTCGGATGAGACCTCCCCGGTCAGAAGCACGTTACGGTTGAAGCTCGTAACGTTTACATGTGCGTTATCTCCCATTTTCTCGCTAATGCGTCGATTACTTTTTGACTCAATATTTTGATCCTCGACTAACATCCCGCCGGTACGCCGATCCTGCGATACCGCGACCCCGGTGCCGACTGTTGCGGCGCCAGCTGCAACCAGCAGGGCGCAGCCGGAAAAAAAAGGCAACAGCAGTAAGACTAGAAGCACCTGTATCCGATGAAGATTTTGCATTGATTCCCCAGTTGATGATTCGCCTACAACAATACCGCAGCAATGATAATCTCGGCAGCGACGATGACACCGAACTCATCTCCATCCACCGAAGGCCTAGCCACTCCCCCATCCATTATCCCTTCTATTCCCCAAAAGCATCTCTGATCCACTCGATGTTTTCTCCCGCGCGACCGGACAGTAGCACGGCATCGAAGCGGCACGATGGCTCCGTCCGCAGCGATGCGAGATAATGCCGCGCTGTCCGCACTATTTTCTCCTGTTTTAACACGGTAATGCTGCTCGCTGCGCCACCGAAAAGCGCTTTCGCGCGCATCCTGACTTCGACGAATACTAACGTTGCGCAATCGCGCATGATAAGATCGATTTCGCCAAAACGGCAGCGATAGTTTCGCTGGAGCAATACAAGACTATGCTGCTTGAGAAACTCCTCGGCCCGCCGCTCCGCATCGCCACCAGTCAAAAAATCGACCTCCTTAATGCCCCAAGCACAACATGAAAAACCCGACATCACCAAATGGGCACCAACATATTTTACAGTGCAAACCCGGCCCAGGCCATAACCCCTACAGCGATAATGCATCCGGCTGACATGATCGCGCCCGCCACCTTATACGTGGTCGCTACGCCGATAGGCAACCTGAGGGATATTACCCTTCGTGCACTGGATGTACTTGCGGCGGTGGACGTGATTGCCGCTGAGGATACCCGCACCACACGACGCTTGCTGACCCACTTCTCGATATCAAAGAGAATGATAGCCGTGCATCAGCACAACGAGATGGGCGCTGCCCAGCGCATCATCGACCTGCTGCGCGCGGGGCAGGCAGTAGGCTTTGTTACCGACGCGGGCACACCCGGGATTTCAGATCCCGGCGGAACGCTTGTAACGTTGGCACGGGAACAAGGATGCAATGTGGTGCCGGTCCCTGGGGCGAACGCGGCAATATGTGCGCTATCGGCCGCTGGTATTCCCGCGTCCCGCTTCCTATTCTACGGCTTCCTGCCCCCCAGTCCCGGACCTCGGCGACGAGAACTGGAAGAGTTGCGGTCATCCCCCTACACGCTGGTATTTTACGAAGCACCTCACCGAATACTCGAGTCCGTCTCCGACCTCGCTGACGTGTTTGGCGCGCATCGCCACCTTGCAATAGCGCGGGAACTGACTAAATTATTCGAAAATATCCACATCTGCCCGCTGGGGGACGCTGTGGCCTGGCTTGAAGCGGATCCCAACCACCAGAAAGGCGAGTTTGTTCTCATCCTTGCTGCTTCCGAAGCTGCGAGGGAGGATCAGCTGAGCGATCAGACCCAGCGCACGCTAAAGCTGTTACTGGAAGATCTTCCATTAAAACAGGCTGTGAAGCTCGCGGCAGACATCACTGGGCAAAGCAAAAACAAGATCTATTCGCTCGCATTAACCCTCAAATCAGATTAGATTGAGAGGAAGGCCACTATATTTGTCATGCCAGGTGCCAGGTGCCAGGTGCCAGGTGCCAGGTGCCAGGTGCCGGCGCCAGATGCCAAGTGCCACGTATCCGGCACGGGCTGGCGAGACAGCGACGCTCTTTCGATAAAGAGGTAGACCGGGATATCAAGTAGCGCGCTTATATGTGTGTGCAGCGCCTCCAGCTAGGGCAGCAGGCCTGCAAGCTGGGGGTGCATCAACGCCTTGCATTCAATCGCTCGGCGTAGCGCGGCAATTGCCCAACTCCTTTTGCCTTATTTCATCCTTTTAACGCCCTTCGCTGAAGCGGATACCCCGCTGGCGCATGGGTGGGGCAGCGTTTATAATCTGCCTGTCGCTGGCATTTGGCTAACCGGTCCTTGCGACGTGGGTACTTCCCACCGACTTTATTCATTCTATTGGAGAGATTTATGAAAACAAGCGCTACCTTTTATCATGCTGGCTGTCCTGTATGTGTCGACGCCGAGCGTCAAATCGCAGATGCCTTAGACCCGGACCGTTACGATGTTGAGCTTGTTCATCTTGGCGAACAAAAGGACCGGATTGCTGACGCTGAAGCTGCTGGCGTGAAGTCGGTCCCAGCGCTGGTAATTAATGGTGCACCTTTCCATATCAATTTTGGCGCGCCGATGTCCGCGCTGAAGTCTTAATTGCAGAAATGGCGGGCAGAATGCCCGCCGTTCCATATCCTCATTGCTTACGCCCAAGTTGCTGAATTGATCGGACGGTTTTTCTCACAATCCCCTATCCGTCACCCCCGCACAACCACAACACCCGGATTCTGCAAATGCCTTACTTCCACACCGCTGGCGCCGCTCGAATAGGGGGTGGTTTCTGGTCCTGGTGCCGCAGACAGGTAAAATCTCTTCTATACTAAGCATGTACCGGATAAGGAAGAGCAACATTATTTACGCGGAGGAAAGGTGGAACTCATTTTATGGCGTCACGCGGAGGCTGAGGAGGGTACACCGGATAGTACTCGCAAACTTACAGCGAAGGGGAAGAAGCAGGCCCAGCTTATGGCCGAATGGCTTAAGCCGAGACTTCCCGAGCATACGCGCATTGTTGTCAGTCCCACTAAGCGGACACAGCAGACCGCCATCGCGCTTGACAATGAATTCGAGACTATCGCGGATATCGGACCGGGCGCTTCCGCGGAATCAGTCCTGAGCGTCGCCGGCTGGCCTCAGGCGAAAGACGCAGTCCTGGTGGTGGGCCATCAACCGACGCTGGGAGAAGTTGCTTCATTGCTCATGTCGGGTGTTCCGGAGGGCTGGAGCATGCGAAAAAGTGCCGTGTGGTGGTTCAGCAACACGAAAAAGGGCCTCTCCGCGGATCTGGTGTTGCGCACCGTTATCTCGCCCGATATGCTTTGATCGATAATTGGCAAAACGGTAGTATCTCCGTAACAGCATGTATCCCTTACGCCTGTCGCAAATCCAAACCAGCACTAAGCTACTAATTCTGATGGCCGGTCTGTAAGTTATTTTTTTTGACCAATCAGGATCCACTGATCCCAGGCGCCGTACCGGCTTTCTATAGGTCCCAGCGGCAGCGCGAGCAGTATCAACAGCACGCCGCCGATAACACTCGCGGCCGCAGCAGGACTCGAATATTCGCTCAACAGTACAGGTGCGGCGATCAGCCACGCGCCGAGAATGATGTTTGCGAAACGAAGTGGCCGCCCCACTTCGCTCAATGCCATGATCGAAAACGTCACCACCAGCGATCCGATCACATGATCGCTATCCGCAGCCGCGTCAGATGTATCAAAGATGATACGTGTGAACATTAGCGCGATACCGATAGCCATGCTTGCCATCATGGTCCAGGTAAAACGGACGCCGGTCTGCACTATCTGGCGTAACACGGCCGCAAATGATCCACCGAATTCATTTGTGGCGTCCACACCTCCGCCTTCAATCGTATCGCCATGCCATAACACATGCCACCACGATTTCCCCTGCCGGACGCGGGCTTTTAGAAACTGCAGCGTGGCAAGAATCTCATCGAAAGAATATGGAATCTGAAGCAGCATTGCCAATGCGGCAACAAGACACAAGGTGCACCAAGTGCCGATGACAATCGGCTGGATTATGATAAAAAAAATGCTAACCACCCCCAGAGGTACGATCAGTATCCCAAAAAACAGCACTACCCAGGGCATGGTCCGCCACCGCCGTTTGTCCCCGACGACACCGGTTACGATCTCCATCGCATATACTGCAGCGCCTAATCCTGCGTCAGCAACCGGCCACGCTTCGGACACCTCTGAAGTAATGATCTTGGCTGTCCCATCGCCGAAAAACGGATCCCAGACCTGGTCAATATGGCCCAGCTGAAACGCGGCCATATAGCGTGAGATAAGGAGGCCGACAACCGCAAGTGCCACAATTGGTATTCGGTTAGTCATCCCGGAGGGGGTGTAGCTCCAGCCAGGCGGCGTATCCGGTCCTGTCATGCGCGCAACAGGGCTTATACCGGGAGGCGGAGAAATCACTACTGCAAACAATACAACCAGCACGCCCACGAGCGTGTCATTGGCATACGCCGCCGCGCTTGGTGTCCAGAAGAAAAGGGGGGCGAAAAATAGCCAGACTCCAAGCAGGGCCGTGATCCAACGCGCCCAGCCATAGTCGCGGGCGATCGAAAGGCAGGCGAAGAGCATGATCAACAGTCCGCTAACGATGTCGTTCGCTGTCATCCAGGTATCCGACAGAGGTAAGCCGCGGCCGGTCGGAGACACCATCGCCTCAGCTTCCATCCATTGTTCGGCGAGCCCGAAAGCGAATGGACTCGATATGAGCCACAACCCAAGCCCTATGTTGGCGAGGTGACACCACAGCGTTCGCGCATGTTCATCGCGCTCGTTTTTATTACTGCGTTCGATCAGCAACGTACTGGAAACCGCGCTTTTCTCGATATCCTCAAGCCATCTAGGCGGGCGAATTTTGTTACGGTTGTACCACGCCTCAGGGCTGCCTTTCAGATGCGCAGCAATTTCTGGTAACGTCTCGCGTAGCATGTGTCTCGGCCTCCATCGCAGAAGTTTCCTCGCTCGCGAAATATCCAGTTCGAAGTGGTCATCGGATAGCGCTACCATGAAAGGCTTGACGAATGGTTCGATTCCCCGGTCTATCGCATCCGGAATCACGTCTTCCATTTTATTCTGTAACCATGCGCCCCCAACAGCGACGGTTTTTGGCACGCGATGCGTTTCCCAAGGCTCGCCGTGGATAAGCTCACCAATCAGGTTCTGTAGTCCCTCGTAGCTTTCGGTAATGGGTTCGCCTATCAATAGCGCGGCTTCCGCCGGCAGTTGCGCGCGCCGATCAACCGCCAATTGGAATGCGCGCGCTACGTCATCTATATGTACAAAGGCTTGGCCGTGAGAGGGATTGCCCGGGAAAATATGGCTCTGGAGCTGGCGCTCATAGATGCGTTGAATTTGTGTGCCGAGTGAGGGAACTTCCCCCCAACCACTGTAGACTCCGGCTAGGCGCATTATTAAGAAGGGAATGCAGCCGTGATGAGCACGTACTTCGTTTTCCGCCGCCAGCTTGGAGTGGGGGTAAGGCCACTTTGGCTCAAGAGGCCTGTCTTCGCTGAGCGGCAAGCCAGGCTGCGTGGGGGCATGGACCAGCATCGTGCTGGCATATATGAATTGTTCGACGTCAAACGCTTGAAGCGCTTTTAACAGCCTCCGTGTGCCTTTTACGTTGACTTCCTCATACAGCGGATTCTGCTTATCGGAGAAATCGTAATAGGCGGCCAGATGAATGACCGAGGCAATCTTCCCGCCAAAGCTGTGGCGTAGTCGCTCGCACGCCTTGGAGACGGCCTCGTCAGAAGAGATATCGACGGGAATGCAGTTGGACCCGGTATCACACTTTTGCTCGAAACCGACGACAACATACCTATCGCCCAACGCTGCCGTTATTGCCTTGCCAATCCTACCTTCGGAGCCAGTGATAAGAACAAGGGGTTTTTCTGTAGATAGCACTGCTCACGCACCTGTTTCCAGCCACCGCAAATTGTCCTCTAATCCTTTAACTTTCTGGATAAGATACAACGGCAGCCCCGACCCAGCGCCATGGAGTAAAACGCTTGCCATTAACGCCAGGCGGCAGTATCGAATAGTGTCGTCTTCCAGCGACCTTTGAGCTGGCGACGTTGCAAGTTATTTGCCTCGCCCGTAATTGCGATTGCCCGGTTGTGTCGTAGTGTAGGGCGTCTCGTCATATGGAGTGTCGGGCGTATCCTGCGGTTGCTTCACAGGTTCTCCATAAGGTTCAGAGTAGGACTTGGTGCCGTAATAAGCGTCAATCGTGTTCTGCCAAGTTGGATCGGCCATGTCGGGCCAGTTATCCTTGTCAAATCCAGGAGCGGTTTCAAGGCGCTTTTTGTCCACATTGAGAAGAAACCGCTTGTTCTCGGTATCCAGCTTCAGCGCATTCCAGGGCACTGCAAAGAGTTTCTCGCCCATGCCCATCACGCCGCCAAAAGACAACACCGCGTATGCGACCTTGCCGGTGTTCACTTCCAGCATGATTTCCTTGATGCCACCCAAATCTTCGTCCTTGTGATTGTAGACATCCTCCCCGATCAGCGTATCGGCGCCCATTAGTCGGGGTCCGGGCCCCTTCTTGTCGTAGCGTTTGTACATGCCGTAAATGTCACGATTTTCGTAGCTCATGGTCATCTCCAAAGAATAAATGCCAGAATAGATTAGATATCACTGCTCCGTCCGATCGCGTAATTCTCAGGCACAGAGATAAAGCAAGGATAGTGCGGATGAGCATCGCAATCAGTACGGTAAGCCACACAAAGGAAAACGTCGAGCGGCGGGCTGGAACCACAAGCAAGACTGAGGCTCACGTCGGTGGCGCTTACTGGTTGCGATCGGCCTCAGCCGTGCGCTCGAGGCGTATCCCTTTGTCCTCCTTGTCCTTTGTGTCATCAGCAAGCTGCTCGTGTACAATGACCTCATGTGCTGCCTCGATTCTTGGGGTAGGCAAGCCCCACTCTCTCTGGCGCGTGTCCTCCAGGATGCCCGGCGCAAAGCATAAGCACCGGAGGAATTTTGTGAATAAGCCCGTCCACGCGGCTGCTGATTGGGGGCTTTCGCAAACCTTCGGTGGTTCATGTGTTTTCGCTCCCGCTCGCCGGTCCGCAGTAAATAGAATCGCCCATCCCGGACAACGATGATGACAAGTCAAGATAAAGAACTGCAGCCGAATGTTGCCCATCAGTCCTTGGGTCTGGTGAGCTTGGCTGCGCTTGGCGTAGTCTACGGGGATATCGGGACAAGTCCGCTATATGTCATGAAGACGGTTTTTGACCCCACCCATGGACTTGCCGTGAGTGAGAGCAATGTCATCGGCGTCATTTCGCTCATCTTTTGGGCGCTCATGATAGTGGTGTCGGTCAAATACATCACCTTGATCCTGCGCGCAGACAACCGGGGAGAAGGCGGTATCATGGCGCTGTTATCCCTTGCCAGTTCCTCGGTCGCTGATCGTCCGCGCCTGCGGAGTATTCTCTTTCTTATTGGCGCATTTGGCGCCGCACTCTTCTACGGAGACGGAGTTATCACACCTGCGATCTCTGTACTCAGCGCCGTGGAGGGACTGGAGGTAGCCACGCCGCTTCTCCAGCCATATGTGCTGCCCATAACTTTGGCTGTGTTAATTGTGCTTTTTCTTGTGCAGCAGCGGGGCACAGGGGGAATCGGGGCAGTATTCGGTCCCGTGATGTTGTTATGGTTTGCCACTCTCGGCATCGCCGGCTTGACGAATATCGCGGCCGCACCCACTATATTGGGCGCATTTAACCCTATGCAGGCGCTCGCATTTTGTTTAAATAATGGTTGGCTCGCATTTGTTGCCTTCGGTGCTGTCGTGTTGGCCGTCACAGGGGGAGAAGCGCTGTATGCCGATATGGGACATTTTGGCGCGAAACCGATTCGCCTGGCTTGGTATGTCTGCGTACTTCCAGCGCTAACGTTGAATTATCTGGGACAGGGAGCGCTCCTGCTGGCGAATCCCTCTGCTATTTCAAATCCGTTTTATCTACTATTTCCTCCATGGGCGCTTTATCCCGCGGTAGGATTAGCCACCGTCGCAACCGTGATCGCATCGCAAGCGGTAATCTCGGGTGTCTATTCTGTAACCAAACAGGCCATACAACTGGGATTTTTGCCGCGCATGCAGATCAGGCACACCTCGGATCGCAGGATCGGTCAGATATATATCCCCTTCGTCAACTGGACGCTGCTCGCGGCCGTGACCATGGCTGTAGTGGGATTCGGTTCGTCATCGAGTCTCGCGTCTGCGTACGGTGTCGCTGTCACCACGACAATGGTGATTGAAACCATATTGACGTTTTTCGTTCTTCGCTACGCTTGGCGCTACCCCCTGGTTCTGGGTATATTCGCGACCGGATTGTTTTTGACGATCGATACCACATTTTTCGCGGCGACCATGCTAAAAATTGCCCAGGGCGGCTGGTTTCCGCTTGCTATCGGCGCCCTTATCTTTTTCGTTATGACAACGTGGAGCCGCGGACGGCAAATTCTGTTGGAGCACTTGCGGTCGGCGGCCATACCCCTCCAGCCATTCCTGGAATCATTGATCGCGCACCCGCCTGCGCGCGTGGCGGGAACCTCGATCTTTCTCACCGCCAATCCGGACGGGGTGCCTCATGCGTTGCTCCATAACCTTGCCCACAACCAGGTATTGCATGAGCGGGTGGTGTTTCTGACCGTGAATTACCTTGAAACGCCCCGGGTTCCGGAAGAAGAGCGGCTATCAGTAAAGCCGTTGCCGGGAAATTGCTACCAGATCGCTGTCCAATATGGCTTCAAGGATGAACCCAATCTGCCATTGGTGCTGGAACAGTGCCAGCAATACGGGCTTGAATTCGAGCCGCTGAAAACATCTTTCTTTCTTAGTCGGGAGATCGTCGTACCCAGTCCAGGCGGCGGCATGTCGCTGTGGCGGGAAAGGCTTTTCGCAACCATGGCGCGCAATGCCAGCAATGCAGCCGAATATTTCAAGTTACCCGCAAATCGGGTCCTTGAGTTGGGCGCGCGGGTCGAAATCTGACCCCGTTTTATCGCTTTGACTACCGTCATGAATGCCGAGGCTTACTCCAAAGTAGATCAAAATTGATGGTTGAGTTGAACCGAAAGGATGTGGACCGAGGTGTTGAACGAGCCGCGCACAATCTGAAGCGCAGGATTTTCATTCGTGGGCCGGTTAATCTTCGCCTTGTCGAAGAACACATGCGCATACCCAAGGTCAATCGATGTTTTCTTGCCAATCTTCTGGTTCAAGCCTAGTGCCAACCAGACACGGTCAGAATCCGCATTAAAACCTGCTCTAAGCGAAATCATGTCGTTCACTCGCCACGCGATGCTGGGATTAGCGTTGATGGTAGTAATTTCGGAAAAAACCCCCTGGTAGCGGCCGACAAAAGTATTGCTCCACTCCGTAGAGTTGCAAAAGTCGGTGAGATGCCCAGGCCGGCGCGTATAGCCGGCGTTACCGCCATACTCCAGTAAACAGCAGGGATGGGCGCCCAACCTCCACCCTGGCCGCCGTTATCGCCGAGAGGATAGATCAGCAGCGGATCGCTACCCGCGTCTTTAAACTTTAACGATCGTGCGAGTAAGCTGACCGCGCCGGAAACGTGATGTCCGGGAGCGAGGTAGGTCATCCCGGCCGGATTGAAGTAAATCGTTGAAGCGTCCTGGGCAACTGCCGCTGCTCCTGCGTAGGCGTGCCCTGTCCCGGCTCCGTTCTGATTTTGTAAAGCGAATCCCGCTGCTACCGCGCTTCCCGTGATCGAAATGCCACTCATCATTAAAAATATCGGAAATAACGTGTAGCGATAGCAGAACCTCAGGTTCAACCTCGGGCCGTGCATAAACGACAAGTAATGGTTAAGATGCGCGTGTAGGACATACATGTTTTTAAAATATAAGAAACCCTCACCCCGGTCATTACCCACATGAAACTAAAAAGAAGCTGGCAGCACACGCAAAAACATGAGGAGGGCAGACGCCAGGGCGTCTGGAGGCGCCCTGTAACAGAGCGGTTTTTTTATGGTTTACTTTTTGGCTAGGCGAGTCGGTACGCTAAACCGCATAAGAAGGATGGCCGGAAGGGCGTAGGCTCAGAGAGCGCTGCCAGACTATAAAGCCGCGTGCCCGCATTCATCTGCGATTGACGCGGGCAACAGAAAGAACTCGAACGCGTGATCCTGCGGAGAGGTTATCCAGCTAAAAAGAAATAGGACGAACGGTTAATTAAGGCAACAGCTAGACCTCGTCACGAGCGGCAAACGGGCGACCAGTTAGAAGATATTCAGTTCGACGAATCGCAAGTTGCGATGCTGCGTTCTATTAAGGATGACAACGCGTTCGTAGATGATATCTATGGCATTGCCAGGGTCTATAGTTATCTTTGTAGAAGCGAACCCGATAAGTTGAGCAACGCTGACTTGGAGGCCGCTCTTAAGGATCTGAAGGAAAATGCGGCGACGCTGACGGAAAAACTCGAAGAGATGCCGCAAAGTGTTGCGGCGGCCTTATGGGGTCTGAGCTATAGACGGGAGTCCGCGCCCGTGATGGAAAATCTCAGGGTCCTGCTGGGGTACCTTATTGACGAGATAGAGGGAGTGCTTGATAAAGAGCCAGGTTCTGGCAACCCGGGAAAACCGGTTACTGCGAATTGGTATGCAGCTAAGTCACTCGTGCGATGTTTTAACTCATATGGATTGCCGGTGAACGTGAATCAACCCGAAGACTCACCGATGTCTCCGGCAACGTCTTGCCTCGAGTTGATATTTGAAAGCAGCGGTCGGCACCTATCTCGTAGCGAGATTGAAGAGTATATAAAAGCATCTCCGTTGAATAGCAGCCGATAAGTGGCTTGTCCGAGCTACAGATCTATATCGAAACCCATCCGCGGAATGTCGAACAGAAAACACCTGCCCCGAAAGAAGTTCTGAGCCGGAGGACTTTGATCTCCAGAAAAAGAACCGCTGGAGGATTCAGCGAAAGTCATTCTACGACATCTTCTCCGAGGTCGAGCATGCCGATCTGTATGCGACCACCTACGGAATGATGTGGGAATCGATACATGGCTCCTGGAATGAGTCAATGGATTGGTGCCTTTCCAGAGATGATGATGGCAGCTTTTCCCCCGTCTCGTTTCATCACGGCACCGACGTCAGATACGTCACGCCGACATTGAAATTCACGAACCGGCCATACCGGTTGTGGCTCGATAGAATTGAAGCCTCCGCACCCTACCTTACAGCGCAGCTCGACTGGGTCGAGCGCGTCAACACAGCCCTGTTCGTAAAATTTGATGGCCTCTATGACGGATAAAAATGTTCGCGCCACGACACAGAGCGTCGGGATACTGGCCTATGGGTCTCTCATCCCCGATCCTGGGAACGAGATAGCGGCGGCAACCATCCGGATAATTGAGAATATCGAAACTCCGTTTTGCGTCGAATTTGCTCGGAGTAGTGGCAGCCGTGGTGGCGCGCCGACACTCGTTCCAGTAAGCACTGGAGGTTCCAGGGTTAGCGGCCAGATCATTGTCGTGAAGGCTTCGATCGAAGAGGCGACCGACATGCTTTATCGCCGCGAGATTCATAGAATAGGCTCCGGAAGATGCTACAAACCGCCGCCGGAAGGCGCTCAAGATAGAGTGCGGGTGAAGGTTATTGATGGCCCGTTCGAGGATGTTGCTACCGTCTTGTACACAGACATCGATACGAACATCGCCGATCTCACGGCTGAACGGCTGGCATATCTGGCGATCACCAGCGTTCATGACGCGGAGATCGGTAAAGACGGCATCAGCTACTTGATGGCCGCGCAAGGGCATGGAATTCGGACCCCATTGTCCGACCCCTATGCAGACGAAATTCTACGCCAGACCGGTGCGACGTCGCTTGAGGACGTGCTGCGCAATCTCCGACTCTAGGACGAGTCACACGGTCAATCCGCCAAGCCAATCCTCATTTTTGGTTCACGGATGTTAACTCATGGACCAAAATAGACATTTATAAAGACCACATAGATAAGATGTATATTACTGTATTAAAATGCTAAATCTTTAATTCTTCCGAATTTCTGAGTAAACTGTATCTAGATACATAAGGGCCCTCGGCCTAAAATTTTTGGGATGATTGAAAATGGAGTCTCAAAAATGCTTAAGATTGTTGAGTTGATTACAAAAGGTTCAGCGTTTCCGATGGAGTATGTGCTGGCGCTGATCGCGCTGGCAGCGATGGCGCTCGCCGCCTTCGCAATTCATGTGATTCACTCCATCGCCAGACGGAAACACGACTGATGGCGAAATTACTTCCATGGGTGATGATGCCCAGCGATTGGATCATGGAGGGTGGGCTGCAGGAGTTTCGCTGGGCGGCCGAAATTGGAGCTAATAATGTCGCTGCGTTGATGACTTTTGCGCCGACCCTTCATCGCGCTGATCGCGTGAGCGGAGTCGCTCGCTTGACCTACAACGATTTTGAACTGACAACGTCACTCAGCCGGACCAAGATTTCGGCTGGCTTGGAGATCCTTTGGAAGCGGAGACTCATCGAGCGCGAACCCGAAGGTCGAAGCACTTACAAACTCTGCGAGTTCAGCCCGTCAGGTGGCTGGGCAAAATTTCCAGCGTTGCGCCTCTATCGCGATGGTCGGATTCCCTTCTTTTATGAACTGAATCTGCGCAAGCGCACAGAGTTAGACGCGATGAAGCTCTGGTACTTCATTGCTGCCCGAAGAGATAACGACGACAATCTCGCCAAAGCGACCTACGATCAGATTACGGAGTTAACTGGAATAGCGAGAGATCGCCTCAAGACAGCGCTCTCCCTACTGGCAGCAAGTGGCATGGTTCATATTGAGCACGTCCCCAGTCGTCAGAGCGAGTATGGGATCGCGAACGCCTACCGAATTCCGCAGATTGATAGCTCTCGCCACAAGGGAACGGTCGGGCGTGGATTGACTGAACATGATGGGTTTGGCGGCCTCTGAGCTAACGCAAATCTGCTCACCTTACCAGCTACGCCATGTGCACCTTAGTCCATCAGATCAAGACTTTCCCCGAAACCCCGGCGAATTGAAAGACAATCATCGCAAAGCCGTAGTGAGGGAACGCCTGGCATCGCCTCTGCCGAATTGGTAATCCTGTAGTCACATGCAGGCTCATCACCGCACGAAGAACAGACTTCTTTCGACCGCTGTGCCTCAATGGAGGCGCGTGCAATCACACCAAGCCGAGGTTCTACGCGATCAACGATTGAGAACCATAAGTCGCTATGCGGTTCAACGCGCTCCATGTGCTGCTTCACGTCATTAGGATAATGTTTCAGGAGCCAACCGCGGGCGACCTCACGGCGATTTTGATCATTCTGCACGAGCGTTTCATAAAGATCGATGAGAAGGCCCAGCGTCTCCCCCTCAGTAGCCTTTTGCGTATCCTGATAGTAAACGAGATTGACGGCAAAACGTATGCCTCCTGAGTACGCTTCACTTATGGTCTCTATGCAATAGGCTCGCAAAGCCGCCAGATTGGCAGCATGTTGCATGTTCTCCATCGCGCCGAGATCATATCGCCAAGGATGTGTTTGAAGCTCGTGCTTCCACAATTCCAAGTATCTAGAATCTCGATACGCCTGTGAGATCACGCTGTCCCATTCCGGATGGCGTTGCACCAGTTCGCTTAGGTCCTGAAAATTTTCGATATTCGGATCGAGACTACGCGCAACGCCCAACACCTTATTTTGGGCGTCCCGCATCATCTCGATTGGGTTAGGCTGCGTTGTCCGCCACGCAATTTCCTCTGCGCTAACGATCTCCGTGAGGTTCGATAACTCAATAAGCAGCGGGCTAACCCGTAAATCTTCCGGCGCGCAGTAGTCATGATCAGCGACGAGCTGGATTCCGACGCTCTGATAAGCGCGAGCAACCAATCGGGAGCAAAATTCTCGCTTGTTTCGTGGCTTTGGACCAACGAGCACAGAGCGTACAGCTTCTGATACGGAGTAGCGTGTGCCGATTTCGGATCGTGCAAAGTCCACTACTTGAGCAATCATGGCTGCGGGTAATTCGTCCCGCAATCGGAATGCAAATACGTCCTCGCCATCCTCAAAAAGTTCACGCTGTAGATTACGCGCTTGAACACCATCGGACGTGGAGTCGATAATTGACCCGCGCTGGACACAGATCATAGCGTGAGAGACGATCCCTCGCGTAGATAGGCGAATAGCTTTTCCGACCTTAGTTATGCCCGCCGTGAGGATGATATCGCCAGGCTTTAGATTTTCGAACTTAACGCGTTTCATCGCTTTGCAATGTACGGCTTCTCGGGCGGAAAGTAGCCCGCTCGTCCTGAGCCCAGTATGCCTGTGAACTTGGTCGCTTGGGGAAGCGCCCGGACGCTGGCGGGCGGATCGGTGTTCTCAATGATGAGAATTTGTCGATCCGCCTTGAGATGCAAGAGGTGAGCGTAGAATTGATCCTTAAGATCAGTGCTGCTGAGGTCGTCATCGCTACCGTCGGGTGCCTTGTACGAAAGCAACGGTGAATCGAGGACGACGAAGCCGGGATGAGGCGTCTCATTCTCTCGGCAGAACTCAAGCAGGCCGACCGTGAACGCCGCCTGCGTTATCGCCCGTAGTCCCTTGCCGTAGGAAATCCGGCTCTTCCCATTAATGACGAGATCACGCGTCTTCATGTCGAAGTGAAGGCGATCAATTTCAGGAAAATGCCAAGCCTTCAGAATATCGAGGACGATCCCAGCAAACTTGTCTACGGTCGATGTCGAGAGGCCGGCATCGACAACGCCGTTGCTGCCCAAAGCTTCATCTTGGCGTTCAAGCTTGGCTTTTCGCTCTTCGAGATCCCCGAGCTGTCGATGGATCGCAAGAGCTTCACGCATCTCGCCATCCTTGTCAGCTAATTGACGATAGGTTGTCCGCACTTGCCGAAGATTAGGAGCCACCACTCTGTCGATCTGCCTAGACACTTCCGAGAGCTGATCTTCAAGGCGGGGCAAACGATTTTCAAAACTCACGGCCTCCTTGCGGAGCGTGGTGATCGTTGTCGCGAGTTCCGCCTGACGTAGCTCGATTTTCGTGATCTCCACGCGGGCCGCAGCAACGACCTTGTCTATGTTTCCATCACAATCATCCGCCAGACGATGATGCTGGGGCGCTGCTCCGCATAGTGGACAGGCGGCTTCGCCCAATACCCAAAAAAGGCTGCCCGCTTCCTCAATACCTTGAAGGCGTGCAACGTCAGAGCGGTAGTGCTCATCAAGCAATGTGAAGCGCTCCAGCAGCGCAGTAATTTCTGTGAGCCGGTCGCGTCCTTCTTCGACCCGTCTTGCTAGGTCCCGCCTTCGAGTTGCCGCGTCCTTGAATGCTGCTTCGGATACCAAAAGCAACTCACCCTGAGAGGCCATAGACTGATCGAGCTTCTCACGCTGTTCCTCTAATTCGTCCTTCTGGCCAGCCAGCTCCTTAACTTGCCGCTGATAACCGTCGATAAGTTGATCCAGCAGTTCGATTTGAGCGCCCCGACTTTGTTCCTCCGGGCTGCGTGTCTGCGCCGATCCCAAAGCGGAATCGTCAACCCCGGTAAGCATGAATTTGAAGGCGGACGTGTTCGTTGTGTCTGCGACGACGTTACCATCGGACAGGGGAGTTCGTTGCTGGATGATCTCTTCCTCATTGATGATGAGGAGCCGAGCAATGTTCCTAAAACTCAGACTCTGCGTTTCACGGCCTTTACGCGCGCGAAGCCGTCAAAATGCGCGCTACCGCATGTGTCGACTACGCCTTGATAGATTTCCTCTTGAAGCCCTTCAAATATGCCGGGCTCGACTTTATCTCTGACGAAAATTCTGAATGACTCAGCGTGGTAAAAGCTTTCACGCTGGCGGCTGAAGTGATCCGCGAGCGGCTGCCATGCCTTTAGGGCTGCAATGTCAGGCACAGCTTCCTTCTTATGATCGGCGTAGGCAGCAAGGAGTTGCGTAACGTAGCCACTCTCGTCGACATGGATCACTTCGGGTGGCCCTTCCGGAAGAGGGCGTGGCGGCAAACCGCCACCAAATCGCGCGATAAAATACGGAGACTGCCGATGCTGCTCGATCACCCCGCGTGTTGAAAGCGGCTTGAAGATCGAGAAGTCGAATTTGTCGACATACTCAGCAAATTTTCCCTCCAGCAGAACGGTTTCAGTGGAGGTGATTTTGTCCGCAACACTTTTTGGCCAAGCCTCAATCAGTGCCGCTTTGAGTGCTGGTGTGTTAGCAAGATACTGTGTCAGCGTCGTACCGGTGCCCCTGGGAGCAACAAAATAATACGCCCTCGGCGGCACGAAATGGCCGTTGAACGAATGCCAGAGCATCTTACCGATTTCCGGCCACGCCTCGCTGGGCATGATACTGTGATCGTAATGCTTGCATTGGAAATTGTCCCAGACACCCAGCAAATGCTCGTCGTCGGCAAAACCAGCGATGTCGATGCCGCGGTCATTGGCTCCCGAAAACTGCAAAACCGTAGGGAATTTTGCTTTCAGACAATGAGAAACCCACTCGTCGATGAATTTTTCCCATTCGGCAGCGTCATAGACCATCACACGCGTGAGGGGCTCAATTGGGGGACCGCTCTGCACATGCCCCGCCGAGAGCATCACGGTCGCTTTTGGTGGGTCCTTGATCTCGCTAAACTCCTCCATCGCCTCACCCCGCAGCCTCGGCGGCATATGACCCACAAAAAACGAAGTGACGAATGTTTTCAAGCTCGTGACTCGGACATATCGGCGTACTCGCCGATTGCCGCCGTATAGAGCTGTTCCTGCACGAGACGCTGGCACAGAACGTCATACCGCGTCAGGTATAAGGCACCCTGCCTTACGAGCGCAATCTGGTCCGAGGATTCCAAGATTCAGGGCTCGGAACCGGTTGCGCTGCCATCCATTTCCTTGACGCTGCCCGCTCGATCGAGGGATCGGGGCAGTCAAGAGATGCGCCAGAGCCGGGAGTCCCCCAACCAATAGCTTGGGTATCGATGCGCAATCCGCGTCGGGCCGGACTTTTCGCGGGCGAGAACGAAGATCGCAGGGTAAGCGATCACATCGAATCGGAAGGCAGGGGTATCGACTATATCGACCATGTCGACAAATATTTTCAGGTAAAACTGCGCTGCGATCATCGCTCTTAGCGGTCCGTCGGCGCAGATGAATCCGAGTTGCCCACCTTTCGTCAGAAGTCTGAAAACCTCTCGATGAAAGGAATATAGATGTCCGCGCGGTCGTAGAATAGTAGGATATCGCGAACGGTACTCGGACAAGAGCTACTTATTCAGACGTTTGCCTCAAAACTGAGGCCTACTCAGCAATCACGTTATACCGCTGCCCCCTGCTGCTGTGATAGCCGGCAAGGCATATGGGCCTCATCCTTCGGATGAGGGCGAATGACAGCCGAATTATTCTGACACCGCTCTGACACAGGCAATTCTAAATGGCTTGATGAGAGAATAAGTACTTGATCACTGGCGCGCCCAACACGATTCGAACGTGTGACCCCCGCCTTCGGAGGGCGGTACTCTATCCATCTGAGCTATGGGCGCGAATAGATTGCTCTCGGGGCAGTACGTCCAAGCAGCGCTAGGATAACGTTTTTTGCTTCGCCCGTCCAACCTAATGAAGCGGCCTTTTTGCGTCGATAAGCATGAACCTATACAATAACCATTTTTTCTTGGGGGGTTATGGTGAGCAGTAGTGAAGATGACGAAGACCATTCCTCGGTGATCAAAACACCGAGTCAGTTAGCAACCGCTGTTGTGGCTGCTTTCGTGTTTCCCGTCGCGGTTTTCATGCTATTGGGGCATTTTGTGACCGGCGAGCGGGCAATCGATCCAGCGAACCCCGCGTACTCAGATGAGGCCGTGGCCAAGCGCCTGAAGCCGGTCGGTGAACTGTTACTGGCCGGCGAAGCATCGCTGGCCGAGCCGCAATCACCGGTAGCGCCTGGTCAGACGCAGGTGGCAGGAGAGGCGTCTCCAACGCCAACTGGGGAGGCTGGAGAGGAGAAAATCAAGACGATCTATACGGCGAGTTGCGCTGCTTGTCACGCTAGCGGCGCCGCAGGGGCGCCCAAGCTCGGAGACAAAGCGGCATGGGCTCCGCGCATCAAAGCCGGCAGCGAAGGACTCTACAATAGCGCGCTCAACGGGAAAAATGCAATGCCTCCCAAAGGTGGGAACGCCAGCCTATCGGATGCCGATGTAAAGGCGGTGGTCGACTATATGGTAAGCCAATCGAAATGAGCCTTTAAAAGCAGAGAACATGAAGCCCGAAATGGAGCAGTCCCAGAAGTTGCCCCGGTTATCCCAAAAGGCAGCTATGGGGTACTGCCAGCCGCACCTTTATCCGCACGCATCGCTGCGATTGCAAATGGCAACGGGGTAACCGGGCGGGCCAAGACTATGCGAACCGTAGGATTTGTCCGCCAGCTGAATTGATAACAGTAACAATATGGCCACGTTCGCTATCGGGGATTTGCAGGGATGTTACAGGCAATTCGAGCAGCTTCTGGATCTGATTGGCTTTGACCGCGCGCACGACAGGCTTTGGCTGGTGGGCGACATCGTCAATCGCGGTCCAGACTCGCTAGAGATACTGCGTTTCGTGAAAGGTTTAACCGACGCAGTAACAATGGTGCTTGGCAACCACGACCTGCATTTACTTATGGTCGCGGAGGGATGTGCCTCATTAAGCCGGAACGATACCATACAGGACATACTCAGCGCACCTGATAGGGAGGAGCTTGTCCACTGGCTGAGACAGCAGAAACTGCTGCATGTGGATGGGAATTACGCGCTGGTCCACGCCGGTTTATTGCCCTCATGGAGCATCGCCCAAGCATCCGAGCTGGCCGGAGTGGTCGAGGCCGTGATACGTGGCGAGGAGTTCCATGAATTTTGCAGCCATATGTATGGTGATCAACCGGATCATTGGAATGATGGGCTGTCCGGTTATGCACGGCTGCGCGTAATTATAAATGCCATGACGCGCATGCGTGTGTGTACGCCTGATGGGAAAATGGATTTCAAGTTTAAGGGCATGGTCAAGGATATACCGGACGGCTATCTGCCCTGGTTCGAGACGCCTGATCGCGCGAGCCGCGGAGCAACCGTTATTTTTGGTCATTGGTCTGCGTTGGGATTGCAGTTACGGAACAATCTCATCGCGTTGGATACCGGGTGTCTGTGGGGAGGTACCCTTACTGCGATTCGCTTGGATGACCGGAGGGTGTTCCAGGTGTCTTGTGGGGAACGGGAAGAAACAAGGCGTTGGCAATAGCATGTTCCACCCAGCGCGCGAGTTCCCGTCGGTTTTTTCCGTTACTGTCAATCGGAGTGCCAAAGATCAGTTCAACATTGATCCAGGGTTCCCTCAATATCCGGCGCAACGACTCTATCATTGAAATATTTACGTAAGGTGCTGCGGTGCTGAGCTCCCCCGCCATGTTCGTGTAGCGTATTGCGACAGGGTACAACATGGCCTCGACGTTTACCGCGGGTTGTAGGAGCGAGGCATGGAAATGCATCAGCGCCTTGCCGTCCCCCGTGGTGCCTTCGGGAAATACGGCGACCCGGTCGCCTGATGCCAGCGCTTCGCTGATATGCTTATTGATTCGGGCGGTGTCGCTGCGTTTCGAGCGCTCGATGAATAACGTTCCCGCGTTTCGGCTTAACCAACCCAACAGCGGCCAGCCGCGTATTTCAGCTTTAGCCACGAATCGGGCTGGACATACCATTTGAAGAGAGTAAACGTCCAGCCAGGATACATGATTAGCCGCCAGCATAGCCTGCAATGTTTCGAGGGAAGGCGGCGTTCCCTGATAGCGTAACCGGATACTTAGAATCGAGAGGAGGCGGGCGGACCAGTTTTTAGCCATGCGGCGTTGCCATTGCTGGTCGACGTGAGGATAGATAGAGGACTGAATCAATCCGGAAACGATATGGAGCAGAAGGCGGGCCGCACGCAAAATTCGCGTCAGCCGGCTGGTGGTATCGGTTGTGGCAGGAGTCGTCGGGTTCGGCATGCTTTTATATTACAGCATGGAACTGGTGATCGCTTTTCCGAACGGGCTCGGGCGCGGTCAGCAGCTCATCTTCCCGCTCGGTTGAGTACGAGGCTTCGCGCCGCCGGCTGTTGCGCACCCTTCCCCCACAAAAGCCCGCCGTCCTCCCCATGGAGGAATTGTTGAGTGGTTGTTGTGTTTATAAAATACGGCTACCGAAAATCTCGAAATACCGTTGATCTATTTCGTCCCTGGTGAAGCGGTGATTCTGCCCGCCGCGCTGCGAAATTTTCAGGGCGCCCAAAAGAGATCCCAGTTGTCCTGTACTGCGCCAGTCCATATCATGCGTGATCCCATATAGTAGGCCAGCGCGATAAGCATCTCCGCAACCCGTCGGATCAACCAGCTTCTCTGGCTTAACGCTGGGTACCTCAACTTGCTGGCCGTTGGCGTAAATCACCGACCCCTCCGCGCCCCACGTGACGATCAGTCCCTTGACGGATTTCGCGAGGGCCTCTAACGAGCGCCCCGTACGCTCGCACAGAAGCTGGCCTTCGTAATCATTCACGGCCACGTAATCCGCCTTATGGACGAAATCCAGCAATTCTTCTCCCGTGAACATGGGCAGCCCTTGACCGGGATCGAACACAAACGGAATGCCAGCTTCGTGAAACTCGCGTGCATGCTGCATCATACCGTCCCGCCCATCCGGTGCGACAATACCCAGGTTTACGTCTTTTGCGTCAGCGACATGGTTTTGGTGCGAAAAGTTCATTGCCCCCGGATGAAAAGCTGTGATCTGGTTATCGGCGAGATCAGTTGTGATGAATGCTTGCGCGGTGAAAGTTCCGTTCACCTGGCGCACGTGATTTTGCGCAAGCTGAAGATCCTGCAAACGACTGGCGTATGGCTGATAGTCGTCCCCGACCGTGGCCATTATCAGGGGCTTTCCACCGATCATTTGCAAGTTGTAAGCAATATTGCCGGAGCAGCCGCCGAACTCGCGCCGCATATCGGGCACCAGGAAGGCAACATTCAGAATATGGATCTTTTCAGGAAGAATATGATTCTTGAAGTGATCCTTGAACACCATGATAGTGTCGTAGGCGATGGAGCCACAGATGAGTGTATGCATGACAGGACCGGGTGGCTAAGTTGGTTGGGATAGGCTGGTTATGATGGCGATTCAAGCGGGCTTCCAGACCAGGTCCAGTTCTCGCGCAGCGCGTACATCGTCCAGTTTGCGCACCGGCGTAGTATGAGGCGCATTTTTTACCAGCTCCGGCTGGGTGCGCGCTTCCTCAAGAATTTCCTTCATTGATGCAACGAAGGCATCGAGCGTTTCCTTCGATTCTGTTTCTGCCGGTTCAATCAGGAGACACTCCGGCACGAGCAGTGGAAAATAGGTGGTCGGCGCGTGATAGCCCTTGTCCAGCAGTCGCTTGGCCACATTCATCGCATTTACACCGGTTTTTTCTTTCAGGTCTTTCAAGGTGACGATGAACTCGTGACTTGCGCGACGTGTCGGATAAGCGATTTCAAACCCGACCTTGCTTAATTCTGCCATCAGGTAATTGGCGTTGAGCGCGGCGAATTCCGCCACACGATGCATGCCCTCTGCCCCTAGCAGCCGTACGTAGATGTAGGCACGGAGCAGCACGCCGGCGTTACCCATATGCGCCGAAAGCCTGCCAATGGACTGCGGTATATCCTTTTCCGTCAGCCATCGATACTTTCCTTGTTCCATGGTTACTATGGGCACGGGCATAAAGGGCAATAAACGTTCGGCCACCCCTACCGGGGCGGAACCAGGACCTCCGCCACCATGAGGTGTGGAAAAAGTCTTGTGCAAGTTGATATGAATGACGTCGAAGCCCATATCGCCGGGCTTGACTTTACCGAGTATGGCGTTGAGGTTCGCGCCGTCGTAATACAGCAACCCGCCCGCCTGGTGGACGACTTTGCTCATTTCAGCGACGTTCTTTTCAAACACCCCAAGCGTTGACGGGTTCGTCAGCATCAGCCCGGCGGTTTGAGGCCCAACCGCTGCTCTCAAGGCGTCCATGTCTACATCGCCTTCCTTATCGGTGGCTATTTCGACTACTTTGTAGCCGCACATCACCGCCGTGGCAGGGTTTGTGCCATGGGCTGCATCGGGTACGATGATTTCGGTCCGCGCCGTATCGCCGCGCGACTCATGGTAGGCCCGTATCATCGCAATGCCGATCAATTCGCCTTGTGCCCCTGCCATTGGTGTGAGGCTGACGCCAGCCATGCCAGTTACATCTTTCAATATTTCCTGCAGCTCATACATGCATGCCAGAAACCCCTGTCCAGTGCTCTCCGGCGCACGCGGGTGCCGTGCCAGAAACTGAGGCAGCATCGCAAGAGAGTTGCATGCACGCGGGTTATACTTCATCGTGCAAGAGCCTAGCGGATAGAACTGCGTATCAATCGAAAAATTCTTCTGGGATAGTCGCGTGTAATGGCGTACTGCATCCATCTCGGACACTTCCGGAAGCAACGGCGGAGCCTTTCGCAACAGCTTTTCAGGAATACCTGTCGTGGGTGTTGGAGTCAGCGGAGATTGTGAATAATTGCGCCGTCCGGAGCGGGAATGTTCAAATATCAGCATTATGAGATGTGCTTTTACGGTTAAGTTAAACTTTTATTTCTAGAGGGTAATTCTTAAATATCGGTCGTAGAATACACGCGATTATTGCAGGGCAGCCAAAGCTGCATCATAGTTAGGCTCATCCTTGATTTCGGGTACGAGTTCACTATGGATCACCTTGTCGTTTTCATCCAGCACGATTACGGCGCGAGCCGTGATGCCGGCAAGCGGGCTATCCGTTATCGCGACCCCATAATCTTTCATGAACCTGGATCCGCGCATGGTCGAAAGTGTCACAACCTTATCCAACCCTTCGACATCGCAAAAGCGGCTCATGGCAAAAGGCAAGTCAGCGGCGATTATCAGCACCACCGTATTATCCATATTGCTCGCTTTCTCGTTGAATTTGCGTGTGGACATCGCGCAGACCGGGGTATCCAGACTGGGAACGATATTGAGCACTTTTTTCTTGCCGGCAAAATTCGCCAGCGTAACATCCTTCAAGTCCCGATCCACCAATGAGAAATCCGGTGCTTTATCGCCTACTTTCGGAAAGGTGCCTTCAACTTTGATGGGATTGCTGGCTAGCGTAACCATGATGTTTCTCCTTGTTTTTCAGGGGATTAATGAATGGTAGAGAATCAAACGAATATTGTCAGCCGTTGATTGCTTTCTTCAAGCGTTCGGCGTAATTTTCCAGATCCCCGGAAGTTTTCGTCTCGGTGGCGCATACGAGCATCGCATTGCCAAGTTCCGGATAAAAATCCCGGAGATTCAAACCGCCCAGTATTCGTTCCGTTTTAAGCCTGTCCAGTACATCCTCGGCGGGAGCGGGCAGTGAAATCACTGCTTCATGAAACACCGGGCCATTAAAGGCCCTCTTTATTCCCGCCACGCCTTCCAATTTTTCCACCAGGGTGAGTGTGTTCGCATGAGATTGGGTAGCAATCCGGCGCAGGCCTTCCGGTCCCACCAACGCCATGTAAATGGTGGCAGCCGTGACCATCAGGCCCTGATTGGTGCATATGTTCGAAGTGGCTTTGGACCGGCGGATGTGCTGCTCGCGCGCCTGAAGCGTCAGCACAAAGCCCGGTTTGCCTTCCTGGTCCGTGGTGCGTCCGATAATGCGTCCCGGCATCTGGCGGACCAGCGTCTGCTTGCAGGCCATGAAACCGAAATAGGGTCCTCCGCTCGATAGCGGAATTCCCAATGGCTGCCCTTCACCTACCGCGATATCCGCACCCTTTTCACCCCATTCGCCCGGAGGCGTGAGGACGGCGAGCGCCGTCGGATTCACTACCCCGATAGCCAATGCATTTTTGCCATGCGCCCAGTCGGTAAGCGCATCGACATCTTCCAGCACGCCGAAAAAGTTAGGTTGCGGGATGACCAACGCAGCAAACTCTTCTTTGCCGAACTCAACCAACGCGTCCAGCAACGTCTGGCCAGATTGCTGGGAATAGGGTAATTCGATTACATCTATGCCCTGGTTCGCCACGATCGCCCGCACAACCCGACGGTAGATAGGATGAACGGTAGCGGGAATCAGGATGCGGCGAGAGGACTTGTGGGACCGCACCGCCATCAACGCTGCTTCAGCCAGCGCGGATGCGCCGTCGTACATGCTCGCATTCGACACATCCATTCCCATCAGCGATGCCATCATGGTCTGGTACTCATACAGCAGTTGCAGCGTACCTTGACTGGCCTCAGCTTGATACGGGGTATAGGACGAATAGAACTCACCGCGCGTTGTAATCTGCCAAACGGCCGCCGGTATGTGATGCTCATAGGCGCCCGCACCAATAAAGTTGAGGTAACGCCCGTCAGCCTCCGCCCGCTCCAGCATCAACCGGGTGACATCCATTTCATTCATACCGGGGGGGACCTGTTTCAGGCCCGCGCTAATCAAGGACGGCGGAATCTCATCGAACAGGTCATCAATGGTGGCTGCCCCGATGCTCGCGAGCATTGCGGAGATATCTTCTTCAGTGTGGGGAATGAACGGCATAGCGGGATCCGGAACTCATAAAATAAACGGGAAGGTGCAAGTACGGCAGATGTGAGCCGAGCTAAAGATTTGCCAGACGGATGATCAGTGGTCTTCGCTTTCAATAATATTTTGATAGGCGGTAGCGTCGAGCAGTTTATCCAGGTCAGATGCATTATCGGGCTTCAACTTGAAGAGCCATGCTTCGTAGGCATCCTGATTAATCTTTTCCGGGGCTGATTCAAGCTCGGGGTTGACCGCTGTTACTTCTCCCGCTATCGGCGCGTATACATCAGCTGCGGCTTTAACCGACTCGACCACCGCGCATTCTTCTGATTGTTTGAGTTTGCGTCCTACCGCGGGTGTTTCCACAAACACCATATCGCCCAGCAGTTCCTGTGCGTGCTGGGTAATGCCAACCGTCGCGGTGCCGTCGCCTTCGAGCCTCACCCACTCGTGAGATTTTGTGTACCTAAGGTTGTTGGGAATACTCATGTCTTTGCTCCAGAATTAATTGAGATTGGCTTACGAAGGCAAATCCACTAGAACTTTGCCATTGCGTACAAATGGATACTTCACGACTGTTGCGCGCAGCGCCTTGTCCCGCACTGCTACGTGTACTTCATCACCGGGGGAGACATTCAACGGCACGCGCGCCAGTGCAATGGATTTGTTGAGTGTGGGCGAAAACCCGCCACTGGTGATTTCCCCTTCGTCTTCATTCCGAGTCTGCTCTGTGGAAATTTTCTGATGGCTGCGCAGTACGCCGCGATCAATCAACACCAGACCGATCAGTTGCTTCTTTACCGGTGATTCCAGAAGCGTGTTTTTGCCGATAAAGTCGCGATCGCTTTTCAAATCAACCGTCCAGCCCAACCCCGATTCCAGCGGATTCGTGGTTTCATCCATGTCCTGACCATATAGATTCATGCCAGCCTCGAGCCGCAATGTATCGCGCGCGCCGAGCCCCGCTGGAGCGACGCCGGCAGCAAATAAGGCATTCCAGAACGCTACCGCGTCGGTGGACGGAAGCATGATTTCGAAGCCGTCCTCACCGGTATAACCGGTGCGGGCGATGAAATACTTATCGACGAGTTTTGCCTGGAACAACTTCAGTTGCTCGGTTTCGGCCTGAGCTCCGGGAACGACCTGCCAAACCTTGGCGCGGGCATTTGGCCCCTGAACGGCGATCATGGCGAGATCGCGGCGCGGAGTAATCGACAGACCCGGTGCAAGCTCATCGCGTTGCGCCTGCATCCACGCCATGTCCTTGTCTGCCGTGCCCGCATTCACGACCATGCGAAAATGCGACTCAGTCAGGAAATAAATGATGAGATCGTCTATTACTCCGCCCTGGGGATTAAGCATGCAGGAGTAGAGCGCTTTACCGGGTTGCGTGAGCTTGTCAACATTATTGGCGACCAGTCGGCGCAGGAAAGCGCGCGCATCCTGGCCTTCGATATCCACGGCGAGCATGTGAGAAACGTCAAACATGCCAGCGTCACTGCGGACCTTATGATGTTCATCCAGCTGTGAACCATAATGCAGAGGCATATCCCAGCCGCCGAAATCGACCATCTTGGCCATCATGTCGCGGTGGGTTTGATTGAGAGCAGTTGTTTTCAACGGTCGATACCTCAAAAAAAGGGGTGAAGTCATAGCTATGACTTCACCCCTCTGTCCTTTTTACCTGAGAGATTGCGGAAGTGCTGCTCCGTATGCCCCTTCGGTGGCCGAGCTCAACATCGGCACTCTCCAGATTGCCTTTCGCAAGCAGTTTTCAAGGATCAAAATACCTGATCTACGCCTGAGCGATTCCGGGGGGTTGCGCCTTCGGCGGCGACGATGAAACTGACGCGCTCTTCCGCTTGGAAAAATATGGCAGAACTTGAACTATACTCCACCCACCCGTATCAAGACAAGGCATATAGCAGGTTAGAGCTGTTTTTTGTCTATGGTTGGAGATTAGCTCGTGCCTGGGGTTATCTTGTTGAAAGGGACGCTTGCTCCACCGCCGCTACTCCGCTTGACTAAGGGTTTCCTATAGGCGGTTTTGAATTTATAGTGAATAATTGATCAGGCCGGCAAGCAAGGGAAAGACTGGTAGATCGGTTTTCCTCAGGCAGCGCCAGGCGATCATCCGAATACGAGGCAATATGTATCTTAGCCACTTTGGACTCTCTGAACGCCCATTCAACGATCAAATGGGCAGTGACTTTTTTTTCGAGGGAGGCAACCGTGGAACCACGCTGGATGCGCTGATTTACCTGCTTACGCACGGCGAGGGGGTTGAGGGCATCGTTGAGGTGACCGGCGAGGATGGCAGCGGAAAATCCACGCTGTGCCGGCTATTGCCGCAACGACTGCCCGCGAGCATGATGCTCATAGATTTCGCCCAGGGCTGTCTGCCCAGAGAAGAGCTTCTCCGTTCTCTGGCAGAAAAACTTGATTTTGATTCGAGCCAAAGCCGCGCTATCGCTGCGGCTGACACTGATGGAATAGGTGAACCGCAGAATGAGGTAGACGTCGAACTCCAGCGCGTGCTGACCGGGATGCGCGCGGCCGGCGCCCAGATCGTGCTTCTAATGGATGAGGCGCATGACTTGCCGGAGGAAACGCTGGACGCGTTGTGTACGCTATACGATCTGCAGTCGTCCTATCACAAGTCGTTTCAAATTGTTCTCTTCGGAGAGCCTCGGCTTGATGAAAGGCTCGCTTTGCCCAAGATGGGCAAGATCAGGGCTCGCGTGGCCCACCACTTTACGTTGCAACCATTCACCGCTAAAGTCGTGGAGGCTTATTTGGCTTGGCGCCTGGGCTCCGCGGGCTACCGCGGTACCGAAATGTTCAGTCGGTCGGCGATAAGGTCGATGACGATGGCCTCCTGCGGGCATATCCGGCAATTGGACCTGCTTGCGGCTAATTCGCTGCGGATAGCATATGCTGCCCAAAGTCAGGTAGTAGACGCGAGCCACGCCAAGGAAGCGATTAGGGGCGTGGGAACCAAGCGCGGCCTCAATTGGAGAAGCTGGCGGCTGGTGCAGGATTTGCCTGATCGCCGTATCGCCGGCGCGGGCGCGCTTTTCTCTGTAACGCCCCTGGCAGTGATCGTTTTGCTGAGCTGGAGCATTTGGCAAACTCCCGCCACAAGTAATCCCGCTTCAATTGCTCCAGCACCGTTCGAAGTGGCGGCATCCGCGCCGCTTCTGGGCCCTGTTCCTTCCTCCACCAATCCATCGACATTTGCAAGTGTCATTTCCAGCGCTCCACCTTCAGCCGCAGCTGCAGTGGCTTCATCCAATGCTCCGACTGCGGTTGTGCCATCCAATTCACCGGCAGAGCCGAAGGCACATGTGCCCGTTCCTCCCGTACCCTACAACTCGCCTGTTCCAGCTGTGCAACATGGCAGCACCGCTTCTATTGGTGGAGTTAAATTAGCGGGGTACGAGCTGCTGGAGCAGCGTGTTGAGGCGACTATAAAAACGGTGGGTGCAACCAATCGAGATACTTACACGATTCAGCTTTTTGCCACCGAGAACGTCCAGCCGGACCGGATGGAACGATTTCTAGCAAGGGCCCGTAGCCTGGTCGACTTATCGGATCTGTATGTTCACCCGGTAATAAACGGCGATAGGGCCAAATTCAGAGTCACGTATGGCATTTATTCCAGCCGCGACCAGGCAAGCGCAGCAGTGGGCGTGCTCCCGGAAAAATATCAAACCTCATTTCAGCCGGAAATCTACGCCTTGAGCGAAATACACTGACAAGGTTCCCCCGACCAATTTCCATTTCATTTCGGTCGGACTTCATGAAGGGATTGTTAAGGATCGGATAGGTTCGGAGGTGCTTACCATTTTCCTCGCAGCCCCTCTGCACAGAAAGAAGAACGCCGGGTGTTACAATGGTTCTTATCGATTAAATGTCATATTGATTATATGCCCCTTCCTCATCTTGCCGCTGCCCTGAGCGGTCCGATCCTGGATCTGGAGAGATCCGTCCTGGACGCCATGCCGTCAATCGAGCATTGGTTCCGTAATGAATGGCAGAAGCATGCTGTGCCATTTTATTGCGCGGTAGATCTGCGCAATAGTGGTTTCAAACTTGCCCCAGTGGATATGAACTTGTTCCCCGGTGGTTTCAATAAGCACTTATGGCATGGGGATCATAACGGTTACGGATGGCAGCGAAGTGCGCATGCTCAACCGGAGGCAGCGCAACAAAATGGCGGTAGTGAAAAAGGGCCTGCAAGTGACAGAGGTGAGGTGCAGGAGGGGGTATACACCTTCGAACGGGCTAACGAAGCGGTGGCGGAACTATCTGCATGATTGATCCCTTTGTCGTCGGCGGATTCTACGGGTGCATACTGGCCGCGGTATCGATGAAAACCTAATGCGCCGGGAATGCAGTTCGTACCGCTCGCTTTCGAAGATACATGCCCGTTGCCGGATCCGGATGCGCGGGCGGACTGAGGGATCTAACCGATTCTATGCGTGCGGGTAATTGCCCGGCTGGCGCTGCTGGCGGCGGCGCAAGAGATCGAAAAAGCCTGTCCCACGAAAGAGTATGGTTGAATAACGGAGCAGGATAAGCTTCGTCCTTAAGATTTGGCGCTGGGTTAAAAAATTTTTGTGATGCGACCTTCGTCGCTTTTCGTGACGACGCGTAGCGTTTCCGCCTTGCGACGGTGTTTTAGCCATTTATCCGCAGAAAGAGCCAACTGAAATGGCTCTGCATGCACCACGGACGTCGGTTCGGTTGGGGAAAACAGATTTAGGAAGGTCACGACATGGAACTCGCTTTTATTCTCGACCACCTCGATTCAATCAAGACCTACAAAGACTCGAGCTTTGCCATGATGCGCGAGGCAGGTTTCCGTGGCCACAAACTCTTCGCCATGCAACAAGGTGACTTAGCGTGGAGGCGGGGAGCGGCGGTTGGATTCGCGCGCGCGCTGGAGCTGAGCGGGGAAACGAATGAAACCCGCCGCTGGTATCGGGTCGACGAGCCGGAGGAAATCCCATTAAGTGGGTTTGACGTTGTATTAATGCGCAAGGACCCGCCTTTTGATATGGAGTATGTCTATAGCACCTATTTGCTCGAATTAGCGGAAAACTCCGGTGCGCATGTCATCAATAGCCCCGGGGCGGTGCGAGATAATAACGAAAAGCTCGCGATAGCAAAGTTTTCCCAATACACCCCGCCTACGCTGGTCACCAGGCAAGAGCGCCTGATCCGCGATTTTCTGGAAGAACACGGCGATATCGTGCTCAAGCCGCTTGACGGCATGGGAGGAACGAGCGTGTTTCGCATCCATCGCGCCGATCACAACATAGGCGTAATTATAGAAACCCTGACTCATTACGGCATGCGCACAGTGATGGCTCAGCGATACATCCCCGAAATCTCGCAAGGTGACAAACGCATTCTGCTGATAGCGGGCAAAGCCGTGCCCTATAGCCTCGCCCGCATTCCCAGGGCGGGTGAATCCCGCGGCAACCTCAATGTGGGTGCGACAGGCGTAGCGCAGCCACTTACTGAACGCGACCGGGAAATTGCAGAGGCATTGGGTCCGGTTTTAGCCGGTGACGGTTTGACGCTGGTTGGGCTGGACGTGATAGGGGATTATCTCACGGAGATCAACGTCACCAGCCCCACATGCATGCGTGAAATCGAGGACCAAACCGGCTTCAACGTCGCGGGAATGATGCTGGATGCGCTCGAAGAAATGTTTAGCTGATATAGGAAGGAGTCGCTCCCAACATGATCGGAATTTTAATTATCGCTCACGGCAATCTCGGCGATAGCCTTGTACATTGCGCTAACCATGTTGTGGGAGATAAAGCGCCATACTTGACGGATCTAAGTATTAGCGTCAATGACGATCCCGATCTTGCGGGAGACACGGCACAAAAACTGATCAAGCAGCTCGACCTTGGCGAGGGCGTGCTGATATTGTGCGATATATGCGGCGCAACCCCTTGCAACATCGCTACTCGGTTGGTAATTCCAGGCAGAGTGGAGTGTCTGGCAGGGGTAAACCTGCCGATGCTGGTGCGGGCCCTTACTTACCGTAATGAACCACTGGCAGTGGTAGTCGAGAAGGCGTTTAACGGTGCCAGGAACGGTGTCATTCCTATATTTCCGGCAGGAGCGCGGAATGCAATATAAAGAGGTGAAGATAGAAAACAAATTAGGGTTGCACGCGCGTGCTTCGGCGAAACTCACGCAGCTCGCCTCCCGATACCGCAGCGATGTATGGTTGTCCCGGAATGAGCGCAAGGTCAATGCAAAAAGCATTATGGGGGTCATGATGCTCGCGGCGAGTCAGGGCGTCACCTTGGGTATAGAAACGACCGGTGTGGATGAGACTGAAGCGATGCAGGCGCTGGTAAGCCTGATCGAGGGTCGTTTTGGAGAAAGTGAATGAGCTTTGCAATATATGGTGTGGGTGTTTCCGGAGGCATTGCGATAGGACGGGCGCATCTTGCCTCTCACGCCGCCCTGGAAGTGGCGCATCATACGTTGCCCCGAGATCAGGTCAGCAATGAGATAGCCCGGCTCGATACCGCGTTCACCGCGGTTCGTGAAGAGCTTGAGGCATTACATAGGTCGGTGGTCAGCGGCCCGGCAGCAGCCGAGTATGGCGCATTTCTGGATTTGCACCGCATGATCCTGGACGATCCCACGCTTTCCACCGCGGCCAAAACTTACATTGCCCAAAACCAGTGTAACGCTGAGTGGGCTATTACTCAGCAGATGGAAGTGCTCATGGCGCAGTTCGAGGAGATTGAGGATCCATATCTTCGAGAACGGAAAACTGACGTGATTCAGGTGGTCGAGCGGGTTCTGAAGGTTCTGCTGGGCCACCCAGGCTATGTGCCCGCTCAACCCAAGCGGGACGGCGACAGTATCCTGGTTGCTCACGACTTGAGCCCTGCGGATGTAATTCAGTACAAGCAGCATGCATTTACCGCGTTTCTTACCGACCTTGGGGGCTTGACGTCGCACACCGCGATTGTCGCGCGCAGTCTTAACATTCCCTCCATTGTTGCGCTGCATGTCGCACGGCGACTCATCCGCGACAATGACGTGCTGATTGTGGATGGCGGACAAGGTGTGGTGATCGTCGATCCCGACGAACATGTATTGTCGGAGTACCGGCTACGTCAGAGCCAGCTTGAACTCGAAAAGCAGAAACTGAAGCGCCTTAAAACCACGGTTGCCACGACACTTGACGGCACAGTGATAGAGTTGTTTGCAAACATCGAGCTACCGCAGGATGTTGAACAAGTAAAGGAAAATGGCGCCACCGGAATCGGCTTGTTTCGTAGCGAGTTCCTGTTTCTTAACCGCGCCAGCTTGCCAGACGAGGATGAGCAATTCGAAGCTTACCGCGCTGTGGCGCGCAAAATGCGTGGCCTGCCGGTAACCATCCGGACCTTCGATCTGGGCGCGGATAAGAATCTTGACAACGCCAAGCGCGTGGCGGCGAATCCGGCACTGGGTCTGCGCGCCATTCGCTTATGCCTTGCTGAACCGCAAATGTTCAATACGCAGCTACGCGCAATTTTGCGCGCCTCACGTTACGGTCAGATTCGTATTCTGGTACCGATGCTCTCCAGTGTTGCAGAAATTACCCAGACATTGCATCTGCTTGAGAATGCCAAGCAAAGCTTGCGCAACGACAAGATTCCTTTCGACGAGAAGATCCAAGTCGGGGGAATGGTTGAGATTCCGGCGGCGGCGCTGTGTCTGGATATTTTCATGCGTAAACTCGATTTCCTGTCCATCGGCACCAACGACTTGATTCAGTATACGCTTGCGATAGATCGTGCTGACGACACCGTGGCACATCTCTACGACTCGTTACACCCGGCGGTTCTGCGCCTGGTGGCTCATATCATCCGCAGCGCCAACCGGACCGGAACGCCCGTGGCCGTGTGCGGGGAAATTGCAGGGGACATTGTATTTACCCGTCTGCTGCTTGGTTTTGGGCTCCGCATGTTTTCCATGCATCCGGCACAGCTGTTGACTGTGAAACGGGAAGTCCTGAGGACGAATCTCCCCGACGTCATACCCTTGGCGCAAAAGATTCTGAAAGCCGACGACCCTGAGAGAACTCACGTATTACTTGCAAAGTTGAATAGCTGATTCATTCCGGAAAACTTGTCCCTCCGGCGAAAAAGGGAACAAGATGTGTGGATGTCACCTGCATGGAAAGGTCGTTTCTCCGTGCGGCGTGGGATGAACCTATGCAGGCAGTTGGATTTTTTAGGGCGTGTTTGACTATAATTGCCGGTCACATGTTTCCCGGTCTATTGAATGTCACCAGCTCAGATCAGCGCGATGGCGTAGAAGAAAAAAATTAAAACGGATTGTTATTCCGTTGGGCGCGACCCACAACGTTTTGTTTGCATGTCCACAGCATTTGCAACACTCCTGAAGAAAACGCTTTCACGTTAATGCAAGATACTAACTCGCTAGGCATCGTTACACCGCAAACTGCGTATTTCGATACACCGCTGCATCTAAAGAGCGGGGCCATACTTGAGAACTATCAGCTGGTATATGAAACCTACGGCGAGCTCAACGCGGCCAAGTCAAATGCCGTGTTGGTTTGCCATGCGCTGTCCGGCAATCATCACCTGGCGGGGGTGTATGAGGACAACCCCAAGAGCGTGGGCTGGTGGAACAATATGATTGGCGCGGGCAAGTCGATTGATACCGAGAAGTTTTTCGTAATTGGAGTCAACAATCTCGGCGGGTGCCATGGTTCGACCGGGCCCGCCAGTATAAATGCGAAGACCGGCAAGTGTTATGGCGCCGATTTTCCAGTGGTTACAGTGGAAGACTGGGTGCAAGCGCAGGTCCGGTTGGCGGACTATCTGGGCATCGATCAGTTTGCCGCGGTGGCGGGCGGAAGTCTCGGTGGCATGCAGGCGTTGCAATGGACGCTGGATTTTCCGCAAAGGGTCCGACATGCTCTGGTTATTGCCGCCGCCGCGAAGTTGACTGCTCAAAACATCGCTTTCAACGACGTGGCGCGCCAAGCGATCATAACCGACCCGGATTTTTACGGTGGAGATTACTACTCGCATGGGGCAGTGCCACGGCGGGGGCTACGGCTTGCGCGCATGCTGGGGCATATTACTTACTTGTCAGATGATTCGATGGCGGCAAAATTCGGAAGGGAGCTGCGTAATGGCGTGCTCGCGTTCGGCTACGATGTTGAGTTCGAAATAGAATCATACCTGCGCTATCAGGGAGACAAATTCGCTGACCAGTTCGACGCCAATACATATCTACTGATGACAAAAGCGCTGGATTACTTCGACCCTGCGTACGAGCATAACAATGATCTGAGCGCGGCATTTCGAGCAGCGAAGGCAAATTTCCTGGTAGTGTCATTTACCACCGACTGGCGCTTCTCGCCCGAGCGGTCGCGCGCGATTGTCAGAGCATTGCTGGATAATGAGCTTAACGTCAGTTATGCGGAGATCACGTCCAGTCATGGCCATGACTCCTTCTTGATGGAAGACCGTCATTATCACAAGCTAATACGTGCATACATGGACAATATCGCCAGGTGACCCAATTACCTATCACACAGCCTCTGCCCGAGCAGTATTCCGACGGCACGGATGAATTCGCGGCTCGCTCGCAAAATGTTTCCAGACCGGATTTCGCGGCTATCGCCGAATGGGTGAAACCTGGTGCGAAAGTGCTTGATCTCGGGTGCGGCGATGGATCGCTGCTGTGCTTTTTACGGGACGCTCGCAATGTGCACGGCTATGGAGTGGAAATTGACGACTTGAATGTGTTGGCTTGCTTCAGTAATGGCGTGAACGTGATTCAGAGCGACCTCGAATCAGGGTTGCAAAGTTTCGAATCAGGATCGTTCGACTACGTAGTACTGTCGCAAACCCTCCAGGCGGTAAAACATACGGAGGGCATTATCAAGGAGATGTTGCGGGTCAGCAAGGAGGGAATCGTCTCGTTTCCCAACTTCGGATACTGGAAAAACCGTTTGCAGGTCATGGCCGGTCACATGCCAGTCTCTGAAACACTACCCTATCAGTGGTTTGACACGCCTAACATCCACAACTGCACGCTTGGTGATTTTGAAGAATTCTGTCGTCAACATGGAGCGCGCATTCTCGAACGCAGGGTTATGAACGGGGGCCGTCTGGTTACCCTGCTACCCAATTTGCTGGGGATGTTAGCGTTTTATCGTTTTGAACAGCAGAAGTAGTATCCCGCTACGCTGTATCCGGGGGCCGCGTGACGGATTCGAACTTTGCTCGTCCAGCCAGCCATACCAGAACCAGCACCGGAAGACCCAGTAGCGCGGTACCAGTGAAAAAACTGGCATAACCATAAGCATCGACAAAGTCTCCGCTGAACCCGGCGATAAACTTCGGCAACAACAGCATCACCGAACTGAAAAGTGCATACTGCGTAGCGGAATAGGCCGAATTAGTCAATCCGGAGAGATAGGCGATAAAAGCGGAAGAAGCGATTCCGCCAGAGAGATTGTCGGCCGAGATCGTGAATATCAGTCCTGTCACGTCATGTCCGCGTCCGCTCAGCCAGACGAATAGCAAATTTGTCGTGGCTGATAGCACGGCCCCCAGAAACAGGGTGCGCATGATGCCCATTTTTGCCGTCAGCACCCCGCCAATGGCCGCGCCAGCGATCGTCATAATTACTCCATACACCTTGGAAACGGTTGCCACCTCATCCTTGGTATAGCCCATGTCGACATAAAAAGGGTTGCTCATGACACCCATCACCACATCCGAGATACGGTACACGGCTATCAACCCCAGAATCAGAAATGCGTGCCCACCATGACGCACGATAAAGTCCCGAAAAGGAGCTACCACCGCGCCATACAGCCAGGCTAGCAGTTGCGTGATCCGAGCGCCGAGATTCCAGTGGGCAATGGCTTCCATGGCGCGATTTTCATTTTCCGAGATCAGGCGGCTAACCGGAACCTCCGGTTCGCGGATGATGAGCGTGGTAATAATCCCTACTGCCATACACACTGCCATGGCGAAGTAGGCGGTACGCCAGGGCGCATAATCGTAGGTTGCTGGCGAGGGATCGACGGCCGCGGCGATCCATAGTGCTCCAGCGGAGGCCAGGATCATCGCTATGCGATAGCCGGCTTGATAAGTGGCGGCCATCGCTCCTTGAAGCCGCGGGGCGACGGCTTCGATCCGGTATGCGTCCAGCGCAATATCCTGGGTTGCCGAAGCGAAAGCCACAGCCAGGGCAAAAAATACGGTATGGGTTAGATTCTCGACCGGATCGTTCGTAGCCATGCCTGCCAAGGCAGCTGCAATAATAACCTGCGATAACAGCAGCCAGGCACGCCGCCGACCCAGCAACCGGGTTAATAGCGGCAATCGCAGGCGATCTACCAGTGGGGACCACATCCATTTAATACCATAAGCCAGTCCAATCCAGCTTAAATGACCGATAGTCGAGCGATCGATGCCCGCTTCTCGTAACCAAAAGGACAGGGTGCCCATCACTAGCAACAATGGTAATCCGGCGGAAAAGCCCAGCGATAACATACCCAGCACACGCGGGTGCGTATATATACGGAAAGCATGAAGCCAGCCGGACAGCGCCGTCGACATTATCTTGGCGCCGTCATTCGGGCGGGACACCAGCGATGCGGTGGCCTGTAGAGGGGTGGTTCACTATGTAGTGGAGAACCTATCGAAGGGAAATATGATGCCCTTGTATTGCAGACTCCCGGTTCAGCAATCCGCGGGGCAAACTTTGTAGTCCATTTCATAACATGATTACGCAAAATAAAGCCCGGGTGGCGCGCGAGTTATTATTACAAGCGCATGCGAAGGAAACTCTGAGCAAATGCCTTCGCAGAGCGCGTTGTTCGCGGCGATGGTGATTGTCCCCCGGGCGCCCGTCCTACAAAATTAAAGCTTGACCTATGACATAAAGGAGTGCGACCCGGCGAGTATCGATTTTGCCGCAACTCGAAGGAACAGGCTTTGTCCGCCGTCTCACCGAAGACTGTTCAGAGATGCGGGGCGTGATGACTCAATCCTTCTGGGAATCGGATTAAAGATTGTAGTCATAATCGATAATGAGCGGTGAATGATCAGAGAAGCGTTCCGTTTTGTAAATAGAGACCGCGGTTGCCTTGGCGGCTATCCCTGGGGTGGCAATCTGGTAATCAATGCGCCACCCCACGTTCTTTGCCCACGCCTGACCCCGGTTGGACCACCACGTATATTGCTCAGGCTGTTGATTGATGCGCCTGAATATATCTACAAATCCAAGGTCCTGAAAAACATCGCTCAGCCACGTCCGCTCTTCAGGTAGAAAACCTGAGTTTTTCTGGTTCGAGCGCCAATTCTTCAGATCGATTTCCTTATGAGCAATATTCCAGTCGCCACACAGGATAATTTCCCGGCCACAGTCCGCCAACGTCCTAAGCATGGGAAAAAAACGCTCCATAAAAAAAAACTTGGCCGCTTGCCGATGCTCGCCGCTGGAACCGGAAGGAAAGTAGATCGATATCACGCTTAAAGACCCGAAGTCCGTTCGCAAATAGCGACCTTCGGCATCGATCTCCGGCACGCCGACTCCCTCCGTGATATTGTCCGGTTGGTGCCGCGTGTAGATGCCAACACCGCTGTAACCCCTCTTTTCAGCGCAGTGAAAGTAGCCCTGGTACCCGTCCGGAGAGGCAATTTCGCCCTTTATATCCCCAGCCTGAGCTTTTAACTCCTGTACACATACAATGTCGGCTCCTTGCAGCGGCAACCACCTGAAAAACCCCTTGCTCGCCGCAGAGCGTACGCCATTTAGATTAAGCGTTATAATCCGCACGTTGTTTTTTTCCGGTTTGTCATAATCATGTCAGATTTCCGGCAAGAGTTTATCAAGTTTGCAATCAGCCGCGACGTGCTCTGCTTCGGTGAATTCAAAACCAAGGCAGGGCGACTTTCGCCGTATTTTTTTAATGCCGGACTGTTCAACGACGGCGACGCGCTGAGAAAGCTTGGGCAATTTTACGCCAAAGCCATTTTGGCTGCCCAGCTTCCGTTCGATATGCTATTTGGTCCCGCCTACAAAGGCATTCCCTTGGTCAGCACGGTGTCAATTGCGCTCGCGGAGCTTGGGTACAACTACCCCTTCTGCTTTAATCGCAAGGAGACAAAGGATCATGGGGAAGGCGGTAACCTTGTGGGTGCTCCGCTTCACGGACGGGTGCTGATCGTGGACGACGTAATTTCCGCGGGTACTTCGGTGGGGGAAGCGGTTGGCTATATCCGGACGTCCCGTGCTACCCCGGGCGGGGTTGTCATTGCCCTTGATCGGATGGAACGCGGGAGCGACGAACTGTCGGCTATACAAGAAGTATATAACTCCCACAGGATTCAGGTCGCAAGCATCGCCAGTCTGGACGACATTGTAAGATACATACGAAATGAACCGGAGCTGGCGCACAATCTGCCGGCGATCGAAGCATATCGCGCCCGTTACGGCGCTGAGCCATCAGCGTAGCGCACGAGTTTTCGGGGGCCGCATTCCTGAGACTCGGCCACGGCCATTGTGCAGTGTTATTGTACTGGGCGTGTCGCCCCTGGTCCCGCCGCCGGCAATGTCACCTCACCTGTAGAATCGAAGCGGTGGCCAAGAGCAAGTCCGGGGCCGCCGAGTCGGCCCCGCAGATGGTAGTCAACCTTGGTCTCGGTGCTGGGAAGGTCGTTCGTGGCTATTTGGAACACCTGCCGTAAGATCGCCGTCGCTGGAACGGTTACGGGCACCGTGATGACCGTTTCCCCAAAGCCCGGTATGGTCCCGCTCTGATCGCTCACCCCGCTCGCGAAGCTCATTCCGCGCAAATCCAGGTCGAGTGCGATGCCGTCATAATCCACAGGCTTGTTACTATGGTTCTGTATTCTAAGTTGTACCGCAAAGCGCGCTTCCATACCTTCACCCTCCAGGGGTTGCATTCCAGCTATGGAAATTCGGAGCGCGTCGCCCTGGTTGAGTGCTGCGCACCCCGCAAGGATGAGAATCAGTCCCGAGACGAGCAGCATGCGCATGTTCATAAGATTTACCGATAGCGAATAGCTAATCATACTCGAATACCACGACTCGTGGAGAATCCGCCCTTTTGGCGAGCTGACCGGGTATATGCAGGTATGTGGCGGTAAAGGGAGGGAAGTTTGCTCTCACCCTGGGGTTGGGATATGATCCCTCCTTGAAGCTGGCTAGACAGTCGCCGCCTGCCTTTCGATAAGAGAGGCGGGGGGAGGAAAGTCCGGGCTCCACAGAGCAGGATGCCGGTCAACGGCCGGCCGCCGCAAGGTGAGGAATAGGGCCACAGAGACGAGCGTATTAAGTTACGGTGAAACGCGGTAACCTCCATCCGGAGCAAGACCAAATAGGCAGGCAATGATGCTGCTCGCTGAGCCTGCGGGTAGGTTGCTTGAGCGTACGGGTAACCGTGCGCCTAGAGGAATGACTGTCCTTGACAGAACCCGGCTTATCGGCCAGCTTCAACCTAATTTTCCCATCTCTTCCGTAAAAAAAAGCGGCTTCAACTTACGTTGAAGCCGCTTGATCTGAAGAATTTCAGGTGATTCTTTTAGTGATCCATTGCCGGGGTTGAATTCTCGTTCGGCTTTTTGAGCTGGATCATGAGATCGTCGTCCCATTTGC
>NZ_FOPV01000010.1 GCF_900113575.1 Nitrosospira sp. Nsp14
TGAAATACCGATACCAATACCAATGTTACGTATACTTTACATACCCACAACCCTGTAAAGACTATCCGCGAAGATCAGCCAAGTCAAGAAGTTTGGGGGAGGGGAGCGAGCGCCTCGACTGCGCCGGAGAAGAACACTGCTTCAATTCGAATTACCAGTGAGACAATATCCCGTCAAGCTGATCCAGGCTGCTGTAGTGGATGACTACCGTCCCGGCACCTTTTTTCCCCGGTTTTATAACAACTTGCGCACCGAGCTTAGCGGAAACATCTTCCTGCAGACTCAGTAGGTCACGGTCGTTTTTGGGCGGCCGTTTCACCTTCGGCGCCGGCCGCTCGATCTGGTATACCAGCTTTTCGGTTTCACGCACGGACAGCTGCTTATGCGCCACGAAATTGGCGATTTCTATTTGCTTTGCGGGGGGAAGCGAGAGCAACGCGCGACCATGCCCCATATCTATTTTTCCCTCCATCAGCAATTCCTGGACGGGCGGCGGCAGATTAAGCAACCGCAGAAGATTTGAAACCGCGCTGCGCGAGCTGCCCAATGCTTGGCTCGCGGCTTCATGCGTCATCCCAAACTCTTTTATAAGACGTTGAATACCAAGAGCTTCTTCTAAAGGGTTCAGGTCTTCACGCTGAATATTCTCGATGAGAGACATGGCCAGCACAGCCTCGTCAGGCACTTCGCGAACAAGCGCCGGTACTTCGGAAAGTGCGGCAAGCTGCGCTGCCCGCCAGCGTCTCTCCCCAGCGATGATTTCGTAACGTCCAGGTGAAACAGGCCGGACCAGGACAGGCTGCATGACTCCCTGGGTTTTTATAGATTCCGCAAGCTCCGCCAACGATTCTTTATCCATACGCGTGCGTGGCTGGTACTTGCCCGGTTGCAGCTGCGATATTTTCAGGTTCCGCAGCGCCTCCGCTGTCCTGACGTTTTCATTCGCCGCCAGCAATGCATCCAACCCCCTGCCCAATCCCTTAGATTTCATTGTCTTCCCTGCTTACGCCTATGCTTCCAGTGTTCGGTCCAGATCCCGCTGAAATGGGACTTCACTGGGAAAATATCTGTTTAACATTTCTCCCGCCAACGCCAGATAGGCTTGAGTGCCTTTGGATAACTTGTCATGACACAGCGCGGGAATGCCGAAACTTGGAGCTTCCGCCAAGCGGACGTTGCGCGGGATAACGGTGCGGTATACCTTGTCGCCAAAATGCTGCTGCAATTGATCCGATACCTGTTGAGCCAAAATGTTGCGTGGATCAAACATCGTGCGCAGCAATCCCTCGATCTCCAAAGCGGGATTCAAATTGGCACGCACCTTTTTGATGGTATTGACGAGGTCGCTTAGTCCCTCCAGCGCGTAATACTCGCACTGCATAGGAATCATCACCGCATATGCCGCGCACAGCCCATTGAGCGTCAATAGATTGAGGGCGGGCGGGCAATCGATGAGAATAAAATCATAATTTTGTTCAACTTCCCGTAAAGCTTCTTTCAGTCGCGTCTCGCGCTGGGGCAGATCGACCATCTCTATTTCAGCGCCAGCCAACTCCCGGTTGGCGGGGACCAGATCGTATTTGCCACTGGTAGAATGCACGCTCACTTCGGTCACGCTCCGGCTCCCGAGCAACACTTGGTAAACGGTATGGGGCAGCGTGCGCTTGTCTACGCCGCTACCCATGGTCGCGTTCCCCTGAGGGTCCAGATCAACCAACAGGACACGCCGCCGGGCCGCTGCGAGGCTGGCGGCCAGATTAACGCTGGTGGTGGTTTTTCCCACCCCGCCTTTTTGATTGGTTACTGCCAAAATTCTCGTCATCGCATCCGCTCCAGAGACGGCAACGCGGGCCGGAACGGGCGATGGGCAGTACTGCCCCGCTGACCCATTCACTCTGCCATTTACTCTGCTTCAACCCGCTTAATCACGACCAGATGCCGCTCTGACTCGAGGCCAGGAACCGCAACTGATAATATTTTCTCCACCGAGAACTGGCCCGGCAACTGAGCCAGTTCCTCGTGCGGATACAAGCCCTTCATCGCCAAGAGCCTGCCGCCCCTTTCTCCATCCGCGCACAAATGCCCAGCCAGTCTGACAAAGTCCGCCAAGTCGGAAAAAGCACGAGAAACAACGGAATCGAAGCCGGTGGGGGGGTGACACTGCTCGACCCGTACCGCCGCCACCTCGACATTTTCCAGTTTCAATTCTATCCGCGCCTGTTGCAGAAATACGGCTTTTTTATGAATGCTTTCGATCAGCACCACGTGCCAATCCGGCCGTGCCAGCGCCAGAGGGATGCCGGGTAAACCCGCGCCACTGCCAACGTCCGCCACCCTCGGTCCCCTGACATGCGGCAGGATCGACAGGCTGTCGAGCACGTGTCGAACCAGCATGGTTTCCGGCTCACGCACGGCGGTGAGGTTATGCACCCGGTTCCATTTTTGAACCAGCGCAAGATATTGCAAAAGCCGGGTTTGGGTTTCCGGCGGGATTGCAACCCCCAGTTCTGCTATTCCGCCAGCAAGCCGTGCTGTCAGGTTCATGCCTGCTTTTCAGTAGTCTGGCGGGAAAAACCACGCTTTACGTGCACCAGCAATAAAGAGATTGCCGCGGGGGTGATGCCTGAAATCCTTGCTGCCTGGCCTGCGGTTTCCGGCTTATGCTGATTCAGTTTTTGCTGAGCTTCCGTTGAAAGACCGCTTACCGTCCGATAATCCAGGTCTCCCGGCAAACGGAGATTTTCATATTGAGCGTTGCGCGTCACTTCGTCCTTCTGCCGTTCAATATAACCATGGTACTTCGCCTGGATTTCAATTTGTTCTGCAACCATTGGATCGGCAACCGGCTCGCCTGCTCCCGAAAGCGTCATTAAACCGGCATAGGAGACGCCAGGACGGCGTAGCAGCTCATGCAACGAATATTCGCGCTCGATAGTCGTGCCTAGCACCTGCGCTATATCCACCGTCGGAGCGAGACGCGCATGGGTTTTCGGGTTGAGCCAGACGCCTTTCAATCTATCCTGCTCCCGGGCGATGGCCTCCCGTTTGGCTTCGAATGCGGCCCAACGCAAGTCACTGACCACGCCGAGTCTGCGTCCCGCTTCGGTCAGCCTCAAATCGGCATTGTCTTCGCGAAGCTGTAACCGATACTCCGCGCGACTGGTGAACATGCGATAAGGCTCAGTCACACCAAGCGTGATGAGATCGTCTACCAAGACGCCAAGATAAGCTTGGTCCCGGCGCGGGCACCATGCGTCCCGCTCCTGGGTCTTGAGCGCCGCATTTATGCCCGCCAGCAGACCCTGAGCAGCAGCCTCTTCATATCCGGTTGTGCCGTTAATCTGCCCCGCGAAAAACAACCCCTCGATCGTCTTGGTCTCCAGCGAGCTTTTGAGGCCGCGCGGATCGAAATAGTCGTATTCAATGGCATAGCCCGGCCGCGTGATGTGCGCGTTCTCAAGCCCCCTGATGGAACGCACCAGCTCAACCTGCATATCGAACGGCAGGCTGGTAGAGATTCCATTAGGATACACTTCATGTGTATCGAGGCCTTCCGGTTCCAGGAAGATTTGGTGCGAATCCTTGGCAGAAAAACGCACCACCTTATCCTCGATCGAGGGGCAATAACGTGGGCCAATGCCTTCAATTACCCCGCTAAACAGCGGTGAACGATCCAAACCCTTGCGGATAACGTCGTGCGTGCGGTTGTTGGTGTGAGTAATCCAGCAAGGCAGTTGACGCGGATGTTGTGCAGCACTGCCCATGAAGGAAAACACCGGGAGCGGCGTATCACCCGGCTGTTCGGTTACCACGGAGTAATCGATGCTGCGGCCATCAATGCGCGGGGGCGTGCCTGTCTTCAACCTCCCCACCGGCAATTTCATTTCGCGCAATCGCGCGGCCAGGCTAAGGGAAGGCGGGTCGCCGGCCCGGCCCGCCTGGAAATTCGCCGACCCGACATGTGCCAGCCCCGCCAAGAACGTGCCGGCGGTGAGGACCACTGCGCTTGCTCGGAATATTATTCCCAACTGCGTAACGACCCCTGAGACACGACCGCCTTCAAGCACGAGATCATCCACCGATTGCTGGAAGAGCCAGAGGTTTGGCTGGTTCTCCAGACGACGGCGGATTGCCTGGCGGTAAAGCACACGATCGGCCTGCGCGCGCGTCGCGCGGACCGCGGGCCCTTTGCGGGAATTCAATATACGGAACTGGATACCCGCCTCATCGGCGGCGGCGGCCATCGCGCCCCCGAGGGCATCCACCTCTTTGACGAGATGACCTTTGCCAATGCCTCCGATCGAGGGATTGCATGACATCTGCCCGAGCGTTTCGATATTCTGGGTGAGCAATAGGGTTTTTTGCCCCATTCGCGCAGCCGCAAGGGCTGCCTCGGTGCCAGCGTGGCCGCCACCAATTATGATTACATCAAAATGATCAGAATAAGTCACCCTGAACTGGACGGTACGGCCGTATGGTTGAAAGGCGGGATTCTACGGCAAAACGGCGGTGGGGGTAAGAGCGGCGAGGCGCAACGCGCAGCCGGGCTTGTGTACGAAACAGGTATTCGCTATATAACTTACTCGATCGGCAGATGCCGCTATCGAATGTTTCACGTGAAACAATTTACATTGGCATCAATAAACACCGGATCCGCGTTCTGACCCATACAGCGATTTATTAAGAGTTGCCGGCCGGCGCAGCTCAACGGGACGGGGCATGCCGCCCTTACTTGCCGATGCAGAATCGGGAAAATATCTCCCCCAGCAGATCGTCGGCGTTAAACTCCCCCGTAATGGAAGAAAGCGTTTTCTGCGCCATCCTCAGCTCCTCCGCCAGCAGTTCGAGCGGAGCGGCGTTTGCTGCGAGGACGGCAGCATCTTTAAGATGTGCGCGCGCTTGCGTCAAAGCGTGCAGGTGACGCTGACGCGCCATGAACATGCCTTCCCCCGACGCGTACGTCCGCCACCCGGCCATTTCAAGGAGTTTTCTCCGCAGCACATCCACCCCCGAGCCGGTCTTCGCGGAGACATAAACTGCCGAACCTCCTTCCGGCGCTTCGACACTGCCCGGCGCCGTAAGGAGGTCTATCTTGTTATAAACATGTATGAACGGGAGTGTAACGGGGAGTTCCTGGAGTATTTGCCTATCTTCCGCGGCAATACCGCACCGGCTGTCCACTACGAGCAGTATAAGGTTTGCCTTGCCCACCGCGTCGCGTGTGCGGGCCATGCCAATCTTTTCGACAGCATCCTGAGTGTCTCTTAACCCCGCCGTATCGACCACATGTATCGGAATTCCCTCAATTTCGATAGTCTCGCGAATAGCGTCGCGCGTGGTACCGGGTATTTCCGTGACAATGGCCGTTTCCTCTCCAGTCAGCTGGTTCAAGAGGCTTGATTTCCCGACATTGGGCTGGCCAACAAGGACCACCCGTATGCCTTCCCGCAGCAGGCTCCCCTGGGTCGCTGACATGAGCACTCCCTCAAGCTGCGTCCGTATAGCTTCCAGTTTGTCCGTGACGTCCCCACCTCCCACAAACTCTATTTCCTCTTCGGGGAAATCCAGAGATGCCTCGACAAGTATCCGCAGGGTAATAAGCGCTTCCACCAGGTCGCGAATAGCACGAGAAAATTCACCTTGGAGCGATCGCATCGCACAACGTGCGGCGTCACCGGTGCTGGCATTGATTATGTCAACCACACTCTCGGCTTGGGCAAGATCGAGTTTGTTGTTGAGGAACGCGCGTAACGTGAATTCACCCGGCTGCGCCAGACGGGCACCAGCCGAGAGGCAGCTGGACAATAGCAGATTCATTACCGCGGGGCCGCCGTGCCCTTGCAGTTCCAGCACATCTTCCCCGGTATAGGAATGAGGTGCAGGAAAATAAAGCACAATTCCCTGGTCAATGACGAGACCGGCTTCGTCGACAAATTTACTTAGCCTTGCTTGACGCGACTGGGGTAGGGAGCCCGCGACTTTCCGCGCGAGCAATTCGAGACTTCTGCCTGAAACGCGAACCACCCCGATGCCGCCCTTCCCCGGTGGAGTGGCGATCGCGGCAATAATGTCAGAATTTCCCGTCCCGGTAATTGAGTGAGTCATCCAAGATGGCAATCCTTCGGGAGCACGTCAGGCGCTCCCCCGCGGGTTTATCGCCATGAAGCGAAGTGGGTCCAGCATTTCAGCCGGTTTTCTTTTTACCCGCAGCAACCGCGGCGCCCTCTATCATGCGGGTGATTTGCCACTGCTGAGCAATCGAAAGCACGTTATTCACCAGGGAATACAGCACCAGGCCAGCAGGAAAGAAGAAAAAGAACACGCTGAAGGCAAAAGGCATAATCTGCATCACCTTGGCCTGGATGGGGTCAGCCGCGGGCGGACTAAGCTTCGACTGCACAAACATGGATATGCCCATCAGCACCGGTAGCACAAAATAAGGATCGGGCGACGATAGATCTTCTATCCATGCCGCGAACGGCGCGTGACGCAACTCCACGCTTGCCAGCAACACCCAATATAAGGAAATGAATACCGGGATCTGAACCACAATGGGCAGACAGCCGCCCATCGGGTTGATTTTTTCGGTCTTGTAAAAATCCATCATGGCCTGATGCATGCGTTGACGGTCATTGCCGTGCTGCTCCCGCAAACGCTGAAGCTTGGGTGTAACCAAGCGCAACTTCGCCATCGACCTGTATCCCGCTGCGGACAATGGGAAAAAGGCCAGCTTGACGGACATCGTCAACAGAATGATGGCAACTCCCCAGTTTCCGGTCCAGGAATGGTAAAACGACAATAACCAGAACAATGGTGCTCCAATTACCGTCAGCCAGCCATAATCCACCGTTAGATCAAGCCCCGGCGCGATGGAGGCCAGCTTGCTCTGCTCTTCCGGACCTGCATACAACGGGACGGTTATCCTGGCAGTGCTCCCCGGCTCAACCACACCCACCGGCACGATCACCCCGGCGGTATATTCATTTTCACCCAAACGCTTCGCATAGTATTCACGCGCCGATTTATCCTTGGGCAGCCAAGCGGTGAGGAAATAATGCTGCAGCATCGCAATCCAGCCATTGTCGGCATTCTTCGGATACGATGCGTTACCTTTGTCAAGTGCGGAAAATTCGATTTTCTTGAATTTTTCCTGCTCCGTGAAAAGCGCGGCGCCGGTATAGGTGGGGATCATGAAAACCGAACCCACTGGGGGCTGGGCGTCGCGTAGCATTTGAAAATACGAGAACGGCTGGATGGCCGCGGCGCGCTCATTGGAAACTTCAAAGCTGACGTCGATCAGATAGCTTCCGCGGTGAAATGTATAAACCTTGGTTACGCGCACCCCGTCACTTTCAGGCGCCGCGAGCCGTATCTCGATTTTGTCCTGGGCCGGCGCCAGCTCATACGATGCCTGCTCCGTCGCATAGCGCGTCTTGTGGCTGGGTAGACCTTCTCCTATCAACCCAGATTGAGCCACATAGATGTGGTCGCCCTGACTTTGCAGCAGGGCAAATGGCTTGCTTTTGTCCTCCTTGTCTGGATGATGCAGCAACTCGAGGCGGCGAAGATCCCCCCCCGCGGTATTGATTTCCGCTATCACCATGTCAGTTTTGACAAGGATTTTCTCCCCGGGCTCCAGCTTGCCCGACCGACTGACGGGCGTCGCGCTATCTGCCGCGACTTCGCTCTGACCTGGCTGAGTTGCAACCAGCTTGTCCCCTGGAACGGGCGTTTCGACCTGCGAGCCTGCTGTTGGCTGGTTAGCCGACCCGTGGATCGCGGGGGGGGAAGTCGGAGGGCGTTGTTCTTTCTGCCACGCATCCCAAAGAAACAACATTGAGGTGGAAAAGATTAAAAAAAGTACGAATTTTTGTGTATCCATCATGTATCGCGAATTTATTTTTGACGATACGCCTGAACGTAACGAAGTTGTTTGAGGCCTGACAGCTGCTCCTATGGTACAGGGTCATGTCCACCCCGGTTCCACGGATTGCAACGCATTATCCTCCACACGCTCAGTAACACCCCGCGCATCACGCCATGTCTGGCGAACGCCTCGCATGCATAGTGTGAACAGGACGGACTGAAGCGGCAAGATGGCCCAAAAAACGGGCTCAGGCAATACTGATAAAACTTGATCAGACCGATAATTATCCGCGACATCGCTGCAATTGAACCATGAGCCGTTCTGCTTCTCCCGCCATGCGCAACGAATTGCCGTGGCTCACGTGGCTACGCAAACGAACCACGATGTCGAGCCCGGTCAAGTCCCGTTGCCGCGCGCGAAACGCTTCCCGCAGCACGCGTTTCACCCGGTTGCGATTTACTGCCAGTCGCTCAACTTTGCCCGCGACCACCAATCCCAGCCTGTAGTGCGAAAGGTTATTGGGTTTAGCGAAGATCTGAAGAAACTCGCTACTTGCAGAACATCTGAATCTAATGACCGAGGAGAACTCTTCTGCTTTGTGCAAACGGTGGGTTTTTGGAAAGCGAATAGTGAAACTCCCCAATAATTCGGGTTGCGTTAGACCCCAAGGCGAATCCGCCCCTTGGCCCGGCGAGCCCGAATAACCGCCGCTCCGCCGGAAGTTTTCATGCGAACCCGAAAACCATGGGTCCGCTTTCTTCGCGTCACAGATGGTTGATAAGTACGTTTCATCGTCTTCCCCTATGCCTCGTAAATAAAACTCGTCATTACAACTTTTGCAAAGGTTGATGTCAACCGATATTTTTTCCCGCCCCTGTGGATAAGTCATCGGGAACGGTCTAGAATATGTTCCCCGCGCGGCCGAATCTCCGTCCCATTCTCCTAATCAGCCACCACGATCATGCCTGCAGTAGATACTTTCTGGCTTTCCTGCCTTGAACATTTTGAGAAGGAGTTGAGCGCCCAGCAGTTCAATACATGGATAAAACCTCTTTCCCTGGAATCATCGCATAACGCTTTCGAGCCTGTTCTTGTCGCACCCAACCGTTTCGTCATGCAATGGGTAAAGGACAACTTTGTATCGCGTATTGAACAAATGGCGGAGGAGTATTTTTCCTGCAGCGTTCATTTTCGATTGAAGCTTGCCGATCAGGTTTCTACGAAGTCAGCCGAGCCTGTGGCAAAAGGTGCACTGACGGTGCAAAGCGAAGCCCCTGCCACTTTTGATACGTCCGCGGTGGCAGCGCAAAAAACAAAAGATCCGAAAGAAAAACATGAGAAAAACCCCAGCCGGTTGAATCCAGCCTTTACCTTCAATAGCTTCGTTACGGGCAAAGCGAATCAACTGGCGCGAGCCGGCGCAATTCAAGTGGCGGAACGCCCTGGTGTTGCCTACAACCCCTTCTTTATTTATGGCGGCGTTGGTCTGGGAAAAACCCACTTGATTCAAGCGATCGGGAATAGTGTGCTGGAGCACAATAGCGCTGCCAAAGTCCGATATATCCACGCAGAACAGTACGTTTCAGACGTAGTGAGGGCTTACCAACATAAAGCATTCGACGAGTTTAAACGGTACTATCATTCCCTTGATCTTCTGTTGATCGATGACATACAGTTTTTTGGCGGCAAGAACCGCACCCAGGAAGAGTTTTTCTACGCCTTCAACGCGCTCATCGAAGCACATAAGCAGGTGATCATTACCTGCGATTCGTACCCGAAGGAAATCTCGGGTATGGAAGAACGGTTGATTTCACGTTTTGGCTGGGGGTTGACCGTAGCGGTCGAGCCTCCGGAACTGGAAATGCGTGTCGCCATTCTGCTAAAGAAGGCGCTTCTGGAAAACATTGTTCTTGATGAACACGTGGCATTCTTCATCGCCAAACATATCCGGTCCAACGTACGCGAACTGGAAGGCGCGCTCAAACGGGTACTCGCATATTCACGCTTTACCGGGCATTCACTATCGCTGGATTTGGCGAGGGAAGCCCTGAAAGATTTGCTCGCCGTACAGAACCGTCAGATTTCCATAGAAAATATCCAGAAGACCGTGGCGGACTACTATAAAATCAAGGTCGCGGAAATGTACTCTAAGAAGCGCTCTCGCATTGTCGCCCGACCCCGGCAAATGGCCATGGCCATCTCCAAAGAGCTCACACCGCTCAGTCTGCCCGACATCGGCGAAGCATTTGGCAGTAGAGATCACACCACGGTACTGCACGGCTACCGCAAGATTGCTGAACTACGCGCTTCCGATCCAGCTATCAATCGGGACTTCAACACCTTGCTGCACATTCTGCGCGGTTGATAGCCATGGTGTAATGACAGGGATGATTTGGGGATAACTCGGTGTTTTCGTCGTCGTGCAATTTCGTCCCCAAAATGTCCACAGGCAATACCTCATCTATACAGAGACCAAAAAATAATTAATTTTTTGAAACAAAAAAGAAAATATTATTTGTACCGGACTTTGCCGGCTTCTATTAACGATTATTTCGGATTTAAATAATGAAACTTATACAAGCCGATAGGGATACCTTGCTAAAGCCGCTGCAAACTGTGACCGGCATTGTCGAGCGTCGCCACACCTTGCCCATACTGTCCAATGTGTTTATAGAATTAAAGAGCGAAAATATTTCATTCATTGCCACTGATCTGGAAATCCAGATCACCACATCGGCAAAAGATGGCAGCGCGGCGGGGGACGCATATTCGGTTACGGTGGGGGCAAAAAAACTGCAGGATATATTGCGCGCGCTCCCTGAACAGGCTCAAGTGACCCTTGAAGCTGGCGAAAACAGGCTCCAGGCGAAAGCGGGTAAAAGCCGGTTTAATTTACAAACCCTGCCTGCGGAAGATTTCCCCCGTTTTCCGGAAAGCAAGGAGCCCCAGGCAAGAATAACCTTGCAGCAGCGCGAACTTAAGCACCTATTGTCGATGGTGCAATACGCAATGGCGCAACAGGACATTCGGTATTATCTCAATGGGTTGCTGTTGCTGATGGAAGACAACTGTCTGAGGGTCGTCGCGACCGACGGGCATCGACTGGCATTCGCTTTCATGATGCTGGAAACGCATCAGGAGAAAAACGAAGTCATATTGCCGCGCAAGGTGGTATTGGAGCTCGCCAGGCTGCTTGCCGACAGCGAGGAACCGGTGGTCGTGGAGATTCTGCAGAATCAGGTTCGTTTTGCCTTTTCAAATGTGGTCCTCGTGTCCAAAGTGATCGACGGAAAGTTTCCCGACTACAACCGAGTGATTCCCTCAGGCTACCAGAAACAGTTCGACATCAACCGCTTGTTGCTTTTGCAGACGCTCCAGAGGGCGTCGATTTTATCCAATGAAAAGTTTCGTGGCGTGCGGCTGATACTGACGACGGGTAACCTCCGCATCGTCTGTACAAACAGCGAGCAGGAAGAAGCGGAGGAAGAGCTGGAGATTCAGTACGATGGCGAAGCGCTTGATATCGGCTTCAACATCACCTATCTGCTGGATGTGTTGAACCACCTGAGCAGTGAAACGGTACAATGTTCTTTTGGGGATGCCAACAGCAGCGCGCTCATTGTCATTCCCGGCGAAGAAAATTTCAAATACGTCGTTATGCCGATGAGGATTTAGCACTGATCCAGGCTATCACTGTTTTAGGCTACGTAGGCCGCCGAAAAAAGGTTTGAAAAGTTTGTGGGCGGGGAAGAAGCAAATCCAAACAATTGCGTTTCACGTGAAACTTAAAGACATCAATAATGATAGACAAAGACCGTTCCAGGCAGCAGAAAAGTGAAAGTTCCGCGGATTACGGATCCGACAGCATCAAGATCCTGAAAGGTCTCGACGCGGTACGCAAACGGCCCGGTATGTACATTGGCGATACCAGTGACGGCACCGGATTGCATCACATGGTGTTCGAGGTAGTGGACAATGCGATTGACGAAGCGCTGGCGGGTTATTGCAATGAAATTACCGTCATTATTCATCCGGATAATTCCGTAACGGTGCAGGATAATGGGCGCGGCATTCCCACGGGGATCAAGCAGGACGACGAACTGAAGCGCTCTGCGGCTGAAATCGTCATGACGGAACTTCATGCCGGCGGCAAGTTCGACGACAATTCCTACAAGGTGTCGGGCGGACTGCACGGAGTCGGCGTATCCGTGGTCAATGCCCTCTCGGAATGGTTGCGTCTTACCATCCGCCGGGATGGACTAGTTCATCAGATCGAGTTCCGCATGGGGGTTCCCGTTGCACCTCTGGCGGTCACCAGCAAAACAGAGCGGCGGGGCACCGAAGTACATTTTCTTGCCAGCAAGGAGATATTCGGCGATATCGAATATCACTATGACATATTCGCGAAGCGTTTGCGCGAACTCTCGTTTCTCAACAACGGCGTAAAAATTCATCTGATTGATCAGCGCAACGCCAAAGAAGAGACGTTTGCTTTCGTTGGCGGAGTAAAAAGTTTTGTCGAATATATCAACCGCGCAAAGTCGGTTCTGCATCCAAAAATCTTTTATGCATCCGGGGAGAAAGACCACATCGTGGTGGAAGTGTCGATGCAGTGGAACGACAGTTATTCCGAACAGGTTTTGTGCTTCACAAACAACATACCGCAGAAGGATGGTGGGACGCACTTGACTGGTTTGCGCGCGGCCATGACGCGAACCCTCAACAACTATATTGAAAAGAATGACCTGGCAAAAAAAGCCCGGATTGAAACCTCGGGTGATGACATGCGCGAAGGCCTCTCTTGCGTTTTGTCAGTGAAGTTATTCGAACCAAAATTTTCATCCCAGACCAAGGAAAAGCTCGTTTCCTCGGAAGTACGTCCGGCCGTGGAGGAAATCGTAGCGATGAAACTGGCGGAGTTTCTGCTGGAGAATCCGCTGGATGCCAAAACCATCTGCGGAAAGATCATCGACGCGGCAAGGGCGCGAGAAGCGGCGCGGAAAGCGCGGGAGTTGACGCGCCGCAAGGGCGTGCTGGATGGAATGGGATTGCCTGGAAAACTGGCGGACTGCCAGGAGAAAGACCCCGCCCTGTGCGAGCTTTATCTGGTGGAGGGTGATTCAGCCGGGGGCTCGGCCAAACAGGGCAGGGATCGCAAATTCCAGGCGATCATGCCCTTGAAGGGAAAAATACTGAATGTGGAAAAAGCCCGTTTCGATAAACTGATCTCATCCCAGGAGATTGTCTCGCTGATCACAGCGCTTGGCACCGGCATCGGGAAGGACGAATACAATCCGGACAAGCTGCGCTACCACCGCATTATTATCATGACCGACGCGGACGTCGATGGCTCCCACATACGCACGCTGCTGCTCACCTTTTTTTACCGGCAAATGCCCGAATTGCTGGAACGCGGACATATCTACATTGCCCAGCCCCCCTTGTATAAGATCAAGCATGGCAAACAGGAACGCTACGTAAAGGATGATCACGAGCTAAAGCAATACCTTCTCGGCTTGGCGTTGACCGATGCGGAACTGTATACACATGAAGACAGGCCCCCCCTCAAGGGAGAGACCCTTGAAAAACTTGCCAACGAGTATCTATTGGCGGAAGCCGTGATCGAGCGCATGAGCTCTCTAATTGACAGCCAGGTGATGCATGCGCTGCTGCGCGATCCAAATGTCGATTTAAGCAGCGAAGCGCGTGCTGTCGAAAGTGCAGCCCGGCTTGCCGCAGAGGTAAAGCCGGTGGGTGTCATACCGGAGTATGATGCCGCCACGGAGGGGTATCGGCTCAAGATTTCGCGCATGCATCATGGTAATGCCCGTGCAAGCTATTTAGACCAGGATTTCCTGGAAAGCGGGGACTATCAGCAAATAAGACAAACCGCGCAGGTCCTGGACGGCTTAATGGGACCCTCTGCATACATCAAGCGTGGCGACCAGAAACAGCTCGTCAGCGATTTCAAGCCGGCGCTAGACTGGCTGCTGCAGGAGGTAAAAAAAGGTATCGGCACGCAACGCTACAAGGGCCTGGGCGAAATGAATCCAGCTCAATTATGGGAAACCACCATGGACCCAAAGAGCCGGCGCCTGCTCAGGGCTCAGATCGAGGACAGCATCGCCGCGGACGAAATTTTCACCACCCTAATGGGCGATGTGGTCGAGCCTCGCCGAGCGTTCATCGAGAACAATGCGCTGGGGGTCAGGAATCTGGATGTGTAGTCGGGAATCTGGGTGTTTGATTTGATCTGGCGCCAGTTTCTGCCGAAGAGGAACAAGGAAGCAGGCATTGAGCACGCGGCCATGCTTGCATTTCCATAGCCAGGCTCAGATCGATCCGGCCGTAATTCTATCGCTATACAGGTAATAAAGTTTCCAAAAATATCAGAGGATTGAACTAATATGTGGGCCTCAAAACATACGCTCGAAAACGTCGACCCGGATTTGTGGCAGGCAGTGAAGGGCGAAGTGCAACGTCAGGAAGAATATATCGAGCTGATAGCGTCTGAGAACTATGCCAGTCCGGCGGTAATGCAGGCGCAGGGTTCGGTTCTGACGAATAAATATGCCGAGGGCTATCCAGGCAAGCGCTACTATGGCGGTTGCGAATATGTGGATGTTGTGGAGCAGTTGGCGATAGAGCGGTTAAAAGCACTGTTCGACGCGGAGTACGTGAACGTTCAGCCGCATTCCGGGTCCCAAGCCAACGCCGCCGTATATTTGACAGCGCTCCAGCCCGGGGACACCTTTCTGGGCATGTCGCTCGCACATGGGGGGCATTTAACCCACGGCGCTTCAGTCAACCTCAGCGGCAAAATCTTCAATGCGGTGTCGTATGGGTTAAAGCCAGAGAACGAAGAGCTGGATTACGACGAAGTCGCGCATCTGGCGCGCGAGCACAAGCCTAAAATGATTGTTGCCGGCGCCTCTGCCTATTCACTAGTGATAGACTGGAAACGCTTTCGCAAGATCGCGGATGAAGTGGGCGCTTACTTATTCGTAGACATGGCACATTACGCAGGCCTTGTGGCGGCAGGATTTTATCCCAATCCGGTCGGTATCGCCGATTTCGTCACCAGTACGACTCACAAGACGCTACGCGGTCCGCGCGGCGGCGTCATCTTGGCCAAGCCGGAGCATGAAAAAGCCCTTAATTCTGCAATATTTCCGCAAACGCAAGGGGGTCCGCTGATGCATGTGATCGCAGCCAAGGCTGTGGCCTTCAAGGAGGCGGCGAGCACAGCGTTCCGGGATTATCAGGAGCAGGTGATTGACAACGCCCGCGTAATGGCCAAGGTGTTGCAGGAGCGCGGCTTACGTATCGTCTCCGGACGCACGGACTGCCACATGTTTCTGGTCGACTTGCGCGCCAAGGATATCACCGGCAAGCAGGCCGCCGAATCGCTGGAGCTGGCGCATATCACCGTCAACAAAAATGCCATACCGAACGATCCCCAGAAGCCCTTCGTCACCAGCGGTATTCGCATAGGCTCGCCCGCCATGACCACCCGCGGCTTCAAGGAACTCGAAGCGGAACAGCTGGCGAATATGATTGCCGATGTCCTCGACGCGCCAACCGATACTGCGGTTCTTTCGCATGTTGCCCAGCAGGCAAGGACTCTGTGCGCCAGGTTTCCCGTCTATCAGCGTTGATGCGTATCGGGCAACAGCGCGATGGGTGTTCCTCAGAACAAGAAGGCTGCGCAAGGCTAAATCCCCGCGTAACCGGTTCACGCTCCCCATTTTCGGGCGTCTGACGGATGAAATGTCCCTTTTGCAATGCCGATGACACGAGCGTAATAGATTCGCGCGCGAGCGAGGAAGGCGACAGGATACGCCGCCGCCGCCGCTGCCTGACATGCGACAAACGGTTCACCACCTACGAGACGGTCGAGCTGCGGATGCCGCAGGTGGTAAAACAGGACGGCAACCGCGCTGAGTTCGACCGCGAGAAATTACTCACAAGCTTCATGCGTGCGCTGCATAAGCGTCCCGTGCCCACCGGCGACGTGGATGCGGCAATAGATCGCATCGTGCAAAAACTCCTGAGCCTCGGTGAACGGGAAATTCCTTCACGCAAAATTGGTGAAATGGTGATGGAGGAACTCTACAGGCTGGATAAAGTCGCTTATATTCGCTTTGCGTCGGTTTATCGAAGCTTCCAGGACGCCCATGATTTTCATAGCGTCATCAAAGAGCTGCAACGCCCGCAGCGAAGTAAGGAACCAAAAAAGTCCTAGGCCTCATCTTGGCCATAATTTCTTCCGCCAGGAGGACGGATTAGGGCGATTAGCTCCATAATGAAGAACTAGCAGGGCGGGGAAATTAGGCAGGGGCTGCGATGATGCCCTAATTTGGGGGTTGCCCATGTTCAGCGCGAGCGATTATGCGTATATGGCCCAAGCCTTGCGGCTGGCCCACAAGGGTCTCTACAGCACCAGCCCCAACCCGCGCGTGGGCTGCGTTCTGGTCCGCGACGGCCGGGTACTTGGCGAAGGCTGGCACGAACGGGCCGGGGCCCCTCACGCGGAGATAAACGCGCTCGCCGCGGCCGGAGATGCGGCTCGCGGCGCGACCGCTTACGTTACGCTCGAGCCATGCAGCCATCATGGACGAACCCCGCCGTGCACGGATGCGCTGATAAAAGCAGGCATTGCCAGGCTCGTGGCGGCAATGGAAGACCCAAACCCCCTCGTCTCAGGCGGAGGTTGCGCCAAGCTCCAGGCGGCCGGGATAGAAGTGCAAACCGGTCTCATGGCCAACGAAGCCCGGGCCCTCAATATCGGGTTCATTGCCCGCATGTCGCGCGAGCGCCCGTGGGTGAGAGCGAAAATTGCGGCGAGTCTCGACGGCAAGACCGCTCTCAATAATGGCACCAGTCAATGGATCACAAGCGAAGCGGCGCGTTGCGACGGGCACAGGTTGCGGGCACGTTCCTGCGCGATATTGACCGGGGTCGGCAGTGTACTGGCGGACAATCCCCGGCTCACGGTTCGCCACTTGGAGACCGCAAGGCAGCCACTAAGAGTGGTGGTAGATAGCCGCCTCGAAATTCCGGTGGATGCAAAGTTGCTGCGAGGTGACGGCGAGCTGATCTTTACCGCGGCCGCGAGCGAGGGGACAATCGGTGCATTGCGCGAAGTGGGGGCGCGAGTGATCGTGTTGCCTGGCGAAAACGGTCAGGTCGATCTGGCTGCAATGATGCGCAAACTGGCCGAGTTCGAAATAAATGAAGTTCTGGTAGAAGCCGGGTCGCGATTGAATGGCGCGCTTGTAGCCGCCGGGCTGGTCGATGAACTTGTGATTTATCTCGCGCCCTATCTGATTGGCGACGCAGCCTGCGGCATGCTGAAGCTGCCTGAACTAGCCGATCTGGAAGCGAAGCGCGCGCTCTTGATTGAAGACACGCGCATGGTGGGACCCGATATCCGGATCACGGCACGATTGACCCGATAACCTGACTAGAGAAGAAATCTTAGGTCTTCGCAGGGTATTTGGTGAGCTTGCGCTGCAAGGTGCGCCGATGCATGTTCAGCACTCTCGCCGTTACCGAAACGTTGCCTTTATTCTCGTTTAACACCCGCTGGATGTACTCCCACTCGAGCCGGCCCACCGATAGCGGATGTGCGCTGATTTTGACGTCCGCATCCCCGGAAGTACGTTCAAACGCTATCATGATTTCGTCAACGTCAACCGGTTTCGCCAGGTAATGCGTGGCACCGAGCTTGATCGCTTCCACTGCCGTCGCAATACTGGCATAACCTGTCAACATGACAATGCGTGTGCCCGGATCGAGAGCCCGCAGTTTTTCAACCAGAGCCAATCCCGAAACACCAGGCAGCCTTAGATCGATTACGGCAAACTCGGGCGTGCAGGCTTCTGCGGCTTCCAATGCCTGTTCGACCGTTTGTGCGCACGAAACGTTAAACCCCCTCTTAGTCATTGCATTCGCAAGTACCGTACAAAACGTCACGTCATCATCCACCACCAGCAGGGTGGGGCGGTCATCCACTTCCATTCCAGGTTGCGCTGTCATATCGATTGTTGTATCAGGGGTAATATTACTTCGGTGCACGCGCCGCCATCCCTACCTTCTCGATTCATCAGGCGTACGCTGCCGCCGAAACGTTCAATATTTGCATTTGCCAGGAACAGGCCGATTCCGAAACCCTGCCCTCCCGGCTTGGTGGTGAAGAAAGCTTGTCCCGCACGCTGGACGGCTTCCCCGCTCAGGCCTTCACCATGGTCGAGAATTTGGAGATGTAACTCGTGATGATTCCACTTAACCTCTACCTCTATATGTTGCAGGGACGCGTCGGCGGCGTTATTCAACAGGTTGAGAATCGACTGGCTCAGCAATTGCGTATTCAGAATCTGGGGCGGAGGCTCCACGCCGCTGGCCTGGTAGGTGAACTTCACAGAGGGCCGCATCAGTTGCCATTTGTCCAGCACCTGGCGCAGAAAACTATCCACGGCCTGACCGCTGACGTCCTCCGCCCGCGCTTGCCCCGCATCCGCCAGCAGTTGCGTCAGTGTGCGCTTGCAATGGCTGATCTGATCACGCAGTATTCTAATGTTATTCTGGAATTCGCTGTTTTCGGTATGTTCGTGCTGCAGCTCCCCCGTTACCACCGCCATCGTTGCCAGTGGCGTACCGAGTTCATGCGCGGCGCCTGCGGCCAACGTTCCCAGTGCGATAATCTGCTCATTGCGTAACGCCTGCTCCCGCGCCAACGCCAGATCCTTGTCCCGCTCGCGGATCGAGATGCCCATCTTAACAACGAACCAGGCGATTAATACAGTGCTTAATACGAATGCCAGCCACATTCCGGACACGTGCATAATAAATTCGCTGCCGTGCTCGTCATGGTCATGCGGAAGCGGTACATAATAAAATAGCAGCAGCGTATAGCAGCTTATTGTGATCGCCGCCATTACCCATGTATAAGCCCAGGGGAGCGCGGCGGCTGCGATCGTCAGCGGTAACAAATAAAGGGAGATGAATGGATTGGTCGAGCCGCCGCTGAAATACAGCAGGGCACTCAACGCGAATACGTCCATCACGAGCTGCCCGAAAAACTCAACGCTTGAAACCGGCCACTTGCGGCGCAGGCGGAGCCAGGTGGCGAGATTCAGGACTGCGAGCAGAACCGCTACCGCAACCATTTCGGTCCAGGGCAGGTTCATCTCAAGTATCCAATATGCCAGGCCGAAGGTAAGGCACTGCGCGGCAATCACGATATTTCTGAGCAGAAACAACCGCTGCAAATTCTTGCGTAGCGGCGATTGACTGAGGTCACTGAACATTTGCGTGCTTGTGCTTGCGCACGTTGTATTATGCGACTGGACGCGTTTTGGTAAAAGCCTGCGGCGCGTCCACAGGTTAGAGGCGAATGGCGCAGCCTCCGGCAGGAGCATGGTCCCGCAGCATATCGGTCTTGTCTAGCAAAATCGAGCGCTCATCCTGCGCGTTAATCGCATCGGGACAAGTAGCCCGGAACATAGTCCATATGGGCGCGCCCACTGTTATTTAATAGGCCATCACCCGCTCGAAGTAATGAACATTATCGTATATTCTCCTTCACGGCCATGCGGCAAATTGCCGCACACCCCATCCCCCAGTAGGGCGCGGTTGCACCGTTTCCCGGGTCTTCTGTTTGAAAGCAGGAAGGATTAGATGTTCACCGGAATTATCCAGGCCATTGGGAAAATCACGCATATAGCTCCACTGGACGACGGCGTAAGCTTGCGCATTGCTTCCAGTCAATTGGATTTGGGCGACGTGAAAACCGGAGACAGCATCGCGGTGAATGGAGTATGCCTTACCGTAACCGCCATTGCCGAGGGCCAGTTTTCCGTAGACGTGTCGCGCGAAACCTTGAACTGCACGGTGGATATGGATAAGCAGGGCAATCAGGTCAATCTCGAAAAGGCCCTGCGTCTATCCGATCGGCTCGGCGGTCACCTGGTCAGCGGACACGTCGACGGTGTGGGCGAAGTAATCACGTTTACGCCAGCCGGCGAAAGTCATCTGCTGGTGCTTCGCCTGCCGATGCCGTTATTAAAATATATTGCTAAAAAGGGTTCCATCACCGTGAATGGGGTAAGCTTAACGGTTAACACACTTACGGCCGACCAGGTAGAGATCAATCTCATCCCGCATACAATATCGGCGACGACTCTTAATGGGCTTCAGGCAGGCGCCAAGGTCAATATCGAAGTGGATATGCTCGCACGCTACGTGGAGCGGCTGATCGGCAAGCAGGTGAATTTGGATTAACGTTGGACATGATTATAAGTTCCATCCAGGAAATAATTGCCGAAATGAGGGCCGGCAAAATGGTTATCCTTGTGGATGAGGAAAACCGGGAAAACGAGGGCGATCTCGTTCTGGCGGCGGATTTCGTTACCCCGGAGGCCATCAATTTCATGGCGATGCACGGCCGTGGATTGATCTGCCTGACCCTGACCGAGGAGCGCTGCCGCCAGCTCAATCTGCCGTTGATGGTCACCGCCAACCGTTCCCCCATGGGCACCAATTTCACCGTCTCCATCGAGGCGGCCACCGGCGTCACCACCGGTATTTCAGCCCAGGACCGTGCCCGCACCGTTCAGGCCGCAGTGAACAAGCACGCGAAGCCGGAAGACCTCATTCAGCCTGGGCACATTTTTCCCCTCATGGCACAAACCGGCGGCGTGCTGGTTCGCGCCGGGCATACTGAAGCGGGTTGCGATCTGGCAAACCTCGCCGGACTTACCCCCGCAGCAGTCATTTGCGAAATACTCAAAGAAGATGGCAGCATGGCTCGTCTGCCGGATCTGGTTGAATTCGCGGTAAAGCATCAACTCAAGATCGGGGCGATTACCGATCTCATTCACTACCGTAGCCGTACCGAGAGTCTGGTTGAGCGCATGGTGGAACGTCCCGTACAAACCGCACACGGCGAGTTCCGCCTCATTGCCTATTTGGACAAGACCGTGAATGCCACCCACCTGGCGCTGGTAAAAGGCATCATTGATCCCGACACTGAAACCCTGGTGCGCGTACACGAGCCGCTTTCCGTAATTGATCTGCTGGATGTGAACGACGATACCCATTCGTGGAACGTCAATGATGCGCTTCAGGTGATTGGCCGTGCGGAGACCGGCGTAATCGTCCTGCTCCATCCTATGGAAAGGGGGGCGGAATTGCTCGACCGCGTCACGCCGGCGAAAACAAGTCCTCGCGTCGCTGCGCGCACTGACTTGCGCGACTATGGCATTGGCGCGCAAATACTTAAAGATCTTAATGTTGGCAAGATGCGGTTGCTGGCGATACCGCGAAAAATGCCCAGCATGGCCGGGTTTGGGCTGGAAGTGGCAGGATATCTGGAACCCGAGGACAAAAGCCGCGAGCCGGCCAGCTAGCTGGAAATAATTTATGCGCGATTTTTTGCCGCTAATAGCCTCGTAACGGCCACAAGTTATAATTTTTGCAGACTGATTCTATAAAGGAACAATATGGGGCGCTACGACAACATTCTTGAGCTTGAACGTGACCTCAATGGGGAGGATTTACGGATCGGTATTGTCATGAGCCGTTTTAACATGGACGTGGGTGAAGGGTTGCTCGGCGCTTGCACTGCGGAATTGATAAAACGCGGGGTGCAGGAGTCGGGCATGTTACTGGTGACCGTGCCAGGTGCGCTGGAGATACCGCTCACCCTGCAAAAAATGGCTTTAACCGACCAGTTTGACGCCCTGATAGCATTGGGGGCGGTCATACGGGGCGAGACGTATCATTTTGAAATCGTATCGAATCAATCCGCCAGCGGTTTGGCCGCTGTGCAGCTCGATACCGGCATCCCCGTCGCCAACGGGATTCTTACTACCGAAACGGACGACCAGGCAATGGCCCGCATGAGCCAGAAAGGTACCGAAGCCGCACAGGTGGCGATCGAGATGGCCAACCTGCTACGAGAACTTGAGGACGTGACTCAGTAATCTGATCCGATGACACAGACTAAACCGGTAACCAAACGGGCGGGCAATCCGGGCCGCAAAACCCGCCGTCGCCACGCCCGCGAACTGGCCTTGCAGGGGCTTTACCAATACTGCGTCGCGGGTGGACCCGCCGAGGCCATCGAAGCGCAGCTGAAAGAAACGAATGAGTTCGCCAAAACGGACGAGGCATATTTCTCAAGTCTGCTGTACGGCGTGCTGACAAATGTCGCAGAGCTGGAACAGCAAATTCAGCCTTATCTCGATCGGCCGTTCAAGGAGCTGAGCCCGGTGGAGATTGCCATTCTGTTATTGGGCACGCATGAGCTTGCCAGCCATCTGGAAATACCTTATCGAGCAGTGATCAACGAAGCTGTGGAGCTGGCAAAGACCTACGGCGGGACCGATGGGCACAAGTACGTGAACGGAGTCCTGGATAAACTGGCGGCGAAGCTGCGAACGACGGAGGTTCACGCAAGAGCTTAAGTAGGCGGGGCCGGACGAGCCGCCCGCCGGGTCTCTATCGCGCTTCTGCGGCTTGTGCCCAGTTTCAAAGAATGCTTTCAGAATTCGACATCATTCAACGTTATTTCAATCGTCCGGCACCCGGCGCTGTATTGGGCATAGGCGACGACGCGGCGTTGGTTGAGCCATCGGCTGGGATGGAACTCGCCGTTTCCACCGATATGCTGGTGTCCGGGCAGCATTTTTTTGCCGATGCCGAGCCGGGCGGGCTGGGGCACAAATCCCTCGCCGTAAATCTCTCCGACATGGCGGCGATGGGCGCGAGGCCGCGATGGGCGACACTTTCGCTTGCACTGCCTGCGTCGATGGCGCGCGAGAATGAAAAATGGCTGGAAGCATTCTCCGAAGGGTTTTTCAAACTCGCCAATGCCTATCAGGTGGAGCTTATCGGTGGGGATACTACCAGGGGGCCCCTGAACATCTGCGTGACCATCATTGGCGAAGTGGCGAAAGGCAACGCGCTGCGCCGACGCGGTGCGCGGTCGGGCGACGATATCTGGATATCTGGCCATCTCGGCGATGCGGCCCTGGCGCTGGCCCACCAGCAGAACCATATAGTGCTGGAAGCCGGTGAGATCGAAGCCTGTCTGCCCGCGCTGAATACGCCCACTCCCAGGGTCGGGTTGGGACAACGGTTGGTCGGCCTCGCGCACAGCGCAATCGACATTTCGGACGGATTGCTGGCGGACCTGGGGCATATTCTGGAATGTTCAAAAGCTTCCGGTATCATAAGCATGCACGAGATAAAGTGCTCAGCGCCGCTAAAAAAACGGCTTCCTCATCCACTGGCGCTGAAATGCCTGCTGGCCGGCGGAGATGACTATGAACTTTGCTTTACTGCCTCAAGGTCCGATAGGCCGAAAATCGAAGCCCTTTCCCGCGAGCTGGCGTTGCCACTGACCCGTATCGGCAAAATTGGCAAGGGAAACGGTCTGGTCGTGCATGATGCCGCAGGTGAGACCGTAACGCTGGATACGAGGGGATATGACCATTTCCTCACCTGATGGAACTGTCGGCAAGTCGCGCGTTCGTCAGCCCGATGGCCTTGGGTCCGAACGCGAGGACCCGACGACAGGGCAATTGGAGGAATGGGAAAACGAACCAGACGCTGCCCGGGTCCCGTCTCAGGCGAAATTGCCAGGGGCGCCGGGGATAGACTCCACCAAGCCCTCGAAAGCATTCATCCGCAGCCGTCTGGCGTATTTCATCGCATTTGGCGGAGGCGCAGGCTTGAGCCGCTATGGTCCCGGCACCATGGGTACCCTTGCGGCTTTCCCCTTGTTTTGGATCCTGGCTTACTTCTTCGATCCGCTCGCTCTTCTCGTCCTGGTCGCGATGATGTTTCTGATCGGTATCTGGGCTTGCGGTGTCACCGGCCGCGCGCTCGGCAATCACGATCATGGCGGCATGGTTTGGGATGAAATTACCGCTTTCACGCTGGTGCTCCTCTTTACGCCACCGATTGTCATGTGGCAGGCATTTGCATTTCTGCTGTTTCGTTTGTTCGATATAATCAAACCACCGCCCATCCGATATTACGATCGAACGTTGCGCGGTGGTTTCGGTGTAATGTTCGATGATTTGCTCGCCGCGTTCCTGACGCTGCTTTGTCTGGCCGCCTGGAAAGCGCTCGGTGTGGGATCTATGATGTAAGGAACATATAGCCGGGCTCCTGCACGGCCCCATGGTGGTCTTGTGAATGGGCTTACCGCATTCCTTGACTGTGGTTTCGAGAGAACAGATTTTCCAGAGGAGCTCACCGAATGGATGATCTTATGCTTCAGGACCTTGCCATAAAGGTCAGCGTCGCATTGGCCCAGCAGGGGCTGCTGCTTGCCACCGCAGAATCCTGCACTGGCGGGTGGCTGGGGCAAACCATCACATCGATTGCCGGAAGCTCCAGCTGGTACGACCGGGGCTTCATTACCTATGCTACTGCCTCCAAGCACGAAATGCTGGCGGTGAGCACTTCAACCCTTGAACAGTATGGAGCGGTGTCCGAGCAAACCGCCTCGGAAATGGCTGCCGGCGTCATTACGCATAGTCATGCGCAGGTTGCCGTCTCCATTACCGGGATCGCCGGGCCGGATGGCGGCACCGCGGAAAAACCGGTAGGCATGGTTTGTTTCGCCTGGATGATGAAAGACGGACTGGCCTGCGCCGAAACGCGCTATTTCACCGGCAGCCGCGAGGAGATAAGGCGTCAATCCGTGGCGGAAGCGCTGCAAGGCGTCATCGATCTGTTACATGGCGTCCCGCCGCAAGTCGGATGACAACCGCTTGTTCAGTGTGAATCGCCGGCGTGGTTGTGTGCGCCACCGTTCGACATGATGCGGTCGCTTGCTGCAATCGCAATGGCGGAAAACAGGAAAACCACATGAATTCCGGTCTGCGCCAGGATCGTCTTTTCGTCGTACGCGGCGGCATTGATGAAGGTCTTGAGCAGGTGGATGGACGAAATGCCGATGATCGCGGTGGCGAGCTTGACTTTGAGCACCGAGGCGTTGACATGGGACAGCCACTCCGGCTGATCCGGGTGTCCTTCCAGATTCATGCGTGAAACAAAGGTTTCGTAGCCGCCAATGATCACCATGATCAGCAGGTTCGAAATCATCACCACGTCGATCAAACCCAGCACGACCAGCATGATGGTTGTTTCGTTGATTTTGGAGGGCCGAGGGGCGCCTTCAACGGCAACCGCATCCAGAATATGCTGCAATGCGGCCTGATTGCCCATCACCGCACCGATCAGATCGAGTAATTCGACCCAGAAGTGGTATACGTATACGCATTGGGCAAGAATCAGCCCGAGGTATAACGGCAATTGCAGCCAGCGCGTGGTAAAAATGAAATAGGCGAGCGGTTGAATTTTCGCTGGATGCTCGCGACGAGCATCAGCGTGGTCTTCGTGTATAGCCATATATTTGGGATTCGCGGTAAACCCGCTATTTTACACTGCCGCATCCGTTTGGTGCGCGCACGGTTGGCGCTATATCTCGTGCCATCGCTGCTGCGCCTCGATATCGGTTCAATCTGATGAATGATACGGTTGTGATCTTGAATTTGCCGCTTGGGACGCACGAGAAACTCGCAGCCGTAATCCGCGGGGCGCTGGTCATTGCCTTGCTCTTGCCCTGCGCGGTGCGAGGTGCGGGCCCCGAAACGATCGAAGCGCGAATTTTGGCGCGAGTCTCGCCCTCCGTGGTTGGGGTGAACATGCTTGACGCCCTCAGCAATTCCGTTGGCGAAGGCAGCGGTGTCGTGATTGGACCCGGTCAAGTGATTACAACGTGTCACATTGCGGATAAAGGCAAGAATGGCTACGTGCTACATTCAGGCAAACGTTTCGAAGCGGTGCTGCAATCCGCGCAACCAGATCTCGACTTTTGCCTGTTGAAAGTGCCCGGTCTGGGAGCGCCCTCTGCTACCCTGAGTTCAGCATTAAACGCAAAGACCGGCCAGCGTGTTTATGCGGTAGGAATGTCTGCCGACCAGAATCCTCCGCAACCGAGCCTAAGCAAAGGGGTGATTTCCAGCCTGCGGCCTTATCTGCGATCCCACTACATGCGCATCTCCGCGCCGGTACCTTCAGCCTTTAGCGGTGGCGGATTGTTCGACGCCCATGGCGCGCTGTTCGGTATACTCTCGCACCCCCCTGGCAAAGGCAGTAATGTCACGTTTGTGCTACCGGCCGATTGGATAGGGGAATTACCGATTAAAGTGCAGCCGGGCCCGGAAATGACAAAAAAAGATAAATCCGCCTGGCTTGACCGCGCCCTGGCGCTGGAAAAGAGCGCCGACTGGCGCGGATTGTTGAAACTCTCGCAGCAGGAGGTCAGCCGTCATTCCGGAAACGCCGCTGCCTGGTTCACCTTGGGCATGGCTTTCGCAAATCTGAAGCAATATGAACAAGCAATTCAAGCGTATCGCGAAGCCATACGGAATCAGGCCGAGTATGGTGACGCCTGGCATTACCTTGGTGTCGCTTACGCCAATCTGAAAGACTACGACAATGCGATTCAAGCCTACAGGGATGCTTTAAGCATGCAGCCCGAGGACGCCCAAACCTGGTACGACCTCGGTCTTGTATACGGTGAGCGCAAACAATACCCGCATGCTATCCATGCCTATCGGGAAGCGCTGCGCCTGGATGAGGAGAATGCGGCCGCCTGGTACAACCTGGGCATGACCTATGACGATCTAAAACTATACGGAGAGGCGATAGAGGCTTACAACGAAACGGTGCGCATCCAGCCGGAGAACGCGGACGCGTGGTATAAACTTGGCGTGGATTACGCCGTTCTAGGCGAACGCAGCAGGATAAGGGAAGTCTATCAGGCGCTGCGCAAGCTGGATTCGAAGCGGGCGGAGCAGTATTTCAACACCTATATTCTTCCTTGAACAGTTTGGCCGTTCGAAACACATTGTCATTCTTCTCGCGCTTTTACGGTTGAACTACCTATGCGATAATCGATCCCATTCATAAAGGAAATTCTCATGGACGAAAACAGAAGCAAAGCACTTGCGGCGGCTCTCTCCCAGATCGAGAAACAGTTTGGCAAAGGCTCGATCATGCGCCTGGGCGCAAGTGAGGTCGCCAAAGATGTTGAGGTTGTTTCCACCGGTTCCCTTGGGCTCGATATCGCATTGGGAGTGGGCGGACTTCCTCGCGGGAGGATAGTGGAAATATACGGGCCGGAATCTTCCGGCAAAACCACCCTTACCCTGCAGGTCATCGCGCAAATGCAAAAGAGCGGCGGGACAGCCGCCTTTATCGACGCGGAACACGCGCTCGACCCGCAATACGCGCAAAAAATTGGCGTCAACGTCCAGGAATTGCTGATTTCCCAGCCCGACAACGGGGAGCAGGCGCTCGAAATCGCCGATATGCTGGTTCGTTCCGGCTCCGTCGACGTGGTCGTGATCGATTCGGTCGCGGCCCTGACACCGCGCGCGGAGATCGAAGGAGAAATGGGCGAGCCCCAGATGGGTCTGCAAGCGCGACTGATGTCGCAAGCCCTACGCAAGCTCACCGCGAATATCAAACGCAGCAATACCATGGTGGTTTTCATCAATCAGATTCGCATGAAAATCGGCGTCATGTTCGGCAATCCGGAGACCACGACTGGTGGCAACGCATTGAAGTTCTATGCATCGGTTCGTCTTGATATACGTCGCACCGGTTCCATTAAAAAAGGCGAAGAGGTCATCGGCAGCGAAACGCGCGTTAAGGTCGTCAAGAACAAGGTCGCGCCGCCATTCAAACAGGCTGAATTCGATATCCTCTACGGCGAGGGCATTTCGCGCGAAGGGGAAATCGTCGAGCTGGGCGTTCAGCACAAGCTGATCGAAAAGTCTGGCGCCTGGTATGCTTATAAGGGCGACAAAATCGGTCAGGGCAAGGATAATGCGCGCGAGTTTTTAAGAGAGCACCGCGATATAGCAGCGGAGATCGAATCGAAAATACGCGCAGCCGCGGGCGTTGCCAATCCCGCTGAAGCCGCCGCCGTGGCGTAATGGTGGAGGGGGAGAGAACCACCGGTTCCGCCATCGATGGGGTGGCCAGGAAGCGCAGGCCACGCCCCAACCTCAAGACGCGCGCTTTGGGTTACCTTGCCCGGCGCGAACATTCCCGGCTGGAGCTGGAAAGAAAGCTCGCGCCCCATGCCAAATCTTCCGCGGAACTTGCCGCTGTGCTCGATAAGCTGGAACAATGCGGCTTCCTGTCAGCTGTGCGCATGGTGGAGCAGCTGGTGCACGTTCGCAAAAGCAAGTTCGGCAGCCGGCGTATCGTGCATGAGTTACGCGAGAAGGGCATTCCCGAGAATCTAATCGCGGCGGCGTTGCCTAACATGAAGGAAACCGAGCATGACCGGGCGCGGGAAGTGTGGCGGAAAAGGTTTAAAGCCATGCCCGCGGATGCAAAGGAACTTGGCAGGCAAATGCGTTTTCTCATGAATAGGGGGTTCGCAGCCGACGTGATACATCATGTCCTGCATCATGCGGACGAGGAAGTAACATGAAGCAGCGGGAAATGCAGAGGCAGGCCCAGCGGTCGTCCAAGTGTCTCGGCCGCAATCTTTTGGTGGCGTGGGCAGTCGGCGTTCTTCTGGGCGGATGCAGTGCAACCAGCGTCTCACCTATAAGTCAACTTAACGCCTCTCCGGCGAATTTCGACGGCAAGGAGGTCATGCTTCGCGGGGTGGCAAAAGACGTTACCCGTATGCCATTGTTAAACCTGAAGTCTTACGTGTTGAAAGACGATAGCGGCGAAGCAACCATACTGACGGAGCGCGAGCTGCCGAAGATGAATGAAGAAATTCGTGTCAAGGTTAAGGTGAGAAACTTCGCAATTATCAATGGAGAATCGCTGGGTACGACCTTTGTAGAGGTGGAGCGGCACTGAAGCCACAAGCCTGACATGTCGTTGGAAGGCGAGTGGAATCCCGTTCACCATTGTTCTGATGAAGCCGAGATGAAAAGCAGCGAGATACGGAAAAAATTTCTCGAATTTTTCGAGTCGCACGGCCATACGGTCGTGGCGTCGAGCCCGCTCGTGCCTGGCAACGATCCCACGCTGCTGTTCACCAATGCCGGTATGGTGCAGTTCAAGGATGTATTTCTCGGCCAGGACAAGCGGCCATATCTACGGGCGGCTAGCTCACAGCGCTGCGTGCGGGCCGGTGGCAAGCACAACGACTTGGAGAATGTAGGCTACACGGCGCGCCACCATACCTTCTTCGAAATGCTGGGCAATTTCAGCTTCGGCGATTACTTCAAGGCCCATGCCATCAAGTTCGCGTGGGAGTTTTTGACCGTGACGCTTGCCATCCGCCCGGAAAAGCTATGGGTAACCGTATACGCCGAGGATGACGAAGCGGCGGATATCTGGATCCACGAGGTTGGGATCGACCCTGCCCGGCTGACGCGCATCGCCACCATGGACAACTTCTGGCAAATGGGGGATACCGGGCCGTGCGGTCCGTGTTCCGAGATTTTTTATGATCACGGCGTCGAAATTCCCGGCGGCCCGCCGGGGACGCCTGACGCGGATGGCGACCGCTATGTCGAAATCTGGAACCTGGTATTCATGCAATACAACCGGGACAGCGCGGGTACGCTGCACCCGCTGCCCAGGCCATCGGTCGACACAGGCATGGGGCTGGAGCGGATTTCGGCAGTCATGCAACAGGTCCACAGCAATTACGAGATCGATTTGTTTCAGGATCTGATCAGGGCGGCGGCGCAAGCGACCGGCGCAACCGATTTATCCAGCAACTCACTCAAGGTAATCGCCGACCATATACGCGCCTGTTCCTTCCTCATCACCGACGGGGTGATTCCCGGCAATGAAGGGCGTGGCTACGTGCTCAGGCGCATCATTCGTCGCGCCATCCGCCACGGCTACAAGCTGGGGCAGAAACAGCCGTTCTTTCATCTGCTGGTCGAGGATCTGTCGAAAGCGATGGGCCAGGCCTATCCTGAACTGGTGGATGCCAAGACGCGCGTTGCGGCGGTACTGAAGCAGGAAGAAGAACGATTCTTTGTCACAATTGATTCCGGGATGCGAATACTCGACTACGCGACTTCCGAAGAAAATTTTGTGTTGCACTGGCTTTCAAGGAAGACGGGCCTAGTTTTGAAGCATATAGATGTCGTGGGAACGAACTACGCTTTTGACGGTATCTTAATCGGCGATGAGGGAGAGGAAATTCCGGTTGAGGCTGTTTTAGGGGAAGAAGATAAAGCCTCGTACGAGCGCCTCTACAAATCTATACATGCGTTCAAGAACGACCCGTTTTCATATATGCAGATTTATGTAGTTTCTGTTGGCGACATTCCCTCTCGATGCATGGCTCTTCTTAAAGGAAGCGACTTTCCCCATAAAGAATTCGTTGTTCATGAAGCAGAGCTGAAGCCCTATAGAATTCTGTCAGGTGATGTTGCGTTCAAGCTTCACGATACTTATGGCTTTCCACTTGATCTCACTCAGGATATATGCAGAGAGCATGAAGTAGCTGTTGACATTGCTGGTTTTGAGGCCGCGATGACAAAGCAAAGGAATCAGGCGAGGCTGACTAGCAAGTTCACCATGCAGGAAGGGATTGCATACAACGGTCCCCCGACGGAATTCCACGGCTATGAAAGCCTGCGGCACGAAGGGCGGGTTCTCGCGCTCTATCGGGAAGGAAGCCGCGTGGATTTCATCGAGGCGGGCGATGAAGCGGTCGTTGTGCTGGATCATACGCCGTTCTACGCCGAATCCGGGGGCCAGGTAGGCGACAGTGGGGAATTGCTTGCAGCTACTGGGACTTTTACAGTGGCGGATACGCAGAAGATTCAGGCCGAGGTATTCGGTCACAAAGGAGTGTTGCGCAGCGGCCGCCTCGTTACCGGCGACACCGTAGTAGCGGAAGTCGATCGCGTGGCGCGGGCACGCACCGAGCGCAACCATTCTGTCACTCACCTCATGCACAAAGCGCTGCGCCAGGTGTTGGGCACGCATGTTCAGCAAAAAGGGTCGTTGGTGGATTCCTCCAAGACTCGCTTCGATTTCGCGCACAACCAGCCGGTGACGGATGAGGAGATTCGGGCGGTGGAGCAGCTGGTAAATGCTGAGATCGTCGCCAATGCGGCGACGGAAGCCCGGCTGCTGCCCATAGAGGAGGCAAAAAAAACCGGTGCGATGATGCTGTTCGGGGAAAAGTATGGTGATGAAGTACGCGTGCTGGAAATCGGAACCTCGCGTGAGCTGTGCGGGGGAACACACGTCAAGCGCACCGGTGATATCGGCCTCTTCAAGATCGTAGCCGAATCAGGCGTGGCCGCAGGCGTGCGCCGGATTGAAGCTGTTACCGGCGAGAGCGCGCTGGCCTATATCCAGGAGCGGGAAGCGCAATTGCAGAACGTGGCCGACGCTGTCAAGGCTCAGCCGCAGGAGGCGGCCGCTCGTATCATGCAGATACTCGAAAACGTGAAGCAGCTGGAAAGGGAGCTCCGACGCATGAAAACGAAACTAGCCAGCTCCCAGGGCAGCGATCTGAGCGAACAGGTTTGCGAAGTTAAAGGCGTGAAAGTGCTTGCGGTATGCCTGCAGGATGCGGACTCCTCCGCCTTGCGCGATTCCATGGACAACTTCAAAAATAAACTCAAATCCGGAGTTGTCGTGCTGGCCGCAGTTGAAGACGGCAAGGTCAAGCTGATCGCCGGGGTCACCGCCGATCTCACGGCGAAGGTGAAGGCGGGCGAGCTGGTCAACTTTGTGGCCCGGCAGGTAGGCGGCAAGGGCGGCGGTCGCCCGGACATGGCTCAGGCCGGCGGAACCCAGCCCGACGATCTGCCCATGGCACTTGAAAGTGTAGCAGGCTGGGTTGAGCAACGGCTATAGTACACCGAGTATACCGATCATTAAATAACCTTACTTACCTCGAAAGAATGACTAGCAGACACTCCCGCCTTATCATCCTCGGTTCCGGCCCTGCCGGATATACCGCTGCGGTCTATGCCGCTCGCGCCAATCTTCACCCGGTGCTCATCACCGGAATGGCACAGGGTGGACAGCTCATGACCACGACAGAAGTCGACAACTGGCCTGCGGACGCAATGGGCGTACAAGGTCCCGAACTGATGGAACGTTTCCGCCAGCATGCGGAACGCTTCAATACCGAAGTCCTTTTCGACCACATTCATACGGCGCGCCTGACGGAGAAGCCTATTACGCTAGTAGGCGACTCGGCTACTTACACCTGCGACGCGCTTATCATCGCCACTGGCGCTTCAGCGCAGTACCTCGGCATACCCTCCGAGGATGCTTACTTGGGCAGGGGTGTATCCGGTTGTGCCACTTGCGACGGTTTTTTTTACAAGGGGCAGGATGTTGCAGTCATCGGGGGCGGTAACACAGCGGTGGAAGAGGCGCTGTATCTCTCCCATATCGCGCGCAACGTGACGGTAGTGCACCGACGGGAAAAATTCCGCTCGGAGAAAATCCTGATCGACAAATTGATGGAAAAGGTGAGAGACGGCAACATAAAGCTGGAGCTCAACCACGTGCTCGATGAAGTGCTGGGCAACGATTCCGGCGTTAACGGCATGCGTATAAAAAGCGTTCAAGACGAGTCCACCAAAACGCTCCCCTTGCAAGGCGTATTCATCGCGATCGGCCACAAACCGAACACGGATATTTTTCAGGGACAACTGGAAATGAGAAATGGCTACATCGTTACCCATGGCGGAAACGAGGGGAACGCCACGGCTACCAGCATTCCGGGGGTATTTGCAGCAGGGGACGTACAGGATCACATCTATCGGCAGGCGGTCACCAGCGCCGGAACGGGCTGCATGGCGGCCTTGGATGTGGAAAAATATCTGGATGGGGTATCGTGCGCATCAGAGCAACCTGATGTGAAAATCGGCCATGAAACGGCGGGGCAAGAAGTCTCCAATCGGGTCGACGCTTAGCCCTGCGACCCCCTTCCCGGATGAACCCGCGGATGCAAGCGCCGGCGATGCGTCGGCCTTGTTCCGCCAGGCGATGCAAGGCGTGTCGCCGCTGACAGCTTCCGATAAAGCCCTTCTGCGCGCACAGCATCCTCCGCCCATACCCCGGCAAACTTCCGCTCATGAGCAATCCCCAGCCGGGGACGCGCTTTCCGATCATATTGCGTTGGAGATTGGCGCGGGCGATGAGTGGGCATTTTTGCGCCCAGGCGTGTCGCGCCAGACTTTACGGAGATTGCGGCGCGGCTACTGGAAAATCGAGGCGCAGCTCGATCTGCACGGGTACACTCGGGAGGAAGCACGACAGGCGCTGGTGGTATTTCTCGATGCCAGCAGTAAACGCGGATTTCGTTGCGTGCGTGTGATACACGGCAAGGGTCTCAGTTCACGCGACCACGAGCCCGTCCTTAAGGCTCGGGTTGGCGGCTGGCTCGCGCAGCGGGCGGATGTGCTTGCCTTCTGCCAAGCCAGACCGGAAGACGGTGGGAGCGGCGCCGTCCTGGTGCTTTTATCCGCAACGGGAAAGTAACCCATCATTACCGAGTATTGCGGTTAGAATCCTGCAAGCGCTGGGTCAGAGCGTAGGATTCGACTCATGTGAATAAGTCTTCTCGTGCAGGTTTTGACACCGCACGCAGCGCCGTGCCGTAGGGTAGGCCATCAGTCGCTCAAAGCCGATCTCGCCGCCGCAATCGACGCAGTCGCCGAAATCCAAGTCCGCCAGGCGTTTCAGAGCGGCCTCCACCGCGCGTATCTCGTGCACCTGGCGGTCCACGAGGGCAGCATCCACGTCCACGAGCATGTCGGCAACCGAGTCATCACCGGGATCGGCCACGCTGCCTGCCAGATCGGCGTAATGCTCATTACCCGAGCGCTCAAGCTCGTCGCGTATTTCCTCCCTGAGCTCCAGATAGCGTTGCTGCAGGACTGCTTTCACTTGCGCCAGTTGATCTTCGGTAAGGTCTGCCATGGTAGGTTTTTCCGCCAGTGATATTGATGTCCACTTTCATAACATAGCTCACGAATCCGGTCTTTGCCCACTCTTAAGCTTCTTCAGGTCCTCGATCACTTGCGCTGAATTGCGCGAAGTGCTCGCGGACAAGTAAATCTTCGCGATCCGTCCTTGGGGATCAATCACAAACGTATTCCGCTTCGCCAGGCTGCCACCCTCCCGCAGCGAGTCGTAACGCGCAGCGGTCTCGCCTTTGCCATCCGAAAGAAGCGGGAACGGAAGGCTGTATTTCTTTGCGAAGTCCGCGTGACTGGCAGTATTGTCCACGCTCACGCCCACCACCTGCGCGCCGAGTTCGGAAAGCTGATGGATATCGTCACGATATTTACATGCCTGCTCAGTGCAACCCGGGGTATCGTCCTTGACGTAGAAGTAAAGCACCAGCCACTTGCCGCGATAATCCGAGAGTTTATGCGTCTGCCCAGTCTGATCGGGAAGGCTGAAGTCTGGCGCGGCCTCCCCAACCTTGGGCCCTGCCGCATGCGCGCCATGATTCGCGAAGAACAGCACCGCCGCCATTAGCAGCGCAAGAATCGCTCGTGTTTTCATGATATATCCTCTTAAGTGTGCAACAGGTATGCAATAGAACGGGTCGAGCCAAGGGTAACCCCAAATGGCTCCCAGAAACTTTCCTTCCACCTCGTCAGCTTGGTGCCCTGGCCTGTTCGGCAATGGAATTCAAATTGCCCGCCGTCATGGGGCTGGTTGCGGCTTGCGCACTGGCCAAGCCCAGGTCCGTAGCAACAGCGCTGATAGCGCAGCCAGGCTTCCAGCGAAGAAAAACGCCTTCGGCGCACCCTGAAATTGCCAGATGGACCCGAACAGCAACCCGGCTGGAATCGCTGCGATGCCCACCATCAGATGATACCAGCCGAAGGCTGTCCCGCGCTCGCGCGGGCTCGCGTAGTCACTTATGTTGGCCCGCTCCGCGCCCTCGCTCATGCCCGCGCAAAGGCCGTAGAAGATGCTCACCGTCCACAGCCCGACGCTATGCTCCACCATACCAAGCATCAGGAACGAAACCGAAAAGGTCGTCCAGCCCAGCAGCATCAATGCGCCTCGCCCGAAGCTATCGGCCAAGCGTCCGCCCCAGGTGGAAGTCGCGGCCTTGCACAGATTCAGCGCGGCCCAAAGCAACAACAATTCGACCGTGGCGACGCCCAATTGGTGCCCCAGCAGCAGGATAAAGGTTTCCGACGTCCGCGCGAACGTGAACAGCATCAGCACCAGCAGGTAGCGTCGCATAGGCACGGATAAGACCGACCAGCGCAATGGCGGCAGCGCAACACGCGCAGTAGCGGGAGCAGACGCTGGCGCATTATCAGGGGTGTTCTTGTTTTCTTCCTTTACCCCCACGCCCAGCAGCAGCACTGCAATAAAACCCGGCACTGCTGACCACAGGATGACCTCAGCCAGGCCCATCCCCGACCATGCCAGCACAGCTGCCGCTGCCAGGCTTCCCGCCACCGCGCCGGCATTATCCAGTGCGCGATGATAGCCGAAAGCGTAGCCGTGCATACCTGACGGGGTCGCATCCGCAACCAGCGCATCGCGCGGCGCGCTGCGCAAGCCCTTGCCCACGCGGTCGATACTGCGCAGTACCAGGATTGCCGGCCACGAACCAGCCAACCCCAGCAGGGGCCGTGCAATGTTGGAAAGCGTATAGCCCGCGACCGCCAGCCCCTTGCGCCGACCGCTCATGATGTCGGAGTGGCGCCCCGACGATAGCTTGATCAGGCTTGCTACCGCGTCCGCAACCCCCTCGATCAAGCCCAGGGCAACCGGCCCCGCTGCAAGCACCGTCGCCAGCAAAATAGGGATGAGCGGGATAACGATATCGGAAGCAAAATCATTGAAAAAACTGACCAGACCGAGCACGATTACCGTGCGCGGCAGTTTGGTGGCAGGAGGATTTTCCTGCGGTTCTTCAGCCGGTTTATTCATCCCGGCATATTAGCGTAAAATGCTGTCACCGCCCTGGTAGCTCAGTGGATAGAGCGACCCCCTCCTAAGGGGTAGGTCACACGTTCGATTCGTGTTCAGGGCGCCAATGTTCATGCTGGTTTCAGGCTGAGATGCTCATCTGAGCGCTACAAATACATCAGAGATGTAACCGTTTTGTAACCGGTTATACAGAACACCGCTGTCATCACTCCCGATTGGTAAATGCTAGCCAAGTGCAACCCTCGCGCCTCCTTTGCCGAAAGACAAAGGAGGTGATGGCCGCTATACCTATATACCTAACGTGTTTACCGCATCAGACTCCACGCAGGTCACCGCCCCAGAGGCCACGAAGTATTGGTAGTCACTATGCGTCTTGCGATATGACGTACCGTTTGCCTCTATAAAATAAACGCGTCAACGTGGCGCAGTTATAACACCCACGCCCATACTCAGGTGTACCTTCGTCCAATTGCTTTATTAGGATGCGACTGAAGCTTACCCCTTTTACGAGTCCGCGAATCCGCAACGGCATGCTTTCATCGATAAACAAACATTTCCTTAACCCTGTATTGGTAGTAAGCTTTACCACTATTACTTTTTTTAGGAGAAGGGTTATGGCAAATGTCGAGAAAGTCAGTGTAGCGCTGACTGCGGAAATGGCGGCCATGATGCGCCAAGCGGTGGAAAGCGGGGAGTATGCCTCGGCGAGCGAGGTGGTGCGCGAAGCCTTGCGTGATTGGAAGTTTCGCAGGGCGCAGCGCGATCAAATCATCGCTGAACTGGGACGGCAATGGGACGCGGGCATTGCCAGCGGTCTGGCAACAGAGGGCAATGAAGCCTTCTCCCGCGTTCGAGCCCGGCTGGATGCGAAGCTCTCCGGCCACCGCCCTGCATGACGTTTTACCTCAGGCCTCAGGCCGAGACAGACCTGGAGGATATCGCGCTTTATATCGCGGAAGACAATGTCCAGGCTGCGCGACGATGGATCGAGGACATGCATGCTCTTTGCCAACAGCTTGGCGAGATGCCTTCCATGGGAGTGGCCAAATCCTCTATTCGACCGGATTGAGAATGCTGCCAGCGGGTAGCTATATGATTCTCTACCAGCAAGTCGATAAAGGCGTTGAAATTGCCCGGGTGCTCCACGGCGCGCGCCAATGGCAAGACCTTTTATAGGCAATGACGGCTGCTGAAGATCTTGGGGCTTAAAGCGCTGCATTGGGGCGCGAATTGGAAATTGGGCTGCCCTCAGGATCTCCCTGCACACGACCATCAATGGGAAAAATGGCTCGGTACCCGCCTTGTCATCCGGAACATAACTTATCAAATAGATAAGCGGTAACTGGATTGGCTTTCGCCAATCGTCCGGCTCCAATCGTCCGGCTCACTGCACTTGAACCATGGACAACTCTGATGGATAACCTGATGGACGGAACCATCCTCGTCCACGAGGTTTTCCACAGCGGTTGCCCATAGGCTCCCGGACTTCAATTATAAAAACGAAAAGCCTGACGCGGCCGTGGGCCTTGCCCTATTAAATCGCAGGCAATTTAGAAGATTTTCTAGCACCTTGTTCGATCCCTGCTGCATAGGATGACGGACTACAGGCTTGTCTCCAGGAAGATCCTTGAGAACAAATGACAGCCCTCTTTTGATTATGGATATGTCAGGAGCAGCTGACAAGCAACCAACGCCATGCCGCCCTGAAGACCAACCATGCGGGGGCTCAGTCGCCATCTTCATTCTCCCGTGCAAGTTGCGACTTGAGATGATAGGCATCGATGTCAAAGTCTTTGCTGTTCGAGACCGCGGCCAGTACCAGGGGCGTAACGCGCTCCCGCTCCTCCTCGGTCTCGAAGTTTGTGAAGTTGGCCGCAGCTGCCTCGGCGAACAGTTTCTCCGACAGCCGCTTTGCCTTTACTTCATGACTCTCTATGTCGGAATTGGCGCCGGGAGGGATGTTTTCCTCGATCCATGTGTCGACCCACCTCAGGAAGCGATTGCTCATGACTGCCCACCCATCTTCTGCGTTGAGTTCGGCGCCGGTCGCCCCTCATGGGAGCATTTTACCCATGATAAAATAGGTTATCAAGGGTAAAAGCTAGTAGTAATTTTCCGGGATTTTTCGATCGTGTGATTATCGATAACGTATTTTATCGATAATAAAGGAGACATGAGACCGGCATCCTCTAAAGACAAGAACCAGGGGACGTTGAGGCATTCCTGCCGCAACCGTCCGTTGAAGCTTTCCAACTTGGCGTTGTCGGTGGGTTTGCCCGGACGACTGAAGTCAAGCTGATGACGCACTCATAGGCCCATTTGTCCATGGCCTTGGAGATGAATTCGCTACCATAGTAACTGCTCGGGTAGTGATGACAGGACGCTGCGGCTATGGGATGCCAGCACTGGGGAGCCCATCGGCAAGCCCATGCGCGGGCACGAGGATGGGGTGTGGAGTGTGGCGTTCAGTCCTGACGGCACACGTATCGTCTCGGGGAGTAGCGATAAGACGCTGCGGCTGTGGGATGCCACCAGTGGTCAGTCTATCGGCGCACCCCTACGAGGGCATGAAGATTGGGTGCTTAGTGTGGCTTTCAGTCCGGGCGGCAAACGCATCCTCTCCGGTAGTTCCGACAGGACCGTGCGGTGGTGGCCTAGTCCCAAGGCATGGCCCGATAAACTATGCAAAAAACTCACTCGCAATATGAGCCACAAGGAGTGGCGTGAGTGGGTTTCGACCAACATTCATTACGCGAGCAGTGTCCCGGGTTGCCAATTTCTCCGGATAAAGCAGCTGCTGCCCAAGAGTAAAAGAACCATATATTCCTAATATGCAATTTCATTAGTCTATTTGCGGTATACCCTAACAGGACATTTTATACCTGACACTTTTCCTGTCATGTTGTGTCAATTTAGAGTTAGTAACTATATTGATTGACACTCACCAATGAAGGTCACAGACTTTACTCTGACATTCATAGTAGAGAAGACAATGACCTGCCAGAGTATCGGCTACGTTCGCGTCAGCTTACTCGATCAAAACCCGGAGCGACAGCTCGACGGTATCAAGCTAGACAAGGTATTTACCGATAAGGCATCAGCCAAGGACACAAACAGGCCCCAACTCCGGGCTGCACTCAATCACGTTCGCGCGGGGGGTACGCTTTTCGTTCATTCCATGGACAGTTCAAGTGACACGAGCGCATTGATATCCGGGTTGAGCAACGGATGTTGCGTGCGCAGCTTTTTGATCCAGCAAGAATTCAGTCAGATAGGAGAAAACATGGTCCAGTTCATCAACGCCAAAGAAAACATCGTCACCGAAGCCGTCGATGGTCTGGTCGCGGCGTCTGGCGGTAAGCTGGCGCGGCTCGACGGCTATCCGCATATACGGGTGGTCGTACGCAATGACTGGGACAAGTCCAAGGTCGCGTTGATCTCGGGAGGCGGATCGGGCCACGAACCGGCACATGCGGGTTTCGTCGGGGAAGGGATGCTGACGGCTGCGGTGTGCGGCGACATCTTCGCCTCGCCGACAGTCGACGCGGTACTGGCAGGCATCCTTGCGGTGACGGGATCGTCCGGCTGCCTGCTCATCGTCAAGAATTATACCGGTGACCGATTGAATTTCGGGCTGGCGGGCGAACGCGCTCGCCAGTTTGGCTTGAATGTCGAGATAGTCATCGTCCACGATGATGTGGCGTTGCCCCACTTGCCCCAAGCCCGCGGCGTCGCCGGCACGCTTTTCGTACACAAGATAGCCGGCGCGTTGGCCGAGAATGGTGCCGACTTGGCGCACGTCGCCGCGGCCGCGCGCAAGGTCGTGTCAAAGACAAAAAGCATCGGCATGTCGCTAAACACCTGCACCATCCCAGGTTCGCCAAAGGAGGATCGCATCCCGCCCGGCATGGCCGAGCTTGGGCTTGGCATCCACGGTGAAGCCGGGGTTGAGCAGGTCGAGTTCAAGGACGCGAGCGAAGCTGTCGCTGCCATGGTCGAGCGCCTGTCAGCTGCAATGGAAGAAAAACCGCATGTCGCTATGGTCAATAATCTCGGCGGCACGTCGGTCATCGAGATGTCGATCATCCTCAACGAAATCCGGCGGTCAGCGATTGGCGAGCGGATAACCCACGTCATCGGGCCGGCGGCCATGATGACATCTCTCGACATGCATGGCTTCTCGATTTCAGCCTATCCTGCCGACGATGCCGAGATCGCCCTGCTCAAGCAGCACACGCCGTTGGCAGCATGGCCGCGGGTCTCCCGGCTAGGCCAGGTCGCGATTCAGGCGCTTCCGGACGGCCTAATGCCTGTCGTTCCGACACCCTCGATGCACAAGCCGACCAGGGAGTTCCTGACCAGTTGCTGCGAGGTTCTGATCGCCGCCGAGAACGACCTCAACGCGCTCGACGCGAAGTCAGGCGATGGCGACACCGGCAGCACGCTAGCCGGCGCGGCACGCGCCCTGATCAGCGCCGTGGACCGATTGCCACTTGCCGACCATGCCCAGCTCTATCGAGCCATTGGCTTGGAGCTTTCCCAAACCATGGGAGGCTCGTGCGGTGTGCTCCTCGCGATCTTCTTCGCCGCAGCGGGCGACGCCGCCTCAAGCGGATTGCCAATGCGCGAAGCGTTGCAGGCCGGGTTGCGGAGAATGCAGGAGATCGGCGGGGCACGTCCGGGTGACCGCACCATGGTCGATGCCCTTGCGCCGGCCCTTGATGTGCTGGAAGAGAGCCTGCCCGAGGCGGCGAAAGCCGCGCGTGCGGGTGCCGATCGCACTGCCCACATGAGCAAGGCGAATGCGGGCCGCGCTTCCTATGTCAATGCCAAGCACTTGGTCGGTCACGCTGATCCGGGTGCTGAGGCGGTCGCGCGACTGTTTGAACACTTGGCCTAATTTTAGATTGTAAGCACCTGTTGGATCGCACTGATTTTTAAGCAGGGCACTTACATGTTCCTACTCGGGAGATTTTGCGCGTTAAACTTCTTCTAAAACTTCGAGAGCACCGCTACGCATAGTGTCAGCCCAATTGTTGAGAATTTCAAAGCCGAGATCAATCACTTTTGGCTCATAAAGTTTGGCAACCGTGTGACCTAGCGAAGTCAGAATTATTCCCTTCACCTGTATGGCGATCTTAGCCGCTCCGGTTACACATCGCGAACCATAGGCTACTTGGATTACATCTCCTTTACGAAACCCAAGTGAACTTGTCAGTAGGTTTCCGAGTAATCCAACTTCGTGAAGAATAAATGTGAGCTGACCTAGGGTAAGTTCCGACTCCAACGCGCAAGTTGATACTGTTCGGTCCGCATACTTATCCAAATCAGGTAAAACATGACGATAATTAAACTTTGGCGAGGCGTCTAAGATCGCTGCAAATGCGTGAAATATGGTTTCATCCATGGTTCCTATGAACCAAAGTCCGCGCTGACTAACACTTCCGACTGTCGACGACTCCAGCGCAAGTGCTCGTGCCAGAAGTTCTGCCCGCCAGGGCTCGTTCTGCTTACGTGCTAAGTCATTAAATCGGTCGAGCCATGCTATCGACGAGTCAGTGGAATCTTCTAAAGATTCTGCCATTGGGGTCCGGCCTTCTGGTACCTCGGGCACATGATCTATTGCCTTTTCATAAATTCTCAATTGACGGTAATCTCTCTCGGCCGCTTCTATATCCTGCCTTAAACGAATCCGCTCCTCTGGCGACGCGTCGCCATATTTCTCACGGAGCTTTTTGACGATCCCAACGTCATTCGGCCCTCTTCAATCACGAGCTCCTTAAATACCTCAACTTTGGCTAATCGAAGGTTATGCTGTGCATAGGCTTCAGATAGGCTAGTGGATTTCGAAAGGAGCAGGGGACCCAAGGATTTCACTAAGCGCAACACAACTTTAGCTTTTTCTGGAACTGAGGGGAGATTGAATGTCATGGAAATAAAGGGGTAACCGCCGAGATCGCTTATCAGATTATTGCACAGCTTTCTATCTCAGCGATGCGAATTTTTTTTGGGGGAAGGTCAGTCGAGCAGTAAAATATACTGGAATAACAGGTGGTTGTTCCGCCGGGGCGGGCGTGCGAGTAGCAACGCCCTCCGTTATGGTGCAGTTTATTGAGAGATTTTTACCAGCTTGCCATGCAGTGATGAAGGCACATCTTTCAGAAGGACAACGCGTAATTCCTTAGCTTCAGTAACCGCACCTTGTTTTGTTGGTTCTAATGTTACGTTAACTTCCTTGGTATAAGTGTCCACATGGCACCGGTCGCTGGATCGACAATCAGCAAACCTATGATCCCACCAAACAGGAGATTTCCGATGTACCAGCCATTCATCTTCGTATCAACAGTTATATTTTGTTCGTCATGACCATCCTTTCTAATCTTTACAGAGTATTTTTTGCCGCTGAAAAATCCTTTCTTTTTTCCAAGGGTAAAGAAGTAGGTGTCTTGCCTTCAAATATTTTGGTGCCTGACTCATCAGCAATCACGACACTTGCTTGATCAGGAGCGCTGCGGACATTCAAGGCTTCCGGCGAGCTTTGGCCCATGATCGTGGCACAACCGGCTAGAGCGGCAGAAGCAAGTAGAGCTGACATTATTTTCCACATCCTGTTTCCCATTTTTATTTATTCTTCCTATCAGTTAATAAAAAATACCCAGTGAAATGACCAGATAGTAACGAGGTCCCTTTTCTCCAATCTTTTCCCGTAACACAATCCTGTTAATAGCGATTTCTATCGCAATATCCGGGCAGCAGAGGGTAGCGCCCAAGAAACGAATGACGGGATAAGGTGGAACAGAGAGCTCAAAATGAACCTCTCCATCAATATCTGCAGCGTGGATTTTAGGTGTTATTGCTGAGCAAACGATTGGACTTAGGTACAGCCATCACTGTTTACGATATTTCAGACGTGGTTTTAGCAAAGAGAGCTGGATACGTTCGAGTGAGCTCGTTTGACCAGAACGTCGAGAGCCAGCTCGAAGCGATTCACCTAGACAAGGCATGCACCGACAAAGCATCAGGCAAGGATACAAACAGGCCCCAACTCCAGGCGGCCCTAATTACGCTCGCGCGGCGGATGCGCTTCTCGTCCATTCCATGGGCAGGCTGGCGCGCGAAGCTGAGGACATGCTCAGGCTTGTCAGCGAAATGAACGACCCTAGCGTATCGGTTGAATTTATTAAAGAGAAGCGAGCTTTATCGTCGGTAATGACGACGCGCGTTCTACCTGATGTTCACCATGCTCAGCGCATTGCACAGTTTGAGCGATCGCTCCCCAAGGAAAGGCAGCGTGAGGGTACAGCACTAGCAAAGGCGAAGGGAACCGCCTACAAGGGGAGAAAGCCAGGGCTTAAACACGTGATTTGATGACAGCGATGCTGACCGTGCAGGCTGGCGGGTCGAACAAAACATCTGTTGATAGCAGCATGAACACAACTTTGCAATAACCGTAAAACCCTTGAACTTGCTCCCGTTAAAACACTTCTGGACGAAAGAATTTATCTCTACTTTCTCCCAAGTTTCGCGGGTCTCCCGTTGACGTTCCCTGTGTGAAGACCTTAGCCCTCGCCCATCTACTCTCGACTTAGCAACAATTTAGGGACGATCTCGAGGATTCCCGCGGCCGTCAATACTTCCTCGCGGCTCATGCTCGCCACGGTATGACGCCAGTTTTCCATCCACCGGGATCGCGTAAAGTCGACGGATAAGTGATCATTATCGATCAGCCAGACCAGTCTTCGGATGACATCCTGAACCCGGGGCGCGCCCCCTGGGATATCAAAATAATGCAGCACCAGCTTCCCACGCAAGGCGCAGAAGTCGATTTCCTTGAATGTACGAAGCGCGAGGACGATATAGTCGACTAGGGATTGCCAATAGATGTCGTCGTGTTTTCTCCAGGATGGAATCACAAAGCGGTTATAGGCCGGATTGCTTTTTCCCCTCTGTGGCAGATCGCGCTCGAGCAGGACCTGCACTGGCAGGAGTTGGTCTTCCGCAACTTGCGACAGAACGACATCTAGGCGTTCCCGCTGCTGGACCCTCAGAATTTTTTCGATTTGATCAAGCAGGCGGCCTTGTCCCGGTTCATGGCTCACCGTTTCCAGAATATCCTGGAAGCTCAGATAAGACCGGGGATCGTTTGTCTGTGCCGTTGTATCAATATGCTTGTTCATGTGCACCTCCACAAGGTTTGCACGCCGCACCAGATGGACTGATATTCTCTTATTAGAGAATTTTAGTACGTGGATTGCATTTAGCCGAGAGTCTTGCGAAAGAAGCCTTCATATTCCTCTCCAAATCTGCAAGCTAAGGAAATCTGCGAGCAGGTGCTACCAACGACTCCGGCCAAAGGTATTCGGTCTGGGTACGAATTAACCCCGAATGTGTATTCGCCCTTATCCATCCTACATACGGGGTAATGCGGGTGAAGACCCCGTATTTTTTTGGGGCTCCGCAATCTCCCCAGCTTTTAACGCCGATTAAAAACTCTTGGCCATACTGACGAACCGTCGCGGGTCCTCCGCTGTCCCCATCACATGCGTCTGTTCTTCCGTCTTCATATCCGGCACATAGCATGGTGGCTGTAAGCGATTGACCGTGAGAATCAGGCTCCGAGCAGAGTTGGAGGGGTACTAACGGGGCTTCCGTTTCCATTAGGTCAAGTGATTTGACACCAAAGTCGTAGGTGTTACCCCATCCGCCAATTTTTACTTTTTCCTGATCATCAACTAGTCGCTGCTCCACTTCAATAGAAGGGAATTGGGGAGGAAAAATAGCGGTAGGGCTATCGAGAAACAGCAGTGCAAGATCGTTATCACGGGTATGCGGATCATAGGCCCCATGCACGACGACTGAAATTACTTGTTTCTTTCGGCCTCCCAAATTCAGGCTATTAGTACCTACCAACACAATTAATTCTGTTCCTTGCCGGCCAGCCACACAATGTGCGGCTGTAACCACCCACTGATCAGTAATAAGCGTTCCACTACAGAAGTGGGCGTAAATGGGATCTGGAATTGACGCGTTTAATAGCCCAACCTGCCACGGGCGGTCTCCAAAGGCCGCACTCCTTCCCTTTAATATTTTTGTATTAAGCGGCGCTTTACTCTGCCAATTTCGGAGCGCTCTTTCATATGGATCGGTATGATTTTCAGCGTTATCTGCACCGACTACTACTCGTGGGGAAAGTAGAAGAGTGAGGCAAAAGAGCATGGCCGCACCGATGAACGTTAATCTCTGGCTTATATCTTGGCTTATTTTCAGGTCGAAATGCGATGCGGAGTGCAAGTTGTATTCCTTCTCTTCTCAGTATGATGCGTCTTGGACAACCTCTCCGCTTTTTCGGCTCGCTGCTTTCTTTGATTTATTTCGCTCGATATCAAATCGATCTCTAAATAAATATCGATTGGCTACTACTGCAGATTTCTGCGGGTTGCTGTGCATCGCACAATGCCTCAAACTTCTTCCTCACCCGGCAGCGCTGGTTCTCCTGCCCTTATCTTGATCATGGGTCTGTAGGAACCGATCACCACTTATGCAAGCGAATCAAACGGACGGTCGCTTCCTCAATATTTAGGAGGTCAGAATCCATGATTTCGTTAAGCCGAAATGGAATGAACACTACCCGGGCTCGGAAAATTTCGACGATCAGAGTCCTATCCCAGGCAATTGGCGCTTTGGCGGTGGGCGCGATCGCCCTCGGTGCAATTGCAATCGCTGCGGTAGTCGTGGGTCGTCTGGCAATCGGTCGCGCCCGAGTCCGCAAATTGGAGATCGACGAGCTCGTTGTTGGACGCCTGCGCGTTACTGAAAAGTTTCAGGCTCCGCCAGCGCCTGGCCGGCAAAACCCGACTGTTCTCACGAGTGGCCAGGGGCCCCTGGCGCGACGCCCTGAAATCCACCGCGATCTTCCTATCAGTGATGCTCGAATATTAAATCTCGCTACAACGGACGTTTATGCAGAGCGATGAACAGGAAATCCGCCAGCTGGTTTCCACCTGGATGGCCGCAAGCAAGGCGGGGGATGTCGAAACGGTCCTGTCATTAATGGCAGATGACGTTATCTTTCTCATGTCGGGGGCAGGAGGTGATGCGCAAAGCCGACTTCGCTGCTGCTGCGCGTGCTCAATCGGGACAGGGGAACAAAGGCGCCCCGCAATTCGACGGCAGAAGCGAAATACGGGAGATCAAGGTTCTTGGGGACTGGGCCTTTATGTGGACAAAGCTTACTGTCATCGTTACCTCGCCCAGCGACGCGCAATCCATGACTCGCGCAGGCTATACGCTATCCATTCTCAAGAAACAGAGGGGAAAGTGGCTGCTGGCGCGAGATGCCAACATGCTCGCTCCCGTATCAAGCAAATGATATTTGGCACCTGCTCCTGGGCAGCGTGTCCGAGCGTAAGTGGCGCGATCAACGGACGACCCGTTACTGAAGGGCATCGAGGGCGTGGAGGAGCGTCGACGAGCTCGATGTCGAATTATTCATTTATCGCCACAAGCGGCCGGTATTGCGGCTGGCCAATCCCAAACGTTGGATAGCAGGTAACTGGACGAACCAGCAATGTCGTCAGGGAGGCGGGGGCTGCGATCAAGGCGATGGGTGCGCGTAATGGAGTTATCGCTTTCCGCGACGTGGATGGCGGTTTCTTCGGCACCTGACTTTTAACTCTGCAGCGAATTGGCTTCTGGAGTCGAATCCATCCCGGCGATCATTAGTCACAGCGTTCGGGAACATGTATCTCGGCAAACTATGGATTCATGGGATGACATCCATTACTCTGGGGGACTGCTTACATATTTTTAACGCATCGCACTAATTTTCTCGCTTTTTCTCATGATCGAGATCGTTCGCGTTGCCCTTCGGCGCCCGTATACATTTGTTGTACTAGCACTTCTGCTCCTGCTCATCGGCCCGCTTGTAGCGCTTCGCACGCCAACCGATATCTTTCCGGATATCCGCATCCCGGTGATTGCGGTGGTCTGGCAATATACTGGTCTGCCGCCGGATCAAATGTCAGGACGAATTACGACCCTGTTCCAACGCTCCCTGACCACGACCGTCAATGACATCGAGCATATCGAAGCAAATTCGTACACAGGCTCCGGTATCATCAAGGTCTTCTTTCAGCCGGGCGTAGACATAGCGGTTGCGAACGCGCAAGTGTCACTGCAATTTCGCAGACAGTTCTAAGGCAAATGCCATTAGGCACGACGCCCCCGCTGATTCTCACCTATAACGCCTCGACAGTTCCGATTCTTCAGCTCGCACTATCCCGCAAGGGTATGTCCGAGCAAGCCCTGGCTGATCTCGCACTCAACTCGGTCCGTATCCGGTTGATTACTGTGGCGGGTGCAGCGATTCCTTTTCCGTATGGCGGCAAAACGCGCCAGATATTGATCGACCTTGATCCGCCGGCACTGCAGGCACGCGGATTAACGGCGCAAGATGTTGGCAACGCACTTGCCGCACAGAACCTTATCACCCCAATTGGCACCCAGAAGATAGACGCATTTGAATATACGCTGCAGTTGAACAGTGCCGCGTCCGTAGTGCAGGACCTCGGTGATTTGCCGATCAAGGTTATCAATGGCTCAACGATTTATATCCGCGACGTAGCACAGGTACGCGATGGGAATGCGCCCCAGACCAACATCGTGCATGTTGACGGTACGCGCTCCGTAGTGATGACGGTACTGAAGAATGGCGTGACTTCCACACTTGCGATCGTCGCTGGTATCCGGTCGAAGCTGGTCGAGATCAAACCGGCTTTACCGGCCAATCTCCAGGTTGTGCCTATCAACGACCAGTCCTTGTTCGTACGCGCAGCAATCAAGGGCGTAGCATTGGAAGGCGCCATCGCCGCGGTACTGACAAGTGTCATGATATTGTTATTTCTCGGCAGCTGGCGCTCTACCGTTATTGTCGCGGTGTCGATTCCGCTATCGATCCTCGGTGCGATCATCTGCCTGGCTGCGCTCGGCGAAACCCTCAATATCATGACACTTGGTGGGCTTGCGCTAGCCGTTGGTATTCTTGTCGATGATGCCACAGTGACCATCGAGAGCATCAACCTTCATTTAGAAGAGGGCAAGGATATCGAGACCGCCATCATGGACGGCGCCACGCAAATCGCGACCCCGGCGTTCGTCTCGCTGCTGTGCATCTGCATAGTTTTCGTACCGATGTTCTTTCTAGAAGGTGTTGCGCGCTTCCTTTTTGTACCCATGGCAGTGGCGGTTATGTTATCGATAGCATGGTCGTTCCTCCTCTCTCGTACCCTGGTGCCGACCATGGCGAAATACCTGCTGCATTCGCATGCTCCTCACGACGAGCAGGAACAGCCGCCGCGCAATTCCTTGGTGCGTTTTCAGCGGCGCTTTGAAGCACGTTTCGAGTATGGCCGTGGCCGCTACCGCGAATACCTGACCCTCGCACTGGCACACCGCCGCATATTCGTCATCTGCTTTCTCGCTTTCGTGCTCGCCTCATTTTTACTGCTACCATTTCTTGGCCGCAATTTTTTCCCAGCGGTCGATAGCGGCCAGATCCTGATGCACGCGCGTACCCAGGTCGGTACACGGGTGGAAGAAACAGCGAACCAGTTCGCCGAGATCCAGAAAGCAATTCGTAAAATCATTCCACCGCACGAAGTTGAAGTAATAGTCGACAACATCGGTCTACCGCCCAGCAGCATCAATCTGACCTACAACAACACGGGAGTAATGGGTGCGCAGGATGGCGACATTCAAATCGCGCTGAAGCGAGGGCACCAGCCCACGGATGGCTATGTGCGCAAGTTGCGTGAAGAGCTTCCGCGCCAGTTTCCCGGAGTTACGTTTTCGTTCCCGCCGGCCGATATCGTCAGCCAGATCTTGAATTTCGGTTCGCCAGCGCCTATCGAGCTGCAGATCCGCGGCAACAATCTGGACGCGAGTTTTGATTACGCCAACTTGCTGCTGCCAAAAATACGGGCGATCACTGGCGTCGCCGACGTGCGTATCCAGCAATCGCGCAGGCAACCGGTCTTTGATGTCGACGTCGATCGTACACGCGCGCAACAGGTCGGCATTACCATGCGCGACATTACCTCGAGCCTGGTTGCCAACCTTGCCGGTAGCAGCCAGGTCGCTCCCACCTTCTGGTTAAATCCGCAAAACGGCGTGCAATATCCAATCGTAATACAGACGCCGCAATACCGCCTCGATACGCTCGCCGCACTTGCCGACTTGCCGGTCGGGGGCAGTGATGGCAATTCTCAGGTGCTCGGCGCCGTCGCCAACTTCACGCGTACCCGCGGCAATGCGTTGGTCAGCCAATACGACATCCAGCCACTGGTGCAAATCCATGCAACGACGCAAGGACGTGATCTCGGCGCGGTAGCGGTCGAACTGCGTCGCATTCTCGCCGATACAGCGAGTAACGTGCCGCAAGGGTCGACCGTCTCATTGCTGGGCCAGGTACGCACTATGGAGAGCGCATTTTCGGGTTTATTGTTCGGCCTGCTTGGGGCAACTGTGCTTATCTACCTACTGATTGTAGTGAACTTTCAATCGTGGGCCGATCCGTTCGTCATTATTACCGCATTGCCGGCAGCGCTTGCCGGCATCGTCTGGATGCTGTTCGTGACACACACGCCGATCTCTGTGCCGGCGCTAACCGGCGCGATCATGTGCATGGGTGTGGCAACCGCGAATAGCGTACTTATGATCAGCTTCGCGCGCGAACGTCTTGACGCGATCGGCGACGCGACCGCCGCCGCACTCGACGCCGGATTCGTACGTTCGCGGCCGGTTTTGATGACAGCCTTGGCGATGATCATCGGCATGGTGCCAATGGCGCTGGGCCTGGGTGAGGGCGGCGAGCAGAACGCGCCGCTCGGCCGCGCGGTTATCGGCGGCCTAGTCTTCGCAACTGTCGCAACACTGATCTTCGTCCCAGTTGTTTTCAGTATCGTACACGACAGAAACGGCAAGAAGTCCGCTCCAGGCCCCGTTGCCGGAGGAATACATGCCCCCTGACACTTCAGTTCCTAATGGGGCGCTACGCCAATTACGCCTCGCCGGTATTGTTGCCGCGGTTATCGTTTTAATCATCGTCGTTGCCGGTCTTTCCCTGCGAGCCTCAGACAGCGAGCAGTTGCGGAATTGGACCGAGGAGCAGGCAATTCCGTCCGTTGTTATTATCAAACCCGGCAAGCAGGGCGATACCCCGACCCTTGATCTACCCGGCCGACTTGAGGCCTATTCACGCGCGTCGCTTTATGCTCGTGTCAGCGGTTATTTGAAGAGCTGGAAAGTCGATATTGGCACTCCTGTCAAAGCTGGCCAATTGCTCGCCGAGATCGAGGCTCCGGACCTTGACCAGCAATTGTTGCAGGGGAAGGCCGATCTTGCCAGCGCGCGGGCGAACGCGTCGCTTGCTGAAATAACCGCAGCACGCTGGCAGCTACTGGTAAAGCAGAATTATGTGTCGAAACAGGTAGCCGATGAGAAGACGGGCGACTTCCTGGCCAAGCAGGCGCTGGCGAACTCTGCCCAGGCAAATCTCGACCGTTTGCAGGCATTGAAAAATTTTACCCGCATCGTTGCGCCATTCGATGGTCTCGTCACTGCGCGGAGAACTGACATCGGTGCGCTGATCAATGCCGGCAGCGGCGTGGGCCAGGAACTCTTCGAAGTATCAAAGACCGACACGTTGCGCGTCTATGTAAACGTGCCGCAGACCTACGTGCCAAGTATCCCACCTGGGGCCAAGGCGAGAATTACGGTGCCGGAACGCCCAGGCAAAGTTTATGCTGCAGCCGTTGCTGCGTCGGCGCAGGCGGTCAATATCGCGTCAGGCGCAACACTGATGCAGATTCTGGTCGATAACGCGAACGGAGAACTTCTGCCAGGCGCATTCGCTAACATAAGTTTCGATCTGCCTCACAACTTTGAGGTGTTAAGCGTTCCTGCAAGCGCACTGATGTTCGACAAGGCCGGTCTCCGTGTTGCTACGGTGGGGCCGGACAGCAGGGTTATACTGAAGGTAGTCACGATCATGCGCGATCTCGGCAAGCTCATCGAATTGAGTTCGGGGCTTGCCCCAGACGATCGCGTCATTGAAACTCCGCCGGATGGTATTGCCGAGGGTGATCTCGTGCGCATCGCTGGTACCCCGAAAAAGGCTGGTGGCGTGGAGGGTTCGTCCGAGTAGCAAAGGCCACTACTGAGGGGGTGGGGACTCGGCAACCCACACGGGGAGATGGTTGAGTTTTACATGCAGTTGCCACATTTCAGCCCCGGGTGAAGGATCAATACGGCTGTATCGTCGCCCGGGTGACTTGCGACGGAATTGACGCTAACGCCGAACAGGTGAAACGCGGGATGACCTCGGTCTATCGCAGATACGCCATGACCTTAATCTGTATGTGCTACAGCATGACGCGAAGGTGGCGAAACGGGGAGGCTGGTTTGCGCACGCTTCTATTTCGCCATACCCTTTCCGTGGAGCGCAAAGTAAAGCATGAGGACAACTACGAGGAGGTTTAATGTCAATGCGGTCAGGCCGAGCCAAGTGACGTGTTCACGCAATTCGAGAAGCTCAAAGGGTATATAAATCCCTCCGCTTACCGCTGAAACCCATTGGGCCCACTTCTTGTAATACCAGAGACCATAAGCTTCTACAAACCGAACAAGGACATATATCCCCACCCCAGCCGCGATTAAGGGTATCCGGGGACTAGTTATCTGCCCAGCCAGATCAAGGAAGATGCGAGGATACCGGGAACCGGGGTTGAGGTGGGAATGCGCTACCCACTGCTCGGCAATACGTTGAGCGTCGTGATGAGCCAAGGAAAGCAAGCCAAACCCGACCAGTAATACCAGCCTGCCTTTAGAAGCCTCAATGAGCGCGACTGTTCGCAATGTTTTTGAAGCGGCAGCCTGGGAAATACCGAATGGCATACAGGAATATTATCCTATCTCCATAGGAGCAAAATAATTTCCCCGTTAGGTTCCGCACCTAACCCTTAATCTCGCCCTTGATTTATCTGAGTGGAGAACGTCTTAGGCTGCCGCCCTACCCGGGCGTCTATTAGCAAGCCAATCTCTTTTCAAACCCACCGAACGCGTGATTCTTGTCGCTCATTACCCATAATTAAAATATGGATAAATCCATTAGTCTGCTACTATCTCATTGCGGGAGCGCTGCTAATCCTGCGACCCCGACCCGGCCCGGTGCCCTCTTGGCCGGGTTTTTTATCGCTATGAAGTAAATGTTTTTGCTTTTTTCATGAATTACTCCCGATGAATGTTGCAGCGTAAGGATGCCCAATTTTCACCACAGGCCATACGCTATTAGCTTCGAAGTCTAGGGAGGACTCAACGCTTCATAGGTTGAACGACTTCAAATACTATGTAATAGAAAATACCTGCTCTAAATGGTCAATAATCTGTATTGCCTCATTTCTATCTATCAGGACCGTCTCTGACACGTTGTCATCTTCGTCCTCTATCGAGAGACGCACCGTTTTTTCTGTGCTTACGTTATCATCCAGAATCAACACTCTTGGCGCATTATAATTCTTCGGCCAGATCTCCATGGGGCGCTCCTGTGTAGTAGTAGGTAAAGCTCTTACAGGACCTTCCTCACGGGCCGGCGTCTCTGTTTCTTGGTCTCCTGTGTCGCTCATGTCGATGCTTGCCAGTTTCTCCCTACTTTCTTGTTTGCCTACTTCAAAAGGCTAAAAACAAAAGCAGCCACAAGCCCGCCAATTGTGGGGCCGATCACGGGAACGTACGCATAACCCCAGTCACTATCCCTTTTATTTGATATTGGCAATATGGCATGCATAATGCGGGGTCCCAGGTCGCGCGCGGGGTTCACGGCAAAACCGGTGGGACCGCCCAGCGACAAGCCAATGGCAAAAAGCAACAAGGCCACGGGCAGGGCGTCCAGCGCGCCAAGGCTAGCCTGTGGCGAAGCAATGCTCATGACCCCGAATACGAGTACGAATGTGCCAACAGCTTCGGCAACAAGATTGTCAACCGGGCTTCTTATCGCTGGGCCTGTGCAAAAAGCGGCCAGTTGCGCATCCGGATCCGCTGTTTGATCGAAATGCTGACGGTATGTGATCCATACGAGGAGTGCGCCCAGCATGGCGCCCAAAAATTGCCCGATAGCATAGACCGGTACATCGGCCCAAGAAAATTTACCGGCAGCAGCTAGCCCAATGCTTACGGCGGGGTTCAGATGCGCGCCACTGCTCGCGGCGACGGCGTAAACGGCAACGAATAACGCAACGCCCCAACCTGCTGCAATTGTCAGCCACCCGCTATTGTTGCCCTTCGATTTACTCAATACCACATTGGCTACGACACCATTGCCCAACAAGACTAACAGGAAGGTTCCAATCAATTCACCGAGAACAGGAGCCATCATAATCACCCTTAAGTTAAGTACGTTAAGCGCGAATACCCCTTTGACCCGTTTATGAAATACCGTTTTCCATGAAGTTTTCCTGGCAATCACAAACCCGGCTGTTAGGGGAAACAAGTTCTTTCAAGACAGCACGTCGTTGCTCATCCGGTCACATGCGAATCCTCTTGCGGTCGAGTCCAGTGTGCCCAGGGCGCCCACGGCGATGGGCAAGCGGTTCCGCCGAGCCCAAGCGGCTCGGCAAGACTTGGAAATGTTTGGGACGTTCATCCGCATTAACCTTGAACCAGTGCTCCAGCGATATTCCATCATTTGAACTTGTCCGGCTAAATGTTGCGCCTCACCTTAAGAATAGGAAATACTGATCCTTTCTGCTTGCTTTTATCAAGGTGCCCTTCCTCATGCGCACGCCGGGGAACCGGCTACATTGAGGAAATCTGACCTGCCTGCACGGGGCGAAGCGCCCCCCGCGGGGCCATGAAATATCCAAACACTAGCTTCCTACCCGGTCGGCGTTGACTGCCGCTTATATCAATATTGAATCTGTCGAGGCTTACCTGAGGATCCCGCTCCAGACCGTTTTCTGTACGGCGAGGAGCGAAGTCCCGGTATAGCATGAGCTACAATTGACTAACTTTATTTTGGATCATTAACGGGGGGAATATTGTGACTCTGGCAACCGATCAAAATCTCGACCCCGATAAACTTTCTCCAAATGGGAGACGCATGCTCGCCCTTCGGGACGAGGTCCTGACGGAATGGATAAAAAGAGTACGTGAAACGGTCACGGAAGCCGAGCAATTGCCTCAACCTATCCTGATCAATACCTTCCCCTCCCTATACGACAACCTTGCAGAGGCTATCTCACCCGCCTACCCCAGAGCCACGGGAAATGAAGGTAACACTGTAGCTAGCGAACATGGCGGCGAGCGGGCGCGCCTGACGAACTACAATGCTCGTTCGGTTATTTCAGAGTATCAACTATTGAGATGGTCGATTTTCGATGTTCTGAAGTGGAATGGTGTCCAGCTTCACGATGACGAAATTTTTGTGATCAATGCCTCTATGGACGGATCGGTAGGTGAGTCTGTCACTGCTTTCGCACTTGCGCAGGCGGCGCTGCGCGAAAAATTCATCGCAGCCCTTACGCATGACCTGCGAAATCCTTTATCGAATGCAAACGCATATGCTCAGCTTATCCAGCGCTCCTCAGATTTAGCAAAGATGAAGGAGTTTGCGGACCAAATTGTCGACAACCTGAGGCGAATGGATGAAATGATTCAGGAGCTACTCGATTCCGCCATGTTCCAAAGCGGAGAAAGGCTGCGCCTGCGCCTGGAGGAATTCGACCTACAAGATGTGGCGAAGGAAGTGTGTGATCAGTTCGCGGCCAGATATGGGCCGCGCTTTCAGCTCACGGGCGACAAACCCCGAGTCTGGTGGGATCGAACGGCCACCCAACGGGCAATGGAAAATGTTATGGGCAACGCAGTGAAATATGGTGCTCCTGATACCCCTATAACGGTCAAGATCGCCTTGCTGGGCGAGCGCGTGATGCTGTCGGTGCATAACGAGGGAGAGCCTATTCCTCCCGAGCAGATGGAGAATATATTTCAGGTGTTTCGGAGAGCAGACGCTTCAAAAGAAGGCAACATAGAAGGTTGGGGGATAGGCTTGCCTTACGTTCGCAGTGTGGCGGAAAGCCATGGCGGAAGTGTCGCAGTCGACAGTGCAGTAAGCCGGGGAACGACATTCGTAATAGATATTCCGCTCGACGCGAGGCCATTGCAAAGTGCTTTGACACTAGGGGGAAAACCAGATTGATCCGGGGACAGCAAAGCTCGGGGTGTAATGACCGCCATTCAAATCAAAAGACTTTCTAGCCCCTGCTGCCCGTTGCGTCCGACATTGCGGCGACATCGGTTTCACGATAATCAGCGAGCCTTCCGAAGCTGATCAGCTGTTAGCAAGAGCTCTTGCCGGTCAGTTTCCTGGAAGACGCTTTGCTTGAGCAAATAAAAGCGCTCGCCTCTATCGCCGCCGACGCCTCTTGCTTTTAAGTCGATGGCGTCAGCGGTGTCCAACTTGACGAACCATTGAAGTGAACTGTCAGATCTACAAGCTATACTGTTCCCGTCAAGATCAGGATCAAAACGATAAGCAACACTAATCCGATGCCACCGCTGGGTCCATAACCCCAGCCGCTGCTATAGCCCCAGGTCGGAATCACACCCACGAGCGCAAGCACTAGCAGAATCACAAGAACGGTTCCAATAGTCATTTCGCTTCTCCTCGTTTTGGTTTCACTCTAAGGCCCCCTTGTTTGGACGGCACGCTACCGACCTGACCGATTCCGATGAGCTGATCATCGGTAATGGAGGTGAAATGGCAACTGCAGTCGCGTCCCCCATCTTTCAACCGATTGTCGCTCCTTATCCCAAGTTTCTCTGTTCGATGGCGAACGAAATTCTATCCTCGGGCATTCATATCAAAGTTGGCAAAGCGGGATTTGGAATTCGGGCTGCTGCTCGGTTATGGCGGTCAGCTGCCCATCATCAAGCAATAATCGAGGGGAAAAACCGAGGCGGGAGAAACGCCATCCTTGCTGCCTTCGCACCCTTTAAAGATCGCTATACTGGAATTACCCCGTTTTGAGCGGGTTCCAATTCAGGAGAAAAGCCATGCCTTACCACAGCGCGAATGACCTTCCAGACAATGTCAGGAACGTACTGCCCAAGCACGCTCAGGAAATATATCTGGCCGCGTTCAATAACGCCTGGGATGAGTACAAGGACCCGGAAGAGCGAAGGGGGGATGCGAGTCGGGAAGAGACAGCGCACAAGGTCGCCTGGGCGGCGGTGAAAAAGGAATATGAAAAACGCGGCGATGAGTGGCGGAAGAAGGACTGAACCCAGCAGCGAGGGGAAACCCTGGCGGAGCGGCCATCGGTCGAAGGGTTGTCCGTCATAACCGGTGGGGAACTGTTTTTAAGCCTTGCAGCGCTAGTTGAGCGGGTCCAGGGGCAGGTGCATCTCTTTCGCTTTAGCCAGAATGGCTGCTGACGACCGTCCCAGTTTAAGTCCGATTCGTCTTACCGGAACATTCAGGCGCACAAGGGTTTGCAAGGTGGCGATTTGTTCCGCCGTCCAGGGCTTCCCGGAATTGCGCGCCATTTTTCGCCGGTCGAGTTGGCGTCTTTCCCCTACTCTCCGGTCATGTTCATACTGCGGCTGCCCGGATTCATTGGTGGGCTCTTCCGCCCTGCAGACCTCTTTCACGATCTGGAGCGCGCGGCGGCGGTCGGAACTCCGCCGATCGCCCGATGGCGACGCTTCCGAAAGCGCCTCCAGCAACTCAACGAATTCAGCTCGGGTATCGGTGGGCAAGGCTCCAACGAGCGCTTCGAGAATATCCTGAGAGCGTCTGTATTCCTCCAGCCTCAGGCTTGAGATTTCTTGTCTTAGTTCCATTATTCGTTGGCTGACCGCATCTTCCCTGTCTTTCATGACTACGAATACTTCCTTCAAAATACATTAATAGACTAACAGCGGAGGCACTTATACTTCCCCAATTCCGCTTTCGTACCCCTTCTTTTCTGATCGAACGGCAAATTAACGTCTTGAGTGCAGCGCCAGAAGGACCCGATGCTCAACCGCCGTTCTTGCAGCTTTTGATATCCTCCTTGACAGTCTTGCCGTCTTTCAGCACGACGGTTTGCCGAATGGTCTTGCACCCGCGGCTGTCGCCTTGTTGCGAGGCCTGCACGACTTCAGCCTTGCCGCTCACCCCGCTCTCAGCGTTGCTGAAGGTTTGTGGTTGTTCAGTCTCGTATGCCCGCTGCGATGCCTCGGCCATCTTCTGTTTGTCGTCCTTGCCAAGGTAGCCGCCAATGGATGAGCCGAGGTAGTAGCCTCCTACGCCCCCGGCTATCGCGCCCACGATCTGTCCGGCTGTGCCGCCCACATACTGGCCAAGGTAGCTTCCTCCGATTGATCCGGCGATGCTGCCGATCACTCCGCCAGCGCGTCGGGTTTCGGCTGATTGGCATGCGGACAGCAGCATGACCAGTGCGACGATCAATAACCGTTTTAGCCTTATGCCAGAGATTGAAAGACTATCCATCTCGTTCCTCCAGAAACCCGATCTGAGCCGGACGATTCTAACCGGCTATTTAATGGTCGAATTGGGTATCAGCCCCGTTTTTTAAGCTCTATTTGGTACTAACAGCAAATCCATTATATTGCACAGCTTGTTTGACAATTTGCCCTTGGCCGACGTACATTTCGTCGAAAGCTCGTGTTACGCACCTCTTATCGAAGAATTTCCATGAAAATAACAAAAATCATTCGCTTGGCAGTGGTTTTGGCTGTGCTTCCCGCTCTTTCTGGATGCTGGTACCTGGTCGCGGGAGGGGCCGGCGCTTACGGCGGATACAAGATGAAAGAGAAAGGGTACACCTTACAGAACCCCATCGCGAAGGAGAAGACCAGTAAGCAGTAAATAGCCGTTTAGCCGAATGCTGGGAGTGCCGTGCCACGTTAGCACAGCTCTATCGTTCTATCTACCGCCATTGTAGCCCAGGCGTAGCCTGGAAACGCGTGCATGTCATTTCTTCGTTTTTGCCCATTCATCGGCTTGCCGATGTGCCTCGGCGACCTGTACCGGCGTCATGAGTTTTTCCATCAGTTCGCGGTTTTCCTGCGCATCCTCATAGCCGCCCGCGCTGGCAATGCTGAACCATTTATCGGCTTCAACATAGTCCTGTTTAACCCCATTGCCCTTGTAGTACAGCACCCCGAGATTGGTTTGTGCTCCCGGGTGATCTTGTTCCGCCGCCTTTTGATACCAGGAAAGGGCCTGGGAGTAATCCTGCGGCACACCCTCGCCGTTGTCATGCTTCACGCCCAGGCTGTATTGGGCCCTCGCATAGCCCTGCTCAGCCGCCTTCCGATACCAGTTTAGCGCTTCCTGTTCGTCCTTTACGATGCCTCGGCCGCTGTCATAGCGCACCCCCAGGTTGTACTGGGCGTCCGGATCACCCTGCTCAGCCGCTTGGCGGTACCAATACACGGCCTTCTGATCATCCTGTATAACGCCCTTTCCGACCGCATACATGACGCCAAGGTTGAACTGGGCCGGGGCATAACCGCCTTCCGCGCCCTTGCGGTACCACGCAACCGCCTCGTAATCGTCCTGTGCTATTCCCCGTCCTTTTGCATACACCACGCCGAGTTTGAACTGCGCCCGCGCATATTCCTGCTCCGCGGCCTTGCGATACCAGAACGCGGCGTGCTGCTGGTCCTGCGCAATGCCGGTGCCGCCGGAGTACATGAGGCCAAGATTGAACTGCGCATCGACATTGCCCTGTTCGGCTGCTTTCCGGTACCAGGACACCGCTTCCGAATCGTTCTGCGCAATCCCACGGCCCTTCGCGTATAGAACCCCGAGTGCGTATTGCGCATCCGCGTAGCCCTGCTCGGCCGCTTTGAGATACCATGATGCCGCTTGCTGATCGTCCTCCGGCACTCCCTGGCCTTTCAGATACATGAAGCCCAGAATCGCCTGCGCAGGTGCATGCCCCTGCTCTGCGGCTTTAATATACCAGGATACCGCTTGCTGATAATCCTGCGGTACGCCCTGGCCCTTCGCGTACATGACGCCCAGGTTATGCTGGGCTACGGCGTACCCGTGCCCGGCTGCCCTGAGGTACCAGAACAGGGCCTGCTGGTAATCCTGTGGAACTCCCTGGCCTTTCAAATGCATGAAGCCCATCATGGATTGCGCCGGCACATCCTCTTGCTCTGCCGCTTTCCGATACCAGTGTGCCGCGCGGGCGAAATCCTGCTCGACACCGCGGCCTTTCGAATACATGACTCCCAGGTTGAACTGGGCATCCGCATTTCCGTCCTCCGCCGCCTTCCTGAACGATTGCACCGCTCTCGCGTAATCCTTGCTGAGGACGAACTGCATTCCATCTTCGAAGTCCCCCGCGACTGCGGCTGCCGACAGGAGCAGCCACGCCAGTGCCCCCGCCCATTGTCGAGTCGATAACAGCATTTTTTTGTTCAGCATAATCCCGCCCAGCCACAAGGCCGGGGAGCAGTGCCGCCTTCCCGAAGGTAGCGGTCAAATGGAAATATAAGTATTCCCCGCAAAAAACAAACTTTCATGAATCGCGCAGATAAGCCGGCAATGGTGATGTAGAACGACATTCTATCGCGGATGAGTCCCCAAAAACTTCCCTGCCGCATGCAGCCAGCTAAATTTTAGCCGCTCTCTGAACGGCGCGCTAAGCACGCCCTGGCTCCGCGAGTGTCCCCGCAATTTGGAACATTCTCTATTGGGCTTCCATTCCGCGAATGCGAACCCGCTCAATCATACGTCCGGGAAATCAAACGGAGGGGGCAGTGTTCCGGCCATGGTGGACATCAAGGAATCATTGAGGATAGGGGCCACGGAATTACCGCTGTCGAAGGAAACGATTCAAGGGGCATGAACACTGAGCCGACTGAACCATTCTTCTGCTTTATCTTTTATCGGACATCGGCCCGTCCGGGATAAATTTCAGTACGTTGCCATTTATACAATAGCGCCGATGATGCGGGGGTGGGCCGTCATCGAATACATGGCCGAGGTGTATGCCGGAGCTTGCGCTACGCACTTCCACCCGCCGCATGCCGTGCGAATTATCAACATGCAGTGTCACAGAGCCTTCCATCGGTTCGAAGAAGCTGGGCCATCCCGTGCCGCTTTCGAATTTTGTATTGCTGAGAAAGAGTGTTTCCCCGGTAATAGGATCAACAAACCGGCCCGGCCGTTTTTCATCAAGGTTGGATGCAGTAAAGGGCGGCTCTGTGCCCTGCTGGAAAGCGATTTTTCGCTGTTCCGGGGACAGCAAGTGGAATCCCAACCATTTCCAGAAATTGGCTTTCTCGCCGTTATACCCGGTATAGCGGGCGACCTCACTACCTTTCTCGAACATGACGATGGTAGGTGCGGCGAACAAGGGTTTTTCCAGTGTCCAGCCAGAGGGCGGATTGCTCGTCATGGTGGCAGCAACCGGAACATCCGCTTGCCATTGGTTGAATATTTCCTCGTTGAATCGCCTGCAGAACTCGCAATTCTCGGCCTCGAAGACGACCAGCTGGCGCGCCAGATTCAAATTGCCGCCATTCAAGGGCTCGTCTGAAATACTCATGGCCGCACCCGATACCGCTGTGGCCGCCCCAGTCCGGGCGCCCTTTGCTGGTATCCCAGGATACTTCACTCCGGTGCCGCCGAGTCCGCAATATCCGTCCGGGTTCTTTTTCAGGTAATCCTGATGGTACTTCTCGGCCGTTATGTAATTTTTCAAAGGCAGGATCTCGGTGGTGATCTTGCCGAATCCCGCATCGGTCAGCGCTTTCTGATACACATCGAGGGTTGCCACCGCTACACTTTTCTGGCCCTCCCTATTGAAATAAATGGCGCTGCGGTAATTGCTGCCGATGTCGTTGCCCTGGCGATCGCCCTGGGTGGGATCATGATTTTCCCAAAATTTTTCCAATACCGTTTCCAGGGATACCCGTGTTGGATCGAAGGTCACCTTCACCACTTCCGCATGGTTGCGTGCAGTCATTCTGCCGGCCCTCAGCATTTTTTCATGGGCTAGGACATCCTCATAACCTACCTCGGAGCGATCACCCCCGGCATATCCGCTCTCCACGTCAATGACCCCGGGTATTTCTCCCATGCGTTTTTCCGCTCCCCAAAAACAGCCCATGCCGAAGACAATGTAATCCCCCCTGGAACTGGCTGCATGAGTCGGTGTTGCGGAACTGGGTGTCACGGTCTTTTCCATCGCAAATGCTGTCATGATAATAATCGAACCGATTGTCGCGGCAATCGCGGTTTTCATCGCATGTCTCTGACATTTAATCGTTGAAATTGGACATTTCGTCGCATTTTTGGTTCGTCGTCCGCTACCGTGAGTGAGAGCTACAGCGGTCCCGCATGCAGTCAGAAATTAGCCTATGGGGCGGGGCCAGGATTATAGCGATGGGAATTTCCTGGAGAACGGCTAAACGTTGAAAACGATGCTTGCGCTTGAGTGCTGATTTACCGCATTGATGGCTGAACCTCGCCTCCAATGAAGGAAAAGGAAATCTCAGCGTGCGGCGCAGGCCTTGAGCGCGTCCCATGCGGCGTCGCTCTCGTATTTCTTGCCATTTATATTGGCGACTACGGTTGCGTTATCGGTTCTTTTCAGCATCAGGTCGAATGAATAATTGGGATAGGCGCCGTGTCCAGCACTGGTATCCTGCCTGGATGCATACACCTTGGGTTGTGGAGTCGTATAACTATAACTTATGACCGCATCTGGGTTCTCGGGGGAGTTACGCGCGTACGTGCCCGGTAGCGTGTCGCGTGGGTAGGCATAGATTTCGGTGGCCTCCATATCTCGATACGTGCGTACATCATATTGAAGTCCACGGATCAACCACCGGCTATCGGATCGCAGCTCATTTAACACGCATCGCGCCAGAACCGGATGTGTTCCCGTGAACTTTGCCCCATAGGTTTCCCGTGTCTCTTTTAAACCGAGTCCCGCGCAACCTGTCACAAACAATGTCGGCAAAAGCGGAATCAGAATGATGGAGCACTTGCTCATGCATACCTCCAACCATCGCACCTCAAAGGCGAACCTTGTATGGGTGAAAAAGTCTCTGAATGAGATCAACTATTGTCCTGCATTCGTCTTTGAGGGATGGGCTGGAAGCCTTCGACGTCTTCTCGTCTATGCGGTCACTGCATCCCGCGTCATGTAAACTAGGCTAAATATACCCGCTTGTAAAGTATCATCTAATTACGAATAAGCGCATGCGTTCAGGACGAGGATTTCCCGCAAGACAGGCCCGGTGGGGCGCGAACAAGTTTCCCGCTATCGAGTTGAGCGAGGAGGGTGGCGTGCGCTGCCTTCATCTGGGCAGCAGCATGGTGCAAAGCGCGATGCTGCTGAAAGCGCCCAATGACCTGCAACTGGTATACACCCAGTACATGATGGGTTTTTTGCTGTTTCATCCTCATCCCCGAGACATTTTGATGATCGGCCTCGGCGGCGGCTCGCTGGCCAAATTCGTATACCACAGCCTGCCGCTGACCCGGACCGTCGTGGTCGAAATCAACCCGGAAGTGGTTGCGGTGGCTCGCAGTTACTTTTTTGTGCCGGGTGATGACGACCGTCTGCAGGTACGGATCGCCGAAGGAAGCGAATACCTCGCGGGCCATCCAGAGACCGCAGATGTCGTGATGGTGGACGGTTTCGACGAAGGCTGTCAGGTGTCGGCGCTGTGTACCACGGATTTCTATGACTCCGCTCGCGTCGCGCTGAAACGAAACGGTGTACTGGTGGTCAATCTGCTCAGCAGAGACAAGAGGTTCCACGATTACATGAGCCGCATCGAGAACAGTTTCAATGGACGCGTCGCGTCGGTAATGGTTGAGCCGCATGGAAATGTGATCGTCTTTGCTTTCAAGCACAGCCCCGGCAAACGGGTTTGGGAAAATCTGGCGTCGCGCGCGTGCGATCTCGAAACAGAACTCGCTTTGCCCTTCACCCGGTTTGTCACCAAGCTACAGCGGAGCAGTCCCGTATGAATTTCGCACCCGAGCTCAGCCATGCCGCTGTGGGCTGTGGTAAAGTTTTGGGTTGGTGTAAAATGGAAAAAAGGCAACGAAAGGAGACAAGAGATGCCACAACTGTACGAATCCGAGCACACAAAATTCATGCGCGAATTATTTGAGAAAAACCCGCGACTGCCGCAAGCTCAGAAAGAGGCGCGAGCGATCTGGTGGGATAAAAAACTCGACCTCGATGAGCGCAAGCGCTTCAAGGAGGCGGGTGTTCCACAGAAAGCCTACGTCTATTTCGGCAAATAATTAGGGAAATAAGCGGAGGGTTTGACGTATTCATACGCGAGGTCCCGCGCTTCCGCACTCCTCGCGATCCCGCACACGTCGATAAACCGCATTAAGGGGGGGTGGGCGGGGATGAGCGCTTGCAAGCGCTCACCAAGGTACTAAAGCGCCAAAGAACTAAAGCGCTTCGAATACACCAGCGGCGCCCATGCCGGTGCCCACGCACATCGTGACCATACCGTATTTCTGATTATGCCGTCGCAGCCCATGCAGCAATGTCGCGACACGGATGGCGCCGGTCGCGCCCAGCGGATGACCAAGCGCAATTGCACCACCCAATGGGTTCACCTTGTTACGATCCAGTCTCAGATCGTTGATGACTGCCAAGCTCTGCGCCGCAAAGGCTTCGTTCAATTCGATCCAGTCGAGATCCTCCTGTTTCAGTCCAACCTGCTTCAGTGCTTTCGGTATCGCCTTGATCGGGCCAATGCCCATGATTTCCGGCGGCACACCCGCTACTGAGTAACCAAGGAAGCGTGCGATAGGGGTGAGATTGAAACGTTTTAGCGCGGCCTCGCTCGCCACGATGACCGCGCCCGCGCCGTCCGACGTCTGCGAGCTGTTGCCTGCCGTCACCGAGCCGTTGGCGGCGAACACCGGTTTTAACTTCGAAAGCACCTCGGGCGTCGTACCGGGGCGCGGTCCTTCGTCCGTCTCCCGCACCACCGATACCTCGCGAATATCATGGGAGGCCAGATCAGGGCGCTTCTCCTCCACCGTATAGGGTGCGATTTCCTGCTTGAATTCCCCTGTTGCGGTAGCCTTGAGCGCTTTTTCATGGCTGGCTACGGCAAATTCATCCTGAGACTCCCGGCTGACGTGCCATCGCTGCGCAACTTTTTCCCCTGTTATACCCATTCCATAGGCAATCGCGACGTTCTCGTCATGCTGGAATATCGCTGGGTCAAATGATACCTTGTTGCCCATCATGGGTACCATGCTCATGCTTTCCGTCCCGGCGCCGATGATTACGTCCGCGTGGCCCAGGCGGATGCGGTCCGCGGCCAGCGCCACCGCTTGCAGTCCGGATGCACAAAAGCGATTGATGGTCATCCCCGGCACGCTATCCGGCAGCCCCGCCAACAGGAGCGCAATGCGCGCGACATTCATGCCCTGTTCCGCCTCAGGCATGGCGCAGCCCGCAATCACGTCGTCGATTGCCGCCCGATCAAGCCCCGGGCACTGATGCACTGCTGCTTTCAATACATGTGCCAACATGTCGTCCGGGCGCACGGTTTTGAACATGCCTCGCGGCGCCTTGCCAACCGGTGTTCGCACGGCAGCAACGATATAGGCATCCTGAATTTTATCGGTAGCCATCGAATCTCCTTGGGAATCCCCTTAGCGTTTAACTTGTGTTCATCATCGCTGCCGCAGCCCCCTGCCCTGCGTGACGTTACCCTTTCCAAGGGCATGAGGAGGCATTCATGCATGACAGGAAACGATACATCCTGGTTTTTGGCTTAGTGCTTTTCAACCCTCGCTAGTTCCGCAACGGCTTTCCTGTCTTCAGCGTATGCTCGACGCGCGCCTGAGTTTTCTCGGTCGCCAGCAGTTCTATAAAGGCGGACCGCTCCAGCTCTAAAAACCATTCTTCATCGACCAGGCTGCCGGGCGTCAGCTCGCCTCCGCACATGACGTGGGCGATTTTGGTGCCGATCAGGTAGTCATGCTCTGAAATGAAGTTGCCTTCGCGCATGTTCACAAGCAAGCCTTTAATGGTGGCGATCCCGGTAGAGCCTGCCACCGGGATATTGCGCGCCCGTAACGGTGGTCGGTAGCCTGCCTCGGCCAGTGCCGCCGCCTGGGCCTTGGCGACGTAAAGTAGCTCGAAGCGGTTCATTACAATGGGGTCCGCCGGGCGGAGATAACCCAATTCCTTCGCATGCTCCGCGCTTTTGCCCAACTGAGCGGTGGCGACATTCTGGAAGTAGTTTCTCAGCCGGGGGAAGGGGTCGCCATCCTTTGCGTCCTGCGCTGCTCTCAAGGCCAGCTCCTTGCAGCCTCCACCGGCCGGCAGCAGCCCCACCCCCGCCTCGACCAGTCCGATGTAGCTTTCCATGGTGGCAACCACGCGGTCGCAGTGCATCACGAACTCGCAGCCGCCGCCCAGCGCGAGCCCATCCACTGCCGCGACCGTCGGGATCATCGAATACCTGAGGTCTTGCGATGTCTGCTGGAATTGGGCCACCATTGCCTCCACCTCCGCCAGCTTTCCCGCCATCAGGGCGTCGGCAAGATGAAGACTTCGGGCGGCCTTAAGCGCGGCGGACTGGGCCGATTTCCTGAGCTTTCTGGCCAGCAGGCTGAAGGCTGAGGGCGGCTCACTGCTTTTAAGGCGCTCGGTGGCTTTTTGAAGATTCGCGCCAGCTGAGAATGGTGGTTCCGTTTGCCAGATAACCAGTGCACGCCAGCTGCGTTCGGCTTCCTCTACCGCCTGCTGCACGCCATCCAGCACGTCACTGCCGATCGTATGCATCTTGCTTTTGAAGCTGAGTATAGCGATACCGTCTTCGTTGATTCCTTCCCTGCCCGGCTCGCCAGAGGTATGCCACATACGCACCGCGTCCGTCTCGAATATGGTCACGCCGTACTCCGCGCGCTCACTCAGCAGCCGGTCGGGAAACAGCTGGCGCCGATAGACAGGCAGCGTGGAGCGCGGCCGGAAATCATTAAAGGACGGAGAGTAGGAGCCGTGCGGCGTGTGTACGCCCCAGCTGATGTCCCTGTTTTCACCTTGATCGATACTTTGCCCTGCCTGCTTCACCCACTCCGGCAGCGGCACGTCGCTCATGCTTGCGCCTGACACGATATCCTCGTTTATCCAGCGGGCAACTTCATTCCAGCCCGCCGCCTGCCAGATTTCAAAAGGTCCCTGAGTCCAGCCAAAGCCCCAGCGCATTGCGAAATCCAGATCGCGCGCGTTGTCGGCAATAGCTTCGAGATGCACGGCGCAATAATGAAATACATCGCGGAATATGGCCCACAGGAATTGCGCTTGCGGATTCGAATTCTTCCGCAGGGCGGCGAGCTTCTCGGCCGGATTTTTGCGTTTAAGCAGTTCCTTTATGTCGTCGTCAGGCTTCGCCGTGGACGGCTGGTAGGTGTTTCGGGCAACATCCAGTTCATGTATCTCATCGCCGATTTTCTTGTAGACTCCGCGCCTGGTTTTCTGCCCGAGGGCGCCGCCGTCAATCAATGCTTTGTGCCAGCCGGGCACAACGAAGTATTTGTGCCATGGATCATGCGGAAGGGTGTCGCGCATGGTCTCGATCACATGCGCGAGGATGTCCAGTCCTACCACATCGGCGGTACGGAAAGTCGCGCTTTTTGGGCGGCCGATCAGGGGTCCGGTTAAAGCATCCACCACGCCGAATTGGAGACCAAACCTGCTCGCGTGATGCATGGTGGCGAGCATGGAAAATACACCGATCCGATTGGCGATGAAATTGGGCGTATCTTTTGCACGGATGACACCCTTGCCGAGGTAGGTAACCAGGAACGATTCCAGGTCGTCGAGCATGGCGTCGTCGCTATCCGTGCAGGCGATCAGTTCAGCCAAGTGCATGTATCGCGGCGGATTGAAAAAATGAATCCCGCAAAAGCGATGACGCAACGCTTCGGGAAGCGCTCGGGCCAGCTCATTGATCGAGAGGCCGGATGTGTTGCTGGCGAAAATGGTATGTTCGCCCAGGTGCAGCGCGACTTTTTTATACAATTCGCTTTTCCAGTCCATCCGTTCCGCGATGGCCTCGATCACGATATCGCACTCTTTAAGAAAATCGAGGTGCTCGGCATAATTTGCAGGCTGGATAGAGGCGGCTTTGGCTGCAACCGACAGTGGGGGAGGGTCCTGTTTTTTCAGGCTTTCGACCGCCTTGATGACGTTTGCGTTCGACTCGCCCTGCTCGGCGGGAAGCTCGAATAACAGCGTCTCGATGTTTGCATTGACAAGATGGGCAGCAATCTGCGCACCCATCACACCTGCGCCGAGAACAGCGGCTTTGCGCACGATGAGTTTGGAATTATTCATGTTACCCCCATTTGTTCACGTGTCACCCGTGTTGCTCAGTCCTGAGGAACGGCTCGCGGTTTGCGATTCTCGTCCACCGCCACATAAGTCAAGACCGCTTCCGTCACCCTGCTGCATATTTCGTGGTTTCCTTCACGCAGCCCCCGCTGGGCATACACGGCCACATCCACCGTGATAGAGGTACGTCCGACCTTGACGATTTCCGCATAGAAACTTACGACGTCTCCAACAAATACCGGCTGTTTGAACACGAAGGAGTTCACCGCTACTGTAACCACACGTCCGCGTGCGCGCCGGATTGCGGGCAGACTGCCGGCAATATCCACCTGCGCCATGATCCAGCCGCCGAAGACGTCGCCCGCGTAGTTGGTATCGGTGGGCATGGGCACCAACCGGAGGACCGGGTCGCGTCCGTCCGGCAGAGTCGCATCAGGTTCCGGGTATGCGTTCATGTTTGCCTCGACGTCTCCTCGTGCGATTCTGCTCAGTGCCCTTCGTAAAGCCGGACTACCTCGGCTTTGTAATGTTCCATCACGTGCCCTCGCCGCAGCTTTAGGGTCGGAGTTAACATGCCATTTTCCACGGTCCATGGTTCCTGCGCCAAGGCCACGCGGTATAGCCTGGCATAGCCGGGGAATTCTTTTATCTGACGGCTGATGCGTTCCAGCAGGATTTCCTCAAGCTTCGGGTTGCGTAAAAGGTGATGCCAGTCCGGATGGAGACCGTACTGTCCCGCAACACTTTCCCAATTGCGTGAATTCAGGACTACAAGCGCGGCCAAATACGAACGGCCTTCACCGATCAGCATCACCTGTTCGAATAGCGGGTCGCGCAGGATTGCGGCTTCCATATCCGCGGGCGGCACTTTCTCCCCTGTGGACATGACGATGATTTCCTTGAGGCGCCCGGTGATGGTTACGCGCCCATGTTGATCGATACGGGCAATATCGCCCGAATTCAACCAGCCATCCGGCGATAAGATTGCCCGGGTGGCCTCTGGGTTGTTCCAGTACCCCAGCATCACGTTCGGTCCGTGGATAAGCAAGGCGTTCTGCTCGCCCAATTTTACTTCCACCCCTGGAATAGGCCGCCCCACGCTGGTAGGAACGTTATCTTCGACGGTATTGGCGCACACAACCGGACTTGTTTCGGTCATGCCGTAGCCTTGCAATACCGGCAGCCCCAGGCCGATAAAGATCCTGGCAACTTCGCTCGACAGCGCTGCGCCCCCGCTCATCGCCCCGCGCAGCCGCCCGCCGAGTTTATCCATTACTTTTTTTGCTACCAGCAGTTTCAGTACCGGCCATAGCAGATGAGACATCCGCCTCGGGCCGCGCCCCTGCCGACACTCGAAACGGCTATAGCCGATCGCAACCGCGAGTTCGAACAGTTTTACACTCAACACCGAACTTTCCGCCAGCTTGACGCGAATTCCGGCGTAGATACGCTCATAGATCCGCGGTACCGACACCAGAATAGTAGGGCGGATGGTCAGCAAATCCTCCTGCAATTGGTGAACTGAGCGGGCGTGGGCCACCGTCGCGCCACCCATCATTGGGGCGTAATATCCCCCAGTGCGCTCAAAAGTATGGGATAGGGGAAGAAACGAAAGCAGAAGATCGTCCGGCCTGATATGCACAACCTGCAGGCAGCTGTGCGCATTGGTAAGGATATTATGGTGGCTCAGCATTACGCCCTTGGGTCGGCCGGAAGTGCCGGAGGTGTAGATGATCGTTGCCAACTGATGTGGATCAAGTTGGGCAACCCCCCTTTGGCCAGCTTCGTCCGGCGCTCGTTCGACCAGTTCCCCCGGAAGCCAGTCATGCAGCGCAAGTACGAACCCGTCCTCGGCCTTTCTTTCACTTCCCTGTATGGTAATGACACGCACGAGACCAGTTATCTGGCGCCGTACCTCGGAAAACGCGTCCCATTGCGCGGGTTCCTCCAGCAACAGTACCTTTACACCCGCATCGCACAGAATATGCGCGGCGTTCTCCGGCCTGTCAGCCGTGTAAAGCGGTACTACCACAAGCCCCAGTCGCAGCGCGGCATGCTCGAAAGTGACCCATTCCGGGCAATTCCTCAACATTATCGCGACCCTGTCCCCGGGGGAAAGGTTTTCCCGCGCCAACGCCTGCTGCCAATGAGCTATCCGTTCATCCATTTGCGACCAGGTGAGGTCGCGCCACTTTCCAGTTGAGCGATCGTAATCCCGATAGGCCACCTTCTGAGGCGAGCGCCGCACTCTTTCGCGAAAAAGCCCATCGAGCGTGACGGCGGTCTCAACTCGGATGATGTCCGATTGCTGGTGTTGAGTTGGCTGCATAATCGTTCCGTCTATTGTTATTGTCGTTTCTCGTGTGGAAGACCTGCGCGGGGCTTCGCCGTTTGTCCTTGCATTGCTCTCACGCGTCTGCCGGCAGCGGTGCAACAGGAGCAGATTCGGTCGCAGTGGCTGATGCGATTGAATTGGTGCCAAAATCGGGGGGGAAATCATCAACCATGATGACCCGGCGTCGCAGAGATTTCATTCCCGCCATCAGCTCCAGTTCATTGGAAGTGATGACGCGCTGCTTGAGCGCAGCGGAAATTTTTTCCTCGCCCTCGGCCGGGATGCGGCCTGTTTTGACCGCCGCCCGCAACTTTGCCTCCACTGCATCGCACACCTCGGCGCACTGTAGCGCTTGTTCGAGGACGCTCAACGGCTCATCAGCGGAATCAGGTATAAAGATGCCCTCTGTCAGTCGATCGCGCGCTTCGCCTGCGGATAGCATCAGCTTTGCCACTTCATGGCTAACTTTATCCGATGGTGGTGAGAATGCGGTGCCCAGGGGAAAGACCATGAACCGCAGAAGGCTGGCGGTGGCCGCCTTGCCGGGGAAGTTATTCAATAAGCCCTCGAATGCGTGTTGCATGCGGTAGAGCGCATCCTGAACGGACCAGTGAAGCAATGGCAGATCCGCTGTAGGGCGGCCGTCGTCTTCAAAGCGTTTCAGGGCAGCCGAGCATAAATAGAGCATACTGAGAATATCGCCGAGGCGGGCAGATATTCTCTCTTTGCGCTTGAGTGCGCCGCCTAGAGTCAGCAACGATATATCGGCGAGAAAAGCAAAAGCTGCTGAGAATCGGGTCAGCTGGCTGTAATAACGTTGGGTTTCAGGAGCGACGCTGCCGGGAGCGCTTGCGAGCGTTCCACCGGTCAGCCCATGAAGGAAAGTACGCGCACCATTGCTGAGCGTGTATGCTACGTGCCCTGCCAGTGCTTTGTCGAAATGCTGGGACGCGCGCTCCGCGTTTCTATCGTTCGCCGCGCTGATTTCCCTTAAAAGGTAGGGATGGCAGCGTATGGCGCCCTGGCCGAATATGATCATATTGCGAGTGAGGATATTCGCCCCCTCCACGGTGATGCTGACGGGGATTTGCTGATAGCCGCGCCCCAAGTAGTTGCTGGGTCCCAGGCAGATTCCTTTTCCCCCATGCACATCCATCGCGTCGTTTATCGCCTGGCGTCCACGTTCGGTAAGATGGTATTTGACGATGGCCGAAATCACCGAAGGTTTTTCACCCAGGTCCACTGCGCCTGCGGTCATGACCCGCGCGGCATTCATCATGTACGTGTTGCCGCCGATTCGGCTGAGCACCTCTTCCACCCCTTCAAAGCGGCCTATCGGCGTTTTGAACTGCACCCGTACTCTGCCATATGCGCCGCTGGTGCGGGTAGCAAGCTTGGCTGCACCGGTACTGGTCGCGGGCAAGGAGATCGACCGGCCCACCGCCAGGCAATTTACCAGCATGCGCCAGCCGTATCCCACTCCATCGCGTCCCCCGATCACCCAGTCCAGCGGGATGAACACATCCTTTCCGGAATTGGGACCATTCTGAAATGCGGCATCAAGTGGAAAGTGCCGGCGTCCGATGTTGACGCCAGGTGTATTCGTGGGGATGAGAGCCAGGGTTATGCCGAGATCTTCCTCGCCCCCCAGCAGCCCGTCCGGATCATGCAACTTGAATGCAAGCCCAAGAAGCGTTGCCACCGGCCCCAAGGTGATGTAACGTTTCTCCCAGGTAAGACGTATGCCAAGCACATGCTCGTCGCCATTGTGTTGGCCATGACAGACAATTCCGGTATCCGGAATCGCGCCCGCGTCCGAACCCGCCTCCGGCCCGGTGAGCGCAAAACAGGGGATTTCCACGCCTTTGGCAAGACGCGGCAGATAATGATCTTTTTGCTCCTCGGTTCCGTATTGCAGCAGCAACTCGGATGGACCCAGCGAGTTTGGCACCATCACCGAGACTGCGGCAGTGCCGCTGCGCGAGCTGATTTTCATGACCACTTCTGAATGCGCCAGCGCGGAAAAGCCAAGACCACCATATTTCTTCGGAATGATCATGCCGAAAAAACCGTTCGTCTTGATGAATTGCCACACCTGTGGCGGCAGATCATGCAGTTCACGCGTAATGGTCCACTCGTCGAGCATGCGGCAGAGCTCTTCAACCGGTCCGCCAAGAAAAGCTTTTTCCTCGGTGCTGAGTTTAGGCTTGGGGTAAGCCAGCAGTTTGTACCAGTTCGGGGCTCCGCTGAACAACTCTCCTTCCCACCATATGGTTCCCGCATCCAGCGCTTCCTGCTCGGTTTGCGATACCTGAGGCAGGATTCTGCGAAAAATTTTGAGCAGCCGGTCAGAAATGAGCACACGTCGCACCGGGGGGGCGAAAAGAATGACGCTAACAATCAGACCCAGCGTCACAAACAAAGAAGAACTCAAAATAATTTCCCTGCGCAAGTTTGCGCGGCTAACACCGCATTACTTTCTGGAACCTCCGGACAAGTCCTCCGTGAAGCGGGCCTGATGACAAAAAGTGCAAGGCAGTCAACGCCTAATTTTACCGCAACCAGTAAAGCGGCAGTCGCGGCACTCCTTATAGATCAGTTGTTCGCAGCAGCCGCGCTTGAAGGTAAATACGTAACGCGTGCGCCTTTCGCGAACTTGCTCAACTGGTACGCAGGCTCATCTTGTTGTCCACCTTCTTGATGCCTTCGACCATCCATGTCAGCATGTTTACCCGGTCCATCTGGGCCTGATTATCCACTACGCCGCTGAGCATTACAGTTCCATTCTCCGCGTCCACTCCGATATCCAGATGCCTTACTTCGGGGTCGGCCTTCAATGCGGATTTGATTGTGCTGACGAGCGTGCTGTCGTCTACTTCCGCCTTTGCTGGTGGCGTTTTCCACGACTCGTGCACCTTTTCCTCGTTTCCACAAGCCGCGACGGATAAGGCGGCGATAAGGATCAAAGTCACTAATCCGAGCTTATCGTTCATCTTTTCTCCCATCACAATTGGTTAGAACACAACCGGCTGAATCAGTGCAATTATGAAACCACGGGGGGTTTTAGGCTAGCATTCAGCAGATAGTTGCACACCTGTTCCGGCAGATTTTCCGCCATGCAATCAAATTCGTGCACGTCCGTCATGGCGCGAAGCCAGGTGAGTTGGCGCTTCGCCAGTTGCCGCGTGGCCGCCACTGCCTTTTCCCGCGCCGTTACGGCATCGACTTTTCTGTCGAGATACATCAACATTTGCCGGTAGCCGACGCAACGCATTGAAGGGCTTTCCTCGTTGAGAGAGAATTTATCACGGATTGCCCGTACCTCATCAATCAATCCCAGCCTGAGCATTTCATCGAACCGCTGGGCGATGCGTTGGTGCAACGCCGTGCGATCGCCGGGGATAAGGGCTATCCGGATTGCGTGATAAGGGAAATGAACAGATTTGGATTGCCGAAGGATTTCAGACATGGGTTTGCCGGTAAGGTAGCACACCTCCAGCGCCCGCTGGATACGCTGGCTATCGGTAGGTTTTATACGCTCCGCGCTGGCCGGGTCGAGCAAAACCAGGTCTGCATGCATCCCTGGCCAGCCTTTTTTTCGAGCTCTGGTTTCAATTGCTGCGCGTAAGCTGTCGTTAGCGGAAGGGAGTGGCGAAAGACCTTCCAGAAGTGTCCTGAAATAGAGCATGGTGCCGCCGGTAAGTAACGGAATATTGCCGCGTTGCGTAATTTCCCCCATTGCGCGCAGCGCATCATCGAGAAAGTGCGCAGCGGAATAGCGCTCATGCGGATCTATCAAGTCGATAAGATGGTGTGGGACGCCGGCCTGCGACTCGGCGCCAGGCTTGGCTGTGCCGATATCCATGTACCGGTAGACCTGGGCTGAATCCACGCTTACGATTTCTACCGGCAGTCGCTGCGCGATTGCCAGCGCGCTGCGGCTTTTCCCGCTGGCGGTGGGCCCCATCAGAAAAATTGCGGGCGAACTGCCCGATGACTCGGGTCGCAGGATTTTCGGGCTTTGCGTTGTCATGAGTAGGGCGTAGACACTTGTACCGGATTCGAGTGCCCGATTGTTTACTTCTTGAAACTTTGAACTGCAGGGGGGACACAGCGCGTATGTCAGCAAGTCATTAAACGCGTTCAGTGATGAAATGGCAAGTGCCGGTTTTTTCGTTTAGAATCGCGTATCTCCGCCCCGCCGCGGCTTCCCGCGCCGGCTTATCAACATTTTCCACGCTCCTTCCATGATCCTTGTTTTAAGTCCGGACATCCGGCCTGACAGTCCCGAATATAAGCAGTTGCTGACGCATCTCGCCAACCTGCCGGGTATTTCTACGCGCGTGCACACTGAAGTGGGCAGTGAGCAGACGCTCACAGAGGTATATTTGATTGGAAATACCAAAGCGCTTCCTGTCGAGGATATGCAGAGCCTGCCCTGCGTTGATCGCGTCGTCAGGATTTCCGAGGAATATCGCGTTCTTGGCCGGCACAAGAACGATAACCGGGCCACATACTTCGACTATAACGGCGTGCGCTTTGGGCAGGATACCCTGAACGTTTTTGCCGGATTATGCGCCGTGGATACTCTGGAGCATGTCGAGTTGATGATGCGGGCCCTGCGCGACAACGGCCAGATATGCACCCGCATGGGCGCATATAAGCCGCGCACCAGCCCGTATTCGTTTCAAGGCCACGGCAAGGCTTGCCTGCCTTATGTATTTGAGCTGGCCGGCAAGTACGGAATCAAGGTGATTGCCATGGAAATCACTCATGAATCCCATTTAGAGGAGATCTGCGAGGCGCTTTACGTGACAGGCAACTCCACGGGTATCATGCTGCAGATCGGTACGCGCAACACGCAAAATTTCGAGCTGCTCAAAATCGTGGGCCGCCAACAGGAGTTGCCTGTATTGATCAAGCGCGGTTTCGGCATCACGCTGGATGAGTCGCTCAACGCCGCTGAATACCTGGCTTCCGAAGGAAACCGCAAAGTCGTCTTCGGGCTGCGGGGCATGAAAACCAACATGGGCGATCCTCATCGCAATTTCGTGGACTTTGCCCATGTGCCCGTGGTCAAGCGCCTGACGCGCATGCCGGTTTGCATTGATCCCTCCCACTCGGTGGGGCTGCGTGCGACATCTCCTGATGGCATCCTCGATATCATGCATGCAACCGCCCAAGGCATCATCGCTGGCGCCAATATGGTACTGGTGGATTTCCACCCAGTGCCGAGCAAGGCGCTTGTGGATGGACCGCAAGCGCTGCTAATCAAGGAGCTGCCGTTTTTTCTGGAAGATGTTCGCATCGCTCGCCAGGCTTACCAGCAGCGTGTAGTACTGGCTGAACGCTATGCCGACGCATAGTCCCACTCTGTTTGGTCCGTAACCGGGGTAGAGCTATAATCTTGGGATTATCTGCTCTAAAACATCTGCGCCTCCATGCATCGCGATAAAATACGGTACAGTATTTTATTGTTTCCGTTTTTACTTTCGGGAGCGGTGCCGGCTTCGACCGAAAGCGGCCACGCTGACGCCCCAGACGAGGTCTTCAGGCCGGATGTGCTGTCAGTGGCTCCACTCAGCTTGATCGATGATCGCGGGCGTCGCATCCGTCTGGACCATTTCGCCGATCGCATCGTATCGCTCTCCCCGAGTATTACGGAACTGGTTTTCTCCGCCGGGGCCGGCAGCAAATTGGTTGGTGCGAGCCGTTACAGCGATTACCCCGATGGCGCGAAATCAGTGCCTGAAGTCGGGGACGCCTCCGGCCTGGATTTTGAAAGAATTCTCGCGCTAAAGCCTGATCTGGTGATTGCATGGCATAGCGGCAATAGCGGCGCGGATATTGGAAAGCTTGAAAAACTGGGTGTGACCGTCTTTGCCTCAGAGGCGGCTCAGCTTGAGGATATTCCGCGCCTGCTGCGCATAGTCGGAATACTCGCGGGCACATCCGCGCAAGCGGAATCAGCAGCCAGGGCGTATGAAGAGGAGTTGCAGCAGATCAAACGCCGCTATGGGAGGCGTAATAAAATAAGCGTGTTCCAGTTGATCTGGGATCAACCGCTAATGACCATAAATGGCCATCATATGGCAAGCGGTATCATAAACATATGCGGCGGCATCAATGTGTTTGCGTCCACGCCCTCCCTGACGCTAGTCGTATCCGAGGAAGATCTGCTGACGGCCGACCCTGACGCCATCATTAGCAGTGTCTCGCTTGAACTCGACGAATCCGGATCGCGCGCTCGATCGCGACGCTTCTCTCAAATGAGTGCGGTTCGAAACAATCATATATTTTTTGTGCAGCCTGATCTCATCAATCGTCAGACCGTTCGCACGCTCGCGGCGGCAAGCGCCGTTTGCGCGCACTTGGAAAGTGTCCGCGCAGTTGGGGAAAAAAACGGGTCCGATCTGTTCCCGGAACTGACTAGTTAAGCCTGTGTTATTGCCGGACCTGCCAATTTTCGAATGTAGAGGATAATGGAAAAGGGCAAGAGTTTACTTGAGTAAATATATGAATAGTCTAGAATAACGGTCCAGCGTTTTTTGCAACGCGTCAGTCTTCCACGCGGGCTACGGATCGCCGCCATGCTGAGCGCCGAACGGCGCCAGAACTGAATGGTTTTTATGGAGAATGAACAAATGATCAAGGTATTGCTTGCGAACCCTCGCGGTTTCTGCGCCGGAGTGGACCGCGCGATTGAAATCGTAGAACGCGCGCTGAGTATGCATGGCGCGCCGATCTACGTGCGCCACGAAGTGGTGCATAACCGTTTCGTCGTGGAGAATCTGGAAAAAAAAGGGGCGGTGTTCGTAGAAAACCTCGATGAAGTGCCGGTGGGCAGCATACTGATCTTCAGTGCGCACGGCGTATCGCACGAGGTGCGGCGGGAAGCGGAGGCGCAACAGTTCAAGGTATTCGACGCCACGTGCCCGCTGGTGACAAAAGTTCACATCGAAGTTGCGAAAATGCGCGAGCAGGGACGGGAAATCATCATGATCGGGCACGCCGGGCATCCGGAGGTGGAAGGCACAATGGGGCAGGCTGAAGGAGACGGGCCGTATATGTACCTGGTGGAAACAGAAGAAGATGTCGAAAATTTGCAGGTGAAGGACCCGAATCACTTGGCTTACGTTACCCAGACCACATTGTCGGTGGATGACGCGACGCGGGTCATCAGGGCGCTGAAGAGGCGATTTCCGAACATCACCGGGCCGAAAAAGGACGATATTTGCTACGCTACGCAAAATCGGCAGGATGCCGTAAAGATGATGGTAAAGCAGTGTGACCTGGTTATCGTGGTGGGGTCGCCTAACAGTTCCAACTCGAACCGCTTGTGCGAAGTTGCAAGAAATGCGGGGGTTGATGCCTATATGATAGATAGGGCCGAGCAACTGCTGGAGACATGGCTGGAAGGAAAGGATCGCATCGGCATTACCGCTGGCGCTTCGGCACCTGAAGTGCTCGTGCAGGAGGTGATCTCGCGCCTCAGGCAGATCGGCGCGGGTCAGGCTGGAAGGGAAGTGGTGGTGGAAGAATTGAGCGGCGTGGTCGAGTCGGTAGTCTTTCCGTTGCCGAAGAATTGACTGAATGATTTCTAGTACGTTACCCCGATAGAGTGCGCCCACAAGCCGCCAAGGTTGAGACGCCGCTTTGGAAGCAACTGCACGCCATTAACTTGATCGCGCACCTCCTTGATTTGGCTGCCTGATTGCAGGCAAGAAGTTCCCATTAGATTCCTCCGCCGCTGGTCCTCCGCAAGAGGGGGAACGTGTTATCTCAGCGGGGACGGGTCCAGTTGTTCGCGTGGCTATTACGCGACCTGGTTCGAATTCGAAATTTAATCTTTATTCAACCGTACCTGGCAGTTAGCCGTTGTAATCGATGCAGCACATACTGGAAAAGGCTAAAAATATCCGTCTGGTCATCTTCGACGTGGATGGAGTGCTTACCGACGGCACTCTGTACCTTACGGACAGCGGCGAGGAGATAAAGGCATTTAACAGCCAGGATGGCCACGGCCTTAAAATGCTCAAGGCAAGCGGAGTGGGCATCGCGCTCATAACCGGGAGGCAATCGCGCTGCGTCGATCTGAAGGCCAAGGATTGGGGCGTGACCATCGTCTACCAGGGCGCGAAGAGCAAGCTGCCCGCGTTTGAGGCGATGCTGAAGGAGCAGCAAATGGATGCCGCCAGCTGCGCCTACGTGGGAGACGATCTAATAGATTTGCCAGTAATGTTGCGCTGCGGTCTTGCCATCACAGTGCCCGCCGCGCCGGCTTTTGTGAAAAGGCATGCACATCATGTCACCCGTCTTGAAGGCGGCCGGGGTGCCGTGCGCGAGATCTGTGAGTTGATCATGCACGCCCAGGAAACCCTTGATGCTCAGTTGGCCGCCTATCTTAAATGATCAATCGGCTGCCTTCCTGGGTTCTTGCCGTTATTCTTGTCTTGCTCCTGGCGTTGCCGTTCTGGCTGAATCAACCGCGACGTGCAGTTTCCCCGTCTACGGACAGTCAGTTAAGCAGAACGCCCGATTATGTGGTGGAAAACTTTTCCGCCATTCGAATGGATGAGGGTGGCGTTGGGCGTCATATTCTGCTGGCACAGAAAATGGTGCATTACCCGGACGACGATTCCACCGACCTGGAGCAGCCGCGCTTAATCAATACCGACCCGGGGAAACCGGCCATGCAAGTGAAGGCGGACGAGGCGAAGATGACAAGTAGTGGCGAAGATATTTATTTAAGCGGCAATGTCATGGTCGTGCGAAATGCGGGCAAGGGCCGCGGCGAGACAAGCATGACGACCAGCTTTTTGCACGTTATACCGGATGATGATATCGCGAGAACCGACAAGCCAGTGGTCATTACGGAAACGAACGCGGTGATCAAGGCGGTTGGCATGGAGACGAGTAGCCGGACCGGCATCACCCAGCTATTGTCCCAAGTAAAGGTTGTTCATGGAAAACGACGATAAGAAACTCTATGCAAGCACTCCAGCTCGCTGCCGAGGACTTACCGGGACGTTGCCAAGGTTTATGAGCTGCCGCGAACGCATGAGATCAGGTTCGGTCTGGGTTTTGCTCGGCATGATGCTCACCAGTACCGTTCTGGCTGAGCGAGCTGACCGCGATCAACCCGTTCATCTGGAAGCCGACCGGGCTACTGTGCAGGATGCGAACAAACTTGCGACCTTCACCGGCCACGTAGTGCTCACTCAAGGAACATTGGTGATTCGCGCTGACAAGATGACAGTGAAAGAGGATGCCAACGGATTCCAATACGCCACCGCTTTCGGCAATCTTGTCAGCTTTCGCCAAAAGCGCGATGGCAGGGATGAGTATGTGGAGGGTTGGAGTGAACGCATGGAATATGACGGCAAGGCGGACAAGGTGCAGCTATTCAAGAAAGCGAGATTGCGACGCGGGCAGGATGAGGTGCATGGGGATTACATTTCCTACGACGCAGTCAATGAATTCTTTCAGGTAAACGGTAGTGGCGAAGCAAGTACTCAAACTCATTCCGAGGGAAGGGTGAGGGCGGTTATTCAGCCGAAGAAAAAACCGGGGCCCGAGAGCCGATGAAGTAGAACGTCGAAATACCCGGAAATGAGCCAATTCAGAGCGGATAATCTAAAAAAAAGCTACAAGTCGCGTACGGTGGTGCAGGACGTTTCGATTACCGTCAACAGCGGCGAAGTCGTGGGCCTGCTGGGACCCAACGGTGCCGGCAAAACCACATGTTTTTATATGATGGTCGGTCTGGTTCCGCTCGATGGAGGCACCATCCATCTCGACGAACTCGATCTTAGCCAGATGCCGATGCATTTGCGCGCGCGTCTGGGGCTTAGTTATCTTCCTCAGGAAGCATCAATATTCAGGCGTCTTTCAGTGGCCGATAATATTCGCGCCGTGCTGGAATTGAAGAATTACCCGCCGGCCGAAATGCACGAGCATCTTGACGGGCTGTTGCATGATCTTCACATCACTCACATAAGGACCAACCCGGCCATCAGTTTGTCGGGGGGGGAGCGCCGCCGGGTCGAAATTGCCCGGGCGCTCGCAACCGAGCCGCGTTTCATTTTGCTGGATGAGCCGTTTGCAGGGGTCGATCCCATTGCCGTAATTGATATTCAGAAAATTATCCAATTTCTCAAGGAACGTGACATTGGCATTCTGGTAACCGACCATAACGTTCGGGAAACGTTGGGTATTTGCGACCGCGCTTACATCATCAGCGAAGGTCGGGTGCTGGCGAGCGGCAGCCCCGATGAAATCATCTATAATGAAAGCGTAAGGAAAGTGTACTTGGGAGAGCACTTTCGGCTGTGAAATAGGAGTTATCAACACCTACCAACCCGGTTGAATCGGGTCTTGCCTATAATGAAACCGACTCTCCAGCTTAAGACATCACAGCACTTAACGCTTACTCCGCAATTGCAGGAATCTATCAGGTTGCTGCAGCTTTCAACGGTTGAGTTGAACCAAGAAATCGAACGCCTGGTCCAGGAAAATCCACTTCTGGAGCTCGGTGACAGTGTGAGCAGCGGCGCCGAGTATTTGGGCACGCTGGAGGCCGGGGTTGAGCCGCTTTCGGTCGATCTGATGGAGATTCCGGAGGAAGGCGGCAAGTTGCTTTCCGAGGAGAGCCCTGACGCACAAAAAGCCGCAGGGGAAGCGGACTGGCTCGCGGATGACAGCGCCTCCCGTGGCATGCGCGACGATGACGATGAGCGCGACTATCCACAACATGCCGCTGAGCCTCAAAGTCTGCGCGAGCATCTCAACTCGCAGCTCAGCATCAGCCAGATTCCTGAACGCGACAGGAAAATTGTCGGTTTACTGATCGACAGTCTGGATGACGACGGCTATCTTGTCCAGGACCTGGAAGAACTCGTTGATCTGTTGCCGCCCGAGCTCGAAATAGATATCGACGACCTCCACATCGCCCGCGAACTTTTGCAGCATCTCGACCCACCCGGCGTGGGTGCGCGCGACCTGAGAGAATGCCTCGTGATGCAGCTGCAGGCCTTGCCGGAGGATACGCCCTATCGTGAACAGGCCTTGCTGCTGGTTGGCAATCATCTTGAAAGCCTGGCATCAAAAGACTTTTGCGCAATTAAAAAATTGCTGCACTGCGATGACAACTGCTTGCGCTCGATCCAAAGTTTGATTACGCGTTTGAATCCCCGGCCGGGTATGGCATTCAGTTCTGCCGTGGCGCGCTATATCATACCGGATGTGATTGTGACCAAAGTCGGCGGCGTCTGGGTCGCCAATCTCAATCCGGAAGCGATGCCTCGCCTCAAGATCAACCGGTTGTACGCGGACATCCTGAAACGCTACAGCGACGACTCCACCCGCCGCCTGGCCGGTCAACTGAATGAAGCAAAATGGCTCATCAAGAATGTTCTTCAGCGTTTCAGCACCATTTTGAAGGTATCTGCGGCAGTGGTCGAGCGGCAGCAACAATTCTTCGAGCATGGCCCAGTGGCCATGCGGCCAATGGTATTGCGTGAAATCGCCCAGACGCTTGACCTGCATGAATCCACCATTTCACGTGTGACGACGCAGAAATTCATGCGTACGCCGCGTGGTATATTCGAGCTCAAGTATTTTTTTGGCAGTCACGTGGCCACCGATACGGGCGGTGTTTGTTCCGCAACCGCCATTCGCGCCTTGATAAAACAACTGATTAGCGCCGAGGAGGGCAAGAAACCGTTGAGCGACAGTCAAATCTCGGAAATTCTGGGGCAACAGGGTATTATGGTTGCTCGCCGCACTGTGGCAAAATATCGGGAGTCCATGCATATCCCTCCGGTTAATCTTCGCAAGTCAGTTTAATAACGCCAAGGAGCAATAATGAATCTCAATCTTACCGGTCACCACGTTGAAATCACCCCTGCAATGCGGGATTACGTGACATCAAAGCTGAGCAAGGTCACACGCCACTTTGATCACGTAATCGATGTCAGCGTGATTCTGTCGGTAGAAAAACTCAAACAAAAAGCCGAAGCCAACGTGCATGTGCGGGGCAAGGATATTTTTGTCGAGGCGGACGGTGCGGATATGTATGCGTCCATAGATAGCCTTGTTGACAAGCTTGACAGACAGGTACTCAGGCACAAAGAAAAGAATGCCAACCACCGCAATAATGGCGGATTGAAAAATTTGGAAATGGAACAACCTGAGGCCAATCCGGCTGATCCGGGACTGTAGCTAAAATAGGGAAGTATGGGAAGTATTCCCTGTTTTCACTTCATCTCGGAAATGATCCATTAAATGTCTCAGATTACCGGCAGGCAACTATTCGAGGACAAGCGGCAAAAGCTGAATCTGGTGTGGGAGGCAGGCAGGGACGGTGGCGATCGAAGTCTCAGTGATGATGACATCGCCCGTTCCACGCAAGGGGTCATCGGTCACCTCAATTTCATCCATCCCAACTGGATACAAGTCCTGAGTCACACCGAGGCGGAATACCTGAACGGGCTTGATGCCGCTTCTCTGGAGCAAAATATGCTGCGGCTGGCGCAAAGCAGCCTGTTTTGCATCATTGTCTCTGGCGATGCTCCTGTGCCCGGTTCAATTAGAGCCATGGCGGATGCCACTCATACGCCCCTATTCTGCTCCCCCCTTCCCAGCCTAGAGGTAGTGTGGTTGTTACGTCCATATCTGGGGCGGGCGCTCGCACCTTCGAGCAGTCGGCACGGTGTTCTCCTGGACGTTCTCGGTTTGGGCGTAATGATCACCGGTGAAAGCGGCGTCGGAAAAAGCGAACTGGCGCTGGAACTGGTGAGTCGGGGGCATGGCCTGGTCGCGGATGACGTAGTGGAGCTTTATCGCATTGCGCCGGAAACCCTGGAAGGCCGGTGTCCGCCCATGCTGCGTGATTTTCTCGAAGTGCGCGGCTTGGGAATGCTGAATATTCGCACGATTTTTGGCGAGACCGCAGTGCGCCGGAAAAAAAATATGAAGCTCATTGTCCACCTGCAAAAACCCAGCACTGTCGATTTTAATACGATGGAACGTCTCCCGATCAACGACGTTACGGAAAATATCCTTGAGGTCAATATCCGCAAGGTTATTATTCCCGTGGCCGCCGGCCGGAACCTAGCCGTGCTGGTCGAGGCGGCGGTGCGCAATTACGTGCTGCAACTGCGAGGTATCGATAGCGCACAGGAATTTCTCACCCGCCATCAACAGGAAATGGAGGACGCACAGGATCAGGAGCAGGCAAAAAATGAACCGTGAGTTCTGGCAATGGATGATTGCCGTCTCCTGCATGTTGAACAATGCAACTTATCGTTATTAGCGGTTTGTCCGGCTCGGGCAAGAGCATCGCGCTGACTGTTCTGGAGGATAGCGGTTACTACTGTGTGGATAATCTGCCGGCAAACCTGCTGCGGGAGGTTACGGTCTATTTAAGGGATTCCGGACACCCCCGCGTAGCGGTAAGTATCGACGCGCGCAGCCGCGATACATTACCGCTCTTGCCACAGCAATTGGCCGACTTGAGGCAGCAGGAAATGGAAGTGCATCTCCTGTTCCTTGAAGCCAAGACCGACACTCTGGTAAAGCGCTTTTCAGAAACACGCCGCCGCCATCCTCTCAGCGATAATCGCTCTACCCTGCCCGAATGCATAGAATTGGAGCGCGAAATGCTTCGCGCGATTCGGGATCTTGCCAATCGGATCGATACGAGCGATTTGAGCGCCAGTTCATTACGCGCCTGGATCAGGGATTTTGTAGGGCTCGATCATGCGTGCCTGACTCTCTTGTTTCAGTCATTCGGATTCAAGCACGGCGTGCCCCTGGATTCGGATATGGTATTCGACGTGCGATGTTTGCCCAACCCCCATTACGAGGCGGCGCTCCGCCCGCTCACTGGAAAAGATCCGGCTGTAATCGAATTCCTGAGCGCGATCCGGGAGGTCGATCGCATGTTTGAGGATATCCGGAAGTTTGTAAATGACTGGATGCCCTGCTTCATTCGCGACAACCGCAATTATCTGACGGTGGCCATTGGGTGTACCGGGGGGCGGCATCGTTCCGTATATTTTGCCGAGCGGCTCGCGCACCATTTCATGCCCACTAGCCAAGTACTGGTGCGCCACCGGGAATTGGACAGTTAGAATCGGGTCTCAGGCCTGCTTTGGTTATAGATGTGCGAGATCAGATGAGTCCTCCAAAAACTATCACGCTTGCCTTTACAGGCGCATCCGGGATGCCCTACGGAGTGCGCCTGCTGGAATTACTGCTGGCTAGCGGTAACCGGGTGTATCTACTGTATTCCCAACCGGCACAGATGGTTGCCCACCAGGAAATGCAATTTGTCCTGCCTTCTCGCGCAAAGGATGCGGAAGAGTTATTCAGCCGTCGCTTCAACGCCGCCGAGGGACAGTTGCGTGTATTTGGACGAGAAGACTGGTTTGCTCCCGTGGCCTCAGGCTCAAACCCCCCCGATGCAATGGTGGTATGCCCTTGCACGATGGGAACGCTGGCCGCAATCGCCGGGGGACTGAGTCAAAAGCTCATCGAGCGCGCCGCCGACGTCATGCTTAAAGAAAAGCGCAAGCTTATTCTGGTTCCGCGGGAAACACCTTTTTCCTCGATTCACCTGGAAAACATGCTGAAGCTCGCACAAAACGGGACCGTCATTCTGCCTCCGAATCCCGGCTTTTATCATCATCCGCAAACTATAGAGGATATGGTGGATTTTGTTGTTGCGCGGATACTTGATCATCTTGAGGTGGCGCATACGCTTATGGCCCGTTGGGGCGAGAACGAGAACCCTTAAGCGAATGCTACGGAAGCCTCAATCGGTATTCAGGTCTGCAATTCAATTAGGGCGATGAACAGGGCCGACTGGAACACCATGCCGGACGATTACCGGCTGGAGCGTTTGTTGCCGAGCTCACTTTCTGCAGCGCACGCCTCCGCCGGGATCAGTTTCAGGCCATCCATTGTCGTGCGGTAAATTCCCGCTTCGGTCACGATAAAATCCATGGCAACATCATGTGGTTGGGGATGCATGCTATCCACACGCAGTATTTCAAACGCCACTCCAATCGCCAGCGGAGGGGGCGTGATTGCTGCAAGGGTACGATCAAAATATCCGCTGCCGTATCCCAGGCGGAAGCCCAGCTCGTCAAAGCCGATCATGGGTATGATTAGGGCCTGCACGGCTACCGGGTCGGTATTATCGGGCACCGGAATGTCGTAGGCGCCGATTTTCATTGGCGCACCGGGCCACCATTTACGAAAAAACAGAGGCGTGTGTTTATTCAAGACCTCCGGCAGCGCGACCGTCGCGCCGCATTCATGCATGAACCCCATCAATGGACGTGGATCGTATTCCTGGCGATGAGGCCAGCAAAAGCCCACCATGCTTTTTTGCAAGGAGGGAAAGCCATTTTTGAGCAAGCTGGTGATAGCAGTGTTCCAGCCCTGGTATTCTTCCTCGGTAACCGAGGCCCTGCGCTTGATCAATTCCGCACGCTTTTCCTTGCGCCATTCCCTCCAGTTATCCATATTTTTCTTCACGAACTCACCCGCATAGTCGTGAGCAGTTTTCTCACCGGCGCGGGAATCGCGGCTTGGAGCGCATCCTCCGGTGTTGTCCAGATACCGGTTCCTGGATCTCGTACTGGAGTAGAGGAAAGTAAACTGACCCGAAGCAGCTGGGGATAGATTCGTAGCCGGAAGTGTGTAAAGGTATGATCGAACGGTTCCATCGGCACCTGCACCGGCGAATCGAGTTCCAGACCCAAGCGGCCTCTGCAATGTTCCATGGTGTTTCCGCCCACAGCCATTTCGGGCAGGCACCACAGGCCACCCCAGAGTCCTTCGAGCGGTCGTTTTTCCAGAAAAACTCTTCCTTCGTTCATTAGCATCATCAGAATTGTTTCTTTCATCGGCAGCAGCTTCCTCGGCCGCGGGGAGGGCAGCTTGTCAATCCGATCGTGGCGAAACGCAACGCAATCCTGCTGCAGAGGGCACAACGAGCACTTCGGCTTGCTGCGAGTGCAAACGGTTGCGCCTAGATCCATCAATGCCTGGGTGTAAGTTTCAACGAGTCCGTTGATGTCTTCGTTGCTGCCTTTCGTTGCTGCTGCCTGCGATGTTGGCAGCAGCTCCTCCGCCTTCCGCCAAAAAAGCGTTTCGTTTCTTTTGTCGCCGGGATATCCTTCCAAGCCGAAGCAGCGCGCTAGGACACGTTTCACATTGCCATCGAGTATTGCGCACCGTTCCCCATAAGCGAATACGGCGATGGCCGCGCCGGTCGAGCGTCCGATCCCTGGCAACTTGCGGATGATTTCAGCGCTTTCCGGAAATTTCCCCTGATAATTGCTAACGATCAGGCGCGCCGCCCTGTGTAAGTTTCTTCCACGCGAGTAATAGCCCAAGCCGCTCCACCGTGCCAAAACATCGTCCAGAGACGCCAGGGCAAGGCGCCGGATATCGGGAAAGCTTTGCAGAAACCGTTGGTAATAAGGGATCACCGTGTTGACCTGGGTCTGCTGCAACATGATTTCCGACAGCCAGATCGCATACGGGTCGCGCGTATGCTGCCAGGGAAGGTGGTGCCGACCGTGCTTTTCCTGCCAGCGGATGATTTTCGCCGCGAAGGAGTCCATTGGGGATGCCCGTCTAATTGGATTTGATCTCCAGAACCACCCTGGATGACTTGGTGTTGGCGGCTTTCAGCCGGCCGACCCGGACCGAACCTTGAACGCTCACGCTCTCGAGTGCGGAGAGATCGAGCCATTGTTCCGATGCAGATGAACTATGCGTTTTTTTCAAATTTTCTCCCGGCTCGCGTTGCCGCGGCAGAAGGCGGTCGAGATCCAACTGGTCGATGTTCACGTCAAAGTTAAGGCTGGGCTGGGCAAACGCCGACGCCGCCAGTTTTGCTTCAATATTGCTGTCCGCGAACTGCCCCGTGATATCAGCCTGGGCGTTTCGCGACATCGCATCGATCGAGACTCTTCCCCCAAACGTAGTGTCAATGCCGGTATCAGCCAGGCTTGAACCGCGCGCGTGTACGACACCTTCGATATCCGGAAGGTTTATCTGCCCGGTCGAGAAGCTGGACACGAGGGGCGACGCCAGCCTCGCGCGAATCGTCCAGTCGTCTTTTACTGCTTCGAGCTCGACACGCACCGCGGGGCTCCGCAGGCCGCTTATATTGCCGTCTACACCTGATAACGAGAGCCTTCCGGTGACATCGCCTTGAGGGCCGGACGTCTTTGCCGCGACAGCGATTTTATCACCAGTCACTTTTCCAGGCGTAAGGCTTAATCGTGGCATGTGGAGTTCGATATCGAGGTTGTTCTGACCAGTTGTGCCTGCGACATTGATTGCTAGATTGCTTACACTAAACTCGGTGGCGGCAGATTCGGTTGCAATACCGGCGGAGAAATCGCCCGTGCAATTCAACACAAATTGATTTATTCCTGGAAGCTGTCCCTCGCTTTCGAGGCTTAAGCCCTGCACGGCGTAGTACTGCTTGTCGACATCAAGCATCAAATCAAACGCGAGCGCAGTTGCAAGATCGACCTCAGCTTGTTCTGATTCCCTTATCCTGAAGCGTGATCTGACTTTGCTGCGGACAACGTCAGCTGTCTGGCCGGGACTGGAAGCGAGCCGGTCTGCTTCAAGATTCACATCTCTGAAGACAAAACGTCTTCCACTCGCGTCGTCACGAAAAGTAAGTGTCGCCTTCTGCGCGGCCACATGCCCAATATCGAGTTTGAATTGTTCCGGTTGCTCACTTTTGGCGAGTAGATCCGCAATGTTGATGCGTCCATCCTCAAGCCGAATCACATTGGCGTTCAGTCCCGTGACGACGATCTGGTGGACTTCCAGTTTTTTTCTCAGCAGCGGCAACAGGGCAAGTGACACCTGAACGCGTTCGGCCGAAGCAAATTCGACGTGACTGGCATGTTCGCTGAGAGCAAGGGCACCAAGCTCAATGCCGAGGCTGGGGAAAAGCATGAGATGTATATCGCCATCGAGCCTGAGCTCGCGCTGCTTCTTTTCCCTCACGAGTTCGGTTATAAGAGGCTTGTATGCATTTGGATCGAAATTAATCGCGAAATAGATGATGAGACTAAGCAGGAGAACCGATACGAGGGCAATTACGGTCAGGCCGAACCTAAGGTAGCGGTTCATAGGTGGGAACAAGATGGAGCGGGTGAAGGGAATCGAACCCTCGTCGTAAGCTTGGGAAGCTTCTGCTCTGCCATTGAGCTACACCCGCGAGTCGGACAGATTATACGACGAAACCACGGGCTAGCGCTGAGCCGTTACCGGACACAGCCGAAGCTACTGCATCGACCATAGTCGGAAAGAGTCCGCATTCTCGACTATTAGACCGGTGCCCGCGTATAATCGGTCTTCTAATCAAACCTGTTTTAAGCCGACTAGCTACTACCCCAGCACACATGCCGACCGGGTGGATTTTAAAATGATACAGCTCATTGTCAACGGCCAGCCTCGACGTTTTCCTGTCCGCAATCATGGGAAAGCTCAGGATTCGGATGGAAGGGTTCTGAATATTACCGATTTACTTGAACACATGGGGTTGCAAGGCAAGCGCATTGCAATCGAACGCAATGGAGAGATCGTCCCGCGCAGCAAGTTCGATCAGCCGATGCTCGCGGACGGGGATCGCCTCGAAATCGTGGTGGCGGTGGGTGGCGGATGAGGAAGCGGGAAACGGTATTGGACCACCTCAACATAGCGGACAAAGACTATTCCTCCAGGCTCCTGGTTGGAACCGGCAAGTATAAGGATTTTTCCGAAACCCGGGCTGCGGTTGATGCCAGCGGTGCGGAAATCATCACCGTTGCCATCCGCAGAACCAATCTGGGCCAAAACCCGGATGAACCCAACCTGCTGGATGTGCTGCCATCCTCGCAATATACCTTGTTACCGAATACGGCCGGATGTTATACGGTGGAGGATGCGGTGCGCACTCTGCGCCTCGCGCGCGAGTTGCTGGATGGCCATACGCTCGTGAAGCTGGAAGTTCTGGGGGACCCCAAGACGCTCTATCCCAACATGGTCGAAACCATCAAGGCGGCAGAAATTTTGATCAAGGAAGGTTTTCAGGTGATGGTTTATACCTCGGACGATCCTATTGCCGCGAAACAATTGGAAGAAATCGGCTGCGTGGCCATCATGCCGCTCGCTTCCCTGATCGGTTCCGGAATGGGTATTTTGAACCCTTGGAACTTGCAAATCATCATTGAAAATGCCTCCGTCCCGGTTATCGTTGATGCTGGTGTCGGCACCGCTTCCGATGCCGCTATCGCAATGGAACTGGGTTGCGACGGCGTGCTGATGAATACCGCTATTGCCGCGGCGCAAAATCCGATACTGATGGCTTCTGCCATGAAGAAAGCGGTTGAGGCAGGGCGGGAAGCCTATCTGGCGGGCCGAATGCCAAAAAAGCTATACAGCGCCAGTCCGAGTTCGCCAGTCGAGGGAACGATCGCCAGCAGCAGCGCTCCCGCAAGCAAAGACAAATCCATTTAGTGATTGAGGTTCGGCAGTACCCGAGATGACAGAGCATCGCCCTATCCGCAGCTTTGTCCTTCGCCAGGGGCGTGTCTCGAATGCGCAGCGCCAGGCACTGGAAAAGTTGATGCCGGAATATGGCATTTCACTCGGGACAGGGCTGCTCGATCTTGAGCATATTTTTGGCAGAAGCGCTCCGGTGTTTCTGGAAATCGGTTTTGGAATGGGTGAAACGACGGCCGCTATCGCCAATGCCCATCCACAGAATGACTACCTTGCCGTTGAAGTCCACACTCCGGGCGTAGGCAGCCTGCTCAAGCAGATCAAGGAACTCGGCTTAACCAATATTCGCGTTCTCCAGCATGACATAGTGGAATTACTCCGGCAAGGGTTGCCGCCGGAATGCCTGGGGGGGGTGCATATTTTTTTTCCCGATCCCTGGCCCAAGGCGCGCCACCATAAACGCCGGCTGCTGCAAACGGCGTTCGTCGCCTTGCTGTGCCGCCATCTGAAGTCGGGCGGTTATATTCATGCGGCGACCGATTGGCAGGATTATGCCGAGCAGATACTGTGGGTTTTTTCCGGTGAGCCTCAGCTCGTCAACACTGCTGTCGATTACGCTCCTCGGCCGTTATACAGGCCTTTAACCAAGTTCGAGCAGCGTGGTTTGCGGTTGGGGCACGGCGTATGGGATCTGGTATTCAGAAAAAAATGAAAGAGTGAAAGAAGAAGCGGAACGTCCTTATCCAATTCTTTTTTCAGGCAGGAAGATCTGCAGCAGGTCATTCAGGAAGCGCCTGCCGAGGAGCGTGGGTGCGACGTGCTGAAAATCGCGCGTAATCAGCACCCTTTGTTCCGCCTCGTCGAGCTGGCGTTGAATGCTCGTGATGGGAAGCCCGGTGCGCTCCAAGAATGTTTCTATCGCAAAGCCTCGTGTGAGACGCAGCGCATTCATCATGAACTCAAACGCCCTGTCGTTGCGCCCGACTTCACGTTGTTCCAGGAGAGCGGGCCCTGCATCCATTGTGCTCGCACGCGTTTTCTCAACATATGCCTTTGGTTGTCTATAACGTACCTGGCGCAGGATCTTGTCGCGGAAGCTTATTTTGCTGTGCGCCCCCGCACCTATCCCCAGATAGTCGCCGAATAGCCAATAATTCATATTATGGCGGGCTTCCCGTCCCGGCTGAGCGAAGGCGGAAGTCTCGTAATTCTCGTATCCATTGTTGGCCAGCGTTTGCTCGATCATGAGCTGCATCTCAGCCGTCAGATCGTCATCAGGCAATGGTGGCGGATAGCGATGAAACAAGGTATTGGGCTCCAGCGTCAGATGGTAGGCGGAAATATGGGAAGCACCACTTGCCGCTGCGGTCTCTATGTCCGTCTGCGCCTGCTCCAGCGTTTGATCCGGCAATCCATACATCAGATCGAGATTCAAATTGTCAAAATTTCTTAGAGCGATCTCGATTGCGCGAAGAGCATCGTCGCCATTATGTATTCGGCCCAGCGCCTTCAAATGCCGGGGATTGAAACTCTGGATTCCAACGGATAAGCGGTTGATCCCGGCAGCGCGGAAATCCGTAAACTTCTGCATCTCGAACGTGCCCGGATTGGCTTCGAGCGTGATCTCGGCGAAAAGCTCAAGCGGCAGCAGGGCCCTGACTGTGGACAGGATGGTTTCGATGGATTGGGCACTAAACAAACTGGGCGTGCCACCGCCAAAGAATACACTGACGACAGGGCGCCCCCAGACTTGCGGCACCGCTGTTTCAAGGTCGCGAATAAGCGCCGCGACATACTCCGCCTCTGGCATGTCCCCACGCTCGGTACGCACTTCATGCGAGTTGAAATCGCAATAGGGACATTTTTTCATACACCAGGGAATGTGTATGTAGAGACTCAGTGGTGGCAAGGACGTTAGCCTCGGCGCTTGCGAACCTATCATGAGCTCGGGAGAAATAGTGGTCGTCATGGTGAATCCGGGAGACAACAAGAGATAAAAGGAACGACCTAACCAGAACCGATCGCCTCCTCGTTCTATCGCTCAACAAACGTTTGCCGTGAGCCTTGAGAGGAGCCGTGCCAGTGCCTGTCCTCGATGACTGATTCGATTTTTCTGCTCCATCGGAAGTTCCGCTGCGGTTTTGCCGAGGTCCGGCAGATAAAAATGGGGATCGTAACCGAATCCACCATCTCCGCGCTTATCAGGCAAGATTTCACCGTGCCAGCTGGCATCCGCAATAATCGGTTGAGGGTCTTCCGGGTGACGCAGCAGCACCATGACGCAATAATAGTGTGCCCTACGGTCTGCCTGGCTTCTCAGCGCACCAATTAGTTTGAGGTTGTTGCGCTCATCCGATTTCGGTTCCCCGGAATAGCGCGCCGACAGGACCCCGGGCTGGCCGTTCAGGGCGTTTACGCAGATGCCGGAATCATCGGCCAGCGAAGGTAATCCCGTCTGTTTACACGCATGGCGGGCTTTGACGATAGCGTTTTCGATAAAAGTACGATGGGGTTCGTCAACTTCACTAACCTTGAATTGGGATTGAGGTAATACCTCAATTCCGAGAGGCTCGAGCAAATGTCGGATTTCGCGAAGTTTTCCAGCGTTGCTGCTGGCAATGACAAGTTTCTCCATATGACCGGTTCTTATCTCGCCAGGGACGTTTTCTGAATCTGGATCAGTTCCCGTATTCCCTGCTGTGCCAAGTCCACCATCGCATCCAAGTCTACCCGGCTGAACGGTACGCCCTCGGCCGTTCCCTGCATCTCCACCAGGCCGAAGTCCCCGTTCATCACCACATTCATGTCCGTATCGCAACGCGAATCCTCGATATAGTCTAGGTCCAGCACAGGTATGCCTTCATATATGCCCACCGATATGGCGGCCACGTGCGTGCGTATCGGCGTCGTTTCGATTATTTGCCGCTGCAACAGTGTCTCCACCGCGTCATGAACAGCAACAAACGCACCGGTAATGCTCGCGGTACGAGTACCCCCGTCGGCCTGGATCACATCGCAATCGACCTGGATAGTGCGCTCTCCCAGCTTGCTCAGGTCCATCACGGAGCGCAATGATCGTCCAATGAGGCGCTGGATCTCCATGGTACGGCCCGACTGCTTGCCCTTGGCCGCCTCGCGCTGCATCCGTTCACCGGTGGAACGAGGTAACATGCCGTATTCCGCAGTAAGCCAACCCTGCTCTTTGCCGCGGAGAAACGGCGGAACCTTTTCATCGACGCTGGCCGTACAGAGTATTCTGGTATCGCCGCACTCGATCAGTACGGAGCCTTCGGCATGTTTCGTGTAGCGCCGCGTGATTTTGATCGAGCGGAGCTCGGCTGGAGCACGATTGCTTGGGCGCATGATATCGATAATCCTGGAGAATGAAAACCTGGGGCTGCTGGCCCTGCGGAGACGTTGCAAATCCGGTGTTGTCGATGCCGATAGCGCCAGAAGTATGCACCGTCACGATAAGAATTCGTTTTGGCATACCCGGGGCGTCGATATGCGATAATTCCCCCGCTATTATTTTACCGCATTAAGGACTTGACAGTGGATGAGTTAGGCGCGATCTACAGCATGACTGGCTATGCCGCGGTCAGTCGGGATTTACCGCAAGGCTCACTGAATCTGGAGCTGCGCTCGCTCAACAACCGTTATCTCGACATCCAGTTCCGCCTCCCGGACGAACTCCGAGCGCTGGAAGGGTCGATGCGAGAATTGCTGTCCGCGCGGTTGAACCGGGGGAAGATCGAGTGCCGGGTAAACTTCTTACCGTCTTTGGGCGCTGAAAATCTCGAGCATATCAATCCCGATTTATTGCATAAGCTGTTGAACCTGAACCAGGCTGTCCGGGCAGCCTTGCCTGATGCGCGCGGCCTCGACGTGGCAGACATTCTACGCTGGCCCGGAATGCTGAGCTCTGCGGCGGTGCCCGTTGCGGACTTGTGCGTGCCGTGCGTTGAGTTGCTAAGCGCCGCTTTGGATGAGCTGGCGGCGGCGCGAGCCCGAGAAGGCGAAAAACTCAAACTCATACTGCTTGAGCGTCTAGCGAGAATACGTCGGCTTATAGCCGAAGCGGTTCCGCGCATTCCCGCGCTGCTTATCGCGTTTCAGGAAAAGCTCAAGGCCCGCTTGTGTGAGGCCATGATAAATTGCGATGACGATCGCATGCGACAGGAGCTGACCTTGTTTGCCAGCAAGATTGACGTGGATGAGGAACTGTCCCGCCTCCAGACTCACCTGGACGAAGTGGAACGTGTCTTGTATAAAGGAGGTGCAATCGGCAAGCGGCTGGATTTCTTGATGCAGGAACTCAACCGCGAAGCCAACACCATCGGATCAAAGTCAGTGGACGCAGAAATGTCGAAAATGTGCGTTGAGCTGAAAGTGCTGATCGAACAGATGCGGGAGCAGGTGCAGAATCTTGAGTGACATTTCACTCAGAATCAGAACCTTCAGCGCCTTATTGGTAAGCAATACACTACGTCTCACCTCCAGACGTCGTTCTCCAGTTAACTCGCAACGTACCAAATTCAATAATGCGCCAACTCATTAGATACGACTCCCATCGCCTTCCTCTCTTTCTGGTTTTAGACGGAATACTTTTCCTTCCTGTACCGCGAATTTCCTCATCACCGAAGTCCTCCGGCTGCGATGCCTTTAGTTGCTGGATTGTTATCCAGTCGTTGCCAGCTTTGGCATAACTCGCCGTTGCATGGTGTTCCGGTATAGCGCCAAATCCACCCGTCGTTATGCAACTGATAAAGATTCTTTCCCGCTGCCGCGATGGCAACCGTTTTTGGATTTCTATCCAGTCGTTGCCAACCAGGACATGATCCGCCGTCGCATGGCATTCCAGTGTAGCGCCAGATCCACCCGTCATGATGCAACTGATAAAGCTCCTTTCCCGCCGCCGCGATAGCGACAGTTTTACGATTGTCATCTAATTGCTGCCATCCGGGGCATGACTCGCCGTTGCACGGAGCTCCACTATAGCGCCAGACCCCTCCGTCGTCGTGCAACTGATAAAGATCCTTTCCTGCTGCCGCGATGGCAACGGTTTTTGAATTCCTATCCAGTCGTTGCCAGCTTGGGCATGACTCGCCGTTGCATGGTGTTCCGGTATAACGCCAAATCCACCCGTCGTTATGCAACTGATAAAGATCCTTTCCCGCTGCCGCGATGACAACCGTTTTTGGATTTCTATCCAGACGTTGCCAGCTTGGGCACGACTCGCCGTTGCATGGTGTTCCGGTGTAGCGCCAAATCCATCCGTCATTATGCAACTGATAAAGATCCTTTCCCGCTGCCGCGATGGCGACGGTTTTTGGATTTCTATCCAGACGTTGCCAGCTTGGGCATGACTCGCCGTCGCATGGTATTCCAGTGTAGCGCCAGATCCATCCGTCGTTATGCAACTGATAAAGCTCCTTGCCGCCCGCAGCGATGGCAGTCGTCTTTGAATTTCTATCCAATCGTTGCCACCCCGGGCACGAGTCTCCATTGCAGGGCGGGCCGGTGTAACGCCAAATCCACCCACTATCATGGAGTTGGTACACGAAGTCCGTATGCAATTGAAATAGGCGACTACCAGCTGCGCTAATCATCGCCGTATTAGTATTGTTGTCCAAACGTTGCCAGCCGGGGCAGCTTTCTCCGTCACATGGTGTGCCCGTGTAGCGCCAGATCCAGCCGTCATTGTGTAGCTGGTAAAGATTGCTCCCGCTGGCCGTGATAGCGACCGTTTTCTGATTACGATCGAGCCGTTGCCAGCCGGGGCAGCTTTCTCCGTCACATGGTGTTCCCGTGTAGCGCCAGATCCAGCCGTCATTGTGAAGCTGGTAGAGATTGTTTCCGCTTGCCGCGATAGCGACCGTTTTCTCATTACGATCGAGCCGTTGCCAGCCGGGGCAGCTTTCTCCGTCACATGGTGTTCCCGTGTAGCGCCAGATCCAGCCGTCATTGTGAAGCTGGTAGAGATTGTTTCCGCTTGCCGCGATAGCGACCGTTTTCTCATTACGATCGAGCCGTTGCCAGCCCGGGCAGTTTTCTCCATTACACGGTGTTCCCGTGTAGCGCCAGATCCAGCCATCATTGTGAAGCTGGTAGAGATTGTTTCCACTTGCCGCGATAGCGACCGTTTTCTCATTACGATCGAGCCGTTGCCAGCCCGGGCAGCTTTCTCCGTCACATGGTGTTCCCGTGTAGCGCCAGATCCAGCCGTCATTGTGAAGCTGGTAGAGATTGTTTCCACTTGCCGCGATAGCGACCGTTTTCTCATTACGATCGAGCCGTTGCCAGCCCGGGCAGTTTTCTCCATTACACGGTGTTCCCGTGTAGCGCCAGATCCAGCCATCATTGTGAAGCTGGTAGAGATTGTTTCCACTTGCCGCGATAGCGACCGTTTTCTCATTACGATCGAGCCGTTGCCAGCCCGGGCAGCTTTCTCCGTCACATGGTGTTCCCGTGTAGCGCCAGATCCAGCCGTCATTGTGAAGCTGGTAGAGATTGTTTCCACTTGCCGCGATAGCGACCGTTTTCTGATTACGATCGAGCCGTTGCCAGCCGGGGCAGCTTTCTCCGTCACATGGTGTTCCCGTGTAGCGCCAGATCCAGCCGTCATTGTGAAGCTGGTAGAGATTGTTTCCACTTGCCGCGATAGCGACCGTTTTCTGATTACGATCGAGCCGTTGCCAGCCGGGGCAGCTTTCTCCGTCACATGGTGTTCCCGTGTAGCGCCAGATCCAGCCGTCATTGTGAAGCTGGTAGAGATTGTTTCCACTTGCCGCGATAGCGACCGTTTTCTCATTACGATCGAGCCGTTGCCAGCCCGGGCAGTTTTCTCCATTACACGGTGTTCCCGTGTAGCGCCAGATCCAGCCATCATTGTGAAGCTGGTAGAGATTGTTTCCACTTGCCGCGATAGCGACCGTTTTCTCATTACGATCGAGCCGTTGCCAGCCCGGGCAGCTTTCTCCGTCACATGGTGTTCCCGTGTAGCGCCAGATCCAGCCGTCATTGTGAAGCTGGTAGAGATTGTTTCCACTTGCCGCGATAGCGACCGTTTTCTGATTACGATCGAGCCGTTGCCAGCCGGGGCAGCTTTCTCCGTCACATGGTGTTCCCGTGTAGCGCCAGATCCAGCCGTCATTGTGGAGTTGGTAGAGCGTATGATCATCGTTAACTATACTAACTGTCTTACTATTGTTATCGAGCTTACGCCAGCCGGGACATGAATCGCCACTACAGGGCGTTCCGGTAAACTCCCAAATTGCTCCAATTCCACTTGCTGCATTGAGGTGGGCAGTAAGGGTAAACAGCAGCCAATACGCAGCAATATTAGTAACTCTTCGAATCAACATACGCCCTCCTCAACGGTTAGGTGCTAGAACAGCTATCACTGGAATAACTAGCACCAAGAAAGCCGGCCCCTTCTTTTCGACTACTTGCGCTCATTTTCTGTTTTCGCTTTTTAGTCCTGCGCCGCTCGAACCTAAGAGATTATTAGATGGAAGATTTATCGAAGCGATTGGAAAGGCTATGTCGTTAAAAAGATCGCCCAACCGGGGAGTTGGAAATGGGCTATCAAAACTTATAAGTTCAAAACACGTTATCTTGGCCATTTCGTTCTTCTTCCAACCCGGAGGTACCTAGGCTCCGATTAGCCAAGAACGACATTTTCCTTTTCGCCAGGATCCTGAAGAAATCAATTTCTAGATCAATTTCCCCTCATCGCTTTTTTGGAGCGGACTCAGTCATGACAGTAATACGGATCAAGCGCCGAAGATGTGATAAATCTCACACTCGGCGTTTTCTTCCTGGGAGAAGTGCGGCTTGCGGGACTACCATCTCTGAATATGGAGCGCAAATATGCCTGGCTGTCGTGTACCCAAATGTACCCAAATTAAATGGTAAATGCGGTAGACCGGGGATTCATACGGGATGAGAACTCTTACTAAGGAATTAGCCTGCGAATCTTGAGGAGCCTTTAGGCCCCGCATAACAAGGCTCATTCTCTGCATGTCGAAAACAGGGGCTTGGGGAAGTTGGACATAGTCTTGGCATGCCTACCCGCATGATTAAGCTTGAAGAGACGTACACCGTCCCCATCTGTTTGTTGATTACATCCAGATCAGGAACTCTCATGAACGATTCGTTGCACTATGTTTGTCCTCATTGCGAAGCGGTCAACCGCGTGCCTGCGGCCAGGCTCGGCCAGCACCCGAACTGCGGCCAATGTCATCAGCCATTATTCACCGGCCAGCCCGTAGAGCTGACCACAAGCAATTTCTCGAAGTACCTTGAACGCCACAACATTCCTGTCCTAATCGATTTCTGGGCGCCGTGGTGCGGCCCGTGCAAGATGATGGCGTCGGCATATGCACATGCCACTGCCACGCTGGAGCCACGTGTGCGACTGGCCAAGGTGAACACGGACAACGAACAAGCTCTGGGCGCGCAATATAACATTCGCAGCATTCCAACCCTGATCCTGTTCAAAGGTGGGCGAGAGGTGGCGCGACAGGCTGGCGCAATGACGGCGCAGGATATCGTTCGCTGGGTAAATTCTCGTTAAGCGGGGTTAGTCCGACGCAGCGGAAGCTGTTACACTTCGCTCATCCCAGCCGCATGCGCTATAAGCAGGCAAAGCTGAAAGACAAAGACTTGCGCTGGCGCTGCGCGGCGACCTTGGGCGAATTTCACTATGATCGCGACGCCGGGTAACTTATATATCGTCAGCGCGCCGTCCGGCGCGGGGAAAACCAGTCTGGTCAAGGCACTGCTTCAAAGCGGGGTTGATCTGAGCCTCTCGGTTTCATACACCACGCGCCCGGCCCGCCCCGAAGAAGTCGATGGACGTGACTACCACTTTGTCAGCCGCGAAGGCTTTGAGCAGAGGCTGAAGCAAGGGGAGTTTCTGGAAAGCGCACAGGTTTACGGGAACTTCTACGGCACCTCAAAAAAATGGATCAACGAAGCCTTGGACGCGGGCCGGGACATCCTGTTGGAAATAGACAGTCAGGGTGCCCGGCAGGTGCGTGAGGTTTTTCCCGCATCGGTGGCAATCTTTGTCTTGCCGCCATCGCTTGAGGTATTGGAAGCGCGTTTAAGAAACCGGGCTCAGGACAGCCTCGAAGTTATCAGTCAGCGTCTGGCTTCGGCCCGAGGCGAGATCAGCCATGTGGGGGACTACGATTATGTTATCCTCAATGACAGGCTCGATCGAGCCCTGGAAGATTTGAAATGCATCGTTCAAGCCGAACGCTTGAGAGTCGAGAAACAACTGGTTCGCCATCATTCTCTTCTTGCTCAGCTGGGCTAACGGACTGTTCCATGAGGTCCTACCCAGGGGAATCCGTCGGACTCATCCTGCCCGTCTGGCAGGTAAGTGCAGCCAAGGGTTGCCGTTTTTCGCGCACACATTCTATACTTCTTATTCTGATATATAAGTAGGGGCAAATTCATGGCACGTATTACCGTTGACGATTGTTTGAAAAGAATTCCCAACCGTTTCGACATGACGCTGGTTGCAACCCTTCGAGCGAGGCAACTCTCGGTTGGAGGCACCCCCATGGTGGAGCCCGCGCGCGACAAGCCTACAGTGATAGCGTTACGCGAGGTTGCCCAAGGGAAGATCGGAGTGGATATTCTGGCAGCGGGGCCCATTTGATCCGGGCTCAGGCAAACGCGGTTGACGTGCCCGGTGGGACTGATATGAATCAGTGGAATATCGGTTATCTCGACTCATGAGGATGCCTACATTCTAGGAACTATACCCGGGTAAGATTGAAGGAAATCACGATGCGAACACCAGGTTTGCCGAGTTCCTCCGTTACCTTGCCCGAGGCCAGCTACCTTTTTAGCGAACTGTCCAGCTATCTCAAGCGTGAGGACGTTTCCGAGCTTCAAAACGCCTATCTCTTCAGCCAAAGCGCCCATTCCGGACAATTCCGCAAGTCCGGCGAACCTTACATCTCCCACCCGGTGGCCGTCGCCAGCATACTTGGCAAACTGCGTCTTGACACCCAGACACTAGCCGCAGCGCTGCTCCATGACGTAATGGAGGATACGCACGTCTCCAAGGCCGAGATCAGCGATCGATTTGGCAAGCCGGTCGCTGAACTGGTCGATGGCGTGTCGAAGCTCGACAAGATCGAATTCCAGACCCACGCGGACGCGCAGGCGGAGAACTTCCGCAAAATGCTTCTTGCAATGGCCCGCGATGTGCGGGTCATCCTCATCAAACTCGCGGATCGGTTGCACAACATGCGTACTCTGGAGGCGATGCGTCCCGAAAAACGTCGCCGCATCGCACGTGAAACCATGGAAATCTACGCACCGATAGCGAACCGCCTGGGGCTCAACAATATTTACCACGAGTTGCAGGAGCTCAGCTTCCGCTATCTTTTTCCAACCCGCTACAGGGTCTTGGGCAACGCAACGAGGGCCGCCAGGGGCAACCGGCGCGAAATGGTCACCAAGATCCTTGACGCCATCAAGCAGCGTCTGAAGACGGCCGGGCTTGACGCCGAGGTGACCGGTCGCGAGAAACAGCTTTACAGCATCTACAAGAAGATGGCGGAGAAACATCTCACATTCTCCGAAGTTCTCGACATTTATGGCTTCCGGGTGATCGTCAAAGACGTCCCCTCGTGTTACATCGCATTGGGCGCGCTGCACAGTCTTTACAATCCCATACCCGGGAAATTCAAGGACTATATCGCTATTCCGAAGGCGAATGGCTACCAGTCATTGCACAGCACGCTATGGGGCCCTTACGGCACCCCCATCGAAGTGCAGATTCGTACGCCCGAAATGCATCGGATTGCAGAGGCGGGGGTTGCCTCTCACTGGCTATATAAGAGCACCGATGCCGATCTGAACGATCTGCATATGAAGACCCATCAATGGCTGCAAAGCCTGCTGGAAACACTCAGCGACTCGACTGATTCGCTGGAGTTTCTGGAACATCTCAAGGTCGATCTGTTTCCGGGTGAGGTTTACGTGTTCACGCCCCAAGGCAAGATTCTGGCGTTGCCTAAGGGCTCCACTGCAGTGGATTTCGCTTACGCAGTCCATACCGATATCGGCGACTGCTGCGTGGCCGCAAAAATAAATGGCGAGAGCGCGCCGCTGCGCACCGTTCTCAGGAGTGGGGACCGGGTGGAAATCGTAACCGCGTCCCATGCCAAACCGAATCCCGCCTGGCTGAACTATGTCGTTACCGGAAAAGCCCGCTCGCACATCCGGCGTTTTCTTAAAACGATGCAATATGAAGAGTCCGCAAGACTGGGAGAACGTTTGCTAAATCAGGCGTTAAGTTCGCTCAAGGTCGATCCCCAAACCATCACCGCGGCACAATGGGAAAAACTGGCGCGCGACAGCGGGGCCAAATCGAAGAAAGACTTATTGGCGGACATGGGCTTGGGCAAGCACCTGCCGGCGGTCGTCGCGAGGCGGCTGGCCACACCGGGAGAGTCGTCCGACGGTACGGGTGGGCCGGCCGACGTCATCACCATTCTCGGCACTGAAGGCATGGCAGTGCAATTCGCGAAATGTTGCCGGCCAATTCCCGAGGATCCAGTTGTCGGCTTCATCAAGAAGGATCAAGGGCTTATCATTCACACCCATGACTGTCCGGCTGTATCAAAAAACAGGGGTAATTCGGATAATTGGCTGGACGTAGGCTGGGGCAAGGAAATAAACAGGCAGTTCGAGGTCAGCATCAAGCTGATGGTTACCAATCAGCGCGGCGTATTGGCGAGGGTGGCAGCCGCGATCGCCGAGGCTGGCTCAAATATCGACAATGTTGGCATGGAAGGGGATGGCGCATACACCACCATGACCTTCATGTTACAGGTGCGCAATCGTCATCATCTGGCGCAAGTGATGCGAAACTTGCGACATACCCGTGAAGTAGCAAAAATCAGCCGGGTTAAAGGTTAAAGGTTAAAGGTTAAAGGTTAAAGGTTAAAGGTTAAAGGTTAAAGGTTAAAGGTTAAAGGCTGACGAGGCTGACTAATGCTCACCGGCTTGATCGATTCTGATCTGCGAGCGTTGCAGCTCAGCCGTGAGTTTCTCTTCCCATTAGCTCCGTTCGTATGCCAGAACCGGGGCCAGCCATTTTTCGGTTTCCTCCACCGTCCAGCCCTTCCGCTTGGCGTAATCTTCCACCTGGTCCTTGCCTATTTTCCCGATCGCGAAGTAATCCGCTTCCGGGTGAGAAAAATAAAAGCCCGATACTGCCGCCGTCGGCACCATGGCGTAGGACTCGGTGATGATGATGCCGGCGTTTTCCGGCGCCTTCAGCATTTCAAATAACGGGCCTTTTTCCGTGTGGTCGGGACAGGCGGGATAACCCGGCGCCGGGCGTATGCCGCGATACTCTTCCGCCACAAGCTGTTCCGTGCTCAGGTTTTCATCTTTGGCAAAACCCCAGAACTCCCGCCGTATCCGCCAGTGCATGTGCTCCGCGAACGACTCCGCCAGCCGGTCGGCGAGCGCTTTGAGGATAATTGCGCTGTAATCGTCGTGCAGCTCCTCAAATGCCTTTATCCGCGCATCGATGCCGAGACCGGCAGTAACGGCAAACGCGCCTATGGCATCCCGGATTCCAGTTTCCTTAGGAGCAACGAAGTCGGCAAGGCACAGATTCGGGCGCCCCGCTGGCTTCGTGGTTTGTTGCCGCAAGTTGTGGAAGGTCATCGCTACGCGCGCGCGCGCTTTATCCGCATAGATTTCAATGTCGTCGTTGTTGACCGTATTCGCGGGGAAAAGGCCGAACACGGCATTCGCCGAAAGCCATTTTTGTTCCACGATCTTCTTCAGCATGGCCTGGGCGTCCCGGTAGAGCGCGCTGGCGGCTTCGCCGACGACTTCGTCCTCTAAAATTGCGGGAAAACGCCCGGACAACTCCCAAGCCTGAAAGAATGGCGTCCAGTCAATGAACGGGACCAATTTCTCCAGAGGATAATTTCTCAAGGACCGGACCCCGATAAAATCGGGTTCGGGCGGGGTATAGGACGTCCAATCCGTCTTGAATGCGTTTGCACGTGCCTGCGCGATGGATAGCATCGGCGCCGGTCCTTTCTTGTTTTTATGCTGGGTGCGAACTCTCTCGTACTCAACCTGAATTTCCCGGACGTATTCAGTCCGTAAATCGTCTGACAGCAGGTTGCTGCATACGCTCACGGCCCGGCTTGCATCCGGCACCCACACCGTCACGCCGCTATAATGCGGCGCCACTTTCACTGCGGTATGTACGCGTGAAGTGGTGGCACCACCGATCAGCAGTGGAATGGTGAAGCCCTCGCGCTCCATTTCCTTCGCTACGTGCGCCATTTCTTCCAGCGACGGCGTGATCAGGCCGGAAAGCCCGATCATATCCGCGTTCTCGCGTCTGGCCATATCCAGTATCTGGGCGGAAGGCACCATCACGCCCATGTTGACGACCTCATAATTGTTGCACTGGAGCACCACCGTAACGATATTCTTGCCGATATCGTGGACATCGCCCTTAACCGTCGCGATCACGATTTTACCCTTGGGCCTCGAGTCGCCCGACAATTGCTTCTCCGCCTCGATGTACGGCAGCAGGTGTGCTACCGCCTGTTTCATTACCCGGGCGGACTTGACTACCTGAGGCAGAAACATCTTGCCCGAGCCGAACAGGTCGCCCACTACATTCATCCCGTTCATGAGCGGACCCTCGATCACCTGAATCGGCCGCCCGCCTTGCTCGGCTATTTCCAGCCTCGCCGCCTCGGTATCCTCCACAATATAGGTAGTGATGCCCCTTACCAGCGCATGCGTCAGGCGCTGCTGTACCGGCTCATTCCGCCATGAAAGATCTTCGATGTTCTCCTTGCTTTTTCCCTTGAAGCTTTCCGCGAATTCGACCAGTCGCTCCGTAGGTGTTGCATCTCCGCCTTCCTTGGGGGAGCGGTTGAGCAGCACGTCCTCTACCCGCTCCAGCAAATCTTTGGGAATATCCGAGTAGACGCCCAGTTGCCCCGCGTTAACGATGCCCATGGTCATGCCCGCGCGCACCGCGTGATAGAGAAAGGCGGTATGGATCGCTTCCCGCACCGGTTCATTGCCACGGAACGAGAATGACACATTGGATACACCGCCGCTCACCTTGGCGTATGGAAGCGTTTGCTTGATCAAGCGGGTGGCTTCGATGAAATCCACACCATAATTGTTGTGTTCCTCGATCCCGGTGGCCACCGCGAAAATGTTCGGATCGAAAATGATGTCCTCAGGAGGGAAACCGACCTGATCGACCAGAAAGCGGTAGCAGCGCGTACAAATGTCCACCTTGCGTTGCAGCGTGTCGGCTTGGCCGGATTCGTCGAATGCCATCACAATGACTGCCGCGCCGTAGCGACGGGCGAGTTTTGCATGCTCCAGGAACTCCGCTTCGCCTTCTTTCAAGCTGATCGAGTTGATGATCGCCTTGCCCTGCACGCATTTCAATCCAGCGTCGATTACGGACCACTTGCTTGAATCGATCATCAAGGGTACGCGGCTGATGTCCGGTTCGGCGGCCAGCAGGTTCAGGAAGGTGACCATCGCCTTCTGTGAATCGAGCATCGCCTCGTCCATATTGATATCGATGATCTGCGCGCCGTTTTCCACCTGATTGCGCGCGACGCTCAGCGCTTCCGCATAATTATTGTTCAGAATCAATCGGGAAAACGCTTTCGACCCCGTGACGTTGGTTCGCTCACCCACGTTTACGAACAGCGAATCATCTCCGATGTTGACAGGCTCAAGGCCGGAAAGGCGCAACTTTTTTGGAATATCAGGCAGGGGACGAGGTGCAATACCGTTTATCGCATCCGCGATGGCCTTGATGTGCGCGGGCGTAGTGCCGCAGCAGCCGCCGACAATATTCACAAAGCCGGATTGCGCAAATTCCTTGATCAGGCTGGCGGTGTATTCCGGTGATTCATCATAGCCTGTCTCGGCGAGGGGGTTAGGCAGCCCGGCGTTAGGATGGGCGCTGACGTATATACCTGCAACACGCGAGAGTTCTTCGATATACGGACGCATTAATTCGGCGCCCAGCGCGCAGTTGAGTCCCACAGACAATGGACGCGCATGACTCACGGAGTTCCAGAATGCTTCCGGTGTTTGTCCAGACAGCGTACGTCCCGACGCATCGGTAATTGTGGCCGAGATCATCACCGGTATTTGCACGCCGTGATCTTCGAAATACTGGTCTATCGCAAACAGCGCAGCCTTGGCATTCAGGGTATCGAATATCGTCTCGACGAGGAGGATATCCGCTCCTCCATCCACTAGACCGCGGATGCTTTCCGTATAGTCCGTCACCAGTTGATCGAATGTAATGCCACGAAAGCCTGGATCGTTAACATCCGGCGAAATCGAGGCAGTCTTGGTAGTGGGCCCCAATACGCCGGCCACGAAACGCGGTCTCTCCGGCGTCCGCTCCTCCATGGCGTCGGCCACTTCCCGTGCAAGCCTAACCCCGGCAAAATTCAACTCATACACCAGGTCTTGCATATGGTAGTCCGCCATCGAGGCGGCGTTGGAGTTAAACGTGTTCGTCTCGACGATATCTGCCCCGGCCTCGAGGTAAGCCTCATGAATGGAACGGATGACCTGAGGCTGGGTGAGCGTCAGAAGATCGTTATTTCCCCTGAGGTCGTGCGGAAAATCGGCGAAGCGCCCGCCGCGGTAATCGGCTTCGGTAAGCTTGTGGCTCTGGATCATGGTTCCCATCGCGCCATCCAGCAGCACGATGCGGCTTGCAAGAAGGCTTTTCAGCAATTCGGTACGGGAATTTTCGTTCATGGCAAATGCTAGGTTTCAGGTGGAGGCTGATTCTATCACGGCCCTATCCGTCTTTTCCCCCCATGCACCGGGCACTGGGAATAGAGCCTCCGGAGGCTTGTTTAATTTGATGGGCAAAAGGGGGGGCAAGTTCTCTCCCACTACGGATAATCACTGCAGTTCCTTCAGCGAGCAGCGGTAACCGGAATCAAGCGCGAGAGCGGTCCGTGAAGTAGTGCGCGTGCCTCCGACACTCTTTCCAGGTGTTGCAGCAGACGTCCTTGTTATGATGCAACGCGCCCCGGCTATGATTGATTGCGAGCGACCTGTCATACACCCGCCGCGTTTCCTCATACCGGCCAGCAGCGAATAACACATTGCCCACTCCCTGAGCGCTGCGGATGTTCGGGATCAAAATGCGGGCGCTACAGAAAGATGGAGGAAGCGACCTTGATTCCGGCGCAATGTTCACCTACAAAGTAGATATAAACCTTAAGTGCCCTAGCCTTGGCTATTGCGGAATACAGCTGAGCTGCATCGTGCTGGACCAATTTTAATCGGCACAGCGCGCGCCGAACTGGTCACTTAACAGGGCGCCTTCTCCTATCACGACGATGACTATTCTTTCCTATCCTTTGAAACATCGCGACACTGCCGAACCATCGCCGGGTGAGAGCAAGCTGATCGATCGGGTGCGTGTTGTTCACGCGCAGGTAAACGGCCGGGCCCGTCTTCAAATCGATGGTCTGTATCACTGCGAACCAATTCGACGCCGCGTCGAGTCGGCCCTGGCGCGGGAGGCCGGGATCAGGCAAGTTTCCGCGAATGTTCTCACAGGCAGGGTATTGGTTCTTTACGATCCTGCACGTACCGTTGACGAAATCAAAGGTCGGGTAGAGGAGCTATTGGCAAATCCGTCACCTCCGCCTTCCGAGCAGCGTCCGTCCTCAAATCTCTATCCCCTGCGGCCTGTGCAGCCGATGGTCTCTATGGATGGGAGCGCTGCTTCAGCGCAAGGACCAACCCAATGGCACACGTTATCCCGCACTGCGGTGCTGAAGGCGCTGGAAACGACGAAGGAAGGCGGACTTAGCCCAGCCTTCGCAGAGAAGAAACTTCGGCGTTTTGGCCCAAATAGCCTGCCTGAGACGCCACCGCGATCAGGATTGAGCATTTTCCTGGGGCAGTTCAAGAGCCTGCCGGTTGTATTACTAGGGGCATCAGCCGTGTTATCGGCCGCAACGGGCGGCCTTGCCGACGCCGTCGTGATCCTTGGGGTAGTGATAATCAACGCGGGCACCGGCTACGTCACCGAGGCTCAGGCGGAGCGAACCATCAAGGCACTGGGCCATATCGGCCAGCAGCATGCCGCGGTGATTCGCGATGGCCAACTGGTTCAGGTGGAGGCTGAGGCCTTGGTGCCGGGCGATATCATGGTTCTGGTACCGGGAACTCGGGTAGGCGCGGATGGGCGAGTACTGGAATCGCGCAGCCTGATGGTAGACGAGTCCGCGCTTACTGGAGAAAGCCTGCCTGTCACCAAGCGCGTGGAGACCCTGGATACGCCGGAAGTGCCACTGGGCGATCGGTTCAATATGGTCTACAAGGGCACGGCAATCACCGGCGGTAGTGGGCTGGCAGTGGTGGTGGGAACGGGTCGCTACACAGAAATTGGTGTCATCCAGGCGTTGGTAGGTGAAACGAGGCCGCCGGAAACCCCTATGCAGAAGCAGCTCGATGTTTTGGGTAACCAGATGGTGTTGTTATCCGGTGGTATTTGCGGGATGATGTTTCTGATTGGGCTGGCAAGAGGATATGGCTGGCTCCAGATGCTGAAGACATCGATTTCCCTTGCCGTTGCGGCAGTGCCGGAAGGTCTGCCCACCGTTGCGACGACCACCTTGGCGCTCGGCATTCGCAATATGCGCCGGCGCCACGTGCTGGTGCGGCACCTGGACGCGGTGGAGACCTTGGGAGCGATGCAGGTGATCTGCCTGGACAAGACCGGCACCCTGACACTGAACCGAATGACAGTGCTTGCGGTTCACTGCGGAGGGCGCCACATCACGCTTGCCAACGATGTATTTCACGACCGCGGCATGAGGACGGACCCGGCTCAGAATGAGGAATTACTGCGTCTGGTGCAGGTGGGCGTGCTGTGCAACGAGACGGAAGTAAACGGTTCAGAAGGCGGCGGGTATGAGCTCAAGGGTTCGGCCACCGAAACCGCGTTGGTGCAACTGGCCATTGCCGCTGGCGTCGCCGTAGATTCGCTCCGCCGGCAGTACCCTACCGTGCGGGTCGAATATCGTACCGAAAACCGCAACTTCATGCGCACTGTTCATACAGTGAAAGAAGGCGGGAAATTGGTCGCCGTAAAGGGCAGCCCGTCCGAGGTGCTGGAGATGTGCAAGTGGTGGATCAAGGACGGCATACGTCTGGCGCTCACGGAAACGGACCGCACCGCGATACGCATGGAAAACGAGCGCATGGCTGGGGAAGCGTTGCGCGTGCTCGGGTTCGCTTATGCGGAACAGGCGCAGGCCGATCAGCAACTGGCAGAGGAGTTCATCTGGCTTGGGATAACCGGTATGGCGGACCCGGTGCGGCCGGGCGTTAAGGAGCTTATCGCGTTGTTCCATCAAGCGGGGATCGATACGATAATGATCACCGGTGATCAGAGTGCGACCGCCTATGCTATCGGCAAAGAGCTTGGGCTATCGCGCAGCGGGGAACTGGATATCCTCGATTCCACCAGACTGGAGCAACTCGATCCCGAGGTTCTTACGGGATTGGCACAGAAGGTCAATATATTCTCCCGCGTCAGCCCTGCAAACAAACTTCAGATCATACAGGCGTTGCAGCGGAGCGGCAAAGTTGCCGCCATGACGGGTGATGGAATAAACGATGGACCGGCGCTAAGGGCAGCCGATATCGGTGTCGCGATGGGCAAAACAGGCACGGATGTCGCACGGAGTGTATCGGACGTGGTGCTGGAGGACGACGATCTCCGCACGATGATCATAGCGATCTCCGAAGGGCGGACGATCTACAATAATATTCGCAAGTCCGTCCATTTTCTCACCGCCACCAATCTCTCGGAAATCATGGTGATGGTGGGTTCCATCGGAAGCGGGCTCGGCACACCGCTTAGCACCATGCAGTTGCTATGGATCAATCTCGTGACCGACATTTTTCCCGCCCTGGCGCTTGCCGTAGAGCCTCCCGAGCCGGACATTCTAAGCCGGCCGCCAAGAGATCCACGGGAACCCATCCTACGACCTGCTGATTTCAAGCGCTACGGATTTGAAGCATTTGCCATAACGGCAGGATCGATGTGCAGTTACGGCTACGCCGTGGCACGCTATGGCATCGGCCCGCAGGCCAACAGCGCCGCCTTCATGACCCTTACCGCCGCGCAACTGTTGCACGCTTATAGTTGCCGGTCCGACCGCCACAGCATTTTCAGCCGCACAGCACTTCAGCCTAATCCCTACCTCAAGCTGGCGCTGGCCGGAACGGGCGCATTGCAGTTAGCGTCCGTGGCGGTACCTGGGCTTCGAAGCCTGCTCGGAACCACTCTGCCGAGCCCGATGGATATGGCGGTGATAGCCGCAGGGTCAGGATTGCCGTTCCTTGTGAACGAAGCCACAAAAGCCGGGGCGCGTCAATTCGATCGCGAGGGGCGCGAGGAGCTTGCCTCTTCCGTCGGCGATACAGGGGGGACAGGATGATGAAGCAGGATTTCATGTTTACCTCGGAATCCGTCACCGAAGGCCATCCGGACAAGCTTTGCGATCAGGTGAGCGATGCGCTTCTCGATCGCTTTCTCCAGCAGGATCCGTTTTCAAGGGTTGTGGCCGAGTGCGCTGTCTCCAAGGGAATACTATTTATTGCCGCACGCTTTGCCTCGGCGGGTTCGGTGGACATCCCCGAGGTAGCACGCCAAGTCATTGCGCAGATCGGCTACGAGCATACCGATTTCAATGCCCGGGACTGCACAGTCATGACGAGCTTGATGGAACTGCCGTCGCCGCCATACCCAAACCTGGATGAGCGTGAAATGGACGAGGAAGAGATCGATGCCGTTACCGCGAAGAACCAGGGCAACGTGTTCGGCTTTGCCTGCAACCAGACTGCGGCCCTGATGCCGCTCCCCATCTGGCTTTCGCACAAACTGGCGCGTCGGCTGGGCGCGGCGCGTCTCCAGAAACAGCTGAGCTACCTCGCGCCCGACGGCAAGACGCAGGTGGGAGTGGAATATCGCGATGGCAGGCCCAACCGCATCCATTCGATCACACTCGTGGCCAGCCAGCAGAGCAATACGCCGCGGGGTGTTCGGTCGTTACGCGACGACCTGTACCAGCATGTGATCGAGCCGGTGTTCCTGAACGAGCAGTTGCGCCCAGATGCCCGCACTCGTATTTTCATTAATCCGGATGGACCTATTATCGACGGAGGACCCTCGCTGCACTCCGGATTGACTGGTCGCAAGAGCGCTGTGGATACTTACGGCGAATATTCCCGCCATGCCGAGTCCGCGCTGTCTGGCAAGGACCCCTCGCGGATAGATCGCGTGGGTGCTTATGCTGCGCGCTATGCCGCGAAGAACGTAGTCGCCGCTGGCCTGGCGCAGGCCTGCGAGGTCCACCTTGCCTACTCGCTTGGGATGGCAAGGCCAGTAAGCGTGCAAGTCGACAGCTTTGGTACCGGGCGTGTTCCGGATGCCGATATCGCCGACCGTATTCAAGCTCATTTCGACTTCCGCCCGGCCGCAATCATTGGTGCATTCAATCTGCGCTATCAGCCGCAGGTGTTTCGCGGCGGCTTTTACCGCAGACTTGCGGCATACGGGCATGTGGGACGGATGGATGTCGGGTTGCCGTGGGAGGGGACAGACAAGGCGCCACTCTTGGGCTAGCCCTAAATTGGACCGCGCGGTGGGCAAGTGCGGCGATTCCATGGGTGGGTCGATGTTAATTCGCGGAGACCGGCTTCCCCTTAAAAAAACCTCGTTAGATCAACGCAGCGATCAACGCCATGGCCGACCGTTCCAAAGCGGCTTCAACCAGTTTTTCCACAAATGTATCTGCTACCTTTTGCGCCGGGTCGACTTTGTATGTCAATGGGCGGTTGGCGTGCACATTGCGGATAAAGCCTTCGTCACGCAGGCTGTTCAGGATGGTGGTGGAGTTCACCAGCCCGACGTCGTACTTGATTACAATGCTGCCGGTAACAATGCTGACCTCATACTTCAGAACGCCGTGCATCCCGTTCAGATAAAGCTCCAGCTGGCGGACTTTCGATACGTTCTTCTTCAGGGCCGGTATCTGCACGCGCAACCGGCCGGGTACGTGGTGAACGTAATGAGCCATGTAAATAACCTCCGTTGGGTTCCTTTGCTTACGCGGTTATTTAAGCAGTGCTTTGTTACACGTTGATGAACTGCGAGAGGAATTATTGAACGATCAGACTGATAATGAAGAAGTAAACGATAAGGCTGAGTACATCCTGAACAACGGTTGCAAGCGGACCGCTGCCGAAGGCTGGGTCTTTGCCCAGGCGGGAGAGTATCCAGGGAAACAGAAAGCCAATGGTGGTAGCAGCCGATCCCGCCACCAGCAGCGCCAGTGAAACCGCCAGCGCGAGCTGGAAATTGTCGAATATGAGCCAGACCGCAGGAAAGGTGAGCCCTCCAAGGGCAAGGCCAATGATAATTCCGGTTCGTAATTCACCTGCGATCAACGCGCCAACCGGCCCACGGCTCAAGGACAGACCGCGCACGGTAATGGCCTCGGTCTGGGTTCCGATCGCATCAGCCATGTAAACGAGCCCCGGGACGAAGAACGCAATGGCCATTTGCGACTGCAGTGCGCTTTCGAACTGGGCCATTATATAAGTTGCCAGCACGCTTCCGGCAAGTCCTACCAACAGCCACGGCAGCCTATCGCGTGCGCGGCGGATCGGCGAGGCCTCGATGGCGGTGCGGGCCTGCAGATTATAGTGGCGAATGCCGGCAAAGCGGTGCAGGTCTTCCACGTGTTCGTGACGTAATACTTCCAGCAGCGCTTGCGGCGGAACCACGCCTAGCAGGCGTTGCTGACCGTCCACTACCGGCACAGCAGCAATACCGTTGACGATCGCGAGCGAGGCAACGGTTTCCTGATCGGCCCCTGTGTGTACCGCGGGGAAGGGTTTGCGCAGAATATCGTGCAAGTACTGGTGAGGCGCCGCTGCGAGCAACCGGGGCATGGGTATCATGCCGATCAGGGTGTTTATCTCGTCAACTACATAAACCGTATCGGCATAATCAAAGACATTGCCCGGTAATCTCTCCAGAACCGAAGCGACGGTCTCATCCGGATTTCCGGTGGGTACCCGTTTAACCAGATGGCGGGCAGCAGTTTCACGCTGGCTGTTTTGCAGGTGCGAGTGAGAGTTCTGCATAGCCTTGGTCTGGCTGGTCTTGTTGTGCTCTTAAAGACGGCCCAGACCCGAACGCGGGCCCCCGACCGTCTTTCACCCAGCTACGCCTAAACAGCAGCCGGGGTCCTTGCCGTCGGGCAAGGACCCGGACGTGCTGGCGCAAGCGCGGTAGCGCCCCGCGCCAGCAACATTACGCTGGAGGAGGGGTACGGCCCGAGACTGGGGCAGTGCGATCCGGCGGAGGCACGCGATCCCGCTCGTCCAGCCGCGCGGCCGTGCCGGGTAATGCGGCGCTTGCAACATCCTTGACGCCCGTAACGACACTCAGAAGGATATCCCGCACGCTGCTGACCGCCGTGGTGCCGAAGCCGCCTACCGCCTCCGCTGCCCCGCTGGCCACCGCTCTCGCCGTTTCCACAGCGTTTCCGCCGGTCTCGTTTGTTGCTTCGAGTACTCCGTCCAAGGTTCGCTTCGCCACCATCAGGGTGTCGCCGCCTACAGCAGCGGTACCATTCACCGCAGCTTTTGCGGTCTCGGTAGCCGCCGAGATGACGTCCCCGCCCACGTCGGATACGCCGAGGGCCACACCTTTGGCGACGCTCTTGGTGGTAACCACCAGTCCGGTTCCGAGATCCTCCGTCGCCGCAAGGGCACCTTTCACCACGTCCCGGGTGATGTTGACCGCTTCCGTACCGACAGCACCGGTTGCCCGGATGGAATTGGATACGGTGTTTCGCACCAAACTGACAATTTCCGTTTCGATTTCGTCAATGCCTCTGAGACTGGCGGCAATCCCTGTCTTTACAGTCGTGCCCGCTGCCCCGATGCTCCGGGCGGCCGCGCGAGACTCTGGCGTTGAACCGAGGCGCTCTTCCTCTGCCTCGCGAGCGTAAGTATCCCGCTCGGGATGCGCTTCGCCCCTGGGGCGTGTTTCACCCTTGCGATAGGCTTCTTCGCGGGCGCGTGCCTCTTCATGCGGGCGCTTCTCTCCAGGCTGTCCCCCTGGATAGCCCGGCTCATTGGGGGAAATTTCTTCGTCGGCAGGGATTTCTTCACCTGTGTCTGAACCGTGGTGGGACGCCCCACCGTGCTTTCCTGTCTGTGCTTTCGCCATTTCGAGTACCTCCTTGGTTGTCCATGTTTCGTAAATTACCTTCGACTATGATCAAGAGCACGCGTCTGGCGCGTTTCTTTATATTGTCCGATTAAAACGTGAGCCTTTATACCTTGTACCCCTACCTTGCTCCTCGCTCCTCCTCCGCGAGCAGTCACCCGATCACCGAGGGGCTGAAAATCAGAAGCGTGCCCCCGGATTTACCCTTTGGGAAGGTGTGTACGGGATCAATAAACGCTTCCCCCGCGTTCCTGACCGCCCAGCGTCTCCAGCATATCCAGCATCGGCAGGGGCCGTTTCGTTTCAACCAAGCTCCGTATTGCTTACGCCATTTTCCCGGGACACCAGGTATGCATACCAGAATGCCGCTGCAGCCGGAATGGCGATGTTGCCCTCAATAGCCTGGGCAATGCCCATGCCCACCCACGCCAGGAATAGCAGTGGACGCCAATTCGTCCGGTTGGTTTGGGCCGCTTTCGGTTTAGGTCCGCGTGCTTTCCTGGCTGGGGTTGCTGTTGCGGAGATCGGTGGTGCCATCTTGCGCATTTCCGCCTCATTCTCGGGGACATGGAACAATCCCTGCTCTTCAGCACGCTGCCAAGGGGATGGGTCGTTTGCTATGTGATGCACCAATACGCTGGCCGTCCGGCTGTTTGTTTCTACCGCTGAAATACCCGGATAGTCCCTCAATGCGTTCTCCACCGTCGTGAAGTAGGTTTCATCCCCACGCTTTTCGTCGATCCTGAGACGCGTTCTGCCGGGCAGGCCATGCACCTCTCGCGCCAGCGGAGCCATCACGCACCCGGCCCACCTTTTTTGCCCGCATCAGCACCGGTTTCGCTGTGCTTGGCTGGGGGCGGCGCAGACGGCGCGGGTGGGGGCTCATTTTGGCTGGGCTGCGAAGTAGCTGCCGTTGCCGTAGCTGCTGTCGCAGCCGGCGCGGCGTCGGCCTCCAGTTCTACCTTAGCCTCCGCCACCAGGTCGTCCATCGTCTCGCTCAATTCTGCAAACGATTCGCGTCCCTTGTCGTAAACGGTCATGCCGGTCTTGATGACCGACTTGGTCAGGGGTTTGGCGATGCGTGCCAACATAGGCAGCAGCACCGGTGCCAGCAGCGTGGCTCCGATGCCAGCGGCCAGCCCGGTGACGACATTGCTTTTGAAAAAGTCTGAGGCCATGGCTCACCCTCCTTTCTTGCTCTTAAAACGTATTTATAGTCATTGCCTGCGGAAATTCAAGTCCTGTCACAAAAAATTCATATTGGAAAGAAATAGCATATTCATAAGCTTAGAACAGTTAGAGCTTGAGCAAATATTGAGGTCGCATTACTACGCCCCCCCTACGGCGTCGAGCGTCTTATCTCCCTTCTTCCCTGTTCCCAAGTTCGTCAATAATTCGAGGAATAGCGTCGGGATCCGGCGCGCCGACTACGCCGGACCGGGTGCAGCGGACCAGGAGTGGCGTAAAACAGTCTTTTTCCCGTGCGCTTACGTGCCAAAAAATCAACACCCCAAAGAGGTAGCCATGCTGTAACGTGCTTGTAACACCTGTTCGGAAACAGAAAACTCAAAACAAATGCTTGACGATGCCGTTTGCTAACGTGTAATTTCAACTTCGATAGATGAACAATCGCACTGGCAGCAACTGGTTTGGAAACTTTTCTGTCCCTCGACGGACATAGCTCCTCGGCCCCACTAACTTGAAGCACGACCCAAGCCCATGGAGTCATCTCGTGCCGGAAACCGGATGCGTCGGCTGGCGACCGGCATGCTCATCGCGATGCTGGGTGTTCTGGTTCTCGCCAATGTGTTTCTCTCAGTCCACCCTTTGGTTGGCTATCTGCGAGCTTTCGCCGAGGCGGCGGTGGTAGGCGCAATGGCCGACTGGTTCGCGGTGACCGCCTTGTTTCGCCAGCCGTTAGGTCTGCCGATCCCCCATACCGCGATTGTTCCCCGCAACAAGGATCGCATCGGCGAGGCGTTGGGCCGGTTCGTCGAGCTTAATTTCGCCTCTCCGGAAGTGGTTTCCTCCAAATTGGCGGGGGCCGACATGTCCGGCAAGCTTGCCCGGTGGCTGTCCGACCCCCAGCGCACTGAAGCAATCGCCGCCCACGTAACCCGTCTGATCCCGCAGCTGCTGGATTCCGTTGACGACCGTGATGTGCGTCGTTTTGTGTCCGGCGGCCTCGCGCACGGGGCGCAGCGCATCGATCTTGGGCCCCTGCTCGGGGAAGTGGTTGCCATGCTTACGGCGGAGAGGCGGCACCAGGTATTGCTCGACAAGTTGTTACGCGAAGCTGACGAATACATTACCGCCAACGAACCCCGCATTCGCGCGCGGGTGCGCGAGAGTACCGCCTGGCTTTGGCAACGGCTTGCAATGGATGAGAAAGTGGCTGACGGCGTAGTAGCCGTGCTGCGGGAAGCCTTCGCCGAGATCGGGCGCGATCCCTCGCATCCACTGCGCCTCAGGCTCGATCAGGCTATTGAAAAGCTGGCGTCCGAATTGGCCACTTCGCCAGAGTATCGGGAGGAAATTGTCATGCATACGCGCAAGCTGCTGGATCACCCCGCTCTGCGCACCTATGCCGCGGGAGTATGGCGCGACATTCGGGACAACCTGCGTGAGGATGCCTTAAGTGAGGACTCCGTGCTTAAATCGTGGCTGCGGGAGATGATCGAAGCTGCTACCCAGGCATTGCTCCGTAACGATGGACTGCGTGGCCGTCTCAACAACTGGCTGCATGAAGTCGTGGTGGAGGTGGTGCAGTCGCATCAACACGACGTGGGCGTGCTCATTGCGGATACGGTACGCGGTTGGGATACCGAAACGGTAACTGCCCGGGTCGAGCGGCAGGTGGGTGAAGACCTCCAGTATATCCGTATCAACGGGACGTTGATCGGTGGGTTGGTGGGCCTGGCTATCTATGCGGTTTCGCGCGCTTTCGGCTAGGCTTGCAACAACCAATGGTGGATTTCATCAATCATTCCGACCGATAACCCCGCTACAGTTGCGAAAGGCCTTTGCGCCTCATTCTAGCTTCGATCCAGCTTGGGTATTGCAACACTTCCGCGATGTGCATACTCCTGATGCCGTACTTTCCTGCAGATCGGCACCAAATGATTCCTGATCAGCGAGCAGTTGGAACCCAATGCCGCGCGAAGTCAGGTTCCTTATAATGATTTGCCTTCTGGCGCTTCGGCAGTTTGATCTTTTCCCGAGGGGGGGCCTCGTAGGGAATGGCATCGAGCAGGTGGCTGATCACATCGAGCCGGGCTTGCTTCTTGTCGTCGGAGCGAACTGCAAACCACGGCGCCCAGTCGGTATCAGTGGCAGCGAACATTTCGTCTCGTGCGCGTGAATAATCGAACCAGCGACTGTAGGATTTGAGATCCATCGGCGACAGTTTCCAGATTTTGCGGAGGTCCGTGATACGTGCTTCGAGTCGACGCGTTTGCTCTTCTGGGCTGACCTCAAGCCAGTACTTAAGAAGGATGATGCCGGAATCGACGATGGCCTTCTCAACTGCCGGAACCATCTTCAGGAAGCGCTTGGCTTGTTCCTCGGAGCAAAAGCCCATTATCCGTTCGACCCCTGCTCGATTGTACCAACTCCGATCGAAGATCACGATTTCACCTGCTGCCGGGAGGTGAGGCAAGTAACGCTGGACGTACATCTGAGACTTTTCACGCTCGGTGGGCGGAGGTAATGCAATGACGCGAAACGTTCTCGGGCTCACACGCTCGGTGATGGCTTTGATGACACCACCCTTTCCGGCGCCATCCCGCCCCTCGAAGATGATGCATATCTTGGCGCCCGTACCTTTGGCCCACTCCTGAACCTTCACCAGTTCGATGTGAAGATCCTGCAGTTTGCGAAGATACGCCTTACCCTTGAGGCGCTTATCGATCTCAGGCGCCATTTTCACGCTGTTCTCGTCTCCCAATGCCATTTCAACCTCCGTTGTCACCGGTCAGTCGACTTTAGCGGCCGCAGCGTCGGTATTTGCTCACGACCGGGTCCTCCTTGCTGGAATAACGCCTGAGCACCCCCCTGAGCCACGGACTGACGTTTGGAATATCAATAACAATTTAATTATAGTCGATAGGCCCGGTATGGTTGCAAAAGGCTTTGCGTCTCAAGCTAGTTTTTATCCAGCTTGCGGTATTGCACCGCTTCGGCGATATGCAGCCGCCTGATGCCATCGCTTTCGCACAGGTCGGCAATGGTTCTTGCCACCTTCAGAACGCGATGATAAGCTCGGGCGGAAAGATTCAGCCGGCTGATGGCTTGCTTGAGCAGGCTTTCCCCCGCATTGTCCGGCAGGCAATATTTATCGATATCCTTCACCGTCAGTCTGGCGTTGGTGGTCCCCTGCCGTGCCAGTTGGCGCTGGTGCGCCCTCTCGACCCGTTGCCTGATTACGGTGCTCGTTTCACCTTGGGCTTGGCGCATCAGCTCATCCTCGGATGGGGCGGGCACCTCGATCTGGATGTCGATGCGATCGAGCACGGGGCCGGATATCCTTCCCCGGTAACGTGCCACCTGGTCCGGGTTGCAACGGCATTTCCCGCTGTAATGCCCGAGGTAGCCGCAAGGGCATGGATTCATCGCCGCAATCAACTGAAACCGGGCCGGAAAGTCGGCCTGACGCGCGGCCCGCGATATCGTGATGCGCCCGGATTCCAGCGGCTCGCGCAACACTTCCAGCACTTTCCGGTCAAATTCGGGTAGTTCGTCCAGAAACAATACGCCGTTCATTGCCAGAGAAATTTCCCCGGGACGCGGATTGCTACCGCCGCCCACGAGGGCAACGCCCGAGGCTGTGTGGTGCGGCGTCCGGTAAGGACGACGTTTCCAGTTGACCACATTGAAACCGCCGCTGCCGACGGATTGCATGGCGGCCGACTCAAGTGCTTCGTCTTCAGTCATGGGCGGCAGAATGCCGGGAAACCGCGCGGCTAGCATCGATTTACCTGTTCCTGGCGGCCCCATCATCAGCAAACTGTGGCCACCCGCCGCCGCTATCTCAAGAGCACGTTTTGCATTGCTCTGACCTTTTACCTCTTCCATGCCGGGATAGAGCGATCCGCCGATGTCCATATTGCCATCCCGTTCAGTCTCATCCTGGCGCACATACCGTTGCAACGGCTCACGCCCCGCAAGATGCGCGCAAATCTGGAGCAACGACGTGGCGGCATAAACCGTGGCTTCCTTGACGAGCGCCGCCTCGGCGGCATTTTGCCTCGGCAGCACGAAACTGCGCCCCGAGCGTGCTGCGCCGTAAGTCATCGCCAACGCTCCGCGGATGGCGCGCAACTCCCCCGTCAGGGCGAGTTCGCCAGCCCATTCGTATTTGTCGAGTTTGTCTCCGGGGATTTGGCCGGTAGCAGCCAGGATGCCCAAGGCAATGGGCAGGTCGAAGCGTCCGCTCTCCTTGGGCAGGTCGGCTGGAGCAAGGTTGACCGTGATGCGGCGGGCGGGAAACTCAAACTGCGCATTCTGCAGCGCCGCCCGTACCCGATCCTTGCTTTCCTTCACTTCCGCTTCTGGCAGGCCAACTATGGTAAAGCTGGGCAGGCCGTTGGCAATATGAGCTTCCACCGTGACCAGCGGGGCATCCATGCCTGAAATGGCACGGCTATACAGAATCGCTAGCGGCACCGAAAATTCTCAGCCAGCCAGTGCCTACTCAACCGAAGCATATCCAAGAAACGTTTTTCCTCCGCGAGCCTAACTCCAATGCCGCGTGATTTTCCAAGATCAACCTTATTCCGTTTCAGACAGATCATCCAATGTTTCGGGGGGAACATCCAGTGTCTCACCCAGGCTATCGGATTTCGAAGCCGATTCCAAGGCGGCAATTCGTGCCTCCAGGCCTGTCAGCAACTCGCGCGTGCGCTTTAGTAGCTCGTGCTGAACTTCAAACTCTTCCCGCGTGACCAGGTCCAGGCGGCTAAATATTCCCCCCAGCATTACCCGAAGGTTCTTCTCCACGTCCTTCACCGGGCTCTGCGCCAGCAGTTCATTTACCTTGGTTACAACTTCATCTATCATTTTTGGGTTGAGCATGATGTCCTCCGATCATTTTTCCTCCGTCACCCGGCCGGATGAGGAGTGATGCATGCATGTTAAAATCTCATACTTCGCCCAAATAGGCAATCAGCGGAAATATTATGGAACGTTTACTCCTTCTGGAAAGCTGGCTCAGGGAGCGGTTTCGAGGTAAGGATTTCACTTTGTCGGCTGCTTCTACCGACGCGAGTTTTCGCCGCTATTTCCGGGTAACTTTCGACGATGGAACATTCATCGCCATGGATGCGCCGCCGGAGCAGGAAGATTGCGCTCCTTTCTTGCGCGTGGCCGGATTGTTCTCCGAGGCAGGTGCAAATGTCCCGGCAATCCTGGCCCAAGATATATCGCAGGGGTTTCTATTGCTGGCGGACCTGGGAAGCACAACCTACCTTCAGGCGCTTAACGGGCAGCCCGATCACTCTGGTCACGAGGCCCATCAATTATATTCAGATGCGGTGGGTGCGCTGCTTAAGATCCAGCTTGCAAGCCGGCCCGGCATATTGCCAGATTACGATGAACCACTGCTATCCCGCGAGTTGCACCTGTTTCCTGACTGGTACCTGGACAGGCATTTGCAAACCAGTCTCGGTGCAAGCCAGAAAGTGGAACTGCACGGGATATTCCAGTTGATTGTGCGGAACAGCCTGGCTCAACCCAAAGTGTTCGTGCATCGCGATTACCACTCGCGCAACCTGATGGTGACGAGTCCCAATCCAGGCATTCTCGATTTTCAGGATGCGGTTTATGGCCCGATTACCTATGACCTCGTGTCACTGTTCAAGGATGCATATATACGTTGGGACGAGGAGCGGGTCCTGGACTGGCTAATCCGGTATTGGGAACAGGCGCGAAAACTGGGACTGCCGGTACCGGCCGACTTCTCGGATTTTTACCGTGACTTCGAATGGATGGGCGTGCAGCGCCATCTTAAGGTGCTGGGGATATTCGCTCGTCTCAACTACCGCGACGGAAAAAGCGCCTACCTCGGCAATATGCCGCTGGTGGAGGATTACCTGCGCAAGGCGTGTGAGCGCTACAAGGAACTTGGTCCGCTGCTGACGCTGCTGGATGAGTGGGAGGTTCGGAAGCCGCAGGAACCAAAAGTTGGCTACACGTTCTGACATGATTCCGATCAGGTTTAAGGCCATGATTCTCGCGGCAGGCCGCGGCGAGCGCATGCGTCCGCTGACCGACGTGCTGCCCAAGCCGCTATTGCGTGCCGGCGGTAAGGCGCTGATCGAATATCATCTGGAAAATCTTGCGCGCGCCGGTTTTGCAGAGATCATCGTCAATCACGCACATCTCGGCCACTTGATCGAAGCCGCGTTGGACAACGGCGAACGGTATGGCGTGAATATCCGCTATTCGCATGAGCCGGTTGCGCTCGAAACCGGTGGCGGAATCACCCAGGCGCTACCCATCATCGCCGGTCAACCCGCTAGTGGCACCGGGGAGCGCCCATTTCTGGTTATCAATGCCGACATCTATTGCGAGATGGATTTTTCCACCTTGGTACCGAAGCTGGAGCAAATGAATGCCAGTCCTGATGGGGACCTGGCGCACCTGGTGCTCGTCGATAACCCGGCCCATCATCCTGGTGGCGATTTTGCCCTTGACCGCGGCCGGATCGTGCTTTCAGGAGAAAACATGCTCACCTTCAGCGGCATCGGCATCTATCGCCCGAAACTGTTCGAGGTCATCGTGGCCGGGTCGGTGGCCAAGCTCGCACCGTTGCTGGGACAGGCGATAGACCTCGGAAAAGCAGGCGGGCAGCATTATCGGGGCACATGGGCGGACATCGGCACGCCGGAGCGCCTGCGTCAGATTGATCTCGAGCTAAGCACAGCAGGGGCGCCGGCTGATTCTCCAGCCGCGTCATCCTAGCCCCCGCCAGCAGACAAGTGGCGCCCGTTCGCCGGCGATGCCGACGGCTCTGGTTCCAACGCTCCTCGCATAACATTTGTTTTGCGTTATATTGCAAATACTGTAAAAATCTTTCCCATGATCCCCATCAAGTCCTTCCGGGAGCGGCGTCTGGCTTTGGCATCCCAAATGCAATCGGGCGTCGCAATCGTTCCAACCGCGCCGGAGCGGGTACGAAACCGGGACGCACATTTTCCATATCGCTTCGACAGCTATTTTTATTATCTGACGGGTTTTCGTGAGCCGGAGGCCGTGCTCGTGATCGTGGCGGATGCGGAGAAGAGCCAATCGACGCACATCCTGTTCTGTCGCGAGAAGGATACCGAACGCGAAATCTGGAATGGTTTCCGCCATGGCCCTGAGGCGGCGCGGGAAGCATTCGAATTCGATGAGGCGCATCCGATCTCCACGCTGGACGAGATTTTGCCCAAACTGCTGGCGGACCAGCCTGCCGTATACTGCGCTTTAGGCGAAGATGGCGGCTGGGATACGCGCGTGATCGGCTGGGTCAACCGGGTGCGGCAGCAGTCGCGCGGCGGGATTTCCGCCCCTGCGGTCATCCGCGATATCCGACTTTTGCTGGACGAGATGCGGCTTTTCAAAAGCGAGGACGAGCTGCAAGTGATGCGCCATGCCGCCCGCATATCCACGGACGCGCATCGGCGGGCAATGCAGAGTGTCCGGCCGGGCATGAGAGAATACGAAGTAGAGGCCGAACTGTTGCACGAGTTCCGGCGTCACGGCGCAGAGGCTCCCGCCTATACGCCAATCGTCGCCGGCGGCGCCAACGCCTGCATACTTCACTATGTGGAGAACAGTGCCCGGCTCGCGTCAGGTGATCTGCTGCTGATAGATGCCGGTTGCGAATTGAACGGTTATGCCGCCGACATCACGCGCACGTTTCCGGTCGATGGTAAATTTGGTCCGGCGCAAAAGGATGTCTACCAACTGGTGCTGGCGGCGCAAGCGGCTGCGATCAGCGAAGTGCGCCCCGGAAATCCGTGGGAGGCGCCTCATACAGCGGCGGTGCGGGTGCTGGCGCAAGGTTTCGTGGATCTTGGCCTCTGCCGCGGCTCGGTGGAGGAAGTCACGGAAACCGAGGACTACAAGCGGTTTTACATGCACCGCACTGGGCACTGGTTGGGACTGGATGTTCATGATGCGGGCGAATACAAGCAGGACGGCGCATGGCGGCCATTGCAACCGGGGATGACTTTGACAGTGGAGCCCGGGTGCTACATCCGTCCGGCGGAAAACGTTCCGCAGCATTTCTGGAATATCGGCGTGCGCATCGAGGACGATGTGGCAGTCACCGAGAGCGGATGCGAAGTGCTGACGTCAGCTGCCCCAAAAAGCGTGGCAGAGATCGAGGGCCTGATGCAGCACCGGCAAGCGTGATGGACGACCCCAACAGCCACCCCAGCCACGGCAGCCGGATAATCGTAAGACGAGTCATCCGGAACGAGGAGACGGGCGCGACGGAGGAAGAGATCTTCCGTGCTTCCCAGCCTGGTCCGGCGGCGCGTTGGCTCACATACCTGCTGCTTGTTCCGCTATTGATCATCATGGTGGTGCTGGGTATTTTCTTTTTTACCGCGTTTCTGGCACTGTTCGCGGTAGCCGCCGCTGGTCTTGCGTTCCGCGTGTGGTGGTTGCGTCGCAAATTGCGAGAATCCATGCAAACCCCGGAAGCGGAATACCGTGTCATTGAAGATGCGGAAATAGTCGAGGAAACAAAGGGCAAGGAAAAAGAAGCGAATAAACATGAGCGGCAATAAAATGACTACCGCAGGGAATCGGGAGCAGGGCGAGAGGCATACTGAAACGGGTATGACGGGCGACCATCATTCCGAATACGACCTTATCATTATCGGTGGCGGGCCGGTAGGCATGGCGCTGGCGCTGGCTTTGCGCGACAGCGATATGTCCGTGCTCTTGCTGGAGGCAAGGGGACTGCCGGCTAAAACGGAAGATTCCCGCCCGCTGGCATTGTCGCACGGTAGCCGCCTCATTCTGCAACGCCTCGGCGTATGGAACGCACTGCACGATATCACGCCTATCACGACCATTCACATTTCCAATCGCGGTGGGTTTGGCCGCGCTGTGTTAACTGCTGCCGAGATCGGGGTGCCGGCGTTGGGCTATGTGATGAACCACCATGACGTGTTCCGCGCCATGCATGAGGCGCTGCAAGAGTGCGATATAGACTATTTGACCGGCGCGCAAGTGACCCATTTGGAAACCGGCGCTGTTCAGGGTAAGATCGAATTTCAGCATGACGGTGTGACGAAAAAAGCCACGGCGCGGCTGCTTGTGCTGGCCGATGGTGGGCGCCTTACCGCGCAAATCGAGGGCGTGACGCAACACGCACACGACTACGAGCAATGGGCAGTCGTTGCGCGGGTCAGAACGGAGCGTTTCGCCTACTCCGCGATAACCTCGTCCGCGAGACCGATGCTGAGCGCGGTCCCCGGGTTGACTACCCGCTCACTGCGCAAGACGGGCTCTGGCCGCAAATCCGCTGCGCGGACTCAGCCCGGCGTGGCGTACGAGCGTTTCACTCCCGAGGGTCCAGTGGCGCTGTTGCCTTCGGGAAAATATTTTTCCCTGGTATGGACTGTGCCGCCCTCAGCCGCCGAGGAAATCCTTGCGTTGGATGACGCCGCGTTTCTCGCTCGCTTACATAGCCACTTTGGTGATCGGCTCGGTAAATTTACCGAAGCGGGCAAACGGTCGGGTTTTCCTCTGTCGCTAAAATATGCTACCCCAATCACATCCCGGCGTGCCGTATTGGTTGGCAACGCCGCCCAGACCCTGCACCCGGTCGCCGGCCAAGGGTTCAACCTCGGCCTGAGGGATGCCTGGGAACTGGCTGAGGAAGTCCTCGATTCCCCCGCTCATATCGGCAGCTCCGCCATGCTGACGCGGTATCGCGACAAGCGCCGTCTCGATAGCAGTGGAGGGCGAATGTTCACCGATTCTCTGGTGAAGCTTTTTTCCAATGACGATCTTGTGCTGGATAGCATGCGTAGCATGGGATTAGGCGCGCTCGATTGCCTCCCGCCGGTAAAACGTTTTGTCGCGCGGCGCATGATGTTCGGTGCGAGGGGTTGAACCGTAGCAAGGCAATAGCGGAAGTCCTAAAGTAAACCTCAGTTATTGTCGAGCTGTAAAAAGTTACATCTATCCTTCGGCGTGCCGTAGAGATACGCTGCACGCTGGCAACTGTTTTTACGCGAAGAAAGTCTCCTGCACGCCCCCGAGTGGCCTGCCACCGGGGTAAGGCTATATGCTATTAGGCGGGCACAGAGGCTCGTTTCGGAAGCGTTCGCGGTTTCCTGTTAAAATGGGGTTGTTTTATCCCCGCCCAGCTTGCCGCGGCTGGCGTTTCCGTTAAACTAAAATCATGCAGATCGGTTCCCACATTCTCAAAAACAATCTTATCGTGGCCCCTATGGCCGGGGTGACGGATCGCCCCTTCCGGCAGTTGTGCAAGAGCATGGGCGCCGGGATGGCGGTGTCCGAAATGGTATCGAGCAACTCGCTGCTGTGGGGCTCGGAAAAGACGCGTCGCCGCGCCAATCACGAAGGCGAAGTCGATCCGATCTCGGTACAGATCGCGGGCGCGGACCCGGCGATGATGGCTGAAGCGGCTCGCTACAACGTGGCGGAAGGCGCGCAGATCATCGACATCAACATGGGCTGTCCGGCCAAGAAAATCTGCAACGTGATGGCGGGTTCCGCGTTGTTGCAGGATCAGCCGCTGGTTGGCCGAATACTCGATGCCGTAGTCGGCGCGGTAGATGTTCCCGTCACGCTGAAGATACGCACCGGGTGGGACACGCAGCATAAAAATGCACTTGCAGTCGCGCGCATCGCCGAGAGTGCGGGCATCCAGGTGTTGGCGATTCATGGCCGCACCCGCGCTTGCGCCTATGCGGGACATGCGGAGTACGACACCATTGCCGCGGTAAAAGCCTCGGTGAGAATTCCGGTCATTGCCAATGGCGATATCACCACGCCAGAGAAAGCCAAGCACGTGCTCGAATACACCAAGGCCAATGCAATCATGATCGGTCGCGCTGCCCAAGGGCGACCGTGGATATTTCGCGAGATCAGCCATTATCTGGCAACGGGCGAGCACCTTCCGCTGCCCGAAGTGGCCGAGATTCACCGTGTGCTCATCAACCATCTGCATGAACTCTACTCTTTTTACGGCGAGTATTCCGGCGTGCGCATCGCGCGCAAGCACATCTCCTGGTACACCAAGGGGCTGGTGGGTTCCGCCTCATTCCGCCACGCAATGAATCAGTTGCAAAGCACCGACCAGCAATTGGCGGCCGTAAATGAATTTTTCAGCCAGCTCGCAGGTTATGGTCGGCAACTGACTTATGTTGAGGCTGAGGAGCTGGCAGCATGAGTATAATTAACGAAAACGATATCGCCCGCTGCGTGCGTAAGGCGGTGGAAGATTATTTCAATGATCTGGACGGCGAAAAGCCTCATGCCATTCACGATATGGTCATACGCAGCGTGGAAAAACCCCTGATTGAACTGGTGATGGATTACGCCGGGGGCAACCAGACGCGCGCAGCTGAATTGCTCGGGATCAATCGCAACACGCTCCGCAATAAAATGAAGCAGTATCAGATCAAGTAGACCAAATAGCCGATGCGCAAAACAATTGCGCAGGGTATAAATCCGAGCTTAAACACCGTACAGCCTACCAGCCGAGCACTCATCCCTGATGTCCATAAAACAGGCCCTTATCAGCGTTTCCGACAAAATCGGCATTGTCGAATTTGCGCGCGAGCTCTCCCGCCTCGGCGTCGCCATTCTCTCCACCGGCGGCACCGCCAAACTGCTGAAGGATGCGGGCCTGTCCGTGACCGAAGTCGGCGACTATACCGGCTTTCCGGAAATGCTCGATGGGCGGGTCAAAACCCTGCATCCGAAAATACACGCGGGAATCCTGGCGCGACAAGACCTCCCGGAGCATATGGCCACGATGGAAAAGGCTGCTATTCCAACCATAGACCTGGTGGTCGTGAACCTCTATCCTTTCACCCAAACTGTCGCCCGCCCCGACTGCACATTTGAAGAAGCCATTGAGAACATCGACATCGGCGGCCCGGCTATGGTGCGGGCGGCGGCGAAGAACTACAAGAGCGTCACGGTTGTGACCGACCCGGCGGACTATGCGCCATTATTGCGGGAAATCAAATCGTCCGGCCGCACGGTTTCGCCTGAATTGCGATTTCATCTGGCCTGCAAGGCGTTCTCTCACACCGCCTCGTACGACAGCGCCGTCAGCAATTACCTCACTTCCGTGGAAGGCGAAGGCGGAGAGCGCCGCGTATTTCCCCAGCGTCTTAATCTCAATTTCAGAATCGCCCAGGATTTGCGCTACGGTGAAAATCCGCATCAGCAGGCGGCCTTCTATCGCGAACCGGTCCCCGCGCCAGGCAGCCTTGCCAGTTATGTTCAACTCCAGGGCAAGGAACTGTCATACAACAATATCGCCGATGCGGATGCCGCGTGGGAGTGCGTCAAGACCTTCGAGCTGGCAGCCTGCGTCATCATCAAGCATGCCAATCCCTGTGGCGTGGCCACGGCCGATACCCCGCTCGGCGCATACCAGCGCGCCTTTGCCACTGATCCCACCTCCGCCTTCGGCGGCATCATCGCATTCAACCGCTTGTTGGATGGTACGACAGCCGAGGCGGTGAGCAAGCAATTTGTTGAAGTGATCATCGCGCCGCAACTCACCACCGAGGCCCAGCAGATACTCGCTCGCAAAACGAACGTGCGGGTTCTGACCGTGCCGTTCCAGACGGGCAGCAATACTTTCGACTTCAAGCGCGTGGGCGGGGGATTGCTGGTGCAGACGCCGGATACGCTTAACGTAACCGGCGCGCAATTGAAAGTGGTGACCAAAGCGAAACCAACCCAGCAGCAACTTCAGGATTTGCTGTTTGCCTGGCGCGTGGCAAAATTCGTGAAGTCCAATGCCATTGTCTTCTGCGCCCATGGTCAGACGCTGGGCGTTGGGGCGGGACAGATGAGCCGGGTGGACAGTGCCCGCATTGCCTCCATCAAGGCGCAGAACGCCGGGCTTACTCTGTCCGGTTCGGCGGTTGCCTCAGACGCGTTCTTCCCGTTCCGCGACGGCCTGGATGTGGTGGTGCAGGCAGGGGCAACCGCGGTCATTCAGCCCGGCGGCAGTGTTCGCGACGAAGAAGTGATTGACGCCGCGGATGAACAGGGAGTGGCGATGGTATTCACCGGCGTCCGCCATTTCAGGCACTGAATTTCAGACACTGCGTTTCAGATATCGATTTAGGTGAGTTAGGCCCGTCTATAAATAACCAAAAATAATGAAACTACTAGTAATCGGCGGCGGCGGCAGGGAGCATGCTTTGGCCTGGAAGCTTCTCAAGTCAAACCGGACCACCCGCCCCATGACCGTCTTTGTCGCCCCCGGCAACGCCGGCACCGCGATGGAAGATGACCTGGAGAACCTCCCCATCACGGCTATTCCCGAGCTGGTCGAGTTTGCTAAAAAAGAATCCATCGGTTTTACCGTCGTCGGACCCGAGGCACCGCTTGCCGAGGGCATCGTCGATGCTTTCCGCGCTGCGGGCTTGAAGATTTTCGGGCCCACCAAGCAAGCCGCGCGGCTGGAAACATCCAAGGATTTTGCCAAGGCTTTCATGCAGCGCCATGGAATCCCCACCGCCGCTTACGCAACCTTTACTTCCGCAGACGAGGCTCATCGCTATGTCGACGAGAAGGGCGCGCCCATTGTAATCAAGGCCGACGGCCTGGCCGGCGGCAAAGGCGTCGTGGTGGCGATGTCGCTCGAAGAAGCGCACGCCGGAATCGACAACATGATGAAGGATGATCACGCTCGGGAGGGCAGTGCGCCTGCGCGGGTCGTGGTCGAAGAGTTTCTCGAAGGCGAGGAAGTCAGCTTTATTGTCATGGCTGACGGCCACCATGTGCTGCCGCTTGCCACCAGCCAGGATCACAAGCGCCTCAAGGAGGGCGACCAGGGGCCCAATACCGGCGGAATGGGCGCCTATTCCCCCGCCCCGATGATCACACCGACCCTCCACGCGAGGATCATGCGCGAGGTCATACAGCCGACGATAAACGGCATGGCGCAGGATGGCGAACGCTACACCGGTTTTCTCTACGCGGGACTGATGATTACCGCAAATGACGGCGTCAAGGTGCTTGAGTTCAATTGCCGCATGGGTGACCCCGAAACCGAGGTCATCCTGTTGCGCCTGAAAAGCAATTTCATCACCCTCATCGAGCACGGGATATACGGAAACCTCGACAAGATAGAGGCGGAGTGGGATCGACGCACGGCTCTGGGCGTTGTGCTGGCGGCGGCGGGTTATCCCAATTTGCCGCGCAAGGGAGATGTGATTCATGGGCTGCAAGAAGTGCAGGCGACGGAGACGCCGGAAAAAGACTTCTTCGTATTTCACGCAGGCACGGCCTTGGGTGGGGAAAACGGTAGAGAGATCGTGACTGCCGGGGGACGGGTCTTATGCGTGGCTGCGCTTGCGGATAGCGTCAAGGTGGCACAGCGCCGGGCCTATGAAATCGCCGACCAGATCCACTTCGACGGCTGCCAGCTGCGCCACGACATCGGCTACCGGGCAATCAATCATCCCCGCAAATAGCCCCGGCAATTCGATAATGAAAAATAACAAAGCTGGCGCTTATCAGGAGACAGCATGAGCACCGCAAGCACCGCACAGCAAGCCAGGGAATTTTTTACCGGCCTTCAGCAGCGCATTGTCGAGCGGATTGAAGAGGTGGATGGCACGCGTTTTCGCCGTGACCAATGGGAGCGCGCCGAAGGCGGCGGCGGCTTGAGCTGCGTAATGGAAGAGGGCAACGTGCTTGAGCGCGGCGGCGTGAACTACTCGCACGTGTTCGGCGGTGGCCTGCCCGCTTCCGCCACGGCCGCCAGGCCAGAATTATCAGGTCGCGGGTTCGAAGCCATGGGCGTATCGCTCGTGCTGCATCCCCGCAACCCCTACGCGCCGACCGTGCACCTGAATGTGCGCTATCTCGAAGCGCGCAAGGAAGGTGCCGAGCCTGTCTGGTGGTTCGGTGGAGGGATGGACTTGACCCCCTATTACGGCTTTGAAGAAGACGCGGTCCATTTCCACCAAACGTGCAAAAACGCGTTGCAGCCGTTTGGCGAAGACTACCATCCCCGCTTCAAGAAATGGTGTGACGAGTATTTTTACCTCAAACACCGCAAGGAGCCGCGCGGCATCGGCGGCATTTTCTTTGACGATCTAGGAAAGCCAGATTTCGAAAGCTGCTTCAACCTCACCAAAAGCGTTGGCGATCATTTCCTCGAAGCCTACGTCCCGATACTCGAGCGCCGCCTGAATACGCCCTACGGCGAGCGCGAGCGCGACTTTCAGGCTTACCGCCGCGGCCGCTATGTCGAATTCAACCTCGTGTGGGATCGCGGTACGCTGTTCGGATTGCAATCCGGGGGGCGCACCGAATCCATACTGATGTCGCTACCGCCCGTCGTCAAATGGCGCTACGACTGGAAGCCCGAGGCGGGCAGTGCTGAAGACAAGCTTTATATGGATTTCCTGATCGGGAAGGATTGGGTGTGAGGGCTACGCCTCTCTGCGCCAAGATAATGCGAATTGAAACGGTTATTACTCCGTAGCGTCATACTATGGAGTTGCAGTTTGTTATAAAATACGCGGAATAAATGGGGACGTAGCTCAGCTGGGAGAGCGTCGCGTTCGCAATGCGAAGGTCGGGAGTTCGATCCTCCTCGTCTCCACCATTTAAGTGTATCACCAAGTCCTAAGAAGTCCTGAAAGCCCGCATCTAGCGGGCTTTTTCAAATAAAAGCAATAGTAAAACCCTGGGCTTGTTTCGGCGTCCGACGGAAGCTTCGTCGTGAATTGCAGCATCGAGCCGGACGGTTACCAAACTTGCGCAAACCATTCGCCCAAGCGTACCAGCGAGAGTTTCCTCTGGAAGCCAAATGCACATCCAAGAAAAGCCAGCTCCTTAGCATTCATTATCCGGCCTCACCTGTTAATGCCCTGCGTCTTTTGCCGCCTCATCAATCCATTTTCCGAGATTTTCGTAGCCGTTGTCCGTGTTCCAAAGATAGAAGGCATAGCCGTCTGGAAGCTTGCCACATCGCTCGGAACTTAATCCATTTAGGTCCTTTATTTTGCTTATATCGATGCCGAGGAGGCCATTCCCTTTCTTAATGCTAGCCTCAATCTCGTATTTCACCCAGCGGCTCTTGCATGTGTTCTGGCCCACTAAGACAGCCGTAACGGTCGTCCCTTTTAACTGTGCATCGATCCAATACTTAATAGCTTGATCGCCTTTTTCCTTTATTTTGTCGAAATCAGCTTTATCGATGAACCCCGCTTTCTCGTCACCTCGAATAACGTCGCTATTTCTTACAACCATTGCCCGTGAGACGTCCTCGTACTTGAAACTGAAGAAGACTTTTCTAGCCATCGTGATCCCTGATGTTCCCCCAATTCTGATGGGATTCAAAACTAGAATCTAGCCGCTTCGAGCAGTCTGACCTGGTTGGATTTAACGTATTCGCTTGGGGTCAG
>NZ_FOPV01000018.1 GCF_900113575.1 Nitrosospira sp. Nsp14
AGTCAACATAATCGGCAGCCAAAAAGCCACCATATTCGCCCAGGTGGGTCAGTTTTACTCCGGCTCAGTGGGTCAGTATTACAGCGGCGCTAACAGGTACCAGACAGTTTTTTCGGGCCAGAAAACCTACAATGGCGTCGCGCTGCTCAGCAAGCTACCTGGAGTAGACATTGTCAGCGGTATTCCTGGTCTGGAGGACCAGCAAAAACGTGTGCTGGGTGCGGTTTATGACGACATCCGGGTGGTGTGTATTTACGTGCCCAATGGCGAGCATGTCACATCTGAAAAGTATCAATACAAGCTGAAATGGCTGGGCGCCCTTCGGGACTGGGTTCGGGATATGTTGTGCAGTCATCGGAAACTGGTACTGCTGGGCGACTTCAACATCGCGCCTGAAGAGCGCGATGTCCATGACCCCGCGTTATGGGAGGGGCAGGTTCTGTTCAGCCGGCCGGAGCGCGAGGCGTTTCAGCAAGTGCTTGACCTGGGGTTGCTGGATAGCTTCCGTTTGTTTGAGCAACCGGAGAAATGCTATACGTGGTGGGACTATCGTATGATGGCCTTTCGCCGTAACATGGGTTTGCGGATAGATCATATATTATTGAGTAGCGAACTGGCTGGAGTATGCACTGCCTGCGTGATTGACAAGGCAACGCGCAAGCTGGAACGTCCTTCTGATCATGCGCCGGTAATGGTCGAGCTGGTAAGGTAGCGTTGACGTAATCTTTGCGCTCGCATGGCATTGAAGCTGGGTTCTACGCCAGTGCTTGGCTCGGGTTGCGACGTCGGAGGGCGGGGGCGGACTAAGCCGGCATTCCGTGCTTTATTAACCGATATGTCCGGCTTCAATAAGTCCCATCGAAAGCGCACGCGAGATAGCTTGGCGCCGGTTGACGACGCCTAATTTCTGGGCTGCGTTCTGAAGGTGAAATGTTACGGTACGTTCCGAAATATTCACAATATTTGCTATTTCCCAGCCTGTCTTGCCCTCGGCTGCCCACAACAGGCACTCCTTCTCCCGATCCGTCAGGTTGATTTTTTTCAACGGGACGGGTCCTTTACTTAAAACGATGCGCTGTACGGCCTCGTGCAAGTAACAAGTCAATAGCTGGGCTTGGCCCATCATGGCCACAATGTCGTTTTGCGCTTCGCGAGACTCTCTGGATGTGGCCAGGCTCAGCATCGCAGATTCACCCCGCCCGCCATGAACGGAGAAGCTGGCACCGCTGACCAGTCCGCAATCCTTCGCTTCGCTTCTTACACGCGCCTCCTTGCGCCCCTTGAAAATTTCATTTTTCCAGATGATGGGAATCGCTGTCCTAGCGCAGTGAGAAACGGTTGGGTCGATGTTGGCGTAACCTTCCGCATCATAGTGTTTGCGCCACACCTCTGGATAACAGCTGAGGATGAACCGATAAGGGCGGGTGAGGGAGGTGTTTACCTGAACCCCATACAGAAAATGCTCGAATCCCATCTCCCGCGCGATGGCCGTGGTATTGGCGTGCAATTCCTCGACGGAACTGCAAGTCAGCAACGATTCAAACAGATTAATATCAGTCATGATCCTCCCTCTTACAATACATCCGCTTTATTGCAGAGCTGTTACCGCCTGTAAAAACCGCCGCATTTATTATTAATTGCTTGTTTGCGCGCTATTTGCAGGCTGCATTTTGCCTGTAATCATACCCGAAGCAACCAACTTTTCGCGAACGAAAAACCTTGCCAGTAACCTTGGGTTGCCGGCGAGCCCTCTCGCTTCGCGGCGAGCGGAGAACCTTTTACTAGGCATCACTGTATATTGCCCGATAACAGCGTATTCCAAGTTTCAGAAAAGACCTCTTAATACAGGGCTTTTTCGAGCCGCCAGAGTTAGCCAGAGGTTACTTGAGGGCATGGCTCAAGATCGGTTTAGGTCTACGCCAGAATTTTCCTAAATCACTGCGCCTGACGACGAAGTTCGTGGTTCCCTTATCGTCCAGTGTTGTGAGCGTCACTTGATCGACTTGCCCTTGCCTGAACATCCCCCAAAGCGGCCCGAACCAGTCGCGGTCAAGCGCTTTCAGGCTTTCACGCCATCCGTACGCATCGCGGTACTGAGCGGTTCCCTGCAGGGCGTCAAGCACGACGAGGTGCTTACCGGAGGTGGCGGATGTCCCCAATATTGTCGCGTTCAGGGGAAGCGGCGCGTGGTTTGTTTTGGAGGCAACCGCGAGAGACAGCGCAAGAACATCGTTGCTCCACACGTGAGCGTAAGGGGACTCCACCGATTCAGGCATGATTCCTCCCCCCCAGAACCAGGCGCCGTTAATGGCCGGTTCTCCACGCGCCTCGCGCGACTGATTAAGCGGGTGCTCGTGCAGCAGCATTTGAATCTCATTAAAAAAACCGCGCCAGATCGTATTATTTGCGCCGAACGGCAATCGTTCATTGATGCCGCGGTTGACGACATCGCTGAGTAAATGCGTTTGTCCCAGCGGCGTCTTGATCACCCGCAAATACCAGCGATCAGGCCGCAAGGGCAGGAATGCCATTTCGCTTGCGGAGAAATGCCGGTTGAGCAAGCTTGTCAGCTGATCGGCTTCGTCTGGCGAGATCGGGAAGACGCGGCTGTCAGCCAGCACAATCTGGTCCCGCTCGATATGCAAGTGCACGGGGTCGGCACGGATCCAGTAATCGTCTGCGGGATTAATATGAGCTTTACCATCGCCCAGCAGCGTGATAGGCGCAACCGGCCAGTCAAGCTGTTTCGCTACGCCAAAAACGCGGCAAAGCCGAGGTTCAAGGCGCTCTGGCTCATCATCGGTGCGTGAGCATTTAGCTAGGAAGTTTTCCAGCGCGGGCAGCGGCAAGTCATGGTAAATTTCGGGAAGTGACGCGTCTGGCCAGAAAAGCGCGGGAACGAGCAAATGCAGATTCATCGGGATTAGGGCTGTGGCTTTCCGTCTGTAAGCAGAAAATCATCCGCTAACGCTTCCTCAGCGGCAGCTAGCCGCCGGCAACCATCATCTTGTCTATCAGCAGCGATCCGCACTGTTTTGACCCTCGCACAACTACATCATTTCCCGCGGCAGAAATGCCAAGAAGCATATTTTTCAGGTTGCCTGCAATGGTGATCTCTTCCACCGCATGCTGAATCTCTCCGCCCTCGACCCAGAAGCCGGCTGCGCCGCGCGAATAGTCTCCGGTCACCGGATTCACGCCTTGCCCCAGCAATTCGGTAACCAGCACGCCTCTGCCCATCTCTTTCAGAAGCGCGGGGAAGTCCAATCCAGCCCCATTCTCAAGAATGAGGTTGTGGTTGCCACCGGCGTTTCCAGTGGTGCGCATCCCAAGTTTGCGCGCGGAGTAACTGCCGAGAAAATAACCTTGCACCACACCGTTCTCGACAATGTTTCGCTCATGCGTGGCTACGCCTTCGTCATCGAACGCCTGGCTGGCCAAACCTCTTTTCAGGTGAGGTACTTCCCGAATCTGGATATGTGGCGCGAAAACCTGCTTGCCGATACTTTCCAGCAGAAACGATGACTTCCGGTAGAGGCTGCCACCACTGATGGCTTTGACAAAATGCCCCATCAGGCTCGAAGCGATGGGCGCTTCAAACAGCACCGGGACTTCACAGGTGGGGATTTTTTTGGCGCCGAGCCGGGCAACAGTACGCATGCCTGCTTTTCTGCCGATGCTATCGGCTTCCTCGAGGTCGGTTGCGTTACGTGCCACGCTGTACCAGTAGTCACGCTGCATGGTGTCCTCCTGGCTCGCTATCACGGCGCAACTGATGCTGTGACGCGACGCCGGATAACCCCCCATGAACCCCAGGCTGTTTGCATAAACAAACTGTGATTCATTGAGATAGACGCTTGCCCCTTCAGAGTTGGTAATGCGCTTGTCAACTTCAAGCGCAGCCGCCTCGCATGTCTTTGCCAGTTCTATCGCCTGCTCTACCGGCAGGTCCCAGGGAAAATAAAGGTCGAGATCGGGAAATTCCCGGGCCAGTAACTCCGCATCGGCCAGTCCCGCGCAATCGTCAGCCGCTGTATGCCCGGCTATCGAGATAGCCGCCGCGACCGTGTCGTTCACCGCCTGGGGTGAAAAATCGGAAGTACTCGCATTGCCGCGCCTCTGCCCGATGTAAACGCTTACGGACAGACCCTTGTCCCGATTGTATTCGATTGTTTCAACTTCCCCTCGTCGTACAGTAACGTTCTGTCCGAAGCCATCGGAGATGTCGGTTTCGCAGGCGGTGGCGCCAAGCTTCTTTGCCTGGCTCAACACATCTTGCGCGATTTTCTGTAGCGTGGTGGAAGGATAGGAGAAGCGGGGCGAAGATTTTGCGATGGCGGTCATGGACAATGATTTCTGCAGTTGTGGGAATTTGTTGCAGGAGAATGGCGCTATGATAACAGTTTCTTAATGCGGGAATGACTGTGGAAAAAAACACGCCTCTTAATTCTGAATCCGAGCTTCCGCTCAGCAAGACGCGGCTCAAGCAGCAAATGCATGCGCTACAGGATATTGGCGAACAACTCATCCAACTCGATCTCAAGCGTTTGACGGAGCTCAGCTTACCGGAAGCGCTAACGGAAGCCATACTCGAGGCCAAGAGGATGCGCAAACATGGCGCCATTCGCCGCCAGATGCAATTTATCGGCAAACTGATGCGTAATGTTGATGCGACGCCTATCAAGCAAAAGCTGGAAGCATGGAACAATGTATCGTTGCAGCAGACCGCGTGGCTGCATGGGCTGGAACGCTGGCGGGAACGGCTGCTGTCGGATGAACAGGCTCTGGGGGAGTTCGCGCAGCAATTTCCCGCTGCCGACTTGCAGCAGTTGCGCGCACTCGTGCGCAATGCCCACAAGGAACGGCTTGCAAACAAGCCGCCCAAGAGTTTTCGCGCCTTGTTTCAGGAACTTCAGAAGATTATTCCGCAAACAGTGGAGGAGGCCGGATCCGTTCGGGACGAATAAGGAGGATGGGGAGGCATCACGGCCGAGATACCCGTTCTTGTCTTGTAGCTACGCGGTTGGCTCAGGCACGGCCCGCCAAAGGCTGTAAGACCACATGGAGACCGCGCGATCTACGCGGACGAATGTTAAAACTTGATGCCTGTGCCAACCAATTGCGCTGAAACGATCTTATATGCAAATTCTTCCGGTTCCAGACTGTCCTGCGCATGCCCGCCGACCTCGGCCTGGGGATACATGAAGAATGGCAGGTCGCCGAGGACGCTGTCTCGAGCGAGAATAACATCTCGGGCCTGGTTAAACGCCACCCAATTCATTTCCCACGAGCCAAACAGTTTTTCGCGCAATGCAGCCACTCTGGGGTGGGCAAGCGGCAAGTCTTCGTCCAGCGCCAGTTGACGCACATCGGAAGGATCGACGGGCACCCAGCCCAGGCTAGCAAGATAAAACTCGGGACGGCAATGTTGGGCCGTGGTGACATCCCCCGATTTGCCCAGCGTCTTATGCGCGGCGGACTCATCTATCCGAATCCCATAGTTGTCTCGCGCGGGAACTCCCGCTGCCCTGGCCAAACCAACAAACAAGGTGTTGAGGTCGGCGCATTTGCCGCGCAGATTGCCAGACTCAAGCATGGATTTGATATCTCCCCGCCCGCAGCCTCGTGTTTCCGGGTCGCGATAGGAATTATCCACTACCCAATCATATATCGCCTGCGCTTTTTGCAACGGCGAGTGCGCGTTCGCTTCCTTGACGATCGAGAGCGCGGTCTTGCGTACGATTCCATCCAGCGGAATACGCTTAGTGGCCTGCAGGTAACGTTTCACATCTGAGGGAATCGCGGCTCCGCGTTGCTCGGAGTAATGCTGCAGATCGACAGTGCGGTTGGTTGTTTTGACGACGCTGCTCACTGTAGCAGTGCGGGGTCCGCCCCCGCGCCACTCCCCATAAAACATGGGCGAAGCCGTGCCGGGAACAGTATCAAACCGTGCGATGGTTGCATTACCGCTCCAAACACTGCCCTGAGAAAACTGATGGGCGCTATCGTTAATATCAGGCAAAGGAAGCCATAGGCGCGCCTTGTTCCCATCGGCGGGCAAATCGACCTTATAAGTCAGGCGATACGTTTGCGTTCTTGGCCGGATGACTCCCTGGTCCTGACCAAACACCGACGGTGCAACGGGAAGCAATGCCGCGCCAACGCCCGCCAGCTTGATAAAATCCCTGCGTTTCATGATTTTCTCCTGCTGTATGATTTGAACAAGAAAATCGAAAGGTGCGAATCTAATCCTCCATTTGGGTTAAGTCAACAGGGGAAGCCCTGTGCCGATCTGGGTGCATATATGACACCTGTTGCGCCTCGGTTTCTGCCACAAACAGGCGTTCCCGTTGTTTGCACTTCTGGCCGTCGTAGGCTACGCTAGCGGTTATCTGGGCATTTTTTTGGCAGCATCTGTTGCAGATACTTCCAAGTGCCAGCGACCCATTTGGCCAAATTTGTCCAGCTCGTTTTTACTTCTCCCGATGAGCGTTCCAAACAGTCTACTCCCTGCCGTCGAGCTTGAGACCGGTACACACCCCACCCACGCGGTCCTGTGGCTGCACGGCCTTGGCGCGGATGGGCATGATTTCGTCCCTATCGTGGACGAACTCGCGTTGCCCTCAACCATCAGTGTCCGCTTTGTGTTCCCACACGCTCCCATGCGCCCGGTAAGTATCAACCGGGGCATGGTGATGCGGGCGTGGCACGATTACGACATGATCGACGCCAAGGTCGGGGTTCAGGAAAACATGGAGAGCTTGCGCAGTTCGCAGCAAGCGATTGAAGCTCTGATTGATCGAGAAAGGCAACGCGGGATCAAGCCGGAGAATATTGTCCTGGCCGGCTTCTCGCAAGGTGGAGCGCTGGCGTTGCATACCGGTCTGCGCTATCCCGAAAGACTCGCCGGCATGCTGGCGCTATCATGCTATCTGCCGGCTCCGGCAACACTTGCGGCTGAAGCGCAGCAAGCCAATTTAACTACCTCGGTTTTTATGGCTCATGGCCGCTCTGATTATGTCGTGCCGTTAGTGCTGGCACAGGCTTCGAAACGGCAGTTGCTCGAATCGGGCTATGCAGTGGAATGGCATGAGTATTCCATGGCGCACACTGTTTGCCGCGAAGAAATCGACGACATCAGCCACTGGCTGAACCACGTGTTGAAATAGCTTAACCAATCCCATCCACCATCATTAATCATCGTTTTTAACGCTATCCCGTATGCGGATACGTCGCGGTTTCGCCTCCACAGCCCTACCTCTTCCCAGCCGATAGTGCTGAAATCTTCACTAATTTTTTATGTATAAGTGACGGTTACCTCACATCCGCTATATTACCCTGATGACAATATGGAATTATGTGCTATATTCCTTTTTATCAACAGGGTAATTTATAACGAGAACTAACCAAGCGGAGGAAAGCTAAATGCACGCGGTTGCCGAATATCAAAATACTGACCAGTCGCCGAGTTCCATAACAGCTAAACAAAGCGTGACCCGGAGAATCGCCCATATTGATGATGATCCCGACATTCGCGACACCGTGAGAAAAATTCTGACGGCGAATGGATATGCGGTCGATAGCTACCAGGCGATGAACGATTTCACTGAATCGTTACGGAATACGACAGATCTTCCGGATTTGGCGATTCTGGACGTGATGGTGGAGACGATGGACAAGGGACTCGAAGCCTACGTTGAAATACGCAGTCGTTTTCCCAAGCTTCCTATGATATTCATGACTTCCCTGGGCCAGGAGATCCGCCCTTATTTCACCGGGCTTTCCGACGAATGGATATTGATCGTGGAAAAACCAGTGGACCCCATGAGTTTCTTGTCGATCGTTCGTAGCCGTCTGGAAGACGCCTGAAGGTAACCAGTTGTCCGCGGAAATCTAATCATGGCAGTCGCCGAGTTTTCCTGGGATGGTTCCAAAAATCGCTTCGCATTTCCGGGGGCGGGCGTGGGTCGCGCCAAGCTGAGTGACCAGGTATTAATCGGCAATGCGCGGTGGTTTATCATCTTTCGCTGGGCCGTAATCGCGCTACTTATTGGTTTTCAAATATTTGCGCTTATCGCCTCCGACACGCTCACCACCATTGGCATCACTCATCAGCAGGGGTGGCCAGTCGCCGTAACGGCCATATTGTCCATTGCCAATATTTTCTATATCTATGCTCTGGATTTCCGTCCGCGAACAAGATATAACTCCCCATCCATTAACATCTGGGCGCAAATAATAGTCGACCTTCTTTGCCTGTCGATCGTCGTGCATTTTGCGGGCAGCATCGGCACACCCGCTCCGTTCTTCTATGTACTGCACATTGTCCTGTCCTGCATTTTTTTCTCGACCATCGAGAGCCTGATCGTTACCGCGCTGGTCTGTTGCATGTACGGAACGGTTTTGCTGATTGAGAATCCTTTGCTTTTCCTGGCCCCTCAATCTGTGCTGATAGATTCAGGCGCAGCCGAAGTTACCCCGCTCAAGGTCAATATCCTCTTATGGATGGTTACGCTGGATGTGCTTTTCCTCATAGTCTGGTATGTCGTCTCGCGACTCGCAATCGTCGTGCGCACCAATGAGCGGCATCTTATGGATGCCTATAAGCAGATCAGCCAGGCTCAAGTCGAGAAGGACCGGTATGCGGTTCTTATGACCCATCAGCTCAAGGCGCCCCTGGATGCCATTCGCAGCAAAATTGGCTTGGTAAAAGGGAATTATTGTGGGGAGGTGTCACCTGAAATAAAGGATATTCTTGGAAAAATCGATGACCGCGCCTCAGGTATGGCAGGCTTGATCCTTGACGTGCTTAAACTGGAACGCTTGAAAGCCGCCGCTAGGGATCCAAATAATCATGAGTGCGTCAATATTGGCCCGGTCATTCGCAAATGCATCGATAAACTCGGGCCCATAGCAAATTCGCGCCAGATCCGGGTCAACGCCTCGACCGAGGATTTTCTCGTGCAATGTATTCCCAATCAGCTTGAAGTACTTTTCGAGAATATCATCTCAAATGCCATTACCTACTCCTACGATGGTGGTTCGGTGGAAATTGTGTCCAAATTCAACCGGCAAAGCTTATCCGCTGTGGTAACCGTTATCGACCACGGAATCGGCATCGGCGATACGGAGTTGCCGCATATATTCGACGAATATTTTTACGCGCCCAGGGCAGCTCTGCACAATCGGACGTCGAGCGGAATCGGACTGTCAATCGTGAGAACAGTGGCGGAAAATAACAAGCTCCACATCCAGGTTGCCAGTGAACGCGACGTCGGGACCGCTTTTTCCGTTCTTTTCCAGGACGTGGGAAATGCCTCGGATATGGAAAAGGAAATGCAAAAAATAAATACGGGTAAGTATGTGGCCGCGGATCCCGCGGAAGAATCATTGGAACACTCCAAAGGCGGGTGCCAGCCCGCGTAGCTCATGGGACATTGCGAGTCCGCCTCATGTCGGATAGTCATTCATTTTTTTTCGCATGATTTTTAGCTGTCCGCGCTGAGTTTTACTCTCAAGCCGTTTTTGTTTGGATATATGCGTGGGCTTGGTTGGCTTGCGCTTGGCAGGCACCATGGCTATGCGGTCAACGAGTTCTTGCAGCCGTCTTAGCGCGTCTTCGCGATTTTTCTCCTGATTGCGGTACTGTTGGGCCTTGATGACGATAACGCCTTCCCGGGTGATCCGCGTATCGTTGAGCTTCAACAACCGCTCCTTGTATATATCGTCCAGCGAAGAAGCGGCAATGTCGAAGCGCAAGTGAATTGCACTCGATACCTTGTTCACATTCTGTCCACCAGCGCCCTGTGCTCGAATCGCTTTTATCTCAAGCTCGCTTTCGGCGACGGATATTTTGCCGGGATTCTCCACCATTTTGTTGTGCGGGCAGTGCCCGCGGCGTACGTTCCAGTTCCTGTTCAGTTGCGATTGGCCCAGGTTAGTATCCTCGCGCTCGTGCACCGTGATTACACAACGCCGCCCGCTTCACGCCCGGTTCATTTTTACATCGGGTTCCCACGGTGCCTGCGGTCGCCACGGTTCCATTGGGGAAGAAACAACCGTGGCGAAAAACCGAAGTCCCTGGTCGCTTCCGCATGATTAAAACACAAATCGGTGTTCATCCGAGTCGCCATTTCCGGGTTCAGGCCCTGCTTTCCGGGTAGCAGCCTGACGACACGTATCGCCCGATTAAATACCCATTCAGGAACCGAAAGAAAACGTTCCGGGTGACCAAGCGAATGAAAGATTTTCGCGACCATTTGCCGATAGCTCAATGTTTCGCCACCGCTCAAGTTGTAGGCCCGGTTGAACGTCTCCAGCCGAGAGAGGGCCAGAACGCACGCATTCGCGAGATCGTCCGCGTGCACCGGCTGGCGCAACCCCTTCGCTTCTCCCAGCAAGGGAAAAAAGCCAAAGCGCCGGATGAAATTCGCGATTCTTGTAATATTTTTGTCCCGAACACAATCGTATACCAAAGTCGGGCGGAACACGGTCCAGTTGATTCCGAACTTGGCACAGAGCTTCCTGGTAGTCTCCTCCGCCTCGGCCAAGTTTGCGGCCACGCGACGCTCGTCCGGATTTCTGGAATTCGCCTTGCTGAATACGCTGGTGGAACCGAAGCCAATTACCCGTCGGACCTGACGTGAATCAAGAACGGGCAGCAGGGGGGGAAGCAGCCAAAGGGGCGCAAGATGAACCAGCGCACTCGCGGAAGGGCAGCGTAACTGCTCCGGATGGCTGATGTCGCTCGAATGCCAAAAGATATTTTTATGGATCGCGACCAGATTGCTGCTGTTTTCGCGGCTGATGGCATATACCTCGTTGCCGGCAGCCGCAAGTCTCGGCAGCAGGAACTGGCCGATGATGCTGGTCGCGCCGGTGATAATAACGCGGTGAGGTGAAGAGGACTCAGACATCGACTCGACTGGCAACCATCATGGTAACGTTAATAACGCTTTGTTTGTTACGCGAGGAGAGCGCACGGTTTATTTTCGACCAAGACCGAGTCGGCGTCCGGCGTTGCGAATGGCATGAAATGACGCCACCGCTCCAAACCTTAACCACACGCCCGTCGCCACCAGCCACATCACCGCACCAGGGTATTCCTGCCGAAAGAACTTGCGGTAGAACCGCATCATCCCTTTGTGCTTGTGCCATTCCACGAAAATGGGGCGAGAGCGGCTGCAGGTTCCCTTATGATGCACAACCGGTGCATCTGGCACAAACAGGATTTTCCAGCCTTTTTGCTGAAAGCGCATGCACCAGTCCAAGTCTTCGCAGTGAAGAAAATACCCTTTATCCCAGGGGCCGGCGTCTGCCATCGCCGCTCGCCGTACCAGCATGAGCGCGCCGGAAATAGCCTCCACCTCAACTGGAGTGGGCGGCAAAGGCTGCTTGTGCAGGTGGAAATCATAAAACAGGCGAGGCCAGTGACGATGAAAGCGATACAGCCCAAACGCCCGCACGAAGGCGCGCCACGGCGTCGGCACTGCCCGTCGACCGCCTTCCTGCTCGGTACCGTCGGCATTGACCAACCACCCCCCCACCATGCCCGCTACAGGGTCTCTTTTCAATACCTCAAGCATACGCTCCAGGGAACCGGCGCCTAGAACACAATCAGGGTTGAGAAACAGCATGTACGGCTCGGCCGCAGCACTGGCACCGATGTTACAGGCTGCGGCGAAACCAAGGTTGGTGCTATTGCGGACGATCTTCAGTTTTGCCTCATTGGAAAAACGCTGCGCGCAAAGCTCGAGGCTGAGATCGGTGGAGGCGTTGTCCACCACCAGTATTTCGCTGGTTTGGGAAAGCGCCGAGTGAACGCATTCGGCCAGGAGTGGCCCGGCATTATAATTTACGACGATGACCGAGACCGGAAGCTTGGCCTCGAGGGTATCCATCTCAGCTGCCATAGTCATAGTTATAGTACGGCCCCTGCAGTTACAGCGGTTTAAGAGGGGGGAGGAATGAGTCATCCGGAAGGATCAATTCGTTAGCCGAAGATCCCGGCTTGATCAAACCGGCGTTCCCATGAGTTATTCATCCGAAAGTGCGCGGTGCTCTCTGTCGTGGCGCAATTGGCTAAAGCCTCGCTTACCAGTTCCGTCATATTCGCATTGCGATCGATGAGGTAGACGCCATCATGTCCTCGTCGGCGCGCCATTTCTCCAAATGCTGAGCTGAGTACTGGCAGACCCAGGGCCCGATATTCATAGTACTTGATCGGATCCACGCAAGCGGTGAGCGAATTCTCCACGAATGGAATCAGGCCCGCATTGAACTGAGTCATGGCGCGTAATGCCTCGGTATGCGGCAGGGCTCGCTCCAAACGTACATTGTGCGGTAGGGCGGGCGGCCGAACATACACAGGGCCGATGAGGCGAAAGTCAATTTTTAAATTCGATTTCGCCAACGCAATGACGAGTTCCCAGTCGAACCAGGCCCCAATGGTCCCCACGTAGCCAATTATCGGGCGTTGGTCGTCCCGAAGCACAGCCGAGATTCGGCATGGGGGCAGCCGATCCACTGCGCAAGCGTTCATCACGAGGCGCACGTCGCTGGCCAGGGGTCGCAACCGGTCTTCGAGCGCGGAAGACGATGCCAAAATGGTTGACACGCTTTTTATCACCTTGCGTTCCCGGTTCATCATCGCTAAGCGGGACCAGCCCCGATAGAAAGCCGGATAATTGTCCATGGCATCGTAAAATGAAGCGCGACAGTCCTTCTTCTGCAGTAGTCGCAACGCCAGCGTTGTCGGTTTCCCGATCCCGAGAACGGTCGAGTCGTCGATGAAACGGTTGACCTCTGATTCAATCTCGTCCCAAAACAGGCCATTGATCGTAGTGGAAAATGGCAACGGTTCTATCGGCAATGCCCTTGGCTGTATCATTGTTAGGAACGCTGGAATTTCGCAGTCCTTTTCGCCGGTGGTCGGGCGTGGGGTCATAAAATCGGACAACGTCGGGAAACGCCCTGGATAAGGTTCTATCCAGAGAACCCGGCCGCCAGTGCGCGCATGAAAATATCTGACGAGTTCGTGTGGCCGCTGAGAAAAACTGTGCCAGGGAACCGGCGAAAGATAAATCAGACGCATGCGGCGAAATAGTCGCGCAACACTGAGGCAATGCGGCCCGCTGCCCTGCCGTCGCCATACGGAGAGACACCGCGGGCCATCCTCCTGTAGGCGGCGCCATCGTCCAACAAGTGTTGTGCCTCGCCAACAATTCGGTCACAGTCGGCGCCTACCAGCTTGACTACCCCTTCTGCAACCGCTTCCGGCCGTTCCGTTTCGTTTCTTAAAACCAACACCGGCTTCCCCAGCGCGGGCGCCTCTTCCTGTACCCCACCGGAATCGCTGAGAATCAGGAACGCCTGTTTCATGGCTGCGACAAAAGGGAGATAATCCAGCGGTTCGCAAAGCGTAATTCTGGAATGGTTTCCCAGAACTTGAGAAGCCGTTTCGCACACGTTTGGGTTCGGATGAACCGGATATACCACCTGCACGTCCTTGTTGTGGTCGGCCAGCGTCAGTATCGCCCGGCAGATTTCCCGGAATGGCGCACCGAAATTCTCCCTGCGATGCGCGGTGACCAGGATCAGACGTTTACTCGAATCAAGGTTAAAGGGGAGCGGGATTTCACGTTTTGCGACGCTCAACAGTGCATCGATCACCGTATTGCCAGTAACAAATATGTTGCTCTCGCCAACACCTTCTTTAAGCAGGTTTTGGCAGGCGCTCTCGGTAGGGGCGAAATGCCACTTGGTCAACTTGCCGGTGACGACCCGGTTCATTTCTTCCGGAAACGGATACGCCATGTTCCAAGTGCGAAGCCCGGCTTCCACGTGCCCGAACGGAATCCGGCGGTAGAAGCTGGCGAGCGCCACGGCCATGACGGTAGTGGTGTCGCCTTGAGCCAGCACGACATCAGGCTTCTCGGCTTGAAGCACATCATCCAGAGCCGGCAAGAGACGAGCGGTCAGAGCAGCAAGCGTCTGGTCCGGCTGCATGATATCGAGGTCCATATCCGGTTCAATGCCAAAGACGCGCAGGACCTGATCGAGCAGGTTTCGATGCTGCGCAGTCGCAAGAACCCTGCATTCAAAAGCCGGGTGTTCCTTTAGCGCAAGAATCACCGGGGCCATTTTGATCGCTTCCGGTCGTGTTCCGACCACACAAAGGATTTTGTGTTTGTCCATTTCCTTATTTGTGGCAAAAAAAGCCGGGAAAGACAGAAACACAGACAATAAGAATTTGTGGCCGGGTTACGCTGCGGTGGCAACTCGACATCCCTTGTGGATGGCTCCGCTGGCCGCCGGGCCAGAATTCGGCATTCTCCCCCAGGCCTACGATTACCGCTGCACGCGTAAGGCGCGCACTGCCCTCACAAATGGGAGCAGCATGAAGCGCAACCACGGGATCTGGTTCACAGCGAGCCGCAAACGCTGAATCTGCAACGGTACGTGATAGCTGACGACCTTCGATATTTCCTGCCAAAATTCCTGCTTTGCTGTTTCGGGCAAGCCAACGTCCGGGAAGGTGGCAAATCTGCGCAAGCCCATCTTGGCGTTTTGTGTTGCCTGAAGAAATTTATGGCCGTGCCAGCGATCGGGTTCAAGGTGGCAGCCCTCAGCCCACTCGTTCCAGGCATTGATAAACACAAGTTCATCCTTCTCTCCTGTCCGCACCGCCCGATCGATTGTGGCTCCAAGCCAGTATTCATAATTATCAGGCGTGCCGTTCAGAACAACGAGGGCACGCTCTTTTGTGCGTGCCGTATTATCCCAGGATGGAAATACCGTCTTGAATATACGCGGATCCCTGTAATCTCTGTCGAGAAATGAGTTGGCTATTGACTCATACTGCATAAGATTGCCGTAAAAGGCATTAAAAAAACTGACCTGGTTGTTAACCGGAGCTGTTCTCAGATTGTGAGGCGGAAACTCGACGCCGCTGTCGAATCCAAAAGAAGCGTATTCCTCATTTCCGTGCGTCAATGCAGCGCTGATATGAATTTCGCCCAAGCCGATCCTCCGGCAGTAGTCTCGCCATACCCTAAGACTTTTACGAACGTCTGGAAGATGGGGTGGCCGGTACACACAGAAGTATGGCTTTCCATCGACTCGTATGTAGCGCTTGTCCTGAAAGAACGGTATCAGGGATTTGATGAAATCGAGATCATCACCAGGTCGGTATTCCTGGGCAATAAGTACTTCATGCTCGGCTGCGTCCCAACGCCGCGTCCAGTTTTCGTTCGCCCAGCACAGGCAGAATGGCATGTCGCTTTCGGGATCGGCCAGCATATCATCCAGCGGCAAATGTAATAGGCGCTTGCCGGAGAACCAGTAGTAGTGATAACAAAATCCGTCAATGCCGTATTGCTTCGCAACTTTGATCTGATCGCGCCGGGTTTCTCGCACGCGCAAGTCGTAGAAGCCGAAGTCAGTGGGAAGGTGCGGTTGCAGGTGGCCTTCGAACAAAGGCGCCGCTTTTGTGACGTTTGTCCATTCGGTGAACCCCTTGCCCCACCAGCGGTCATTCTCCGGCGTTGGGTGAAACTGGGTAAGGTAAAAAGCGATTAGCCGGGGAGGCGCCTGATTGCCAGATGCTGGAATTTCATTATCGTATCTGGATGTATGTTGACCTGTTGTCATATATTGATGCCGAACGCCTTCAGGCCCTTGCGAATATGCCGTTTGTGCTCCGGGCTCAGGTACTGTCCCACCCGCGTTTTCCATGACATCCTGGGCGCTGCCACGGTTGGCATGGAGGATTGTTCAGGCTGCGCCAGGGGCACGATGTCACCCGGATAATTGAGTGGTACTGCTTTTACCACCACTTGATAGACGTTGGCGTAGGCACTGGTTCTGATCGCAGCCTGCTGCGCCGTGGAGAGCCTCGACCAGCTTGCCGAAAATTCCGTTTCTTCGGGTGGCTTGATCACATATCGTGCTTCAATGATCTTGAGTCCAGCCTGCGCGAACAATGTCTCGATATTCTTGAATCCGAAGAAACGAATATGAGTCCGATCGAGCAGACCCCAATCCCGATATTCGAAATCGCTGTTTATCAAACATGACACCACAGCTGCGTGGCCGACGTGTGGCAGCGAAATCACCAGGTAACCGGTCTCGTTGATCAGTGGCGCCATACGTTTCAGGGTGATCCAGGGATCATACAGATGCTCGAGTACATCGGCGGCCACGACGACATCAAATGGCGCTGCTCCATCGAGCAAGCGCGGCCACTCCTCCGAGTTCAGATCGGCTTGTATCACCTGCTCGCAATACGGCGCCACCTCTTTTATCGCGGCTGAATCCAGTTCCATACCCGTTACCCGGCAGTGACCGTGTTGCACCAGAATTTTGGTGATCGAGCCTGGCCCGCACCCGACCTCCAGTACGCGCTTCGATGGTCCGACCAAGCGCATCACATGCACAGGCGCAGTTTGCCCTGACACATCGACTGGGTAGTCGTAGACATGGCGTTTTTCAGAGTGCATATTGCGTGTAGCTATAGGTTAACTGGTATTAACAGCGAAATTTTTTCGGCCAACGGAATAAAGGCTTGTAAAGGCGACTCTAAAGGCCATCCGAGGCCTAACTCTAGGGAATCAATCAATAACCCTATTCTTGGCGTCGTTGATTATGTTTTTTATTGCTCGTATGGGACTGGTTACTTTCCAGCTCGTCGAGGACAGAATCGCTTGTAGCTTGTCATTGGCCTCTGCAGTTTTTCTATCTGAGTAAGCTAATTGCATATCCTGCTCTGCAATAATCTGGTTTCGCTCTGCAATAATCTGGTTTCGCTCGGCAATGGCTGTGTTCTGAGCGGAAATGGCCCGGCTGAGCCTATTTATCTGCTCATCCCTCTCAACTACGGAGTGTTCCAGTTGCAAAATCACGTTCAAACTCAGCTTGGATATGGCTCGGTGCAGTCGGTTGACTTGTATGCCCGGAGACTCGACTCTCCGGTTTAGTCCAGCAAGCTCAGCTTTCGGCGTGGTATAGCCTGGCTTGCGCCAGTAAACACCGACGCCGTCAATCTCCATAATCTCCGGTTGCATTTGATTGGAAGCGCAGAAATCCTCGACCGCCGCCTTGCATGCTGGTACCGCGTGATAGTCGTCGATGATCACATATCCGCCAGGTGAGAGCCTGGGATAAAGGCTGGTGAGGGCATCCATCGTGGATTCGTACATGTCCCCATCGAGGCGCATAAGCGCAAGTTGACTGATGGGCGCTTTCGGCAACGTATCCTTGAACCAGCCCTTGAGGAATTTCGTCTGCTCATCGAGCAAGCCATAGGCCCGAAAGTTATCCTGTACCTGTTCCAGTGTTACCGCAAGCTCCTTGTATTTATGGAATTCTGAACCAGCGTCAGCCGGATACTGCTGCTCATTGGCTTGCGGCAACCCTTCAAACGAATCCGCAGCCCAGACGTACCGGTCGGTAACATTGTATGCAAACAGCACGGCACGCACCAAAATGCACGCTCCGCCCCGCCAGACACCAGTTTCGATCAGATCCCCTGGAACGTTGTCCGCAATAACGGATTCAGTCAAAGCCCGCAGGTTGGCGAGCCTTTTGACGCCAATCATCGTCTGTGCATGTGCCGGCCAGTCCAGGCCGCGCTCGCGCAGGTCTGGATTAAACGTATTCGGTGCGAACGGTGCTTGTGACGCATCGTGGTAAATGCTACCGGTCAGACAGGATTGAATTAGTTCGAGATAAGCGTTCTGAACTTGCTGTAGCTCGTTCCCTGTCGCTTGCGAAGTATCAGCTTGATGGTCCGTCACGATAATATTTGTCTCCAACAGGATATCTGGTGCATCGGTGGCGATTTTGCGTAGCTTTAAGGTTTTCCCCCCCCGTCGCTCCCAGGCTTCCTGATAGAGAACTTGATCAAGCTGTGTAAATTGCCCTAGCAGTTCCAGTGTCGACCGGGGAAGATTCTTCGAAGTAGGCCGACGCGGGGTCGAATTTGACGTGTAGTTTACTCGAGGAGAAACGACCCCGAGGTCGCGGAGTATCCTCTCGCGGTCCTCGTCAAAGGTCTCAGTAAAACCTACATAAGAAAAGTCATCGAGGTGCCTAATCGCCAACCGGAGAAGCTCGTCTGGGTCAAAGAACGACGAGTCAAGATATTGAGAATTACCAAACCCGCACGCGAGTTGCCATACCTGATTGTTCCATACAAGGGACTTCACTTCGGGCCGTTCCATCGCGATCCTCAGAAATTCATCCAGGCTGGAGTCCCGACAGAGCCTGTGTATCTCATATTCGTCCGGATCCCGGGTTTTGCAGAAATAATAAAAAGATAAGACCCTTTCTATAGGGTTCCGGAGAAAAGTGAACGAATACCTATCGTTCATAAACGGCTTCGCAAAATCGTACCCGAAATGGCCAGATAGAAAGCGGATATTACGCAAGCTCGCGGCGAATTCAGCGGTGACTTTTGCTTCAGTCGTCAGGTAAGGTAAAGCACGCAAGTAATCGCCATGGCTAATAATGTGGTTTTCTCGATAGTGTTGCCTTAAAGAGTCAACAATGGAGGTGCCCGCTGTTTTCTGAATGTGCAGAAAAATAGCGGGTTTATTTTTCGAGCTTATTCCTGACTTGTAACCGGACATCGCCTACCCGTTTGTATTGCGAAGCTCTACCGAGTCGAAAATCAATCCGACCAATCCATCGAGTATGCTTGAGGCGTGCGATTCGAGGCCGAAGGCGTCGTGTAGCCACTGAAGTTGGACGACCTCGGGTGGACTGCCTTCAGCAACGGCGACATCGACGGTATAAGATCCCCGGCGAAGTATTGGCATGCGAAAGGTGAAAACGGCTTCCACTGCCTCTCCCGGCTTTGCTTTCACCGGGCTCAGGCAATAGTCCACGTAAGTATTCTGTCCAAACAACACCTGGCCCAGCTTATCCTTGAAACTCATCCCTACGATAATGCTTTCGCACCACACTAGCACCTCCGTCGTAACTGCAATTCGCACCTGTTCGCCGCCAACAACCCAGGACAACTGGCGACCTTCCAGGTCGGTCATCTTGGCGCTGATGATCCTCGCGCCACCAGTCCCGAAACCTCGGCCCCCCGGCACAAAATCGAATATCTGGATATCATTCCGAAGATTCGACTGGTTGATGAATTGCAGACGCATATCGCGCCGGGGCATCCCGTCCGTTTCATTTCCCGAAAGGGAAGTTTGCGCGGGTTGCGCAGGTTCATCGGCCGGTATTTCCTGGACTGCCGCACGCGCCGGCACTTCTCCTTTTCGCTGCAGTGCCGACGCAGCTTCGATCTCGTAACGCCTCGCCAGGTATTTTTCGGAAACCATCTTTGCCGCCCCTGATGCCTGGACGGCTCCGCGATCAAGCCAGACGGCACGCTCACACAAGCTCACCACCGCGCCGGAGTCATGCGTGACAAAAATGATAGTCCCCCTGGTTTTAAAGTCCTGTAAAAACCGCATGCATTTTTGCGTAAAAAAAATGTCACCTACCGCCAGCGCTTCGTCAATAACCAGAATTTCCGCATCGACGTTGGCCACGACAGCAAACGCAAGGCGAACATACATTCCAGAAGAATAACGCTTCACTGGTTGATCGATAAAATCTCCTATATCTGCAAACGCGACAATATCCTCGTACCTTGCATCGATCTCGGCTTTTGCGAGGCCAAGAATCGATGCATTCATGTAAACATTTTCCCGCCCGGTAAACTCCGGATTAAAGCCTGAGCCGAGTTCCAGCAATCCTGCAATACGGCCCTTAGTCTCCACAATTCCCGCAGTAGGGGCAAGCGTCCCGCAGATGATTTGCAGCAAGGTTGATTTTCCTGATCCATTGCGTCCGATGATGCCCACGGTTTCATTTTTTTTAACACTAAATGACACATCCCGGAGCGCCCAGAATTCGCGAAAATATCTCCGGACCTTCCGCCCGACCATGCGTTGCAGTCGCGGGGCTACAAACTGCTTCAGCCGGTCGCGCGGTGTGTCATAAATTTGGTAGCATTTTGAAAGGTTCTGGATGCTTATGGCGATATCGCTGGAACTCATTGCTGCGCTGTCGTCCTTGTCTTTGAGCGCTCTATTATCGCTCTTCCCTCTGAAGGCTTGGATCCGGTATCCAGTTCCCCGCCGACGCACAAGTTGCATGATCTGGCTGCAATTGTCCAAGTGCTCCCGCGCTGGGAGAACCGGACTGCTGGAATGCAAGTTTTTTCTCAACCGCCCCCTTCATCAAGCAGGCTTTGAAGGCTGCCCAGTATGCACGGTGGAGAAGCGCCCGAGTGTCTTCATCCAGCCCCAGACTCCGAGCCAGCTTTAAATTGGCCATCAAGTCAAGATGACGCGCCGATTGTTTGATCGCTTCGTGATGGGGCTCAATCATCGGCCAAGTTTGTTCCGAGTCGGCTATTCCGGTCAATTGCTGTACTTCCGATTCCGGGTGGAGTTGGCTGAAGACGTAATTGGAAGCGCCTTGGCGTTCCAGACGGTTGCAAAAGGCATCAAAGTCTATTTTTCTCACCGTGTAAGATACAGCGTTCTTGTTATACACCACCCGCAGCCCCTGCCGGGAGAGCCGATAGCCCAGTTCGATATCTTTACAGCCAAACCGGAAAACCGGGTTGAAAACGCCGAACTCAAGCAGCAGAGAGCGCTTGCAGGAAGATCGGCCACCCCAGAAATAGGTGTAGTCCAGGACATCCCCTTGCCGCAGCGATGGATAGGAAAACAGGAAACAGCCGATTTCTGTAACAAAATGCATGAGCGGGTCTGGCCTCATGCCGTCGCCGAGCCCGGTGTACCCAAGGACGGCATATTGCTCAGCGGGAAACGCCATGTGGGTTTTGACGTGCTCTTCGAGCAGGTCTGCCGCTGCGATATCATCGTCATCCAGAAACAGCACGATATCGCCCCGGGATGCGAACAGTCCATGGTTTTTAGCGCTTGCTAATCCGGCATTGCGTTGGTAACTATAGCGGAGCGGTAGTCTGGAAGCGTAAGAAGCAGCCACCGCATCTGTATTATCGGTGGAGCCATCATTGATGATGATCACCTCAAAATCATGCAAAGGCAGTGTTTGCGTGCACAGGCTACCGAGCACCTTATCCAATAGCGAGGCGCGATTAAAGGTGCAAATCACTACGCTCAGCATTGATCTGACCAGGCTGGGGGCGCGGTCAACATCTTAACAGACATAGGACTCCAATATAAAAAAGGCGTCTTTTCTGGATAGATGGGGTCGCGCAGCAAGGTAATTTCTCATCGCATCCGCGTTGGTTCCGTAATTGTAATAGGCCACGGGCTTGCGCAGGTTGTGGGCAACCGGCGCTGCATCAACAATTCCCATTTTAAGGTTGTGCTTTTCCGCCAAAACAGGCCATACAAAATCATTGCCCCAGCCCATGGGGCTCGCCTCGTCAAAGGGCAGGAAATAATCATATGCCGCGCGATGGAGTGAAAACAGAGGTCCGATTTCGACAAACCGTGTCCGCCGGGCATCGATCCCATCCAGTTGCTCGACAAACCGGTGGTCGATGTAGCTGTCGTGAGTCCGTGCTGGTTGCGCGAGGGCGAAATCATGCCGCAATACGAGCGCGAGATAGCGATCCAGGAAGCCTTCCGGCAACTGGATGTCATCATCGCTCACGATCAGATACTCAAAGTCGCGCAGGTCAATTTGCTTGAGAAGCTGGTTCAACAGGAAGAATTTTGGTGAAGGCTTGTCCACGACCCGTGCCGTGTAAGGCGCGATGTCAGGGTCCGGCGGGCTCTCGCCCAGGGAAATCCATCGCTGTTCTACCGCCCAATCCTTGCTATCCGCCAATGTCCGCGATATGTGAGGAGCCAGGTTCTTTTTGTCTGAAAGATACACCCCGGCTACCAGTACTCGAGGCGACAGAGGCTTGATGAGATCATTTTTCACAGACTAGGTTGTTAGATGGAATCTTTCACTGAGAGATTTCCTATAGTGTTCCCTGCCAAGCGGTACTAAACATCAGATGGTTGTTGCGCGAAAGGTATTCTCGGGGAGAATATCTCATGTACATGCGGCAGAACGGCAACCTCGATATTGGGTTCCAAACTTAGCAGATCGTTTTTCTCCTCAACGGTCGTCGCCAAAACCAGATCGGCGCAGGCGGCGTTGAAAATTTCGATGCGGCGGGAGGGCGAAACGACGTCGGTTAAGTCGTAATTGCCGTAATTGTCGTGATTGGCCGTGACCTGCATCTTGCTGTCAGGCTCGACCCAGCGCAGCCCCGTCGCGTCGCATATGACTTTGCTGTACAGAGCGTGAGCGCGCACATAAGGCAAGTATTTGAACGCTACTTCTGGCCGTAACAATAGCACGAAATGGTATTTTCCTCCCGCCTCCGCCAGATGATGCCGCGCCGCGTCAAATCCGGTAATGACGGTAATGCCCTGTTCTTCCAGCAGTTGCTGCTCGAGGTGCGGGCAAGCGTCTAAATCGGACACAAAAGCAGCGCGAAAAGACATTTCTCGCAGCAGCCGAAATAAAGTTGACATGGGAGCGTGGCTAGAGTTCTCATCGGGCAGTGGAATCCCCGAGTCGATCACCAATACCCACGGCTGAGCGGGATCAAACTGCCTGGCGCCGGTTGCTACTTGAACTAACGCTTCTCGGTTTCCAACGAGTCGGAAAAGCTCCTTGTTATTTGCTTTCCAGGCGCCGGGCCGGCGGAGATAAATCTCCTTGAGCCTTTGTTTGACATGCCAAGGCAGTGGCAGTCCCTTATATATACGGCGCACCAGCTTGTTGTACCAAATTGTGTGTGTGATTCCCATCAGTCCTCAAGGTGTTGCTGATTTTTTACGCGCCGCGCCCGAATCGGGCCGGACGAAGAAATTGAAACAGCGGATGCTGCGCCACATACTCGATTTAGAGCACATCGGCGAATCCCTTGCGCGTTTTTTGAAACCAGGCAAACGCGGCCCATGCAATCAAAAGTCCCACTGCTGTCATGATTACCCATCGTTCAATGTTTGGCAGTTGTCCCAAAACAAGCACCTTTCGCCCTTCCTCGATGATAAAAGCAAGCGGATTGAGTAGCAGCCAGCCTTGATATTTAGGAGGTAAAGCGCTTATAGGATAGAACACGGGTGAAACAAACAACAACACGGTGGTGAACATTCCCGTGATCTGCGCCACGTCACGCACAAATACGCCGAACGCCGCCAAAAACCAGGCAAAACCCATCGCAATAAATACCAGCGGAAGCAAAACCAACGGGAAAAGAATAGCGGTCCACGGCAACTGGTGATTGAGGATGAGCTGGGCCAGCAGCAGCACCGCGATGCTAATGGCGGTATGGAACAGGGCGGAGCCCAAAGCAACCCATGGCAGGATTTCCAGTGGAAAGATAACTTTTTTTACATAATTGACATTGGACAGGATCAACGCAGGAGCGCGGTTGACGCATTCCGCAAATAGCCCGTGCACGATCATACCGACGAATAAAATAATGGCGAAATCGGTTTTGCTTTCTTCGCCGCCAACCCCCCAGCGCGCCTTGAACACCACGGAAAAGACGAACGTGTAGATCATGAGCATAAGCAGAGGGCTGAAGAATGACCATGCCAGCCCCATGATCGAGCCACGATAGCGCCCGACCACTTCGCGTTTGACCATTGCGACTATGAGGCTTCTGTTACGCCAGACGCTTGCTGCCATTTCGCGCGGCGATGTGGAAAATTTCTGCATGTGGTCGATATAAAGACTTTGAAAAGCGCCCACGGTTGCCAGCGGCGGCCTTAGGTGCGCGTCCGGCAGCAGCTATCGGAAGGGTTGGCCGAGAACCGGGAGAAACAAGCTCTTCATTGGCGGCGAAGCAGGCGCATAAGAGTCAGTTAGAGTTGGCGAATCAGTTGCTCCGCTTCCTTGCAAGCACCCGAACCGCGCGCAGTGCGTCAAACTTTTTATCTGCCCGCCAACTGATTTTACCAGCTCGTTTGCCAACTTGGGCGCGTAGCAGCACTCAAACGGAGACTCCGCGAATTACTTTTTTAAAAATTGTTAATAACGCTTGCATTTCATCCAATGTTTAATATAATTACGAATCATTCTCATTAATAATTGCGGAAGCAGCCCAAAATGGATAAGCTACTCACGACACCTGAAACAACCGTGGATAAACAAAAGGTCGTCATGCTGGACCGGAACAAAAGGCTATACAGCGATTCTCTATTCTCGCACGGTGACGAGGTATTTATTCAGCACCAGGGCGAGCAGTATCGACTGCGACGCACGCGTAACGGCAAGTTGATTTTGACTAAATAGTAGACTTAAGGCGCTCATCATGTATATTTGTGTCTGCAAAGGTGTAACCGATACCGCCATCCGCGAAGCTGTGCATTGCGGAAGCGCTGGCCGGATGCGGGATCTGAAAGCCAACCTGGGGGTAAGCGAGCAGTGCGGAATATGCGCCTGCCACGCAAAACAGGTGCTGGAACAGGCACTGATGCAGAAAACCCTGGCGCAAGGCCAGTCCACATAAACCCACTCGCTTGAATGCGAGATCTCGCCTGAGGAGGCAAACATGAAGAGCAACACAGACATTATTCAATGGCTAAACCGCCAGCTTCAACACGAACTGACGGCCATCAATCAGTATTTTCTCCATGCGCGCATGTACAAAAACTGGGGCTTCGACAGCCTCGGCAAGCATGAATATGAGGAATCCATAGAGGAGATGAAGCATGCCGATGTTTTGATTGAGCGTATCCTGTTTCTGGAAGGGTTACCCAATCTGCAAGAGCTGGGCAAGCTGTTGATTGGTGAGAAGGCGGAAGAGTGTGTCGAGTGCGACCTCAGGGCGGAGATGGCCGCGCGAGAGTCATTGCTCGGCGGGATTGCCGCATGCGAAGCAGCGAAGGACTACGTTTCGCGCGAAATTTTCAAGGACATACTGGAAGATACCGAAAAACACATCGACTGGCTGGAAACCCAGCTGGATGTCATGCAGAAAGTCGGTATTCAGAACTGGCTGCAAAGCCAGATGTAATTCTTTATCCGTTGCCGCTGGCTTTCTCCCGAGCCGGCGGCTTTTAGCCAGCCAGCCTGTACAAACGGCAAGCCAGCTTTTTTCTGACTTGTGACGGAGTATGGGCTGTGGAACACATAACAACCTCGGCGGTTTCACGCGCCGCCCTCCCTCTTCTGTTTTTCAAAGCGCCTCGCGCTGGCGCGATTCTGCTTGTCCCTCTCCGGGCCATGCGGTCGATATCTGCCGTTCTGATAGCCAATTTTCAGGGAAGCTCCGGTAGCGGAAAAAAGCACAAGTTCCTTCCGAACGTGTTTCCTCTTCAGCGGGCGATCGAACAGGTTTTCCGCGTTAGAGGCGGCCGGGTGCGGTCCGGTTGTGCTGATCCGTTCCCGACAACAAGTCGTGTGCAGGCAGGAGGTCGGAATAATTCCGCGGCCTTCTCACCCGCGGGAGCCTTGGCGGATGGTCATCAAGCGCTGTTGGAACGTATTGATTTGCTTCAGCGCAGGCTTGCCGATGCCCGCATTTCCGTTCCGCAGGAGCCCGATTGGTTCCCGCTGGTCAAGACTGCAGGTGCCTGCGGCGAGGGACCGGGTGCCACCGGAAAACGGGGGCCCCACGTTGCACAAGCGGCAAAGAGTGCAAAATCTGCATTGCATCGCGCTACTTGCAATGAAAAAAAGGCGATTTGGGAGGCCGGTTTTGATCTTGCGGCAGTGAAGCTCCTGTGTGTAGGGGGCCGGGCAGCGCTCTATCCCGAGTACAGCCGCCTGGTTCATGCGTCTGGAGGCATTTTATTCTTCTATCGAAGCGATCCAGGGGTTGGCGGAGAAAAGTTGTCGGAGCTGCTCGCCCAGGCTGATATGGTGATATGTCCGGTAGATTGCGTTAATCATCAGGCTTACTTCACTGTAAAGCGCTACTGCAAGTATTCCGGCACGCCTTACGTCGTGCTCGACCATTCCGATATACCCACCTTCAGTAAGGGGCTGGCAAAACTCGCAGAGCTGGTTTCATGCCCAGGCTCTTAGCCAGACGCAGGTTCGGTCTATCAAGTCTGCTTCGACGGCAGAAATCCGGTTTACCAGCGATAGCCACTACCTGATGAACTTGCAGCACGGGTGCTGAAGTGCCTGCTTGCGGTCTTCGACTCAAACGTTTGGGTAATTTGAATGTCCTGGCTACCTTGTCCAACAAGTTAACAAAAATCAATCTAAAGGAAAAACATGAAAATCGCGTCACTTGTCTCCGGGACTGTCGCCCTTTTTGGCTGCGCGCTAAGCCTGAACGCCGGAGCGCATGCATTGTGGCTGGAGAGCGGTACGCCAGCCAGCAAGCTTTATTTTGGCGAATATGCCGAGAACCTCCGGGAAACCTCACCGGGAAGGCTCGACAGTATCGTTGAACCGGACGCAACGATCATTGACCAGGCGGGAACGGCAAAAGCGATCAGCCCAAGCCGTGAAAGTACGCACTTTTCTCTACCGGCGGGCGCGACGGTACTGATCCAGGCACGCCGCCAGCCGATACGAGCACCACAAGGGGACACGCCAACCCCTGTTCAACGGCGTTTTCTTTACGCTCGTCTGGGTGAAGGCGGCAGTTTACCGCTCGATATAAAGGGTAATGGCAATACGCTGCGCTTGACCTTCATGGGCGAGCCGGTACCAAAGGCTGAAATCGTCGTTATCGCTCCCAGCGGCTGGGAGAAGCATCTACGCACCGACGAGAAAGGTGAAACTTCCTTTTCGCCACCCGAGCCCGGCCTCTACGTCATAGAGGCTAAGCATGAACTGAACAAGCCCGGCGAATTCGAGGGCAAGGCATATGCGGTAGAGAGTCACAAGGTCACGCTCAGTCTTTACAAATGAGCATTTCTCAATCGCGCGCCCGCGTCAGCGAGCCATCTGAGCCAGGAGCTCGCGGGCAGAATGGGGGTCAGCCTTCGGGGGCTGAGCCACGCGGTTACCTTTTTCTGCCGCAATCAATGAAGCGCGGGCGCTTTCTCGTCTGGCTACGGCGGACACACGCCTGGATCGGTCTCTGGGGCGCAGCGCTCGGCTTGTTGTTCGGCACTTCCGGCATTCTGCTCAACCACCGCAATGAGATGAAAATCCCCCTCGCGAGCCAGCATGAAACCCGGCAGACCTTGGTCCCGCCTATGGAAAGCCTGCAATCCGCCGAGGCCTTCGAGGCATGGCTGCGCTTGAACTTCAAACTGCCCGATGCCAAATCCCGTATCCAGAAGAAGCCGGGCGGGCCCGTGCCCTGGGGTGGGGGTCAAATAATGCAACCCGAGAACTGGCGCGTCACGCTGACAACGCCCAATCTCAGCCTGAATGCCGAATACTGGCAGGGCGACACCGAGGCTCATATCGAGCAGAAGGAAGCCAATGCGTGGGCCACGCTGGCCAATTTTCACAAAGGCAGCGGTATGTCGAATGCCTGGATACTACTTACCGACACGCTGGCGGCCGGTTTATTGGTGCTGGCAATTACCGGCACACTGCTGTGGAGCCGCTTACATGGGCCCCGATTGATAGCAGCAGCACTGATCGGCACGACCCTTACTGCTTCAACCATTCTTATGCTTACGACCCTCTCGTTGTCATGAAAGTGGTCCGATAACGAACGTCAAGCCCCGGGACCCAACAGCAAGTATAAATATGTAAATTTCATCCCCTCCTGCCCCGTTCCAACGGAGCAAAGGCGTTCCATAGCCCGCCATAAGCCCTCCGCTTGTAGCCAGCCAGCTCACAAAAAACAACAGAGAGACTACAAGTGAAACCGTTACACAAATTCAAACGCAGGCATCGTCAGATTGGCCCTATTACCCTATTGTCATTAGGGATGCTGGCGGCACCTTTAAGCGTGGTCGCGCAGGAGACCCAGGCTGGCAAGGAAAAAGATAACCCGTTGCCGGAGATCAAGATCACCACGGGCCGGGTTCGCCCCGGCACGCTGGAGGATGTGGCGCGAACAGGGAGCAAGACCGATACGCCACTACGGGATATCCCCGCGAGCGTCGACGTGGTGCCCGCGAGCATACTAAAGGAGCAAGGGGCCATTACCATGAACGATGCTATGCGCAACGTTCCTAGTGTCCAGCCGTTGATGGGGGGTGGCTATGGGTTTGGCAACAGCTTTACTTCGCGTGGTCTTTCCCTGAGCTTTTTACGCGACGATATTCCTGACGGATCTGCGCAAAACAGCTACTTCCGTACGATGTACGACGTCGATCGCATCGAAGTATTGAAGGGCCCCGGTTCGGCGCTATTTGGTGTTGCCGGACCGGGCGGCAGCATCAACATCATCACCAAAAAGCCACGAAACCAGTTCGACCTCACCGCAGGCACCATGCTTGGCAGTTTCGGTACCCGCAATGGTTTTGTCGACTTGACAGGTCCGCTCGGGCAGCGCTTCGCGGGTCGCGCAATCGCCAATCTTGAGCATACAGATGGGTTCCGCGGGCTTGAGCGTAATATTTTCGAGGCCTCCCCGAGCTTGCTGTGGCGATTGGCCGACGATAAAACGCTTTTGATTGACTACGATCACCGCGAAATGAAGATCAAGCCGGATAACTACGGCATACTTTTTGACTTCAATTCCAATATCGCCAATGTTTCGCGCAATAACCGCTACTACAGTCCATTCAACAAGACAGATCATACGATCAATCGCCTCGGGCTCACCCATAACTGGGCAATATCAGACACGTTGAGCATGCGTACCGCATTCGTATACGATGCCCGTACACTCGAGATCGTGCGAAACGGGGGCGGCAATCAAGGGAATGCGCTCGGCGTGTCGACTGGGCGCGATGCCCGTCAGCAATTCGATAACGCGGGCTACACCGTATTGCAGAATGAATTCATATGGAAAACAAGTACCGGACCGGTTAAACACACATTTTTGGGGGGATTTGAATACAAGAACACTGATATCAATACGGTGCGCGGTGATTACACCTTATCGTCCATCAATATTTTTAATCCTGTCAATGTGGAAACCTCCTTGAACGGACTCACGCGCAGGCCCATTTTCGACCGCAGGATTACCAGCGATCAAACGTCGTTCTATGCGCAGGATCAGATAGATTTGACGAAACAATTCAAACTTCGCCTCGGCATAAGAAACGACCTGGTGCAGTACAGCGACAAGGGATTTCAGCTGGTATCAGGAAACTATGGCTATCGTGAGATTGAGAAAACCAAATCCTTGACCACCTATTCCACGGGCGGTGTCTACCAGCCAACGGAATATCTCGCGTTTTACGCCGGCTATAGCACAGGCGCATTCATTAATCTCGCCACCGAGGCGCAGGCGGTCTCCCGGTCACCGGAAACTTCAGACCAGATAGAAGTGGGCGCAAAAACCACTCTGCTGGACGGCAAGGCCGATTTGAACGTTGCGCTTTTTCAGACAAGCCGTAATAACTACTTCGTCATTTTGCCCGGTTCTGGGGGGCAGGCTACCCAGGATGGCAAGGATCGATCGAGGGGCGTGGAAGTTTCGCTGGGTTTGAGGCCCGTGGCGGGATTGAACATCATCGGCAGTGGAGTATGGATGGATCCGGAAACATTGGCTCAGAATGTCGCTACCAATGCCGTTCTTGGCATCACCGGAAGTGTTTACGGAACGCGGCCTGTGGGAGTCGCTACTCACGCGGCCAACTTATGGAGTACCTACCAGATCCAAAACGGTTTCGCGCGCGGTTTGACGTTCGGCTTTGGCTTGACCTACAAGGGCGATACGTTCGCGGATAGCCTGAACCTGCTGCGTGTGCCATCTTATGTCGTTTTCGATGCCGCCGTGTCCTATCGCATAAAAAGAATGGATCTGGCGGTCAATATTAGAAATCTTACGGACAAAACCTACTTTACCAACGCAACATTCGCCGGTGCATTGCCGGGGGACCCCCTTAGCGCGTACGGTTCGATCCGTTTCAATTTCAACTAGGAAAAAACTTGCCAGAGATAGAACCCTTGTTTTGTTATCTGACGTTCGATAATGACTGCGGTGCAGCAACCCTAGCTCGCGGAAATACCAGTGCAATCCATTTCCTCTTTGCGCAATTAGCGTAAAGATTTTAGCTGCGTGGCTTGCGCCAAGCAATGCCATCACGGTTTGCGGGATACGGCCGCCTTCCGACCAAGGAACAAGTGCGCCATTTCCCCCGCGCCCGCTGCTACCTGCCCACGTGCAGTCCATCGCATCCAGGCGGTGCATACCCCCGATGCGAGTTCCGCCCGAAATCCTGACAAAGTGCTCTGTTATCCCATTGTCCAGGATGGCGCGATCTCTAAAGCCTAAAGCGCACCACTCGCTTGTCACCAAGAGCCCGCCCCCAAATGCTCCCTTTTGCGCCTCATCCAAAATCCGTTTTCGACTGCGAAAACACGAGAGTGGCCTCTTGAAATGCCATTTTTCAGGGGAAATTCCGCCTCAAAAACCACGTCGAAGCATAGCTCCCGCTAACCGCTAAAAGCCGCTCCAGTAAACGGTTTCCAGGAATACTCAGCATTTGTTCCTGTAAGATTTTACAGCTATCCCGGGGCCTCGTTCCGTTGTTTCATAGCATCGTCATAACCAACGATGGATGCGAAACAAATGGGACAAATAATGCTTGCGCAACACGGGAACGGCTCTCTAGATCAACGGGCAGCGATGGGAATGTATCAACTGCGACACGAGGTTTTCCATGATCGGCTTGGCTGGGAAGTTACAACGGATAATGGGATGGAGCACGACGAGTTCGATCATGCCGACCCTGTATATGTATTGGCCAAAGGCGACGAAGATGAGGTATTGGGCTGCTGGCGGCTTCTCCCAACTATGGGCCCCAACATGCTGCGGGACACGTTTCCACAACTCCTGCATGGACAGCGGGCGCCCCAACAACCGGATGTGTGGGAGCTAAGCCGCTTCGCGGTGACGGTTCCCAAATACGAAAGCGCGGGGTTCGGCTTCAGCGAAATTCCTGTAAAAATGATGCAGACCTTGTTCGACTTCGCTCGGCACAACGGTATCACCCGTTATGTTACCGTGACCACCGTTGCCGTAGAGAGGCTGATACGCAGGCTGGGGGTCAACGTTTCACGGCTGGGCCCTCCCATTAAAATCGGCCGTGTCATGACCGTCGCTTGCTACATCGAAATTGACGAGGTTACGGAATTTGCCTTGTTCGGCACGCTTCCGGAGAACGCGCAGAGGAAAGCAGCGTGAATATCCTGGTCGTGGGGGAAAGACAAGATACGCGTCGCATTCTGCAGATGCTGCTTGATAAATCGAGGCACAGGCTGGAGCGGGTATCGTTGGAAGATTTTTCGGAACCGGATCTTGAATCCTACGATATGGTTCTTGTGGATGGCGCGGTTCAGGATTGCACACAACAGTTGAATCTCCTGCAGTGGATCCGGGAGGCAAGGCGGCGTTATCCGCATCTGCCCGTGGCGGTGATGAACAATGTCGGGTCTCAGGTGATTCGGGAAGGACGTGATCCACGCGACGAAGCGTTGCAGCATACTTGCGGAATCGTTGAGTCCAGCAATGGGGTATTGAATATGCGCTGCCGTCTGCGTGAAATTGCACTGGGGGAAACCGCCGCGCTTGTGCGGGAGGAGTGCGAGCGGCCGTTGCTGGAGCCGATTACTTTCGAATATTCGGGCCGGGAAGGGAATGCCGGCGGAGCAAAAGAAGCGGGGGCGTGACGGTGAGCATCTTGCGATCCACATCCGCTCCCCGTTATTGCCGGCGCCAACTGCATTGACGGGTCTGGCAAAAACTCATCATTGTATTTATAAAACTTTCATAAAACGTTCATCGCAACGCCATCTCTTCCAGGTAGCCTGAACAGGCCAGCAAAGTATTTAAAGTCGTTGGCGAAATTTGTTCATCATAGGAGGGAATATGAAATCCCAGCTACCTGCGTTAATAATGCTGCTGTCGGAATTCTGGAAGCCCATTCAAGCTGGAGATAGCACGAAGGGACGTACTTTCCAGTCCGGCCGAAGCTTCGGCATTAACCCAACCCCCGCAATCGGTGAAGCCGGCAATTTTCTGCCGTCCATGTCTCGTGGCGCACCATGGGCTAGAAGCAAAAAGAAACGATTCGGCTAAGGCGGATCAGGTGAATGCAATGCAACATACCGAGTTTCAGGCTCAATACAATCATCGGGCATCTTTCTCCAGCACTGACGGTTTCGTGGCCCCGAAGATTCCTACAAGCAATACTCGATCTCGGGCATACCTATACGACGGGTTTGTAAAATGACGATGAGCACAATAGAGGCGGGAGCGAATCTCGGTGAAGTTGAGGGTCAAAGCGGCCATTCTTCACCTTCCATCGACTTAAACAATGTTGACGCGCTTTGCTCCCTCATGAAAATGTATGAATCCGGTCAGGTTCTGGATGAGGAGGAGAGCGAAGTGGATCTGATGATTCAGCTGAGCGGAATGGTATATAGCGATACGCGTTCCGCCGACTAGCGCGGCTCGGCGGCAAACAGGTAGTCGCCCACCCTATCTCCTATTCCTATCGCCTATCGTTTTTTCTTTTTAGGCGCTTCACTTGCGGGCCCCTTACTTGTAGGCGCTTCATATACCGCGGTTGTACCGGTCCGGCGCAGCATTTTATTCACTTCGTCGGCGTGCAGCTCTTCCTCGACAATCAGGCTTCGCGCATAATCTTCCAGTACTACCGATTTGCCTTGGGTCAGTTCCAAGAGCTCATAGTAGGCTGCGCATGCCTCTCCTTCGTGCGCCAGGGATTCCCTAAGTATATCCGCAATGTCATGATGATGCGTCTCAAGCAGAGGTCCGATCGACAGCGAAGGATATCCGCCTAATAGCGTGACAAGCTCACCCGCGCGGTGGGCATGCAGCAGGCCTTCTTCCGCCTGCGCCTTGAGCCATTCCACGACTGGAATTCGATTGTAGCCGTAGACCATCAATGAATAATGCGTGTAACGCACAACGCCCGCCAATTCAAGCTCCATGATCCTGTTCAACAATCCAACCGCCCTGTCTTTATCGAAGTTCATGCGCTTCTCCTTGTTCATTGCAAAAATCCAGGTGGGTGCCGCGTTCACTATTACGCGGCCAGCAGCAGGCCGCGCCGTTTTTCGTCTCTTTAAAGTCTCGCTTTATTAAAGCCTGCTGTGCTTCACAACTGCTCTGCGTGGCTGCCCAGGTATTCAGCGACGCCCTCCGGACTCGGCTTCATGCCGGGTTCTCCGCTTTTCCAGCCCGCAGGGCATACTTCGCCGTGGCTTTCGTGGAATTGCAGCGCATCCACCATGCGCAGCATTTCATCCACGTCCCGTCCCAACGGTAGATCATTCACCACCTCGTGGCGCACGATGCCGCTTTTATCAATGAGGAAGGAAGCGCGCAACGCAACGTGATCGGGATGGCTGACGCCATACGCATGCATGATGTCTCCCCCTATGTCCGACACAAGGGTGATACCTACAGAGCCGATGCCGCCCCTATCGATGGGCGTGTTGCGCCAGGCATAATGAGTGAACTGGGAGTCGACAGAAACGCCAATGACCTCCACGTTGCGTTTGCGGAACTCTTCGGCGCGGTGCGAATGAGCGAGAATTTCCGAGGGACAGACAAAGGTAAAGTCGAGCGGATAAAAGAACAGTACTGCATATTTGCCCGAGATTTCCGTATGAAAATTGAAAGCATCATTGAAGGTGCCATCCGGAAGGACAGCAGGTTTAGTAAAGTCAGGGGCAAGATGAGTTACAAGAACGGACATTGACATTCTCCACTGTAAATTAACGGAATCCGCGCCGCAAACGCTGAACCAGGTGCGCGGACAGTCTTAAGATTAGAACATTCCTTGCGTGTTTTCCAAAAAATCCAACCACACTGCGCCGACGCGATTCGTAAGCAGTCAAATTGTGCCAGAAAAAACGGAAATCCTCTCAATGCTACCTCATCCATTAGGGGTTTTCGGAATATTCCGGCGATTTTACGTTGGCGGCCACGCCAGAACGCCAACATTGAGATTCTCCCCATGAGCATCGTCCTCCCTGATAGAAACAGCAAGGCGCAACTTAAAAATGGAGCAAGCTGAATTTATCTGGGCGTCCATTATGGATTCGACAACCTGCAGGGGCAATTGCTGGGACTGGCAGGGGCGGACATGAATATCAAATCGAATGATCCTGCCGCAACGAAGTTGACGGTGAGGATTCGCCCGTTTCCTTCAAGAGAATCAGGCATACCCCTGTAGGGGGATCCCCGGAGCTCTACGGCTACTTTTGGCGTGAGCCGGGCGATCAATCCACCCCGGATGAAATTGATTATCCCCGGCGCCGCCATTTCCCTCCGCAGATGGCTGCTGCGCGGGCGGGCACAGCAGTCGCCTGAGTGCATCTTTCATGGCGGCGTCGTGCCGGCTGCAGGATGCCTCTTTCGCAATGCAATGAAGTTAAATCAAATTACCCGGGGCTAGCTCATGCCGCAGCTTGGGTGCTAGGAATTGTAGATCCACCGGTTCAGAAGGTTGCGGGCGGCAACTGGAATTTCCGAAGCCGTCATGCCCACGGGCCCCCCATGTTCTTTCTGAAGCGCGTCCGCCGCCGCGCCATGCAGGTATACGGAAAGCAGCAATGAATTTTCCGGGCTTGCTCCCTGTGCCAGCATTGCCCCTATCATGCCGGTCAGAATATCTCCGGTCCCTGCACTGCTTAATCCGGGATTCCCGCTTGTATTGATGTAACGTTTGCCGTCGGGTGTGGCACAAATACTGCCCGACCCTTTCAGCACCACGCAGCAGTTGAATTTATCGATCAAACTCTGTGCTGCCGCCATCCGATTCTGCTGGATCCTGCCAGTGTCTACGCTCAGCAAGCGCGCTGCTTCGGCAGGATGAGGCGTAAGAATGGAGGGGGCCTTTCGGTTCCGTAGCAGGCTACCGATAGCGGGCCAGGTGGCCATAAGGTTTAGAGCGTCGGCGTCCAGTATTAGCGGCAGGTTGGACTTCAGCGCACAGTCAAGCCAGAAGCGTGCGTCAGGGTCCGATCCCAGTCCTGGGCCGACAACAAGGCAGTTTAGATGACCGGTCCGGAACAACACGTGGATCGGGCGCAGCATCAATTCAGGCTGCGTGGTATCCACGCCAATCACGTTTGCGGCCAGCAAACCGAGATAGACGCGGCCCGCTCCCAGCTTCAACGCGGCCGTGCCTGCCAGAAGTGCCGCTCCGATCATTCCGGCCGATCCGCCAATGATCCCGATGCTGCCGAACATGCCTTTGTGGCTTTCGGCGGGACGGGGGGCGGGCAGCAATTTTGCGATATATGCCCGATCCACTGCCCATGAACTTGGCACCTTTAGCGCGTTAACGTCCAGACCGAGCCTCCGCACAAAGATTTGTCCGCATTGGTCAGGACCGTGATACGTGAGCAGACCGGGTTTGAGTCCAATGAATGTGACGGTGATCGCGGCCCTGATCGCCGCGCCGCGCACTCTGCCTGTGTCGCTGCCCAGGCCGCTGGGGATATCAAGGGCGAGAACAGGCGCTTCCATTGCATTCACCGCATTGACCAGGGCAAGATATTTATCCGCCAGATCCCGTCCCTCCCGCTGATCCAGGCCGATGCCGAACAGCCCATCGATTAGCGCGTCCCATTCTTCGTCCGGTGGAATCGTCTCCACTATTTCCCCGGCACTGGCGACCCAAGCATCCAGCGCCCGTCTTGCATCGTCAGATAGATTGCAGCGTTCGCCCGTAAATACCAGGGTAACCTTATACTGCCATGAGCGCAGGTGACGGGCGGCGACGAATGCGTCGCCACCGTTGTTCCCAGGGCCGGCGAGCACCAGCACTTTTTTCCGACCGTGGATCAGCAGTTTATCGCGCGCGACTTGGGCTGCCGCCAACCCCGCTTTCTCCATGAGCTGCGGGGGCTCCGGCAGGGCAGCAGCAAGCCGCTCGATTTCGCGGATTTCAGCAGTGAAATAGACAGGGTTGGTTCCCTGGTCGGCTGATATGATCATGCTGTTTCTGACAAGTCAGCGCTTCTATTGATGTATTTCATGTTGGCGGCGAATTTGAAGCACGCATCTTTCTCGGCTGCGGCGCGTCTGCCTCTGGTGTAAAATCGGGGATTCGCTGAATGAGTCCGTCTTTGCACGACCCCGGCACCCATTTTTCAATCTGACCGACAGATGCTGATGCTTCGCCTTCGTGGTGGCCGCGCGCTTTCGCCGTTTCGTCTGGAAAAGCTGACGAGCGCTCTTAAAACTGAAGCTTCGCAAGTTTCCCATATTTCTGCGGAATATTGGTATTTTTGCGCGACTGCGCGCCAGTTGCGCAGGGAGGAAGTCGCCATTCTTGAGAAGTTGCTCAAGTGCGTGCCGGAAGCCGAGTTGGTCCCGGCGGGCGGACTGTTCCTGGTCGTGCCCAGGCCCGGCACGATTTCTCCCTGGTCCAGCAAGGCAACAAACATCGCTCTCCATTGCGGGTTGGAGGCAGTGGAGCGGTTGGAACGCGGTGTAGCCTTTTATGTAGAACCCACAGAAAACGCCGCTGGGTTAACTGCCCCGATTAGGAAGGCGCTGCTCCCGCTGATACACGACCGCATGACGGAGTCGGTGTTTGCCTCCCTGGATGACGCTGAGAAATTGTTCCGGCATTTTCCGCCTACGCCGCTGGAAGCGATTGACGTGTTGGCCGGTGGTGGAGAGGCGCTCCATAAGGCCAACGGCGAGCTGGGATTAGCGTTGTCACCGGACGAAATAGATTATTTCGCGGACTATTTTCTGCGTGTCGGCCGCAATCCCACGGATGTGGAATTGATGATGTTTGCCCAGGCTAATTCCGAGCATTGCCGCCACAAAATATTCAATGCCGACTGGGTGATAGATGGCCAGCCACAAGCAAACTCGCTGTTCTCAATGATCCGCAACACGCACCAGCAAAACCCGCAGGGCACGGTGGTCGCTTACGCTGACAATTCTTCCGTTATCGAGGGAGCAAAGATCGCCCGCTTTTATGCGGGCCAGGATAACGCTTATCGCTATGAGGAGGAGCAGACGCATATTCTGATGAAGGTGGAAACGCATAATCACCCCACCGCAATTTCGCCCTTCCCCGGTGCAGCAACTGGTGTCGGCGGCGAGATTCGCGATGAAGGCGCCACCGGTCGGGGGGCGAAACCGAGGGCGGGCCTGAGCGGCTTTTCCGTTTCCAACCTGAATATCGCCGGCTTTATCCAGCCGTGGGAACCGGGCGCGGGGAATTACGGCAAGCCGGGCCGTATCGCTTCTGCCCTGCAAATAATGCTGGAAGGACCGATTGGCGGCGCGGCGTTCAACAACGAATTCGGGCGTCCGAACCTTGCGGGATATTTCCGCACCTTCGAGGAGCGCGTAGCAGGCGAGATGCGTGGATACCATAAGCCCATCATGCTTGCAGGCGGCATCGGTCATATTGCTGCGCACCATGTGCTAAAGGAGCAATTCCTATCCGGCGCGCTGCTGATCCAACTGGGGGGGCCGGGCATGTTGATCGGTCTCGGCGGTGGCGCCGCGTCCAGCATGGATACGGGAACAAACGCCGAGAGCCTCGATTTCGATTCAGTTCAGCGCGGCAATGCTGAGATGGAGCGGCGGGCGCAGGAAGTCATCGACAGTTGCTGGCAAATGGAACGAGGCGGTGAAGCCAATCCGATTCTCGCCATCCACGACGTCGGCGCAGGCGGTTTGTCGAACGCAGTACCGGAACTTTTGCATGGATCTGGTCGGGGAGGTCACCTGAACTTGCGCGACATTCCCTCCGAGGAACCCGGGATGTCCCCCATGCAAATCTGGAGCAATGAGGCCCAGGAGCGTTATATGCTTGCCATCCGGCCAGAGTCGCTGGAATCCTTCAATGCAATTTGCGAGCGCGAACGCTGTCCGTATGCGGTGATTGGCATTGCAGCTCCGGAAGAACAACTGGTGGTGACGGATCCGGAATTCGAGAATCGTCCAGTTGATATGAGTCTTTCGGTGTTGCTGGGGAAGCCGCCAAAAATGATCCGGACGGCTACACATATCGCAAAACCGCTGTTGCCCTTTTTTGCCAAAGGACTGGATTTGCGTGAAGCGGCCTATCGAGTGCTTCGCCTGCCTGCCGTAGCGGACAAGACCTTTCTCATCAGTATTGGTGACCGTACCGTCGGCGGCATGACGGCCCGCGACCAGATGGTGGGCCCTTGGCAGATTCCGGTAGCGGATGTGGCCGTGACATCGATGGGCTATAAAACGTATCTGGGGGAAGCATTCTCGCTTGGCGAGCGCGCGCCGGTGGCCCTGGTTGATCCGGCGGCTTCGGCGCGGATGGCGGTCGGCGAAGCGCTCACAAACATCGCTGCCGCATACATAGCGGCCATCGGTGAGATCAAGCTATCCGCCAACTGGATGGCTGCCGCAGGGCATCCGGGAGAGGATGCGGCCCTGTTCGACGCCGTGCATGCGGTCGGCATGGAGCTGTGTCCCCGTCTGGGCATTAGTATCCCAGTGGGTAAGGACTCGATGTCGATGAAGACCGTATGGCAGACGGAGGCCGGGGAGCGGGCGGCCGCAATTAGAAAGGAAGTGACGGCACCCTTGTCACTGGTCATTTCCGCGTTTGCAAGAGTGACGGATACGCGCAAAACGCTCACCCCGCAGTTGCGCACCGATTGCGGCGAGACCGACCTTGTCCTGATTGATCTTGGTGCAGGCAGGAAACGGTTGGGTGGCTCGGCGCTGGCCCAGGTCTACAAGCAGGTAGGCGATGAAGCGCCGGATGTAACCGTTCCAGACGGTGCTGAGAAATTGAAGGGATTTTTCTCCGCCATACAACGTTTGAACCGCGATGGCAGAATACTGGCGTATCACGATCGCTCCGACGGTGGCATGTTTGCGACGCTGTGCGAGATGTCGTTTGCCAGCCATGCCGGAATTACCGTAAATCTCGATCAGCTGTGTTTCGATCCCTCTGCGAACGACGTGGACGGTCAAGAATTGCGGCCGGAAGCGCTGAGCGGTCGATTTCACGAGGGTATTCTGCGCGTACTGTTCAATGAAGAATTAGGCGCCGTAATCCAGGTTAGGACGGCAGCGCGTGGCGAGGTTCTGGGTATTCTGGCGGAATACGGTTTAAGGGACATCAGCTTCATCATTGGCGGGATTAACGGCAAGGATGAGATCCGGGTTTTGCGTAACAATAAACCGGTATTTTCCGAGAAGCGCGTCGACCTTCACCGCGTCTGGTCGGAAACGACTTATCAGATGCAGAAGTTGCGCGATAATCCACAATGCGCGCAACAGGAATACGACCGTATCCTCGATACCGATGACCCCGGTTTACATGCGCAATTGAGTTTCGATGTCGACGAGGACATATCCGCTCCCTTTATCTCGACCGGCGCCAGACCTCGCGTTGCAATCTTGCGCGAGCAGGGCGTGAATGGGCATGTGGAAATGGCCGCAGCATTCGACCGGGCGGGATTTGCCGCAACGGACGTGCACATGAGCGACATTATCAAGGGGCGAGTTTCACTGAAGGATTACGCTGGCTTTGCCGCGTGCGGGGGTTTTTCCTACGGCGATGTGCTGGGCGCAGGAGAGGGCTGGGCCAGTTCGATACTTTTCAATAGCCGTGCCCGCGACGACTTCGAGGCGTTTTTCGCGCGCGGCGACACCTTTGCCTTAGGCGTTTGCAATGGGTGCCAGATGATGAGCAATTTGCGTCAAATCATTCCGGGGACGGAACATTGGCCGAAATTTGCGCGGAACAAATCGGAACAGTTCGAAGCGCGTCTGGTCATGGTGGAGGTGCAGGAAAGCCGATCGCTGTTTTTTGACGGCATGGCCGGCAGCCGGATGCCCGTTGCCGTTGCACACGGTGAAGGTCGGGCTGAATTCCCCGATGAGAAAGCTGTCTCAGTTATCGCGTCCCTGGTTACGCTGCGTTACGTCGATAATCGCGACAAAATTACCGAGGTTTACCCACTCAATCCCAACGGTTCGCCCTTGGGTATTGCTGGCGTTACCACACCAGGTGGGCGCTTCAGCATCCTCATGCCCCATCCGGAGCGTGGATTTCGAACAGTCCAGCACTCCTGGCATCCTGATTGGGGCGAAGATGGGTCATGGATGCGGATGTTCCGGAACGCGCGCAAATGGGTTGGGTGAGCGCCTCTGCCGAAGCGGATCGATGGCGCCGGTGGGCTTGAGTACGGGTGAGCATGGGTTCGCCCAATGATAAGGAGTATCAGCTTGAAAATTATCCGGAACGCTCGCCGTGCCTTTCAGGGCGCATTGTCGGCGATGATGTTATTTGCCGTTGTTACACCCATGAATATTGCATTGGCGGAAACAAAAGTGGATAACAAGGAAAAAGAAAGCGTCGATTGCGTTCCAGTCGGGAACTGGATCGTGCCAGGTGCAGGAAAGATTACGGAGGCTGACGTTATCGCCAAGGCATCCCGGCGCACGGCAGTGCTGCTGGGCGAAATGCACGATAACGCTGAGCACCACCGGTGGCAATTACAGACGCTCGCCGCGCTGCATATGGCGCGACCCGAGATGGTAATCGGTTTCGAGATGTTCCCGCGTCGGGTGCAAAAAGCGCTTGATCAATGGGTGGCCGGGGATCTCACCGAGGCTCAGTTTCTTGCCGCGGCGGACTGGGGCACGGTCTGGAGCACGGACGCAAATCTTTACTTGCCGTTATTTCATTTTGCTCGCATGAATCGAATACCGATGGTGGCCCTTAATATCGATACGCAGTTAAGGCGAACAGTTGCCTCGAAGGGTTTTGCCGCCGTGGCCGAGAAGGAGCGCGAAGGCGTGACGGCTCCTGCTGCCCCCAGCGCCGCTTACCTCGGTTATTTGCTGCCGATTTATGGCGAACACGACCGCGGCGGCAAGAAGCGGGGTGACACCAAGCCGGATGATCCAGGTTTTCTGCGCTTCGTCGAAAGTCAGCAACTCTGGGACCGGGCAATGGCCCAGGCGATGCACGCTGCGCTGGAACGGCCGGGGCGTCCTCTGGTGGTCGGAATCATGGGATCAGGGCATATCAGGCATGGGTACGGTGTTCCGCATCAACTGAAGGACCTGGGAGTGGCAGATGTCGGGACGCTGTTGCCATGGAATAGCGGCACGGGATGCAGTCAAATGGTCGCTGGAATTGCGGACGCGGTGTTCGGCATCGCATCGCTATCCCCCTCCACCCAGGAATTTTCATCACGTCCGCGCCTGGGAATTCGCTTCGAGATGGCCCAGGATGGCGGCGCGCGCGTGCTGCAGGTGGAAAAAGGAAGCATAGCGGAGGCGGCGGGCCTTCGGGACGCAGACATAATCGTCGAAGCAGCCGGCATCCCCGTCAAGCGCACCGAGGATATCGTGGAGACGGTCAAGCGCCAAGCGCCGGGCACGTGGTTGCCGCTGACATTAAAACGCGGAAGCGATTCGAGCGAGATTGTTGCAAAGTTTCCGGCGGTGCGGAAATGAAGCCCATGAAGCGACTGATGCCGCGCGTGCGGTCCCTTACATGGGACCTGAGAGGTGTAGTCTGTCTCCTGTGCTCTATGCTCGTGGCGAGCCCTGCATGGGCCACGTCATCGGCCACGTCCGACGTGGCGCCGGCCCCCGTTCCGGCTGAGGTCCAGTATGAAATAACGGTGCGTCTGGATCCGGTTGCGCGCAGGATAGAGGGACGCAGCGTTATCACGGCAAATACGCCCGAAGAGTTGACCCTGGTGATCGGGCGCCGCTTCGAGGTCATGCATGGGCGGGTCGATGCTGAGCCCTTTGGGCCGGCCGTAACGATGGGCAGGATGCGTGCATGGCGAATTCTGGGTCACGAAAAACTGCCTCGCCGCATCGAAATCCATTGGCGTGGGGAGCTTGCAGCGCTCGATACCGCGCTCGACCACCATCAGACGTTGGGAAGAAATGAGCCGGCCAGCGGCGAAGCCGGTACTTTTCTGCCGGATTCGAGCGGGTGGTATCCCTATCTGGCGGATAAACTCGCCAGCTACAACCTGACTATCGAACTGCCAGCCGGGCAGCGCGGTATTGTGCCTGGGCGTCTTGCAGAAGAAACCGAAACGGCCGAGGGATATCGCGCCCGATTCGAGTTTCCGGCGCCGACTGGCGGTATCGACCTCATGGCCGGTCCCTACGCGGTGGAAACCCGCACGGTACGTGGGGCAGGCGGCAAGCCGATACAGCTAAGGACCTATTTCCATCCTGCGATTGCCGATCTCGCACCCGCCTACCTGGATTCGGTAAAAGGCTATCTCGGACTCTACGAGAAGTGGATTGGCGAGTATCCGTTTACGGAATTCAGTGTGGTATCGAGCCCCACGCCGACCGGCTTCGGCATGCCGACACTCACCTACTTGGGCGTAGAGGTGCTGCGGCTGCCGTTCATCCGCACCACTTCTCTGGGTCATGAGGTGTTGCACAACTGGTGGGGAAATGGCGTCTATCCCGATTATGCTAAAGGCAACTGGTCCGAGGGGCTAACCACGTTCATGGCGGACTACGCGTACAAGGAGCGTGAAAGCGATGAAGCTGCGCGTGATATGCGGCGCGGCTGGCTGCGGGATTTTGCCGCGTTGGCACCCGGACAGGATAAGCCGCTCACGAGCTTTACTTCGCGTTTGCACGGGGCGACACAGATCGTCGGCTATAACAAGGCCGCGATGTTGTTCCTGATGTTGCGTGACATGCTCGGGCAGACAACCTTCGACCGCGCCCTTCAAACCTTCTGGAACGAGCAACGCTTCCGCATCGCTTCATGGTCGGATTTGCGGCAGGCATTCGAGACGGCATCCGGGCAGAATCTTGGCCCGTTTTTCGACCAGTGGCTCACGCGTGCGGGTGCGCCGGTGCTTCGGATCGCCGATGCGGCGCTGGCGAAACCGGGGTCGGGTAGTCACCGGGTGACGGTTACGCTTGAGCAAGGGGAGCCAGCGTACCGGCTGCGTGTGCCGATCGGCATTCGCACCGCCGAGGGCGAGGAACTTCACATGCTTGACTTGGAGAGCGCGCGCCAGGCATTTACGGTTGACGTGCGCAACCGGCCGACACAGGTGATCCTTGACCCCGATCTCCGGTTGTTCCGCCGCCTGCTGCCCGATGAGGCTCCGCCGATTCTGCGCCAAGTAATGGTAGATCAGACAACTGAAACAATCTTGCTGCCCGAAAATGGGGATGCGCGCAGCGCGGCTGAAACACTCGCGTCGAAAATGCAAAACCGCGTGCCGAAACTGGTTGCGCGCAAGGACGGTAACGGCCTGCCGGCTGTGCCCCTACTGGTGATCGGTCTGGCAGACCATGTGGACGCGTGGCTTGCAAAAAATCATTTACCGGGGAGGCCTGACATAATGAAGGAGAAGGGCTCGGCGCAAGCATGGACCGTCCGCCGGCCGGACGGCTTCACGCTCGCGGTGGTGTCCGCGCTGGATGCCGCCTCGCTCTCCGCGTTGGCGCGGCCGCTGCCCCACTATGGGCGCCAGAGCTATATCGTATTCGATGGCGCGAAGGCGATCAGCCGTGGAGCCTGGCCAACACGTTCTCAAGTCTTGAAGCTGGATTGATGGTTTTATCTTTGGCATTTTCGGGCGGAAACAACTCTCCAGATTCGGCATAAGTGTGGTGAAATCAACAATGACTTTCCTGGCAGATCCGTTGCTTATTCCCCGAGGAAGCCAGGCTCGTGAACGGTTTTCTCATTTCCCGGACTTCGGGACCGGTTTTTGTTAAAATATGCGTTATTTTCATAAATTTAGTAGGAGAATTTGATGGCGGTCGAGAGAACCCTTTCCATAATCAAGCCTGACGCGGTAATCAAAAACGTGATTGGGGAAGTCTATTCACGCTTTGAACGCGGTGGATTGAAAATAGTCGCCGCACGCATGTTGCGCCTGTCCCAGACCGAGGCCGAGGGTTTTTACGCCGTGCATCGAAGCCGACCGTTTTTTAATGATCTGGTGAAATTCATGATTTCAGGGCCGGTAATGGTGCAGGTGCTGGAAGGTGAAGATGCGATCAAAAAGAATCGTGACTTGATGGGCGCAACCGATCCCAAGAAAGCAGAGAAGGGGACGATCCGCGCCGATTTTGCGGACAGTATCGATGCCAACGCTGTGCATGGCTCGGATGCATCCGAAACGGCAGCGGTCGAGATCGCTTACTTTTTTCCTGAACTTAATATTTATTCCCGCTAAAACGATACGTAGCTCACCAATATGAGCGTCAATCTCCTCGATTTCAACGCCAAATCTCTTGCCGGTTTTTGTAACGAAATTGGCGAGAAGCCGTTCCGCGCGCGGCAATTGCTGCGCTGGATACACCGTTCCGGTGAGGCCGATTTTGCGGCGATGAGCGACTTGGCGAAGGGATTACGGGATAAGCTCTCTACCGCTGCTGTGGTCCAGGCTCCGCGTGTCATCAGCGATCATATTGCCGCCGACGGCACGCGCAAGTGGCTTTTATCGGTTGGCGCGGGTAACGGCATCGAGACGGTTTTCATACCCGAAACCCATCGCGGAACGCTTTGTATCTCCAGCCAGGTCGGGTGTGCGCTGGCATGTAGTTTTTGCTCTACCGGCAGGCAGGGATTCAATCGCAACCTTACGGTCGCGGAAATTATCGGCCAGTTGTGGTGGGCCAACAAAGCGCTGACCGAAGAGTTTGAAGGCGAGTCTATGCGCGAGCGCGCCGTCACCAACGTGGTGATGATGGGCATGGGCGAGCCGCTGGCTAATTTTGAAAACGTTGTAACAGCGCTCGATCTGATGTTGGACGACAACGCCTACGGCCTTTCAAGGCGCCGCGTCACCGTGAGCACTTCGGGGCTGGTGCCTGCCATGGACCGGCTGCGCGAACGCTGCCCTGTTGCGTTGGCCGTATCGTTGCATGCGCCCAACGACCCGTTGCGCGACCAATTGGTGCCGATTAACAAGAAATATCCGATCAAGGAATTATTGGCGGCCTGCGAGCGCTATCTTGAATCTGCGCCGCGTGACTTCATCACCTTCGAATATGTCATGCTGGATGGCGTCAATGACAGCGTGTCTCACGCGCGTCAATTGGTGCAGCTGGTCCGGCATACGCCTTGCAAATTCAACCTGATCCCATTCAACCCCTTCCCGGATTCCGGCTACGAACGTTCGTCGCCGGAAGCGGTGGCGCACTTTCGAGATGTGCTTGTGCAGGCTGGCCTGGTAACCACCGTACGGAAGACGCGCGGCGATGATATTGCCGCAGCCTGCGGTCAGCTTGCCGGAAAAGTGCTGGACAAGACTCGTCGCGCAAGCCGTCGGTCATCGGAAGCCGCAAGATGAGCCAGACGGTTATTTTATTCCGCGGTGGCGGTGGTGGAGGACATGCGGTCGTCGCGGGAAGCCCGGCAATTCTCGCGCATTGCAGCGGCGAAGCCAGTTGATGGATGATCAAGATAACAACTTCGGTGACGTACCCGGCCCAAAACCGGCGCAAGCTGAACCGGGCCCTGGTCAATTGCTGCGTGCGGCACGGCTGGAACAGGGTTTGAGCCTCGAGGATGTGGCGCGACAAATGCGACTATCGGTCAGGCAGGTAACCGCGCTGGAAGAGGATGATTACACTAAGCTTGCAAGCGGTACGTTTCTTCGCGGGTTCGTGCGCAACTATGCGAAGCTGCTACAGATGGATGCCGCCCCGTTGTTGCAGAGACTGGAGCAGTCCGTTCCCCCACCGCCGCCTACCCAAACGATTTCGTATCCGATCGAGGGTACCCCTTTCCCGTCAAATCGGGACCGCGGCAAGCGCAACCTGATCATTGGCGCAGGTGTCGTTCTGGCGTTATTGCTGCTTGTCTACGAAATCTACCGCGGAAGCGAGGCAAATGTAGAAAAAGCACCCAGCGCGAACGTGGAAAGCCGCGCGGCGGCGGAGGAATCCCCGGACACACGATTATTCGAGCCGCCCGGCGAATTGATGGCTGACCGGGCCGATGTCAGAGCAACCGCTGATAGACCCGGTACGGCGGAACCAAAACATGATGTTCAGCCTTCGGCTGCGCCAACTGCCTCTTCTCCGGTTTTGTCGGCGGCGCCGCAAGCAGCGCAGCAGCCCGCTGCCTCCAAGCCGGCTGATGCACCCGTGCGGGAAGCGTCCAGGCCGCAATCGGCGAGTACTGCAGCTGCGCCGGAACCGGGAGATGAAGGACCGGGGGTCGTGCGCTTGATATTCGGAGGCGACGCTTGGGTGGAAGCCAGGGATGGGAGGGGGAGACTGCTTCTATCGCGGATCAATCCCCGGGGTAGCGAACAGGTGCTGCGCGGCACGCCGCCGTTCGCCCTTAAGATCGGCAACGCCGCGGAGGTTAAGCTGGTCTACAATAGCAAGCCGGTTGATTTGACGCCGCACATCAATATCTATGGCGGAACTGCGCGCCTGTCGCTGGATTAGGATTATCAAATTTACGGATTTTTATACTTACTATGACTATGTCACAAAATATTTTCCCGCCGCGCCGCAATAGCGTCGGCGTGCGTGTTGGTACGGTCACGATCGGTGGCGGCGCCCCGGTGGTGGTTCAGTCGATGACCAATACAGATACGGAAGACGAAAGCTCGACGACGTCACAAGTGGCGCAACTGGCGCGTGCCGGATCGGAACTGGTGCGCATTACCGTCAATACACCCGCGGCAGCCAAAGCGGTGGCGGGGATCCGGGCGCGACTTGATGACATGGGTTGCCATGTGCCCCTGATAGGCGATTTTCACTTCAACGGCCACAAGCTGGTGACCGAATATCCCGATTGTGCGCGGGCGCTGGCCAAATACCGGATTAATCCCGGGAATGTGGGGCATGGCAAGAAACGCGACGAGCAGTTTTCCATCCTGATCGAGACCGCCTGCAAGTATGACAAGCCGGTGCGTATCGGGGTCAATTGGGGCAGCCTCGATCCCGAACTGCTGGCACGGATGATGGATGAGAATGCCCGCTCGGGCGATCCGAAGGACGCCTCGCTTGTTATGCATGAGGCATTGATTACCTCTGCGCTGCAAAGCGCCGCGCGAGCAGAGGAGATCGGGCTGGGCCGGGACAAAATCATATTGTCCTGCAAGATGAGCGGCGTGAGGGACCTGATCGCTGTATACCGCGACCTGGCTGCGCGCTGCGACTATGCTCTGCATCTCGGGTTGACCGAAGCGGGGATGGGATCGAAAGGAATCGTGGCATCTGCCGCGGCATTGTCGGTGCTGCTTCTGGATGGGATTGGCGATACCATTCGCATATCATTGACTCCTGAGCCCGGCGGTGACCGCTCGCGTGAAGTGATTGTGGCGCAGGAGATTCTGCAGACGACCGGGCTACGCGCTTTTGTGCCGCTGGTGGCCGCTTGTCCCGGGTGTGGACGTACCACGAGCACCTATTTTCAGGAGCTGGCGGAGAGCATTCAGGGTTATGTGCGCAACCAGATGCTAGTATGGCGCGAGGAGTATGATGGCGTGGAGAATATGACCTTGGCCGTGATGGGCTGTGTGGTCAATGGCCCCGGTGAAAGCAAGCATGCCAACATAGGCATCAGCCTGCCGGGGTCGGGCGAACGGCCGGTGGCGCCGGTATACGTGGATGGACAAAAATCGGTAACCTTGAAAGGCGATAACATCGCCGGCGAGTTTCGCCAGATCGTCGATGAATATGTGCAAATGAAGTACCCGAAGAAAGCAGGTAATGTCCACTAGGGGGATACAAGCTATCCGCGGGATGAACGACATCCTGCCCGACCAGACCCATCTTTGGGAGTTCTTCGAGCAGGTTGTGCGCGACGCGATGGTGGCACACGGCTACCGTAATATCCGCATGCCGATAGTCGAGCAGACCGACCTGTTCGCACGCTCAATCGGTGCGGTGACGGATATCGTCGAGAAAGAGATGTATACCTTTTTGGATCATCTCAATGGAGAGAGCTTGGCGTTGCGTCCGGAGGGAACAGCGTCCTGCGTACGCGCGGCGCTGGAACATAATCTGCTCTATGGCGGGCCCCAGCGATTGTATTATTCGGGGCCGATGTTTCGTCACGAGCGGCCGCAAAAAGGTCGCTACCGCCAGTTCCATCAGGTAGGGGTCGAAGCGCTGGGTTACGGAGGCCCGGACATCGATGCCGAACTTATTGTGATGTGCGCCGAGTTATGGAAGAGATTAGATATTTCCGATCTGCGCCTGGAGATCGGCACGCTTGGCAGTACCGAGTCCCGCGCACTGCATCGGCACCGCTTGATAGCATATTTTGAGCGCCATCTCGGCAAGCTCGATGACGACGCCTCGAGACGCTTGCACAGCAACCCGTTACGGATACTGGACAGCAAGAATCCTGAAATGAGGGAGATCATCGATGGCGCGCCCCGGTTGCTCGATGATCTGGATGAGGATTCCCTTGCGCATTTCGAGGGATTGCAAAAAATCCTGCGTGATCAGAGGGTAGAGTTCGAGATCAATCCGCGCTTGGTAAGAGGGCTGGATTATTACAACCGCACCGTTTTTGAATGGATTACCGGCAGCCTCGGCGCCCAAGGCACGATCTGCGCAGGCGGCCGCTACGACGGGCTGGTGGAGCAGATCGGTGGCGGAAAGGGATCAGCGGCGCCCGCCTGTGGTTTTGCAATGGGTATTGAAAGAGTGCTGGCGTTGATGGTGGAAAGCGGTGTGGATATACCGGGTCCAGTACCCGATGCCTACGTCGTGCATCAGGGTGAGGCCGCGGATGGCTTCGCCTGGAAAACCGTGCGGCACCTGCGGGCACGGGGACTCCGGGCCATTCTGCATTGCGGCAATGGCAACTTCAAGGCGCAAATGAAAAAAGCACACGCCAGTGGCGCGCGTTTTGCCATCATTATCGGCGATGAGGAAGCGCAATCCGGTGAAATAAGCATCAAGCCCTTGCGCGAAGCAGCCGAGCAAGTGAGAGTCACACTCGCGGAAGCAGCCGATTTGCTCAGAGGCTCAGAAGTAATACATTCTTGATGGGGAAACGCTAGATGGCAGTTTATGATCTGGAAGAGCAGGAAAAGATAGACGAGCTGAAAGCTTGGTGGCGGAGATATGGCATGCTCATTGTCATTGGTTTGGCGGTCTTTGTGGCCGGTATCGCCGGCATGCAGGCATGGAAGTACTATCAGAGCCAAAAGGTGGAGCAGGCGGCGGAACTATTCGACTCGCTGCTGCAAGTCCAGACCAGCGGAGACCCGAAGAAGATCAACGATGCTGCCGGTTTGCTCATGGAAGGTTTTCCGGCCAGCGGCTATGCCGCGCGCGCGGCGATAATCGCGGCACGGGCGAGCTTCGACGCGCGTGACTTGCAAAACGCGAAGAGCCGGTTGCAATGGGTGCTGGACCATTCGAAGGAAGATGAGCTTAAAAATATCGCCGGGCTACGGCTCGCCAGCATCTTGCTGGATGAGAAAAAATACGATGATGCGCTGCGGGTCCTGGCGACGAAGCAGGGCGCATCTTTCGACGGTCTCTACGCCGATCTCAAGGGCGACGTCTTGTCCGCGGCAGGAAGAATTTCTGAGGCGCGTGCGGCTTATCAAATGGCGCTCGACAAGATGGCTGGAAAAGGGACGTACTTCAATATCGTCCAAATGAAGCTCGACGCCTTGCAAGACGCCAAGTAACCGGTTTTGCATATGTGCATCCCGAGCGGGAAAGCGGCACGAAGTGTTGCTGGGCAGCTATTTCCGGCCGCCGTAAATAATTCGCTCAGATCCATTAACATGACAGTTCCTTTTTGTTGTAAACAATACCAATGTCATCAGGCAAGTCCATAGCCACCAGTATTCAGCGGCATATTGTGCTGGCGGCGTCGATTCTCGCGTTATCGGGATGCGCGGGCGTTACCGAATTGGTGCGCGACGTGATAACCGGCCTTGCGGATATCGATGTGTCAGGCGTCACAGACTTTTTCGGTGGCGGTAAGGTTGAGTTGAGTCCTGAACAGACCGCGCAGCTGGCAAAGATTCCTCCCGCCCGTGCCCTGTGGCGCAACGTCACGGAAGAAAGTCAGGCGGCGGTATTTTCTCTCGTATTCGAAAAGGACGCGGTTTACGCAGCCTCCACCGAGGGTCGTCTGTTCCGGTTTAATCCGGTTTCGGGAAAGGAGGAAGGATCGACCGACACCAAGCGGCGGCTATCGGGCGGGATCGGCACCGGGGAAGGCTTGTTGCTCGTTGGAACTTTCAAAGGCGAGGTTCTTGCATACGACAGGGAAAATGGTAAATTGCTATGGACTGCCCAGGTCTCCAGCGAGGTGCTGAGTCCACCCCGGGCAGCCGGTGGCATGGTCGTGGTTCGCGCCGGGGATGGCCGGATTTTTGGGCTGGAAGCGGTCAACGGGAAGCGCAAGTGGGTCTACCAGGGTGCTACCCCATCACTGACGGTGCGCAGCTTCGCTGGTGCCCTGATCTCGGGCAGTACCGTATACGCGGGTTTTGCCGGAGGCAAGATGGTAACGATAAATCTGGCAAACGGCGCAGCAGGGTGGGAAGCGGCGGTAGCCCGGCCACGAGGCGCCACAGAGCTCGAGCGTATTGCCGATATCACCAGTTTGCCTGTCATTGACGAACAGCAGGTATGCGCCGTCGCCTATCAGGGACGGGTCGCCTGCTTCGAAATCGGGACGGGCAATCAGATCTGGGCGAAGGACGTATCGAGCAACGCTGGCCTGGCGATGGACAGTCATTATATTTATGTCAGCGAGAATCGCGGCAATCTCTCGGCCTATGATAAACGGGACGGCACCTCTATCTGGAAACAGGAACTGCTTAACGGACTGAAATTATCCCCGCCCCTTCTTCACGGGAATCACGTCGTTGTCGGGGATTCCCAAGGTCATGTGAATATAATCAAGAGTGATAACGGTGCCATGGTAGCCCGCTCCGCCGGCGACGAAAGCGCGATCGTTACTTCACCGGTATCTCTGCCGAACGGTTTCGTCGTTCAGACCAGAAAAGGCGGAGTCTTCGCATTCGCGCTCTAGGCCCTTACAGCAGCGATTCACGCCGCGGGGCTAACGAGGACATTTATCTTTTCTCCTTCTCTCCTGTTAAGTATTATTGCCTCCACTAAGGCCTGAACCATGAAACCCACCCTTGTTCTGGTCGGGCGGCCGAATGTCGGTAAATCGACGCTTTTTAACCGCCTGACACGTAGCCGCGACGCGATCGTGGCGAATATTCCCGGTCTGACGCGAGACCGTCATTATGGCCATGGAAGGCTCGGCGATAAGCCCTACCTGGTGGTTGATACAGGCGGTTTCGAACCCATGGCAACCGAAGGCATAATGCATGAGATGGCCAAACAGACGCGACAGGCGATCGACGAGGCCGACCTGGTGCTCTTCATCGTAGACGGCAGGACCGGTTTGACGTCGCAAGACAAAATTATTGCGGAGCAACTGCGTAAAACCGGCCGCAAGTTGCTGCTGGTAGTGAATAAAACTGAAGGCATGGTTTTGTCCGTCGTTACTGCCGAATTTCACGAACTCGGACTGGGGCTGCCGTGCGCCATTTCCGCTGAGCACGGCGATAATGTCAGCGAACTTGTCGAGGTGGCGTTAACCGGTTTTCCTCGGGCGGGGGAGAATGAAAAACAGGATAAGCATCCCAATATCGCCATTGTAGGGCGCCCTAACGTCGGCAAATCGACGCTGGTAAACGCTCTGCTGGGCGAAGATCGTGTAATTGCATTTGATCAACCTGGAACCACTCGCAGCAGCATTTATATCGATTTTGAACGCAATGGGCGCAGGTATACCTTGATTGATACCGCCGGATTACGCCGTCGTGGGAAGGTGCTCGAAACGGTGGAGAAGTTCTCGGTGATCAAGACGCTGCAAGCGGTCGAGGACGCGAATGTCGTGGTACTGGTACTGGACGCGAGCAGTGAAATATCCGATCAGGACGCGCACATAGCCGGATTCATCCTTGAGGCTGGGCGCGCGCTCGTAGTTGCAATAAACAAGTGGGACGGCCAGGACAATTATCAGCGCGAGGTTATCAAGACCAGTGTCGCCAGGAAATTGCCTTTTCTGCTGCATTTTGCCCGTTTTCACTACATTTCGGCGCTGCTGGGCAGCGGCCTGAAGGGCCTGCTGCCGTCGATAGACGCGGCATATGGTGCCGCGATGGCGAATTTGCCCACCCCCAAACTGACTCGTACATTGATCGCCGCGGTTGAGAAGCAGCCACCTCCCCGCTCAGGCGTCTCGCGGCCCAAATTGCGCTATGCCCACCAGGGCGGCTCCAATCCGCCGTTGATCATAATTCATGGGAGCGGCTTGGACCAGGTGCCGCAGACCTATCAGCGATATCTCGAGAATACGTTTCGCGAAACTTTCCAGCTTGAGGGTACGCCGTTGCGGGTGGAGTTTAGAACGGGCCGCAATCCCTACGCCGGGAAGCGTCCCGCTCCTTTAAGCGACGCAGAAGCAAAACAGGCTCACCGCCGCCGTAGATACGGTCGAAAGCACTATAGCTGAAGTGAGGCAGGTAGCTGAATTGGGACCTCGGAAGCGGCGTTGCCGGTATCGTCGCGCCGGCTTCATCGTTACCCGGATGCCGGTGCTAATGTAACACCCTGGGGACGCTCAGGATAAACTCTGGAATGGCGGCATCGAAACGCAAGCCGTCTTCGGCCACCATCTGGTAACTGCCCTTCATAGATCCGACCGGTGTGGAAATGGCCGTGCCGCTTGTGTATTCATAGCTGTCGCCCGGCTTCAACAGGGGTTGTTCACCCACCACTCCCAGTCCGCGTACCTCCTGTACCCCGCCGCTTCCGTCTGCAATGATCCAGTGGCGGCTGATGAGTTGTGCCGGAACGGTGCCTGTGTTTGAGAGGACAATCGTGTAGGCAAAAACATATCGATCAAGCGCCTCATCCGATTGTTCCGGAAGGTAGGTGGTGTGAACCTTCACAATAATTTCGTACTTTTTTCCTTCATCCATGGCTACATTGCACACTATTTTTTGCGCGACGGCAAGGGTGGTTCCGACAAAATAAGTGGAAAAGGCCGAGATGCGCGCACGTTGAGCGCGAGTAGGCTTCATCTCGACGCAGGCATGTCCGTCACCCTCAGCAGTAAGGCGAGTTAACTTGAGACCGCCGTTTGCGGTTAAAATTGCAATTTTTCTACTAAAGGATGCCCTTCATGGCTAACTATCGCATCGCCCCCAGTATTCTTTCCGCAAACTTCGCCAAATTAGGCGAGGAAATCACTGCTGTTATCGATTCCGGCGCGGATTTCATCCACTTTGACGTAATGGATAATCACTATGTGCCGAACCTGACGATTGGGCCGTTGGTGTGCGAGGCGATACGGCCATTGACCGATGCGGTTATCGATGTCCACTTGATGGTTGAACCGGTCGATCGAATTGTTCCGGACTTCGCCAAGGCGGGAGCCAATATTATTTCCTTTCATCCGGAGGCATCCAGGCATATCGACCGCACGATCGGGCTCATCAAGGAGCAGGGCTGTCAGGCGGGCCTGGTGTTCAATCCCGCCACGCCGCTAAATTACCTTGACCATGTGCTGGATAAGGTCGATCTGGTGCTGATCATGTCGGTGAACCCCGGTTTTGGCGGGCAGAAATTTATTCCTGAAGCGTTGCAGAAACTTAGGGCCGTGCGCAAGCGAATTGATGAGTCGGGCCGGAATATCCTTCTGGAGATTGATGGCGGCGTCAAAGTGGATAACATTGCTGAAATCGCGCGCGCAGGGGCCGATACGTTCGTCGCGGGCTCCGCGATTTATGGCGCGGGCAGGGACAGTGATCCCCATCGTTATGACACGATCTTGGGCGCTCTGCGAGCAGAGTTGGCGAAGGTCTGAGCGTGCCGGGTTAGTACACGAAATCCAAAAACCCAAAAACCCAACTCAAATTGGTGGGTGCTGAAGTGATAGATTCGCAAATTGCTCGGTTTATTCTACCGACTCCGGAAGTAGTGGGGGTGAATTGTGAAGTGCGATCGCAGTTGCCTCTACAGCTTCGCAGCGTGACAAAAATTCCCGTCGCTTTAGACGGGGAGCGCTGTCATATTATTCTTGATTTTTTACCGAGGCCACAAACTTGAACAAGAGCTTTTCCCCCACGGCAGGTTCCCCCGCGATTGAAATAGAATTTCCCGTGTTAGTCAAGGCTGTGATGGTCGATCTGGACGGGACACTTCTGGATACCGCAGGTGATTTGGCCGCCGCAGCGAATATGATGCTAGTGGAGCTGGGCAGAGCGGAGCTTCCGCTTGAGACGATCAAATCATACATTGGGAAAGGCATACAGAAGCTGGTCAAGCGTTCGCTCACCGGCAGCCTGGATGGAGAGCCCGATGCGGACCTGTTCGAAAAGGCAATGGCGCTTTATGAGCGCAACTATTCCGAGACGCTGTGTATGAGTACCCAGCCCTATCCAGGGGTAGTGGAAGGATTGAATATCCTGCGTGAGCGCACTTTTAAGCTGGCCTGTGTTACCAACAAGGCTGAGGCTTTTACCCTGCCCCTGCTTCGGGCCACCGGTCTGCTGGACTTTTTCGATATTGTCCTTGCGGGCGATAGCCTACCTCGGAAGAAACCTGATCCAATGCCTCTCCTGCATGCCTGCACACACTTTGGTATCCAGCCAGGCGAAATGCTGCTGATCGGCGACTCCCTTAATGATGCGCAGGCAGCGCGCGCGGCGGGATGCTGCGTCTTTTGCGTACCTTACGGATACAATGAAGGACGGGACGTACGCGAACTCGATTGCGACGCTATCGTCCCTTCATTATTCGAGGCAACAAGGCTGATTCAGAAATTGCCATGACCAACAGAAACAATAGAAATGGACCGATACGTGACTAGAGCTTTGCGCCGTTGGCGCCGCTGCTAGGATTTGGCGCGCTCACGAATTCCTAGTGTGTTCCAACCCATGGTTTTCGCACCGCCGTCGCGTTTTTTTCCTTTCTGTCTGTTAGTACGGAGTTGAATCATGACCGAAACTGAATTCAATGGCCTCGCGGCACAGGGGTACAACCGTATTCCCGTTGTGCTGGAGACTTTTGCCGATCTGGACACGCCCCTGTCAGTTTATCTGAAGCTGGCAAACCAGTCGTATTCCTATTTGCTGGAATCCGTGCACGGCGGTGAGCGCTTCGGGCGCTACTCCTTTATCGGCCTTCCCGCCCGGACTCGCATCGAGGTCCGCGATAACCGCGTCAGCCTGATCACGGGTGCAGAACTGCAACAGATCGAGGCGGAAGACCCGTTGACTTTCATTCAATCCTATCTGGCGCGTTTTAAAGCGGCGCCATATCCCGGATTGCCGCGTTTCTGCGGCGGCCTCGCGGGCTATTTTTCCTATGACACGGTAAGGTATATAGAGCGCAGGCTGGCCGCGCATCGGCATGCGGGTGCACTTCCGGACAGCCTTGATACCCCGGACATATCGCTGCTGCTGTCCGAAGAACTCGCGGTGGTGGATAACCTTTCCGGCAAGCTCTACCTTGTTGTTTACGCCAACCCAGCCATCCAGGGCTCGTACCTGGCGGCCAGGGTGCGCTTGAAAGAACTGCTGGCGAGTCTCCGCCAGCCGGTAGCAATTCCAGCGGAGGAACCGGGATCGCCGGGAGAACCTGTCTCTGAGTTCAGCGAGGGGGACTTCATCGGGGCAGTGGAGCGTGCAAAGCGCTACATTTTCGAAGGCGATATCATGCAGGTCGTGCTTTCGCAGCGCACCCGCAAACCCTTTGGCGCGTCTCCGCTGGCACTATACCGGGCGCTGCGCAGCCTGAATCCTTCTCCCTACATGTTTTACTATCATTTTGGCGACTTTCATGTCGTCGGTGCCTCACCCGAGATCCTGGTGCGACTGGAAGGCGATAGCGTAACGGTAAGGCCCATTGCCGGTACCCGGCCGCGGGGAAAGACGATTCAGGAGGACTCCGCGCTGGCCGCCGATCTGCTCGCTGATCCAAAAGAACGCGCGGAGCATGTCATGCTGATGGATCTGGGACGCAACGATGTCGGCCGCGTCGCCCTGACGGGCTCGGTGGAAGTCACCGAGAATATGCAAATCGAGAATTACTCTCACGTCATGCATATTGTTTCAAATGTGGAGGGCAAGCTGAAGCCCGGACTCACGGCAATGGACGTTTTACGAGCAACCTTTCCCGCAGGCACGGTAAGTGGCGCCCCCAAAGTGCGCGCAATGGAAATTATCGATGAACTGGAAGTCTCGAAGCGGGGCATCTATGCCGGCGCGGTAGGCTATCTGGGCTTCAATGGCGATATGGATCTCGCCATCGCAATCCGCACAGGCATCATCAAGGACGGTACGTTACATGTGCAGGCGGGGGCCGGTATTGTTGCAGATTCTGTTCCCATGAGTGAATGGGTCGAGACAAAAAACAAGGCCAAGGCGTTGCTGCGAGCGGCAGAGATTGCAGAAGCGGGGCTGGACACGAAGGTGGAGTAATACAGCCGCGACTGGAATTGTGTGAGCGAATTGTGGGACCAATTGTAGGATCTTAAGGCGCTTCGTACACCCAGTGAAGCAGCGCATCCAGCGCCTGTTGCGCGTTCCCCGACCTGGGATGGTTCACAAAGAAAACCACAACGATGCGCCGGCCCTCTTTATCGAGAACATATCCAGCCATGGTTCGCACCCCCTCCAGCAAACCGGTCTTTATGTGCGCCTGACCAGCGGCGGCGCTGCCGTTGAGTCGTTTCTTCATGGTGCCGTCCACCGCCGCAATCGGCAGGGATGAAATGAACTCCGGCATGACCGGACTCTGGAAAGCCGCGAGCAATAACGCACCCAGGTGGCCGGCGCTGATACGTTCCGCTCGTGATAGGCCTGAGCCATTTTCGATTACTAGTTCGGGGAAGCTGTACCGTCGGGAGGCGAGCCACCGCCGCATTGCCATCGCCGATTTTTCAAGCGTTGCACGCCCCTTATCGAAGTTGCTAACCATGCGGTTGATTGCGCTGTTAGGTATGCTGTCCATCTCCCCGTGCGCCGCCAAAGTACTCGTCGCGGAAGTACCTGCACCCCGCGCACCCGCCTCAGATGTGGAACTGTTCGCCAGCCCCAGCGCAAGGTACAGTTGTCGCGCCGCTGTGTTATTACTGAATTTGTTGATATCCCGCACGATGTCCGCGAGGGGTGGAGATTGATGGGTTTCCAGAGGCATTATTCCTTCGGGTACTATGCCGCTTCGTACACTGCCGCGAAACGTGCCCCCTTGTTCTTCCCATAATTGCTTGAACAGGCCGTGGATATAGTCAGCCGTGTCATGCACGCTCAGATAAAGGGTTTTTTCTCCGCAATCGCTGGAATAACTGCCGTTAAGGGAAACCAGGCCACGGATATTTCCGTTGGAGACCGTGCGGATGTCGGTATTAAGCGCATCGCGCCATTCGTTGCATGGGCCACTGACAAGTGCCAGGCTGTTTTTAAGGTCCAGTGACCCTAGCAAAGGATCGGCAACTACGCGAACGGTTTTGCTTGCCGGTTGCGGAATCAGGCGCAGAGCAAGGGTCCTGTAATTAACCAGCAGCGCCTCCGGAAGCACGTTGTAGGAGCGGTGCGGTTTGCCGTCGAACGCCGCCGGGTCAACGCTCGGGAGGTCGAAATGACTGCTATCCAGAACCAGGTCACCCATGATGTGGCGCAGTCCTGTTTGCCGCAGACGTCGCGTGAGCAGCCAGAAATTTTCCAGATTCAGCTTGGGATCGCCATAACCCTTGATGATAAGGTCGCCCTGAAGGGTATCGCCGTTTAGCATACCATTTACATATAGCTCCGTTTTCCAGGTATAGGCTGGTCCCAACAGTTCCAGCCCGGCAAAAGTCGTGACAAGCTTCATCACCGATGCCGGGTTCATCCCGGTCTTGGCATTTACGGTAACCCGCGGCTGGGGCGTGCCGATTTCATGCACGTAAAGCGCCGTTGCGGAGGTCGGAATTCCGGCCCGTTTGAGGGCCTGACTAACGGGAGCGGGCAGGTCATGAGCAAACGCCGGAAGGGACAGAAGAACCGGAATGGCGCCTCGGACAGCCCGTGCAATCGCCGACGGCCATGCATGCACGACGGTGGATATGCTGCTGAACAGGCGCCGGTCTAACAACTCGCGCATTATCTGATATCTGCTGTCGTAAACTGCGTCGGGATGCTGACGTTCCACTTCAGTTTTTGCCGGATGGCGCCGGCCGGCGCAGCGGCTTCAATGCCTCCCCGCGCACCACGAAGGCAGGGGTAAGTAAACGACTTCAAACGGTTCAAGGTTGATACTGAATGCATCGCGATTTTTTCGATCAGCTTCGCGGTCGCCCTGGAACATCCCGCAATCCACCAGAAACTTTAAATGCGGCATTTCCCCGGTTACTTCCTCCGCCGCGCCGAGGAACGTGAGTTGAGATTTGCTATTGCCCACGAATCTGTGTAGCGCACCGGTCCAGCGCACGCAACGTTCCCTCCACCAGCAACTCGGATTCCTGCTGATCGATGATGTATGGCGGCATAAAATAAACTGAATTACCCAGCGGGCGTAACGATAACCCCTGCTCAAGCGCTGCCTGGAAAAATGCTGAGGCAAAAGCAGGGTCCGAGGTTTCAACTTCGAATGCCCATATCATTCCACAATTGCGGAAATTCCTGACCTTCGGGTGTAAGGTGATGGGACGCACTGCCTGGTTGAGATAATCTGCCGTGACGCGGTTGGCTTCGATAACCTTATCCTGTTCAAAAATGTCCAGCGTCGCCAGCGCGGCGCGACAGGCAAGCGCGTTACCCGCATGAGTATGCGAATGTAAAAAGCCGCGAGCAGTATTGTCATGGTAAAACGCCTGGTAAACGCCATTCGTGGTCATCACGACCGACAGCGGCAGATAACCGGCAGTCAGCCCCTTCCCGAGGCACAAGAAATCGGGCACGATTGACGCCTGCTCGCACGCGAACATTGTTCCTGTTCTGCCGAAGCCAACTGCAATTTCGTCAGCAATAAGGTGTACCTGGTGCTCATCGCATATCGTGCGCGCAAGCTTGAGATAGTCGGGATGATACATCGCCATACCTGCCGCGCCCTGCACCAGCGGCTCAACGATAAGCGCCGCGGTTTCGGCATGATGTTCCGCCAGATATGTTTCGAGGGCGCTGGCTGCGCGGCGCGCATAATCCTGTGGGGACTCGCCTTCATCTGCATGGCGCCAGTCCGGCGTGGGTACGCGGGCGTTGTAGCGCAGCAGCGGGTTGTAAGCATCCGTGAACAATGCGACGTCAGTGACAGACAGCGCGCCCAGCGTTTCGCCGTGGTAGCCGTTCTGTAGGCTGACAAAACGGTTTTTTTCAGGATGGCCGTTGTTGCGCCAGTAATGAAAGCTCATTTTTAATGCGATTTCTACGGCCGACGCGCCGTCGCTGCTGTAGAAGCAATGACCCAGCCGGTTCGACAGAAGCTCACTGAGGCGAGAGGATAACTCGACGACCGGCGCATGAGTGAAGCCAGCAAGCATCACGTGTTCCAGCCTGTCAAGCTGATCGCGGATCGCGGCGTTGATGCGAGGATTGGTGTGCCCGAACAGGTTCACCCACCAGGAACCGATAGCATCGAGGTAGCGCTTCCCCTGGTAGTCATAAAGCCACACGCCCTCGCCCCGGGCGATCGCAACCGGTAGCATCGTTTCATGCAGTTTCATCTGTGTGCAGGGATGCCAGACCGACTCGAAGCTTTGTTCCGGCAAGCTTTTGCTACTCATAAGGCTCGATACGGACGATAGGTTTTTGCGCTATTACATCTGGTTCAACTGCTGTTTCCGGAAACGGGCGCCGACGTCCAATACGAGAGTGAGGCTGGTCTACCGGAGTCCCGCTTCGTCCACCGCCTAGTACCTAGTATGAAGGCAGCGCCATCCTGACGAAATCGCCTCCGGTGGAAGTGTAACACTCCTCAAGTTGAAAAAAATGCCCTTGTACCTGCACGCGACACCCAAAGCATACCCTGGTCTTCGGCTGCCGACGCTTATTCAAGCCGCAGTCTAGCAAGTTTTATCGCTTTCACTTGAAATCCAGTGCGACAGCCTCTATTATTAGCACTCGTTCGCGGTGAGTGCTAATAATTGGTGTGAATCCAGCTGCGAACAGGTTTTTTCCGAGATTTCATCGTTTTAATTTCAAGACAGGAGAATGAAAACATGAGGATTCGTCCCTTACACGACCGCGTTATTGTCAAGCGGCTGGAAGAAGAGCGCAAGACCGCGTCTGGTATTGTCATCCCTGACAGCGCGGCAGAAAAGCCCGATCAAGGCGAAATTATCGCCGTGGGCAAAGGCAAGGTCGGCGATGATGGCAACGTGCGCGCGCTGGAAGTGAAAGTCGGCGATAAGGTGCTGTTCGGCAAGTATTCCGGGCAAACAGTGAAGGTAGAGGGAGAGGAGCTTCTGGTAATGCGCGAGGAAGACATTATGGGCGTTATCGAAGGTTAATTTACAACCGACGGCCTTACACAATATTTCGGAACATTTAGGAGAGTGAAATTATGGCAGCGAAAGAAGTGAAATTTGGCGACTCAGCGCGCCACAAGATGATAAACGGCGTGAACATTCTTGCCGATGCAGTAAAGGTCACCCTGGGACCGAAAGGGCGTAATGTCGTACTGGAGCGCTCCTATGGCGCCCCTACCATTACCAAGGATGGAGTTTCGGTTGCGAAAGAAATCGAACTGAAGGACAAGTTCGAGAACATGGGCGCCCAAATGGTCAAGGAGGTGGCAAGTAAGACCTCCGATGTGGCGGGTGATGGCACCACCACCGCCACTGTGCTGGCGCAGTCGATCGTGAAAGAAGGCATGAAGTATGTCGCCGCCGGGATGAACCCGATGGATCTCAAGCGCGGTATCGACAAAGCGGTAACCGCGACGGTTGAACAACTCAAGCAAATCTCCAAGCCCTGCACGACCGGCAAGGAAATTGCTCAGGTCGGAAGCATTTCGGCGAACTCCGACCTCGAAATTGGCAAAATCATTGCAGACGCAATGGAAAAAGTAGGCAAGGAAGGCGTGATTACGGTAGAAGACGGCTCCGGACTGCAAAATGAACTGGATGTGGTCGAGGGGATGCAATTCGACCGCGGCTATCTATCGCCCTATTTCATAAACAACGCCGACAGACAAATTGCGGCGCTGGAAAACCCTTTTATCCTGCTGCATGACAAAAAAATCTCGAATATCCGCGAATTGCTGCCAGTGCTGGAACAGGTTGCAAAGGCTGGCAAGCCACTGCTGATTATCGCTGAAGACGTGGATGGCGAGGCGCTCGCGACACTCGTGGTGAACAATATCCGCGGTATTCTCAAAACTTGCGCGGTGAAGGCGCCGGGTTTCGGCGATCGTCGCAAGGCCATGCTGGAAGATATTGCCATCCTGACGGGCGGTACCGTTATCGCTGAGGAAGTGGGTCTGTCACTGGAGAAGGCAACGCTGAATGAATTGGGTCAGGCACGGCGCGTGGAAGTGGGTAAGGAAGAAACAACGCTTATCGACGGAGCCGGCGATATAAAGAATATCGAGAGCCGCGTCAAACAGGTCCGGGCCCAAATAGAAGAAGCCACCAGCGACTACGACAAGGAAAAATTGCAGGAGCGGGTCGCGAAACTGGCTGGCGGCGTAGCCCTGATCAAAGTGGGCGCGGCCACCGAAGTTGAGATGAAAGAGAAAAAAGCGCGTGTGGAAGATGCACTCCATGCGACTCGCGCAGCCGTGGAAGAAGGTATCGTGCCAGGCGGTGGCGTTGCGTTGTTGCGTACCCGGGCAGCTGTTGGTCAAATCAAGGGCGACAATCCCGATCAGGACGCGGGTATCAAGATCGTTCTGCGGGCGCTCGAGGAGCCGCTGCGGCAAATCGTTGCCAACTGCGGTGAGGAGCCCTCGGTGGTCATCAATAAAGTTTCTGAAGGCCAGGGCAATTTTGGTTACAACGCTGCCACCGGTGAATATGGCGACATGGTGGAAATGGGTGTGCTCGATCCTACCAAGGTTACCCGTTACGCGCTGCAACACGCTGCTTCGGTGGCCGGTCTGATGCTTACGACGGACGCCCTGGTGGCGGAACTGCCAAAGGAGGAAGGCGCCGGAGGCGGTATGGGCGGTATGGGCGGCATGGGCGGTATGGGCGGCATGGGCGGCATGGATATGTAGGTTGGTAACTGCAGCCGCAGTACAACAAAAAACCCCGCTCCAGCGGGGTTTTTTGTTGTCGCAAGGAAAAGCCGGCGATGTGCTTTTCAACCAATCGTAGGCGGCCCGCCGCCGCCTACGCCCCGGAATATTTTGTGGTTCGTCCGGCAGCGACCGCCACAGTTTTGCCGTTATTGCAAGACGCCAAGTTAGGAGATATCGTTTTTCCGTTCCAGAATTTGTAGCAGTTGCCGAGGTTGAGGCGATACTATGAGAAATAGAGGCAATTGGATGAGATAATCCCTGCTTTCCATTGAATGCCCACAGGGCCCCAGCCCGATATTGACTTGTAACCATGACCCCAGAACAGTATTGCCAGGAAAAAGCTCTCCAGAGCGGCTCCAGTTTTTACTACAGCTTTCTCTATTTGCCCGCCGAAAAGCGCCGGGCGATCACCGCCTTGTACGCCTTTTGCCGCGAAGTGGATGATGTCGTCGATGAGTGCAGCGATGAGGCGGTGGCGCGAGCCAAGCTCGCATGGTGGCGGCAGGAAGTCGGCGCCATTTTTAATGCCAATGGCGAGGCGAAGCCCAGTCATCCGGTAACAAAGGCGCTGGCTAATGTTTCAAATTCATTCAATCTTACTGCCGAGCGCTTGAATCAGATAATCGACGGCATGGAAATGGACCTTAACTATAATCGCTACGCTGACTTCGATACCCTCCGGCACTACTGTTATCACGTGGCGAGCGTCGTGGGATTATGTTCGGCCGAAATCTTCGGTTACCGAAACCCGGAAACGTTGAGGTACGCAGAGGATCTCGGGCTGGCGTTTCAGCTAACCAACATCATACGCGACGTAGGCGAGGACGCCCGTCGCGACCGTATTTATCTTCCACAAGACGAGCTTGCCCGTTTTGGAGTAACCGAGGAGGACATACTCAATAGCAGCGAAACCGATGCATTCAGGCAATTGATGCAGTTTCAGATCGAGCGCGCCGAAAGCTATTACGTGCGGGCATTCGCGGCGTTGCCGGCGGAGGATCGAAAAAGCCAGCGGCCGGGTATCATCATGGCGGCGATCTATCGCTCGTTATTAACAGAAATCAAGCACGACGGATGCCATGTCCTTCGCCAGCGTGTCAGCCTGACGCCGGTGCGCAAGTTATGGATCGCGTGGACTACCTGGATGAGCGGATAAAGAGTGCCGTTGTTCTCGGCTCCCTTGAAATTCAATTTTAAAACGGGATTTGTCCGCGGCACTATCCATTTTTGTCACCTATCTACCTTTAAACGAGCGTGGTCTTCCGCCACTTAAAGTTGAATATAGGCAATAGTGTCACCTTCGTCGCCCCCGCCTGCCCTCGGTACGGTCTCCAACACAGAAATCAATTATGCAAGATTTGAAAAGTTACAGCCCTGCGAAGGATCTGCTCAAGAATCGCGTCGTTCTCGTCACCGGTGCGGGACAGGGTATTGGCCGTGCCGCTGCGCTCGCATATGCCATGCATGGCGCCACTGTGATATTACACGGACGTAATATCAAGAAATTGGAGGGCGTGTATGATGAAATAGAGGCGGCGGGCGGCGTTCAGCCGGCAATTTTTCCGCTCGATTTGGAAAAAGCCGAGGACAAGGATTTTCTGGCCCTCGCCTACGGGATCAAGCAGCAGCTGGGCAGGCTCGACGGGATTTTGCATAATGCAGCGTTACTATTCAACCTGACACCGCTGGAGTCCCAGACACTGGACCAATGGCAGTCACTGCTGCGTGTCAACCTTATTGCCCCGTTCGCTCTGACTCGAGCCTGTCTCGCCCTGCTAAAGGCGTCGCCCGATGCGCACGTTATAATGACTTCGGATTCGCATGGCCACGCGCCCGCGGCATACTGGGGCGGTTTCGCGGTAGCCAAAGCGGGAGTGGAGGCTCTGGTCAGGATTCAGGCGCAGGAATGGGACATACTCCCGAACTTACACATCAATGTGATTATTCCAGGACCTACCCATACTCCACAACGTACCCGGACACATCCTGGCGAGATCAAGTATAGCCTCCCCCAGCCGCAGGACCTGATGCCGTATTATTTATATCTGATGGGCCCGGATAGCACAACGGTCCGTGGCGAAACGATATTTTGCCGGGGCCATGTGTAGTATGTCTGCTGTGGCGAGGAGAAAAAGGTATAATTTATATACAAAAGCGGAAAAAACCCTGCGAAAGTGGCGGAATTGGTAGACGCACCAGATTTAGGTTCTGGCGCCGAAAGGTGTGGGGGTTCGAGTCCCCCCTTTCGCACCAGGGATTCGCAAAACGGTCTCGGATAACGCTTATTATGGGTTGTCGCGCCTCCCCGACCGCAAATGCCGCGCGAACATTACCCCCAACAATCAGGAAATGCAATGCAAATGAACGTCGAACACTTGGGCGCACTGGAGCGCCGCCTCAACGTTTCAATTCCTCAGGAAAAAATCGAGACGGAGGTGGAAAGCCGCCTGAAACAGCTGGCCCGTACGGCTAAACTGCATGGGTTTCGACCCGGCAAGGTGCCTTTCAAGGTTGTCATGCAGCAATACGGCCCGCAGGTTCGTAAGGAAGTAATAGGCGATGTGCTGAAGAAGAATTTCAGCGAGGCTGTACGCGAGAATAACCTCCGGGTGGCCGGCTATCCGCATTTCGAACCGAAATCTTCGGAAGGGAATGTTTCCCCGGTTGAATTTAGTGCAACATTCGAGGTCTATCCCGATGTAGAGTTAGGTGACTTAAGCGAAGTCCAAGTGGAACGGCCGGTAGTTGATGTAACACCTGCGGATGTCGACCAAACGGTAGAAGTGCTGCGCAGGCAACGGGTTCAGTTCGAACCCGCTGAACGCGCTGCTGAGGCGGGTGATCGAATCAGTATCGATTATCGCGGCATGATCGACGGCGTGGAATTTGCGGGTGGTAAAGCTGAGAATTTTGCATTGGTGCTCGGGGAGGGCAGGCTGCTGAAGGATTTCGAAGCCCCCCTTGTCGGCATGAGGCCAGGCGAAGGCAAAACATTTGAAGTTACATTTCCTGCGGATTATCATGGTAAGGAGGTCGCGGGAAAGGTAGCGACGTTTGAAGTAAGACTCAACGGCGTTGACTCCCCGAGGCTGCCGGAAATTGACGCTGAATTTGCGAAATCGTTAGGTGTCGCGGATGGGGATATCAACACGATGCGCAACGAAATTCAGGCGAATCTTGAGCGGGAGGCATCCAAGCGGGTCAATGCAAAGCTCAAGGAACAGGTGATGCAGGCCTTGCTCGATAGTACCAAAATCGAGTCTCCAAAAGTGCTGGTGCAGCTTGAACTCGAGCGTTTGACGCAGGATGCGCACAATGAGCTGGTGTCCCGGGGTCTTGGCGCTAAAAATCTGCCGTTACCCCAAGACCTGCTCAAGGAGCGCGCGCAACGACGAGTCAATCTCGGTCTGATCCTGGGGGAATTGGTGAAGACGCATAACCTGCATCCGAAACCGGAACAGGTGCGCGCAGTGGTGGAAGATCTTGCGCGGAGTTACGAAAATCCGGCCGAGGTTGTCAAGTGGCATTATTCGGCGCCTGAACGCCTCGGCGAAGTCGAGTCGGCTGCTCTGGAAGACAATGTAGTAAGGTGGGTATTGGAAAACGTTAAAGTGACGGATAAGGCAATGTCCTTGGACGAATTAATGGGAAGATCATGACATGATGCAACAGCTTGACTGGCAACAGCGGACGCTCGATACCTCAGATCTCGGCCTGATACCGATGGTGATTGAAACCAGCGGGAGGGGCGAGCGCGCATATGACATTTATTCCCGTCTACTGAAAGAGAGAGTCATATTTCTTGTCGGCCCGGTTACTGAGGCATCGGCCAACCTGGTCGTGGCGCAGCTCCTGTTTCTTGAATCGGAAAATGCGGACAAGGATATACATTTTTATATCAATTCTCCGGGCGGCCTCGTTTCGGCTGGAATGGCGATTTATGACACCATGCAGTATATCAAGCCGGATGTCAGCACCCTTTGCATCGGACAGGCCGCCAGTATGGGGTCGCTGCTGCTTACCGCGGGCGCAAAGGGCAAGCGCTTTTGCCTGACAAATTCGCGGGTGATGATTCATCAGCCACTGGGGGGATTCCAGGGGCAGGCCTCAGATATCGAAATACATGCCAAAGAGATCCTGTTTTTAAAGAGGCGGCTGAACGAGTTACTGGCGAAACACACGGGCCAGAGTATAGAGACGATCGAAAGAGATACAGATCGCGATAACTTTCTCAGCGCCGAACAATCGGTCACATACGGGCTGGTGGACGCTGTGCTAACTTCCAGGGGCGAGGGGCCGGGTTAAAATCCAACATAAAGGAATTCAGAAGGGAACCGCCGAAGCTGTTTTACGGGATGCCATGGTTTTAGCTAGCGGCAAAATGAGGCGCTCGCCTCGTCGCACTCCCTGGCGTTGTTGCGAAAGTGGGTTCACATCCTATGGCCGCCTTCATTCTGCATCTGATGAACAGGCAACAGATGCCAGGCGGGCGATAGACGGAGTACCTGTTCGGAGGTTCCTTAGTTACGAGCGCGCTGGCTCGGATAATGCGGGATAAAACAACTATGTCAGAGAAAACTGGCGGGGAAAAACTGCTTTATTGTTCGTTCTGTGGCAAAAGTCAGCACGAAGTGAAGAAGCTCATTGCCGGTCCGTCGGTATTTATTTGCGACGAGTGTATTGAGCTTTGCAATGACATTATCCGTGAGGAAATTCAGGGAGCGGAGGCCTCAAAACTGACGAAATCGGACTTGCCGGTTCCGCATGAGATTCGCCAGATTCTCGATCAATACGTAATTGGTCAGGAGCAGGCAAAAAAAATACTGTCCGTAGCGGTATACAACCACTACAAGCGGCTCCGCAACTTGGCGAAATCCGGGGATTCGGACGACATCGAGTTAGCGAAAAGCAACATTTTGCTAATCGGACCAACGGGTTCAGGCAAGACGCTGCTTGCGCAGACATTGGCCCGATTGCTTGATGTGCCTTTTGTCATGGCTGACGCCACCACCCTTACGGAAGCGGGCTATGTGGGTGAGGACGTTGAAAATATTATTCAGAAGCTGCTGCAAAAATGTAATTACGACGCCGAAAAAGCCCAGCAGGGAATTGTTTATATTGATGAAATCGATAAGATTTCGCGGAAATCGGATAATCCTTCCATTACCCGTGATGTTTCGGGAGAGGGCGTGCAGCAGGCGCTGCTCAAGCTGATCGAGGGAACGATCGCATCGGTACCGCCGCAGGGAGGGAGAAAGCATCCCAATCAGGAGTTTGTACAGGTCGATACGACTAACATACTCTTTATTTGCGGCGGGGCTTTTGACGGGCTGGACAAGGTGATACGCGCGCGCTCGGAAAAGGGTGGGATCGGTTTTAGCGCGAATGTGCGCAGTCAGGATAACCGTAAAGATTTCGGCGCGTTGTTACGCGGTGTGGAGCCGGAAGATTTAGTCAAGTATGGGCTTATTCCGGAATTCGTGGGGCGCCTACCGGTCGTCGCCACACTTGAAGAGTTGGATGAGTCAGCGTTGATTCAAATTCTGACCGAACCAAAAAACGCGCTTATCAAGCAGTATCAGAAAATGTTCCATATGGAAGGAGGCGTTGATCTTGAGTTTCGTGAGCAGGCCCTCAAAGCGATAGCCAGGAGAGCGCTTGCCCGCAAAACGGGCGCTCGCGGCCTGCGCTCCATCTTGGAGAGTACTTTGCTGGATACGATGTTCGATCTGCCGTCGTTGGAAAATGTGGCCAAAGTGGTGATCGACTACGGCTCAGTCAATGGTGATATCAAGCCTATCCTGATTTATTCGGATAAACCAAAGGTGGCCAAGAGCGGTTAACCGCTTAGTCCACGCTCATTATTTGCCGGCTTGGGCACACGTCTTGAATTTCGCCGCGGTGCCCACATAACCTCTTAACCATTTGTTCTCATAGGTGCAAGCCGATATGTCCTCTTCAATCATTGATCCTAACCAAATTTCATTGCCGCTATTGCCATTGCGTGATGTGGTTGTCTTTCCGCACATGGTGATCCCGCTTTTTGTCGGACGGCCCAAGTCCATAAAGGCGCTTGAGGTCGCCATGGAGTCGGGCAAGAGTATTCTGCTGGTGGCGCAAAAATTTGCGGCTAAGGACGAGCCTGCGCCGGAAGATCTTTACAGTGTTTGCAGCGTTGCTAACTTGCTGCAAATGCTTAAATTGCCGGATGGCACCGTCAAGGTGCTGGTGGAGGGCGGGCGCCGTGCGCGCATTACAAAGGTTGTCGATGACGGCAGTTATTTCACCGGCCAGGCTGCGCTACTCCCCCCGGATGTAGTGGACAATCATGAGGTGGAGGCGATGCGTCGAGCGTTGCTGGCGCAATTTGACCAGTATGTAAAGCTTAATAAGAAAATTCCACCCGAGATTCTGACATCGCTAAGTGGTATCGATGAAGCCGGGCGTTTGGCTGATACCATTGCGGCGCATTTGCCGCTGAAGCTCGAGCAGAAGCAGGAAGTGCTGGAAATTTTCGATGTACCCAAACGTCTGGAACATCTGCTGGGGCTGCTTGAAACCGAACTTGACATCTTACAGGTCGAGAAACGCATCCGGGGACGAGTGAAGCGTCAAATGGAGAAGAGTCAGCGCGACTACTATCTCAACGAACAGGTAAAGGCTATCCAGAAAGAGCTGGGCGAGGGTGAAGACGGCGCGGATCTTGAAGAGGTTGACAAGAAAATCAAGTCCGCTCAAATGCCGAAGGATGCGCGCGCAAAGGCCGAAGCTGAACTGAAAAAGCTGCGTCTGATGTCTCCCATGTCTGCGGAAGCGACGGTCGTGCGCAATTATATTGACGCACTAGTGGCGTTGCCATGGAAGAAAAAAAGCAAAATAAGCAAAAATCTCTCTGCTGCTGAAGTTGTGCTGGAGCAAGACCATTATGGTCTTGAGAAAGTCAAGGAGCGGATTGTCGAGTACCTGGCTGTGCAGCAGCGCGTGGACAAGCTGAAAGCACCTATTCTCTGCCTGGTGGGGCCGCCGGGGGTAGGTAAGACATCGCTGGGACAGTCTATCGCCCGCGCCACCAATCGGAAATTCGTGCGCATGTCGCTCGGCGGCGTTCGCGATGAGGCCGAGATACGCGGGCACCGCCGGACTTATATTGGCTCCATGCCCGGCAAGATCTTGCAGAACATGACCAAGGTGGGTGTCAAAAATCCTTTGTTTCTGCTAGATGAAGTCGACAAGATGGGCATGGATTTTCGCGGCGACCCTTCGTCGGCCCTACTGGAGGTGCTTGATCCGGAACAGAACAATTCATTTGTCGATCATTATGTCGAGGTTGAGTATGATTTGTCCGATGTCATGTTCGTGGCAACGGCCAATACGCTCAACATACCGCCGGCCCTGCTGGACCGGATGGAGGTAATCCGACTCTCGGGGTATACGGAGGATGAGAAGCTCAACATCGCCATGCGCTACCTGCTGCCCAAGCAGATGAAAAATCATGGGCTGAAGGAGCAGGAACTCGCGGTGTCGGAATCGGGCTTGCGCGACATCACGCGCTACTACACGCGCGAGGCCGGCGTTCGTGCCATGGAGCGTGAGATCTCAAAAATATGCCGGAAAGTGGTCAAGGCGCTGCTGCTGAAGAGCGGTCAGAAGAAAGTCACGGTTACAGGTCGCAATCTGGACAAGTACCTGGGCGTAAGACGCTATACATACGGTGTGGCGGAAGAAAAGAACCAAGTGGGACACGTTACCGGTCTCGCATGGACGGAAGTGGGAGGCGAACTGCTGACCATCGAGGCAGTCGTGTTGCCTGGGAAAGGAAAGACCATTACCACTGGAAAGTTGGGCGAGGTGATGCAGGAATCGATTCAGGCCGCGCTTTCCGTGGTGCGCAGCCGGTCGAGGACATTGGGTATTGCCGATGACTTTTACCAGAAGAGCGATATTCATATCCATTTGCCAGAGGGGGCGACGCCGAAGGACGGCCCCAGCGCTGGAATCGGTATTTGTATCGCTATGGTATCGGCACTTACGGGCATTGCCGCTCGAGCAGCGGTCGCGATGACGGGTGAAATCACATTGAGGGGCGAGGTGCTTCCTATCGGCGGACTTAAGGAAAAACTGTTGGCGGCGCACCGCGGAGGTATTAAAACAGTCTTGATTCCCGAAGACAACGTTAAGGATTTGACGGAGATTCCGGAGAACATCAAAAACCGTCTGGATATCCACCCGGTGAAATGGATCGATCAGGTGCTCGATTTTGCCCTGGAACGGAAGCCGGAACCGCTCCCAGCCTCTACCTCGGCTGTTCCCGCGCCTGTCGCGGTCGAAGGGGACGTAACCAGTACGGTCATCAAACACTAGGAAAAAATGTACTGCGGGTTCGACGGCGAGGCGGGGGCAGACCCCAGTGTTGCTATTGGGGCCCGTTTTTATTCTGAATATTCTTGACCAGGCACAAGCGGCTTGATATAAACCGATTACAGGGTTGAAACTATTTTAACAATAATGAAAGGGGAATCACGTGAATAAAGCCGAACTCATCGATGCCATTGCCAAGTCTTCCGACATTTCCAAAGCCTCTGCGGGACAAGCGTTGGACGGCGCATTGTCCGCAATCAAAGACGCGCTCAAGAAAGGCCAGAGTGTAACCCTAGTCGGGTTTGGAACCTTTCGAGTGGGCAAGCGCGCGGCGCGTACTGGCCGTAATCCCCGCACGGGCGCAGCGATCAAAATCAAGGCCGCGAAAGTCCCGAAATTCAGCGCTGGCAAGGCGCTCAAGGATGCAGTAAACTAGAACTCTTTTAGACGGGGTGCTTAGCTCAGTTGGTAGAGCGTCGCCCTTACAAGGCGAATGTCGGCGGTTCGACCCCGTCAGCACCCACCAGTGAAAGTTTTAGGTTGTTGGAGTGGTAGTTCAGTTGGTTAGAATACCGGCCTGTCACGCCGGGGGTCGCGGGTTCGAGTCCCGTCCACTCCGCCAAATTTTTGCTAAACCAGGGCGAACGCAAGTTCGCCTTTTTTGTTCATTTTTCTCCATTAATGTTTGATTTTGTCCATAGAAAAAGACGGATCGTCCAGATCATCATGGGACTTGCCGTCCTGCCATTCCTGTTCTGGGGCGTCGAGTCATATCGCAGCAACGAAGGTGAAGACTACGTCGCCTTGGCGGCAGGCGAAAGAATTCAGCGTCAGGAATTCGACCAGGCAATGCGCAATCAGCAGGAAAGCATGCGAGCCACGATGGGAGAGAATTTTAACGATGCCATGCTGGACAGGCCCGAAGTGCGATCAGCAGTACTGGAAGGATTGATTCAACAGCGCCTGTTAAAGCACGAAGCATCTGGCGCGGGCCTCGCCGTACTCGATCCGCAACTTGTGGAGATGATACAAAACATCTCCGCTTTTCAGGAAGATGGCAAGTTTTCGAAACAGCGCTACGAAGAATTGCTGCGGGGCCAGGGGATGACACCACGAACATTTGAAGCGCGCGTACGGCAAGAACTCATGCGCCAGCAACTGATTGCGCCTTACAGCGAGAATGGCTTCGTTTCAGCCACAGTGGCGCAGAAATTGATGCGACTGAGCGAGGAACAGCGCGAAATCAGTCTTGTTCAAATACTGCCGGCGGCATTCCTGGCGCGAGTCAAACCGGACGAAACAGCCATTAAAGCTTATTACGACTCCCACCAGGCCGAGTTTCAGTTGCCGGAACAAGCGCAAGTGGAATATGCCGTGCTTTCCCTGGAAAAATTGGCGGAACGCACTCCGGTGAGCACCGAAGAGGCGATGAAATATTTTGAGGAGCACAAGAGCGAGTTCGGCCAGACTGAAGAGCGTCGTGCGAGCCATATCCTGTTGAGCGCGCCGGCTTCCGCCCCGGATGCGGAGAGGCAGGCAGCGCGCGCCAAAGCCGAGCAATTGCTCGTACAAGTAAAGAAAGCTCCACAACGTTTTGCGGAGCTAGCCAAGCAGCATTCCCAAGACCCGGGCTCGGCGGCGACCGGAGGCGATCTCGGCTATTTTGGACGCAACATGATGGTCAAGGCCTTTGAGGATGCTGTTTTCCAGATGAAGCCGGACGAGGTCAGTGATATCGTCGAGACCGATTTTGGTTTTCACGTCATTAAGCTCACGGCGATAAAGGACGCGAAGTCAATTGATTTTAATGAGGTAAGGGGCCAGGTAGAGGAGCAACTAAAAAAGGAAAAAGCTGCAAAACTTTTCGCCGAAATGGCGGATGGTTTCAGCAATCTGGTGTATGAGCAGAGCGATAGCCTTCAGCCCGCTGCGGAGAAATTTGGCTTATCCCTTCAGCGTAGCGGCTGGATAGGCAAAGACGCGGGCGAACCGCCGTACTTAACCGGAAGGTTGCTACAGGGGATATTCTCGGACGACGCGGTGAAGGGCAAACGTAATACCGAAGCGGTCGAGGTTGCGCCTAACACACTGGTCGCGGCAAGGGTGCTGGATCACCGGCCCACCCGCATGCAGACTATTGCTGAGCTGAAGGATAAAATTTCCGCGCTCGTGGCGCAGCAGGAAGCTCGAGCCCTCGCGGGTAAGGAAGGAAAGGAAAAGCTTGCGCAACTTCATGCTGGAAAAGGTTCGGATATTTCCTGGGGCGCTGTTCAACGGGTATCTCGAAAGGAGCCCCAGGGCCTTGATAATGACACGCTGCGTGCGATATTCAAGGCTGACGCGGCCGCACTGCCATCCTACAGCGGCGTGGAAAATTCCCAGGGGGTTTTCACGTTGATTCGAGTCAATCGTGTCATTCAGCCGGATGTGCCAGACCCGGCTACGCGCAAAGCTTTTGCGAAACAGCTGCAACAGGTGCTGACCCAGGAGGAGCTCTCGTCTTATCTGGCCGGCGTCAGGACACGGTACGATGTTTCGCTCGGGAATGTGAACTAGACCGTATTTCAGATCATGATTCCATGAGGTCAAATGCGACCGTGTTGAATCCCGCGTCCACGTGGGTAACTTCTCCGGTGATGCCGCTGGCAAGGTCGCTGCACAAAAAGGCGGCCGCATTGCCTACTTCCATGATGGAGACATTTCGACGTAGCGGCGCTACCTTTTCAGTATAACTGAGCAATTTTCCAAAGCTCCCGATTCCGGCGGCCGCCAACGTTTTGATCGGTCCGGCGGAAATGGCGTTGACTCGTATGCCCTTGGGGCCGAGGCTGGCAGCCATGAAGCGCACGTTTGCCTCAAGGCTTGCCTTGGCCAAGCCCATAACGTTGTAACTCGGCATCACTCGAGTTGAACCGAGATAAGTCAGTGTGAGAAGGGAACCCTTCCTGTCCTCCATTAGCGGCAGGCCGGCTTTGGCCAAAGCGGCGAAGCTATAGGAACTTACATCGTGGGCGATGCGAAAAGCCTCCCGATTGACACTTTCGAGGTAGTCTCCGCTTAAGGCTTCACGCGGGGCAAAAGCGATGGAATGAACGATGCCATCAAGGCCATCCCAGTGTTTTCCCAGGTTATCGAAGCAGTTCGCAATTTGCGCATCGTCGGAAACGTCGCACGGAAATAGTAAATCGCTGTCAAACTCCGTAATTAGCTTTGCAACGCGTTCGCGGATGCCCTCTCCCTGATAAGTGAAAGCCAATTTCGCGCCTTCGCGATGCATTGCCTTTGCAATTCCATATGCAATGGAGCGATTACTGAGCAATCCAGCGATGAGAATGCGCTTATTGGCGAGCAGTGTCATGTCAGGTCCTAGCGATGTATTAAACGATCCGGGAGATTATAGCGTCAAGTTAATCGCGCTTGTGGAATCATCGGGTTTTGCCTTTTCAGCAGACAATCGCAATGTCAGTTATACGCTAAACTTGCGTCAATGAAGGCAGTGTTAACGGAGCGTCTCAATAAATCGCCGGCTGGGCCAGCAGCGGGCGCAGCGGCGATGTGGGGAAGCGGAATGTCGCAGAGCAGAGAAAAACGCTGGTGCGGCCGGTCCGTATTATGCAACCTCATTTTGAAGCTTTCCACGTGGAAAGCTGGTGCCCGAAAACCGGGCGGCGTCCCTAATGGGGGTTCCGGTACGATCAGGGCCGGTTGGCGTTCGGTGCGGCGCCAGAGGGGGCGGAGCGGTAAACTTTTTTCTATCAGCCCTTTCAACTTCAAACACCTGGCTGCCCCACGCGGCATTTCACGCAGGGCGGTTCAAGGACGCGTTGGCCCGGTTTTTCTCAAATATCTTCCGGCATTGATGGTAATGCTGGTTAGCGCGTGCGGCGGCAACCCTTGGAACAGTCCCTATCCTGCTGCCGACGCAGAAAAAAATATTCTCTACAGCGCCTTTGCGGAACGACCCAAGCATTTGGATCCGGTTCAATCATACAGCTCCAACGAAATTCTGTTTACTGCGCAAATTTACGAGCCGCCTTTGCAATACCATTACCTGAAGCGCCCGTACGAACTGATCCCATCCGCGGCAGCAAAAATGCCGGTGGTGCAATATTTCGACCAGAATGGGGAGCAGTTGAAGGATGATGTCGATCCTGCACAAATCGCTTACACCGTTTATGAAATTTCCATCAAGCCGGGCATCCGTTACCAGCCTCATCCAGCGTTTGCCAGGAATGAAGGTGGCGAGTTCTTCTATCATGCCCTGGAAGCAAAGGACTTGGCCGGGGTTCATAAGCTGAGCGATTTTCCCCATAGCGGCTCTCGCGAACTCACGGCTCAGGATTATGTTTTTCAGGTTAAACGACTGGCGCATCCAAAGCTTCATTCCCCTATTTTCAGCTTGATGTCCGACTACATCGTTGGTCTTAAGGAATATTCCGCAACGTTGCAGGCCGCCGCGGGGCAATCTGGTCTATCGGATAAAGACGCCTATCTGGACCTCAACAGCTTCCCGCTGGAAGGCGCGCAGGTAGTGGACACGCATACCTACCGCATCAAGATCAAGGGTAAATATCCCCAGTTCATGTACTGGCTGGCGATGCCCTTTTTCGCTCCCATTCCATGGGAGGCGGAGCGTTTTTATACTCAGCCTGGATTGGCGGAAAAAAATATCACCCTGGACTGGTACCCCGTGGGTACGGGACCCTATATGTTGACGGAAAACGATCCTAATCGTGTGATGATACTGGAACGAAACCCTAACTTTCATGGCGAGACGTACCCAACGGAAGGCATGCCCGACGACGAAGAAGCCGGTTTGCTGAAGGACGCGGGAAAGCCGCTGCCCTTCGTCGAAAAAGTCGTCTTCAGCCGCGACAAGGAAAGTATCCCCCGCTGGAACAAGTTCCTTCAGGGCTATTATGACGCTTCTGGCATTGGCTCGGACAGTTTTGATCAGGCGGTACAACTGACGGGACAGGGAGAGGCCACCGTGACAGAGGCAATGAAGCAGCAGGGCATTCGTCTGGAGACAGCTGTTGCGGCTTCCACCAACTACATGGGTTTCAATATGCTGGATCCGGTGGTAGGCGGGGTGGGTAAGCAGGGGCGGGTAGCGGCAAGAAAGCTGCGGCAGGCAATCTCAATTGCCGTGGATTACGAGGAGTATGTGTCCATATTTGCCAACGGACGTGGCATTCCTGCGCAAGGGCCCATCCCGCCCGGCATCGCTGGGCATCGCGAAGGCAAGGAAGGCATCAATCCGGTGGTGTACGACTGGGTAAATGGACGTGCCCGGCGCAAACCCATCGAAGCCGCGAAAACATTGATGGCTGAGGCAGGCTACCCGAACGGCATGGATGCTAGGACGGGCGCACCCTTGGTGCTGTACTTTGACGTGACCGCGCGCGGTGCCGAGGATAAATCCAGTCTCGACTGGATGCGCAAACAGTTCCAGAAACTCAACATTCAGCTCGTGGTCCGAAGTACAGACTACAACCGCTTCCAGGACAAGATACGCAAGGGCAATGCTCAGATTTTCGAATGGGGATGGAACGCCGACTACCCGGACGCCGAGAACTTCCTGTTCCTTCTGCACGGGCCGCAGCAAAAGACGGGGAGCGAAGGTGAAAACGCGGCGAACTACTCCAACTCGGAATACGACCGATTGTTTGAGCAAATGAAGAATATGGAAAATGGCCCCGAGCGCCAGCATATTATCGACCGCATGGTAAATATCCTTCGTCGCGACGCCCCGTGGCTGTGGGGTTATCACCCAAAAGATTACGGGTTGTATCACGCTTGGTACAGCAATGTTGAGCCGAACAGGTTGTCGCACAACAACATGAAATACTATCGGATAGACGGCAGCTTGAGAGCACAGAAGCGGCGCGAATGGAATGAACCAGTGTTGGGGCCCATTACGCTGGTAGTCGTGGTGCTGCTCGCAAGCTTGATCCCCGCGGTAGTGGTCTACCGGCGCAGAGAGCGGAGCGCGGGTATCTCGAACAGTGGCATCCAGCCGCTTTTGCCATCGCCCGCGCACAGGGAATAGATGCTTAACTATATTATCCGGCGCTTGTTTTATGCGATTCCCATTCTGATCGGCGTCAATCTGATTACATTTACCTTGTTTTTCGTAGTCAACACGCCTGACGACATGGCACGCATGCAGCTGGGGATCAAGCGCGTCACGCCCGAGGCCATCGGCAGGTGGAAGCAGGAGCGCGGCTACGACAAGCCGCTGATGTTCAATAATGCGGAGCAAGGGTGGGCCAAACTGACACGCACGGTTTTTTTTGAGAAGTCGATCGCCATGTTCGCGTTCCGTTTCGGCCGAGCGGATGACGGGCGCGATATTGCTCACGAGATAAAAAAACGGATGATGCCCAGTCTTTCGATCGCGCTGCCGGTTTTCGTGCTGGGACTCGGCGTCTACATCGTGTTCGCATTGACGATGGTGTTCTTTCGGGCGACGTATGTGGATTTCTGGGGAGTGGTACTATGCGTCGCGCTAATGTCCATCTCCAGTTTGTTCTATATTATCGGCGGGCAGTTCCTGATAAGCAAACTATGGCATCTCGTGCCCATTTCCGGCTATGGATATGGCGTTGACGCTACCAAGTTCCTTATATTGCCTGTGATTATCGGCGTGGTTAGCGGGGCCGGGGGCAATACGCGCTGGTACCGCACGATCTTTCTGGAAGAAATGAGCAAGGATTACGTGCGAACCGCCCGTGCTAAAGGTTTGTCGGAAAATGTCGTGTTGTTTGGCCATGTGCTGAGAAATGCGCTCATTCCGATCCTCACGGGAACAGTCGTCGTGATCCCCCTTCTGTTTCTCGGCAGCCTCATTGCCGAATCTTTCTTTGGTATCCCAGGGTTGGGCAGTTATACCATCGACGCGATCAATTCGCAGGATTTCGCGGTGGTACGCGCGATGGTTTTCCTAGGATCGCTGCTCTATATAGTCGGGCTGATATTGACGGATATTTCCTATACGCTGGTCGACCCCCGGATACGACTGGAATGATGGTGCACCCGCGACAGTTGCCATGCCTTTCAAACCTGTAATCCTATGGACCGACGCGCTCGTCTACCTGTTGGTGGCGGTCGTGCTCGTGCTTGTCTGGCACATACGGCGCAACGAATATCTTTTGGTGCCGTGGCGGCGCGTGGGCCACAGCGCAAGCGGCATGGCCGCGCTCGTGGTACTGATCTTCTTTGTCGCTGTCGGATTACTCGATACCGTGCATATGCGCCCTATCGTCGAACACGACAACGGTGGGGCCCGTGAAACAGCTTACAGCGTCGACGTGCTGAGCGTGCTGGACATCATCGCAACACCGCTCCGCACGCGGGTGGAAAAAACCTATTCGGCGCCGTTTGCCGCTCACCTTTACGCTCGCGAGATGGTGGAGCTTCCGGATGGGGGACAAACGCGGGAGTTTCCCCGCTTGAAGTACGGCGGAGCGCATCTGCAGGATCCGGAAACGCAGCTGGTGCCCGACGTTGCCTCGAGAGCTGCGGCAGGCGCGGGCGCAGGAATGCTGGTGTGGTCGCTGTTGGTCACCTTACTGGCTGCGAGGCTGGCGCGGCAAAGGAACGAAACGTTCATGTCCGCACTGGCCGCCATATGGCGCCGTACGACCCCGACCCCTTGGTATGCTGTTTGTATCACTCTTGCGTTGATGCTATTACTGAGCGGCGCAGCACTGGCGTTATGCGGCAATTACCATATCTTCGGCACCGACAAGGTGGGGCAGGACGTTTTTTATCTGTCGCTGAAAAGCATTCGCACCGGGCTTGTGATCGGCACGCTTACCACATTAATGATGCTGCCTTTTGCGTTGCTCCTGGGCATCACCGCAGGATATTTCCGTGGCTGGGTGGATGATGTGATTCAATACCTGTATACGACGCTCAGTTCAATTCCCAGCGTTTTGCTGATCGCCGCTGCCGTATTGATGATGCAGGTATACATCGAAACTCGACCGGAGCTGTTTGATACGGTTGCGGCACGGGCCGATCTGCGCCTGTTGTTTCTGTGCGTCATACTTGGGGTGACAAGCTGGACCGGTTTATGTCGCTTGCTGCGTGGCGAAACCCTGAAACTGAGGGAGATGGAGTATATTCAAGCGGCCCATGCTTTCGGGGTGTCTCATTGGCGAATTATCAGCCGTCACATACTTCCAAACGTGATGCACATCGTGTTGATATCAACCGTGATGGATTTCAGCGGTCTCGTCCTCGCCGAGGCCGTGCTGTCTTACGTGGGTGTGGGCGTCGATCCCTCTATGATCAGTTTCGGCACCATGATCAACGCGGCGCGCATGGAAATGGCGCGTGAGCCGATGGTGTGGTGGGCATTACTCGCGGCGTTCAGTTTCATGTTCGCATTGGTATTGAGTGCCAATATGTTTGCCGATGCGGTACAGAACGCTTTTGACCCTCGGGCCAGGACATTGCCGACAAGGATTAGAGCCTTCCCCCGGAAACGCAAACAAGAGCCGGCAGCGGACATCGCTGCTGCCGCGGGGCCCAACGATTCCTTTTCTCGATGAGCGCGGTGCTGAGAATACAAAATCTCGAAACTGTTCTCCATACGGAGACAACGGCCGTGCGCGCAGTGGATGGGCTTACGCTGGAGATTGGAAAAGGCGAGACTTTCGCCTTGCTGGGGGAATCCGGCTCAGGCAAATCCATGACGGCACTCTCCGTGATGCGGCTTCTTCCAGATTCGGGTGAAATCGTGAGAGGATCTGTGAGACTGGGCGAAAAGGATCTGCTTCTTCTGCCAGAGGCGGCCATGCGCAATATACGGGGAAGGCGCATCAGTATGATTTTCCAGGAGCCGATGCTTAGCCTGAATCCCGTCATGACGGTCGCGGCACAAATTGGCGAGGTCCTACGCCGTCATTTCGATCTTCACGGAGTAACCGAGCAAAAGCGTACCCTGGAAATCTTGAATCAAGTGGGAATACCCGACGCTCCGCGCCGCATGCATGAATATCCATTTCAGTTTTCAGGTGGAATGAAACAGCGGATGATGATAGCCATGGCGCTGGCGGGAGAGCCAGAGCTGCTTATCGCCGATGAGCCCACGACCGCCCTGGATGTCACCATTCAGGCCCAAGTGCTCGATCTCATGCGCAGCCTCCAACAGCGCAACGGGATGGCGATCCTGCTCATTACGCACGATCTCGGGGTTGCCGCTGAGACGGCGCATCGGGTGGGAATAATGTATGCCGGGGAAATCGTGGAGACTGCACCGCGGGAGGCGTTTTTCCGCGGTCCCGCGCACCCCTACTCACGTAAATTGCTCGCTTCCCTGCCGGGAAGAGACAGGCGTCGGCAGGGTTTGCGCCTGGCGGCAATAAACGGAAACGTACCGCCCTTATCGCAGGAATTTGCCGGCTGCCGGTTCGCGGACCGCTGCGACCATGCGTGGGAGTTATGCCATGAGGCAGCTCCGGGATGGGCTATTGTAGCCGGGGAACATCACGTAAGATGTCATCTTTTTAATCGCGATACTCCCTCATGGATAGATAGGGGAGTTGCCCCGTCCCAGCCTGCGGAGAATATACTTGACAAAACAGACGCTTTGCATGAGTCTGCGGCCGGGGCCATGGTGCGTAACGCCGCTGCAACCGACGACGCATGTTTATTGTCCGTCTCAGACCTGAAGGTACACTTTCCCATTCGCAAGGGGCTGATGAAAAGTGTGGTCGGTCACGTCAGGGCCGTGGATGGCGTATCACTGCAGATTTGCCGTGGAAAGACGCTGGCGCTGGTAGGCGAATCCGGCTGCGGGAAAACAACAGTCGGGAAGGGCATCCTGCAGCTTATTCCAACCACGTCGGGTAGTGTGCGCTACAACGGACTGGAGCTGGTCGGGATGAAGCGTGACCGCCTCCGCCGCCTGCGCGCCGACTTCCAGCTTATATTCCAGGATCCGTATTCCTCGCTAAATCCGAGAATGCGCGTTGTCGACATTATCGAAGAAGGGATAAATTCCCTTCATGTCGAGGATGCCAACGGGGAAGATAATGACGGGCGTCAGCGCGGCGCATCTCAACTAAAGAGACGCCAGCGTAAGGAACTTCAGGGAAAAAGAATTGATGCTCTGCTGGAAAGCGTCGGGTTGCCGCGCGAAACCAAGTGGCGTTATCCGCATGAGTTTTCGGGTGGCCAGCGTCAACGTATTGCTATCGCGCGAGCGTTGGCTGTCAACCCGAAGCTTATCGTTTGCGACGAACCTACCAGTGCGCTCGATGTATCGGTGCAAGCCCAGATTTTGAATCTGCTGAAGGAATTGCAAACCAATCTGGGTCTGGCTTATCTATTCATTACTCATAATATTTCCGTGGTTGAATATCTCGCGGATGAAGTGGCCGTCATGTATTTGGGAAGAATTGTAGAACGCGGAACCGTGGATGAGGTGTTGACCAGTCCCAGGCATCCTTATACGCAAGCCCTTCTGTCTGCCGTCCCGGTGATCGAGCTTGAAAGCAAGCGTCCTGTTATTCATTTGCGTGGCGATCTACCTTCACCCGCGAATCCGCCCGCCGGTTGTCACTTTCATCCGCGCTGCCCGCACGCCATGCCCATCTGCCGCGAAGTCTATCCCGCAACAAGCACATTCAGTCCAACGCATACCACGCGTTGCTATCTGTATCCTCAGGAAGAAGATTCTCAGCAAGCATAAGGAATATCCAGAAATGGTCAGTCACGAAGTGACGCGGCGTCGCACGTTCGCAATAATTTCGCATCCCGATGCAGGTAAAACGACGCTTACCGAAAAACTGCTTTTATTCGCTGGCGCGATTCATATCGCGGGCAGCGTCAAGGCACGCAAGGCGAGCCGGCACGCCACCTCTGACTGGATGGAGATCGAAAAGCAGCGCGGTATCTCGGTCGCCAGCTCGGTCATGCAGATGGAGTATGAAGATTGCGTCATTAATCTGCTGGATACGCCGGGGCACCAGGATTTCTCGGAAGATACGTATCGCGTCCTTACTGCCGTGGACGCTGCACTTATGGTGATCGATGCCGCCAACGGTGTGGAAGCGCAGACGTTACGCTTGCTGGAGGTGTGCCGCGCACGCAATACCCCCATTCTCACATTCATCAATAAAATGGACCGGGAGGTACAAGCGCCGCTGGATCTTATTGATGAGATTGAGAGAACGCTGCATATGTCGGCTGTACCGTTTACATGGCCGGTCGGCATGGGTCGCGGGTTTAGCGGAGTGTTCGATTTGCAACGCGATCGAATGCGCGTGTTTCGTCCCGGATCGGATAGGCTGGATGAGGACGACGAAATCATCACCGGCCTGGATAACCCTGCGATTGCGCTTCGGTTTGGCAATTCCGCTACTGAACTGCGGCAGGAAATCGAGCTTATACGCGGTGCTTCCCCTGAATTCGATCACGCCGCTTTCCTTGCCGGCAGGCAGACCCCGGTATTTTTCGGCTCGGCCATCAATAACTTCGGCGTCCGCGAAGTTCTTGATGCATTGGTTGGCCTTGCACCGTCGCCGCGATCGCGCATGGCCTTGCAGCGCGAGGTGCAACCGAGCGAGCGCAGGTTTTCCGGTGTCGTCTTCAAGATTCAGGCCAACATGAACCCAGCACATCGGGACCGTATCGCCTTTGTCCGGATCTGCTCGGGGCGTTTCGAGCGCGGAATGAATCTAAAAATCGTGCGCAACGACAAGGACATCCGGACCAATGGGGTAGTATCGTTTCTCTCCCAGCGGCGAGATTTACTCGACATCGCCTATCCCGGCGATATCATCGGCATTCCCAATCACGGAACGCTACAGTTAGGTGACACTTTGACAGAAGGTGAGCGGCTACAATTTACCGGCCTGCCTTTTTTTGCTCCGGAAATATTTCAGACAGTCGAAATTGCGGACCCGATGCGAAGCAAGCAGCTCAAGTTGGGACTTGCCCAATTGGGCGAGGAGGGGGCCATCCAGGTATTTAGGCCCCATTCCAGCAGTACTTTACTGTTGGGCGCGATAGGCGCTCTTCAGTTCGAGGTAGTGGCACACCGGCTCAAGCATGAGTATGGCGTCGAGGCGAGGCTGGTCTCCTCCAAGTTCCAGCTTGCTCGCTGGGTTACCAGCGAGGACGAACGCGAACTCAATCGATTTATAGATGCCAACGCGCATCGGATCGCTTATGACGCTGTGGATGCTCCAGCCTTCCTTGCATCGTTTGGCGCAGAATTAAGCGTTGCCGAGGAAAGCTGGAAAGCCATCCGCTTCCACCGGATGCGGGAGCATGCGGGACTGGTATTTCAATGCGCATGAGGCATTGTTGATAGGCGTATTGCTGCGCGGGGCCGTCCAATTAAAGAAATATTCAGTTCCACTGGGCGGGTGAGCACCGCGCCGCGGATTGGGCGGGTATTAGCTGACTTACTAGCTGAGTTCCGCCAACAGCCTGCCCATCATTTGTTCCGCTTGGCGAAGGTAGCCCCCGCCGAAAAGATTGAGATGGTTCAGTATGTGGTAGAGATTGTAGAGCGTTTTACGGGTTTCGTACTCCGGGTCCAGCGGGTAGGCCTCACGGTAGGCCGCATAAAAAGCACCGGGGAACCCGCCAAATAGCTCGGTCATGGCGATATCCGTCTCACGATCGCCATAGTACACCGCCGGATCGAATACCACTGGCCGTGCCGATGCGTCGAAACTATAATTGCCCGCCCATAGATCGCCGTGCAATAGTGAGGGAACCGGCGGCGAACCGGGAAAAAAGCAGTCGAGCTGCTCCATCAATTGCTCGCCCTGTTTCTGTAGCCTCCCGCTGTAGCCGTTCGCTTTAGCCAACTGCAACTGGTAACCCAGGCGGCATTCCAGCCAGAACCTGACCCAGTTGGATGAGAATTTATTGATTTGGGGTGTCGAGCCGATGGTATTGTCGCGTTCCCACCCGAATTCCTGGGAAGAGAACCGGTGCATGGCGGCCAGCCCCCGTCCAAAGGCAGCCGCGTCGCGCTGGCCAGTATCATTCATCTCCAAATACTCCAGCACCAGCCACGCCTCAGCGCTATTTTTACCCCAACATACCGGCGCAGGGGCGCGCAAGGTGCCGGTGGTTAGAATTTTCTGGAGTCCCGCCGCCTCTGCCTCGAACATCGCAGCGGCAGGGGCACTGTTCAGTTTGACAAAGAAACGGCGGCCGCCGCCTTCGACTCGATGCGCGCGATTGATGCAGCCACCTCCGATCGGAGCAACTGTCTCCACGGCAAATGAAATACCTTCGGAACTGGAGATCTGCGCGCTGATTTCAGTCCATGCTGACATCTAGTCCGGCACCCGTTTGCAGATTTTTAGCTCAGGCAAGCCACGTTCTGGCGTTTGCAATCGCCGCACTCACCTGTGCCGGGGCTGTCCCCCCGACGTGATCGCGGCTATTGACCGACCCCTCGAGCGTCAGCACCGCAAAGATATCGCCGTCAATCAGACTGGAAAATTGCCGCAATTCCGCCAGGGTGAGCGCACTCAGGTCTCGGCCGCTTTTATTGGCAAAGCGTACGGCCTGGGCCACTGCCTCGTGCGCCTCACGGAAAGGCATTCCTTTTTTTGTCAGGTAATCGGCCAGATCGGTTGCCGTGGCGTAGCCACGCATTGCTGCTTCCCGCATCGCTTCCCGGTTGACGCGGATGCCAGTCATAAGCTCGGCATAAATTCGCAGCGTATCCAAGAGTGTGTCCACGGTATCAAACAGCGGCTCCTTGTCTTCCTGATTATCCTTGTTGTATGCCAGCGGCTGAGCCTTCATCAGCGTGAGCAGGGCAACGAGATGGCCATTGACGCGCCCGCTCTTGCCACGCACCAGCTCAGGCACATCGGGATTCTTTTTTTGCGGCATGATGGATGAGCCGGTACAGAACCTGTCAGCGAGCTCAATAAATCCAAACGAGGGGCTCATCCATAAGATTAACTCTTCCGATAGGCGTGACAGGTGCGTCATGACCAGCGCAGCCGCCGCACAGAATTCGATGGCAAAATCCCGGTCCGAAACAGCGTCGAGGGAATTCTCACAGACGCCGTCAAAACCTAGTTGGCGCGCTACCATTTCACGATTAATGGGATAACTGGTTCCTGCCAGCGCCGCGGCGCCCAAGGGCAGTTTGTTTACCCGCTTCCTGCAGTCGGACATGCGTTGCACGTCCCGCTTGAGCATTTCAAAATACGCCATGATGTGGTGGCCAAAGACTACAGGCTGCGCAACTTGCAAATGCGTGAAGCCGGGCATCACAGTGTCCACATGCGCTTCAGCCAGATCAAGCAAGGCGCGCTGCAATGCATGGATGAGATCGATAATGCTGTCAATCGCAGCACGCAGATAAAGGCGCACATCAGTCGCCACCTGATCATTACGAGATCGTGCAGTATGGAGGCGCTTGCCCGCGTCTCCAATAAGTGTGGTGAGACGTTTCTCGATATTGAGATGCACGTCTTCCAGTTCCAGTTTCCAGACGAACTGCCCGCGCCGTACTTCATTCAGGATCTGACCCAAGCCGGCTTCGATCGCAGCCAGATCATCCGCACCAATTATGCTTCCGGCCGCCAACATGCGGGCGTGCGCGAGAGACCCCTGAATATCATACTCAGCGAGCCGCTGGTCAAAATTAATCGATGCGGTATACCGCTGCACCAATTCGGAAACCGGTTCCTCGAACCGCCCTGACCAGGTGGTGTTGGCGTTTTCAACCGGCTCACTGTTATTTGGGATGGTTGCCATTGTCTTGCAGCGAATGGAAAGAAGAATCTTTCCAAACTTTTCCTTTTAAAAGAACGCGAGTATAAAACAAAATCTTCCGGCCTCATGCGTTGTTGCTGCGCCGTGTGCCGGTTATAGCGGAGGCAACAGAACCGCCGGCGACGCGTCACCCATGCATTCGACGTAGGGTCGGGTGTTCTCAAAATTCAAGCGGATCCACGTCTAGTGTCCAACGTACCTTGCGGCTGGGAAGCGCATCAAGTCGTGATCTCCACCCGGCAAGGAACGTCTGCAGCTTCTTGCGGGAGGCGGACTGCGCCAGCAAACATGCCCGCTCCATCCCCTTGAGGCGTGACATCTGGGCTGGTACAGGATCGAATACTTCGACCTCTTCTGGCGCCTGGGCAACTGCTGCCGCGCTCTTGAGAAAACTCAGGGTTGCGGAAATTTCCGGTGCCTCCGCTCGCAATAAAGCCTGATACACGAAGGGAGGAAAGCCTGCCGTTCTTCTCTCTTCCAGCAACGTTCGGGCAAGCGCGTCATAATCCTGCTTCTGAAGCGCATGGTACAGCGGATGACCTGCGAATTCTGTCTGAATCAAGACTTCTCCTTCAATGCCCGCGCGCCCGGCCCGCCCCGCTACTTGCATCAGTTGGGCAAACAAACGTTCCGAGGCGCGAAAATCGGTACTGTATAGCGAGGCATCCGAGTTCAGTATGGCCACCAGCGCTAAATTGGGAAAATCATGCCCTTTGGCCATGATTTGGGTCCCGACGAGAATATCCACACGTTTTTCCTGGATGTCTTTCAGCATCTGTTGCCACGCATCCTTGCGCCGCGTGCTATCGCGATCGATTCGCATGATGCGTGCATCGGGAAAGCGTTCTTCCAGCGTGGCTGCCACTCGTTGTGTGCCATGCCCAAAAGGGGCGATATCCTGATCTCCGCATTCGGGGCAGGCGTTGGGGACAGCCTCCCGGTGGCCGCAATGGTGGCAACGCATTTGTTTCTCGCGCAGGTGTACCACGAGGCGGCTGGCGCAGCGGTGGCAAGCCGCAGACCATCCGCACGATTTGCACAGCAATACTGGCGCATAGCCGCGCCGGTTTATAAAAACAAGACTTTGCTGGTTTAACGCCAAACAACGCTCAAGGGCGGCGATTACGGGCGCCATTAGACCATCCTCCGATTTGGCCTTACGCGTGTCAATATAGCGCACCACGGGCAGCGACGCGTTCTTTGCTGCGCGGAACGGTAGCCTGAGCATGGTGTAGCGGCCGCTCAGGGCCGCATAGTAACTTTCAAGCGAAGGGGTGGCCGAACCCAATATCACTGGCACATTCGCTTGCTTGGCGCGAAACACAGCCACATCCCGGGCAGAATAGCGCAAGCCCTCCTGCTGCTTGAATGAGGCATCGTGCTCTTCGTCCACGATTATCAATCCCAGTTTTGGCAGGGGTGTAAAAACTGCCAAGCGCGTCCCCAAGATGAGCTGAGCCTCTGCCTGTTGCGCTTGCAGCCAGCCGACCGCGCGCTCCGACGCATTGAGCGCGCTGTGGAGGCTTACCATCCGTATGGAGGGAAAGCGTGTACGGAAGCTCGCTTCCAATTGTGGCGTGAGGTTGATTTCCGGTACGAGCACGAGCGTCTGCCGCCCCTGCCGTAGTAGAAGCGATATTAGGCGCAGGTATACCTCGGTTTTTCCGCTCCCGGTGACGCCATGCAATAGCCAAGCGTTGAACTCACTCGTTTTCGCCGCAATGGCATTGACGGCGCTTTGCTGGGCCGGGGTCAGCACGGGCAATCCAGCCGATTCCTCGAAGAGGCGGCTGCCGCCAGGAGGAACCAGGATTTCTTCCACCCAGCCTGAAGCCATGAATTCCTTGATTGCTCCAACAGCTCGGCTGGATACTTCTCTTGTCTCAGTCATACTGATCGCGTCCTGTTCTTTCAGGCGCGCCAAGAGCCTGCGCTTGACGACGCTCCGGACGGGAATGGCTGATAGATCAGTTGATTGTCCTGTCGGGGTGAGGCGGTATTGAAAATCAGTATGCGATTCTTCTATAAAAGGCTTATTGCTGCGCAACCTGGTGGGCAATCCGTTCATGACGACTTCGCCCAGGGGGTGATGATAGTACTCGCTACAAAATCTGAATAGATCGAGCACGTTCTTCGGTAGCGGCGGAATATCGCGGAGGACGTGGCTGGCGGCGCGGAGTCGGCGTGTCGGAACGAGGGGATGGGGAATCACCTCCATGATTACGCCCGTGAGGGCATTTTTGCCAAACGGCACACGGACACGGGCGCCTACATCCCCCCTGGTTACCTCGTCATCGGGTAGGAGATAGTCGAATAACGTGTTGACAGGAACATCAAGCGCGACGCGTATGATAGACATGATATGGGGCGGCGCCATTGGAATAGACAATTATGCCCCTACACCGGGGACGTGAGCGGCAATTGCAATGATCGAGGAATTTAATCGCAACGCTTATGGAGCAGGTCGGGAGGGGGACGTCAGGTTGTCGGTGCTTCTTACATACCGTACCTGGAAAAGCCAGTTGATGCTTCAAGTTCTTGATTTAAAGAACTGGTGCAAGTTTGGCACAAAATATGCTTCCAGCCGAACCGTTGCGCTACTGTAATTGAACTGTAATAACACGGATCAGGTGCAGCTTGGGAAATGGCACAACCGATTTTACGTTAACAAATAAGAAGAATAAGAGGCTTGCGAAGAAGGCTGAGCGGTTAGCGTAGCGGGAGAAAATCAGGCATTTATCATGCACACGTATTGCTGAGTATTGTGGTCCTGACAAACTTCTTGACTTGGCTGATCTTCGCGGATAGTCTTTACAGGGTTGTGGGTATGTAAAGTATATGTAATATTGGTGTTGGTATCGGTATTTCAAGGGGTATTTCGGGGCTATCGATACTTTAGTGTTGTTAATTTGGTAATAGTTCAGTATCAGGAAAGAGGGAAAGCGCT